>CP116227.1:0-1200000 GCA_038184435.1 Nocardioides alkalitolerans | reverse complement strand
CCCGACGTTGCGCACCACGACCGTCTCGGCGACGCTCTCGCCCGGCAGCATGCCGTTGAGCGTGAGCCCCGTCTTCGCGTAGGACGGCGCTCCCTGCGACCCGTCGACGGTGAGGTCGAGCGAGCCCGACGTGATCGGCCCGCCGGTCACGGTGGCGCGGTCGCTCCAGAACGCGAACGTGCCCTGGGCCCCGAGGAGCAGCAGGACGGCCGCGACGGACGCGAGGGCAGCCCGCGTCAGCCGCGTCCGGGCCGCTCCGGGCAACGGCCCGGCGCGTCCGGCGCGTCCGGCCCGGTGCGCCCCGCCGCTCACGGCTGCTCCGGGCGACGCCGCGTCGCCCACAGGAAGACGCCCGCGGCACAGGCGAGCAGCCCGAGCGCCAGGAGGCCCTGGGGCGCGAGGGGGCGGCTCGTCGGGTCCTCGCCCTCGGCCCCCGCGGCCGCGCCGACGAGCGCGACCTCCACGGCCAGGTCGGCCGCCCGCGCCTGGTCGCCCCGCACGGCGGGGTCGACACCGACCCGGACCACGACGACCTGATCCTCGCCCGGTTCCGCCGGGGCCGACACCCGCACCTGGCGGGGCTCGTCCCCCGCTCCGGTCGCCACCGAGCGCCAGGGGTCCTTCCCGACGCGGACCGCGAGGTCGAGGTCCCGCCAGGCGTCACCCCGGTCGGCCGCGGGCAGCAGGCGCGCCCTCACGTCGAGCACTCCTCCCTCCGGGGCGTGGTGACGGACGTGGAACCGGGCCGTCCGGGTGTCCCCCGGCACCCAGCGCACGTCGGGGTCGAGGAGCGGCTCCTCCAGCGACGTCGACCAGGCCCGGCCGTCGTGGCTCACCTCGACCGGCACGGGCCCGCCCGCGGACGGAGCCGACGGAGCCGACGGAGCCGACGGAGCCGACGGAGCGGCGAGGGTGGCGGGCACGCCGAGCACCGCGGCCGCGCCGAGCAGCGCGACCGCGAGCACTCCGTCCCACCGGGTCATCCCGTCCTCATCCCCCGTGCCGGCCGCCCCGTCCGGCGGCATCACCGGTCCCACCGGTCCCACCGGTGCTCGTCACGCCGGCACGCCGCTCCCGCACGCCCGCGACCACCATGGCCGCGGCGTACAGGAGGAGCGCGCCGGCGGCGACGTACACGAGCACCTGCCGGGTCGGGGCCCCCAGCGCGGCGCCCACGTGGCCGAGCCAGGGCACGGCGTACCAGACCCGGCCGCGCACCTGGACGGCACGGACCGGCTCGGCGTCGGCGGTCGCATTGGCGTCGCCCTTCGTCGTGAGCACCACCTCGCCGCCGACCGTGCTGCGGCCGGTCCCGACCACGCGGTGCGTCGCCACGGCCGGCTCGCCCGAGCGCAGCTGGAAGGTGACGACGTCGCCCGTGACGATGTCGTCGGGATCGACCTCGCGCACGACGACGAGCGTGCCGGGCGGGTAGGTCGGCTCCATCGACCCCGTGAGGATCGTGTACGGCGTGGCGCCGCCCAGGCGCGGCACGACCACGGCGACCCCGACCACGAGCACCCCGAGCGCGATCACGACGACGCACAGCGCACGCCACGCCCCACCCAGGACGCGACGCCGGCGCGTCACGGCCTGCTCCGACGGACGCGGCCCCTCAGGGCGTCGCGTCGGTCTGCGTGAGCGCGATGGACACCGCGCCCAGGTCGAGGGTCTGCTGCTGCGAGGCGTTGTCCGCCGTCGTGCCGAACGGGAAGCTGATCGCGAGGTCGACGGCGAGCACGTCGCCGTCGTTGGCCTCGGTGATCGCGTCGACGTCGTCGGCACCGTCGACGGTGTAGTCGAGCGACGTCGTCAGGTACGGCGCGAGCGAGCCCGCCGCCGCGCCGCCGGTCACGGCGACGTCGGCCTCGAGGTTGTCGCCCTCGGCGCCGATCGTGTAGGTGCCGCTGTAGGCGAGCTCGTCGCCCGGCACGAGGGTGACGGCGCCGGGGTCGGCGATCGGGTCCCCGTTGAACGTCCACTGGCCGGCCGCGACCGGTGTCAGCGTCAGCTCCCCGGAGTCGACGGCACCTCCCGGCACGTCCGCGGTCGCGTTCCAGAACGCCAGTGAACCGGCGCCGCCGAGCAGGAGCACCGCCGCGCCACCCGCGGCGATCGCCCCCTTCGTGATCTTCTGCATGGCTCTTCTCCCCAGACGAGCGATGTGATGGACATCACCCACACAACCACGAGGCGTTCGCTATGCACAGATCCCCATCAACGTTCGGGTGACCTCGTCAACCCGCGCGGAGCGTCACCACGACGACTTCCGGCGGAGCCCCCACCCGCACGGGCGGGCCCCAGGCGCCCGCCCCGCGGCTCGTCACCACCTGGACGCCCTCGACGTCGTCGACGCCCGCCAGGGTGGGCTGGTCGAGGCGCACCAGGTAGCCGAACGGCCACAGCTGGCCCCCGTGCGTGTGGCCCGACATCTGCACGTCGATCCCGCGGCCGCCCTCGACCTGCGAGGGCTCGTGCGCGACGTACAGGATCGCGTCGTCGGGGCTCGTGCCCGCCAGCGCCGCGTCGGGATCGGGCGCGTCGTCGCCCTCGCCGACGGCGTCGTGCACACCGGCGACCACGAGCCGGGCGCCGTCGCGCTCGACGACGATGTTCTCGTTGCGCAGGGCGGTCACGCCGAGGCCCTCGAGCCGGACCATCACCTCGTCGGCGTCACCGTTGATGAACTCGTGGTTGCCCGTGACCGCCACGACCCCGTACGGCGCGTCCAGCTCCCCGAGCGGATCGAGGTAGGGCCCGACGTGGCGCTCCAGGCCGTCGCTGTAGTCCCCGCCGAGGACCACCAGGTCGGGATCGGCGTCCTGGACGCGGTCGACCACGGAGGCGACGAAGTCGGCGTCCCGCACGGGGCCGACGTGGAGGTCGGTCACCAGGGCGACCCGCAGGCCGTCGAGGCCGGGGTCGAGGTCGTCGACGGTCACCTCGACCTCGCTCGTGCGCACGTCCGCCGCCTCCCCGAGGCCGTATCCGGTGGCGCCCAGCGCGACGACGACCGCACCGACGGCACCCACGCGCGCGACCGCGTCGCGCCACGCCGGACGGCGGAGCAGACGCAGCCCCCCGCAGACCAGCGCGACCAGCGCGAGGCCGAGCGTCAGGTACCAGACCACCGCCACCCAGGTCAGGCCCAGCCAGAGCAGCGGACGCCACGGCGCGGGGTCGACCAGCCGCTGCAGCACCTCGGCGACGACGAGGAGCACCGTGCCGAGGATTACGAAGGCGGTCGCGCCGCGCCGCACCCAGCGCGCGGCTCCGGCGGGCAGCACCTCGTCCCAGCGCGGAGCGACCGCGAGGCGGCGGACGAGCCAGACGACCCAGCCGACCAGGAGAGCGAGGAAGAGGAGCAGACCGAGCCAGATCACCCGGAGATCCTCGCGGACGTCACCAACCGCGCTCGGCGAGGCGGTGGGGCTGCGGGATCTCCTCGACGTTGATCCCGACCATCGCCTCACCCAACCCGCGCGACACCTTCGCGACCACGTCCGGGTCGTCGTGGAACGTCGTCGCCTTCACGATCGCCTCGGCCCGCTGCGCCGGGTTGCCCGACTTGAAGATCCCCGAGCCCACGAACACGCCCTCCGCGCCCAGCTGCATCATCATCGCCGCGTCCGCCGGGGTCGCGATCCCACCCGCGGTGAACAGCACCACCGGCAGCTTGCCCGCCGCCGCGACCTCCGCCACCAGCTCGTACGGCGCCGCCAGCTCCTTCGCCGCGACGTACAGCTCGTCCGGGCTCAACGCACCCAGCCGCCGGATCTCGCCGCCGATCGTGCGCATGTGCATCACCGCGTTGGACACATCACCCGTGCCGGCCTCGCCCTTCGAGCGGATCATGGCCGCGCCCTCGGTGATCCGCCGCAGCGCCTCGCCCAGGTTCGTCGCCCCGCACACGAACGGCACCGTGAACTGCCACTTGTCGATGTGGTTCGCGTAGTCCGCCGGGGTCAGCACCTCGGACTCGTCGATGTAGTCCACCCCGAGCGACTGCAGCACCTGCGCCTCGGCGAAGTGACCGATCCGGGCCTTGGCCATCACCGGGATCGAGACCGCGGAGATGATCCCGTCGATCATGTCGGGGTCGCTCATCCGCGAGACCCCGCCCTGCGCACGGATGTCGGCCGGCACGCGCTCCAGCGCCATCACCGCCACCGCGCCCGCGTCCTCGGCGATCCTCGCCTGCTCCGGCGTGACCACGTCCATGATCACGCCACCCTTGAGCATCTCCGCCATGCCCCGCTTCACGCGGGAGGTGCCGGTGCTCGACGGGGTGCTGCCGTTCTCCGTGCTCGTCATGGGCGGCACCCTAGAGCCGGGGGCTGACCGGTCCGGACGCCGCCCGTCCCTCGGACCGGCGCCACGGCGTGCTGCGGCCCCGCCGGGCGCGCGCCAGCTCCTCGCGCTCGCGCCGCTCGGCGGCGACCCGCACCACCTCGGCCATGGCGGCGCGGTCGACGAGGCGGCGCCGCGGCCGGCCGTGCTCGGCCCCCCACGCCCGCTCGTAGGAGTCGACCGCACGCCAGCCGTCGAGGTCGAGGGCGCCCGGCACGCGCTGCCGCACGAGCGCGGCGAACGACGTCGCCGCCCCCGCCGGGTCGGGCAGCGCACCGGCGTTGAAGTCGTCGACCAGGTGGGCGACCGTCTCCTCGGCGTCGCTCTTGTTGGTGCCGATGAAGCCCGACGGGCCCCGCTTGATCCAGCCGGCGACGTACGTCCCCGGCACGGCGGCGCCCGCCGCGTCGACGACCCGGCCGCCGGCGTTGGGGATCGTCGCCGTCGCCGCGTCGAAGGGCACCCCGGCGACGGGCCGGCCGCGGTAGCCGACCGAGCGGAGCACGAGGCCCGCCTCGAGGAGGGTGGTGCGGTCGGTCGGGACGGCGCGCACCGTGCCGTCGGCGTCGAGCAGCAGGTCGTTCTCGACGAGCTCGACCCCCGTCACCGCACCCTCACCCAGCACGCGGACGGGGGACGCGCCGAAGCGGAGCACCACCCGACGCCGGCCGGCGCCACGGGGCTCCGGGAGCTGCTCGAGCACCCGCAGCTTCTGCTCGAGGAGCCGGTCGAGCGTGCCCGCGGCCCGACGCCGCTCGGTCTCCGCGTCGAGCCGCAGGCCGCCCTCGACCACCAGGTCGATGTCGTCGCGCATGGCGAGACCCGTGATCTCGGGCAGCGTGTACGCCGCCTGGCCGGCACCGCGCCGCGCCACCAGCACGACCTCGCGCACCGCGCTGTCGCGCAGGGCCTCGAGGGCGTGGTCGGCGATGTCGGTGCCGGCCAGGCGCTCGGGATCGGTGGCCAGGATGCGCGCGACGTCGAGCGCGACGTTGCCGTTGCCCACGACGACGACTCGCTCCGCGTCGAGCGGCACGTCGAGGGTGGTGTGGTCGGGGTGGCCGTTGTACCAGGCCACGAACGCCGTCGCCGTGCCACTGCCGGCGAGGTCCTCCCCCGGGATCCCGAGGCGTCGGTCGAGGGACGCGCCCGTGGCGTAGAGCACCGCGTGGTGGTGGGCCGCGAGGTCCTCGTGGGTCAGGTCGGTGCCCACCTCGGCGCCGAGCACGTAGGCGAAGCCCTCCTGGCGCTCGATCTCCCGGAAGAGCCCGATCACCTCGCGCGTGTCGGGGTGGTCGGGCGCGACACCGGCCCGCGCCAGCCCGTACGGCGTCGGGAGGCGGTCCACGACGGTGACCCGGGCGCCGTCCTGCTTGAGCACCTCGTCCGCGGCATAGAGCGCGGCCGGGCCGGAACCCACGATCGCGACCCGCAGGCCACCCCGCGCGGGATCCGTGCGGGCGATCTTCCGTAGCGGCGCCTGGACCGGCCGCGGGGCCGGGGGCGTGTGGAACAGCTGGTTGATCTCGAGGAACGGCAGCTCGGCGTCGGTGAGCTTCGTGTGCGGCTTGATCGCCCCGACCGGGCAGGCCGAGACGCAGGCGCCGCAGTCGACGCAGGCGACCGGGTCGACGTAGAGCATCTCGGCGGTCGCGAAGTCCGGCTCGTCGGGCGTGGGGTGGATGCAGTTGACCGGGCACGCGAAGACGCAGGAGGCGTCGCCGCAGCAAGAACGGGTCACGACGTGGGGCATGAGGGGTCTCCGGCCTCGGGAGCGGAACGCGGCGACGCCGACGGGTGTCGGCGCCGCCGCGTGGCGGGATGTCGGGAAGGGCCGGCCCCGGGGGCGCGGCGGGGGTGCGGCGGTGGCGGCGTCAGGCGAACTTGACGGCCGGCTCGCTGCGGTAGCGCGAGGGGCGGCCGTCGATGCCGAGCGCACGCCAGATGCGGCGCGAGAACCGCGTCATGAGACCGGACTCCTCGGCGAGCATCCGCACGTCGGAGAACAGCTCGCTGAGGAACTCCTTCGACGCGGGCGACTCCCAGAACAGCTCGTCGATGACCTCGTCGGGGATGGCGAACTCCTGCTGGAACTCCTTCACCGGCACCAGGATCGCGTCACCGAGCACGCGCATGATGACGGGGAAGGCCACGGAGACGAGGAAGCGGTCGACCGGGCCGATGCGGGGGGCGTTGCGCTTGACGTACTCGTGGGCGAAGGAGATGTGGCGCGCCTCCTCCGCCACGTGGATCTGCATGATGCGCTTGATCATCGGGTGGACCTCGACGTCCTCGCGCAGCAGTGCCTTCTGCGTGTGGTCGATGGGCTCCTCGCCCGCGAGCACGCCGATGAAGAAGGCCAGGGGGACCTTGCTCGCGGCCAGGGGCAGCGCCCACGCCACCGCGCGGAGCCAGCGGGGCATGCCGGGGGCGTCGACGCCCATCCGGTTCACGCCCTCCTGGAACATCTGCGTGTGGTGGCACTCCTCGGTCGCCTCGTGCGTGAGGTACCGGTACTCCTTCGAGCCGTTCTCGACGGTGAAGACGTACTGCATGATCCCGCGGATGAGGATGTTCTCGAACTGCAGGCCGACCTTGAAGATGTTGGCGTAGCGCCACTGACCGACGCGGATCTGCTCCTCGAGCGGCAGCGCCTTGTACCAGGGGTGACGACCCACCGGGTCGACGTCCGGCAGCACCCAGCGCGGGTCGTCGGCGCGCACCTCGAAGTCGGGGTGGTCCCAGTCGATGTCCGCGAACGCGTCGAAGTGACGCTCGACCGAGGCGACCGAGAGGCGGTGCAGCACCTCGTCGTACTCCGCGTCGGTCAGGCCCTCGGGCACCTCCGGCTCGTTCCAGTCGATGAGCTCGAGCCGGGACCGGGTCTCGGCGGCGTCGGCGGAGGTGTCACCACCGTCGATCGGGTGCAGCTCGTGGGCCTGGGCGGACATGGTGCCCTCCTCGTCGTCGCGGACCGCGCCGTGGCCGGCGCGGGGGTGGCGGAGAACCACCCGGTCGCACCAGCCTGCGTCGCGCCCAGGACGATGTCAAGGGTTATGTAACATTCAGAGTGTCACGTTCGGCCGGAGGCAGGTTCACGCCCCTCCGGCCGTCGCGTCGTGCTCGGCCAGGGCCTGCTGGCGGACCACCCAGATGCGCTGCACGACCGTCACGGTGCTCGCCGCCGCCAGCGCCCACAACGTGACCTGCTGGAGGATCGGCAGGTCGAACAGCGCGCCCAGACCGGTCATGACGAGGATCGAGACCAGGCGGTCGCTCCGCTCGGCGATGCCGACCTTGGCCTCGTATCCCAGGCCCTCGGCCCGCGCCCGGGCGTAGGACGTCACGCTGCCCATGACGAGGCAGACGAGGCTGAGCACGAGGTAGAGGTCCGAGTCGCCCGGGCCGGCCCAGTAGAGGGCGAGACCACCGAAGATCGCGCCGTCGCCGATGCGGTCGAGCGTGGAGTCGAGGAAGGCACCGAACTTGCTGGTGCGGCCCGTCTCCCGCGCCATGAAGCCGTCGATGAGGTCGGAGAAGACGAAGGCGGTGATGAAGAGGACGCCGGCCAGCAGGTGGCCCTGCGGGAAGAAGACGAGGGCACCCGCGCAGACACCGAGGGTGCCGACGAGCGTCACCGCGTCGGGGCTGACCCCGCAGCGGATGAGGAAGCGGGCGACGGGAGAGAGGAGGCGGGTCCAGAACCCGCGGAAGCGCTCGAGCATGGTGGTGGCAGGTTAGGCCATCACGACCGACGGGCGATCACCCGTCGATCACCCCTCGACCCGGCCCACCAGGGCCGTGCAGGCCTCCGCGACCGCGGTGGGTGCCCCCGCGGCGTACCACTCGAGGCCCTCGTGGCGCACCCGCTGCGTCGTGCCGCCCGCTCCCCGCACGAGCGCGGCGCCGGGGAGCTCGTCCCACGGCGGCACGGAGTGCTGCAGCACCAGCCCGACCCGACCCTGCGCGACCGCGGTGGCGTCCATGCTGCCGGAGCCGAGCATCCGCACGGCCGCGGCGCTGCCCGCCGCCCGGTAGAACGCCGCACCCGCCTGCGCCACCAGGTCGCCCGGGGCGAAGTAGGTGGCCATGCTGGTGCGGGCGAGGGGTACGTCGCGGAGCGGCCCGATCGGCACCCCGTCGCGCGTGCTGGGCAGGGCCGGTCCGCCGACGTAGAGCGCGTCGTCGTGGGGGTGGTAGATCGCGCCGAGCACCAGGTCGTCACCGTCGAGCAGGGCCACCGCGGAGCACCACCAGGACAGGCCCGAGAGGAAGTTGTAGGTGCCGTCGACCGGGTCGACGACCCAGCGTCGGCCGCTGGTACCGGCCTCGTCGACCCCTTCCTCCCCCAGCACGCCGTCGGCCGGGCGCTCCTCGGACAGCCGGCGGGCGACCAGCTCCTCCGCCGCGTGGTCGGCCGCGGTCACGACGTCCGAGACCGACGTCTTCTGCTCGACACCGAGACCCTCGACGCCCTCGGCGCGCATCCGGGCCGCGAGCGAGCCGGCCTCGCGGACGAGGGCCCCGGCGAGGCGGACGTCGTCGGCGTCAGGTGTCCCGCTCACGACCGCCACGCCTCGCGCAGGAGGTCCCGCGTATCGCCCAGCAGCTGCGGCAGCGTCTTCGTGCCGGCCAGCACCGTCATGAAGTTGGCGTCGCCGGACCAGCGGGGCACCACGTGCTGGTGCAGGTGGGCGGCCAGCGACCCGCCCGCCGCGGACCCCAGGTTGAGCCCCACGTTGAACGCGTCGGGCGTCGCCACCGCACGGATGGCCCGGATCGCCGACTTCGTCATCGCGGCGACCTCGGCGGTCTCCTCGTCGGTGAGGTCCACGTAGTCGGCCACGTGCCGGCGCGGCAGCACCATGAGGTGGCCCGGGTTGTAGGGGTAGAGGTTGAGCACCGCGAACGCGGTGGCGCCGTCGGCGACCACGAGGTCCGGACCCGTCGCCGTGCCGGCGACCATCCGGCAGAAGGGGCAGCCCGCCGGCTCGCTGGTCGGCGCCGCCTCCTCGACAGCGGCGTCGGGAGCGCCCGCGGCGGGCTCGCCCGCGGCGATGTAGGCCATCCGGTACGGCGTGTAGAGCCGCATCAACCCGTCGGGGTCGGTCACGCGTCCTCCTGCGTCGGTCACGGTGGGTCGTGCCTCTGGTGGTCGATCGGGTCAGTACTGGTGGAACCAGCGGTCGAGCTCGCCGGCCACCCCGGGACAGGTGACGTTCTGGTCGCGGTCGGCCTCGACCCACTGGCCGAGAACGGCAGGCCCGCCCTGGATGGACCAGTCCGCCGCGCAGCGCGCGAGGGCCTCCTCCCGCGAGGTGTGGCCGGCGGCCCGCCACTCGGGCACGCCGAGGGCGAGGTCGCCGACGACCTGCTCCCACAGGTACGGCGTCGAGTAGACCCCGATCGCGTAGCCCGCGTCGGTGTACGCCCGCGCCACGCCCTCGACGACGGCGGCGTTCGCGACGGGATCGTCGCTCCACGCGAAGTCGGGCACCGGCTCGACGTCGATCCACACGACCGGCGTCGTGAAGCCCGTGTCGCGCAGCGACGCCACGTTGAACTGACCCTGCGCGTAGCCGGTGTTGCGGAGCCGGTCGAGGGCCGCTCCCCCGCCCCACGGACCTGCGGCGCCGTGCGCGGCGAGGGTGGCGTCGTCCGGGAAGCTCGCGACCGCGTACGCCGCGCCGAGCAGGTGCCGGTCGGCCACCCAGGCGACCTGGTCGGCGAGGCACGGGTTCACGTGGAAGCCGGGGCCGTTCGTCAGCCCGACCACGACGTACTCCGCCGCGTCGAGCGGCATCGGCATGCCGAGGGTGCGCTTCTCCGGGATGCCCATCCCGCGGGGGCACTGCGGCCACGAGACGTCACCGCCGAGGACGGCCTCGGCCGGGTCCCGCGTCGGGGTCGCGGCGACGGTCGGCACGTCCCCCGCGGCCCCCTCCGCGAGGCGGGCCAGGTCACCCTGCGGGTCCGCGCCAGCGGTCCCCGGGCTCGCGGTGGACGGCGACGGAGCCTCCGACGAGGGCTCGGCCCGCGGCGTACCGGCGTCGGCGCAGCCGGCGAGGAGCCCGAGCAGCAGCACGGCACCCAGCCACGGGCGGCCGTGCGTCCGTCGTGCCACTGCTGCTCCCCTCGCCGGCCCGCGCCTCAGACCTGGGTGCGGGACGCGACCGCGTCCACGACGCGCTGGATCGCGTCGTCGAGCGGCACGCCGTTGTCCTGGTCGCCGTTGCGGTAGCGGAACGACACCGCGCCGGCCTCCACGTCCGCGTCGCCGACGATGACCATGAAGGGCACCTTCTGCAGCTGCGCGTTGCGGATCTTCTTCTGCATCCGATCGTCGGAGTCGTCCACCTCGACGCGGATGCCGGCGGCCTTGAGGCGCTTGGCCACGTCGTACAGGTAGTCCACGTGCCGCTCGGCGACGGGGATCGCCTGCACCTGGACCGGGGCGAGCCAGGGCGGGAAGGCGCCGGCGTAGTGCTCCACGAGCACGCCGAGGAACCGCTCGATCGACCCGAACTTCGCCGCGTGGATCATCACCGGCTGCTGCTTCGAGCCGTCGGAGGCGGTGTAGGTCAGGTCGAAGCCCTGGGGCTGGTTGAAGTCGTACTGCACCGTGCCCATCTGCCAGGTGCGGCCGATGGCGTCCTGCGCCTGGATGGAGATCTTCGGGCCGTAGAACGCGGCGCCACCGGGGTCGGGGACGAGCTGCAGACCCGACTCGGTCGCGACGCGCTCGAGCACCGACGTCGCGGTCTCCCACTGCTCGGGGGTGCCGACGAACTTCTCCGGCTTCGACTCGTCCCGCGTCGAGAGCTCGAGGTAGAAGTCCTCGAGCCCGAAGTCGCGCAGCACGCCCAGCATGAAGTCGAGGAGGTGCTTGACCTCCGCCGGCGCCTGCTCGGGGGTGCAGTAGGAGTGCGAGTCGTCCTGCGCGAAGCCGCGCACGCGGGTGAGGCCGTGGATGACGCCCGACTTCTCGTAGCGGTAGACGTGCCCGAACTCGAACAACCGCAGCGGCAGCTCGCGGTAGGACCGTCCGCGCGAGCGGAAGATCAGGTTGTGCATCGGGCAGTTCATGGCCTTGAGGTAGTAGTTCTCGCCCTCGAACTCCATGGGCGGGAACATGCCGTCGGCGTAGTAGGGCAAGTGGCCCGACAGGTGGAACGTGCCCTCCTTCGAGATGTGGGGGGTGCCCACGTACTCGAAGCCCTCCTCGACGTGGCGCTGGCGGACGTAGTCCTCCATGGCGCGCTTGATGACGCCGCCCTTGGGGTGGAAGACGGGCAGGCCCGAGCCGATCTCGTCGGGGAAGCTGAACAGGTCGAGCTCGCGGCCCAGCTTGCGGTGGTCGCGGCGCTCCGCCTCCTCGAGGCGGTGCAGGTGGGCCTCGAGGGCCTCCTTGCTCTCCCACGCGGTGCCGTAGACGCGCTGCAGCTGCTTGTTCTTCTCGTTGCCCCGCCAGTACGCCGCGGCCGAGCGCATCAGCTTGAACGCCGGGATGCGCTTGGTGGTCGGCAGGTGGGGGCCGCGGCAGAGGTCCTTCCAGACCACGTCGCCGCTGCGGCCGATGTTGTCGTAGATCGTCAGCTCGGCGCCGCCGACCTCGACGCTCGCGCCCTCGGCGGCGTCCTCGGCCGCGCCTCCGCCCTTGAGCGCGATGAGCTCCAGCTTGTAGGGCTCGTCCTGCAGCTCGGTGAGGGCGTCGGCGTCGGTGGTGACGCGCCGGGAGAACCGCTGGTTCTCCTTGACGATCTTCCGCATCCGCGACTCGATCTTCTCGAGGTCGGCGGGGGTGAACGGGGTCTCGACGTCGAAGTCGTAGTAGAACCCGTCGCGGATCGGCGGACCGATGCCGAGCTTCGCCTCCGGGAAGAGCTGCTGGACCGCCTGCGCGAGCACGTGGGCGGTCGAGTGCCGCAGGATGTCGAGACCGTCCGGACTGGAGATCTCGACGGCCTCGACCTCGTCGCCGTCGCCGAGCTCGTAGGCGAGGTCCTTGAGCTGGCCCGCGACCCGGGCGGCGATGACGTCGGGCTGCTCGGCGAAGAGCTCCCACGCCTTGGTGCCCGTCGTGACCCTCCGCTCCCCACGCTCGTCGGCGTGGATGCGGGTGATCAGGATGTCGGGCACCGGAGGGCTCCTCGGGGGTCGGGTCGTGGTGGTCGGACAGGTTTCACGTCCGGGCGCGATGCTAGCGGTCGGCAGTGGTCGGGCTCGCGGCGGTTTCGGGGACGCTCCGAGCGGCCCCTACATTCCCACCCGTGGACGCCCCCGAGCAGCAGGCCGCCGACGTCGTCTGTGCGCACTGCGGCCGGGCCCTCGACCTCGGGTCACCCGACACGACGCGGCTCGCGCTCCTGCGGGACTGGGACGGTGACGACGAAGGGCCCTCGTGGGACGGAGCGATCGAGGACCTGCTCTTCGAGGGCGACTGGACGATCAAGTGCGTGCGGCCGTTCTGCGACGCAGACCATGCACGAGCCTGGATGTCAGCAGGACATCCGCTGCCGGAGGAGTGGAGGCGCTTCGCACCGCCGCCGTCGCCGTCCGGCCCGAACTTCGATCTCGGATGCTTCGTCGCCCTCGTGGTGCTGCTCCTGCTCGCGTGCCTCGTCATCCTCGGCGCGGCCGAGGCCTGGCGGATCATCTTCTGACACGGCAGCGCGGTGGTTCGCTGAGCAGACGGGTGCTCAGCGGACCACCGCGCTGCCAGGTCGTCGGCGGGCGGGCGTCAGGCCAGGTCGCGGTAGCGCTTCGCCGCCGCGAGCTTCTCCTCGAGGAGTGCGACGGTCGACGGGTGCGGGTTGGCCCAGTCGTCGTCGTCGACGAAGAGGCCGGCGTACGCAGGGAGGTCGCGCTGGTAGCGCCAGCCCTCGGCGAGCGGGCCCACGTCGTACGCGTCGTAGCCGAGGTCGTCGAGCACCGTCGTCGCGGTCGCCTTCGCCTCCGCGTCGTCGCCGGCGATGGGCAGCACGCTGCGCTCGGGGTCGCCGTTCGGCCGCGCGAGCAGCAGGAGGTGCTGGTAGAAGATGTTGTTGAAGACCTTCACCACGTGCGACTCCGGCAGGTGCGCCTGGAGCAGCTCGCTCGTGGTGGTGCTCTCGTCGTCGAGCTCGGGGATCCGGCCGTCGCGCTCCGGGTAGTAGTTGTTCGTGTCGAGCACGACCTTCCCCGCGAGGGGCGCCACCGGCACGTCGCGGTAGGCCTTCAACGGCACGGTCACGACGACCACGTCGCCCTCCCGCGCCGCCTGCTCGACCGTCCCGGCGCGGGCCGTGTTGCCGATGTCGGCGACGAGGTCGACGAGCGACTCCGGTCCCCGGCTGTTGCTGAGCACGACGTCGTACCCCGCCGCGACCGCCAGCCGCGCGAGCGTGCTGCCGATGTTGCCTGCTCCGATGAGTCCCAAGGTGGTCATGACGGGGCCAACGGTCGGTGGCGGTCGAGGATTCCCTGCAGTCTCCGGCTCACTCGTCGCCGTGGAGCACGAAGACCCCGGAGGAAGCGTCCAAGCAGTCCTCGGGGATCACTGGATCCAGCAGGTCGGCGAGGCGCCCCGAGTAGTCCTCGTGACCGCCACCGGCGTCGAACCGCTCGCCCAGCCCCGCTCGGATGCCGCCGGGCGTGACCACGGCGTCGTCCTCGACCACCGTTCCGCGGGGCCAGACGACGAGCGACGTCGACGCGTCACTTGATACTCCGACGCAGCTCCCGGCGGCGACCAGCTTCCCGACGAGGCGGGCGTCGGAACCTTCGCTCGAGCGATCCGTGCTCGTCAGCACCCGCAGCCCGTCGAGCTCGGCGTCGGGCGCCGCCGGCAGCGCGCGCCACACGACGAAGCCACCCACGACCAGCGCCGTACCGCCGAGGACGGCGAGTGCCCGCGAGGGACGTCGGCTCCACCGGGAGCCCTGTCGGTCGTTCGCGAGGTCGGTCATCGCCCCATTCTGAGGCAGACCGGGGACCTCCCGACGTGTAACGCGGTGTTCTGGTCACCATGGACGTGGTCGACCACGTGTGCAGTGACACGGACACCGCGTTACACGCCGGGGGGCCGGTCCGGAGAAGCCCCCGCTCAGCCCACCGCGACCGGGAACCGCTCCCAGGCGCGGTGCGTGGCCAGCAGCTCGGTGAGCGCGGGCCAGACCGCGCCGGCCTCGAGGTCGGTGAGCACGGCCGGTACGTCGCGGGGCACGTCCGCCGCCGGGAGCACCTCGGCGCCACGCCCGACGGTCGCGATCGCCTTCGCGTGCCGGAAGACCTCCTCGACCAAGAGCGTCACGCGCGGGTCGACGTCGGGGGTCCGGCCGGTCGGCGACGGCGGCACGTCCGGGCCCGGCACCGGGGCGTCGGTGAGCACGAGCGCGTCGAACTCCACCGAACGGGCCGTCGCGAAGGTGCGCTGCACCGTCGCGCCGGCGACCTCGCCGCCGTGGGGGCCGATGAGCAGCGGGACGTTGCCGTCGGCGAGCACGGCGTCCCGCAGCACCTCGACGTCGCGCGCATCGGAGCCCGCGCCGACGACGATGCCGATCATCCGGCCCTCGACCGGCCACGTCGCGCCGAGCTGCGAGAGCGCCGGGCTCGGCGCCGCCTCGGGGATCGGCTCGCTGGTGGTCGGCACCTCGAGCCCCAGCCCGGCGGCCACCTGCGCGCAGAGGTCGGCGTCCACCTGGGCGAGCGCGAGGAGCTGACGCTCCTTGATCGCCTGCTCGTAGCACTTGCCCAGCTCGAAGGTGTACGCCCGCACGACGTGCTCCCGCTCCACCGGGCTCAGGCTGAGCCAGAAGAGCCGGGTCTGGCTGAAGTGGTCGTCGTACGACGCCGGTTGGTCGCGCACCTTCCTCCCCTCGGCGACGGTGACCGCGGCCTCGACGAACGCGCGCGTCGCGGGGTCGCTCTGGTCGGTCGTGGCGTGGAAGGGGCAGCCGCCGTCGAGCGAGTTGGGCCGGTACGGCGCGGCTCCCCCGTGCACGGCCGTCTGGTGCATCCCGTCGCGCAGCATGTCGTTGACCGGCGCGTGCGGCCGGTTGATCGGCAGCTGGTTGAAGTTCGGGCCGCCCAGCCGGCTGAGCTGCGTGTCGAGGTAGGAGAAGTTGCGCGCCTGCAGCAGCGGGTCGTCGGTGGCGTCGATGCCGGGCACCAGGTGACCGGTGTGGAACGCCACCTGCTCGACCTCGGCGAAGAAGTTCGTCGGGTTGGCGTCGAGCACGAGCCGGCCGATGGGCTGCACGGCGGCGAGCTCCTCGGGCACCAGCTTCGTCGAGTCGAGCAGGTCGATGCCCTCGAACATCTGGTCGGGGGTGTCGGGGAAGACCTGCACGCCGAGCTCCCACTCGGGGTGGGCGCCCGACTCGATCGCGTCGTAGAGGTCCCGCCGGTGGAAGTCGGGGTCGAAGCCACCGAGCATCTGCGCCTCCTCCCACGTCAGGGAGTGCACGCCGAGCTTCGGCTTCCAGTGGAACTTCACGAGGTTCGTGACGCCCTCGGCGTTGGTGCACCGGAACGTGTGGACGCCGAAGCCCTCCATCATCCGGTAGGAGCGCGGGATGCCGCGGTCCGACATGTTCCAGATCGTGTGGTGCTGGGCCTCGGTGTGCAGCGACACGAAGTCCCAGAAGGTGTCGTGCGCGCTCTGGGCCTGCGGGATCTCGCGGTCCGGGTGCGGCTTGCCGGCGTGGATGACGTCCGGGAACTTGATGCCGTCCTGGATGAAGAAGACGGGGATGTTGTTGCCGACGAGGTCCCAGATGCCCTCGTCGGTGTAGAACTTCGTCGCGAAGCCGCGGGTGTCGCGCACCGTGTCGGCGGAGCCGCGCGAGCCGAGGACGGTCGAGAAGCGCACGAAGACCGGGGTCTCCTTGCCCTCGTCGAACACGCTCGCGTGGCAGATCGAGGCCGCCGTGCCGTAGCCGGTGAAGCGGCCGTGCGCCGCAGCACCCCGCGCGTGGACGACGCGCTCGGGGATGCGCTCGTGGTCGAAGTGCATGAGCTTCTCGCGCAGGTGGTGGTCCTGCAGGAGCGTCGGACCGCGGCGCCCCGCCTTGAGCGAGTGATCGGTGTCGTGGACCCGGACGCCGGTCGCGGTCGTCAGCCAGCGCCCCTGCTGCGCGCTGTCGAGCGGGTCACCGCTGACCGGCACACCGGTCGGCGACACGGGCGCGGGCGTGCCCTGGTCGGGCTTGGGCGCAGGCGGGTGCGTGGTGCCGGCGGGGTCGGTCGGTTCCTCGATCGTCGGGGTGGTGCTGGACGGGACACCCGGCACGTGGGGCGTGTCGGGGAGCAGCCGCTCGGCGGCCTCCTCGAGCTTCTGGGCGGCCTTGGCGACGGGCTTGGACGGGTCCACTCTTCCTCCAGGGGAGTCGGGTACGTCGGGGCACGAGCGTGTGCCAGGGGCCGGTACCCGTCGGGTCACCACCGAGCCGGTGGCCTCACCCGGTCGGACTCTCGGTGTCGAGGGCGCGGCGGGGTACCGGCGCCGCGACCGCTCCACCGCCCCTCACCCCTGGAGGATCCGTGCTCACCTCGCTGTGGGAGCTCCGCACCCCCTCGTCCGACGACTCCTCCGCGGCCGACCTGCCCACCGACGTCGGCACGGTCGTGGTCGGCGGCGGACTGACGGGGCTGACGACCGCGTTGCTGCTCGCCGAGCAGGGCGAGGACGTGCTCCTGCTGGAGGCCCGTCACCTCGGCGCCGGCACCACCGGCCGGAGCACCGCCAAGCTGAGCCTGCTGCAGGGCACCCAGTTCTCGCAGGTGTCCCGCAAGCACGGCGACACCGTGCTCCGCCAGTACGCCGCGGCCCACCGCGACGCGCAGGCGTGGGCCGTCGACCTCGCGACCGCGGAGGACGTCCCCCTCGAGCAGCGCGACGCCGCGACGTACGCCAACGGCGCCTCCGGGCTCCGTGCCCTGCGGCGGGAGGAGTCGGCGGTCAAGCGCGCCGGTCTCCAGGTACGCCGCGGCGACGCCCCCGAGCTGCCGTTCGCCGTCGCCGGGGCGTTGTGGATGGCCGGGCAGTACCAGGTCGACCCCCTCGCCCTCGTCGCCGCGCTGGCCCGGCGGGCCCGGGCGGCCGGCGTCCAGGTCGTGGAGGGTGCCCGGGTGACGTCGGTGAGCGACGGCACGCCGGTGCGGCTGGAGGTCGAGCGCTCGGGCGCGGACCCGACCACCGTGCGGGCCGGGCGCGTCGTGGTCGCGACGAACATGCCGATGCTCGACCGCGGCGGGTTCTTCGCCCGGATGAGCCCGCAACGCTCCTACAGCATCGCCTTCGAGCTGCCCGGTCGCGCGGCGGCCGATCTCCCCCGGGCCATGTACCTGGCCGCCGACCAGCCCTCCCGGTCGCTGCGGGAGGCGTCGCTGCCCGACGGTCCGCCCGTGCTGCTCGTCGGCGGTGCCGGCCACGCGACCGGCCGGTCGCGGCCCACGAGCGAGCGGCTCGGCGACCTCCGGTCGTGGACGGCCGAGCACTTCCCCGGAGCCGTCGAGGTGACGGCGTGGTCCGCGCAGGACTACGCGCCCCACCACTCGCTCCCCTACGCCGGGCCGATCGTGCCGGGCAACCACCGGATCCTCGTCGCGGGCGGGTTCTCCAAGTGGGGCATGACCGGGGGCATCGCCGCCGCCCTGGCCCTGGCCTCCGACCTGCGCTCCGACCCGCCGGAGTGGCGCGACGCGCTGCGTCCCTGGAGCCGTCACGAGCTGACCGGCCTGCCCTCGTCCGGCGTCATCAACGCCGAGGTGGCCGTCGCGATGGCCCTGGGCTGGGTGGCCCCCGGCGCCACCTCGGTGGACCGGGCGTCCGCCGAGCCCCAGCCGGATGTCACCCGCCGCTCCCGCTTCTGCGGCCTGCGCCGCGGGAAGGGGGCGGAGGGGTCCGCCGTCTGCACCCACCTCGGCGGCGTGCTGACGTGGAACGACGCCGAACGCAGCTGGGACTGCCCCCTGCACGGCTCCCGCTTCGACGAGCCGGGCGACGTGCTCGAGGGGCCGGCGGTCCGCGCCCTGCCGAGCTGACCCTCAGGCCCACTCGGGCAGCGCGTCGTCGAGCCAGATCCGGAGGGCGGCCACGTCGTCCCCCACCGCGTCCGCGAACGCGGCACGGGTCGCGGCGTCGAGGGTCGATCCCGCCGGCGCGGGCACCCGGGTACGCCGCGGGACCGGCCCGCGCGACGGGTCGACCCCGACGTGGCGCAGCACCCGGTCCAGCTCGGCCGCCGGGTCGGCCCGCAGCCGCTCGAGCACGACCACCAGCTGCTGCTCCGGGGCGAGGCTCGACCGGTACGGCGCCAGCGCCTCGTGGTGGCGGCTGCACGCGACGTACGGGCTGCCGGGATCGAGGAGCGCGCGCGGCGCGGGACGCTCCTCGACGCCGGCGCGGACGCGGTGCCGCCAGTGCGCGAGAGCGCGCTCGAGGGGGTCGCGCACCACCATCACCACGCGGACGCCGGGCGCCGCGGCGGCGACCCGCCCGGCCGCGTCGGGACGCGCGGGATCAGCACAGCAGGGTGTCGTCGTGCCGATGTCGGGATGCGCGTCCAGGAGGCTGGACAGCGACGTCGTCCCCGCCCTCTTCGTGCCGATCACGAACGGGGCCGAGACGGGTGAGGGAGTCGTCACGTCAGCCCCGGTACCCCGCCGGAGCAGGGCCGACCGCACGGGTCCGGCAGAGGACGACGGGTACCGGATCCGGTCCCCCTCCCCCGTCACGAGGAGCCCTCCATGAGCGCCACGCACGTCTCCACCCGACCGGGCCACGGCGCCCGCTTCCTGCGCACCGTCACGCTCGTCGTCGGTGCGACCTTCCTGCTCGTCGGCGTCCTCGGCTTCGTCCCCGGCGTCGTGACCGACCACGACCAGCTCGAGATGGCCGGCCACCACAGCGAGGCGCACCTGCTGGGCCTCTTCCAGGTGTCCGTCCTGCACAACGTCGTCCACCTGCTCTTCGGCGTCGTCGGCCTGCTCGCGGCGTCCCGCCCCCGGTGGTCCGTGGGCTACCTCGTCGGCGGCGGGCTCGCCTACCTGGTGCTGTGGGTCTACGGCCTGGCCGTCGACCAGACACATGACGCGAACTTCGTGCCCCTCAACGACGCCGACAACTGGCTGCACCTCGGCCTCGGGGTCGGCATGATCGCCCTCGGCGTCGGCGGCTACCGCTGGTGGCGCGGTGGCATCGGCGGCGACGCCGCACTCTGAGCCGAGGTGGTCACGCACAGCGTCGACGACCGTCGGCCGACCCTCGTCACGCGTCTCTACGTCGCCGGCATGTGGGCGGCTCGTGACAAGCGGGCGTTCGAGGGTGCCGCGCGGACGCTCCGCACGGCCCGGGCGCGCCAACGGGCGGGCGACCGCCCGCCGACGCCGTGGACGCGGCTGCGGACGCGGACCTCGTCGGATCGCCGCCACGGGATGACGACGTGGACCGTCTGGCCGCGCCGCGCGCGGCCGGTGGTCCGCGTGCTCTACCTGCACGGGGGCGGCTACGTGCATCCCCTGACGGTCGACTACTGGCGGCTCGCGCGCGCACTGGTGCGCACGCCGGCGGAGGTGGTCGTGCCCGCCTACCCGCTCGCCCCGGATGCCGGGGTTGACGACGTGCTGCCGCTCCTCGAGGACCTCGCCGCCGAGCTCGTGACCGGCGAGCTGCCCGTGGTCCTCATGGGCGACTCGGCCGGCGGCGCCCTCGTGCTGGAAGTCGCCCGCGCGCTCGCGGACCGCGGCACCCCGCCCGCTCACGTCGTGGGCCTGTCGCCGTGGCTCGACGCGACCCTCGACGAACGCGAGGTCGCCGACCTCGAGGCCACCGACCCGATGCTCGCCGAGAGCGGACTGCGGGCGGCGGGCCGGTGGTGGGCCGCGCCGTACGCGCCGGGACACCCCCGCGTCAGCCCGGTCGGGCTCGACCTGGCCGGCCTTCCGCCGATCACCGTGCACGTGGGCGACCGCGACATCCTCCGGCCGGCCGTCGACCGTCTCCTCGACCGTGCGCGGGTCGCGCACGCGATCGTGCACCTGCACGAGGTGACGGCCATGTTCCACGTGTGGATGACGAGGCCGTTGCCGGAGGCGCGACGGACGCGGCGGCAGATCGTCCACCTGCTGCGGCGTGTCGCAACTGGTCCTACGTTACGGTCGAGAGACGGGCTCTAGAACCGGGCCCCGACCCCACGAGGAGAGGTGTCCCCATGGACCCGCTCCACGACCCCGCCGCGCTCGCGGCACTCGCGGACCACCTGTACGCGCCCAACGACTCCGGCGACACCGCGCAGCTCATCGTCGAGCAGGTCGGGATGCTCGTCCCCGGCGCCGACCACGTCAGCATCACGCTCCGGCGGCGCGGCGCCCACTCGACGCTCGCGGCCAGCGACCTGGTCGCGCGGGACGTCGACGACCTGCAGTACGCCCTCCACGAGGGCCCCTGTGTCGAGGCGACGTCCGCCTGCCGCTGGATCCGCAGCGGCGAGGTCGGCACGGACGGCCGCTGGCCCCTCTGGGGCCCTCGGGCGCGAGCCCTAGGGGTAGGCGCTGCACTGTCGCTCGACCTGCCCCGGGGCGGTCGACCCCAGGGGGCCATCAACATCTACAGCGACACGAGCGGCGGCTTCCACGACCGGGCGAGCATCGACGTCGCCCGCTCGTACGCCGCACACGCAGCCCACGCGCTGGCGTCGGTGCGGCTCGAGATGGAGCTCCGCACGGCCATCGACACGCGGCACGTCATCGGCATGGCCCAGGGCATCCTCATCGAACGCTTCGGCCTCACGCAGGACTCCAGCTTCGAGCTGCTCCGTCGGTTGTCGTCGACCCACGAGACGAAGGTCCACGACGTGGCCCGGGAGCTCGTCCGCTCGGGGCGCCTCCCCGGTGGCTGACGCCGACATCGGTCCGTCATCCACAGATCACCACCGGGAGGTGGTGATCGCACGTCTGTTCGACTAGACTCGGGGGCATGGATCGGGGGACCCACACCACTGCGACTGCGTTGATCGCCGCGGTCCGCGAACGCACGACGGCCGCTCGGGTGGCGGAGGCGGCTGCGTTCGTCGCGGTCGGTGACTGGGCTGCGGCGCACACCTCGGATGCGGTGGTGGGTGACCCGATCACGGTGCTGGGCGAGTGGCACGACGCTGAGCACGCCGAGGCCCTCGCGGGGGACCACTTCCTCGAGCTGGGTGGGCCAGGTGCGCCGGTGGTGGCGGAGTTCTGCATCGGCGAGGTCGCCGCCGCCCGGGGCTCGTCGTTCGACGCTGCACGTCGGCTGGTCGGGGACGCGGTCGAGCTGCGCTACCGGCTCCCGCGCGTCCACGCCCGTGTTGCTGCGGGTGAGGTCGACGTGTGGCGGGGCCGGCGGATCGCGCAGGCCACGCGGACGTTGACGTTCGAGGCCGCCGGGTTCGTGGACCGGCACATTGCGTACGTCGCGGGCAAGGCCACCGGTCCCGAGGTCGACCGGCTGGTGGCCGAGGCCGCGGCGCGGTTCGACCCCGAGACCACCGAAGCCGAACGCCACGCGGCCGACGGTGAGCGGTACCTGGCGATCGACCTCGGCGACCTCGCCCACGCCGACCCACTCACCGGGACCCTGCGCGGGACCGTGAACGTCCACGGCTCCCTCGACCTCGCCGATGCGCTCGACCTGGAACGGAGCATCGCGCACGTCGCCCGGCAGTTGGGTGACCTGGGCTGCGACTCAGGCCTCGACGTCCGCCGCTCGATGGCGCTGGGTGGGATCGCGCGCCGCTGCGACGGGATGGCCACCTTGGAGTACGACACGGGCGCCGTCTCCGAGGGTGATGAGCCGCCGGTGGTGCAGCGGGCCCGGCGCGAGGTGGTGCTGTTCGTCCACCTCGACCAGGCCGCGATCACCGGCACCCTCAAGGGAATCGGTCCTGGCATCGACGCCTGCACCGGCAGGACCGGCATCGACCTGGCCCGGCTCGACACTCCGGGCGCGCCTCGTGGCGCAGTGACGGTCGAGCAGGTCCAGACCTGGTGCGGATCGCCCGACACCCACGTCACGGTCAAGCCGATCATCGACCTCAACACGGACGACGCCGTGAACGGTTACACCCCGCCCGACCGCATCGCCGAGCACGTCCGAGCCCGCTGGCCCCGGTGCGTCTTCCCCTACTGCACCCGCAGCTCGCGCACCGCCGACCTCGACCACTGCGACCCCTACCAAGCGCAAGGCCCACCCGGCCAGACCTCCACCCGGAACCTCTTCCCCCTCTGCCGACGCCACCACCGCATGAAGACCCACCGCGAGATGGCGACGGGGAAGCGCTGGACCTACCGCCCGACCGACCCCACACGAGGCGAACCACCCCACGCCGTCATCTGGACCAGTCCCCTGGGCCTCCGCTACCTCGTCGACCACGACGGCACCCGACCCTGGCCGCCACCGGAAGATCCGCCAGACCCAGACGACAACGCCTGACCCCGGCACAGCACCACCCGCCGCCCGCCCACACCCGTGGCCGGGCGGCGCAGCATGCCCTGTCGCGCCTACGCCCCTAGAGCGTGTCCACCCCGGCCCCCGCTGGCTCCGCGCCACGCGACGGCTCCGGCACGACCCGCAGGTGGCGCACGGGCTGGTCGACGAGCGGCAACCGCTCGGCACGGTCGCCGAGCAGCACGCGCACAGCGGCGAGGACGCGGTGGGCCGTGCACCCGACGGGAGCGTCGAAGCGCACGGTGATGCCCTGGGCGGCCGCGGTGACGACGGACGCCTCGAGCAGTCGGGTGGCCGCGGCGGACAGGAGGTCGGCGTCGCTCAGGTCGACGACGACCTGGCGCGCTCCCCTCACGCCGGTGGCCCGGGCGGCCACGAGCACGGCGTCGTCGAGGCCGCGCACGGTGGCGTCGTCGAGCACCCCGGCGAGCGCGACGACTCCGTCGACGACGTCGATGTCGACACGGAAGTGGGTCCGCCGGTCGGGGCGGGGAGTGGGAACGAGGGTGGGCACAGGTGCCTCCCGGAGGTGTCGCGCTGGAGCGCGTGGCCGGCGCCCGCCTGCTGGAGCACCGTCAGGGACCCGTGCGAACGGGCCAACCCCCAGTAGAACGCGACGAGAGGCCCCTGTCCACTGCGGCCACCCGACCGGGTGCCGGGCTCAGAAGGCGTACCGCACCCGGCAACCGGGCAGCTCGGCGGCCACCAGCTCCAGCAGCTGGTCGAGCCAACGCCGCTTCCACGCCGCCCGGTAGCGCACGTTCACCTGCCCGCTGTGGCTGCGCTTCGGTTCCTGCAGGTCGGGGCGCCACAGCAGGTCCTCCCCCCGCGGGTGCCACCCCAGGTTGACCTCGTGCAGCCCCTCGTTGTGCGTGAGCATGATGATCTCGCAGGCCAGCTGCGCCCGGGCGGGCGGCGACACGACGTCGGCGATCTCGCGGAGCAGGTCGCGCCACTCGTCGTACCAGCCCTCGTGGAGCACGACGGGACTGAAGTTGAGGTGCACCTCGTAGCCCGCCGCGACGAAGTCGTCGATCGCCGCGATGCGCTCGCTGATCGGCGCCGTGCGCAGGTCGAGCCGTCGCGACATCTCCCGCGGCATGAGCGAGAAGCGCACCCGGGTGCCGCCGCGCGGATCCCAGTCGAGCAGCTCCCGGTTGACGAACTTGGTCGCGAAGCTGCCCTTCGCGCCGGGGGTGCGGGCGAACAGGTCGACCAGGTCGCGCACGTTGTCGGAGATGAGGGCGTCGACCGAGCAGTCCCCGTTCTCGCCCAGGTCGTAGACCCAGTCCCGGGGGTCGCACTGGTTGGGCTCCGGCTTCGGCCCCTGCCGGGCGAGGTGCCGCTCGAGGTAGCCGAGGATCCGCTCGATGTTGACGAACACCGTGATCGGGTTGGCGTAACCCTTGCGGCGGGGCACGTAGCAGTAGCTGCACGCCATCGCGCACCCGTTGGACGTCGAGGGGGCGATGAAGTCGGCGGAGCGGCCGTTGGGCCGGGCCTGGAGGCTGCGCTTCTCCCCCAGCACGAGCACGCCGCGCTTGTTGCGGATCCAGTCGTCGACCTGGCCGGCGTTGCCGTAGAGGCCGGGGATGTCCTGGTGGGCGGGCACCTCGACGAGCTCCGCGTCGGGGTAGCGGGCCAGGACCTCGCGCCCGCGGGCCCAGTCGCGCACGCCGGGCTCGTGGTAGATCCGCTCGATCGCGAGCAGCCGGTCGGCGGCGCTCCGGGGCACCGGGCCTCAGACCCGGGCCGTCGACGCGGCGACCGCCCGGACGACGGCCTCGACGGCCGCCTCGGCGTTGCGGGTCGCGACGCCCTCGTCCTCGGACTCGTGCACGAAGGCGGTCGCGCCGCGGCGGAGGCCGCAGTAGTCGAGGACGCCGCGCTCGACCTGCGTGGCGAACGACTCCGTGTAGCCGTGCCGCGCGAACGAGTCCGCCGACGTGCCGGAGATCGGCACGAGGTGGGCGGTGAGCCGCTGGAGGGCCGGCACCACGCGGCCCGTCTCGTCGAGGGAGAAGGCCCACGGCGCGACGAACACCCGGTCGACCCACCCCTTGAGCAGCGCGGGCATCGACCACCAGTAGACCGGGAAGACGAGCACGACGTGCTCCGCCGCATCGAGCCGCTCCTGCTCCGCGAGCACGTCGGCGGGGTGGTCGTGACCCGTCAGGTAGGCCTGGCGGTCGGCCGCCGTGAACCGGGGGTCGAAGCTCTCCTGGGCGAGGTGCGCGACCGTGACCTCCCCGGCGAGCCCGTCACCCAGCCGGTCGCCCAGGCGTGCGGCCACGTGGTGCGTGAGGGAGGTCGGGTCGGGGTGCGCGGTGACGACGAGCGTGGACACCCCTTCATCGTCCGGCAGGGATCAACCCGCGACGTACGCGTCGATCTCCGCCAGCACCCGCGCCTTGGTCGCGTCGTCGGCGAACGACGCCCGGACCGCGGCACGCGCCAGGTCGGCCACGCCGGACTCGTCGAGCCCGAGCAGGTCGGCGGCGACGCCGTACTCGCGGTTGAGCGTCGTGCCGAACATGGGCGGGTCGTCGGAGTTGATGGTGACGGTGACGCCCGCGTCGCGGAAGGCGCGCAGCGGGTGCACGTCGAGCGAGGCGACGGCGCGCGTCGCCACGTTGGACGACGGGCAGACCTCGAGCGGGATCCCCGTGGCGGCGAGGTGCGCGAGCAGCGCGGGGTCCTGCGCCGCCGAGGTGCCGTGCCCGATGCGCTCGGCGCCGAGCAGCCGCAGGGCGTCCCAGACCGTCTCGGGCCCGGTCGTCTCCCCGGCGTGCGGCACGCTGCGCAACCCCGCCGCGCGGGCCGCGGCGAAGTGCGGCGCGAACTGGGGACGCGGCACGCCGATCTCCGGACCGCCGAGGCCGAAGCCGACGAGACCGGCGGGGGCGTGGTCGAGGGCGAACCCGAGGGTCGCCTCCGCCGCCGGCAGACCCGACTCGCCCGGGATGTCGTAGATCCACCGCAGCACCAGCCCGAAGTCGCGCTCCGCCGCGACCCGCGCGTCCTCGAGCGCCTCCGTGTAGGCCTCGATCAGCATGCCCACGCCCTCGAGGTGGGGCTGCACGGAGGTGTACGGCGTGCACGTCAGCTCGGCGTACCGCAGCGACTGCCCCTCGGCCATCTCCCGCGCCACCTCGTAGGTCAGGTAGCGGATGTCCTCGGGCGTGCGGATGAGCGCCACGACCGCGAGGTAGACCTCGATGAAGTGCGCGAAGTCGCGGAACTCGAAGAAGCGCGCCAGCTCGTCGGCGTCGCTCGGCACGGCGCCGGGGTGACGGGCGGCGAGCTCCGCGACGATCCGCGGCGACGCCGACCCGACGTGGTGGACGTGGAGCTCGGCCTTGGGCAGGCCGGCGATGAAGTCGTGCACTCAGGTTCCTCCGGGTACGGGCGCGGGTGGGTCAGTCGCGCAGCAGCGCGACGTCGCTGACCATCGTGATGTGCTCGTGCATGGCCCGGGCGGCGGCGTCCGCGTCGCCGGCGGCGATGGCGTCGGCGACCGCACGGTGCCCGGCGAGCGAGTTGCGGGGACGCTCGGGCTGGGAGAGCGACTCGATGCGGGACTCGCGGATCAGTTCCCCGATGGTCGCCATCATCTCGGCGAGCAGGCGGGAGTGCGCGGCGCGGGTCACGGCGCCGTGGAAGAGCTCGTCGCCCTCCACGCCCCGGCCGCCGGCGTCGATGTCCGCCGCCATGGCGTCGAGGGCGTCCCGGATCGCGACGAGGTCGTCCTCGGTACGCCGCTCCGCCGCCAACCGCGCGATCTTGGTCTCCAGCGCGTCGCGCGCGTCGATCACCTCGGGCAGACGGTCGGCGTGGGCCCGGATCGCCGACAGCACGGGGGCGGCGGCGGGCTGGGCACCGGTCAGCACGGTCCCGTCGCCGTGACGGACGGCGACGACGCCGACGACCTCGAGGGCGACCAGGGCCTGGCTGAGGGTCGCGCGGCTGACCCCGAGCTGCACGGCGAGCTCGCGCTCGGGCGGCAGCCGGTCGCCCGCGCCGAGGCCGGCCTCGGCGACCCAGCGGGTGATCTGCTCCGCGACCTGCTCGTAGAGCCGTGTGCGCGCGACGGGCGACGGCAGCGGGGAGTCGGGCGTGCTCACCGGAGCAGCGTATTGACACACGGCTCGATCACCTATTGGCTAGGCCAATCAGCCACTAGCGCAGTGGGCCAACGCCGCACGAAGAGGTCGACGATGACGACTGCAGTCCAGGAACCCGCCCCCCGGGCCCGCCGGCTCGGCGCTCCGGAGCTCGTCGCCGCCGTGCTCGACCCGGGCACGTTCGAGTCCTGGGACCGCCCGGTCGACACCTCCCACCTCGCGCCCGACTACCGCGGCCAGCTCGCCGCGGCGAGCGAGAGGTCGGGACTCGACGAGGCCGTCGTGACCGGCCGCGGCGAGGTCGGGGGTCGCCCGGTCGCCGTCGTCGTCAACGACTTCCGCTTCCTCGCGGGATCGATCGGCGCCGCCACGGCGGCCCGCATCGTGGCGGCGGTGCGCCGGGCGACCGACGAGGGCCTGCCCCTCCTCGCCAGCACCTCGTCGGGCGGCACGCGGATGCAGGAGGGCACCCCCGCGTTCGTCGGCATGGTCGACATCACCCGCGCCGTCATGGCCCACCGGGCCGCGGGGCTCCCCTACCTCGCCTACCTCCGGCACCCCACCACCGGCGGCGTGCTCGCCTCGTGGGGATCGCTGGCCCACGTGACCGTGGCCGAGCCCGGCGCCCTCGTCGGCTTCCTCGGCCCGAAGGTGTACGAGGCCCTCAACGGCCGCGCCTTCCCCCCGGGCGTGCAGACCGCCGAGAACCTGGCCGCGCACGGCATCATCGACGCCGTCGCCACCGCCGACGAGCTGCGGGGCCTGGTCGACCTGGCCCTGGGCGTGCTCCTCGACGAGCCGCGCCCACCGCGGTTGCCGCGCCGTACCGCCGATGGCGCCCCCGCGGCGCCGCTGCCGGCCTGGGAGTCGATCCAGCGCACCCGCGCCGCGGGCCGTCCGGGGGTGCGGGACCTGCTTCGGCATGCGGCCGAGGGCACCGTGCGGCTCCGGGGCACGGAGCAGGGCGAGCACGACGGCTCGATCCTCATCGCGCTCACCCGCCTCGACGGGCAGCCGTGCGTGCTCGTCGGCCAGGACCGTGCGCGACAGACGCCGGCGAGCCCCATGGGGCCGGGCGCGCTGCGTGAGGCCCGACGCGCGATGCGGCTCGCCGAGGAGCTCCGGCTCCCGCTCGTGACCGTCATCGACACCCCGGGCGCCGAGCTGTCGCAGGAGGCCGAGGAGGGCTCGATCGCCGGCGAGATCGCGCGCTGCATCGCCACCATGACGACGATGACCGTGCCGACCATCTCCCTGCTGATGGGCCAGGGCTGCGGCGGAGGCGCCCTCGCGCTGCTGCCCGCGGACGTCGTCGTCGCCGCCGAGCACGCGTGGCTGTCGCCGCTGCCCCCCGAGGGGGCCAGCGTCATCGTCCACGGCACGCCCGACCGGGCCGCGGAGCTCGCGGAGCAGCAGCGCGTGCGCGCGGCCGACCTCCTGGCCGACGGCATCGTCCACGCCGTCGTCCCCGAGCCGGCGGACGACGCGGACGGCGCAGACGACGCGGACGGCGCAGACGGCACGGACGGCGCGCCCCCGGCGCTGGTCCTCGCCCTCGCGGCCGAGTGCGCCCACCACCTCGACCACCTCACCACCGGGCACGGCGGCGCCGTGGTCGACCGCGCGGGACAGCGGGGCCTCCCCTCCCCCTGGTGAGTGCCGTGATGTGATCGCGCCGTGACGACGCGACGGAGCCGGGAGGAGTCGCGGCAGCGGCGCGCGGGGCTCCTGCTGGGCCTCGCCCTGCTCGTGGTCGCCGGCGCGTGGACGCTGGCCGCCGGCGCCGCCAGCGACGACCGGCTCCAGCAGGCGCCGGTCGTGCTCGTGGGGCCGGACGTCGTCACGGCTGCGGTCGCCGCCGAGCTCGACGCGCTGCCCGGCGAGGAGCTGGCCGTCGGCGGCACCGACGACCTCGACCGGGCCCGGGCGCGCCTCGCGGACGGCGAGGTGGTCGGCGTGCTCGTCATCGACCTCGCCGGCACGCAGGACCGCCTGCTCCTCTCCGACGACCACTCACCCGCGCGTGACCGGGCGCTCGTGGAGCAGGCGCGGTCCGTCGCCGACGCCCGCGACCGCAGCGTCGTGGTGGAGCGGGGCGACCGGCTCTCCGGCGCCGTGCCCGCGGCCACGACCACCAGCCTCCTCGCCGTCGCCGCCGGGTTCGCCCTCGTGGTCGTCATCTCGATGGTCTGGGGGCCGGTGCCGCGCACGTTCCGGCGCGGGGTCGTCCGCGTGGCCGGGATCGCGGCGCTCGGAGCCGCCGGAGGCCTGCTGGCCGCCGCGGTCGCGAGCCCCCGGGCGGGCGCCGTCGTGCTCGCCGCGGTCGTCGCCGGTGGACTGGTGACGCTGGCGTGCGAGGCGCTGGCGGGACTGCGGGGGCTGCTCGTCGCCGCCGCACTGCTCCTCGTCGTACCGCTCCCCCTGGTGCTCGCGGGCGACGCCTGGCTGCTCGCCCAGCCGTGGCGGGCGGTGACGGCCTGGACGGTCGTCGGCGCGGCGACGGACGCGCTCTCCCCCGCCGTCGCGACGACCACCGTGGCGTGGCGCTCGGGGGTCGTCCTCGCGGGCTCCGCCGCCCTGGCCCTGCTCGTGCTGCTCGCCACCCGGCTCGTGCTGCGTCGTCGGGAACGGGAGGAGGGGTCGTCGAGCCGGGCGGGCGACGACGTGCCGCTGCCGCCGGCGCCCTGGCGGCGGCAGATGGCGGTGCTCGCGGTGACGCTGATGGCCTCGACCACCGCCGTGCTCACGGTGGGCCTGCCCGGCACCCCGCCGCCCGTGACGCCGCGCGTGAGCCTGGCCTCGACGACGGAGTGCGTGGGGCCTGGCGAGATCGACGACATCGACGACCTCAACCGCATCGCCGACCTGCGCGCCGGTGACGCCTTCCAGGGCGGGGACGTCGGCGCCAGCGCGACCCTGCAGGACGGCCGGACGGCGTGGATGTTCGGCGACACGCTGCGGGGCCCCGCGTCCGGTGGCGCCCGGTTCGTGCGCAACTCGATGCTCGTCGTGGCACCGGACTGCCTGCAGGTGGTCCTCCCCCGGTCCGGGGGCGCGATCGTGCCCGACCGCGGCGACGGGGTCGGCTACTGGCCGATGTCGGTCGCGGTGCTGCAGCAGCCCGGCTACGACCTCGTCGAGGTCACGGCCCAGCGCGTGCGCACGACGAACCCCGACGACCCGTTCGGCTTCGAGAACCTCGGCCCCGCCGTCGCCACCTTCGTGGTGCCGGCCGGTGGGACCCCCCAGCTGGTCGGCACCACGGACGTCGGCCCCGACGACGCGGACACGACGCGCCCCATGTGGGGTGCGGCGACGACGATCGCCGACGGGTGGCTCTACCTCTGGGGCACGGCGCGCCCCGCCGACCCGGCGCCGGGCACCGGCTTCTCCCTCCGGGTCGCGCGCACCCGACCGGCGGACGTCACCGACCCCGCGACCTGGACCTACTGGGACGGCACCGCCTGGGGCCGCGACCCGGCGGCGGCCGCCGAGCTCGTCGACGCGACCGCGGGCACGTCGCAGACGCTCAGCGTCTTCGAGCGCGACGGCACCTGGTACGCCGTGTCGAAGCGCGGCGAGGTGCTCGGCAGCGACCTCGTCGTGTGGACCGCCCCCGCGCCCGGCGGTCCGTTCACCGCGGGCCCGCCCGTGGCGGAGCTGCCCTCGGACCCCGACAGCGGGCTGCTGCGCTACATGCCGCTGGCCCACCCGGACCTCCTGCCGGAGGACGGCAGCGTCGTCGTGTCCTACAGCCAGAACAGCACGGACGTGGGGGCCGTGCTGGAGGACCCGCTCCTCTACCGCCCGCGCTTCATCCGCGTGCCCCTGCCGGACCCGTCGGGCCCGTCGGGCCCGTCGGACCCGTCGGGGTCGTAGTCGCGAAGTGTCGACTGCCCGGCGCGAGCACCGCGAGGGCGGGGCCGAGCACGCACGCCGCGGCGCAGCCGAGCAGCACCGCCTGCATCCCCAGCAGGTCGACCGCCGGCGCGACGAGAGCGAGCCCCAGCGGCGCCAGGCCGTAGGAGACCAGGAAGTCGAGGGACGAGACCCGCGACAGCCGGTCCGGCGCGACCTCCCGCTGCAGCGCCGTGAACCAGGGCACGTTGAAGAGCTCGATCCCGATGCCCACGACGACGTACGCCGCGACCACGACCGGGAGCCGCGGGTCCAGCGCCAGGGCGAGCGGCGCCACGGCGTAGAGCCCGAGGCCGCCGAGCGCCACCCATCCCGTGGACGGCGGGCGCCAGCGGGCGAGGAGCAGGCCGCCCAGCAGTGCTCCGGCGGTGTACGACGTCGCGCCCGCCGCCAGCAGCACCCCGGAGCCGGCCGTCCCGGCGCTGACCAGCGGTAGCGCGACCGCCGTCACCGAGTAGCCCGTCATGATCACGGTCGCCAGCGCGCCGAGACCGCCCAGGAACCACGGGTGGCGACGCGCCTCGCGCAGTCCCTCCGCGAACTCGCCACGAAAACCGCGGCCCCGTTCCACGGTCTCCCGACGGGCCTCGTCGCGGTCGCCGACAGGTCGCGCGGGCGCCAGCGCGGCCACCACCCACAGCAGGCCCGTGGCGGCGACGAACCAGGCGGCCCCGGCCACGGCGGCGCCCAGCCCCGCCACCGCGGGCCCGAGGAGCACGGAGGCACGCACGGCCACCGTGATGGCCGCGTTGGCGGCCTGGCGGTCGGGCTCGGCCACCGTCGCGGGCACGAGCGCCTGGAAGGCGGGGCGGCAGGCCCCCTGCCCGACGCCGACGAGCAGGGCGGCCACCAGCGTCGCCGGGACGGAACGTCCGAGCGTCGCCGCGAGGGCGAACGAGCCGCCGGCCGCGACCACGGAGGCGAGCAGCACGACGAGCCGCGGGGCGTGGCGGTCGGCGAGCACGCCCGCCGCGGGCAGCACGACGAGGAACCCGACGGTGCGGGCGGCGAGGGCCGCCCCGAGCGCCGCCGCGCCCAACGAGCCGTCGACGACCGCCAGCCCCAGCACGAACGGCATCGCCCACGTCGCGAGCCCGGACGCCGACGTACCGGCCCACAGGCGCAGGAACCCACGGTCCGTCAGGAGCGCACGCCGACCCACCGTCCCCGTCGCCCCCACGCAGCGGACCCTAGACGAGGAGCGGACCACGGCGCGGGTGGGCGTCCGCGTGCTGCTAGCGTGCCTCCCGAGTCGAACGCATCCCTTGGATGCCAGGGAACTCCGGTGGGAATCCGGGACTGGCGCGCAGCGGTGAGGGCGACGACGGCACGACGAAGCCACTGGGGCGGAGACGCCCTGGGAAGGCCGTGCCGTCGGGTGAACCCGAGTCCGAAGACCTGTCGGCTCACGTGTTCACGACGGCCCCTCGCGACCAGGGCGCCAACACCGAGAGGCTCCGCCGTGCTCCCTTCCCGCCCCACCCTCGCTCCTGCCCGTCGCACCGTTCGGTGAGCCACGGCGAGAAGCCGCGGCGCGCCTCCGTGCGTCGCCGGCTCGCGTTCTGGCCCCTGCTGGTGCTCCTGGTCCTCGCGACCCTGGGGAGCCTCGTCGCGTCCCTCGCCTTCGGCTCGGAACGGATCCCGGTCGGCGAGGTCGTCGGCGCGGTGACCGACCGCTTCGCGGGCCGCGATGCCGGTCGGTGGGACGTCATCGTGTGGGAGCTGCGGATGCCGCGGGCGCTGCTGGCCGTCGTGGTCGGCGCCGGGCTCGCCGTGGCCGGCGTCGGCATGCAGACGCTGGTGCGCAACCCCCTCGCCGACCCGTTCCTGCTCGGCATCAGCTCGGGCGCCTCGGTGGGCGCGACCGCCGTCATCACGACGGGGTTCCTCGGCGGGCTCGGGATCTACGCCGTCTCCACCGGAGCGCTGCTCGGCGCGGTCGGCTCGGCCCTCCTCGTCTGGCTGGTGGCCACGGCCCAGGGCGGCCTGACGCCGCTGCGGCTCGTGCTGTCCGGGGTCGTGCTCTCCTCCGGCCTCTCGGCCATCGCGTCCTTCCTCGTCTTCCTCAGCGGTGACCCCCGGGCCGCGAACTCGGTGATGTTCTGGATGCTCGGCAGCGTCGGCGGCGCGACCTGGGAGAAGCTGTGGATCCCGGCCGTGCTCGTCGCGCTCCTCGGCGCCGGCATGCTCGCCCTGCACCGCTGGATGGACGCCCTGGCCGCAGGGCCCGACACCGCCTCCGCCCTCGGCGTCAACGTCGCGGCGATGCGCACGACCCTGTTCGTCGGGCTCGCCGTGCTCGTCGGCGTGCTCGTCGCGGTCAGCGGCGGCATCGGCTTCGTCGGCCTGATCGTGCCCCACGCCGCCCGCCTCGTCGTCGGTGCTCGCCACCGCGTCGTGCTCCCCGTCGCCGCGCTCGGCGGCGGCCTGTTCCTGCTCTGGGTCGACGTCGTCGCCCGCCTCGCCGTCCGACCGCAGGAGATCCCGCTCGGCGTCGTCACCGGCGTCGTCGGGGCGCCCCTCTTCCTGCTGCTCATGGGCCGGGGCCGCTACCGGTTCGGGGGCCAGCAGTGAGCGCCCCTCCGCTCGCCTCCCGGCTGCGCGGCGTCGGCGTCAGCCTCGGCGGCCGCAGGATCCTCGCGGACGTCGACCTCGACGTACCCCGGGGGCAGCGGCTCGGGATCGTCGGCGTCAACGGCGCCGGCAAGTCCACGCTCCTCCGGGTGCTGGCCGGGGTGCTGCACCACGACAGCGGCACCGCCGAGCTCGCCGGCCCGGACGGTCGGCTCGAGGACCTGCACGACGTGCGCCCCCGCGAGCGCGCCCGGCGGGTGGCCTACGTGCCGCAGGAGGAGGTCGTCGCCGCCGAGCTGCTCGTCGGCGAGATGGTGGCGCTGGGACGCGTGCCCCGCACCCGGCCGTGGGCCCGCGGCGGGCGCGACGAGCGCGAGGTCGTGCTGGCCGCCCTCGACGCCGTCGGTCTCGCCGACCGCGTCGACAGCCCGTGCGACCAGCTCTCCGGGGGTGAGCGTCGCCGCGCGGTCCTCGCCCGGGGCCTGGCGCAGCAGTGCCCGGTCATGCTGCTCGACGAACCCACGAACCACCTCGACGTCGCCTGGCAGCTGCGGCTGCTCGAGGTGCTCGCCGGCCAGGCGCAGACCCTCGTCGCGACCATCCACGACCTCGACCTCGCGCTGCGCTACTTCGACGTGCTCGCCGTCGTCGGCTGGCCCGACGACGAGGGCCCGAGCGCCGCCCGGGGCCCCGCCACCGTCGTGGAGGTCGGACCGCCCGCCGAGGTGCTGGCCTCCGACCACGTCGCGCGCCACTTCGGGGTCGGGTCCGTCCAGGTCCCCCACCCCCGGCTCGACCAGACCCACCTCCTCATCCACCCTCGAAGGGACCACCCATGACGTCCGCGCGCCCGCTCGCCCTGCTCGCCACCCTCGTCCTCACCGCCCCCACCCTCGCCGCGTGCGCCTCCGAGGGAGCCTCGGGCTCGGCCTCCGGAGCCGGCGCCGTCACCGTGCAGAACTGCGGCCAGGACGTCACGGTCGACGGCCCCGTCACCGAGCTCTACGCGTACGACGGCGGCATCATCTCGATCGCGCTCGCCGCCGGTGCCCGCGACGAGCTGGTCGCCGTCACCGGGATGGAGCGCGACCAGGACCTGCTGGAGCTGGCCTACCCCGACGACCGCGTCGACGAGCTCACCGTGGTCGGCGAGGAGTTCCTCACGTTGGAGAACGTGCTGGCCGTCGACCCGCAGATGATGTTCGCGGGCTACGGCTACGGCTTCAGCGAGGCCCGCAACCTGATGCCCGAGATGCTCACCGAGCACGGCATCGCGACGTACCTGTTGAGCGAGACCTGCCAGCAGGACGACGGCGCCCGCGGCACGATGGACGCCTGGACGGCCCTGACGACCGACCTCACCAACATCGGCGAGCTCACCGGCCACAGCGACACCGCCGCCGAGGTCGTCGCGGACATCGACGAGCGGCGGGCCGCCCTGGAGGCGGCGCCGCAGGGCGACGAGAAGCCGACGGCGTTCCTCTTCGACTCCGGCACCGACGCCATCTTCACGTCCGGATCGTTCGGCGGCCCCCAGGCCATCTTCGACACCGCCGGCGTCACCAACGCGACGGCCGCGGTCGAGGACACCTGGACCGAGGTCGGCTGGGAGACCCTCGCCGCCTCCGACCCCGACGTCATCTTCTTCGTCGACTACCCGGGCCAGTCCTACGAGGACAAGGTCGCCGTGCTGCAGGCCAACCCGGCGTCGCGCGACCTGGAGGCGGTGCGCGAGGAGCGCTTCGTGAACCTGCCCTACGCCATGTGGGTGTCGGGCCCGATGAACATCGACGCCGCGGAGTGGGTGCGCACGGCCGTCGAGCACTTCGGCCTGGCGCCGGGGTCCGGCATCGAGCCCACCCTCGACATCACGGCGCTCGACGAGCTGCCGGGCAACGACTGGATCGGCTGACCCCGGTGAGACCCGACCACGACGTGCTCGTCTGCCACGACTGCTGCTGCGGGACGTCCCGCAAGCACCCGGGCGTCGACCACGACGACCTCCTGCAGCACCTGCGCGACACAGTGCCCGCAGGCACCCGGGTGCGGGTCGTGAAGTGCCTGGGCGAGTGCGAGCGCAGCAACGTCGTGGTCGCGCGCGACCTGCGCACGCCGGGACGCCCCCGCGACACGTGGCACGGGGGCGTGCTCGACCGGGCGGCGGTGGGCGAGGTGGTCGCCCGCCTGACCGGCCAGCACGGCGAGGACGCGCCGGCGTCCCCGCCGTTCCGCGTCAGCCGTGCGTGAAGTCCGGGCGCCGCTTCTCGACGAACGCCGCCATGCCCTCGGCCCGGTCGGCGAGCGCGAAGGTGGCGTGGAAGGTGCGCCGCTCGAACCGCACACCGGCCGCCAGCGTCGTCTCGAACGCCTGCGCCACGGCCTCCTTCGCCGCGTACGCCGCGGGGAGCGACATCGAGGCGATCGTCGCGGCGGTCTCCATCGCGACGTCGAGCAGCTCCGCCGTCGGCACGACCCGGGACACGAGGCCCGAGCGCTCGGCCTCCGTCACGTCCATCATGCGGCCAGTGAGGACGAGGTCCATGGCCTTCGCCTTGCCGATCGCGCGGGTCAGGCGCTGGGAGCCGCCGATGCCGGGGATGGTGCCGAGGGTGATCTCGGGCTGCCCGAACTTCGCGGACTCCGCGGCGATGAGGAGGTCGCACATCATGGCCACCTCGCAGCCGCCGCCCAGCGCGTAGCCGGACACGGCGGCGATGGTCGGGGTGCGGACCGCGGCGAACCGGTCCCACGTGGAGAAGAAGTCCTCCAGCACGATGTCGGCGTAGTCGCGGGACGCCATCTCCTTGATGTCGGCGCCGGCGGCGAACGCCCGCTCCGAGCCGGTGAGCACGATGGCCCCGATGCCGCGGTCGGCGTCCATCTCCTCGGCGGCCGCCACGACCTCCGCGCCGAGCGCGAGGTTGAGCGCGTTGAGCGCCTCGGGCCGGTCGAGGGTGATGACGCCGACGCGACCCTCGCGGCGGACGGTGATGTTCTCGTACGTCGCGGTCACGATGCCGCTCCTTCGTTGTGGTCGTCGCGGACGGCGCCGATGATGGCGGAGAAGTCGAGCCCGGCCCCGTTGCCGGAGGCGAACTCGCGGTAGATCTCGGCAGCGAGCTGACCCATCCGCGTACCGGTGTGCGTGGTCTCCGCGGCCGTCATCGCCAGGCCCAGGTCCTTGGCCATCAGGGGCGAGGCGAAGCCCGGCGCGTAGTCACGGTTCGCCGGGCTGGTGGGCACGGGTCCGGGCACGGGGCAGTTGGTGGTCAACGACCAGCACTGGCCCGACGCGGTTGACGCCACGTCGAACAGGGCCTGGTGCGTCAGCCCGAGGCGCTCGCCCAGCACGAAGGCCTCCGAGACGGCGATCATCGAGATGCCGAGGATCATGTTGTTGCAGATCTTCGCGGCCTGGCCGGCGCCGCTGTCCCCGCAGTGGACGACGCGGCCCGCCATCGGCTCGAGCACGGCGTTGACGGCCTCGAGGTCGGCGTCGGCAGCGCCGACCATGAAGGTCAGCGTGCCGGCCGTGGCTCCCCCGACCCCGCCGGAGACGGGCGCGTCGACGGCGCGGTGGCCCGCCGCGCGAGCGGCCTCGGCGGCGGCGCGGGCGTCGTCCACGGCGATGGTCGAGCAGTCGACGAGCAGCGCGCCCGCGGCGGCCGCGGCGAGCACCGGGGTGTCGCCGCTACGGCCCTCGTAGACGTCGAGCACGTGCTGCCCGCTGGGGAGCATCGTGATGACGACCTCGGCGTCCTGCGCCGCTGCGGAGGCGGACTCCGCGGGCGTGACGCCGGCCTCGGCCGCGGCGGCGGCGGCCGCCGGCGACGGGTCGAAGCCGGTCACGGCGTACCCGGCCTTGACGAGGTTGGCGGCCATCGGGCCGCCCATGTTGCCGAGGCCGATGAAGGCGACCCGGGGCTTGTCGGTGGTGGACATGCGGTTCCTTTCCTCAGCCCTCGGAGCCCGCGGGGGCGGGCGAGGGCGGGCGGGTGAGGCCGAGCTCGGCGTCGCCGAGCGGAGCGAAGTACGACGCGACGTCCGCGTCCTGCAGCGCCTCGAGCGAGGCGGGCTCCCAGCGCGGGGACCGGTCCTTGTCGATGACCTGGGCCCGGACGCCCTCGGGGAAGTCGTGGCCCCGCAGCATCCGCAGCGCGATGCGGTACTCCTGGGTCAGCGCCTCCTCCAGGCTGTCCATGTGCCGCGCCGCCCGCAGGGCGCGCAGCGTCACCGCCACCGACGTCGGCGACTTCGCCTCGACGGTGTCGGCCGCCGCGTGGGCCTCGGGCTCCGGCCGCGCCCGCAGGGCGGCGACGACCTCGCGGGCGTCGTCGTGGCCGAAGCCGGCGTCGATCCACGCGCGGGCCGCGGTCAGGCCGCTCTCCGGTGGGGCCACCGCGACGGAGTCCAGGACGCTGTCGACGCTGCCCGCGGACGGGTCGGCGAGCTGCTCCACGAGGCGGTCGAGGTCGGCCGAGGCGACCATGCGGTCGGCGAGGCCCAGCACCAGGGCGTCGGCACCGTCGGCGTGGCCGGCGGTGAGCGCGACGTACGTGCCGAGCTCGCCGGGCGAGCGCGAGAGGAGCCAGGTGCCGCCCACGTCGGGGACGAAGCCGATGCCGGTCTCCGGCATGCCGATGCGGGTGCGCTCGGTGACGACGCGGTGCGAGGCGTGCGCCGAGACACCGACCCCGCCACCCAGCACGATGCCGTCCATCAGCGCGACGTACGGCTTGGGGTAGCGCGCGATGAGGGCGTTGAGGTGGTACTCGTCGCGCCAGAAGTCCTCGGAACCCGTGCCGCCCGTCGTGGCGTCGCGGTGGATGGCGACGATGTCGCCACCCGCGCACAGCCCCCGCTCGCCGGCCCCGCGGAGCACGACGACCTCGACGTCGGGGTCGTCGGCCCACGCCCGCAGCGCCGCGTCGAGGAGCCCGACCATCTCGTGGGTCAGCGCGTTCAGCGCCCGCGGGCGGTTGAGGGTCAGCACGCCCGCCCGACCGCGGTGCTCGACGAGGACGGTGGGCTCGACGGCCTGCTCGTCGGGGGCGGTCACGCCGCACCCTCCAGCGCCGCCCGGCTCACGATGAGTCGCATGATCTCGTTGGTCCCTTCCAGGATCTGGTGGACGCGCAGGTCCCTCACCACGCGCTCCACGCCGTACTCGGCAAGGTAGCCGTAGCCGCCGTGGAGCTGCAGGGCCGCGTTCGCCGCCTCGAAGCACTGGTCGGTGACGAACTGCTTCGCCATGGCGCACAGCTGCACCGCGTCGGGGCTGCCCTCGTCCAAGGCCGTGGCCGCCCGCTCGAGCAGGCACCGCGACGCCTCGATGCTCGTCGTCATGTCGGCGAGCTTGAACTGCAGCGCCTGCTGCGCGCTCAGCGGCTTGCCGAAGGCGATCCGCTCGCGCAGGTGCGCCGTCGCCCGCTCGACCGCCCACGACGCGCCGCCCAGCGAGCAGGCGGCGATGTTGATGCGGCCGCCGTTGAGACCGCGCATCGCGATCGAGAAGCCCTCGCCCTCCTCGCCGAGCCGGTGCGAGGCCGGGACGCGGACGTCCTCGAGCACCACCTGACGGGTCGGCTGTGCGTTCCAGCCCATCTTCCGCTCGTTGGCCCCGAAGGAGAGGCCCTCGCTGTCGGCGGGAACCAGGAACGCCGAGATGCCCCGCGCGTCCGGGCCACCGGTGCGGGCCATGACGAGGTACGCGTCGGTCGACCCCGCGCCGGAGATGAACTGCTTGACCCCCCGGAGCACGTACTCGTCGCCGTCGCGCCGCGCGGTCGTGCGGATGGCGGCGGCGTCGGACCCGGCGTCGGGCTCGGTCAGGCAGTACGACGCGAGCTTCTGCATGGCGCTCAGCTCGGGCAGCCACGCCGCCCGCACCTCGTCGGTGGCGAACGTGTCGACCATCCAGGCGACCATGTTGTGGATGCTGACGTAGGCCGCGATGGCGGTGTCGCCACGCGCGAGCTCCACGAAGACCGCGGCGGCGGCGCGCCGCGGCAGGCCGATGCCCCCGTGCTCCTCGCCGACGTAGAGGCCACCGAGGCCCAGCTCCCCCGCGCGCTGCAGCACGTCGACGGGGAAGATCTTCTTCTCGTCGCGCTCCTGGGCGTGCGGCGCCAGCTCGGCCTCGGCGAACTTCCGCACAGCCGCGAGCATCGCAGCGAGATCGTCCTCGTCGAGGTTCACACCATCTCCTTCACGGGTCCGTCGATCGACAGTAGGACGTCCAAAACTATGACGTCCTACTAATTGTGTCGACCGTCGCAGCCCGCGCCAGGCGGAGGCAATGCCCAGGCACGCACGTCGGCTGTGCAGGAACGCACGACCCGGACGGCCCCGGCGGACAGGCCCGGAAATGCGAAACGCCCCCGAACCTGCCTGGCGGCTGGTCGGGGGCGGTCCTGTTGCGGTGGGCGATACTGGGTTCGAACCAGTGACCTCTTCGGTGTGAACGAAGCGCGCTACCACTGCGCCAATCGCCCGCGTGGTGCGGTCGCATACGTTAGCGCACCTCCCCCGCGAACTCACATCGGGGTCGTTCGCGCCTCACGGGTCGATGTCGGCGGCCTCCCGCTCGCGCCAGACCCGCTGCGCCTCGGCCGTCACCGGACCCGGTGCGGGCAGCTCGCGGCCGTTCCAGCGCCGTACCGCCTGGACGTCCCGCGTCGTGCTCACCAGGAACACCTCGTCGGCCGCCTCCGCGACCGCGATCGGCTCGTCCACCTCCCGCCCGCCGCACCAGGCGAGCACGAGCGCGCGCGTCACGCCGGCGAGGCAGCCGCTCACCAGCGTCGGCGTGCGCAGCTCGCCGTCCACGACGTAGAAGACGTTCGAGCCCGTGCCCTCGCAGAGGTGTCCCTGCGTGTTGGCGAAGACCGCCTCGCTCGCGCCCTGCTCGGTCGCGCGGGCGAGCGCGACGACGTTCTCGGCGTACGACGTCGTCTTCAGCCCCGCGACCGCGCTCCGCTCGTTGCGGGTCCACGGCACGGTCACGATCTCGGTGACCGTGGGCACGGCCTGCATGGGGACTGCGGAGACGAGGAGCGAGTACGGCGCGTCCCCCCGCCCCGAGCCGAGCGGGCCGGGGCCGCCCGTGACGGTGACCCGCAGGCGCCCGAAGGCGACGTGCTCCGCGGCGAGGGCGGCGTCGATGCCCGAGCGCACGGCGTCCACGTCGACGCGGTCGAGGCCGATGCCCCGCGCGGACGAGACGAGCCGGTCGAGGTGGCGCGTGAGGGCGAACGCCCGCCCGTCCACGACCTTGATCGACTCGAAGACCCCGTCACCGACGGTCACCCCGTGGTCGGTCGCCGTCAGCACCGGCTGGTCGGGATCGTCGAGCATCTTGCCGTTCACCCAGGTCTTCATGGGGCGATCGTAGGCGGTCTGACCTGGCCGTTCGGGGTCCGGTGGGCCCGCGATTCCACCTCCCCGACACACCGCCGTGACCCGGATTTTGCACGCCCCCCGGCATCCGCTACTGTTCTCGACGCACGCCGAACCGGGCGAAAAACCCGGAGCGGAGCGCAAGCGGACGTAGCTCAGTTGGTAGAGCGCAACCTTGCCAAGGTTGAGGTCGCGAGTTCGAGCCTCGTCGTCCGCTCGGAGAGAAGTAGGTACCAGCCTCCACGGTGGAGTGGCCGAGAGGCGAGGCAACGGACTGCAAATCCGTCTACACGGGTTCAAATCCCGTCTCCACCTCGATTGCCTCCGGTCCCGCAAGGGATCGTTGGTCGTCTAGGGCGATTGGCGCAGTGGTAGCGCGCTTCCTTGACACGGAAGAGGTCACTGGTTCAAACCCAGTATCGCCCACCAGCTCGAACCTGCAGGTCAGCCCCCGTTCCGGAGAGATCCGAGACGGGGGCTTTCTCGTTGTCGCGGAAAGGGTCACGGACGACAGCCGGATCCCGCAGGAGCCGGTCGTCCGTGACCCTTTCTGCTGCGTCGTACGCTCGAGCCCGTAGCCAACCCCGCAAGGTCGGCGCCCCCGGCCCCCGTCGCCCCGTGGCGGCGGGGGCCTCGCCGTTGCTCGGTCGGCGAGACCCCCGTCCGGTCAGGACGCGGACGACCGGGAGCGGTCCGCGGGGTCGACCGGGGTGGGCGCCGGGCTCGCCGGGGTCGCCGGCACCGACGGGATCGAGCACGGCCGCCACGCGAGCTGGCGGTCCAGCTCGAGGAACCGTCCGGCGCCGTCCACGACGACGAGCTGCGACCAGCCGTTGCCGACCATCTCGTAGAGCTGGCGGTGCCGGGTGACGATGTCGCGGACACGCGCGGGGTCGGCGGCGACGACGACCAGGTGCCGAGCCGGCACGTGACGCAGACGGTCTGGGGCAGCACCCGTCACGGGATCGCTCCCCGCGACCGCCTGCCACGGCAGGCCGACCCGCAGGTCGCCGTGGGCGCCGGTCATGACCCCGACGTCGCCGACGACGTTGTGCGTGGTCTTGTCCCCCGCCCCGAGCAGGTCGGGCGCCGCGGCGGAGAAGTAGTACTGCGCGGCGATCCAGTGCGTCACGACCAGGGGGCCGGTCATGATCTGCTCGAGGACCTGGCCGTCGGGGTCGAGACCCGCGTCGTACGAGTGCAGGAACGTCGTGCCGTCCAGGTCGCGCCCGGCGGTGAGGTGACGCGGACCGACGACGAGCGCCCGTGCCCCGGCGAGACCCCACTCGGGCATCGGCTCGGCCCAGTCGGCGCCGCGGTCGGCGACCGTGGTGAGGCGCCGGCGACGTCCCGAGCTCGGGAGTGCGTGTGCACGCTCGGTGGACGCCGCCTCCCCCGCCCGGGCGAGGTCGTCGGCCAGCGTGTCGAGCGCCGCCGCCAGCTCGGGCGACTCCTCGGCACGGCGCCGCAGCAGGACGACACCGTCGGTGGTGGTGTCGTGGACCGCCGCGACGGCGACGACGGAGGGCGGGACGACGAGCCCCCGCTCCGCCAGGGAGAGCCGGACCAGGGGGTCGTTGAGGGCGGTCGCGACCAGGGCGGCGTTGACCCGCCCGCTGTTCCCCCCGCACGCGCCGCAGTCGTAGGCCGAGGCGAACGCGTTGTTCTCCGTGCTCGACCCGTGGCCGACCAGGACGACCGGCTCGAGCGCCGGCGAGACGTCGTCGCCGAGCCGCCCGACGAGGCCGGTGGCGACCAGCAGCTGCGCCGCGACGTCGACGGCGACCTCGTGCGGCAGCGGCACCAGCTCGGGGACGACGGGCTGGGCGGGGCCGGTGAGCTCCCGCCACCGACGGGGAGCGAGCGAGGCACCGAGGGTGCTGAGCAGGGCCGGGACCCCGCTCATCTCGGCCCAGCCGAACGCGGCCGCGGGGTGCTGCCCGATGCGCCCGGTGAGCTGCCGGACCGCCGCCGAGACGCCCAGCAGGGTCGGTCGTTCCTCGGTGGTGACTGCCGGTCGCAGGATGCCGGGGCAGAGATCGGCAACGGCACCCGAGGCGTCGCGGTGCCGCACGGCGAGGCCGAAGAAGCCGGCGTAGCCGTAGGTCTCGTGGCCGCCGCCGTCCTCGAGGTGGCGGCGCATCCGCTCGGATCGCGCGTCGATGCACCAGACCGAGTGCACGGGCCGCGCCGTCGGGGCAGCGTCGGTCGCACCCTGCGGGGACGCCGGTGCCTCCGGGGTCAGCGCCCGCAGGACGCCGTCCCTGCTGGTGAGGTCGAGGGCGCGCTGCCAGACGCCGACGAGGTAGGCCGTGGTGGCCGCGTCCCGGTCGCCGCGAGGGCGACCCGTGGCGACGGGCGCCGCCACCCGCGCACCGCGGCCGTCGAGCGTGGCGCGGGCGACGACGACGTCGAGCGCGAGGGCCAGGGCGGCGAGCCGCAGGAGCGCCCCCGTGTCCTCCGCCACCCGGTCGCGCCACCGCGCGTGGGCCGCCCAGCCGCGGACGGCGGCGAACGTGGCCGCGAGGTAGGTGTAGAGGTCGGTCTCCCCCACCAGCGCGTCGACCTGGGGCCACAGCGCGGCGATCGCCTCGGCCGGGTCGTCCGGCAGCGTGCGGGCCAGCGCGGCGGCCCCGGGCACCCGCCACGCGACGTCGTAGGCGCGGTGCCGGGCCGACTCCAGCCACGACGACCAGGGGTCGTGCGGGGACACCCCGTCCACGGTCACGGAGCTCCAGGCGCGCGCGGCCCAGGCGGCGACCTGCAGGTCGAGCACCTCGCCGGGGCGGCGACCCCGGGTGACCTCGATCCGGTCGCAGGCGCGGACCGGCGCCGGGCCGTCCGCCGCGGGCTGGTCGGCGCAGGCGCGGGTGAACGCGACGAGGTCGGCGGGGCTGGCGCCGGCCAGCGGTCCGGACCCGGACCGTCCGCCGCGGGGCGAGCGCCGCTGCTCCACGGCCGTCGGCTCCTCGCTCAGGGCGCGACGGATGGCCGAGTCGCTGACGAGGCCGGCGGCGTGCAGGTCGAGGAACGTCGACAGCGCGGGCCGCGGGTCCCGCCCGTGCACGATCCTCACCGTGGCGGCGGCGTCCTCCACCGCGAGCTTCTCCAACGGGGCCAGCGGGTTCGCCGCGACCAGCGAGCGCAGCGGCCACGCCGGACCGACCGCCGTCGCCGCGATGCCGACGACCGTGCCCAGCTGGCTCGGGGGCAGGCCGCCCGGCAGCACGGACGGTTCCACCGCGGCGAGCCGGACCTTCCCCCGGGCCGTCCCGCCCGGGGGAAGCAGGGTGGCGGCCACGGCGGTCGCGACGGGCCCGCTGCTCCCGGGGGTCAGCCGCGCGACGACGAGCCCGAGGGCGACGACCAGCGCAGCCGCCGCCACCGCGAGCACCGGGGGCGCCGGGGACACGGAGTCCACCGCGACGGCGCCGTGGATCGCGGGGTCGACGACGGCGAGCAGGGCGAGGTACGCCGCGGGCACGCCCACCGCGAGCCCGGTCGCCAGGGCGCGACCGGCCCGGCGCGTCCGAGCGGTCCGGCGCGCCTCGACGACGGCGACGACGGCCACCGCCGTGGTCATCGCCGCCGGGAGTGCGAGCTCCGGCGCCAGGGTGCCCACGCCGAGGCCGGCGACGACGACGCCGGCGAGCAGCAGCACGGGGTGGACGCGAGCCGGACCGCCCGCGCCGCCGGCCGTACCGCCGGCCGAGGAGCGCGCCCGGTCGACCGCGCCACCGGCGCGGAGGAACAGCCACGCCTTCCAGCAGCCGTGCCCCAGCACGTGCACCAGCGCGGCCGCCGGCAGCGCCAGGCCGAGCTGCACGGCGACGAGGCCCATCTGGGCCGTCGTCGAGCCCGCCAGGCGGCCCTTCACGTCGGGACGCAGCCGCATGGCCGCGAGGCCACCCCCGACGGACGCGGTTCCGGCGACCACCAGCACGACCAGCGCCACGGGCGACGCGGCGAGGACCGACCAGTGCACCAGCGCGAACATCGCTCCCCCGTTGACGACGCCGGCGTGCAGCAGCGCGGAGACCGGGGACGGCGCCTCGGCCGTCTCGGGCAGCCACCGCTGGACCGGCACCGACGCGGACCGCACGAGCACCGCGACCGCCAGGAGGGCGCCCGCCAGCGTCGTGGCGGCCGACGACGTGCCACCGGCGACGAGCACGAGGACCGCCAACCACAGGGCTGCGTCGCCCCCGGCCAGGCGGCGGGCGACGACCCCGGCGGCTCGTCGCGCTCCCGCATCGCCCCGGTGCGCCACCAGGGCGGCCGTGGCGGCACCGCTCACCGTCCACCCGATCGCGGACACGACCAGCCCGCCGGCCGACACCATGGTGAGCAGACCCGCCACGGCGACGACCAGGAGCAGCCCGAAGCGGGTCGACCGGGCCTGGCCGCGCAGGTTCGTCGCGGCATAGGCGGCCACCAGCCACCCCAGCACGCCGACGTACGCCGCGAGCACCAGCCGCAACCACGTCGACGGTTCGTCGGGTGGTCGCACCGCCGCCCCCAGGGCGAGGACGGCGAGTGCTCCGAGCATGACGGTGAAGAGGACCCGACGGGCCACGACGAGAGGATTCATGAGAAACATAAAACCGGAATCTGAATACGTGTGTCTAGATTCGTGTATCCGTGGTTCGCATCACGTTCCCACTACAGTGCGGCCATGTCGTCGAGCGATGCGCCCGGGTGGACGTTCCTCAGCAACCACGGCCACGTCCTGGTCGCCCTGAGTCGTGACCCCGCAGCGCGCATCCGGGAGATCGCCGCGGTCGTGGGCATCACCGAGCGGGCCGCCCAGGCGATCCTCAAGGACCTCGAGGTGGCGGGCTACGTCACGAAGGAGAAGGTCGGTCGGCGCAACGCGTACAGCCTCAACACCGACCTGCGCCTCCGGCACCCCGCCGAGACCGAGACCTCCGTGCGCGATCTGCTGGAGATCTTCGCCTGACCTGCCGGACCGGGTAGGGGCACGCGCCTCGTCGTGTGCGAGGCTTGTTGCATGTTGTTCGCGATAACCAACGGTGGGCAGTCGTGAGCATCCTCGACCGCACCCCCGCCCCGTCCACCGACGCGCCCGCCGACGCGATCGCACTCCCCGACGACCCCGACGCCGACCTCCTCGGCGTCGGTGCCCAACGTCGGCGCGCGACCCTCTGGGTGCTCGGACTGGCGGCCGCGCTCCTCGTGACCCTCGTGGTCGGCGTCGGCGCCGGACCCGTCGCGGTCTCCCCCGGGGACTCGTTCCGCATCGTGCTGCACCACCTCACGGGCATCGGTGACGTCACCTGGGAGTCCCGCCACGACGCGATCGTCTGGCAGATCCGCGCGCCCCGGGTCATCCTCGGCGCCACCGTCGGCGCCGGGCTCGCGATGGCGGGCGTGGTGCTGCAGGCGATGGTCCGCAACATCCTGGCCGACCCCTACGTGCTGGGCATCAACTCGGGCGCCAGCTGCGGCGCGGCGGCCGCGATCCTGTTCGGCGCCGGCGCCGCCTTCGGCGACTACGCGCTCCAGGGCAGCGCGTTCCTCGGGGCCCTCGCCGCCTCGGCCCTCGTCTTCCTCGTCGCTCGCTCGGCGGGCCGGATCACCTCCGTCCGGCTGCTGATGGCGGGGGTGGCGATCGGCTACGCCCTGTCGGCCGCGACGAGCTTCCTCATCTTCGCCTCCGACTCCGCCGAGGGAGCGCGGTCCGTCATGTTCTGGCTGCTGGGCTCGCTGGGCCTGGCCGGGTGGAACGGCCCGCTGGCCGTGGTCGTCGTCGTGGTCGCCGGCACCGCCGCCGTCCTCGTGGTCACCGGCCGACGCCTCGACGCGCTGGTCGTCGGTGACGAGACCGCACTGACCCTCGGCATCCACCCCGAGCGGTTCCGGTCCCTCCTCCTCGTGGGCGTCTCGCTGCTCGTGGGCGTGCTCGTCGCGATGGCCGGCAGCATCGGCTTCGTCGGCCTCGTCATCCCCCACCTCGCCCGTCGGCTCGTCGGCGGCACCCACCGGGCCGTCGTGCCGGTGGCCGCACTGCTCGGCGCCATCCTGCTCGTCTGGGCGGACGTGCTGGCCCGCACCCTGCTGGCGCCCCAGGAGATCCCGATCGGCATCATCACCGCCCTCGTCGGCGCCCCCTTCCTGCTGTTCCTCGTCCGTCGCTTCCAGGCGGTGCCCTCGTGAGCCGGCCCGCTGCGCGCTTCCACCCCACCGACCGCCGCCCCAGGAGAACCGTGAGCAACCCGTCCCGCTCGACCGTCCGCCGTACCGCCACGACCGCCGCGGCGGTGCTCCTGCTCGCCCCGCTCGTCGCCTGCGGCGAGGACGGCGACGACGCCGCGATCTCCGTCGAGAACTGCGGAGGCACCGTCGAGCTCGACGGCGCACCCGAGCGGGTCGTGATGCTGAAGAGTGCCGCCGCCGTGACGCTGCACGAGCTGGGGGTCCTCGACCGGGTGGTCGCCCGGGCGGGGGTCTACCCCGAGGAGTACTACGACGCCGACACCCTCGCCGCCATCGACGAGGTCCCGCTGCTGACGGACCGCACCGACACCAGCGGCCACCTGCAGATCTCGCGAGAGGAGGTCGTCGCCCAGACGCCCGACCTCGTGCTGGGCCAGACGGAGACGATCACCCGCGACACGCTCGCGTCCAACGACATCGGCCTCATCGAGGAGCCGGCGTTCTGCGGGTCGCTCGAGGGCGATGCGACGTTCGACGACCTCTACGACCAGGTGCGGCTGTACGGCGAGGTGTTCGAGCGCACCGACGAGGCGGACGCCTACGTGGCGGAGCTCGAGGAGCGGGTCGCCGCCATCCGGGACCGCGTGCCGGCCGACGAGGACCGCACCGTGGCGGTGCTGTACCCGACCGTCGGCGGCGGCGTGACCTACGCCTACGGCCGCGGCTCGATGTCCGCCCCTCTCGTCGAGGCCGCCGGCCTGGAGAACGTGTTCGGCGACGTCGGCGACCGCGTGTTCGAGGTCAGCGCCGAGGAGATCGTCGCGCGCGACCCCGACGTCATCATCCTGCTCCGCAGCGACGGCGACGCGGCCGAGGTCACCGAGGCGCTCACCTCCCTCGCCGGCGCGGACGCCCTCCGCGCCGTGCGGTCCGGCGCCCTGCTCCCCCTCCTCCTCAACTACGCCGAGCCGCCGACGCCGCTGGCCGTCGACGGCCTGGAGCAGGTCGTCGACTTCCTGGAGCAGACGCGGTGATCGAGGCCAGCGGTGTCGCGCACCGCTACGGCGACGTCGTCGTCGTGGACGGGGTCGACCTGCGCGTGCCGACGGGCGCGACCGTGGGGCTCGTCGGACCCAACGGCAGCGGCAAGACCACGCTGCTCCGCACCCTGTACGGCGCGCTCCAGCCCACCGCCGGGCACGTGGAGCTCGACGGGACCGAGGTCGGACAGGTCTCCCGCTCGGCGCTCGCCCGCCAGGTGGCCGTGGTCGTGCAGGAGCACAGCGGCGACCTGCCGATGCGCGTCGCGGACCTCGTGCTGCTCGGCCGGCTGCCCCACCAGCGACTCTCGTCCCGCCCGTCGGCGCACGACCGCGCCGTCGCCACGGCCGCCCTCCGCCGGGTCGGGGCGCTGCACCTCGCGACGCGGGACTACGCCGGGCTGTCGGGCGGCGAGAAGCAGCGCGTGCTGATCGCCCGGGCGCTCACCCAGGAGGCGGAGCACCTGCTGCTGGACGAGCCCACCAACCACCTCGACATCCGCTACCAGCACGAGGTGCTCGACCTCGTCGCGACCCTGCCGGCCAGCGTGGTGGTCGTGCTCCACGACCTCAACCTCGCGGCGCGCTACTGCGACCACGTGGTCCTGCTCGAGGCCGGTCGCGTGGTCGCCCAGGGCACCCCCGACGAGGTGCTGGTCCCCGCCGTCCTCGAGCCGGTCTACGAGGTCGAGGTGCGTCGGGTCGACCTCGACGGCGAGCTCCACCTGCTGTTCCGCAAGGCCCCCACCGCGATCGACGTGAGGAAGTCCGCATGAGCCAGACCACCACGACCGAGCCGATCACCGAGCCGACCGCCGGACCGGGCGGGGGCGCTCTCCAGGCGCGCCTCGATGACTACTGGACGAGCCGCGCGCCGGCGTACCACCGCCGTCAGGTCGAGGGCGAGCGCGCCGCGCTCGACCGGGACCTGTGGACGCGGGTCTGGCGTGGGGCCCTGGGGCCGGGGCCGCTGCGGGTGCTCGACGTCGGCACGGGCTCCGGCTACGTCGCGCACGTGCTCGCCGAGCTGGGCCACGACGTGGTCGGGCTCGACAGCGCGGACGGCATGCTCGCCGAGGCCCGGCGCGACGCCGAGGGGCGACGCCGCGACGGCCGGCCCGCCGCGCGGTTCGTGCGCGGCGACGCGGTCCGCCCCGGGGACACCGAGGGGATCGCCGACGCGCCGTACGACGCGGTCACGAGCCGCTGGCTGCTCTGGACGCTGCGTGACCCCGTGGACGCCGTGCGCGCGTGGAGCACACTGGTGCGGCCCGGTGGCACCGTCGCCTGCGTGGACGCGAACTGGTACCCGGGCGGCATCGACCGCGGCGTCGCCGTCGAGTCGACCGACGGGCCGGACGCCTTCGGCCGCACCTACGACCTCGGCGCCGAGGCGGCGCTCCCCCTGGCCACCTCCGCCGACGTGGACGCCTTCGTCGCGGTCTTCGAGGCCGCCGGCCTCGTCGAGGTGCGCACCGAGCGCATCGACGAGGTCGCGGAGCTCGACCGGCGCTTCGGCGTGTCCCCCGGCCACGAGTCGCGGCCGCAGCACCTCGTGACGGGGCGGGTCCCCCTCAGCCGCGCCTGAACGGTCGTGGCCTCAGCGCGCCGCTCCCCGTAGCGCTGGGGCCACGCCCCCGGCGGGCAGGGTGTCCGCCACCACGGCGCCGTCCGCCAGCGTGACGACACGGTCCGCCGCGCCCACGACCGCGGGGTCGTGGGAGACGCACACGACCGCGGCCCCCCGTGCCGCCTCCTCGGCCATCACCGCCCGGATGCGGGCGCCGCTCGCGGCGTCCAGACCCGTGGTGGGCTCGTCGAGGAGGAGCAGGTCGGCGCGGGCCACGATGCCCTGGGCCAGCAGGGCCCGTTGGCGCTGACCGCCGGACAACGCGGCGTACGGGCGCCGCTGCAGGTCCCGGATCTCCAGCCGGCGCAGCGCCGCGTCCACGGCAGCCCGCGCGGCGGCGTCCGCCCGTCGCCACGCCCCGAGCCGCCCCCAGGTGCCGACCGCGACGACGTCGCGGACGGTGATCGGCAGGAGGTCGGAGACCCCGGCACGCTGGGGCACGAAGGCCGCCGCCCCGGTGGTCGAGCACGACCCGCGCGTCGGCACCCGTGTGCCCGCGACGACCTCGAGCAACGTCGACTTGCCGGCTCCGTTGGGCCCGGCCACCACCGTCACCGCGCCGGCGTGCAGGTCGAGCACGACGTCCCGGAGGGCGGTCCGGTCGCCGAAGTCGACGCGGATGTCGCGGAGCCGGACGACGGGACCGGGGGTGGTGGGGGAAGAGCGCACGACCGCACCCTACCGCTTTTGATAATCATTCGCACTTGTGGCTAGGGTCCCGGCCCGTGACCTTCCTCGCCGACGCGCTCCTCGAGCCGTTCTCGCTCGCGTTCCTCCAGCGCGCCCTCGTCGGCGGTGCGCTCGTCGCCGTGCTGTGCGGGGTCGTCGGCACCTGGGTGGTCGTGCGCGGCATGGCCTTCCTCGGTGAGGCGCTGGCCCACGGCATGCTGCCCGGCGTCGCCCTCGCGACGGTGCTGGGCGCCCCGGCACTCGTCGGCGGTGCCCTCAGCGCCGTGGTGATGAGCCTGGCCATCGGGGCGGTGCAGCGCCGGGGCTCGCTGTCCTACGACACCAGCATCGGGCTGCTCTTCGTCGCCATGCTCGCCCTCGGCGTCATCGTCATCTCCCACGCGGGGAGCTTCGCCACCGACGCGACCGCGATCCTCTTCGGCGACATCCTCGCGATCGCGCCCCTCGACGTCGTGCTGCTCGCCGGCGCGGCCGCCGTCGGCGTCACGGTCGCGACGCTCGCCCACCGCTCGCTCGTGGCGCTCGCGATCGACCCGCGGATCGCCGCGGTGCTGGGGCTCCGCCCCCGGATCGCCCAGGCGGCGCTCGTCGGTCTCGTGACGCTGGCGGTGGTCGCGTCGTACCAGGCCGTCGGCTCCCTGCTCGTCGTCGGACTGCTCCTCGCACCCGCGGTCGCCGCCGGCCACTGGACGGTCCGCATCCCCACCCGCATGGCGCTCGCCGCCGCGCTCGGGACCGTGGCCGTCGCGACGGGCCTCCTCGTGTCGTGGCACGCGGCCACCGCCGCCGGCGCCTCCGTCGCCGCCTCCGCCATCGCGATCGCCTGCGTGTCGTGGCTGGTACGCCGCGGGGTCGACGCCCTGCGCGCCTCACCCGCCCGGGCACCTGGCACCGAGACGCCCCGCGCGCCCACGCCCGCCTGACCCGTCCCGCTCCCGTCCCACGAGAGGAACCCGTGCCCCTCCCCCTCCACCGCCTCGCCCTCGGCGTCGCCCTGACGTTGACCGCGGCCGGCTGCGCAGCCGACGACACCGCCGGCTCCGACGCCGACGTCGCCCCGCCCGGCGGCTCCGGTCACGGCGCCGTCGCGGGCGCCGCCGAGGTGTCCGAACCGCCGCTCGGCCTCACGACGGTCGACCCGTCCGGCACCGTGACGCACCTCGACCTGCTCGACGAGAGCACGACCGAGATCGGCACCGTCGGCGCACCGAGCGCCATGACCACCGACGGCCGCTACCTCTTCGTGCAGACCGACGCGGGCGTCGAGGTCGTCGACAGCGGACGGTGGACCTGGGACCACGTCGACCACTTCCACTACTACCGCGCCGAGCCGCGCCTGGTCGGCACGGTGGAGGGCGACGGCCCGGCGACCGTCGCCACCACGAACTCCTCGACGACCTCGGGGACGGGCCTCTACTTCGCCGACGCGGGCGAGGCGGTCCTCCTCGACACCGAGGCGCTCTCGAAGGGCGACCTCGTCGAGCGGTTCCGGCTGGAGACCGAACCGCACGACGGGATGGTCGTGCCGGTCGGGTCGTTCGCGCTGGTGACGGCGCCCGGCGGAGCCGGTGCGGCCGGGGCGGCCGGGGCGGCCGGGTCGGCCGGGGCGGCCGGGTCGCTGCGCGGCTACACCGCCGACGGCGAGCCCACCGGTCTCGAGGAGCCGTGCCCCGACGCGTCCGGCACGCTCACCACGCGCGTCGGCGCGGTCGTCGGCTGCGCCGACGGGGCGCTCCTCGCCACCGTCGTCGACGACGAGCTGACGGTCGAGCGCATCCCCTACCCGGCGGGTACGACGGCGGCCCCGGCCACCTCGTTCGCCAACCGCGAGGGACGGCCCACGGTCGCCGCGCTCGCCGGGCCCGCGGGCGCCGACGGGGTGTGGCTGCTCGACACCCGCCAGCGCTCCTGGACGCTGCTGCCCGCCCCGGCACCCCTGGCGCAGGTGAGCGCGGTCGACGACGAGGACGAGCACGTCGTGGCCCTCACGACCGACGGCCGGGTGCTCGTGCTCGACGGGGCCGACGGGTCGGTGCTCGCCGAGACCGAGCCGCTGGTGGCCGCCTCGCTCGCCGCCGGACGGTCCCCGGCGCTCACCACCGACCAGCAGCGCACCTACCTCTCCGGGCCCGTCGAGCGGCAGCTCCACGAGATCGACGTCGCCGACGGCGCCCGCGTCGCGCGGTCCTTCACGACCGACACCGAGCCCCTCTTCACCGCCGAGACAGGACGCTGACGTGCGCCGTACCCACCTCCTGCTCCCCGCCGCCCTCCTCGCGGCGAGCACGCTGACCGCCTGCGACGTGGGCTCCGACGACGGCCCGCTCATCGTCGTCTCCACCAACATCCTCGGCGACGTCGTCGAGAACGTCGTGGGCGACCAGGCCGAGGTGCTGACCCTGATGAAGCCCGACGCCGACCCGCACTCCTTCGAGATCTCCGCCCAGGAGGCCGCCCGGGTGCGCTCGGCCGACCTGCTCGTCGCCAACGGGCTGGGCCTCGAGGAGGGGCTCCAGCAGCACCTCGACGCCGCGGCCGACGACGGGGTCGCGACGTTCGTGGCCGGCGACGCCGTCGAGGTGCTGGAGTACGCCGAGGGCGACGCCTCCGGCACCCCCGATCCGCACTTCTGGACCGACCCCGGACGCGTCCTCGACGTGCTCGACGCCCTCGAGCCCGTGCTCGCCGACGTGGACGGGATCGACGCCGCCCGCCTCGCGGACGACGTCGCGGCGTACCGGGCCGACGTGGCCGCGGTGGAGACCGAGATGGCGGACGCGTTCGCGGGCATCCCCGCCGAGCGCCGTGCCCTGGTCACCAACCACCACGTGTTCGGCTACCTGGCGCAGCGCTTCGACTTCGAGGTCGTCGGCGCGGTCATCCCGGGCGGGACCACGCTGGCGGCGCCCTCCGCCTCCGACCTGTCCGACCTCGTCGAGGCCGTCGAGGAGACGGGCGTGCCGGCGATCTTCGCGGAGTCGTCCTCCCCCGACCGGCTCGTGCAGGCCCTCGCGAGCGAGGCGGACGTGCGGGTCGAGGTCGTCGAGCTCTACACCGAGTCGTTGACCGCCGCGGACGGCGGCGCCCCCGACTACCTGACGATGATGCGCGTCAACACGCAGCGCATCGCCGCGGCGCTCGCCTGAGCGCCCGTCCACTCCCCACCACCCGATGAAGAGGAACTCGATGCGCACCTTCCACCGACCCCGAGCGGCCGCCCTCGGTGCCGCCAGCGCGCTGGCGCTGACGACGCTCGCCGCCTGCTCGTCCGGCTCCGACGACGCCACGCCGTCCGACGACGGCACCACCGCGTCGGCCGCGGCCACCTGGAGCGCCGGGCCCCGCCTGGCCGTCGCCCACGAGGGCGGCATCCTCGTGCTCGACGGCACCACGCTCGAGACCGTCGCCGAGCTCGACTCCGAGGAGTTCACCCGCCTCAACCCGTCGGGGGACGGCCGCACGGTCATGGTGACCGTCGCCGACGGCTTCCAGGTGCTCGACACGGGCGCCGGCACCGCGGAGGGCGCGACCCTCACCGACCTCGTCTTCCCGGCCGACACCCCGGGCCACGTCGTGCGGCACGCCGACAAGACGGTGCTCTACGCCGACGGCACGAGCGACACGACGATCGTGGAGACCGCGGCCCTCGCCGACGCCGTCGCCTCCGGGGAGCTGCCGGAGGCGGAGACCGTCCCCGGCGTCGAGGCCCACCACGGCGTCTCGATCGTGCTCGAGGACGGCACCTTCCTGACCACCGTCGGCAACGCCGACGGCCGCACCGGCATCGAGGCCCGGGACGCCGACGGCGAGGTCGTCGCCCGCAACGACGAGTGCCCCGGCGTGCACGGCGAGGGCACCGCGCAGGGCGAGGCCGTCGTCTTCGGCTGCGAGGACGGCGCGCTGGTCTACCGGGACGGCGAGATCACCAAGCTCGACGCGCCCGACCAGCCGTACGGCCGCATGGGCAACGCGTTCACCACCGACACCAGCCCGATCGTGCTCGGCGACTACAAGACCGACCCCGACGCCGAGGGCTACCTCCTCGACGCCGTCACGCTCATCGACACCGCGGCCGGCACCCTCGACGTCGTCGAGCTGCCCGAGGGTGCGTCGTACACCTTCCGCGACCTCGCGCGCGGTCCCGGCGACCTCGGCTACGTCCTCGCCACCGACGGCGCGATCCACGTGATCGACCCGACCACCGGCGAGCTCACCGACACCTACGACGTCATCGCCCCGTGGGAAGGGCCGGTCGGGTGGCAGGACCCGCACCCGGCCATCCAGGTCTCGGGTGACATCGCCTACGTGACGGAGCCCGCGGCGAACAGCGTCCACGCGGTCGACCTCACCACCGGTGAGGTCGTCGCGAGCACGGAGCTCGACGTCACGCCGAACGAGATCGCTCCCGCGGCCGGCTGACCACCGCCCTGGTCCCCCACCGAGCCCCGCAGCGGTCCCCGGCGTCGCCGACGCCGGGGACCGCTGCCGCTAGGGTCGCGTGCCATGAAGCGGATCGCTCTCGGGACCATCGCGCTCACCCTCGCCCTCTCCGCCTGCTCGGGGTCGGACGACGCGGACGGCGACGCCGCGGGAACGGCGACCTCCGACCCCGTCGCCGAGAACGCCGCCGAGGTGAGCGTGGGCGACGAGGTCGTGCTGCCGGACGGCCTCTCCGTCACCGTCACCGCGATGACGGTCGGCGGCGACACCGGCGGTCCGTGGGTGTCCGCCGAGGTCGTGGTTGAGAACCCGACCGACGTGGAGGGCGCGGTGCCGACCTTCGGCCTCGTCTGCGCCGAGGGCCCCGCCATCGGCGACTACGCCGCGGGGTCGACCGTCGTCATCGGCGACCCCCTGCCCGCCGGCGAGACCGTCACCGGGACGCTCAACCTGCTCCTGCCGGGTGACACACGCTCCGGCACCCAGGTGCCGACGTGCACCGCCCCGGCCTACGTGCAGGCGGCCTCCGTGACCACGGCCGACCTCGAGGCGACGACCGGTCGCGTCGACGTACCGGCCGAGGTGCTCGCCCAGCTCGGCTGAACCGCGGCCGTCAGCCCGCGGCGGCGTCGCGCGCGCCCGGCAGCACGACCTCGATCCGGGTGCCGCGCCCGGCGGGGTTGTCCCGCACGGCGATGGCCCCCTGGTGGCGGTCGACGATCCGACGGCAGATGGCGAGCCCCAGCCCCGTGCCGGAGTACGCCGAGGCGTGGGCCCGGTAGAACTGCTGGAACACGAGGTCCTTGCTGTCGTCCGGGATGCCGACCCCGTTGTCGGTGACCGCGAGGAGCACGGCGCCGTCCTCGGTGGCGTGCCCGTCGACGACGACCCGGGCAGGCTCCCCGGGCACCACGTACTTCAGGGCGTTGCCGACGAGGTTCTCGAACAGCTGGCGCAACATGTTCTCGTCGCCGTGCACGACCGGCAGGGTCTCGACCCGGACGGCGCCGCCGGCCTCCCGGCCGGCCACGATGTCCTGCACCATCGCCGTCATGTCGATGTCGACCGCGTGCAGCTCGGCGTCACGGCTGGTCGCGTGCTGCAGCAGGTGGCGGATCAGGCTCTGCATGCGCCCCGACGCGGACTGCACCTTGTCCACGACCTGCCGCACGAGGGCGCCGTCGGCCGGGTCCCCGTCCTCGATCTCGTTGGCGAGCAGGGCGACCCAGCCGTCGATCGTGGCCAGGGGGTTCTTGAGGTCGTGGGCGACGACACCGGCGAAGGCGGCAAGCTCGCGGCGCTGCAGCTCCTCGGCGGTGACGTCGCGGACGACGACGACGGCGCGGGGCGGGAGGTCCTCGTCGCGGGGCAGCGGCGTGGCCGTCACCTCGACGAGCAGCTCCGTCGAGCCGTCGGCCAGGCGCACGAGGATCCGCTCCACCACGTTCTCGCCGCGCAGGGCACGGGTCGACGGCATCCGCTCGGGCGGCAGCGGCCGGCCCGTCAGGTCGTGGAGCGTGTAGGACCCCTCCTCGCCGGTCAGGGACGCGCCGGGGTTGCGCAGCAGCACTCGGTCCTCGCCCTCCAGGACGAGGACGCCCTCCGGCATGGTGTCGACCATCGTGCGCATCAGGGAGAACTGGCGCTGAGCGTCGGCCTGGGCGTGGCGCACCTCGCGCAGCAGCTGGCGTCGCTCGTCACGGCCGACCCCGAGGGTCAGCGCGGCGACGATGACGACGCACACGTAGAGCTGGGCGAGCACCGCCCCCGTGCGCGGGTCGTCCGTGACGGCGAACGGGCCGCTGCCCTGGAGGGTGCACACGACGACCGTGATGCCGGCGAGCACGCCGTGCACCGCCGCGGTCGCGGTCGAGAAGCGGAGCGCGACCCACCCGGTGACGATGAGGAGGGGGAACGCGAGCGGGATCGAGTCGGGGATGAAGGCGACGCCGTAGAGCGCCACCGAGGCCACGACGAGGGCGGCCAGCTCCCCCGGACCGCCCTGGTCGACGGGCTGGTCGACGGGCCGGCCGTCGGCACGGTCCCCGCGCCGGGCGGCCCAGGCACGACCGACGACGAGCGCGGGCGGCACCACGAAGACGCCGCCGGCCACGGCACGGCCCACCAGCAGCCCGGCGTCGAGCGGTTCCGGCGCGGCGCCCTCGACCAGCAGCCCCACCACGGCGACGAGCCCGCCGAGCAGGCCCCCGGCTGCCGTGGCACCGACGAGGCGGAGCAGGTCGCGCGAGCTGGCGACCGCCTCACCTCCGCGGTCGACGCCCCAGGTCTCCGGGCACCAGCGGCGGAGCAGCGCGGCGGTGAGGGCGACCTGGATGACGACGCCGAGCAGCAGCGCGAGACCCACGACGAACGACAGGCCGGAGAGCACGGCGACGGCCAGCAGGACTGCGGTGAGGGCCAGCCCGTCGAGGCTGGCGATCGAGACGCCGCGCGACAGGAGCCACAGCACGGCGACGCCGGCCGACGGCACCACGAGCGACGGTGCGCCCGGGTCGGTCGCCGTGAGCCGGCCGAGCACCGTCAGGCCCGCCACCAGGACGGCCCACAGGGGCAGCCACCGGACGCCCAGGTGGTCGGGCGGACGCACGAGCGGACGAGCGACCTGCTCGCTGGTCACCACGGGCTCAGTCCTCCGCCGACGCCGACGCCTCGCCGTGGGTGCCGGGGCGTGGTGCCCACGCCAGCTCCTGGGCAGGACGGACGACGATGAGGTGGTCGCCGCGCGCCAGCTGGGTGACGACCGGGTCGAAGTAGCGGTAGACGCGCTCGTCCCGGACGACCGCGATCACCTGGTCGGGCAGCGACTGGGGCGCCTTGCCGACCTCCGTCACGAGCAGGTCCCGCTCCGCGACCTCCAGCCCCTCGCCGTACGTGAGCAGGTCCTCCATGACGGAGCCCAGCGCCGGCGACAGCGACGACAGGCCGAGGAGGCGACCGACGGCGTCGGACGAGGTGATGACGGAGTCGGCGCCGCTCTGGCGCATCAGCGGCACGTTCTCCTGCTCGCGGACGGCCGTGACGATGGAGGCCTCCGGGTTGAGCTGGCGCACCGTGAGCGTGGCGAGCACGTTGGTGTCGTCGCGGTCCGTGGTGATGACGACCTGGGTGGCCTCCGCCACCCGGGCCCGGCGGAGCACGTCGCGGCGGGTGGCGTCACCGATCACGATCGCCAACCCGTCGGCGTGGGCGTCGTCCATCGCGGTCTGGCGGGGGTCGACGACCACCACGGCGTCGCGGTCCCAGCCGTTCTGCACCAGGGTGTCGACGGCGCGTCGGCCCTTCGTGCCGTAGCCGATGACGACGACGTGCTCGGCCATGCGCTTCCTCCACCTGTTGACCCGGAACATCTCGCGACCCTGGGAGGCGAGGACCTCCAGGGTGGTGCCGATGAGCAGCACCAGGAACCCGACGCGTGCGGGCGTGATGACGAACGCGTTGACGAGCCGCGCCTGCGTGCTGACCGGGGCGATGTCCCCGTACCCAGTCGTGCTCAGCGTGACCGTCGTGTAGTAGAGCGCGTCGACCAGGTCGACGGCCCGCGTGGGGTCGTTGTTGTCGGTGTAGCCCTCGCGGTCGACGTACACCAGCAGCACGGTGCCGACGAGGATGCCGACGGCGGCGCCCAGGCGCTTGAGCAGCTCGAACCACGGCGAGCGCTGCCGGTCGGGGAGGGCGACCCGACCAGCGGCCGCGGAATCGTGGGAGGGGCGGTCGGGCACGGGGGAAATCTAGTCGACCAGGTCGCCGTAGATGAGCACGTTCGACGAACCACGGTCCCCGCTCGGCGGGTCGTCGGTCAGCCGGACCGTCACCTCGAAGGCGTCGCCGGCGCGCGGGGTCGCCGCGTCCTCGGGACGCATCCAGTAGCCGCACAGCTCGGCGTCGTCGCCGTCGCCCCGGACGTCCTCGCCCGCGGCGCCGGGGAGGTCGGCGAGGTCGCCGCCCCGCAGGCAGAGCTCGTTGGTGCCGGCGTCGAACGACGCGACCTCGGCACGGACGAGGTCGGTGGGCTCGGAGGTCACGACGACGCCCAGGAGGTAGCCGCCACCCACGCACACGAGCGCTCCGACGGCGACCACGGACCGGGGAAGGTGCACGTTCGACACGCGCGTCAGTCTCCCACGCCGGCGTCCGTCGCGGCCCGCCGGGAGCGCAGCAGGCGGGCGAGCTCACGCCGCGCCGTCGCCGTCACCGTCTGCGGGAAGACCTCGTCGAACGCGGCGTTCACCGCGGCGCCGATCAGCACGGCGATGGCGAGCAGGTAGAGCCAGATCAGCACGTAGATGGGGGCGGCCAGCGGACCGAAGATCGAGCTCGACTCGGCCGACGTCACCGTGAGCCCCCACCGCAGGGCGGCGGAGCCCAGGACCCAGCAGGCGAGCGCGAACACGGCCCCGGGCAGGTTGAAGGTCCACTTCGTCCGCACCGGTACGGCGACGTGGTAGAGCGTCGCGAGGAAGCAGATGCCGAGCAGCAGGACCGTCGGCCAGTAGAACCCCAGGAGGAAGTCGAGGCGCGGCGGGGCGAGGCGGGCCAGGAGGGTCGGACCGGCCACCACGAGGGGCAGCGTGACCGCACCGATGACGAGGCCCAGCAGGTAGAGCCCGAACGAGAGGGCGCGCGTCGCGACGATCCCCCGCTTGCCGCCGAGGCCGTGCATGATCGTGATGGTGTCGACGAACACGTTGAGCGCCCGGGACCCCGACCACAGGGCGAGCACGAAGCCGATGGAGATGACGTCGAAGCGCCCGCCCTCGAGCACCTCGTCGATGGTCGGCACGACGATCCGGTCGACGGCGGCGTCCGTCAGCGCCCGCGACGAGAGCTCGATGACGAAGGAACGCACCTCCTCGACCTCCGCCTGGGAGAAGTGCTCGGAGACGTAGCCGATCGCCCCGGCGAGCGCGAAGACCAGGGGCGGCACCGACAGGATCGCGAAGAACGCCGCCTCCGCCGCCAGGCCCGTCACCCGGTTGCGCAGGCAGGCGCCCACCGTCGTCACCACGAGGCGCCACAGCAGGTGCCGCGCCCGGACGAGACGCGCACGGCCCGACCGGCCCGACCGGCCCGACCGGCCCGACCGGCCCGACCGGTCCGCAGCGGGAGCGGTGGGCGCGGTCATGCAGGAAACCGTAAGGGGCCCGGGACCGATCGTGTCGGTCCCGGGCCCCGTGGGCCTGTCCCCGTGGGGAGAGGAGGGGTCAGGCGCGGCTGAGCACCTTCTCCTGGGCGAGGCGGGCGGCCTCGTCGTCGGGCGAGTCGGCCGGCTCCGTGGCGCCGTGGTCGTCGACCATGGTCGACTCGTCGAACGGGATGGCGCCCGAGATCGCGCCCTTGTACTGCTCGCGGTCGAGGCCGCCGGTCCAGTGGCCGATGAGCACCGTGGCGACGGCGTTGCCGGCGAAGTTGGTGACGGCGCGGGCCTCGGACATGAAGCGGTCGATGCCGACGATGAGGCCGACGCCGTCGACCAGCTCGGGGCGGTGCGAGCTGAGGCCTCCGGCCAGGGTCGCCATGCCGGCGCCGGTGACGCCCGCCGCACCCTTGGAGGCGATCATCATGAAGACGAGGAGCGAGACCTGCTCGCCGATGCTCAGCGGGTCGCCCATCGCGGAGGCGATGAACAGCGAGGCCATCGTCAGGTAGATCGCGGTGCCGTCCAGGTTGAAGGAGTAGCCCGTCGGGACCACCACGCCGACCGTGGACTTGTCGACGCCGGCGTGCTCCATCTTGGCGATGAGGCGCGGCAGGGCCGACTCGGAGGACGACGTCGAGACGATGAGGAGGAACTCGCGGCCGAGGTACTTGAGCAGCGCGAAGATGTTGATGCCGGCGGCGACCTTGAGCAGCGTGCCGAGCACGACGAAGACGAAGAGCGCGCAGGTGATGTAGAAGCCGATCATCAGCACCGCGAGCGACTTGAGCGCACCGAGGCCGGTGGCGCCGACGACCGCGGCGATCGCGGCGAACGCGCCGACGGGGGCGGCCCACATGATCATCGCGAGGATGCGGAAGACCAGGCGCTGGATGTGGCCGACGCCCTTGATGATGGGCTCGCCCGCCTTGCCCATGGCCTGCAGCGCGAAGCCCACGAGGAGCGCGACGAACAGCGTCTGGAGCACCTCGCCCGAGGTCAGCGCCGAGACGAGCGACGTCGGGATGATGCCGACGAGGAACTCCATCGTGCTGCCGTGCGAGGCGTTGCTGGCGATCTCCGCACCGGACGCGGCGACCTGGTCGTTGACGACGAGGCCCTCACCCGGGTGCAGGAAGTTGCCGACGGCCATGCCGATGGCCAGGGCGAAGGTGCTCATGCCGATGAAGTAGCCGAGGGCCAGGCCGCCGACCTTGCCGACCTTCGCAGCACTGCGGATGGAGCCGACGCCGAGGACGATCGTGCAGAAGATGATCGGCTGGATCATCATCTTGATGAGGGCGACGAACGCCTTGCCGATCGGCTCGAGCTCGACGGCGAAGTCGGGCACCACGGCGCCGACCAGGATGCCGAGCGCCACGGCCACGATGACCGCGATGTAGAGGTAGTGGGTGCGGGCGTTGCTCTTGCGCTTCTGCGCCGGCGCCGCCGAGGTGCTGCTGCTCATGGTGGAACTCCTGTCTGGGCCCGCTGCGTGAGGGGGACGTGGGTCACACCCTCGTCGCGTTCGTGACCGCGGTCACCGTTGTGGTCGTTGTGTTCGCGACCACATCCGGACACCTCCCGACGTCCGGTGGTGGGGCACAATGCGCCGCATGACGCGGCGACGGCACGACGGCTCGGGGCGCGAGCTATCGGTCGCCGGCCAGGTGCTGGCGCTCCAGGTCGTCGCCATGCTCGTGCTGGTCGCGGCCGCGGTCGGGCTCGCCGTCGTCGACGCCCGGTCCGACAGCCGGGAGAACGCGGAGAACCGGGCGCTCGCGGTGGCCGAGGCACTGGCCGACTCCCCCGCCGTGGCCGCCGCGGTGGTGGGCGACGACCCCAATGCCGCCCTGCAGCAGTGGACCTCGGAGGTGCAGGACGACGCGGACGTCGACTTCGTGACGATCATGGGCCTCGACCGGGTCCGCTTCACGCACCCCAACCCCGCCGAGGTGGGCCGTCGCTTCGTCGGCGACGTCGGTGGCGCGCCGGAGGGGCGGGTCTTCGTGCAGGAGTACGTCGGCACGCTCGGCCCCTCCGTCCGGGCCGTCGTGCCCGTGTTCGACCGGGGCGCCGCGGGCGACAACAGCGAGGTGGTCGCGCTCGTCGCGGTCGGTGTGAGCATCGACCGGATCTCCCAGTCCGTCCGGGGAGACCTCGTGTGGATCGGGCTCACTGCTGCCGCCGTGCTCGGCGTCGGCCTGGTCGGCGCCGGTCTGGTCGCCCGGCGACTGCGCCGCCAGACCCACGGCATGGGCGAGCGGGAGATGACCCGGATGTACGAGTACTACGCCGCCGTCCTCGGTGCCGTGCGCGAGGGCCTGCTCCTCGTCGACGGCCGGGGCCGGGTCTCCCTCGTCAACGACGAGGCCCGCCGCCTGCTGGACCTCCCCGGCGACGGCGTCGTCGGTACGCCGCTGCGCGAGCTCGGCCTGCCGCCGGGCCTGGTGGCGGCCGTGGCCGGGGGACGCGTCGCGAGCGACGACCTCTACGTCACCGGGGACAAGGTGCTGGTCGTCAGCTCCTCCCCCGCGCGCTGGCGCGACGCGACGGTGGGCTCGGTGGTCACCCTCCGCGACCGCACCGACCTGCAGAACGTGACCGGCGAGCTCGACGTCGTGCGCGCGTTGTCGGAGTCGCTCCGGGCGCAGAACCACGAGGCCGCCAACCGGCTCCACACGGTCGTCTCCCTCGTCGAGATGGGTCGCCACGAGGAGGCGGTCGACTTCGCCACCGAGGAGCTCCAGGTCGCCCAGCTCCTCACCGACCGCGTCGTGGCCGCCACCGGGGACCCCGTGCTCGCCGCGCTGCTGCTCGGCAAGACCGCCGAGGCGGCCGAGCGCGGCGTCGACCTGCGCCTCGAGGGTGCCGTGCCGGCGGACCTCCCGGTGCCGCCCCGCGACATCGTCACCGTCGTGGGCAACCTCGTCGACAACGCGCTCGACGCGCTGGCCGAGGTGCCGGCGAGCGCGGACCGCGTCGTACGGGTCGCCTTCCACCCCGGCGCGACCGGCGCCGGCACCCTGCAGGTGGTCGTCGACGACTCGGGTCCCGGGCTCAGCGAGGAGGAGGCGGTGCACGCCTTCGAGCGCGGCTGGTCGACGAAGGCCTCGCCCGACGCGCAGGGACCGGGCCGGGGCCTCGGCCTCGCGCTCGTCGCGCAGGTGGCCCGCCGGCACGGCGGCGACGTGGCCGTGGGCGCCTCGCCGCTCGGCGGTGCGTCGTTCACGGTGGACCTGGCGCCGACCGGCTCCCCCGCCCGGGCGGTGGCGCCGTGACGGTCCGGGTGCTCGTCGTCGAGGACGAGGCGACCGCGGCGCAGGCGCACGCGGCGTACGTCGCCCGGGTCGACGGGTTCGAGGTCGTCGCCGTCGCCCGCTCCGCCGCGGAGGCGGCCCGGGCGCTGTCCCGGGAGCAGATCGACCTGGTGCTCCTCGACATGCACCTGCCGGACGGGCACGGTCTCGGCCTGGTGCGCGGCATGCGCGCAGCGGGTCACCTGTGCGACGTCATCGCGGTGACCTCGGCCCGCGACGCGGACGTGGTGCGGCAGGCCGTGGCCCACGGGGTGGTGCTCTACCTGTTGAAGCCGTTCACCTTCCCGACCTTCCGGGCGAAGCTCCAGCAGTACGCCGCCTACCGCGCCTCGCTGTCCTCCGGACGTGAGGTGGCCCAGGAGGAGGTCGACGGCCTGCTCGGCTCCCTGCGCTCACCGAGCGCCGGGAGCGTGCCGAAGGGCATGAGCGCCGAGACGCTGCGCGACGTGACGCAGGCGGTGCGCGACGCGGACACCGGGGTGTCGGCCACCGAGGTCGCCGAGCGGGTCGGCGCCTCCCGGGTCACGGTACGGCGCTACCTCGAGCACCTCGCCGACACGGGCCGGCTGGACCGGGCGCCCCGGTACGGCGGCACGGGACGGCCCGAGGTCGAGTACCGCTGGCGGGGCTGAGCGCCCCGCCAGCGGCACCGGCGGACCGGCTCAGGCGAGCTCGAGGCCCGGGTAGAGCGGGTGCTTGTCGAGCAGCTCGGCGGACGCGGCGTGCGTCTTGTCGGCGATGCCGTCGGCGAGCACGTAGGAGGCCTTCGACGCGGCGCCGGCCTTCGTCGTGCCGGCCTCGGTGTTGCGCAGGACGTCGACGACGAGGTCGGCGACCCGGTCGAACTCGTCCTTGCCGAAGCCGCGGGTGGTGAGCGCCGGCGTGCCGAGGCGGATGCCGGAGGTGTACCAGGCGCCGTTCGGGTCGGCCGGCACCGAGTTGCGGTTGGTGACGATGCCGGCGTCGAGCAGGGCCGACTCGGCCTGACGACCCGTCAGACCGAAGGAGGACACGTCGACGAGCACCAGGTGGTTGTCGGTGCCGCCGGTGACGAGCGTGGCACCGCGGCTGAGGAAGCCCTCGGCGAGCGCCTGCGCGTTGTCGGCCACCTGCTGGGCGTAGGTCTTGAACTCCGGGCGGCGGGCCTCGGCCAGCGCCACGGCCTTCGCGGCCATCACGTGCGGCAGCGGGCCGCCGAGCACCATGGGGCAGCCGCGGTCGACGCTCGGGGCGTACTCCTCCGTGGCGAGCACCATGCCGCCGCGCGGGCCGCGCAGCGACTTGTGGGTCGTCGTGGTCACGACGTGGGCGTAGGGCACCGGGTTCTCCTCGCCGGTGAACACGCCACCGGCGACGAGCCCGGCGAAGTGCGCCATGTCGACCATGAGCGTGGCGCCGACCTCGTCGGCGATCTCGCGCATCTTCGCGAAGTTCACGCGGCGGGGGTACGCCGAGTAGCCGGCCACGAGGATGAGCGGCTGGAACTCCTTGGCCTTCGCCCGCACCGCGTCGTAGTCGAGCAGGCCCGTCTCTGGGTCCGTCCCGTACTGCTGCTGGTGGAACATCTTGCCGCTGATGTTGGGACGGAAGCCGTGGGTCAGGTGGCCACCAGCGTCCAGGTTCATGCCGAGCAGGCGCTGGTTGCCGAGCTCGTTGCGGAGCTCCTCCCAGTCGGCCTCGGTGAGGTCGTTGACGTTCTTGGCCCCGGCCTTCTCCAGCCACGGGCCCTCGACGCGGTGGGCCAGGATCGACCAGAAGGCGACGAGGTTGGCGTCGATGCCGGAGTGCGGCTGCGCGTAGGCGTACTCGGCGCCGAACAGCTCGCGGGCGTGCTCGGCCGCGAGGGACTCGACGGTGTCGACGTTCTGGCAACCGGCGTAGAAGCGGTGACCGACCGTGCCCTCGGCGTACTTGTCGCTGAGCCACGTGCCCATCGTCAGCAGCACGGCCGGCGAGGCGTAGTTCTCCGAGGCGATGAGCTTGAGCGACGCGCGCTGGTCGGCCAGCTCGGCGCGGGTGGCGTCGGCGACGCGCGGCTCCACCGAGGCGATGACCTCGAGAGCCTGGGAGTAGGTGCTGCTGATCAGGTCGGTCATGGGCGTCAGCGTAATGAGCCCGTGACCTACCGTCGATTCGTCGGACAAGGCGCCCCCCGGAGGTCACGGGACTGTGACCTGGGCCTCACGACACCGGCGAAAGCGCTGGTCGCGGCGGTGGTTGTTCGAATTGTGGACGCCATTCCCACATCATGAGATCTCTGGTTGTGGGGAGGCCGTCCGCAGGATGAGACTCCTGCCCATGATCTCTGCTGCGACGCACGCGTACCTCGTGGTTCGACGCCACGTGGACCTCATGCGTACGCGCAGCTCCATGTGTTGGCCTTCCTGACTCCCCTCGTCCGCGCGCTCCCGCCCCGTCGCCCGAGCGCGCACCGACCCCGAACTCGCCCGGGTCGCAGGCAGACCACCACCCCCCGCGCCGTACCGGCGTGAGCGCTGCCCGCGGTCCGGCATCCCCCGCGAAGGACAGACTGCAGTGAACTCCCCGGCAACTCCCGCCCCCCGCGCCACCACCCGCCGCAAGCGCGGCGAGGGTCAGTGGGCGCTCGGCTACACGGAGCCGCTGAACAAGAACGAGCAGTCCAAGAAGGACGACAACCCGCTCAACGTGCGGGCGCGGATCATCAACATCTACTCCAAGCGCGGCTTCGACTCGATCGACCCGGCCGACCTGCGCGGCCGCTTCCGCTGGATGGGCCTCTACACGCAGCGTGCGCCCGGCTTCGACGGCGGCAAGACGGCGACGCTCGAGGAGGAGGAGCTCGACGACCGCTTCTTCATGATGCGCGTCCGCTCCGACGGCGCCCTGCTCTCGGCGGACGCCCTGCGCGCCCTGGGCCGCGTCGGCACCGAGTTCGCCCGCGACACGGCGGACGTCACCGACCGCGAGAACATCCAGTACCACTGGATCCGCGTCGAGGACGTCCCGACGATCTGGGAGATCCTCGACGCGGCCGGGCTCGACACGCTCGAGGCCTGCGGCGATTCGCCCCGTCCGTTCCTCGGCTCGCCGGTCGCCGGTGTCGCCGAGGAGGAGATCATCGACGGCACCAGCGCGCTGGAGGAGATCAAGCGCCGGTACATCGGCGACCCCGCCTTCTCGAACTTCCCCCGCAAGTTCAAGACCGCGCTCACCGGTCACCCGGGCCACGACGTCTCCCCCGAGACCAACGACGTCTCCTTCGTCGGCACGGTGCACCCGGAGCACGGGCCCGGCTTCGACCTGTGGGTCGGTGGCGGCCTGTCGACCAACCCGATGCTCGCCCACAAGCTCGGCGTGTGGATCCCGCTGGACGAGGTGCCCGACGTCTGGGAGGGCGTCGCCAGCATCTTCCGCGACTACGGCTACCGCCGCCTGCGCTCGAAGGCCCGCCTGAAGTTCCTGCTGGCCGACTGGGGCAAGGAGAAGTTCCGCGAGGTGCTCGAGACCGAGTACCTGAAGCGCGAGCTCGTCTCCACGCCCTCCCCCGAGGTGCCCGTGCGGCCCGCGGACCACATCGGCGTGCACCGCCAGAAGGACGGCAAGTTCTACATCGGGCTGGCCCCGACCGTCGGCCGCGTCTCCGGCACGATCCTGACCGCGCTCGGCGACCTCGTCGAGGAGTACGACGCGGCCGGCGCGCGGCTGACGGCGTACCAGAAGATCGTCGTGCTCGGCGTCGACGGCGACCAGGTGGAGGCGTTCCTGGACGCAGCGGCCGCCATCGGGCTGGACGGTCGTCCGTCCAACTGGCGCCAGAACACGATGGCGTGCACCGGCATCGAGTTCTGCAAGCTGGCCATCGTCGACACCAAGGACCGCGGCCGCGACCTCATCGCCTCGCTGGAGCAGCGGGTGCCGGACCTCGACGTGCCGATCACCGTCAACATCAACGGCTGCCCCAACGCCTGCGCACGCACGCAGGTCGCCGACTTCGGGCTCAAGGGCCAGCTCGTGCTCGACGAGCACGGCGAGCAGGTCGAGGGCTTCCAGGTGCACCTGGGCGGCGCGACCGGCCTCAACGCCAACTTCGGCCGCAAGCTGCGCGCCCACAAGGTGACCAGCGCGGGGCTCGACGACTACATCACGGCCGTCGTCACGGCGTACCTCGACGAGCGGGAGCCCGGCGAGAGCTTCGCGACGTGGGTCGTGCGCGCCGACGAGGCCCGCCTGCGCGGCGAGCAGTCCGGTGCGGAGCAGAAGGAGGTGGCCCGTGTCTGAGCGCGCCGCCCCCTACCACTGCCCCTACTGCGCCGACGAGGACCTCCGGCCGCACGAGGTGACCGACCCCGCGACGGGCCAGGTCTCCTCCCCCGCCGGAGCGTGGGAATGCCGCGCCTGCCTGCGTGCTTTCACCCTGCGCTACGTCGGCCAGCTCGCCCGCCCCGCCGGCGTCGGCTCGACCTCCTCGAAGGGAGCCTCCGCATGATCGCCACCAGCGCCGCCCGCGCCAACCGCGGCAGCGAGACCGCCGGACGCACGTCCGAGGAGCTGCGCGAGATCGTGCAGCACGTCGGAGCCGAGCTGGAGGTGGCGCCCGCCGAGCACATCATCGAGTGGGCGTTCGCCACCTTCGGCGAGCGGTTCTGCATCACCTCCTCCATGGGTGACGCGGTGGTCGCGCACCTCGCGGCGAAGGTGGCCCCCGGCATCGACGTGGTCTTCCTCGACACGGGCTACCACTTCGCGGAGACGATCGGCACGCGTGACGCCGTGGCCGCGACGATGGACGTCAACGTCATCACCATCGAGCCGAAGCAGACCGTCGCCGAGCAGGACGCGGAGCACGGCCCCGAGCTGTTCAAGCGCGACCCCGACCTGTGCTGCGCGCTCCGCAAGGTGGAGCCGCTCCGCACCTCCCTGGACGGGTACGACGCCTGGGCCACCGGCCTGCGCCGCGCCGAGACGAAGAACCGCGTCATCGCCCCGGTCGTCGGCTGGGACGCGAAGAAGAAGAAGGTCAAGGTCTCCCCGATCGCACGGTGGACCGACGAGGACGTCGACACCTACATCGCAGAGAACGGCGTGCTGGTCAACCCGCTCGTCTACGACAACTACCCGTCGATCGGCTGTTGGCCGTGTACGCGTCGTGTCGCACCCGGCGACGACCCCCGGAGCGGTCGCTGGGCCGGCACGAACAAGACGGAGTGCGGCATCCACATGTGATGCCGGCTCCGGCCGACAGCTCGCACCTGCACGGCGCGCTCACCCGGACCGAGCGCGCCCCTCGACCTCAGCACCACCCCCACCGGGCCGTGTCGGCCCGGAGCCCCAGGAAGGAGGCCGTCATGGCCGCCCCTGCACTCATCGCTCTCGCCCACGGCAGCCGCGACCCCCGATCGGTCGCCACCATCAACGCCCTCGTCGCCGAGGTGCGGGCCCAGCGCCCCGACCTGCGCATCGAGCCCGCTTTCCTCGAACTGGCGAAGCCCGGCTTCCACACCGTCGTGGACCGCCTGGTCCGCGCCGGCCACGAGGAGATCGTGGTCGTGCCGCTGCTCCTCTCGGACGCCTACCACGCGAAGGTCGACGTCCCCGCCGCCGTCGCGGAGGCCACGGCCCGCCACGAGGGCCTGCGCATCCGCGCCGCCGGCATCCTCGGCCTCGAGACCGCGTTCCTGCAGATCCTCGACGAGCGCCTCCGCTCGGCGCTGCGCTCCGCCCGGGTGCGGGAGCTCGACGCCCTGGTGCTCGCCGCCGCCGGCTCGAGCGACGCGCTCGCCAACCAGGCCGTCGCCCGTCTGGCCCGCGTCTGGGGCGCCCGGCACAAGCTGCCCGTCACCGCGGCGTTCGCGTCGACCGCTCCCCCGGCCACCGGCGAGGCCGTCCGCGCCTTCCGCGCCGAGGGCCGTCGCCACATCGCCGTCGCCTCGCTGTTCCTCGCGCCCGGCTTCCTCGCCGACCGGTCGGCGGAGCTCGCGCTCGAGGCCGGCGCCGTCGCGGTCTCCGACCCGCTCGGCGCCCACCCCGAGGTCGCCCGCACGATCCTCGCGCGGTACGCCGTCGGCGCCGTCGAGCTCGTCCCCGTCTGAGCCCGCTCACCTTCCACAGGGACCGAGCGGTCGGTTCCCCGGTCAGCCGGGGAACCGACCGCTTTGACCATCAAATTTGATGGTCAAAGCGGTGTGTTCCCCGGTCGACCGGGGAAAGTGCTGCCCCCTCACCCTCCACCTCAGGTGGAGGGCCGGGGGTCAGACGGCGTGGGCCAGCAGGCGGCGGAGGTCGGCGGCGGGGTCGGTCGTGGTGCCCCCGTGGACCGGGCCCGGCTGCACCACCGTGCTGCGCGGGGCCTTCAGGAACCCGAAGCGGGTGCCGATCGGGTGCGACCCGGCCGACCCACCGCGATCGTCCCCCGCGCACACGCCCGCCACGAACTCCAGCGAACGGCACAGCGCCGCGAGGTCGAGCGACGGGAAGGCGGCGCCGAGCCGGGCCTCGTCCACCGCCCACGCGACGTCGAGGAACCGCGCCTCCTCGCAGTAGAGGACCACCCCGACGTTGAGGAACTCCTCGCGGTCGACGCGCGGCACGCAGCGCAGCACCACGTACTGGTACGGCACCGCGGCGCTCACGACCCCACCCCCGGGAGCCAGGAGCGGGACCCGAGGCGGGCGGTGAGGAAGCGCACGTACGCCGCGCGCACCGCCTCCGCGTCCTCCGCGCCGGCGACCGGCTCGAGCCACTCGTCGGGCACCTCCGCGGCGATCGCCGCGAGTGCGTCCTCGTCCAGTACGGCGCGGGCGGCGGCGTCGACGGCCGGCAGGTCCGCGACGTGATCGGCGAAGACGTGGTCGGCGACGCTCCACGGCTGGGCCGCGAACCGGGCCGGGTCGGTGATGCCGCCGGCCCAGGCGTGGTGGAAGTAGAGCGACGCACCGTGGTCGATGGCCCAGACGTCGCCGTGCCAGCGCAACAGGTTGGGGTTGCGCCACGAGCGGTCCACGTTGGCCGTGAAGGCGTCGAGCCAGAGGATCCGAGCCGCCGCCGTCGCGTCCTGCGGCTCGGCGTGGTCGAAGCCGAACGCGCCGGGCAGGAAGTCCACGCCCAGGTTGAGGCCGACGCTGGCCCGGAGGAGGTCCTGCACCTCCTCGTCGGCCTCGTAGCGCGCGAGGTCCAGCGTGAGGTCGAGCGCGACCAGGCGCGGCGTGCGGAGGTCGAGCCGCCGGGCCAGGCCGCTGACGAGCACCTCGGCGACGAGCACCCGCAGCCCCTGCCCGGCACCACGGAACTTGCAGACGTAGGTGCCGAGGTCGTCAGCCTCGACGACACCCGGGAGGCTGCCGCCCTCGCGGAGCGGCGTGACGTACCGCGTCACCTGCTGGACGGGGATCACGCGAGCGGGTCCTGCTCGGTGAGGCGGCGGCGCTGCTCGTCGGGGTCGAACGACGCCGCCGGCCAGCCCAGGTCGAGCGAGCGCAGCTCGTCGCGGAGCAGCTGGGCGACGACCAGGTTGCGGTACCACTTCGAGCCGGCGGGCACGACGTACCACGGTGCGTGCTCGCTGTGGGTGCGCTCCAGGGCGATCTCGTAGGCCCGCTGGTAGTCCGCCCAGAGCGCCCGGTCGTCGATGTCGGCGGGCGAGAACTTCCAGTGCTTCGCCGGGTCGTCGAGCCGCGCGAGCAGACGCGCCTTCTGCTCGTCGGGCGAGATGTGGAGCAGCACCTTCACGATGCGCGTGCCACCCGCACGGACGCCCGTCTCGAAGTCGTTGATCGCGCCGTACCGCCGCTCGATCTCCTCCGGCGACGCCAGGGAGCGCACCCGGGCGGCCAGCACGTCCTCGTAGTGCGACCGGTCGAAGACGCCGACCTGACCCGGGCCGGGGAGCCGCGGGGCGATGCGCCACAGGAAGTCGTGACGGAGCTCGTCGGGCGTCGGTGCGCCGAAGGCGGCGACCCGGATGCCCTGGGGGTCGAGCAGGCCGAACACCTTGCGCACCGTGCCGCCCTTGCCCGACGTGTCCATGCCCTGGAGGACCAGCAGCACGCTGGGCGCCTCGGTGCCCGCGGAGCGGCCGGTCGCGACGAGACGTTCCTGGAGGTCGGCGAGCTCCTCGGCCACGGCGGCGAGGGCCTCCTTGCCCGCAGCCTTGTCGCCGTCGAAGCCGGGCCATCCGGACGTGGGGCGGGACGCGAGGTCCACCGGACCCGGCTGGAGCCGCAGGGGCGAGAGATCCACCCGCCCACTATCCCATCCGGCCCGCGGGGACGGTGCAGCACTCAGTCGGTCTCGCCGGCGCCGTCGAGCTCGTCGACCTCGTCGCCGCGCGCGGCCAGCTCCTCGCGCACGACGCTGTAGGCCGTGCCCGGCGCATACCCCTTGCGCGCCAGCATGCCGACCAGGCGTCGGGTGGCCACCGGCGTCTCGAGGCTGCTCATCGACCGCAGCTTCTTGCGCACGAGCACGCGCGCCGTCTCGGTCTCGTCGTCGGGCTCGACCTCGGCGAGCGCCTCGCGGGCCACCTCGTCGTCGACGCCCTTGCGGCGCAGCTCCTGCGCCAACGCCCGCCGGGCGAGCCCCTTGGCGGAGCGACGACCCTCCACCCACGTGCGGGCGAACGCGGCGTCGTCGACGAGACCGACCTCCTCGAAGCGGTCCAGCAGGCGCTGCGCGACCTCCTCGGGGACGTCGCGCGACGCGAGCTTCGTCGCCAGCTCCTGGCGGCTGCGCGCGCGACCCGTCAGCTGGTCGAGCAGGATCGTCCGCGCCACCTGCTCGACGTCCGCGTCCGGGACCGCGACGGCCTCGTCCTCCGGCGGCGGCGCCCAGGGGTCGTCCCCCGGGACGCCGGCGCCAGGCGATCCGGCCGCTCGGGCCGTCATCTCAGAAGTCGTCGACGCCGACCGGCTCGGCCGGCTGGTCGACCTGCGGGCCGACACCGAGCTTCTCGAGGATCTTCTTCTCGAGCTCGTCGGCCAGGTCGGGGTTGTCGCGCAGGAAGTTGCGCGCGTTCTCCTTGCCCTGGCCGAGCTGGTCGCCGTCGTAGGTGTACCAAGCACCCGCCTTGCGGACGAGGCCGGCCTCCACGCCGACGTCGATCAGGCCGCCCTCGCGGCTGATGCCCTTGCCGTACATGATGTCGAACTCGGCCTGCTTGAACGGCGGGGCCACCTTGTTCTTCACGACCTTGACGCGGGTGCGGTTGCCGACCATGTCGGTGCCGTCCTTCAGCGTCTCGATGCGACGGACGTCGAGGCGGACCGAGGAGTAGAACTTCAGCGCGCGACCACCCGTCGTGGTCTCCGGTGAGCCGAACATGACGCCGATCTTCTCGCGCAGCTGGTTGATGAAGATCGCGGTCGTGTTGGCGCCGTTGAGGGCACCGGTCATCTTGCGGAGCGCCTGGCTCATGAGGCGGGCCTGGAGACCGACGTGGCTGTCACCCATCTCGCCCTCGATCTCGGCCTTGGGCACGAGCGCCGCGACGGAGTCGATGACGATGAGGGACAGGGCACCGGAGCGCACCAGCATGTCGGCGATCTCGAGCGCCTGCTCGCCCGAGTCGGGCTGCGAGACGAGCAGGGCGTCGGTGTCGACGCCGAGGTTCTTCGCGTACTCCGGGTCGAGCGCGTGCTCGGCGTCGATGAACGCCACGATCCCGCCCGCGCGCTGGGCGCTCGCCACCGCGTGGAGCGCGACCGTCGTCTTTCCGGAGGACTCCGGACCGTAGATCTCCACGACGCGACCACGCGGGAGACCACCGAGGCCGAGCGCGACGTCGAGCGCGATGGACCCGGTGGGGATGACCTCGAGCGGCGCCCGGGTGTCGTCACCCAGCCGCATGATGGAGCCCTTGCCGAACTGCTTCTCGATGCTCGCGAGCGCCGTGTCGAGCGCCTTGCCGCGGTCTGCACCAGCCATGGTGTGTCCTTCCCTCCGGGCCCGGCCCGAGTCGTTCGATGGCCGGCGGCCACCACGTGAGTTCATGGGCACGACGTTAGGCCGAGCCACTGACAACCCTGAGCGCCTCGCGGCGCCTGGGGAGAACTCGACCCGATCACGTGCCTGTGGACAGCAAGCGTAGACGAACACGTGTTCGACGGACCACTCCGCCGCCCGGCGTGTCGCGACGACGCTCAGCCGGCGGCGTGCTCCGCGTCCGTGGGCACCGTTCCCGCGCGTACCGTCACCGCGGCCGCGCCGAACAGCACCAGCACGAGCACCGCGGCCCCCGCGGCCAGCCAGCCGAAGCCCCACGCCCCCACCACGACGCCGGCGAGCGCACCCCCGACGGCGGCGGTGAGGCCCATCACCATGTCGGAGGCGCCCTGCACATCGGTGCGCGCCTCGAGCGGGGTGCCGTCCGCGATCGCGGTCGACGCCGCCACCGTCGCGAACGACCAGCCCAGGCCCAGGAGGAACAGGCCGGTCGCGATGTGCCAGGAGTGCCCCTCCGGCGACGTGCCCGCGAGCCCCAGGGAGACGAGCAGCACGGCGGCGCCGATCCCCAGCGCGCGACCGCGGCCCCAGCGGTCGGCCACGAGTCCCACGACCGGTGAGAAGGCGAACATGCCGAGCACGTGGATGCTGATGACCAGGCCGATCACGTCGAGCTCCGCCCCACCGTGCTCCATGTGCAGCGGCGTCATGACCATCACGGCGACCATCACCGCGTGCGCGCACGAGAGCGCCACGACCGCGGCCGTCACGGCGGGTCGGGTCGCGAGGACCTCGCCCACCACCGACCAGTCGATGCCCCGGCGGCGGGCCGACGGCGGGAGGACGGTCCCGGCATCGGCGACCGCCAGCCGCCGCGCCGTCAGCAGCGGGTCGGGACGGAGCCCCACCCCGACGACGAGCGCCGCCAGCAGCATCGCGACAGCGCCGACCACGAACGGGCCGGTGAGCTCGGGAACGCCGATCCGGCCGGCGACCCAGCCCGACAGCCCCGTCAGGTTGGGGCCGGCGACCGCACCGATCGTCGTCGCCCACACCACGAGCGACAGGGCGCGACCGCGGCGCAGCGGCGCGGCCAGGTCGACCGCGGCGTACCGCGACCCGCTGTTCGCCGCCGTCATCGCGCCCAGCAGCGCCGAGCCCACGAGCAGCAGGGCCATGGACCCGACCACGCCCGCGACCACGGCGAGCGCGGCCCCCGCGGCGCCCGTCAGCATGCCGGCGAGCAGCCCGAGCCGGCGTCCCCGGGACGCCATGAGCCCCGCGAGCACGTACGCCGCGGCGGCGGCCCCGACGACCTGGGCGGTCTGGGCGAGACCGGCCTGCGCGTCCGAGCCGGACAGGTCGCGGGCCAGGAGGCTCGCCGTCGCGATGCCGATGGTGATGCCCACGGCGCCGACGGCCTGGGCCAGCACGAGGACCACGACGGTACGTCGCTGGATGCGGGCGGCCTCGTCCGGTCCGCCCGGGAAGGCCGTGACCCCCGCGGCGGGCTCGGGGAGGGCGGTCACCGCTCGGACTCGGGCAGCTCGAGCGTGCGGTGCACGACGGCCCAGACGGCTTTCGGGTCCTCCCCCGCGTCCAGGGCCTCGACCGCGGTGCGGTTGCCGAGCGCCGGCATGACGTGGCTGTTCGCCCAGGCCCGGGTCCGCCCAGGGCCGATGGCGGCCTCGAGACGCTTCCAGAACTCGGTGTGCCTCACGCCGCGCCACCGCCCGGCACCGGCGCGCCGACGTCGTGGAGGTGGTGGAGGACGTCGTGCAGGTGGTAGCGCGCCAGCGTCGTCACCGTGAAGGCGGACCCGTTGCTGCGCAGCCCGCGCCGGCCGGCGTCCTCGGGGCGGACGGCGGCGTAGCGGTCCGCCACCCGGGCCGACGCTGCCGCGAGCTCGCGAGCCACCCCCCGGGGGTCCTCGAGGTCGTAGCGCCCCTCGGCCGCGGCGGCGTCCTGGTCCCAGTTCGCGAAGGTGGCCCCCGCGTCGCCGGTCGCGGCCAGCACCAGGGCCAGCCGGTCGTCGAAGACCCGGTGCACGTCGCGGACGTGCGCGGCGTACTCCGTCGTGGACCACACTCCCGGCCGTGGGCGTCGCCGGAGCTGCTCGCGATCGACCCCCGGCCCGTCGAGCACCGTGGTCCACGTCGCGGACGCCGCGGCCAACAGGCCGGGGACGGCGGCCAGGGGAACGGCCCCGGCGGTGACGCCGCAGTCGGGGCACGGACGGTCCAGCACCCAGGTCCAGTCCTTGGTGTCGGCGTCGGCTGCGACGAAGGGCTCGTCGGTGGTCACCTCACTCACGCGGGCCATGATCGCAGGGGTGGGCCGCGCCGGGGAGCGCGGAGGCTGCCAACCGTGGACGGGACACTGCCGCTCGGGGAATCCGGTCCCCCAGGCGCCGCCTCTCGGCGGACCCCTCCGCGGCCCCCTCTGCTGCCCCCCTCTGCGGCCCCCTTGCGGCCCGTCACGTCGGCACGGGGGCAGAATGCCCGGATGGACGACTACGCGACGCGGTCCGCCCACGAGCACGACCTCCCCCGGATCTCGGCGATCTACAACCACGCCGTCGAGCACTCCCTCGCGACGTTCGACCTCGAGCCACCCGACCGGGAGTACTGGCGGCAGCGCCTCGACGGCCAGCACCCCGGCGACCACCTCATCGTCGCGGTGGACGCCGCCGACGATGTCGTCGGCTACGCCTACTCGTGGTCGTTCCGGCCGCGTCCCGCCTACGACCTGACGCGCGAGACGTCCATCTACCTCGACAACTCCGTGCGCGGGCGCGGGATCGGGCGCCTCCTCTACCCCGCCCTGCTGCAGACGATGGCCGTCTCGGGCGTGCACACCGCCATCGCGGCGGTCGCCCTGCCCAACCCGGCGAGCGAGCGGCTGCACGTCGCCTGCGGGTTCACCAAGGTGGGCGAGTTCAAGGAGGTCGGCAACAAGTTCGACCAGTGGATCGACATGGCTTTCTACCAGCGCATGCTCGTCAACATGCCGACGGGGGACGCGATCCGGGACTGATCCGGCCAGCTGGCCGGCCGGCTGGCCGGCCGGCCCGTCAGGACTGTCGGTGCACGCTGCAAGGATGAACGGCATGTCCGCATCCGCGCTCGCTCGGTTCTCCGAGGTGACCCAGGCGTGGTTCACGGCTGCCTTCGCGACGCCGACGCCGGCGCAGGAAGGGGCCTGGGACGCGATCGGCTCCGGCAGCCACGCCCTCGTGGTCGCCCCGACCGGGTCGGGCAAGACGCTCGCGGCGTTCCTGTCCGCGATCGACCGGCTGACCACGACGCCCCCGCCCGAGGAGCCGGCCCACCGCTGCCGGGTGCTTTACGTGTCGCCGCTGAAGGCGCTGGCGGTCGACGTGGAGCGCAACCTGCGCACCCCCCTGGTCGGTCTCCGCGCGACCGGCGAGCGCCTGGGCGTGGAGGTGCCGCAGGTGCAGGTCGGCGTGCGCTCCGGCGACACCTCGGCCGCTGACCGACGCCGTCTCGGCACGCGCCCGCCCGACATCCTCATCACGACCCCCGAGTCGCTCTTCCTCATGCTCACCTCCCAGGCCCGGGAGGCCCTGCGGGGCGTCGAGACGGTGATCGTCGACGAGGTCCACGCCGTGGCGGGCAGCAAGCGGGGCGCCCACCTCGCGCTCACCCTCGAGCGCCTCGACGCCCTCCTCCCCCAGCCGGCGCAACGGGTCGGCCTGTCGGCGACCGTCCGCCCGATCGAGGAGGTCGCGCGGTTCCTCGCCGGCGGCCGCCCCGTCGAGATCGTCGCGCCGCCGTCGCAGAAGCAGTGGGACCTCGGGGTCGTCGTGCCGGTCGAGGACATGACTGCCCCGGGCGAGTACGACGAGGACGATCCCGACTCCGGACGAGCGGCCACCTCCATCTGGCCGCACGTCGAGGAGCGCGTGCTCGACCTCGTGGAGTCCCACCGCTCGACGATCGTCTTCACCAACTCGCGTCGCGTCTCCGAGCGCCTCACGGCGCGGCTCAACACCCTCGCGCAGGAGCGGGCCGAGGCGCGCGAGACCGGTGACGGGGAAGGCCCCGGGGCCGGGACGCCCACCCGGCCTCCTGCCGAGCTGGCCGGCCAGTCCGGCTCCACGACGGGCGCCGCCGCTCTCGTCGCCCGCGCCCACCACGGGTCGGTCTCCAAGGAGCAGCGGGAGATCATCGAGGACGACCTGAAGAGCGGGCGCCTCCCCTGCGTCGTCGCCACGAGCAGCCTCGAGCTGGGCATCGACATGGGCGCGGTCGACCTCGTGGTGCAGATCGGCTCGCCCCCGAGCGTCGCGAGCGCCCTCCAGCGCGTCGGGCGCGCCGGCCACCAGGTCGGCGAGGTGTCCCACGGCGTGCTCTTCCCCCAGTTCCGGGCCGACCTGGCGCCGACGGTCGTCGCCGTCGACTCCATGCGGACGGGGGCGATCGAGTCGCTCCGCGTGCCGTCCAACCCGCTCGACGTGCTCGCGCAGCAGGTGGTCGCCGCCGTCGCGCTCGAGCCCTCCCACGTCGACGAGCTCTTCGCCCTCGTGCGTCGGGCGGCCCCGTACGCGACGCTGCCGCGCAGCGCCTACGACGCGACCCTCGACCTGCTGAGCGGCCGCTACCCGTCCGACGAGTTCGCCGAGCTGCGCCCCCGTCTGGTCTGGGACCGCGTGACCGGCAACCTCACCGCACGTCCGGGCGCGCAGCGCCTGGCCGTCACGAGCGGCGGCACGATCCCCGACCGCGGCCTCTTCGGTGTCTTCATCGTCGGGGGCGACGAGCGCGGGCGCGGTCCCGGTCGCCGCGTCGGCGAGCTCGACGAGGAGATGGTCTACGAGTCGCGGGTCGGCGACGTCTTCGCCCTGGGTGCCACGAGCTGGCGGATCGAGGACATCACCCACGACCAGGTGCTCGTCACCCCGGCGCCCGGGGTGCCCGGCCGGCTGCCGTTCTGGCACGGCGACTCCCCCGGCCGCCCGGCCGAGCTGGGAGCCGCGGTCGGCGCGCTCCACCGCGAGCTGGGTGCGCTCCCCGAGCCGCAGGCGGTGGCCCGCGCCGTCGAGAGTGGTCTCGACGAGTGGGCCGCCGGCAACCTGGTGGCGTACGTTGCGGAGCAGCGCGAGACGACGACGGTGCTGCCCAGCGACCGCACGCTCGTGCTCGAGCGGTTCCGCGACGAGCTCGGCGACTGGCGGCTGGTGCTGCACTCGCCGTACGGGATCCCCGTCCACGCCCCCTGGGCGCTGGCGATCAACGCGCGGGTGCGGGAGCGGTACGGCGTCGACGGGCAGGCGCACGCGTTCGACGACGGCATCGTCGTGCGGCTGCCCGACACCGGTGAGGACCCGCCGGGCGGCGACGTGCTCGTGTTCGAGCCCGAGGAGCTGGAGGCGATCGTCACCACCGAGGTGGGTGGGTCGTCCCTGTTCGCGCAGCGCTTCCGCGAGTGCGCGGCGCGCGCGCTCCTGCTCCCCCGGCGCCAGCCGGGCCGCCGGTCCCCGCTGTGGCAGCAGCGGCAGCGGGCCTCGCAGCTGCTCGAGGTCGCGGAGAAGTACCCGTCGTTCCCCGTCGTGCTGGAGACCGTGCGGGAGTGCCTGCAGGACGTCTACGACCTGCCGGCGCTGCTGGAGCTGCACCGGCGAGTCGACCGGCGCGAGGTGCAGGTGGTCGACGTCGACACCAGCGCACCCTCGCCGTTCGCCCGCTCGCTGCTGTTCGGCTACGTGGCGCAGTTCCTCTACGAGGGCGACTCACCGCTGGCGGAGCGGCGCGCGGCGGCCCTCTCGCTCGACCCGGCGCTGCTGGCCGAGCTGCTCGGCCGCACCGAGCTGCGTGACCTGCTCGACCCCGACGTGATCGCCGAGGTCGAGCAGGAGCTGCAGCGCACCACCGCCGACCGGGGCGCCCGCGACGCCGAGGGCGTCGTGGACCTCCTGCGCGTGGTGGGCCCGCTGAGCGAGGCGGAGGTGGCCGCACGCGTCACGGAGCCGGCGGCGGCCGCGGAGTGGTTGCGCAGCCTGGCGGACGCGCGCCGAGCCGTCGTGGTGCGGATGGCCGGCGACGAGCGGTGGGCCGTGGTGGAGGACGTCGGCCGGCTGCGCGACGCGCTCGGTGTCGCGGTGCCCCCCGGGGTCGCCCAGGTCTTCGCCGAGCCGGTCGCCGACCCGCTCGGCGACCTGGTCGCGCGGTACGCGCGCACCCACGGCCCGTTCACGACCGCCGACGTCGCCGCCCGGCTGGCGCTGGGCACCGCGGTCGTGGAGACCACGCTGCAGCGCCTGCGCACGGAGGGTCGGGTCACCGACGGCGAGTTCCGCCCGGGCGGCAGCGGGGCCGAGTGGTGCGACAACGAGGTGCTGCGCCGGATCCGCCGCCGGTCGCTGGCGCGGCTGCGCCAGGAGGTCGAGCCAGTCGACCCGGCCGCCCTCGCGCGCTTCCTCCCGGCCTGGCAGCAAGTCGCCGCGGCCCCGCCGCCCGAGCCCGACACCGATCGCCCGCGCCCGGGCCAGCCCCGCCCGCGCGGCGCCGGTCGCCGTGGGGGGCTCCACGGTGTCGACGGCGTGCTCACGGCCATCGACCAGCTCGCCGGGTGCGCGCTCCCGGCGAGCGCGTGGGAGTCGCTCGTGCTGCCCGCCCGGGTGCGCGACTACGCGCCCGCGATGCTGGACGAGCTGACCGCCGGGGGCGAGGTGGTGTGGGCCGGCCAGGGCGCGCTCCCCGGCTCCGACGGGTGGGTGACGCTCCACCCGGTCGACTCGGCCGACCTGACCCTCCCGCTGCCCGCGCCCCACGACGCCTCGGAGCTGCACGACGCCGTGCTCGCCGCGCTCGCGCCGGGCGGCGCGTGGTTCTTCCGCCAGCTGGGCGACGCTGTCGGCACGACCGACGACGGCGCCCTCGCCGGTGCCCTGTGGGACCTGGTGTGGGCGGGCCGCGTCACCAACGACACGTTCGCGCCCCTGCGCGGCCGGCTGGGCGGCACCGGGGCCCACCGGTCGGCACGCCGTGCCCCGCGCACGCGCAGCGGATCGGGTCGGTCCTTCCCGCCCCGCCCCGGCCGCGGGGGCGTGGGCTCGCGGGCCGGCGGCGTGGCCGGACCCGCGACGAGCGGCCGGTGGGCGGCCCTGCCGCCCGTCGACGAGGACGCGACCCGGCGGGGGCACGCCGCGGCGGAGGCGCTGCTCGCCCGTCACGGCGTCGTCACCCGCGGCGCGGTCGTCGCGGAGCGACTCCCGGGCGGGTTCGCCGGGGCTTACCGCGTGCTGTCGGCGTTCGAGGAGTCGGGCCGCACCCGCCGGGGGTACTTCGTCGCCGGCCTGGGCGCCGCCCAGTTCGGCACCACCGGCGCCGTGGACCGGCTGCGCACCTTCGCCGAGCCCGCCGGGGGCGTCGACGGCGCGGCGGGCGAGCCCGCGACGTACGTGCTCGCCGCGACGGATCCGGCGAACCCGTACGGCGCGGCACTGCCCTGGCCCGACCGGCCGGGCTCGGTCGGCCGCGGGGGCGAGGAGCCCGGCGAGGCCGAGGCTCCGGCGGGCGCCCACCGCCCCGGCCGCAAGGCCGGCGCCCTGGTGGTGACGGTGGACGGCGAGCTGGTGCTCTACGTGGAGCGGGGCGGGCGCACGCTGCTGACGTTCACCGGGGAGGCCGATCCGCTCGGCCGCGCGGCGCACGCGCTGGCGGGCGCCGTGCACCGCGGGGCCCTCGGCCGGCTGACCGTCGAGCAGGCCGACGGTGCCCAGCTCCTCGGCGGCGCCCGGGACACGCCGGTGCGGGCCGCCCTCGACGCCGCCGGCTTCGTGGCCACGCCGAAGGGACTGCGTCTCCGTGCCTGAGGGCGACACCGTCCTGCAGGCGGCCCGACGCCTCGACCGGGCGCTGCAGGGGCGCGTGCTGGACCGGGTGGACCTGCGGGTGCCGCGGTACGCGACCGTCGACCTCGACGGGGCGCGCTACGCCGGCACGATCCCCCGCGGGAAGCACCTCCTCACCCGTCTCGAGCACGCGAGCGGTGCGTGGACGCTGCACACCCACCTCAAGATGGAGGGCATCTGGCAGACCACGACGGCGCGCGACGGTCGCTGGCGGCGCCCCGCCCACCAGGCGCGCGTCGTGCTGACCGCCGGTCCGGTGCAGGCGATCGGGTTCGCGCTGGGCGTCGTCGACCTGATGCCGACCAGCGACGAGGACGACGCGGTCGGCCACCTCGGACCGGACCTGCTCGGTCCCGACTGGGATCCCCGCGAGGCCGAGCGGCGGCTCCGCGAGCGTCCGGAGCGTCCCCTCGTCGAGGCGCTGCTCGACCAGCGCAACTTGGCCGGCATCGGCAACGTCTACGTCAACGAGATCTGTTTCGTGATGGGGCTGCACCCGAGCCGCCCGGTCGCCGCCGTGCCCGACCTGCCACGCCTGCTCACCCGCTCGCAGGCCATGCTCGACGCCAACCGCGAGCGCTCCTCCCGCTGCACGACCGGCGTGCTGCGCCGCGGACAGCAGCTGTGGGTCTACGGGCGCGCGGGCGACCCGTGCCGACGGTGCGGCACGACGGTGCAGGTCGTGATGCGGGCGGAGACGGACGCCCCCGAGCGGGGCGAGCGGTCGACGTACTGGTGCCCCCACTGCCAGCCGGAGGGCTGAGCGGGAGCGGACGAGGGCGGCCGTCAGGCCGCGGAGGCGACCACCGCGTCGGGCTCCGGACGCGGACGGGACGGACGCGCCGACACGGTGATCGGCACGGGCGCCGCGAGCGACTCCTCGCGGGCGACCTCGCTGCTCACCTCGAGCAGCACCGTCGACAACGGGACGTCGAGGGCGGCGCACAGCGACGCCAACAGCTCGCTCGACGCCTCCTTCTGGCCGCGCTCCACCTCGGAGATGTAGCCGAGGCTCACCCGGGCTCCCGCCGAGACCTCGCGCAGGGTCATGCCCTGCTGCACGCGACGACGACGGAGGACGTCGCCCAGTGAGTGCCGGTAGAGCACCATGCGGCTGTCCTTTCTGATCGGGACCCTCAGGTGGTGTGCAACGCTACCCGATCCCTGTTTCATCCCGTCGGCACCTTCCGCGAGTCAGTGGTGCGGATCCTCCCGCACGGCGGCGACGAGCAGGCGCAGCGCGCCGGCCACGGTCGCCTCCTGGATGCCCGCCCGTCCGTCCGCGGCGGCGAGGTCGAGCCGCTCGCTGCGCACGCCGCCGGGCGTGAGGACGCCGACGAACACGGTGCCCACGGGCTTGCCCTCCTGCTCGTCCGGTCCCGCGACCCCGGTCGTGGCCACGGCGTGCGTGGCCGCGAGCAGGCGGGCCGCGCCCCGGGCCATCGCCTCGGCGCACGCGGCGGAGACGACGCCGTCGCGCTCCACCACCTCCGTCGGCACACCGAGGACGCCCACCTTGGCCTCCGTCGCGTAGGACACGACGCCGCCCCGGAACACCCGGGAGGCGCCGGGCACGCCGGTGAGGGCCGCCGCGACCCGGCCACCGGTCAGGGACTCCGCGACAGCGAGCGAGGCCCCCGACGCGACGAGCGCGTCGAGGGCCTCGACGGCGGCGGGGTGCGGATCAGGGCTCATGGCCCCATCCTCCCCCGCCGCCGGTGGAGCGCGGGTGCGGCCGGTTCAGCCGACCCGGATGGAGAGCACGCCGAACGCGGGCGACACCGTGCCGCTGCCCTCGTAGTAGACGCTCGCCCGGTGCGTGCCGGTGCGACCCGGCTGCAGGGTGACCGTCGCGAGTCCCCGGACGGCGAAGACGCGGAACGCCTTGCCGCCGTAGACCACGTTGACCCATCCGGTCGCCGGGAAGCCCGACGAGTTGCCGATGCGGATCGTCAGCGTGCCGCTGCGACCGGCCGGCAGGGGCTGCGTCGCGCTCAGCAGGAGGTTGGTGCGCGCCTTGCCGACCTGGATGGTCACGCCGCCGTCCGCCGCCTGCGTGGTCGCGTCGCCGCTGTAGCGCACCAGCACGCGGTACGACTTGGGCAGGAGCACGCGACGCGGCACCTCGACGACCGCCTGGCCGTCGACGACGTCGGCCGAGCCGATGATGCCGCCGTTCCAGTGCAGGTCGACCCGGCCGCCGGCCGCGCCCTCGGTCTCGATCTCGACCGGCACGCGCACGACGTCGCCGTACGCGTTCTGCACGGTGCCGGGGGCGACGACCGTGGCCGGGGCCGGCTCCGCCTCGCCGACCGCGATGCCCACGACGTGCGGCTCGTGGTCCGACGAGCGGTAGGGGTCCGGCGCGTAGAAGTCGGTCGCGTTGTAGTTGTACCGGCTGTACTCGTAGGCCACGGACTCGACCGCGTTGATCTCCCAGATGTCCGAGCCGGTCACCATCGCGGCGGCCGCCTCGTTGGCGAGCACGTGGTCGAGGGAGCCCGACATGCCGCTGAAGCTGTAGCTCCACTCGCCCTCGGAGGCGATGTCGGTGTAGCCCTCGTCGTACAGCAGCCGCAGCGGGTCCTCCTGGGTGTAGGAGTTGAAGTCACCCGTGAGGAAGACCGCCTCGGTGTCCATCTCGTTCGCGAACTGGGCCGTGAAGTCGGCGAGGGACGCGGCCTGGCGGACGCGGTCGCCGTTCCACGCGCCCTGCTCGCCGTTGGCGTTGTCGCCGCTGCTGGGCGCGCCCGACGGGCTCTTCGACTTGAAGTGGTTGACGACGACCGCGAACGCGTCCTCGTCGGCACCGCCGGCCGGCTTGAACGCCTGGGCGAGCGGCTCGCGGGCGTTGGAGAAGGCGACGTCGTCGTCGTGGATGACGGACTGGCCCACCGTCTCGACCGAGTCCGGCTGGTAGATGAACGCCGTGCGGATGACGTCCTCGGACGCGGGCAGCACCTCGGGCGACGGCACGTAGGCCCAGTGGTCCGCGCCTGCCTGCTCGTTCAGCGCGGCGACGAGCGTCGCGAGCGCCGCATCGCGGTCGAGACCGAACGCGGCCGAGTTCTCGATCTCCTCGAGCGAGATGACGTCGGCGTCGATGGCGTTGATCGCCGCGACGATCTTGGCCTCCTGGCGCTCCAGGTTGGCCTGGTTCGCCGCGCCGCGCGGCCCGTTCGGGTCGCAGCGGTCGTTCGTGACGTTGGCGCCCTCACGGTCGGTGTAGTACGTGCACGAGCGTCCGCTGCCGGCCGCCGCCCACTCCTCACCGGTGGTCGTGAAGTAGTTGAGCACGTTGAAGGTCGCGAGCTGGAGGTCGCCGCCGACCTCCTCGGGGGCCGCGGTGCGCGTGTCCTCGAACGTCGCGGGGGCGGAGCCGTCGGCGGTCAGCAGCTCCGTGGGCTGGTACTTCCAGGCACCGTCGCGCCAGTCGACGACCACGGGCGCCGTGAAGGTGGCCGCGGCGTTGACCCGCACGGTCTCGCCACCGCTGACCCACGGCAGCGGGATCGCCTTGTTCGCGGCGCTCCCCAGGAAGTTGGTGCGGTTGCCGTCGTCGAGCGAGATCGCCCGAGCGGCGTTGTCCGCCTTGACGGCGTCGAGCTCCGGCGTGCCCGGACGGGCCACCTCGGTCGGCGTGATGAGCGGGGTGTCGCCCACCGCGAGGCCGATCTCGCCGAAGTTGTTGAGGTTGAAGTTGTTGGAGACCGTGTAGTCCTCGGTCGGCAGGACGAGCTCGCCCTCGTACTGCTCGCGCAGCTCCGGCGCGGGGAGCACGAACGCGCGCGGCTTGACCTCCTCGGCGGGCTCCGCGAGCACCGTGGTGCTGCCCTTCGAGGTCGCGCGCGCGTCCACCTGCGTGAGCCCGTTGAACTCCGTGGGCAGGCCCACGACCTCGACGTGGTCACCGATCTCGGGGTACGTCGTGCTCGGCGTGCCCAGCCACACGAAGACCGCGTCCGAGGCACCGCCCTCGGCCGGCTTCGGGTCGCCGCCGGTGCCCGCGGTCTGCAGGTAGAAGCCGTTGAGGCCACCGGTCGGGTACGACGCGGTGACGACGCCCCGCGTCCGCACGAGCGTGGTGCGGTCGAGCGGCGTCTCGGCACCCGTGCCCTGGATCTCCGCGATGGTCACGTCGTCCGGGTCGACCGGCTCCGGCTCCGGCTCCGGCTCGGGCTCGGGCGTCGTGGTGCTCGAGTTCTGCGGCGTCGGAGCCGCCACGGTGAAGTCGAGCGCGTTGTCGTCCCGGTCCTTGCTGTCGGCCGCGCGCTGCAGCGACGTCGGGTTCGTCGGGGCCTCCGCAGCCGGCGCGCCCTCGAAGGACGGCGCGGTCGGCGAGGCGCCGAGGAAGTCGACGATCGGCGCGCCGGTGACGTTGCCGACGGGCGGGTTGAGCGCCGTGGTGGTCGAGGCCAGCCAGACCTGTCCGCCGGTCGCGGACGCCGAGACGGTGCCGGTCGCGTCCGGGGTGGGCAGCGCCTTCGTGCCGCCGCTGCCCTTCGCCCACTGCACCAGGTAGTGGCCACCAGCCGGGATGTCGCCGGAGAGCGGCGTTACCTGGGCGGCGCTCGTGCCGGCGTTGTTGCGGTACTGCACCGACCAGCCGTTCAGCGAGATCGCGGTGGACGTCGGGTTGTAGAGCTCCACGAAGTCGTGGGTGTACTCGGCGCCACCGTTGCCACCGCCCCCGTAGAACTCGGAGATGACGACGCCGCTGCCGTCGACGGCGGCGGTGGCGGAACCGGGGAGGGCGGCCAGCGCGGAGACGGCGAGGCCGAGACCGAGACCGGCGGCGAGGGCGCGGCGTGGCCGGCGTGCCTCACCGGGTCGACGCGACGGGGACGGGCGGGGAGAAGGTTCGAGCACGAGCGACCTTTCACGGGAACCGTGCCGCCACGACGTCGGGGGTCGCGCGGCTGGACGACAACCGGTCCAGTCCACCCCGTGCCGGTGGATGAAAGCAATGATTCGCAGTGAACGATCGGTAACGGTTCGGTCGAGACGACCGTTGCGGCGCAGGTCGTCCGGCCTCCGGCCGCTCTCTCAGCCCGTGTCCAGCGCGGGCTCAGGAACGAGCCCGGGGAACGAGGCTCAGGCCCGCGCGGTCGCCCGCAGCGTGTGGCGCTGGCGGTAGAGGTCGCGGTAGAACTCGTATCCGGACCACAGCGTCATGGCGACGGCCGCGGCGAGGCCGACCTGCGCGGCGTAGAACACGACGAGACCGGGCACCTCGAGCCACCCGACGACGTCGCCGACGTGCAGCAGGGGCAGGCTCAGCGTGCCGAGAGCCACGCCCTGCAGCGCGGTCTTGATCTTCCCGCTCTGCTTGGCCGCGATGACGACCTGCTTGGCGACGGACAGGCGCAGCAGCGTCACGCTCCACTCGCGCACGAGCACGACGATCGCGACCCACCACCACACGTCGCCCACGATCGCGAGGCCGATGAGGGCCATGCCGGTGATCGCCTTGTCCGCGATGGGGTCCGCGATCTTGCCGAAGTCGGTGACGAGGTTGCGCGCCCGCGCGATGTCCCCGTCGACCTTGTCGGTGATCATGGCGACCGCGAAGATCGCCCAGGCGACGGTGCGCCACAGCACCGAGTCGCCGCCGTCGACGAGCAGCGCCCACCCGAAGAACGGCACGAGCACGATCCGCAGCGTCGTCAGCGCGTTGGGCAGGTTCCAGTTGCTGGGGCGGGCCGGCTCGGCCGTCCCGGTCGGCTCGTGCGTCATCGACGCCCTCCTGCGATCTCGGCCACCAGGTCGACGCCCTCGCTCGCCACGACCACGGCGGGGACGAGGTCGCCGACGCGCACGCCCTCCGGCAGGTCGCCGTCGGCGGTGACGAGGGTGGTCGTGCCGTCGACCTCGGGGCCCTGGTGGGCGGCACGCCCCTCCGGACCCTCCTCGTCGTCGAGCCGCTCGACGAGCACCTCGACGTGCTCGCCGATCCGCTCCTCGGCGCGCTGCGAGGTGAGCTGCTCGACGAGGTCGGTGACGTGCTCGGTGCGGGCCCGCACCTCGTCCTCGCTGTGCTTGCCGTCGAAGCCCGCGGCCTCCGTACCGTCCTCGTCGGAGTAGCCGAACACGCCGGTCACGTCGAGGCGGGCCGCCTCGAGGAACGCGCAGAGGGTCTCGACGTCTTCCTCGGTCTCCCCCGGGAAGCCGACGATGACGTTGGAGCGGATGCCCGCCTCCGGCGCGAGCGCGCGGATGCGCTCGAGCAGCGAGAGGAAGCTGTCGGGGTCGCCGAAGCGCCGCATGCGCCGCAGCACGGCGTTGCTGGCGTGCTGGAACGACAGGTCGAAGTACGGCGTGACGCCCGGCGTGGAGGCGATGGCCCGGATGAGGCCGGGGCGCGTCTCGGCGGGCTGCAGGTAGGACACCCGCACGCGGGCCACGCCCTCGACGGCAGCCAGCTCGGGCAGGAGCGTCTCGAGCAGCTTCACGTCGCCGAGGTCCTTGCCGTAGGACGTCGAGTTCTCGCTGACGAGGAACAGCTCGCGCACGCCCTGCTCCCCCAGCCAGCGCGCCTCCCCGAGCACGTCCGCGGGCCGGCGGCTCACGAAGGAGCCGCGGAAGCTGGGGATCGCGCAGAAGGTGCAGCGCCGGTCGCAGCCGCTCGCGAGCTTGAGCGGAGCCGTCGGGCCACCGTCGAGGCGACGCCGCACGGCCCGCGGGCCGCTCGCCGGCGCTGCGCCGAACGGCAGGTCGGGCGCGTGGCCGGGAACGCTCAGGCCGCTGGTGACCATCGCCTCGGCGCGCTCCACGGGGCTGATCGGGAGCAGCTTGCGACGGTCGGTCGGCGTGTGCGGGTGGTGGGCCTCGCCCGCGACGATGGCGCGGAGCCGCGCGGCGATGTCGGGGTAGTCGTCGAAGCCCAGCACCGCGTCGGCCTCGGGGAGGGAGTCGGCGAGCTCCGCGCCGTATCGCTCCGCGAGGCAGCCGACGGCCACCACGGCGCGGGTCGTGCCGCCCTCCTTGAGGTCGGCGGCGGCCAGCAGCGTGTCCACCGAGTCCTTCTTCGCCGACTCGACGAAGCCGCAGGTGTTGACGACCACCGTGTCGGCCGCGTCGGGGTCGTCGACCAGGCGGAAGCCACCGGCCTCGAGGCGCCCGGCCAGCTCCTCGGAGTCGACCTCGTTGCGGGCGCAGCCGAGGGTCACCATCGCGACCGACAGCGGCTCGGCGCCGTCGGCGGCGGTGGGGCGGGAGGGCGCGGTGGAGGCAGTCATGATCCCGTCGAGTATGCCCGCACCCGCGGGGCGGCGTCGAAACGGCGCGACGCCGGCCGCGCGGACGCAGCGGGGGTGGAGGCGGTGGTGGAGGCGGTCAGGAGAGCGAGCGCTGCACGGGCTCGCCCGCCTCGCCCAGCGGGCTCGCGTCGCGCCCGTCGACCGCCGCCGCGACCCCGCCGTCGGAGCTCGAGATGCGCACGGGCGGCGTCGCCCGCACGGCCTGGCTGGCCCCCGGCTCGAGGCGGCCCTGCCACACGACGTCCCCGGCCGCGTCCCGCACCGTGACGTCGGCCGCCTGCTCGCCGGCCACCAGCTCGACGTCGAGCGGCGTCGCCGCGCTGCCGGACGTGAGCCCGGCCTGCTCGCCGCCGGTCCCCTCGCTGCCGGCCGGCCGCTCGAAGAGGAACTGCGCGACCGCCCAGAGGAGCACGACGGACATGACCGCCGCGACGAGCACCGACCAGTTCGGGCCACCGCGCGTCGCGCGCAGCGATCCGCCCGGCACCGTGGCGAGCTCCGCCTCGAACACGCGGCGGGCGTCGATGGGCGCGGCGGCGTAGCGCTCGTCGTACTCCTCCACCAGCGGCTGCGGCTCCACCCCCAGCACGCGGCCGAGGGTGCGCAGGTGGCCCCGCGCGTAGAAGTCGCCGCCGCAGGGACCGAAGTCGTCGACCTCGATCGCCTCGATCACGTGCGGCCGGATCCGGGTGCGCTCCGCCACCTGGTCGACGCTGAGGCCCAGCCGGCGGCGCGCCTCGGTCAGCACGGGGCCGACGACGGGCTCGACGACCGGCTCGGTCGCCACCACGCCGAGGGGGCCGGTCGCCTCGTCGAGGGGGTCGCGGGTCTCGTACGCCGCGAGCCCGGGCTCGGCGGGACGCCGGAGGTACGCCGCGGCCTCGGGCAGCTCGCGCTCCGCGGGCTCCTCGGCCTCGACGCGGGCCGAGGCGGGCAGGTCGAGCACGGCCTCCTCGCGGCGCAGCACCTCGGCCCGCACGGCGGCACGCGGCTCGCGCAGCGGGGCGGGGGTCGGCGAGGCGGGTACGGCGCCGGGCTGGTCCCCGCCGACCCGGAAGTCGTCGCGGGAGTCCTCCCCGAGGTCGTCCTGACGGGGGCCTCGCCCGTCGTCCAGGTCCTCTGCGGTCGCGCGCCCGGTCTCCCGGCGCTCGGCCAGGCGGGCCAGCACCGTCGCGGCCCAGGGGCGCAGGCGCTGCGCCGCCGCCACGACGGGCGGCGGTGCGTCGCCGCGTGCGTGGTCGTCGGCGGGCGGGGTGGCGTCGTCGGCGACCGGCTCCACGACGGGCTCCACGACGGGCTCCACGACGGGCTCCACGACCGGCGTGGCCTCGGTCTGCGCCACGGGGGCCTCGACCGGGTCGGTGGGAGCCTCGACCAGGTCCTCCGCCGGGGCCTCCGCCGGGGCCTCCACCGAGGTCTCCGCCGGGGCCTCGTGCACCTGCACCGGGACCTCGGGGTCCGCCAGCGTCCGCACGGCCACGGCGAGGTCGTCCGCGCCGGTCACCCTGGTGGAGAGGCCGACGGGGAGGGCGAACGAGCCGCCGTACCACCGCCGGGCGAGGAACGCGTGCCAGCGCGCGCTGCCGTCGAGCGCGCCGACGACCTCGTCGGCGTCGAACGGCACCACGACCAGCCGGCCGTCGCGCAGCAGACCCTGGCGCGGGGCGAGCTCGACGCGGTCCACGCTCTCCCAGGGCAGGCCCTGCCAGGTGCGGCCGAGGCGCATGCGCACGCCCTGCGCGTCGACGACGGCGAGCGGCACGCGGGCGTCCACGAACGCCGTCAGGTAGGCCAGCGCCACGACCGCGAGGAAGCCCGTCAGGGACCACGCCAGCGCACCGCCGTCGGCGGCGGCGCGGCTGAGCCACGCCACGGCCAGGCCGGCGGAGGCGAGGCCGACGACGCCGGCGACGAGACCGCTGCGACGCAGCTCGACGGCGGCACCGGCCGCCACGTCCCGGTCGAGGTCCAGGTCGTCGGAGACCACGCCGAACATCTCCCAGTCGGGCCGCCGCGGCAGGTTGAGGCCGAACGGGTCGCGCCGCGTGCCCTGGGCCGCGCCCTCGGTGCCGCCGTGCGGGTCATCGATCGTCTCGTGCTGGCTCACTGCTCCCCCTGCAACGTCAGGATCACGCCGTCGATCTCGTCGGGCTTGACGAGCACGTCCCGAGCCTTGGAGCCCTCGCTGGGTCCGACGACCCCGCGGCTCTCCAGGATGTCCATGAGGCGTCCGGCCTTCGCGAAGCCGACGCGCAGCTTGCGCTGCAGCATCGACGTCGAGCCGAACTGGGTCGACACGACGAGCTCGACGGCCTGGATCACCAGGTCCATGTCGTCGCCGATGTCGTCGTCGAGCTCCCGCTTGCTCTGGGCCGGCGCCGTGACGTCCTCGCGGTAGGTCGGCTCGAGCTGCGCCCGGCAGTGCTTGACGACCTGGGCGATCTCGCCCTCCCCCACCCACGAGCCCTGCACGCGGATCGGCTTCGACATGCCCATCGGCAGGAAGAGGCCGTCACCCTGGCCGACGAGCTTCTCGGCGCCGGGCTGGTCGAGGATGACGCGGCTGTCGCCGAGCGACGACGTGGCGAACGCCAGCCGTGACGGCACGTTGGCCTTGATGAGGCCCGTCACCACGTCCACCGACGGACGCTGCGTCGCCAGGACGAGGTGGATGCCGGCGGCGCGCGCGAGCTGGGTGATGCGCACGACGGCGTCCTCGACGTCCCGCGGGGCGACCATCATGAGGTCGGCGAGCTCGTCGACGATGACGAGCAGGTAGGGGTACGGCGTGAGCACGCGCTCGCTGCCCGGGGGGACCTCGATCTTGCCGGCCCGCACCGCCTTGTTGAAGTCGTCGACGTGGCGGAAGCCGAAGTTGGCGAGGTCGTCGTAGCGCAGGTCCATCTCGCGCACGACCCACGCGAGGGCCTCTGCGGCCTTCTTCGGGTCCGTGATGATCGGCGTGATGAGGTGCGGGATGCCCTCGTAGGCGTTCAGCTCCACGCGCTTCGGATCGACCATGATCATGCGCACCTCGTCGGGCGTGGAGCGCATGAGGATCGACGTGATCATCGAGTTGATGAAGCTCGACTTGCCGGAGCCGGTCGCACCGGCGACGAGGAGGTGGGGCATCTTCGCCAGGTTGGCGACGACGAAGCCGCCCTCCACGTCCTTGCCGAGGCCCGCGATCATCGGGTGCGGCTCGGAGCGCGCCGTGCTCGAGCGGAGCACGTCGCCGAGCGACACGATCTCCTTGTCGAGGTTCGGGATCTCCACGCCGACCGCGGACTTGCCCGGGATGGGGCTGAGGATGCGCACGTCGGCCGAGGCGACGGCGTACGCGATGTTCTTCTGGACGTTGAGGATCTTCTCGACCTTCACGCCCGGGCCCAGCTCGACCTCGTAGCGGGTGACCGTCGGGCCGCGCGTGTAGCCCGTGACCTGCGCGTCGATGTTGAACTCGTCCATCACCTGGGTGAGCCGCTCGACGACGGCGTCGGACGCCTTGGAGCGCGCCTTGTGGGGCGAGCCCTCCTTGAGCATCTCGCTGGCGGGCAACGAGTAGGCGATGTCCCCGGAGATCGAGAGCTGCTCGACCCGCGGCGGCAGCTCCGCGTGCGGCGGCGGCTCGAGGACGCCGTCCCCGTCGCGCGAGGAGGCGCGGCCGGCGGCAGCGGCCGCCGCGGCCGACGGAGCCGGGGCGTCGAGGTCGAGACCCGTCGCCGGCGCCCCCGGGCGCTCCGGAGCGTCCGGGGTCTCACCGAAGACCCCCTGCGCGAAGTCCAGCGCGTCAGGGCCGACGTCGGCGGTGAGCGCGGCCTCGGCCTCCTCGGCGGCGGCGCGCTCCTCGCGCTCGGCCTTGAGCCGGGCGCGCCGCTCCTTGCGGCTCTCCTCAGTGACGAGCGGGGTGTCGTAGGCCGGGTCGCCGGCATCGAGGTCGATGTCCTCGTCGGCGGCGGAGCGCTCGGCCCGACCCGCGTGGCCCGGTGCGCCGAGGAGGCGGTCGCGGGCCTCGCGGAGGCGGGCGGGAATCTGGTAGACGGGCGTCGCCGTGATGATGAGGACCCCGAAGAAGCCCAGCAGCGCGAGCAGCGGCACGACGACCCAGGCGCTGCGGAGCAGGTCCAGCAGGAGGCTGGAGACGACGAAACCGACGGCACCGCCGGCCTGCTGGAGGTCGTTGGTGTCGCCGAGCACGGGCTCGGGGTTGCCGTTGGCGATGTGCACGATGCCGAGGAGGCCGAACGACAGGGCCGTCCACCCGATGACCTGGCGACCCACGGGACCGTTGCGCTCGGGGTCACGCATGTTGCGCCACCCCACGTAGACGAGCGCCAGCGGCACGAAGCCCGCCAGCTTGCCGACGGAGCCGGCCACCATCGTGCGCACCGTGTCGAGCGCGGCCCCGGAGAACTGCCACCAGACGGCGCCCGCGACCACGACCGCGAGACCGAAGAAGGCGAGTCCGACGCCGTCGCGGCGGTGCTCGGGCTCCACCTCGCGCGCCGCGTGGCCGACGCTGCGCGCCGCCCCGCCCACGGCGCCCGCGAGACCGAGCCAGGCGGCGACGATGCCGCGGCCGATCAGCGCGAAGAAGCGCAGGACCGGGCCGGGACCGCTGCGCACCGCCCGGGGAGCCGGGCGCGCCGGAGCACGCTTCGCGCTGCCACCTCGGGCGTTGCCGGAACGGGTGGACTTGCCGGTACTCCGGGCGCGAGACCCCGAGCCGCCCTTGGACGCACCCGTGCGGGATGCGCCGTTGCGGGACGTGCTCGAGCTTCGCGACCCCGGCGGGGAAGACGTACGGGTCGCCATGCTGGTGACCCTAGGCGATCGTCACACCCGCACCACGCTTCACTCGAGGCGTGTCGCGCCCCGGTCCTGTGGACCGGGCCACGGCGTGGTACGGCGCGGTCGGACCGGGCCGCCCCGTCAGAAGCCGGCGTCGGCGACGGCCGCCAGCCAGGGGGCGACGACCAGCCACGTCGGGAGCACGAGGACGGCCAGCGACAGCACCACCAGCACCGGCCCCTGCGGTCGCGGCGGGGCCGGGTCGCCCAGCACCTCGATGCGCGCCACCAGGTCGGAGGTCCGGCCAGAGCCCGCACCCATCGCAGCCGCCGGTGCCCGCGACTCGGCGAGCTGCACGAGCGCCTGCGCCAGCGGGCGACGTCCGGCTGCGCGCGCCGCGGCCCGGTCGGCGCACATCTCGACCAGGAGCCGCACCTCGGCCAGCGCGCGGGCGCTCGAGACCCAGCGCGGGAACGCGCGGTGCAGCACGTCGAAGAACTCGACGACGAGGTCGTGGCGGAACCGCAGGTGGGCCCACTCGTGGGCCAGCACGGCACCCACCTCGTCGACGTCGAGCCGCTCGATGAACCCGGCGGACACGACGACGCGCGAGCGGTGGATGCCCGGCAGGCAGTACGCCACCGGGGCGTCGTCGTCGAGCACGCGCACCCCGTCGTCCTGCACCCGGCCGAGGAGGTCCACCTGGTCGGCGTGGCGGCGGCGGATGCGCCGCAGGCTGGCCCCGACCCGGTGGGCGCTCAGCAGCAGCCGCCCGGCGACGAGACCGGTGACACCGAGCGCGACCGCGGCCACGGCGTACTCCGCCGGCCCGGGCATGCGGCCGCTGCCGTCCTCGACGAGGACGTGGGCCGTGACCAGCGCGAGCGTCGAGCCCAGGGCCGCCAGCACGGCGGCGAGCGCGACGGCCTGCCAGAGCAGGAGCGCGGCGTACGGCGTGCGGCGCAGCACGTGGGCACGCGCCAGCGCCGCCGGCACGGGGCCGGCGAGCACCACGGCGAGCGCGCCGAGCACGAGCGGGGTCACGGGTCCAGCCTGCCTCAGGCCCCCGCGGCTGGGGGGTCGCGGTCGTCGGGGATGCGCGCGAGCGCGTCGCGCAACGCCTGCAGCTCCTCGGCACTGGCGTCGCCGACGAACGCGACGAGCGCGCCCGTGCGGTCGTCGGAGCCGATGTCGTCGAGCGCGGTGCGCATGAGGGACGCGGTCATCTCGCCGCGCGAGGCGCTGGCGCGGTAGCGGTAGGCGCGGCCGTCGCGCTCCTGCACGACGAGCTCCTTGCGCGCGAGGCGGTCCATGACCGTCATGACGGTCGTGTAGGCGACCTCGCGCTGGGCGGACACCTCCTCGTGCACGTCACGGACGGTGACCGTCTCGTCGGCGGACCGGGACCAGAGGACGTCCATCACGGCGCGCTCGAGATCACCGAGCGCCGACCTTGAGGAGTTCTTGCGAGACGAGGGCACGGGTTGAGTGTACCGCCGATCTGAGTTCGTACTACGATCTGTAGTAACTACTACGCAGCGTCGTAGAAGTCGGGCGGGGGAAGGCCCCGCCCGTGCCCTGGCCCCCAGGAGGACCGAGCAATGGAGCTCGTCGACATCGCACGGTGGCAGTTCGGCATCGTCACCGTGTACCACTTCCTCTTCGTCCCGCTCACGATCGGGCTCACGCTCGTCGTCGCGATCTTCGAGACGTTCTGGTTGCGCACCAAGAACCCCGACTACCTGCGCCTCACGAAGTTCTTCGGGAAGCTCTTCCTCATCAACTTCGCGCTCGGTCTCGTGACCGGCATCGTGCAGGAGTTCCAGTTCGGCATGAACTGGTCGGACTACTCGCGCTTCGTCGGCGACGTGTTCGGCGCACCGCTCGCGATCGAGGGCCTGCTGGCCTTCTTCCTCGAGTCGACCTTCCTGGGCCTGTGGATCTTCGGGTGGGACAAGCTCCCCCGCCTCGTGCACGCCGCCTGCATGTGGATCGTGCACCTCGGCGTGCTGGCCTCGTCGTGGTTCATCCTCGCGGCAAACTCCTGGATGCAGCACCCCGTCGGCTACGACTACAACCCCGAGACCGGGCGCGCCGAGCTGACCGACTTCGCCGCGGTGATGTTCAACAAGGTGCAGCTCGTGACGTTCCCGCACGTGGTGCTCGCGGCGTACATGACCGCCGCCGCCTTCGTGATCGGCGTCAGCGCGTGGCTCTACGTCTCGAAGCGGCACGGCGGCCGGGTGGCCACCGAGGAGGAGGTCGACGCCGGCGAGGCGCCGACGATCGCCGCGACCGCGCGCTCCGACCGCGAGATGTACCGCAAGGGCATGCGCATCGCCGCGGTCCTCATGGCCGTCGCCGGGATCGGCGTCGTCGTCTCGGGCGACATCCAGGGCAAGGTCATGACCGAGGTGCAGCCCATGAAGATGGCCGCCGCCGAGGCGCTCTACGAGACCGAGGAGTCCTGCGCGCCCTTCTCCGTCTTCACCATCGGCACCCCCGACGGCCAGCACGAGAAGTTCGCCGTGACGGTGCCCTGCCTCCTCTCGTTCCTGGGCACGGGCTCCTTCGACGGCGAGGTCAAGGGCATCAACGAGCTCCGGTCGACCTACGCCGAGCAGTACGGCTCGGATCCGGGCGCGACGTACTACACGCCCGGCGACTACGTGCCCAACATCCCCGTCACCTACTGGACCTTCCGCTGGATGATGGGCTTCGGGGCGCTCGGCGCCGCCGGCTCGGTGCTGGTGCTGTGGCTCACCCGCCGCAAGCGCGACGATGCCGTCGACCCCGCCTGGGTCGGCCGGGTCGGGATCGCGCTCCCCGTCGTGATGGTCGCGGCCAACTCGATGGGCTGGATCTTCACCGAGATGGGCCGGCAGCCGTGGGTCGTGTTCGGCCTCATGACCACCGAGCGGGGCGTCTCCCCCGGGGTCAGCGTCACCGAGGCGCTCATCTCGGTGGTCGCGCTCACCAGCCTCTACGCCGTGCTCGCCGTCATCGAGCTGAAGCTGCTCGCGAAGACCGTCAAGAAGGGCCCGGAGCCGTTCGTCGAGCCGCCGGACCCCGGCCGGGACGACCACGACGCCGACGCGCCCCTCACGTTCGCCTACTGAGCAGGATCGAGGAACCCACCATGTTCGGACTCGAGCTCACCACCGTCTGGTTCGTGCTCATCGCCGTCCTCTGGATCGGCTACTTCGCCCTCGAGGGCTTCGACTTCGGCGTCGGCATGCTCGTCCCGGTGCTCGCCCGGGACGAGACCGAGCGGCGCGTCATGATCAACACCGTCGGCCCCGTCTGGGACGGCAACGAGGTGTGGCTGCTCGTCGCCGGCGGGGCGACGTTCGCGGCGTTCCCGGAGTGGTACGCCACGCTGTTCAGCGGCTTCTACCTGCCGCTGCTGCTCATCATCGTCGCCCTGATCCTGCGCAACCTGTCGTTCGAGTTCCGCCACAAGGGCGACACGGCCGCGTGGCGCGCCCGGTGGGACGCGGCACTGATCGGCGGGTCCTTCGTCACCGCCTTCCTGTGGGGCGTCGCGTTCGCCAACATCGTGGCCGGCGTGCCGATCGACGCCGACAAGGAGTTCACCGGGAACCTGCTCACGCTGCTCAACCCCTTCGGGCTGCTCGGCGGCGTCGTGCTCGTGCTGCTCTTCCTCACCCACGGCGCGATGTTCGTGGCGCTGAAGACCGACGGCGACATCCGGCACCGGGCCCGTGCGCTCGCCGTCCGGATCGGGCTGGCCGCCGCCGCCGCGGCCGTCGTCTTCCTCGTCTGGACCCAGGTGCAGACCGGCTCGCTCGGCTCGGCCGCCGCGTTCGTGCTCGGCGCCGCGTGCCTGCTCGCCGGCATCGGCGCCGCCGCCGCCGGCCGTGAGGGCTGGGCGTTCCTCGGCACGTTCCTCACGATCGCCCTGGCGGTCGGCGGGCTCTTCCTCGCCCTCTTCCCGGACGTCATGCCGTCGAGCACGAGCGCGGCCTTCTCGCTGACGACCACCAACGCGGCGGCGACGCCGTACACGCTGGAGATCATGACCTGGGTCGCGGTCGTCTTCACGCCGATCGTCATCGGCTACCAGACCTGGACCTACTGGGTGTTCCGCAAGCGCATCTCCACCCACCACATCCCGACCGCCGACCTCGCCGCCGCGCGCGGCTGAGCCGGCCGCGGAGCAGGAGGCAGCGATGAAGCCCCTCGACCCGCGGGTGCTCCCCCACCTCGCACCCGCGCGCGGCCCCCTCGCGGTCGTGGTCGCCGGCAGCGTGCTCGGCGCCGGCCTGCTCGTCGGGCAGGCACTGGCGCTGGCGGCCACCGTGGCGCGGCTGGTCGCCGACCCGCTCGGCACGGGCTGGCACCTCCCGGCGGCCCTGTTCGTCGCGGCGCTGCTCGGGCGCGCGGCGCTGGCGACGGTGACGGACGTCGCCGCTGCCCGCGCCGCCGCCCTGGTGGGTGTGCGGCTGCGCGACGTCGTGCTCGCGGCCGTGCTCGGGCGTCGCCCCGACGACGGTGAGGCGCGCCGGGGGCTGGGCGCCGACGGCCTCCTCGCCACCCGCGGGGTGGCGGCGGTCGAGCCGTACCTGACGCGCTACCTCCCCGCCCTGGTGCTCGCCGTCGTGCTGCCGGTCGTCACGCTCCTGGCGATCGCCTCGCTGGACTGGCTGTCCGGGCTGATCGTCGTGCTCACCCTCCCCCTGCTCCCGGTCTTCGCGATCCTCATCGGGATGAGCACGCGCGAGCGGGCGGACCGGCAGTGGCGGGTGCTCGGCCAGCTCGCCGGCCACTTCGTCGACGTCGTGCGCGGGCTGCCGACCCTCGTCGTGCACCGGCGCGCCCGCGCCCAGGCACCGCGGATCCGCGAGGTCACCGACCGCTACCGGCGGGCGAACACCGACGTGCTCAAGCTGGCGTTCGCGTCGTCGGCGGCGCTCGAGCTCATCGCGACCATCTCCGTCGCGCTCGTCGCGGTGGCGGTCGGCCTCCGGCTCGCCGGGGGCGGGCTCGAGCTGGAGACGGCGCTCGCGGTCCTGCTGCTCGCCCCCGAGGCGTACTGGCCGCTGCGGCGCGTCGGCGCCGAGTTCCACGCGGCGGCCGAGGGCACCGCCACCTTCGAGGCGATCCACGACCTGACCTCCGGGCGACGGGCCGGGAGCGGGCGTGCCGCGGACGTGACCCTGGCCGGGGACATCCGCGTCGAGACGCTGCGGGTGCGCCGAGGGGACCGCGAGGAACCCGTGCTCGACGGCCTGTCGGTGACGATCCCGCGTCGGGGCCTCACCGTCGTGACCGGCCCCTCGGGCTGCGGCAAGTCCACGCTGCTGGAGGCGCTCCGCGGCGAGCTCGACCACGACGGCACCGTCCTCGTCGGCGGGACCGACCTCGCGGGGGTCCACCCCGACGCCTGGCGGCGGCACATCGCCCTCGTCGGGCAGCGGCCGTGGTTGCTCGACGCGTCGATCGGCGCCAACGTGCGCGTCGGGCGTCCCGGCGCGGACGACACCGACGTCTGGGACGCCCTGCGCCGGGTGCGGCTCGACGACGTGGTCCGCGCGCTGCCCGGGGGCCTCGACGCGCCGCTGGGCGAGGACGGCGACGGTCTGTCCGCGGGCCAGCGGGCCCGGCTCGCCCTCGCCCGCGTCGTGCTGGCGGACCGTCCCTACGTGTTGCTCGACGAGCCGACCGCCCACCTCGACGCGGCGACGGAGGAGGTGCTCGTCGAGGTCGTCCGTGACCTGGCCCGCACCCGTTGCGTCGTCGCGGTGGCCCACCGGCCGGCGCTCGTCGCGGCGGCGGACCACCGCATCGCGCTGCGGGGCCCGGTCGACGTCCGACCCGCGAGCCCGGTTGCGGCCCGTGTGGCGGGTGCGCCGCGGCGTACGGCGCCCTCCCCGGACGTCCCCGCCGGGCCGGCCCTCCCGGACGCGTCCGTGGAGGCCCCGAGCACCCGGGCGGCAGGGCGGGTGGGCCTCCGCTGGGCCGGCGCCGTGGCCCTCGGCGTGCTCTCCTCGCTCTTCGGCGTCGCGCTCACGGCGACCGCCGGCTGGTTGATCGTGCGCGCCTCCGAGCAGCCGCCGGTGCTCATGCTGATGGTCGCCATCGTGGGGGTGCGGGCGTTCGGGCTGGGCCGGCCGGCGTTCCGGTACGCCGAACGCCTGGTGTCCCACGACGTGGGTCTGCGCGAGCTGGCCGAGCGCCGGGCGCGCGTCTATGACGTGCTGGTGCCGCTCGTGCCGGGCCGGCTCGGCGGGCGGCGCCGCGGTGACCTCCTCACCAGCGTGGTCGACGACGTCGACAGCCTCCTCGACGACCGCCTGCGGGTGCGCATGCCGGTGGTCACGGCGGTCGGCGTGCTCGCCGTGACGGCCCTGGTCGCGGGGCCCGTCCTCCCCGCCGCCGCCCTGGTGGCGGTCGGCGTCGCGGCAGTGGCGGGGCTGGCGACGTGGGCGACCGCCCGGTGCGGCGTCGCCGCCGGCGCTGACCGCGTCGTCACCGCCCGGGCCGAGGTGGCCCGTCACGCGCTCACCACGCTCGACGACGCACGCTCGCTCGTCGCCTGGCAGGCCGACGGGGACGCCCGCCGTGTCGTGCGGTCCGCCGGCACCGAGCTGGGCCGGGCCACCACACGGGCAGCGGCCTGGGCCGCCGTCGCGCGGGCGTGGCCCGCCGTCGGTGCTGCCGTCTCCGTCGTGCTCGTCGCCCGGCTCGGGGCCGACGCGCTCGCGGCCGGCGAGGTCGGCGCGCCGGTGCTCGCGCTCTTCCTGCTCCTGCCGCTGGCGCTCGTCGACGTCGTCGCGCCCCTGGCCGACGCCGGCGTGCTCGGGGTCACCACCCGCGCGGCCCGGCAGCGGCTCGACGCGCTCGAGGACCTCGAGCCGGCCGTCGCCGTCCCCGCGACCCCGGCGCCGCTCCCCGCGGGACCGGGCGCGTGCGACATCACGCTCGACGGCGTCGCGGCCACGTGGGAGCCGGGCCGGACCGCCGTCGCCGGGCTCGACCTCGACCTGCCCGCCGGGAGCCACGTCGGGCTCGTGGGCCCGTCGGGCTGCGGCAAGTCGACCGTCGCCGCCCTGCTCGTGCGCTTCCTCTCCCCCACCGCCGGCACCCACCGCCTGGGCACGACGGACGTGGAGACGCTGCACCCCGACGACGTACGCCGCCGCGTCGGCCTCGTCGACGACGACCCCTACCTGTTCGCGTCGACCGTGGCCGAGAACGTCCGCCTCGCCCGACCGTCGGCGACCGACGCCGAGGTGGAGCACGCCCTCGTGGCGGCGCGACTCGACCTGTGGCTGGCCGGTCTCCCCGCAGGCCTGGCGACCCGGATCGGCGACGGCGGGGTCGGTGTGTCGGGCGGCGAACGGGCCCGGATCGGTCTCGCCCGCGCGCTGCTGGCCGACACTGCGGTGCTCGTGCTCGACGAGCCGACCGCTCACCTCGACACCGCGACGGCGCGGGCGGTCACCGACGACCTCCTCACCGCGTGCGCCGGCCGCTCGGTCGTGTGGATCACGCACGACGAGGTCGGGCTCGACCGCATGGACCGGGTCGTCGCCCTCGGCGGGACGCCGGCGCCGACGGCGGCTGGGGTGCACTAACGCGGGGCGCCGTGGTCGGGCGCCGACTGCCACTGGCATGCTGCGGCGCGTGCCGCCGCTGCTCGTCCTCGTGACCGCCGCCCTGTTCGTCGTCATCGCCGTCACCAACTGGGTGGCCGTCGCGCAGGAGGACCGCCGCACGGAGGCCGTCGTCAAGCCCGCGGCCCTCCTGGCGCTCACCACCGCCGCGCTGGCGGGCGGAGCAGTCGACAGCACGGCCGGCGCGTGGCTCGTCGGCGCGCTCCTCCTCGGCACGGTCGGCGACGTCTTCCTCCTGGGCGGGTCCGAACGGCGCTTCCTCGCCGGGCTGGGGGCGTTCCTGGTCGGCCACCTGGCGTACGTCGCCTGCTTCGCCACCCTCGGGGTCGCGGTGTCGTGGTGGCTCGCGGGCGGGGCCGTGGCCCTCGTCGGAGCGCTGGTGGCCGGACGCGCCGTGCTCCCGGCGACCCTCCGGTCGGGCGGGATCGGCCTCGCGGCTCCGGTCGCGGCGTACATGCTCGTCATCGGCGCGATGCTCGTGACGGGCTGGGGCACCGGGCTCGTGCTGGTGGCCGCGGGCGCCGCGGTGTTCGTCGCCAGCGACACGGTGCTGGCGCTCGACCGGTTCGCCCGACCGCGGACCTGGGTCGCGCCGTGGCCGCACGTGGCGGTGATGGTGACCTACCACCTGGGCCAGGCGCTCATCGTGCTCGGCGTCCTGCGGGCGGTGTGACCCGGGCTCCCCGTGGCCGTCCCGCGCCGGATCTGTCCACGGCCTTTCCGGCCCTGCCGGAACCTCGGCACGTCGCTCTACGGTGACCCCATGAGCATCGTCGTCGACCTCGCGGACCTCCCCGACGTGCTGGCGACGTTCGGCACGGGTTACCTGCTGTCGACCGACGGCACGGGCGTGAAGGCGGTGCACGTCGCACCCGACGAGGAGGCCGGCGGGGAGGCCGGCGGGGAGGCCGGCGGGGTGGTCGGCGGACTGCGCCTGCGGACGCCCGGCCGGGGCTCGCTCGCGAACGTCGCCGCGAACCCGCGGGTGACGCTGGTGTGGCCGCCCCGCGCGGCCCCGGGCTTCTCGCTGATCGTCGACGCCGAGGCACGGCCCGCCGCCGACGCACCCCACGACCTCGTCGTCGCGCCGGTCTCGGCAGTGCTGCACCGCCCGGTGGCGGAGTCCGACGAGACGGCGGCACGCCCGTTCTGGGTGAGCGCTTTCCTCGACGTCGACGCGTCGCACTGGGACTCCGTACCGGCCTACTGGGCCGCCGTGACGGGCTACCGACTGTCGCCCCCGCGGGGCGACGCCGGCGAGTTCGCGACCCTGGTCCCGCCCTCGGGTCACGACCACCTGCGGGTCCAACGGGTCGACGGTCGTGGCACGGGCGCACGGACCCGCGTCCACCTCGACCTCCACGTGCCCGACCCGGCGCGCGCCGCCGACCGGGCCGTGGCCCTCGGTGCGGGGGTGGTGCACCGCAGCCCGCACGGCTACGTGGTGCTCCGCTCCCCCGGCGGCCTGCTCTTCTGCTGCGTCGGCCACGCCGCCTGCCTCCGGGCACCGGCAGCGACGTGGCCCGACGGGTCCCGGTCGGCCGTCGACCAGGTGTGCGTCGACGCGCCAGCACACCTCGTCGACGCCGAGCGGGACTTCTGGGCCGAGCTCACCGGTTGGGTGCCGCAGCCGTCGAGCGTCAGCGGCGCGTTCTCCTCGCTGCGCCGCCCCGAGGGCCAGCCGCTGCGCCTGCTGTTCCAGCGGGTCGACGACGACCGCCCGGCCGTCACGGCGCACCTCGACGTGGCCTGCAGCGACCGCGCGGCCGAGACCGCCCGGCACCGCGCGCTGGGGGCGGAGCAGGTCGCCGAGCACGAGCGGTGGACGGTGCTGCGGGACCCCTCGGGTGCGACGTACTGCCTCACCGACCGCGACCCCGTCACCGGGATGCTCTGACGTCCGATGCACGTGTCCCGCCTGGGCGTCGCGCTGCTGAAGGGCGCCACGCACCCGTCGCTGCCCGCCCTGCGCCTCGACCCCGACGGCCCCGAGGGTGACCGCCTGCTCTGCGCCCTCGACGCCGACCGGCGCACGGTGCTCCGCACCGTGGCCCACCCGCGGTTGCTCACGGTGCGGGCGAGCCTGCGCGACGACGACCTCGGCCTCGCCGGCGGGTGGGACCTGCGGACGCCCGACGGCGTGGCGAGCGGCCCCGTCGAGCTCGACGGTACGGCCGCGGACGTCGACTACTGGGGACGACGCGTGACGGTACAGCCCCTCGCAGCATCGGCCCACAGCGCCCTGCTCTCCGCGCACCTGGGCCGCACCGTCACCCTGGCGGTCGCACCGCGGGGCGGGATCGTCTACGGCGCGTCGGTCAGCGTCGTCACGCGCGCGACGGTGCGGGCCCTGGCGCGCGCGGCCGGCCTCGTCGAGCCCGAGGAGGCCACCGCGGCCCGCCTGCGGTCGACGTTCGTGCTCGACGACACCGACCGTTCAGAGCCCTTCACCGAGGACGCCTGGGCCGGCCGCGAGCTCGCCCTCGGCGAGGCCAGGATCCGGGTGCGTGAGCCCATCGTCCGGTGTCGCGTGATCGACCACGACCCGGCCTCCGGGGATCCCGCACCCGCCGGACGCGGTCTCCTCCGCGCCCTGGCCACGCTCCGCGAGCGGCCCCACGCCGGCGTCGACGCCGATGTGACGCGACCGGGCCTCGTCACGCCCGGCGACGCCGCCCGCTGGACGTGAGCCTCAGGCCTGGATGACGACCGGCACGATCATCGGGCGCCGGCGCAGCTTGCCGCCGACCCAGCGGCCGACCACGCGCCGTACGGTCTGCTGGAGCTGGTGGTTGTCCGTCGTGCCGTCCGCGATCGCCGCCTCGACGGCCTTGAGGATGGGGCCGCGCACGGTGTCGAAGGCCGAGTCGTCCTCCGCGAAGCCGCGGGCGTGGATGTCGGGGCCGCTCAGCACCTTGCCGGTCACCGAGTCGACGACCACGATCACCGAGATGAAGCCCTCTTCGCCGAGGATCCGACGGTCCTTGAGCGAGGACTCCGAGAGGCCGCCGATGCTGGAGCCGTCGACGAAGACGTAGCCGCACTCCACCTTGCCGGTGATCGACGCGACGCCGTCGACGAGGTCGACCACGACACCGTCCTCGGCCAGCAGCACCCGGTCGGCCGGCACGCCGGTCGCCCGGGCGAGGTCGCCGTTGGCCCGCAGGTGCCGCACCTCGCCGTGGACCGGGAGCACGTTGCGCGGCTTGACGATGTTGTAGCAGTAGAGGAGCTCGCCGGCGCTGGCGTGACCGGAGACGTGCACCATCGCGTTGCCCTTGTGCACGACGTTGGCGCCGAGCTTGGAGAGCCCGTTGATGACCCGGTAGACCGCGTTCTCGTTGCCCGGGATGAGCGAGCTGGCGAGGATGACGGTGTCGTTCTCCTCGAGGTGCACGAAGTTGTGGCTCCGCTGCGCGATGCGGCTCAGCGCCGAGAGCGGCTCGCCCTGCGACCCCGTCGAGATGAGCACCTGCTGGTGCGGCGGCAGCTCGGTCAGCTGCTTGGCGTCCACGATGAGTCCCGGCGGCACGTTGAGGTAGCCCAGCTCGCGCGCGATGCCCATGTTGCGCACCATCGACCGGCCGACCCAGGCGACCTTGCGGCGGTGCTTGACCGCCATGTCGAGCACCTGCTGCACGCGGTGCACGTGGGAGGCGAAGCAGGCGACGATGATCCGCTGGTCGCTCGCGTAGAAGGTGCGGTCGAGCGCCGGCGTGATGTCCTTCTCGTGGGTGGTGAACCCGGGCACCTCGGCGTTGGTGGAGTCCGTGAGGAACAGGTCCACGCCCTCCTCGCCGAGACGCGCGAACGAGACGAGGTCGGTGATGCGACCGTCCAGCGGCAGCTGGTCCATCTTGAAGTCGCCGGTGTGCAGGACGAGACCGGCGCTGGTGCGGATCGCCACCGCGAGCGCGTCGGGGATCGAGTGGTTGACCGCCACCATCTCGAGCTCGAACGGCCCGAAGGTGATCACGTCACCGGCCTTGACGACGTGCTGCACGGGGTTGCGCAGCCGGTGCTCGCGCAGCTTGCCCTCGAGCAGGGCGAGGGTCAGCTGCGAGCCGACGAGCGGGATGTCGTTGCGCTCGCGGAGCAGGTACGGCGTCGCGCCGATGTGGTCCTCGTGGCCGTGCGTCAGCACGAGCGCCTCGACGGCGTCGAGGCGGTCACGGATGGCGGCGAAGTCGGGGAGGATCAGGTCGACGCCGGGGTGGTCGTCCTCGGGGAAGAGGACGCCGCAGTCGACGATGAGCAGACGGCCCTCGTGCTCGAAGACGGTCATGTTGCGACCGACCTCGCCGAGACCTCCGAGCGGGATGACCCGCAGCCCGCCCTTCGGCAGCTCCGGGGGGGCGGACAGCTCGGGGTGAGTATGGGACAAGCGGACTCCTAGTGGATGAGCCCCGACTTCACGAGGCCGGCGCGCAGGGCGGCGACCTCCTCGTCGTCGAGGGGAACGAGCGGGCTGCGCACGTTCCGGTTATCGAGGACGCCGAGGAGCTGGAGTGCTGCCTTGGCGGTGGTGGCTCCGTAGTTGGGGACGCCCATCACGGCGTCGAACGCGGGGAGCAGCCGCGTGAAGATCTCGCGTGCACCGGCGGGGTCGCCGGCGAAGAAGGTGTCGAGCACCGAGCGCAGCTCGTTGCCCGCGACGTGACCGCAGACCGAGACGAACCCGCTCGCGCCGTGGGCGAGCCAGCCGAGGTTGAGGGCGTCGTCGCCCGAGTACACGGCGAAGCCGAGCTGCGTGATCCGCAGGCCCCGCACGAAGTCACCGACCGCGTCCTTGACGGCGACGACGGGCTCCCACCCGACCATCTCCTCGTAGGACTCCAGCGCGATCTGCGAGCCCGTGCGCCCCGGGATGTCGTAGAGCATCACCGGGAGCTCGGCCGCCTCGACCACCTGGCGGAAGTGGTTCAGGATGCCCTTCTGGCCGGGCTTGTTGTAGTACGGCGTCACGAGGAGCACGCCGTCCGCGCCGTTCTTGTTCGCCTGACGGGCCAGCTCGGTGGAGGTGCGCGTGTCGTTGGTGCCGACACCGGCGACCAGGGTGACGTCCGGGCCGACCGCGTCCCGCACCGCGGCGAGGATCTCGCCGTCCTCGGCCTGGGTCGTGGTGGGCGACTCCCCCGTCGTACCGGACACCACGAGGCCGTCGTGACCGTTGGCGACGAGGTGACGGGCGATCTTCTGCGTGCTCTCGAGGTCGAGCGAGCCGTCCGCGTGGAACGCGGTCGCCATGGCGGTCAGGACGCGGCCGAACGGCGCGGCGGGAGCAGCAGTGGTCACGAGGGACAGGCTATCCCTGCCGCGGCACCCCGCTGCACGCGGCGCACCGCGGGGGACCTCCCGCCCGCTCCGGGTTTCGCACGGCCCGCGGCGCGGCACGGTGGCGCGCATGACGGAGATCCCCGGCTTCGGAACCTTCACACTCGACGAGCGGTCCGGCTGGCTCGAGAGCGACACGACCCTGGAGGTCCCCGGGCTGGGGGTGACCGGCACGGTCATCCTCGACGATCCGGAGGCCGACCCGGTCGAGGTCGCCGCGGTCCTCCGCCGCCTCGCGGCCCTCCCCACCGAGTTCCGGCAGACGCTGACGCCGTTCCTCTGGGCCTACTACTCCGACGTCGCGGCGGACGTCGACCTGGACGTGCCCCTGAGCCGCCCCGAGGACGTCTGGTCGCAGGTGGAGATCGGCGACGAGCTGCACGTCGCGCGCCACGACGGCACCTGGTACGTCGACGTCGAGTCGAGCTGCGACTGGGAACTGGAGCACGGGCTGCAGGTCGTGCTGCGCGACGGCGACACCCTCGTGAAGATCGGGCCCTACGACGGACACGTCGCGCACCTCGGCACCGACGAGATCTACCCCGGCGCCGGGCACGCGGACGGCAGGTCCGCGCGCCCGGGCTGGTGGCAGCGGCTCAGACGTGCGGCAGGACCTCGGCGGCGATGAGCCGCAGGTGGTCGAGGTCGCCCAGGTCGAGCACCTGCAGGTAGGCGCGCTGCGCGCCGGCCTCGGCGAACGCACCGAGCCGGTCCACGACCTCGCTCGGCGTGCCGGCCAGCCCGTTGGCCCGCAGTTCGTCGACGTCGCGGCCGATGGCAGCGGCCCGGCGGGCGATCTCGGCCTCGTCGGCGCCGACGCAGACGACGAGGGCGTTCGACCAGATGAGCTCGGCCGGGTCGCGGTCGATGGCCGCGCACGCCTCGCGCACCCGTGCGAACTGCGCGCGCGTGGTGTCCAGGTCGACGAAGGGCAGGTTGAACTCGTCGGCGTAGCGCGCGGCGAGCTCCGGCGTACGGCGCTTGCCCAGCCCGCCGACGAGCACCGGGGGCTTGGCCTGGGCCGGCTTCGGCAGGGCGGGCGAGTCCGTCAGCGTGTAGTGCTCGCCCGTGAACGAGTAGCGCTCCCCCTGCGGCGTCGCCCACAGGCCCGTGACGATCTCGAGCTGCTCGGCGTACCGGTCGAAGCGCTCGCGCGTGTCGGGGAAGGGGATGCCGTACGCCGCGTGCTCGCCCTCGAACCACCCGGCGCCCAGCCCGAGCTCGACCCGGCCGCCCGACATCTGGTCGACCTGCGCCACCTGGATCGCCAGGACGCCGGGGTGCCGGAACGTCGCCGACGTCATGAGGGTGCCGAGGCGGATCGTGCTGGTCTCGCGGGCGAGACCCGCCACCGTCGTCCAGGCGTCGCTCGGGCCGGGCAGTCCGTCGCCGCTCATGTGCAGGTAGTGGTCGGAGCGGAAGAACGCGTCGAACCCGAGACGCTCGGTCTCCTGGGCGACGGCGAGGAGGTCGTCGTAGGTCGCACCCTGCTGGGGCTCGGTGAAGATGCGGAGGTCCATGACCTGCAGCCTCTCAGACGTCACCCACAGCGCGCCGGGCCGCGCGGATGAGGCTCGTCGATCGGTCGAGGTGCTCCCGCACGGCGGCGCCGCCCCGCTCGGGCAGGGCGTCGAGGTAGCAGCGGTGCTCCTCGGCCAGCGAGCCCGCCGGGTAGTCGGGACGGAGGTGGGCGAGCACGAGCAGGATCTCCGACTCCAGCTGCGCGTGGGCCGCCGCGATCCGCGGGCTCTCGGCGGCCTCGACCACGGCCCGGTGGACCGCGGCGTGCGCGTGCAGCGTCGCGCGCCAGTCGTCGGCCGCCTCCGCCGTGGCCAGCGCCTCGACGGCCGCGTCCATCGGCATCCGCACCTCCGCCGGCCACGGGCTGCCGTGCCGCTCGGTGACGATGCGGACGGCCTCGGTCTCGAGCGCGGCCCGCAACTCCTGCAGCGCCCCGAGCGCGGCGTCGTCGGGGGTCGCGACGCGGGCGCCGGCGTACGGGACCGCCACGACGAGGCGCTCCGCCCGCAGCAGCGCGAGCGCCGCGCGGGCGGTGTGGCGCGAGACGTCGTGGTCGCGGGCGAGGTCCTCCTCGCGCAACGGGTCGCCCGGCGCGAGGACCCCGCGGTCGAGGATCGCGTCGCGGAGGGTGGCCGCCAGGCGCTCGACCGCGGTCGGGCCCGGCGCGGCCTCACGCCGCCGGGGCGACATCGAGCCTCCTCCCCCGCCGCTGCGGCAGGCTGAGGATCGCGAGGCCGACGACGAGGACGACGAGGCCCACGGACGCGAGCCCGGTGAGGCGCTCCTGCAGCACGAAGAGGCCCAGGAGGGTGGCGCCGAGCGGCTCGGCGAGGGTCAGGGTGGCGACGGTCGTGGGCTCGAGGCGCCGGAGGCCCCAGCCGAACAGCAGGTAGGCCACCGTGGTCGTGACGAGACCGAGCCACAGCACGAGGGCGAGGCCCCGGGGCGTGGCCAGCCACGCGGTCGACGTCAGCAGGAGCAGCGGGACGCTCGCGACGGCCGCCGCCCCGAAGGTCGCTCCCATGGAGGTGCTCGGCGTCCAGCCGCGGTCGAGGAGCAGCTTGCCGGCGAGGGCGTAGAGGGCGTACGACGCGCCCGCCGCCACCGAGGAGGCGACGCCCGCAGGGGCGACCGCCCCGGCGCCGCTCGTGGCGAGGCCCGAGACGAGCACCACGCCGACGAGCGCCACCGCGGTCGCGACGCACCAGCGGAGCGAGGGCACCTGCCGCCGGACGAGGCCGTCGAGCATGCCCGTCGCCACGGGCGCCGAGCCCAGCGCCACGACGGTGCCGACGGCGACGCCGTTCTGCGCCGTACCGGCGAAGAAGAAGGGCTGGTAGGCCACGACGCCCGCGGCGCCGACGGCGACGACGAGCCAGGCGGGGAGGCGGCTCGCCGTCGTCGTGCCGGTCGTCGTCCCGGTCGACGGCGTCGATCGTGCGGCGAGGAGGGCGACGACACCGAGGATCCCGCCCCCGACGACGATCCGGGCCGCGCCGACCGACGTCGCGCTCGCGTCGACGTCGGCGAGCTCCTGCGCCGTGCCGGTCGTGGCGAAGCACGCCGCGGCGAGCAGCACGGCGAGCACGGCGGGGGCGCGAGTCACGGGAAGATTGTTACACAATCCGCCGAGTTGGGTTGTTCGGCGAGGCGCACGTTAGTCACAGGAGTTGACAACTTTCCCCGGTCAGCCGGGGAATCGACCGCTTTGACCATCAAATTTGATGGTCAAGGCGGCGTGTTCCCCGGCTGACCGGGGAACACGCCGGCTGAACCACCCGCGTCCTCAGCCCAATGCGTCGGCGAACCGCTGGAGTCGCTCGACCAACACCGGACCCGTGAGGTCCGGGCGCCCGATCCCGGCATAGTTCGCCGCCCATCCCGCGACCTGCGGCGCGGCCCGGTCGACGGCCCACCGGTCCCACGCGGGTACGTCGCCGAGCCGGACCCCGCTGGCTCGCTCGTACGCCTCGAGGAAGATGCGCGCGGCCTCCGCCGATCCCAGCAGCACCAGGTCCTGGCGCGCCCACGCCACGTCGAGCTCGACCGGACCACGGCAGGCCCCGGTCCAGTCGACGATGCCGGCGACGCGCGACCCGTCCCACAGCAGGTTGCCGGCCCAGAAGTCACCGTGGACCAGGGCCGTCCGCGCCGAGGGCGGTGTCGCAACCGCCGAGGAGCCGGGCAGGCCCGCGCCGTCCCACGCGTGCACCGCGGCCAGGGCCTCCGCCATCGCGGGCGCGAGCTCCTCGGGCGCGGTGTCGGGAGGCGGGGTGCCGCCAGCGAGCCGCGTCGTGACGAGCACCGGACCCCACGGCGTGGCGCCGTCCGCGACGTACCGAGGCGCCAGGGGCGGAGCGACCTCCAGCACAGCACGCTCGCGCTCGACCGCCGGGTCGCCGGGCGGGAACCACCGCGCCACGAGGTCGCGGTCCCGCTGCCGGACGGCGAGGGTCGTCGCGTGGGTACCGCCGCGCAGCAGCGCCGGACCCGCGACCGGGCCACCCAGGAGCCCCGCCAGCGCGTCGAGACGCGCCCGGCGCCAGCGCACCACCACGGTGAACCCGTCGTGCACGTCGCGGTCGACCACGGGCCACCCGGCCTCGTCGATCGCCGGGTAGCGCACGTCGCCCCGCACCTCGAGCGGGATCTCGGTGAGCACCTGGGCGTCGACCAGACCGGGGACGGCGAGGGCTGCGGCGTACACCTGCGCCCCGCCCGCCACGCTGACGGGAACACCGAGCCCGTCGGCGATCGCCACCGCGGCATCAAGGTCGCGGGCGACGTGGACCCCGTCGTGCCCCGGCGACCACGCGGCGTCCCGCGTCAGCACCACCGTCGTCCGCCCGGGCAGCGGTCGCCCGATCGACGCGTAGGTCGCGCGGCCCATCAACAGCGTCGTACCGAGGGTGCGGCGCTTGAACTCCGCCTGCTCCCCGGGCACCTTCCACGGGATGTCGGGGCCGTCCCCGATGACCCCGTTGCGCGCGACGGCGGCGACGCAGGTGACGGTGAGGCCGCCGGGGGTGGTCATACGGCGATCGGCGCCTTGATCCCCGGGTGCGGGTCGTAGCCGCGCACCTCGACGTGCTCCAGGTCGAACCCGTCGATCTCCCGCACGGCCGGGTCCAGCCACAGCGTCGGCAGCGGACGCGGCTCGCGCGTGAGCTGCAGGCGGGCCTGGTCGAGGTGGTTGAGGTAGAGGTGCGCGTCGCCGAGCGTATGCACGAAGTCCCCCACCTCGAGGTCGAGCACGTGGGCGACCATGTGGGTCAGCAGCGCGTACGACGCGATGTTGAACGGCACGCCGAGGAAGACGTCGCCCGAGCGCTGGTAGAGCTGGCACGACAGCCGCGGCCGCCCGCCGTCCCGCGCCGGCGCGACGTAGAACTGGAACACCGTGTGGCACGGCATCAACGCCATGTCGTCGACCTGGGCAACGTTCCAGGCGCTGACGACGTGCCGTCGCGAGTCGGGGTCGGTGCGGATCTGCTCGATGATCTTGGTGATCTGGTCGATGGAACCGCCGTCGGGCGTAGGCCAGGAGCGCCACTGCGCGCCGTAGACGGGGCCGAGCTCGCCGTCCTCGTCCGCCCACTCGTCCCAGATCGTCACGCCGCGCTCCTGCAGCCAGCGCACGTTGGTGTCGCCGCGCAGGAACCACAGCAGCTCGGCGAACACGGAGCGCGTGTGGACCTTCTTCGTCGTGACGAGCGGGAAGCCGGCGGTCAGGTCGAAGCGCATCTGGTGGCCGAACACGCTGAGCGTGCCGGTGCCCGTGCGGTCGGACTTTTCCACCCCCTCGTCGAGGATGCGGCGGACGAGGTCGAGGTAGGCCTGCACGCCCGTGAGACTACCGCTGCGAGGCGCTCAGGGGTGCAGGGACATCGGGCCGTAGACCCGGCGCTCCCCCTCGAACAGCACGACCGCGTCGACGCCCTGCTCGACCAGGTCGCCGAAGACCTCGCCCACCCACGACTCCGCGTCGGACTGGCTCGGGAACCGCTCGTCGGCGTGCTCGCCGGTCACGGTCACCTCGTTGCCGTCCCGGTCCTCAGCGCGCCACCACCAGAGCTGCTCCGGGGGCGTCGGGGAGCGGAAGGCGGACGGCGCGTCGGGGAGGTTCACGCCCCCGAGACTAGGGGCGGGTGCCCGCCCCCGACAACGGACCCGACAATGACCCGGTGAGCGTGCGACTCCTCGGCACCGGTGCCGCCGACGGCTGGCCCCAGGCGTTCTGCCGCTGCGCCTCCTGCGGTGCGGAGCGCGCGGCCGGCCGGGTGCGCGGCCAGACCGCCGCGCTCCTCGACGGGACCGTTCTCCTCGACTGCGGACCCAGCACGCCCGAGGCGGCCACCCGGGCGGGCACCGACCTCACCGGCGTGCGCCTCCTCCTCGTCACCCACCAGCACTCCGACCACCTCAGTCCCGCCGCGCTGATGCATCGGGGCTGGGTCACCGACGCACCGCTCACCGTCGCCGGCCCGCCCGACGCGATCGCGGCCGCGCGTGCCTGGCTGCCCGACGACGCACCGGTGACGTGGCTGCCTGTCGCGCCCGGCGAGCGGCACACCCTCCTCGGCTACGACGTGCGGGTGCTGGCCGCCGCCCACCGCACCGGCCTGGGCGACCCCGGCGCGGTCGAGGCCGTGCTCTGGGACGTGACGACGCCGACCGGGACACGCGTCCTGCACGCCACCGACACCGGCCCCCTGCCCGCGGCGACGATCACGGCGGTGGAGGGCGCGGCGTACGACGTCGTGCTCCTCGAGGAGACCTTCGGCGACCGCGTCGACCTCGCCGGTGAGCAGCACCTCGCGCTGGCCACGTTCGCCGAGCAGGTCCGCCGGCTCCGCGCGGTGGGTGCCGTCACCGACACCACGGACGTCGTCGCGGTGCACCTCTCCCACCACAACCCGCCGACGCCCGAGCTCGCGCGCCGCCTCGCCGCCGTCGGCGCCCGCGTGGTCGACGACGGCACCGAGCTCGTCCCCGGCGCCGTCACCCCCCGACCGGGCGGCCGCACGCTGGTGCTCGGCGGGGCCCGCTCGGGCAAGTCCGTCGAGGCCGAGCGGCTCGTGGCGGGCGAGCCGCAGGTGGCGTACGTCGCGACCAGCGGCCGCCGCGACGGGGACGCCGAGTGGGCCGAGCGCGTGGCCCTGCACGTCGAGCGTCGCCCGGCCCACTGGCGCACGGTCGAGACCCTCGACCTCGTCGGGCTGCTCGCCGACGAGGCGCCCGGCGAGGCACTGCTGGTCGACTGCCTGACCCTCTGGCTGACGGGCGTCATCGACCGGTACGGCGCGTGGGAGCCCTCCGCGCCCGACCACGCCGACGCGTGGGCCGCGGTCGAGGCCGAGGTCGCCGCGCTGCTCGAGGCCTGGCGCACGACCTCCCGCCGGGTCGTCGCCGTCAGCAACGAGGTGGGCCAGGGCATCGTGCCGGCCACGGCGTCGGGCAGGTTGTTCCGCGACGCCATGGGGCGCCTGAACGCGGCCGTCGCCGCTGCGACCGAGGACGTGCGCTGGTGCGTCGCCGGACGGGTCGTGTCCCTGTGAGCCCCGCGGGCACGAGCACCGGTGACGGAGTCCGGCTCGCCGTCGGCACCCTCTCCGTCCTGCGCGTCCCGCCGCCGCGGCGGGTGGACCGGGCCATCGCGGGCGTCGCCATGGCGGTCGCGCCGGGCGTCGGGCTCGTGCTGGCGCTGCTCCTCGCCGTACCCGTCGGCGTGCTCGCCCACCTCGGCTCCGCGCCGCTGCTCCTCGCCGTCCTCGCCATCGCCGGAGCGGCCGCGCTGACCCGCGCCCTGCACCTCGACGGGCTCGCCGACGTCGCCGACGGGCTCGGGTCGGGCCGCTCCGGCGAGCTCGCGCTGGCGATCATGAAGAAGTCCGACATCGGGCCCTTCGGCGTCGCGACCCTCGTGCTCGCGCTGCTGGCGCAGGTCGCGGCGGCCGCCACGCTCCTGGCCCACGACGCCGTGCTCGGCGCGCTGGCGCTCGCGGTCGCGGTCGTCGCGGGACGGGGCACGCTGCCCTGGCTCTGCACCCCGGCCTGGCCGGCCGCGCGCGGCGACGGTCTCGGCGCGACCGTGGCCGGAGCGGTCACCGGCGCCCGGGCGGCCGTCGCGGTGGGCGCGACCCTCACCCTGCTCGCGGGTGCCGCGGTCCTCGGGGTGCTGCTCGTCGGCCCCGTCGCACCGGACCGCTGGCTCCTCGCGCTCGGCCTCGGCGTCGTCGCGGGCCAGGCGGCGGCGTACCTCCTCGCCCGGCGCTGCCGCCGCCGCTTCGGCGGCGTCACCGGTGACGTGTACGGCGCGTGCGTCGAGTCCGCCGTGACGGTGACGCTCGTCGTGAGCGCGCTGGCGCTCGGCTGACGCGGCCCGGGCTCAGCGGGCCGAGGCCTCCACGAAGGGCGGCCGCACGACGGTGAACGCCTCGGACCGGCCCCGCACGTCGACGACGACCTCGTCGCCCTCGGCGACCGCGCGGTCGAGCAGGGCCAGCGCGATCCCGGTGCGCAGCGTCGGGGAGAACGTGCCGGACGTGACGAGGCCGAGCTCGCCGCCCTCGGCGTCGAGCACGCGCATGCCGGGGCGGGGGATGCCGCGCCGCACCGCCCGCAGGCCCCGCAGCACCCGCTGCGGTCCGGCCGCGCGCTCCGCGAGCAGGGCGTCGCGGCCGGCGAACGCGGGCTTGTCCCAGCCGACGGCCCAGCCCAGCCGCGCCTGCACCGGGGTGATGGTCGGCGCGATGTCCTGGCCGTGCAGCGGGTAGCCCATCTCGGTGCGCAGCGTGTCGCGGGCGCCGAGACCGGCCGGCAGCAGCCCGTGCGGCTCCCCCGCCGCGACCAGGGCGTCCCAGAGCGGCTCGGCGAGCGCGACCGGGGCGACGACCTCGTAGCCGCGCTCCCCCGTGTAACCCGTGCGGCACACGACCACCGGCCCGCCGTCGAAGGTGGTGTCGCGGAACGACATGTAGGGGTGGCCGGCGGGCAGACCGGCCGCCTCGAGCACCGCGTCCGAGGACGGGCCCTGCACCGCGAGCACGACGTGGTCCCGGTGCTCGTCGCTCACGTCGATCCCCGCCGGGGCGCCGGCCCGCAGGATGGCGACGACCGCGGCGGTGTTGGCGGCGTTGGGCACGAGGAACACGTCGTCGTCGGCGCGCAGGTAGGCGATGAGGTCGTCGACGACACCGCCGTCCTCGGCGCAGCAGAGCGTGTACTGCGCCTGGCCCGGCGCGATCCGCCCCAGGCTGTTGGTGAGCACGGCGTCCACGTACGCCGCCGCCCCCGGCCCGCGCACGCTCGCCTTGCCGAGGTGGCTGACGTCGAAGAGGCCCACCCGCTCGCGGACCGCGGTGTGCTCGGCGGCCGTGCCCGCGGCGTACTCCACCGGCATCGCCCACCCGCCGAACGGCGCCAGCTTGGCGCCGAGGGCGACGTGCCGCTCGTGCAGCGGGGAGCGGAGGAGGTCGGTGGGCTCGGGGGTGGCAGCCATGGGGGCGAAACTACGTCACCAGCGCGTCACCTAGCATCGGGGAGCGTGACGTCCTACACGCTCAGCAAGGCCAGCCCCGCCAAGACGCGCGCCGACGCCGTGGTCGTCGGCGTGGTGCGCACGGAGCAGGGGCCCCGCCTCGCGGCGGGCGCGGAGGACGTGGCCGACGCCTACGGGCGCCGGCTCCACCCCCTCCTCACCACGCTCGGCGTCACGGGCGACGAGGGCGAGACACGGCTTCTGCCGACCGGCGACGGCATCACGTCGCCGTTGCTGGTGCTCGTGGGCCTGGGCGCGGAGGGTGCGGAGACCGACCCCGCCGCCGTACGGCGCGCCGCCGGCGCCGCTGCCCGCGCGGCCACGAACGCCGCGACCGTGGCCGTGGCGCTGCCCGCCGACGACGCCGCACTGGTGACCGCGGTCGTCGAGGGCTGGGAGCTCGGGGGCTACCGGTTCAGCACCTACCGCGAGGAGACCCGGAGCGAGGACACGCGCGCCCCCGAGGTGGTCGTGCTGTCCGGCGCTGCGCGCCGCGCCGACGTGCAGCAGGCCGCGACGGACGCGCAGGTCGTCGCCCGGGCGGTCGCCGCCACCCGCGACTGGGTGAACACGCCCCCGGTCGACCTCACCCCGCCCGCCTTCGCCGACGCCGTCGTCGCCGCCCACAAGGCCGCGACGAAGGGCCGTGGTGCCCCGAAGATCGACATCGCCGTGCACGACGAGGCGTCCCTGGCCGAGCTGGGCTGCGGCGGCATCCTCGGTGTCGGCGCCGCCTCGAGCGCTCCCCCGCGTCTCGTCGAGCTGTCCTACGCGCCGGCCGATCCGGTGGCGCACCTCGCGCTCGTCGGCAAGGGCATCACCTTCGACTCCGGCGGCCTCTCCATCAAGCCCGGCGGCTCGATGACCACGATGAAGTGCGACATGGCCGGTGCCGCCGCCGTGGTGCAGGCGACCCTGGCGATCGCCGAGCTCGGGCTGCCCGTCGCGGTCTCGGCCTTCGCGCCGATGGCCGAGAACATGGTCTCCAGCAGCGCGACGCGCCCCGGCGACGTGCTGCGGATCTACGGCGGCACCACCGTCGAGGTCTCCAACACCGACGCCGAGGGCCGGCTCGTGCTGGCCGACGCCCTGGTGCGTGCCACCGAGCGCGAGCCCGACGTCATCCTCGACGTCGCCACCCTCACGGGCGCGATGGTCGTCGCGCTGGGCGACCGCATCAGCGGCGTCATGGGCTCCGACGAGGTCGTGGCCGACGTCGTCGCCGCCGCGACCGGCGCGGGCGAGGCCATGTGGCCGATGCCCCTGCCGCCCGAGATGAAGGAGCGCGTGCGCAGCAGCAAGGTCGCCGACCTCGCCCAGCACGACTGGGTGCGCTGGGGCGGCGGGCTGTTCGCCGGCGCGTTCCTCCGCGAGTTCACGGACGGACGGCCCTGGGCCCACCTCGACATCGCCGGCCCGGCGTTCCACTCCGGCGGGGCGACCGGCCACCTGACGCCGGGCGGCACCGGTGCCGCCGTGCCGACGCTCGTGGCCTACACGCGCCGCCTGGCCGCGGCGCGCGCTGCTGGCTGACCTCCGTCGTGTAACGCGGTGTCCGGGTCACTGTGGCAGTGGTTGACCAGGGTGCAGGTGGCACTAACACCGCGTTACATGTCGCGAGGCCTCGTCGCGTCGACGGGGCGGCGTACGCCCCCCACCGGCCGACACCTCGGCGTGTAACGCGGTGTCCTGGTCACTTCTGCGGTGGTCTATCCCTTCCACAGTGGCCCGGACACCGCGTTACACGGGGTGAGCCCGATCGGGCCGCCCGCGCCGCACGGCTCAGATGCCCTCGGCCTTCTTCCGCCGGTTGTACTCCCGCATCCGCTGCGGCACGCCCACCACGGCGGCGTCGTACGACGGGATCTGGTGCTTGTTGGCGAACGCGTGCGCCCACGCGACGGAGGGGACGCGGCGCCGGGTCCACTCCCCGTCGTGGGCGACCAGCAGCAGGGTCACGTCGTTGACGGCGGTGCGCGGTTCGACGAAGCCCTCGATGCCGCGACGGGTCTGCACCCACTGCAGGAGGTGCTGCGCGTCGGCGGAGTCCGAGGCCCGCACGCGGGTCGATCCCGTGCGCAACCCGTCACGGAGCGGAGCGCTGGTCCGGGGGCCCCGGCGGAAGCGGTCGAACAGTGCCATGCCCCCATTCTGCCGCGCCCCACCCGTTCGTGGAGGCAGGACTCCGCGAACCGCGCGACCGACCGAGCGCTCGCCCCTCGACCCCTACCCGGTGGTAGGGGAATCGCCGGGCCATCCGGGTGGGCCCGGCTGCGGTGGTAGTGCAAGGATGGTCGTCCGACAGCACAGCTCCGGATGCGTGGAGGCGCCTCGTGACGGACCTTCGATCGACCGGCCCCCACCGGGGCCGTGCCGACGCAGACCGTGCTCTCGTCCTGCGCCCGACGCCACCACCACGACCCGTCGACGCGAACCCCTGACGCGGCGCGCCCCCCGCGGCGCTCCGAACGAACCGGCACACCCCCTCCGACAGACGTTCAGAACGAGACGAATAGGAAGCACATGGCGACCGAAGTAACCCTGCCGGCCCTCGGCGAGTCCGTCACCGAAGGCACCGTGACCCGCTGGCTCAAGCAGGTGGGAGACACGATCGCCGTCGACGAGCCGCTGCTCGAGGTCTCGACCGACAAGGTCGACACCGAGATCCCGTCCCCGGTCGCCGGCACGCTGCTGGAGATCAAGGCCGACGAGGACGACACGGTCGAGGTCGGCGCGGTGCTGGCCGTCGTGGGCGACGACGACGAGGGCAGCGGCGACGCCGGCACGACCGACGAGACCGCCACCCCCGAGGCGCAGCCCGCCGACGAGGAGCAGGCCGCGAAGAAGGCCGAGCAGGAGGAGGAGATCGTCGAGGAGAAGGGCGAGCTGCCCCCCGGCGACGAGACCCCCGAGGCCGAGAAGACCGAGTCGAAGCCCTCCGCCTCCGGTGGCTCCGGTGGCACCGGCGGCGGCTCCGGCACCCCGGTGACCCTGCCCGCCCTGGGCGAGTCCGTCACCGAGGGCACCGTGACGCGCTGGCTCAAGCAGGTCGGCGACGAGGTCGCCGTCGACGAGCCGCTGCTCGAGGTCTCCACCGACAAGGTCGACACCGAGATCCCCTCGCCCGTCGCCGGCACGCTGCTGGAGATCAAGGCCGACGAGGACGAGACCGTCGAGGTCGGCGCCGAGCTCGCGATCATCGGTGACGGCTCCGCCGCCCCGGCGGCCGCCGAGCCGGAGCCCGAGCCCGAGCCGGAGCCGGAGCCCGAGCCGGAGCCCGAGCCGAAGCCCGCCGCGGAGAGCAAGCCCGAGCCCACCCCGGCGCCGAAGGCCGACCCGGCCCCCGGCAAGTCGGCGGAGCCCGGCTCGGCTCCCGCCGGTGCCGCGCAGCCGTCGCAGGCCGCCTCGTCGGAGCAGGACTCCTCCGCCGACGCGGGCACCTACGTGACGCCGCTGGTGCGCAAGCTCGCCGCGCAGCACGACGTGGACCTGTCCACCGTGACCGGCAGCGGTGTCGGTGGGCGCATCCGCAAGCAGGACGTGCTCGACGCCGCCGCGAAGGCCAAGGAGGCCGCTGCGGCCCCCGCCGCTGCTGCCCCGGCCGCCGCGGCTCCCGCGGCCGCCTCGTCCTCCGCTGGTGCCCCGGCCACGCCGTCGCCGCTGCGCGGCAAGACCGAGAAGCTGTCGCGCCTGCGCAAGATCATCGCCTCGCGCATGGTCGAGTCTCTCCACGGTGCCGCGCAGCTGACGCAGGTCGTCGAGGTCGACGTCACCAACATCGCGCGCCTCCGGGACGCGAAGAAGGCCGAGTTCCTCGCCCGCGAGGGCGTCAAGCTGTCCTACCTGCCCTTCTTCGCGAAGGCGGCCACGGACACGCTGAAGGAGCACCCGGTCCTCAACGCCTCGCTCGACACCGAGGCCGAGACGGTGACCTACCACGACGTCGAGCACGTCGCGTTCGCGGTCGACACCCCGAAGGGCCTCATCACGCCCGTCGTGAAGGACGCCGGCGACCTGTCGATCTCGGGCCTGGCCAAGAAGATCGCGGACGTCGCGGAGCGCACGCGCACCAACAAGATCGGGCCGGACGAGCTCTCGGGCGGCACCTTCACGATCACCAACCTGGGCAGCTTCGGCGCTCTGTTCGACACGCCGATCATCAACAGCCCGCAGGTCGCGATCCTCGGCCCCGGTGCCGTGGTGAAGCGTCCGGTCGTGATCGACGACCCGAACCTGGGCGAGACGATCGCGGTGCGCCACATGGTCTACCTGTCGCTGACCTACGACCACCGCATCGTCGACGGCGCCGACGCCGGTCGCTTCCTCCGCGACCTGAAGGCGCGCCTCGAGGCGGGTCACTTCGAGGTCTGATCCACCCCGCTGCACCAGCCGGCAGACGGCCCCGTCCTACTCTGGACGGGGCCGTCCGTCATCTCCGCAGGAGGACCCCATGCACGTCGTCGTCGCCGGCTCGTCCGGATTCCTCGGTCAGGCCCTCGTGCGCGCGCTCCGCGGTCGCGACCACCGGGTGACCCGGCTCGTACGGCGCGACTCGGCCTCGGAGGACACGTCCCACTGGGACCCCTACGCGGGCGAGGTCGACTCCGACCTGGTCGGCTCCGCCGACGTGGTCGTCAACCTGGCGGGGTCGCCCACCATGGGCAACCCCCACTCGAAGAAGTGGGCTACCGAGCTGCGGCGCAGCCGGATCGCGACGACGGACCTCCTGGCGCGCACGATCGCCGACGCGTCGACGCCCCCCGCGTTCCTCGCCGGCAACGGCATCTCGTTCTACGGCGACCACAGCGACGTCGGCGACCCCGTGCTCGCGGAGGACGCCGACTCCCGCGGCGACGCGCTGCTCAGCGAGGTGACCCGCGAGTGGCAGGCCGCGACCACCCCCGCCAGCGAGGCCGGCGCCCGCGTCTGCATCCTCCGGACCGCGCCGGTGCTCGACCGCAGCAGTGCGCCGCTCAACCTGATGCTCCCGCTCTTCCGGCTCGGCGGCGCCGCCCGTCTCGGCGACGGCAGCCAGCACTTCCCCGTCATCTCGTTGCGCGACTGGGTGGGCGGCGTCGTCCACGCGGCCGAGCACGACACCCTCAGCGGCCCGGTCAACCTGTGCTGCCCCGAGGTGCCGACCAACGCCGAGTTCACCCGCACGCTCGCCGAGCTGGTGCACCGCCCGGCGTTCCTGCGGGTGCCGTCGGCGATCATCAAGCTGGGCGCCGGCCGCATGGCGCCGGAGGTGCTGGGCTCGCTCCGCACGGTGCCGGCCGCCCTGCAGGACTCCGGTTACGCCTTCCACGACCACGACGTGCGGGACGTGCTCACGGCGGCACTGGCTCCGACGGCGTGACCCCCGGGCCGCCGGGCCCGGACGACACCAACGTCCACGCGCCGTCCCGACGCTCGAGCACCAGCCGACGCTGGGCCTCCCCGCGACCGGGCAGGCGGGCCACGCGGGAGCCGTCACCGCGGCGTACCTCCGCCCGGTCCATCCGGTCCGTCACCACCACGACCACGCGGTCGGGCGTCGCCTCCTCGATCGTCACGTCGCGGACCGCGAACCGCAGGTCGTTGACGGTGAGGCCGCGCTCGACGTACGCCGCCAGCACCCCCGCGTCCTCCTCCCCCAGCGCGGACCCGGCCGGGTAGAGCCGCGCGACCGCGGCGACGTCACCCGTCGCGTACGCCGCGGCGCGACGCGCGTCCCACCCCTCGACGACCGTGCGGACGACGGCCTTCGGGTCCCCCACCGGGCGGGGGGCCACCGTAGCCCCGCCCGTGCTGGCGAGGGCGAGCGCCGCCCCCGCCGCCAGCGGCCCCACGACGAGCGCGAGCGCGGCGACCAGCAGACCGCGCGGGACCCCCGCACCCGCCCGACGGGTCGCCCGGTGGCACCCGCTCGCTGGTGGTCGTCGCACTCGCACGACGACAACGGTGCCGGAGATCGCCGGACGGCGTCGGCCGTCATCCACAGGCGGGCGGAGGGCGACGCCGGAGTAGGCTCGCCCCATGGCGCTGGAGCTGCGGACGCACGGTCTCGACGAGGGTGCGACGGGGGTGGAGTACCGGGCGGCCTGGGACCTGCAGCGCGAGGTGCACGCCGCCGTGGTCGACGCCCCGGCGCCGGCCGACGGCACCCCGCACGGCACCGTGCTGCTGCTCCAGCACCCGCCGGTCTTCACCTGCGGCAAGCGCACCGACGCCCACGAGAAGCCGCTCGAACCGGGCGGCGCCGACGTCATCGACGTCGACCGCGGCGGCAAGATCACGTTCCACGGCCCGGGGCAGCTCGTGGGGTACCCGATCGTGCGCCTGCCCGACCACGTGCTCGTCGTCGACTACGTGCGGCGGGTCGAGGAGGCGCTGATCCGCGTCTGCCGCGACCTCGGCGTCACCACCGCCCGCGTGCCGGGCCGCAGCGGCGTCTGGCTCCGCGCCGACGACCGTGGGCCCGAGCGCAAGATCGCCGCGATCGGCATCCGCGTCTCCCGCGGCGTCACCATGCACGGCTTCTCCCTCAACTGCGACGTGGACCTGGGGTGGTACGCCCGGTTCACCCCCTGCGGCATCACCGACGCCGGCGTGACCTCGCTGTCCGCCGAGCTGGGCCGCGACGTGACGATCGCCGAGGTGCTCCCCCTCGTCGAGCACCACCTGCGCGACCTGCTCGCCTGGGCGCCGTACGACGCGACCCCCGACTACGAGGCGCGCCCCGAGCCGCCGCGCATCGCCCTGGTGACGCCCGGCGCCTGACCCGTCGGCCGCTCGAGAGCCGTCCGGCGCGTCGCACGCGTCGTACCGGCGGCCGTGCTCCATGCTGCGCTCGTGGGGGACGACGATGAGTGACCTGGTGGTGGAGACGCGCGGGCTGCGGAAGGACTTCGGCAGCCACGGCCGCACGGCGGTGGACGGGCTGGACCTGTCGGTGCCGCGGGGCGGCGTGCACGGGTTCCTGGGGCCGAACGGCTCCGGCAAGACGACGACGATCCGCATGCTGCTCGGCCTCGCCCGGGCGACCGGCGGCACGATGCGGCTCTTCGGCGAGCCGGTGCCCGAGCGGCTCCCCGAGGTCATGGGCCGCGTGGGCGCGGTGGTCGAGTCGCCCAAGTTCACGCCGACCTTCTCGGCGCGCACCAACCTCGAGCTGCTCGCCCGTGCCGGCGGCATCGACGCGAAGCGGGTCGACGCGGCCCTGCACCAGGTGGGGCTGGCGGGGCGCGAGAACGACCGCTACCGCACCTACTCGCTCGGCATGGAGCAGCGCCTCGCCATCGCGGCGACCCTGCTGAAGGACCCCGAGCTGCTCATCCTCGACGAGCCGACGAACGGTCTCGACCCGGCGGGCATCCGCGAGATCCGCGAGATGATCCGCGCGCTCGGCGCCCAGGGGGTCACGGTGCTGGTAAGCTCCCACATCCTCGCGGAGATCCAGCAGGTCTGCGACTCCGTCAGCATCATCGGTCGCGGTCGTCTGCTGGCCGAGGGCCGGGTGGACGAGCTGGTGGCGGGCGGCACGACGTACCGGCTCGTCGTCTCCCAGCCCGAGCGCGCCGCGGGCGTGCTCGAGGACGCCGGGATCGTCGTGCACCGCGAGGCCGACCACCTGACGCTCGACCTCGGCGACCGCGACCCGGAGGAGGTGGCCCGCGCGCTCGCGGGCCACGACCTGTGGCCCCGGGAGCTGACGCCGGTACGCCGCGACCTCGAGTCCGTCTTCCTGCAGCTCACCTCGGCGGAGCCCACGGTCCCCGGCGGTGCCGCGTGATGCGCCTGCTGGGGGTCGAGCTGACCCGGTTGCGCAAGCGCCGCGCCGTCGTGGTGCTGGTGCTCGTCGCCCTCGTCGTGCCGGTGCTGATCGCGGCGAGCCAGCTCTGGAACACGCGGCCCGTCTCGGACGGCGACCTCGCCCGGGCCGAGCAGCAGGCCGAGCTCGACTACCAGGCCGCGCTCCAGTCCGTCGACGACTGCGTCGAGGCGCCGGAGACCTTCGGGTACGTCGAGGAGGCGGGCAGCGACGAGGCGCGGGAGGTCTGCGCCGCCGACCTGGCCGACCCGCATTGGTACACGGCCGACAGCTACCTCTACCGCAGCGCGCTCGACGTCGAGACCACCCGCACCGACGCGGCGGTGGCCGTCGCGGTCATCGTCCTGCTGGTGGTCGTGCTGCTCGGCACGACCTTCGTGGGCGCCGACTGGGCCTCGGGGTCGATGTCGGTGCAGCTGCTGGTGGACCCGCGGCGTACCCGGGTCTGGGTCGCCAAGGCGCTCGCTGGCGGGATCGTGGCTGCGGGCCTCGCGACGGTCGCGCTCGCGCTGTTCTGGACGATGGTCGCGGTGACGGCCGCGAGCCGGGGCATCGAGACGTCCTCGGAGACGTGGGGCCGGGTGGCGGTCTCGTCGGTCTGGACCGTGGCGCTGCTGGTCGCGGCCACGCTGGCCGCGCACGCGCTGACCATGCTGCTGCGCTCCACGGTCATCACGCTCGGCATCGTCTTCGCGGTGAGCGTCGGCTCGACGATCCTCCTCGCCGTGTTCGGGGCGTCCGCGATCCGGTGGACGCTGCCGACCAATGCGGTGGCGGTGGTCGCGGGCGAGGTCGAGTACTACGCCGACGACTGCTACTCCGACGGCGACCTCGGGATGTCCGCCGACCCCTGCCTGCGGGTGCTCGAGCGCCCCGAGGCGGTCCTGTACGTCGCGGTCCTCGTCGCGCTCCTCGTGGCGGTCTCGATCGCGTCGTTCCGCCGTCGCGACGTGCCGTGAGCAGGCTGGCCGCACGGGCGTAGAGTGGGCCCGTGACCCAGATGCCATCAGCTGACGGCCGCAAGCTCCTCCGCCTGGAGATCCGCAACTCGGAGACCCCGATCGAGCGGAAGCCCGAGTGGATCAAGACCCGCGCGACGATGGGCCCGGAGTACAAGGCGCTCCAGCACCTCGTGAAGTCCGAAGGTCTCCACACGGTCTGCCAGGAGGCGGGCTGTCCCAACATCTTCGAGTGCTGGGAGGACCGCGAGGCCACGTTCCTCATCGGTGGCGACCAGTGCACCCGACGCTGCGACTTCTGCCAGATCGACACGGGCAAGCCGCAGCCGCTGGACCGCGACGAGCCCCGCCGGGTCGCTGAGTCGGTCGAGAAGATGCAGCTGCGCTACGCCACCATCACCGGTGTCGCCCGCGACGACCTGACCGACGGCGGCGCCTGGCTCTACGCCGAGACGGTCCGCGCCATCCACGAGCTCAACCCGGGCACCGGCGTGGAGAACCTCATCCCCGACTTCAACGGCAAGCCCGACCTGCTGGCCGAGGTCTTCGACTCCCGCCCCGAGGTGCTCGCCCACAACCTGGAGACGGTGCCGCGCATCTTCAAGCGCATCCGTCCCGCGTTCCGCTACGAGCGCTCCCTCGACGTCCTCACCCAGGCTCGCGCGGCCGGGCTGGTGACGAAGTCCAACCTCATCCTCGGCATGGGCGAGACGCGCGAGGAGATCTCCGAGGCGCTGCGCGACCTCCACGAGGCCGGCTGCGACCTCATCACCATCACGCAGTACCTGCGTCCTTCCCTGCGGCACCACCCCGTCGAGCGCTGGGTCAAGCCCCAGGAGTTCGTCGAGCTGCAGGAGGAGGCCATGGAGATCGGCTTCGCCGGCGCCCTGTCCGGTCCCCTGGTCCGTTCGTCCTACCGCGCCGGTCGGCTGTACCGTCAGGCCGTCGAGGCCCGGGCCGCCCAGCCGGTCGGACCGGCCATCGCGACGGTCTGACCGCGTCGGTCCGACGCGTCCGTCCGACGTAGTCATCACCCGTCCTCAGCACCGGACCCCGGTCCGGCGAACGTGAAGAAGGCACCTGAGCGCATGTCGAGCAAGCAGCCCGCCGCCCCGGCCCCGAAGAAGCGTCGGCAGCAGATCGCCGAGACCTACCGGATGGCCAAGAAGGGCGACCCGCGGATCGGCCTGATCCTGGTCGGCGTCTTCGTCGTCTTCGCCGCGCTCGGGTTCCTGGTCTTCACGCTCCTGCCGGGCGACGGCATCCTCTCGACGATCCTCAGCGTCGTCACCGCGCTGCTGGTCGGCACACTGGCGACCCTCATCGTGTTCGGACGCCGCGCGCAGACGTCGATGTACAACCAGCTCGAGGGCCAGCAGGGCGCCGCCGCGGCCGCGCTCCAGATGCTGCGCCGCGGCTGGGAGACCACCCCGGTCGTGGCCTTCAACAAGCAGCAGGACGTCGTGCACCGCGCCGTCGGCAAGCCCGGCGTCGTGCTCATCGGCGAGGGCAACGCCAACCGCCTCAAGCCGCTCCTGGCCGGCGAGCGCCGCAAGCACGAGCGCGTCATCGCCGAGGTGCCGGTCACCGAGATCATCGTCGGCCGCGGCGACGACCAGGTGCCGCTGCCGAAGCTGGTCCGCAAGGTCCAGAAGCTGCCCAAGAAGATCAAGGGCCCCGAGATCACCGACACGATCAACCGCCTCAAGGCGCTCGACGCGCAGCGCGGCAAGGTGCCGCTCCCCAAGGGCCCGCTGCCGACGAACATGAAGGGCATGCGCCAGAACATGCGCGGCCGCTGAGCCCCGCTCCCCCGCGCTTCCTCCGCACGTACGACGACGCCCCCGGTTCCGCTGGAACCGGGGGCGTCGTCGTGGGTGGGTGCTGGCTCAGCTGTCGGTGGCCGCGCCGCCGCCCATGGAGCTCATGAACTCGTCGTAGGGGATCGCGTCGGTCGGCGCCTCGATGGTGACGTCGCGACCGAAGTCGGACCACGACTGGACCGTCTCGGTCTCGGGCGCCACATCCGTCGCCGGCGAGACCTGCGCCAGCTCGACGACGCGACCCTCGGCGTCGATCGCGACGGACTGGGTGATCTCCTCGGGCACCGCGCCGGTGGCGCTGAGGTCGCCGTAGCCCAGGATGTCGAACATGACGGCCGGGTCGAGCACGACGTCGTACGTCTCCGTCGAGACGCCGTCGACCTCCTCGACGCCGGTGAAGGTCACCGACGTCGACGCCTCGGCGAGGATCTGCTCGTTCTTGTCGGGCGAGCCGAGCAGCGCGAACGCCTGGGCGAGCGGGTTGCTGGGGTCGTCGATCGGCAGGGAGACCTGCTGGCCGCCCTCGGCGATCGGGATGTACATGGTGCCGTCGACGACGACGAGCTCGCCCTCGCCCGCGCCGAAGTCACCGGTGAGCCGCAGCGCGGGGTTCTCGAGGTCGAGCACCTGCTCGCCGCTCATCGTGGTCGTCGCACCGTCGACGGTGGTCGTCTGCTCGATCGCGGCGGTCTCCCCCGCGGTCGAGGCCTCGAGGTAGAAGGACGCGAACTCGGCCGGGTCGACCTCGCCGCCCTCCTCGACGTCGAAGGACGAGCCCTCGACCGTGCCGTCGTCGGAGCCCCCGTCCCCCTCGTCGCCCGAACCCTCGTCACCGGAGGTCTCGTTCGAGCTGGACGAGCTGTCGTCGTTGTTGCTCGAGTCGTCGTCGGAGCCGCAGGCGGCGAGGCCGGTCACGGCCAGGACGCTCAGGGAGGTGGCGGCGATGGCGCGGCGTACGTTGAGGCGCGTCATGGTTCCTTCCGGGGTCGCTTCTCGGGGTGCTGCTCGGGGTGGGTGGCTCCGTGGAGCCGCCGGCACCCTGCCCCCGCGGCGACGCCTCAAACGGAATGGTTCAAGAAGTCGTGAATCCCGGGATGCCGTCGAGGAGCGTGACGTCCGCGGCGGGCGGCGCCTCGACGGTGACGTCGGCTCCGTAGTCACTCATCCGCAGCGTCACCATGGCCGTCTCCCCCGTCGGGAGCGGCAGGTCCATCTCCAGCTCGCGGAGGCGGTCGGCGTCGTCGAGCAGCACCGTCTGCTCGACGGGCTCCGTCGGCAGCGCCGCGGCCGCCCCGGGCACGAGCTCGGCGAGCGCGCTCGGGTCGAGGGTGACGGTGTAGCGCTCCAGGGTCTCGCCGTCGACCGTCTCCTCGCCGTCCCGCTCGATGTCGGCGGCGGACCCGAAGGTCGCCGCGAGCTGCTCGGGGTCGAAGGACCCGGTGAGCTGCTCGGGGTCGAGACCGAGGCCCGACAGGTCGACGGTGCTGAGGTCGAGGCCGACCCAGGGGCTGCCGCCGCCGAGCATCGCGGCGAGCGGGCCGCCGAGGTAGACGACGCCGTCCACGACCCGGAGCTCGATGCTCTGGCCCATCGCGTCCATCGTCAGGCTGGCGGCGGGGCCGGTGCCGGCGTCGGTGTCTGCGTCGTAGGAGACGACGCCCTCCGCGCTGACGTCCCCGCCGCCGGGGAGGCCCGCGACGTCCAGCGAGACGCGGGCGGAGGTGACGTCCTCGTACGCCGCGGTCATCGCCGACGCGAGCTCGACGGCGTCGACGGGGCCGGTCGTCGTCGCGGGGCTCGCGGGCGCCGCGGCGGGCTTCGGCGCGTCGTCCTCGCCGCAGGCGACCAGGCCGGTGACCGCGGTGGCGGAGAGGGCGAGGGCGGCGACGGTGCGGCGGAGCGTGGCGCGGGTCATGACGTCGATGGTGGCACAACCCGCCGCCGTACGGCGCGGGTCAGGCGCGCGGGTCAGCGGCGCGGGGCGAGCGGGACCGTCATGGTGCCGGCGACGATGTCGTGGAGGCCGCGGCCGTCCGGGCGGAAGACCAGCGGCGGGATCACCAGGGCGACCAGGAACGAGCGACCGAAGGCGCGGATGGGATCGATGGGGCCGGGGTGGCCGTCGTAGCGAACGACGCGGAGTCGCGTCACCAGCTTGCCGAACGAGCCGCCGGCCAGGCAGGTGAGCACGGTCGACTCCAGCACGAGGAGACCCAGCGTGAGCAGGGACGGGTTGGCCCCGGCGGCGTCCTCGGCCGTGGCCGGGAAGTAGCGGGCCGGGCCCACGAAGGCGATGACGACCAGCATGCAGGCGAACCAGTCGACGAGGAGCGCGCCCATGCGACGGGCCCAGGAGGCGGTCTGACGGTCGGTGCTGGCCACGGGCGCAGGTTATCGAGACCGTGTCACCGGAGCGTCATCCGGGCGACCCACCGGCGTACGCCGCGTGCGGCACGCGCGCGACCCGCGCGGGGCTTCACCCCGCCCACCCCAACCTGTAACACGGCTGAAACAATCGGGATATCGGAGCGAAACTGCCCGTGCATACGTTGCGTCGCAATCGACGGGTGCAAGGCTGCCCTCGTCGACTCACCCGTACCACGAGCGCCACGCCCACCGGCGTGCCGCGTAGGAGGACGAATGTTCGCCAACAGCGAAGAGCTGCTGAAGTACATCAAGGACGAGGGCGTCGAGATGGTCGACGTCCGCTTCTGTGACCTGCCCGGCATCATGCAGCACTTCACGGTTCCCGTGTCGTCGTTCGACCAGTCGGTCTTCGACGACGGCCTGGGCTTCGACGGCTCGTCGATCCGTGGCTTCCAGGCCATCAACGAGTCGGACATGTCCCTCTTCCCGGACCCGACGACGGCGTACATCGACCCGTTCCGCAAGGCGAAGACGCTCAACATCAACTTCTTCATCCACGACCCGATCACGGGCGAGGCCTACTCGCGCGACCCGCGCAACATCGCCAAGAAGGCGCTGGCCTACCTCGAGACCACGGGCATCGCCGACACGGCGTTCTTCGCCCCCGAGGCCGAGTTCTACATCTTCGACAACGTCCGCTACTCGACGGGCGTCAACGAGGGCTTCTACCACATCGACTCGGTCGAGGGCTGGTGGAACTCGGGCAAGGACGGCGAGGACAACCTCGGCTACAAGACCCGCCTCAAGGGCGGCTACTTCCCCGTCGAGCCCTACGACCACTACAGCGACCTGCGCGCCGACATGGTCAAGAACCTCGAGGCCTGCGGCCTCCAGGTCGAGCGGGCGCACCACGAGGTCGGCACCGCCGGCCAGGCGGAGATCAACTACCGCTTCGACACGCTGCTCAAGGCCGCGGACGACGTGATGAAGTTCAAGTACCTCATCAAGAACACCGCGTGGCAGCAGGGCAAGTCCGTCACCTTCATGCCGAAGCCCATCTTCGGCGACAACGGCTCGGGCATGCACGTGCACCAGTCGCTGTGGAAGGACGGCTCGCCGCTGTTCTACGACGAGGCCGGGTACGGCGGCCTCTCGGACATGGCGCGCTGGTACATCGGCGGCATCCTGAAGCACGCCCCCTCGCTGCTGGCCTTCACGAACCCGACGGTGAACTCCTACCACCGCCTGGTCCCGGGCTACGAGGCGCCGATCTCGCTCGTCTACTCCTCGCGCAACCGCTCCGCCTCGGTCCGCATCCCGATCACGGGCTCGAACCCCAAGGCGAAGCGCATCGAGACCCGCTTCCCCGACCCGTCGGCGAACCCCTACCTGGCGTTCTCCGCGCTCATGCTCGCGGGCCTCGACGGCGTCAAGAACAAGATCGAGCCGGCTGCGCCGATCGACAAGGACATCTACGAGCTGCCGCCGGACGAGATGGCCGAGATCGAGCAGGTCCCCACGTCCCTCGGTGCCGTGCTCGACGCGCTCGAGGCCGACAACGAGTACCTGACGCAGGGCGGCGTGTTCACCCCCGACCTCATCGAGACGTGGGTGTCCTACAAGCGCGAGAACGAGATCGCGCCCGTGCAGCTGCGGCCGCACCCGCACGAGTTCGAGCTGTACTACGACATCTGATTTCGGGTGTTCTAGGGTCGGCCGATCAACGCCAAGCGTTGACCAAAAACCGCCTCTGATCTGCGGAAACGCCGCCGACGACCTTCGTGGTCGTTCGGCGGCGTTTCTCGTGTTTTTCCGCTCGCTTGTTACATGAGTGGTACATGGAACGCGTGGCGGCGTCGAGCCGACGCGCCGTTTCTGCGGACTGTCGGACCCGGGCGCGACACTGCGACAATGCCGGTGACCGAGCGCTGAGAGGAGAGCGATGACCGTACGAGTCGACGTCGCCCCCTCCGTGCTGTTCTGGGCGCTCGACGTCACGGGCGCCGACGAGGAGGGCCTCCACCGGCGCTTCGCTGTCGATAAATGGCTGAGCGCCGACGCGCGTCCTACGCTGAAACAGCTGCAGGACTTCGCGAAGGCCGCTGGCGTGCCGTTCGGATATCTGCTGCTCCCTGAGCCGCCGCAGTGGACCCTGCCCGTGCCGGACTTCCGCGAAGGCTTCGACGGACCGCCCACGCCTAGTGCCAACCTCATCGCCGTCATCGGGCAGTCCCAGCGGCGACAGGAGTGGTATCGCGACCACGCCCTCAACCTGGGCGCCGACCCTCTCAAGTTCGTCGGTGCGGCGGCCGACTCCGATCCCATCGAAGCCGCTGCTTTGATCCGTCGTGCCCTCGACTTCGAGGTGTCTGCCCGACGCGGGAACTGGTCCGACACCAGGAAGACCTTGCTCCGCAACTTCGAGGCCCTCGGCGGCCTCACTGTCGCGACATCCATGGTCGACAACAACACCCGACGCCCGCTGGACGAGAAGGAGTTCCGCGGCTTCGCGCTGGTTGACGACATCGCCCCGCTCGTGTTCGTGAACACCCACCAGACGCTCAACGGCCAGATCTTCACGCTGGTGCACGAGATCGCCCACGTGTGGCGCGGCACGAGTGGGATCGGCAACGAGGATCCGCGACACATCGGGCAGTCCGAGATCGAGCGCTGGTGCAACGCCGTCGCGTCCGAGGTCCTTGTCCCCCGGGATGACCTGGCTGCCCGCCACGCGGGGGTGGCCGATGCACCCCTTGTCGAGGCCCTCGACGCCCTGGCGCGCGACTACCGGTGTGGCACCCTCGTCATCCTGCAGGCACTGCACCGCACCGGCGTTCGACGGCTGGACAGCTTCGCCGACGCCTACGACAACGAGGTCGCCCGCCTCCGCGCGCTGACTGCGGCGAACGAGGGCGGCGGGGGCGACCACTACAACAACCAGCCGTTCCGGATCGGCGAACGGCTGTCTCGTGCACTCGTCGCTGACGCACTCGAAGGGCGGACCCCGATCAGTGAGGCGATGCGCCTCATGTCCATGAAGTCCACGAGCACGTTCGACGAATACGCGCGTCGCCTCGGGGCTGCCTGATGTACCTCCTGGATGCCAACGCCTTCATGGAGGCGAGCCGCCTGTACTACGCGTTCGACATCGCGCCCGGCTTCTGGTCCTGGCTCGGTGATCCCGCACTTGCCGGCCAGGTCGCCTCTATCGAGGCCGTGAAGGACGAGATCACGGCTGGCACTGGCGACCTCGTCGCCTGGGCGAGGGCTCGGCCGCCCAGCTTCTGGCTGACTGACACCGCGGACGTCGTCAGTGCGATGGCCGAGTTGTCGGCGTGGGCCACCGACCCCGCTCGGCAGTACCGCCAGGAGGCCAAGGACGAGTTCCTGGACTCGGCTGACTACAAGTTGATTGCGCACGCGATGGCAATCGGCGGCGTCGTCGTCACCCGCGAGCGGCCGGCGCCCGAGTCCAAAAAGAGGATCAAGATCCCCGACGTTTGCGACGCATTCGGAGTCGACTGGACCGACCCGTTCAGTCTCTACCGAACGCTAGGGATGCGCCTCGTCGCGTGAGCACTACCATTGACCATCGAGGCGAGCACCCTGACCACTCGGGATCGCGCCCGCGGCACCGACACGAACGACGAGTCGCTGGGGTTCGTCCGGGTGATCTCTCCGATCGCGGCGAGGGAGGCCGCCACCGATCTGGCCGGGCACGCTGCGGCGCTCCCCTATCTGGGCATGGCCCACGCGGAGCTCACCGACTTTGGCCAGCGTCGATCGAACGCCTAAGTCCCAGTCGTTGCCTTGGCGGAGCCTCACCAGCGGCGAGATGGTGCGCGTCCCACTCGTGATGACGACGCTCGAACGACACCCGCTCAACCGCGATTGCGTCAACAGCAGCCTGTGGCGTCGCGCTCAGGAGACCGCCGGCGTCGAGCCGACCTGCGACAACGGAATGCACGCCCTCCGCCATTCATACCACTCAGTCCTCCTCGACACCGGCGAGTCCATCCGCGCCGTCTCTGAGTATTTCGGCCACAGCGACCCCAGCTTCACACTGCGGACCTACACGCACCCGATGCCGAGCAGTGACGAGCGGACCAAGCTCGCCGTTGACACCGCGTTCATTTCGCTGAGAAGGAGCAACATTGACGAGGTCGCTCCCTCCGTCGGCTCATCAGAGCGGCCCAGACGAACGCCGCCCCCGACCGAGCCCGTCAAGCACCTTGACCAAGTGCCTGTTGGATGGGTTCGCTTGACGTCTTACGCTTCGCTCAACTGCGCACTTCCCGTACTGGGCTTGAAACTTCCAACTCGCGCCAGTCAGGGACGAGGGCGGTCATCATCGCCGTGAAGGCCTTGCCATGGGACCGGTATCGCAGGTGCAGCAGCTCGTGGACGACGACGTAGTCCTGGAAGTCCTCAGGCATGTCGACAAGATCGTCTGCAAGGGTGACCACGCCGTCCGATGCGCAGGATCCCCACTTCTCCGGAAGGTCAGTGATCACAATGCGCGAGGGGTTGACGCGGATCCTCGCCGCCCAGGCCATGGCCTTCCGGGTGAGCACCTGATCGGGAGTCAGGACCATCTTGGGGCGTGCCGTCACACCTTCTCCAGCACGCTCATGACGTTCTCGATGATCTCGTTGCACACTTTCGGTGAAACCTTGTTGTCCAGCAGCGGCTTGTAAAGGCCACTGCGGAGGCGCCGACGCTCGTCGACGTTCTGCTTCCAGTGAGGGAACTGCTCAACCGCGACCTCAATGGTCGCCGCGATGTGCAGGATGTCGACCTTGAGCCCGGTCAGCGCCGGTTCTGCATTCAGAGCCGAGTAGACGCCTAGAGCGCGATCGGACAATCCGGATTGCTTCGCGAACTCACGCAACCGATGCTTCTCCTCCGCGATGGCCCTGAGCTCATCGAGGGCGGCGAGACCGTTGATCTTGCGTTCTTCGAGGTTCTCGATGACGCGCTCCGCCTTGTCCCTGATGCTCTGGAGCACGACGGCGGCAGCAGGACTGTCGTCCACTTCCTTACGCAGGCCACGCAGTAGGTTGTAGACCTTCTCCTCCGGCGGGCCCTCGTCCTTCCCGAGCTCCTCCAACGTGTCCACGTCGAAGGTTGCGACCTTTGTGAATCGTCCGAGGCCCTCCTGGGTCGCATTCTCCTCGATCAGTCGCTTCGTCTTGTGCTCCAGGTCGGCGGTGAACCCGCCAGCATCGGAGTACGCGTTGCGGACTGCGGCGTACAACACTGAGAGCCGCTTGTACGTCGCGATGTTGTCGCGCAGCTCTGCAGACGGCGAGAGGATCTCCCACAGAGACTCGATGTCGCGGTAGGCATCGAAGAATTCCTTGCGAGCGTCCTCCGTCAGGAACTTGTCGTAGACGAGGCTCTCCAGCTGCTCGTCGGCTCCCTGACTACTCTCGACCTGGAGGTACTCGGTCGAGGCCGCGTCGATCTTGACGAGCAGATCGGCCAGCAGCACGTCGAGGTCTTCCAGCGCGCCCTCAACGTCGGTGGAGTCGAAGCGCAGCGCCTTATGCAACTCTTTGAGGATGCCGACAAAGTCGACCACGAGGCCGACCTTCTTCTGGACGCCCTCGGCGTCGACGTAGGGACGGTTCACGCGGGCGAGCGCCTGGAGCAGTACGTGGTCGCGCATCGGCTTGTCGAGGTACATCGCGTACAGCACCGGCGCGTCGTATCCGGTCAGCAGCTTGTCGGTGACAATCAGGATCTTTGGCAGCTGGTCAGCCTTCTTGAACTGGCGGCGCACCTCCTTCTCCCGGTCATCCGAGAGCTGGAGATCGTAAACATCCGGCCGCTCGACGACGTCGTTAGCGTTCTTGCTGTAGACGACCTCGGACCATTCGGTCGGCAGCAGCTCGTCGAGCGCGCGCTTGTACTTGGCGCACGTTTCCCGGTCGACGGCAACGAGGAACGCCTTATAACCCAGCGGATCGACGTTCTCTTCGAAGTGGTTGGCGACGAACTCGGCCACCTGCTTCACACGGCTGTCTGCACCAAGGAAGGTACGCAGGCCAACAGCCCGCTGGAGTACCTTGTTGAGCTCCTCAACGTCAGTGATGTCTTCGTCACTGGCGAGGGCGTAGAACTGCTCGTCGAGGTCCTCAGGCTCCATGGACATCGTCGACGGAGCGAGCAGGTACTTGATCGGCAACGTCGTCTCGTCGTCGATGGACTCGATGATCGAGTATTTGTGCAGATAGCCCTTCTCGTCCTGGGCGCCGAAGATCTGGAACGATCCCGACCCGCCCCCTTGCGTGCCGCCGACCGGAGTTCCCGTGAAGCCGATGATGGTGGAGTTCGGCACGGCGGCCATCAAGTAGGAGCCGAGGTCCGCAGCGACAGAGCGATGCGCTTCGTCGATGAAGACGAAGATGTTGTGCCGGTCAGAGCTGTCCTTCCAGATCGTCTCGAACTTGTGGATCATCGACACCACGAGCCCACGGAAGTCTGAGTCGAAAATGTCCTGAAGGTCGTCCCTGCTGTTGGCCCGCCGGACCGGGATGTCATTGGCCTGCATCTCGCCAAGGAGCCTGTCGACCCATTCCTTGAGCTGGCCCTCCAGCTCAGTGCGGTCGACGACAAGGATGACGGTCGCGTTCTTGAAGCGGTCCTTCTGGCTCAGGATCAACTGCGCCGCGGTAAGCAAAGTGAATGTCTTGCCTGAACCCTGGGTGTGCCAGATCAGCCCACGGTTCTTCGTCGTGTCGGCGCAGCGTTTGATTACGGCGTCGACAGCCCCGCGCTGGTGCTCGCGGAGGACGGACTTCCGGGTCTCGCCGTCCTCGACGTAGAAGAGCACCCACTCGCGAAGGGTGCGCAGGAAGTCGCGTGGCTCGAAGAACGCCTGCACCGCGTCGCGGTAGGACTCGTCGCTCGTGTGCTTCCATTTGAAGAGCATCCGGCGGTTGACGTTCCAAGTGACGCCGTACCAGTAGTCGATCAGGTGGGTCTCGTTGTGGAGCTGCGCCTGGGTGAGGAGCTCGGGCGTCTCCTTCTCGTAACGGCGAAGCTGGGTGACCGCCTTCGTCAAAGCACTGCGATCCTTTGGGTTCTTGTGCTCGACGATGGTGACCGGGATGCCGTTGACGACGAACATGACATCGGCGCGGTTGCCTTTGGCGCGCGCCGGCGGCTCGATCTTCCATTCCCAGGTGACCTGCAGCGCGTTCTGATCTGGGAAGGCGTAGTCGACGACCTGCACCGGTCGCTGTCGCTGCTCATTCGCGTCGTTCCACTGTCGCTCTCCGCGCAGCCATCGCAGAACCTCGCGGTTGCCCTCGATTGTCGCCGGGAGCGCCTCGATGCTCTCGACGATCGCACGTGCCTGATCCTCGGTCAGCCACGTGTTGAACTCTCGCAGCTTGTCCTCCAGCACCTCGGGGAACAGCATGTTCGCCCTGCCGCGCCGCATCCCCTCGGCTTCGTCGGGGGTGAGCTGCTCCCATCCGACAGCCGAGGCGTGCTTGATCATCGGGAACTGCACCGACTTGGCCTCGGAGATCTTGATCTGGCTCATGCGGCGCTCCCCTCGAGCTTCGGCAACACACTCAGGTCGAGGGCGTCGACCGACACCTCGCCGGTCATCAGCTTGTGCAGCAGGGACTCGAAGAGCTGGTCGAGCACTTCGCCCTTGCGGCGATGCAGGTCGATCTTGCGATCGAGCGAACTGATCACCTGCGCAATTTCCCGTTGCTCCAAAGGGTCCTTGCTCGTGTAGAGCTCCAGCGTCTCGAAGGGACCCTTGCTCAGAATCGGCACGGGGCTCGGCGAAGCCGCCCGACGAATCACGTCAGCATGTCGGGTCACCAGATGGAAGACGTAATCAGGTTCAAACTCGCTGCCAGCCACAATGGCGTTGATCTGTTGGTTGGTCGCGCTCACCTGACCCGTGGTCTGTCCGACCTTTCCGATCGACGAGCCGATGCAGACAACGAGGGTCGTCCCTCTCGGCAAGGGGCGTGCCTTTTCCAGCCCCTCCTGAGTCAAGACCTTCTGCGCCTCCGTCACTGCTACACCCGTCGTGATGTCCCCAGGCGAGATGAAAGGAATCTGCCCGCCTTCGTAGTACTCCGGAACCTTTGTTGACGGAGTGGTTCCCGTGACGATCCGGCCCAGGTCGCGAAACGAGACCTTGACCCAACTGTCGGGAACCGGCCCCATCTCGGTCTCCTTCTGCGCCTCTCCCCGCAGCCCACGCGAGAACAACTGGTGCATCGCCGCAGCCTTCACCTGCTCCAACAGAGCGACCAGTTCGTCTTGAAGTAGCAGCGCGCGCTCGACACGACTCAGGAGCGCTGCGATCGACCGCTGAACTACTCCGTCCGACGGGTACGAGAAGGACTTCTCCTTGAGGAGGGTGAAGTGACGGTTGTAGCCCCGAGAGGGCAGGTCGATCGCGCGGCAGGCGTAGAAGAAGAACAAGGGGTCGATCTCGTCAACAGGGCGAAGCAGTTGGGTGCCATCAGCTCCTCTAGCGAAGGGCCGGTCGACGTACTTGAAGGTCCGGCTGTGATCACCGAACACGATCAGCGGCAGCGGGGCGTAGATGACGGCGTCACGGGATTCCGTCCATCCCGCGGTAAGCGCCTGCCCTTGGTCCACGATCGGATAGGCGCCGGCGTTTTTGTAGTCCTTCGTCTGAATCTTCATCTTCCCAGCGACCGACACCGGGACGATAGACTCTCCGACTGTTGCTGTCTTCCACCCTGCGCTCATCGCTCGGCACCAGTCACGACGAGCGGTCGCAGGAGCTGCAGCAACTCTGTGGTGAGATTGGCGTCCTCGGTCGTCAACTCATCCAGTTGCGTGAGCAACTCCGGAAGCTCAGCATGGGCCGTCGCATCCGCTTTAAGTACCCACTTGCTCGGGCTGAGGTTGTAGTCAGCACCTGCGGCCTGATGGAGGTCGATGACTGCGACCTCACCCTCGACTGATTCGCCCGCGTTGAAGAGCCTCGCGACCTCGGCGACATCTTCCTCTGCAATGTGGTTCTTGGGTTTGCCTTTCGTGAAGCGCTTGCTGGCATTGACGAGCGTGATCTTGCCCTTCTTGAACTCGGGCTTGCGCCTGTTGAGCACCACGATCACGCCCGCCGCGCTGGTGTTGTAGAAGAGATTGTCCGGCATCATGATGACGCCTTCGACGAGGTCCTGGTCGACGAACCACTTGCGGATGTTGCGTTCCTTGTCCTCATTTTTCGAACCGGAGCCGCGAGTTACAGCGCCGGTGTCGAGAACCACGGCTGCGCGCCCTCCGTCCTTAAGGACCGAAAGCGTGTGCTGGAGCCAGGCCCAGTCACCCCTACCCGAAGTCGCCCCGCCATTCTTGATGAAACGATCGTAGGGGTCGTCCTCGAAGATGCTGGCACCGAAGGGCTGGTTCCACATCGGATTGGCGACAACCAGGTCGAACTGGCCAAGTGAGCCCAATGGCGTACGGAACTTGGGGTTGATCATGGTGTCACCCCGCTGGAGGTCCACGTCCATGTCGTGGATGATCGCGTTCATGCGCGCTACCGCGTAGCTCTCGGCCTGAAGCTCCTGCCCGTAGAGCTTCAGAGGCACCTTCGCGGTCGGGTCGAGCTCGTTGGCAACGAGCTGCAGCTTGATGAGGAGCCCGGCCGATCCGCAGGCGTAGTCGTGGCAGGTCTGGCCGGGCTTCGGGCGCAAGATGCGGGCCATGAGGAAGCCGACGTCGGTCGGCGTGAAGAACTCGCCGGCGCTCTGGCCGGACCCTTCGGCGAACTTGCGGAGGAGATACTCGTAGGCACGACCGAGGAAGTCGGGTTGCACATCGGCCAGGCCGAGCCGGTAGCGCGGATCCGAGAACGTCTCGACTACGCCGCTGAGCTTCGCGGGGTTGATGTCTCTTTCGCCGTTGCGCTCGGCCGCGAAGTCGACGACGTCGATGACTCCTGCGAGCGTCGGGTTGTAACGGACGACCGCCCGCACTGCCTTGGTCAGATGCTCTCCGACGTCGCGTGGGCGGGTTGTGCGACCGCGCTCGTCGTTCGGCCAGTCGTACTGAGCGCGGCCGCTGATGACTGCCCAGCGCGACTCGGGCGGGAGGTAGAAGCGAAGGAGACTGTGGTCGTTGTCGGCGATCTCGACGGCGACCTCCCGGTCGCCGTACTCCTCGGCGAGGCGGTCGATCTCGTCGTCGAAGACATCGGAGAGACGCTTCAAGAACAGCAGTGGCAGCAGGTAGTCCTTGAACTTCGGTGCGTCCTTCTCGCCGCGAATCGAACAAGCGGCGTTCCAGAGCATCTGCTCCATCGGCTTGGTGGTCGGCGTTGCCGACTTGGCCTGACGGCCACGACGACGGGCCACAACCGCGCCGCCCGTGTCCGGGGTATCGCCAAGGTCGACGCCGGTCCCGTCGGCCAGTGCGGTGATCTTCGCCAGTTGTGCCCGCTGCGGCTTGTTCGCTCCGCCCTCCCATCTGTTGACGGTGGCGAACGAGACGCCGAGGCGCTCGGCCAGCTCAGCCTGGGTGAGGTCCAGGGTCGCGCGGATGCTCTGGAGCAGAGCCGGAAGGTGGCCGCTGTCTGTCATGTTTGTTATGTTTGCCCAACGACATGGTAGCGCGCAACCCCGCCAATGGGAGCCATCCGCCGGCGGGCTCCTACTCGGATTCGGAGTCCGATACCCCGCTCATGAACTGCGCGCGGGCGTCACGGAGCCTGCGTCCGTCCTCGAGGGCCCAGACGTACCAGCCGTTGGTTGCTTTCTTCCGCAGGTGGCGGCCGGCACCAGACGGACTGCTGAACCGCTTGCCGTCGAGTTCAAGGAAGCCGTCCGCCGTGACCACCGCCGTCGCCTCCTTGAAGTCGCGGTGGTTGGAGCGAATGACCGTTCCGGCTGGCAGCAGGCCGGCCTCTACGAGATGCTTGATCTCCACCCAGTCCTGTGCCTTCGTCTGCGGGTCGACGACCTCACCGGTGTGGCCGGGCGGCACGACAGCACCGAGGAAGTGCTGCGGCGCCAGATGCGGCTCGTTGATGCGGAGCTCTGCAACGCGACGAACGTCCTTCCAGAGGGGTTCCCACTGCTCCCCCTCCTTCCAGACGTAGGGACGCTGGAACAGCGGGATGACGAAGTGCTGCGGCAGGTTGAACAACTGCAGCGGGGTCCGCTTGAAGGTCTCCACGTTTGCATCCTGCCGCGCGGGCCCGACGTACGGGGCTCGATCTGACGACTCCGTCCGTTCGGCTGCAACCGTTGGACCTCTGTCCTAGCGTCACAGTCGTGAGCAACGAGATCGAGCTGATCAGCGACGGCGATGGTATTGCGGTGATCGGCGAGCCCAAGGCGGTCGAGCGTTTTCTGGAGGCAGAAGCGCTTCCATCGAAGGATCTCGGGCTGCCGCGGATTCGAAAGGTCTTGACCCTGGGCACCGTGGGCGCCCAGGCCGCCGCTGACGTGGCAGCGAACTCAGGGCGATGGGTGAAGTTGACCGAGGAGTCGGCGCAGAAGGTGAGGAAGTTCGGCCTGACGCCCACGAAGACTCCCGGCGTCAGCCACGCCATGATCGGCCGGCCTGGGGCCAGCAAGTCATGGATCCAGCTCGAGAAGGGGCCCGGCATGGTTCCGAAGAACCCGGCCGTGCTCGCCAACGCCCCTGCGCTGATGGCCCAGCTCGCGATGCAGCAGGCCATGGATGAGATCAGCGACTACCTCGCAGCCATTGACGCGAAGCTCGACGACGTCCTCCGCGCCCAGAAGGACACCGTGCTGGCGCAGATGATCGGCATCGGGCTCCAGATCGAGGAAGCCATGACCATCCGCGCGCACGTCGGTCGCGTCAGCGAGGTCACGTGGTCGAAGGTCCAAGACGCGGCGGGCACGATCGCTGATACCCAGGCCTACGCCCTGCTGCAGTTCGAAGGACTCGCCGAGAAGCTCGAGCGCAAGTCATCGATCGCGGATCTCATGAAGGCCGCGCAGGAGGCGGAGACGAAAGCGCGCGAGTGGCTCGCCGTGCTGGCACGCTGTTTCCAGCTGCAGGAAGGCATCGCAGTCCTCGAGCTCGACCGCGTTCTGGAGACCGCTCCGGACGACCTGGAGGGGCACCGGCAGGGCCTCAAGGCGGCCCGGCACGAGCGGCTCGACTTCATTGCGCGGAGCACCAACGCCCTGATGGACCGGATCCAGGCTGCAGCCGAAAGGGCCAACACCCGCGTCCTCTTCAACCCGATGCAATCACCTGCCGTCGTGCAGTCGAGCACGAGGATCACGGCATCGATCATCGAGTTCCACCAGCCCCTCGGGATCGAGACTTCGTCAACCACCTCGGAGGCGAAGCGATGGGCGGATGCCGCCAAGGAGCTGAGGCACAAGGCGGTCGCCGGTGGGGCGGAGCGCGTCGAGTCGGCGAAGCGACTGGGAGGCGAGACCGTCGGCAAGGTCAAGTCCGCCAAGGGCAAGGTCTCTGCCCGTCTCGCCGAGCGGAGGCTCCGTCGCGACGACGAGAAGACGCAGTCTGACGCTGATGCCGGCTGACCAACGCTGGTCGTAACTCGTGGTTCGTCGCCGCCTCCAATCCACGGCATCCACTGCGCCAGCCGTTACATCCGCGCCCGCGAAGGCCGCAAAACCGCAGGTCAGCGTGGTTCCCCGCCGACTACTACGACATCTGAGTCACCCGTCCCAGGCGCGGCCCCTCTGAACTGCGGAAGCGCAGGACAGACGGGCCGGTCGACATCTTTTGTGCGCCGGGCGCGCCTTCACTTGATCCGAAGCCAGCCGTTCCGACGCCGCCGGGTCACCGCGAGCTCGCGATCGAGCTCGCCGCACGTATGGCGGCCTGAGAAGACGGCCCGTGCGACTCGACGCCCGTGCCCCTGTTCCCCACCGAGGCGTGCCTCGAGGCCGGTCTCGACCACCACGAGATCATGCTCAGCGCCACAATCTTCCCCCACCTGCCCGAGAAGCACGCGAGCGCGTCCATCACCTCGCCGACGGCACGCTCGCGGACGGCGTGCCGTGCTCGACAGCGGCGCGGTACGCATTCGTAAACCTGTACCGGGAGATGATCTCGTCATTCGTCCGAGGGCCAGGGAGGCCAGCCAAACGAGCGTGGTACACGCGCTGCCGTTCCGTCGCCACCGGCCAGTAGCTTCGCAACATCTCCGATGTAGCGATAATTCGCGAACCGATGCGAATTTTGCTCATCCTTGCCTCTCATCTCTGATCAAGGCCACACTCTCATGGTGTGCGACCCGCGCCGTTAAGGAGGCGCTATGAATGGAGTGACGGCGGTGACGTTGCGCTCCCGTGGATCACCCGACAGGTTCCAAGTCTCGCCGCCGAACGTCAGAAGTCCGTGGCCGCACGGTCCTGACGGTGCCACCGAAGTCGACACCGAGACACTGGACGCGCATCGAGCCGTCGCAATAGACGCGGGCGAGCAATGGCCCAGCGGTCGCCGTTCCGGCTTCACGCACCTCGCAGCGGGCGCAGCCGACGCTCATTCTGCCGCGTGAGGATCAGGTCACCCTCGGATGCCTAGGTGCCGGCCAGCTAGGTCCACCTCGATCTCAGCCACGGGACCGGCGACGATGCGGTAGGCGCAAACTAGCCTGTGAAAGTACCTCACCGTCTCGCTCGCCTCCCCGCCTAGACTCAAGATCTGCCCCCTCCCCACGTTGGAGGTCGACGCCAGGTGGGCGGCGCCCATTTACTCGTCGGTCGTGCCCTCGTGGACGCGGTCGCGGCATAGCGGGCGAGAATGCACGTGGGCAGACCGTGTCCCACGTCACAGCGGCACCTAAAGTGCTCCCGGGCGCCCCCGCACACGCGGCGACCGCCCGCGACCCAAGGAGGACGCGTGCCGGACCGGGAAGTCTTCACCCACGTGCTGGTCGGAGCCGGCAGTGCCGGCGCCGCCCTCGCCGCCCGCCTCACGGAGGACCCGAAGGTCTCGGTCCTCCTCCTCGAAGCGGGCGGGCCGGCCGACGCCGACGAGATCAACATCCCGGCGGCGTTCCCCAACCTCTTCAAGACGCGGTGGGACTGGAACTACCAGACCAGCGAGCAGAAGCAGCTCGAGGGTCGCCGGGCGTACTGGCCCCGCATGAAGGCCCTCGGCGGCTGCTCGTCGATGAACGCGATGATCTACATCCGCGGCAACCGCGCGGACTTCGACACGTGGCGCGACGCCTACGGCGCGACCGGGTGGGGCTACGACGACGTGCTCCCCTACTTCGTCCGCTCCGAGGGCAACACCCGGCTCGGCGGGCCGCACCACGGCCAGGACGGCCCGCTCCACGTCGAGGACCGGCGCTACACCCACCCGCTGACCACCGCCTGGGTCGAGTCGGCGGTCGCCGCCGGCTTCAAGCCCACCGACGACTTCAACGGCGCCGAGCAGGAGGGCGCGGGGCTCTACCAGGTCACCTGCCGCAAGGGGCGGCGCTGGTCGACCGCGAAGGCCTACCTCGAGCCCGCCGCCGGCCGACCCAACCTCACGATCCGCACCGGCGCCCTCGTCGAGCGCGTCGTCGTCGAGGGCGGACGCGCCGTGGGCGTGGCGTACCAGCACGGCGCGGGCAGCCGCACGGCGTACGTCGACGGGGAGGTCGTGCTCGCCGGCGGTGCGATCAACTCGCCCCAGCTCCTCCTGCTCTCGGGCATCGGGCCGGGCACCCACCTCCGCGAGGTCGGAGTGGACGTCGTCGTCGACCTGCCCGGCGTCGGGCAGAACCTGCACGACCACCCGGCCGTACCTCTCGTCTTCCACACCCGCGACACCACCGACCTGCTCGACCACAACAACCTCGTGCAGTTCGCGCGCGCCAAGGCCACCGGCACCGGGCCGCTCACCTCCAACGTCGGCGAGGGCGGCGGCTTCTGGCGCACCCGCGACAGCCTCGCCGCGCCCGACCTGCAGGTTCACGTCGCGCCGACGGGCTTCTACGACAACGGCTTCCACGAGGCCACCGCCCGCAGCGTCACCGTCGCGCCGACCCTGGTCTCCGTCGAGAGCCGGGGTGCGCTCCGACTCCGCTCCACGGACCCGCGCTGGCACCCCGAGATCGACCCGGGGTACTTCGACGACCAGGCCGACATCGACGCGATGACCGCCGGCGTACGCCGCATGCTCGACACCGTCGCCACCGGACCCCTCGCCGAGCACGTCGCCGGGCCCGGTCTGCCCACGATGGAGTCGTGGGGCGCCGACCCGACCGATGCGCAGATCGTGGAGCACCTGCGCGCCTACACCCAGACGCTCTACCACCCCGTGGGCACCTGCGCGATGGGCGGCGACGAGCGCGCCGTCGTCGACCCGCAGCTGCGCGTGCGCGGCGTGGACGGGCTGCGCGTCGCCGACGCCAGCGTCATGCCGATGGTGACCCGCGGCAACACCAACGCCGCCTCGATCATGATCGGCGAGCGAGCCGCCGACCTCCTGCGCGGAAAGGCCTGAGCCATGACCACCACGACCACTCCCCCGAGCGCCGCCGAGCCCACGGGGCCCGGCGCCCAGCGCCGTACCTTCGAGTCCATCAGCCCGGCCACCGGCGACGTCGTCGGCGTCCACCCGATCCACGACGAGGACGACGTGCGCGCCGCGGTCGCGCGGGCGCGCGCGTCCGCCGGCTGGTGGGCCGGTCTCGGCTTCGACGGTCGCCGCGAGGTGCTCACGCAGTGGCGCGCCGTGCTCACCCGCCGGCTCGCGCAGCTCTGCGACGTCGTGCACCAGGAGACCGGCAAGCCGCACGGCGACGCACAGCTCGAGTGCACGCTCACCATCGACCACCTCGCCTGGGCCGGGTCGCACGCCGAGAAGGTCCTCGGCCGCAAGCGGGTCTCCCCCGGCCTGCTCCTGGCCAACCAGGCCGCGTCGGTCGAGTACCTGCCCCTGGGCGTCGTCGGCGTCATCGGCCCGTGGAACTACCCCGTCTTCACGCCCATGGGCTCGATCGCGTACGCACTGGCCGCGGGCAACACGGTGGTGTTCAAGCCCAGCGAGCTGACCCCCGGGGTCGCGCAGTGGCTGGCCGACAGCCTCCGCGAGGTCGTGCCCGACCACGACCTGCTGCAGGTCGTCACCGGGTTCGGGGAGACCGGGGCCGCGCTGTGCCGGGCCGGCGTCGACAAGGTCGCGTTCACCGGCTCGACCGCCACCGGGAAGCGCGTGATGGCGGCCTGCGCCGAGACGCTCACCCCCGTCATCGTCGAGGCCGGCGGCAAGGACGCGCTACTCGTCGACGAGGACGCCGACCTCGAGGCTGCCGCCGATGCCGCCGCGTGGGGCGCCTTCGCGAACGCCGGCCAGACCTGTGCGGGCGTCGAGCGGATCTACGTGCACGAGCGGGTGCACGACCGGTTCGTCGCCCTGCTCGCCGAGCGCGCCCGCAGCGTGCACGCCGGGGTCGACGTCGACGCCAAGATCGGACCGATGACGATGCCCGGCCAGCTCGAGATCGTGCGCCGCCACGTCGACGACGCCCTGTCCAGCGGCGGACGCGCCGTGGTCGGCGGCGCCGAGGCGGTCGGCGACCGGTTCGTGCAGCCGACCGTGCTCGTCGACGTGCCCGAGGACAGCGCGGCCGTCACCGAGGAGACCTTCGGCCCGACGGTGACGGTGCGCAAGGTGCGCGACATGGACGAGGCGGTCGAGCTGACCAACGCCGGGAAGTACGGGCTGGGCTCGGCCATCTTCACCGGCAAGGAAGGTGAGGACCTCGCCCGGCGGCTGCGGACCGGCATGACGTCGATCAACTCGGTCATCTCGTTCGCGGGCGTGCCGTCGCTGCCGTTCGGCGGCGTCGGCGACTCCGGCTTCGGCCGCATCCACGGGCCCGACGGACTGCGCGAGTTCACCTACGCCAAGTCGGTGACCCGCACGCGGTTCAAGGCGCCGATCAACCTCACCACCTTCGACCGCACCCCCGAGCAGGAGACGATGGTCGCCACCCTGCTGCTCGCCCTGCACGGGCGGGCCTCGCAGCTGCCGAAGCTGCCGCGGCGACCGCTGGAGACGATCCGCGGGAGGCGTCGGAACTGAGGGGCGCCGCGCCGCGACGTACCGGGTCCGTTGCCTGCGGGCGGTAGACAGGAACGATGCGAGCCATCGGAGTGACCGAGTACGGCGGGCCCGAGGCCCTGCACGAGATCGACCTCCCCGCGGAGCCGCTGGGGCCGGGGCAGGTCCGCGTGCGGGTGCGGGCCGCCGCGGTGAACCCCACGGACACGTACGTCGTCAACGGGGCGCGCAACCGGGCGGGCGTCCCGAACGACACCGCCGACGTGCCGGGGATGGACATCGCCGGGGAGCTGCTCGAGATCGGCCCCGAGGTCGAGACCGACCTGTCCCCCGGCGACGCCGTCATGGGTGTCGTCGTGCCGCGGGACCTGCACGGTGCGTACCGCGAGGATGTCGTGCTGCCGGCTGGTTCCGTCACGCGGGCGCCCGCGGGCACCTCGTACGCCGAGGCCGCGACGCTGCCGATGAACGGCCTCACCGCGCTCCTGGCGCTCGAGGATCTGGCGCTCGCCCCCGGGCAGACGATCGCCGTCACCGGCGCCGCTGGCGCCTTGGGCGGCTACGTCATCCCCCTGGCCAAGCGCGCCGGGCTCATCGTCGTGGCGGACGCCGCCGAGAAGGACGTCGAGCTCGTCCGCTCGTTCGGCGCGGACCACGTGGTGCCGCGCGGTGACGACGTGGCCGGCCGGATCCGCGAAGCGTTCCCCGACGGGGTCGACGGTCTCGTCGACGGCGCCGTCCAGGACGAGAAGGTGCTGCCCGCGGTCAAGGACGGCGGCGGCGTGGCGACCGTGCGCTTCTGGAAGGGCGACGGCAACGACCGGCTGACCTTCCACCCCGTCGTCGTGGCCGAGGTCGCCGAGCGGCACGACTGGCTGGAGCAGCTGCGCGAGCTCGCCGAGGCCGGCGTGCTCGCGCTGCGCGTCGCCGACGTCGTACCGGCGGAACGGGCGAGCGAGGCGCACGAGCGGCTCGCTGCGGGTGGGGTGCGGGGGCGGTTGGTGCTCGACTTCGGGTGACCCGTCGGCCGGACGCCGCCCGCTGGGATGCGTCACGATGCATCCCATGGAGACCCTCCCCCTGGCCGGGCTGTACCTCCTCGCGCTCGGCACCCTCCTGGGTTGGCCCGTCGCGCTGCAGCACGTCGCACCGGGCGCACTGATCCGCGTCGGCGTCCGGCACCCGCGGCGGCTGCTGCAGATGCACCTCGACTACGTGCTGATGGGGATCCTCCTCGTCGCGGTCGGTGTCGCGCTCCCCGGCGCGCCCGCCTGGGTGGTGGTGCCGCTCATCGCGGGCGCGGTCGTGAATCCGCTGTTGTTCCTGCCCCTCGCGTTCCGCGAGGACGCGGGCTCGTCGGTCGCCTACCGCGTCGCCAGCACCGCGTCGTTCCTTGCCATGTCGGTCGGCGCGGTCGGGGCGGCCGTCCACGGGACCATGGGCTGAGGCGTCCGGACCGCGCCTACGATGGGCGGGCGATGACTCCGCCCGACGACGCTCCCCGCAAGCTGCTGCTCGTCGTCGACGCCCCCTCACTGCTGCACCGCAACCACCACGCGCGCGCCCACACCCGCGCCCTCGACCGGGCGGGCCGGCCGGTCTGGGCGCTCCACGGGATGCTCCGCCAGATCATCGAGTCGATCGACCGCTTCGCGCCCGACGCCGTGCTGTTCGGTCTGGACGACCGGACGGGCTCGGTACGGCGCGACCGCTACCCCGACTACAAGGCGGGCCGCGCGGAGAAGCACCCCGAGCTCATCGACCAGCTGGAACGAGCCGGCGCTCTGCTCGACGCTCTCGGCCTCGCGACCCTAACCCCGCCCGGTCTGGAGGCTGACGACGTCAGCGCGTCGGGCGCCGCGTGGGCCCGTCGCCACGGCTGGGACTGCATCATCGTCACGTCCGACCGCGACACGTTCGCGCACATCAGCGACAGCACGAAGGTGCTGCGGCTCATCGACGGCGGCATCCACGGCTCACCGCTGCTCGATCCGCGGCGGCTCCACACCATGTACGGCGTCGCCGCCTCCAACTACCTCGCCTACGCAGCGCTGCGCGGCGACGCGAGCGACAACCTGCCGGGCGTACCCGGCCTCGGCGAGAAGACCGCCGCCGCCCTCCTCGACGCGGCCGGGTCCATGCAGGCCGTGTGGGCGGACCTCGAGCACGACGAGGGGCGCAACGTCGCCGAGGCGCTCGACTCGTGGTCGCTGGACCGGGGCAGGCGGCGGCTGGGCGCGCGGGTGGTGAAGCACCTCGTCGCGCCGGGCGCTCGGGAGCGTTACGACTTCAACGTGGCGATGATGCGCGGCCACGACGACCTCGACCTGGGCCTCACCCCCGACGTACCGGGCACCCCCGGCCTCCTCCCCCTCGACATCGACCGCGTCAGCCGGGTCGTGGGGTTCCTCAACGTGCAGGCGACGACCGACCTCGCCGTACGGGTGCTGACCGGGACGCCGGCGTCGGCGGCTACGCGGTGGTCGTGATCCCTTGGCGATCGGTCAGCACCACTCTACGATTGTCCGTACATGTGCCGTACGCGGACGGAGTGACGTAGTGTCAGCGACCAGGACGAAGCGATTCGAGACCCGTCTCGACGAGGCAACGGACCAGTTGATCACGCGCGCGGCCGAGCTCGCCCAGATGAGCAAGTCCGCCTTCGTCATGGGCGCTGCCCGCGCCGAGGCTGAGAAGATCGTCGCTCGGGCCGAGATCACCCTGCTGGATCCGCAGGTCTTCGACGCGCTCGTCATGTCCCTCGACGTCGCTGACGACGCGCCGGCGTTGCGGGACAAGCTGGCCTCGCTCCCCCGGATCTCGTAGGTGTCGGAGCCCCACCACCGTTTCGAGCCAGCGGGTCCCCACCATGACCTGACCGCGTTCGATTGCGGCGATGAGCGCTACGACCGTTGGCTACGGACCTCAGCCCTGGCTGCAGTCCGAAGCGGCACGGCCGCCGTCACCGTGCTCGTCCGCGATGCGCCGTCCGGGGCGCGGGTGGCCGGCTACTTCGCGCTTGCTCCGACAGGCGTGGTGCGCGGCGCCGTACCGAACAGCGCACGGTCGGGCGGGCTCGATCCGATCCCCGGGTACCTCCTGGCCAAGCTCGCGCTCGATTGCGCCTACCGTGGCGACCGGGTGAACCTGTGGGGCACCCAGCTGTTGTTGGGCGCCTTCCGCCAAGTCCTGGCGGCCAGCGCCACCGGGGGTGGTCGACTGCTCGTGGTCGACGCGGACAACGAGGGTCTCGTGCCGTGGTACCGAGGCCACGGGTTCCTCCCCACCGGCGTGGACCCGCTACGCCTCTACCTGAAGATCGCGACGATCCGTCGGTACGTCGATGATTACGACTCCCGTGGCGAGGAGGCCCCCGGGTGACGTCGCACCGCTCGTAGCTGGAACCGTCACCCCAGGTGCTTCCGGAGGTAGCGCCGCAGGGCGTCGTCGACGACGTACAGGTAGGTGCCCCGAATGCCGCGTGTCAGCAGCACGGCATAGATGTTGAGGACGAAGTCCAGCAGCTCCTGCTCGGTCAGCACCTGCCCGGGATTGTTCTGCACGCCCTTCTTGTCGAAGTAGTGCGACCGGTCGAACCGCAGCGTGCCGCTGGCCTCGTCGTACCGGAGGTCGCGCCCGATAATCACGCCGGCGTAGTTGAGGTCGTAGCCCTGGATCGTGTGGATCGAGCCGACCTCGTTCACGGACCGCGGTGAGTCGACCCAGTCGACGACCCGACTGTTCCACTGGAGCTCGATGTCGTCGAACACGAGGTCGGCCCGGGTCCGGTCCTTCTTGCTGTTCCACGGCCACGCGTAGCCGGCGACGACACGCGCGAGACCCTCCTCGGTGTTCCGTTCGCGAATGGCGGCCAGCATCTCGCTCATCTCGTCGAACATCCGGAGGTCGTAGTTCCCGAAATCGATCCGCTTCTCGGGCGGTCGAGGCCCGAGCACCTGGCGCACGTACTCGACGTAGTCGCCCGAACGGACGCGCAGCTGGGTCGTGAGGACGTGCCGCCGGCCCCGCGACTCCGCCCGCCGCGCCACGGTGTCGAGCGTGGCGACATCCAGGTCGGCGGGCCGGACACGTTGCCGGCGGTCGATCAGCAACAACTGGTGGTGGCTCATGGCGGTGATCCAGTCGAGCTGGGTCTTCGTCTTGTCGTCGACGCCGAACAGCTTCACGTTGATCTCGTGGAACTCACGGTTCTTCTGCGCCGAGGTCTGGTTCGCACGCTGGTTCAACCGATGGCTCTCGTCCACGACCAGGAGGTCCCAGGGACGCTCGCTCTTCCCCACGTCGAACGGGGAGACGACCATGCTCGCGTCCAGGCCCGGGGTCCGCGAGAAGACCGCCTGGATGGACTTCCGGAGCGACTGCTGGGGCACGACCAGACCGATCCGAAGACCGGACAGGATCTCGCGGTTCACCGCGGTGAACATCCCCGTGAGGTAGGACTCCGACTCGATCTGCTCCCCATCCCAGGCACCGATGTCCCTCAGCAGCTTGACCAGGAAGATCGCCACCACCGTCTTGCCCGTGCCCGGCCCGCCCTCGATCACCATGGAGCCACCCGGGCCGCTGCCGAGATCCTCGAGAAGGCTCTCGGTGATCGCGAGCACCGCCTCGCCCTGGTCGTCGGTGAGGGACTTGAACGGCGAGAGCTTGTAGAGATCGGAGTTCTCGATCGCCTCGATCGACGTTCGGAACAAACCGTCCGCGCGCAGTTGCTCGAAGATCTCGCGGAAGCGCTCGCGGTAGGTCTCCCGCTGGTAGTAGTTCCCGGTCCCGCTGCTGGCTTGGATGTTGAGCACCTGCAGGCGACCCTCGCCGGAGAAGAGGCTGATCAGGAAGGCCTCGAGATCGAGGCACGCCGACTTGTTGAACGACGGGTCGACGATGACGCGAGCATCTGCGAGGTGGGTCTTCTTGCCGCCGTCGATGTGCTGTCGGAGCCGAGCGACGGCGTCCAGGGATTCCCCCACGTACACCTCGGCGGTGTCGTTGAGCGTGTAGACGACGGGCCAGTCCCGGTGCCGCGGATCGCGACCGGCCAGCTGGAGGAGCTCGCCCCGGTTGAGAGCGAACCGGTCAATCCGGAAGTCGGTCATACTTCGTGCTCTTTCCACGGCTCGTGTCGACGGGATACTTCGACGCCGTCTCGTCCAGCTTGGACATCACGATCTCGTCCGGGTCGACCCCGAGCTTGTCGGCGAGCAACAAGCAGTACGTCAGCACGTCTGCCAGCTCCGGCACCACCCGGCCGGTGTCGCCGTCGTCCGACCACTGGAAGCATTCGAGCAGCTCCCCCGCCTCGATCGAGATCGACTTGGCGAGGTTGGCCGGGCTGTGGAACTGAGCCCAGTCGCGTTCGGCGATGAAAGTCCGCAGAGCGGCGATGGTCGCTGGCTGGGCCATGACCCGCACCCTAGCCCTGCACATCGGCGGCGCACCGCCAAGACTGGGCACTCGCTCACCGAATCCGCCCACGTACCGACCTCCGATCCGAAACAATCCGGATGACCGAGCACGACGACGGGGGCAGTGACTGATGGAGATGTTCGACCTGTGGGGTCAGGTGGGCGCGTACGTCCCACTGGAACCACCCGCCGACAAGACCGCCGTCCGGGCGCTCGTCGGCTCGACCGGACCTGGCCGCGAGGAGCTGCGGGGCGCCGCCTGCCTCTTCGTCGACGGCCCGAAGCTTCGCGCCGAGGTGGACGGCGTTGCCGTGGGCTGGGTGCCGGCCGAGGTGGCGTCTGCGTACCTGTCGGTGTTCAGCGCATGGACCGCGCAGGGACGCATCCCGCGTGTGACGGCCCGCATCAACATCTACGACAGCTACCAGCCGGAGGACGGGGATCTCGCGCACGACGGCGTGTGGGTCAGCTCGTACATCGCCCTCGCCGAGCCTCACCTGCTGCAGCCCCTCAACGCGCCACCCACCGCGTCGTACGTCGAGCTCCCCGAGGGCCGCAAGCAGAAGGTGACTGTGACGGTCGATCCGGGCAGTGATGACGCACGTCCGTGGATACAGCCGGAGGGCGCAGGGTGGCTCTACTGCAGCCTGCGCGCCCAGCACGAGCAGCTCGCTCGGACCACTCGCGAGGTCGTGCAGGTCGAGGTCGACTCCGTGGTCGTGGGCACGCTGACGCCAGCGATGAGCAAGAACTTCTTGCCACTCGTGAACCTGGTCGCCGCAACGGGCCGGGTGCCCGTCGCTAGAGGCCTCATCAAGGGCAACCACCTTCAGCTCGAGATGACGGTCGCCGCGTTGAAGTCATCGGAGGTGACCCAGGCGTGGCTGCGCGACAACGACCTGACCGGTGACAACGGAGCCGGGCGAATGCCGGCACCCGATGCCACGGAGGACCCGATCGAAGCCGCCTCCGACCCGGCGGGCGACGAGCCCGGATCCGACGGCGCAGCGGCGGAAGCCCGAGAGCCGGGCTTCTACGCCGACCCCCAGGGCATGGCCGACGAGCGGTTCTGGGACGGGTTCGACTGGACCTCGCGCATCCGCATGCGCCCGAAGCCGGCCCGCTGAGGGCTACGCGACGCTGATTTCCACCTCGTTCGGGTAGAACGCGACGTGCCCGGCGATGGGCGCGACCGCGTCGTACGGCGCGTCGTAGGTCCACACCACGTTCTCGGCGCGCGCGTCGCCGTCGACGAGGGAGTAGTAGCCGGCGTCGCCCTTGTAGGGGCAGTACGTCGCGTGGTCGGTCCGCTCGAGCACGGCGGCGTCGACGTCGGCGAGGGGCACGTACTGCACGGGCGGGTACGACGCCTCCTGCAGCGTCAGCGCGCGGTCGGTCTCGGCGATGACGCGGCCGTTGCGGGTGACGACGACGCGGCCGTCCGTCGGCGTGACGGTGATCGAGTGGCTGGCGTCGGGGACGAGGTGCGGTCGGTTAGTCATGGGGCGACAACGAGATGCGCGGTGCCGCCATTCCGCGACGTTTTGGACTATTGGCTCCGTGGTGCCCGAGCAGCACGGAGCAGCCGCTCAACCCTTGTTGATGCAGTGCTTGCAGCGCGGGTAGCCGCCAGTACCGTTCAGGCGGTTGTAAGACGGGATCTGCCGCCCGGTCGGGCAGTCGCTGTGATCGTGGTACACGTCAGGATCGGACTGGTTGCTGGAGTGGTACGGCGAGACCTTCACGGCAATCTCCTGTCTCTGTTCGTCGCCACCGTGACGACGACTCGACGTTAAGTCGGACCACCGACACTTTTGCCTAGCCAAGTTGACCTCAGCCGCCATCGGTTCGCGACCACGGGGCCCGTCGCACGGTTGACGTGCCACGGGCGGCCCGGTCCCCCAGCGGGTGCGACCATGGCCGGATGCACGCCGACGCGGACGCGCCTCCCCCGGGCTGGCTGACCCTCCTCGCCGAGGACGCCACGGCGGCCGACCTCGCCGCCCACCGCGACCGGCTCGTCGCCGCGGGACACGACCGCGACCACGTGCAGGCGGAGGCCGCGAGGGCGACGGCGCTCCGCGACCGGCTCGACGCCGCCCGCCGGCAGACTCGCGAGCTGGCCGTGCTCAACGACCTCGCCCGCCGCCTCGCGTCGCTGCACGACCCGGCCGAGCTGCTGCCCGAGGTCGCGGCCCAGTCGCGACAGCTCCTCGGGGTCGACGTCGCCTACATCATGGTCGCGAAGGACGACGGGCGGCTGCGGATCGAGGCCGCCGAGGGCTCGATGGGCTCCGCGCTGCGCGGCATCGAGATCGCCGAGGGCGAGGGCCTGGGCGGCATCGTCATGCGCACGGGCCAGCCGCTCTGGAGCGAGGACTACCTCCGCGACCCCCGACTCGTCCGGCTGGAGCAGCTGGAGGCCGCGGCCACCAACGAGCAGCTCGGCGGGATCCTCGGCGTACCGCTCCAGGTCGCCGGCGGCACCATCGGCGTGCTGCTCGTCGCCGAGCGTCGACGGCGTCGCTTCGCCGACCGCGAGATCGAGGTGCTCGCCGGACTCGCCGCCCATGCCGCCGTCGCCCTGCGCAACGCCCAGCTCTTCGAGCAGCGCGCCTCGGGGCTCGAGGAGCTGCAACGCACCAACGCCTCCCTCCGCGCGCTCGACGAACGCCGGCGACGCGCCACCGAGCTGCGCGACACCCTCACTGCGACGGTGCTGCGGGGCGGCTCGCTCGCCGAGGTGGTGGCCGTGATCGCCGACGTCGTCGGCCACCCGGTGCTCCACCTCGACGCCGACGGACGCCCGACCACCGACGCCGGCGCGGCCCTCCAGCCGAGCCCACCACCGACCGCCACCGACTTCACCGCGGCCCGCACCCGTCACCTGCCGAGCACGGAGGGCGCCGACCTCCTGGCCACCGCCGTGGCGCTGCGCGACGGGTACGCCGGATGCCTGGTCACCGCGGCACCTGACGACACCGGCCGCACCACGCAGACGAGAGACGAGACCGCCCGCCTCCTCGAGATCGGCGCCGCGTCGGTCGCCCTCGTCATCGCCTCCGAGCGCACCGTCGCCGAGGCCGAGCTCCGCACTCGCGGCGAGCTCGTCCACGCCCTGCTCGCGGCCGACGTCGACCCAGAGAGCGTGCGGCGCCGGGCCCGCGCGACGGGCATCGACCTCGACGCGATCCGCGCCGTCGCCGTCCTCGACCCCGGCGCCGGCGACCACCGCGCGGCCGCGCGCCTCGGCGAGCGCCTGGCCGCCGACCTCGGGGGCTGGTCGGCGGACCACGCGGGACACGTCGTCGTCCTGCTCCCCCGCGTCCCCGCCGCCACCGTCCGCGCCCGCGTGCAGGGCCTCGGCGGCTCGCCGTTGCCGGCCGCCGTCGGCGTCGCCGACTGCGAGGGCGGTACGACGGCGGTCCGCGCCGCCCACGAGGCCGCGCGCCAGACGTCGGCGCTGCTCGTCGCCCTCGGACGCGACGGCGCGGTCGCGGAGCCGACCGAGCTCGGGGTCTACCGGGGCCTCTTCAGCACCGCGGGCCGCGGCGAGATCGCCGCCTTCGTGGCCGCGACCCTCGGCGAGCTGGAGGAGCAGGACCGGGCCAAGGACCGCGACCTCGTGCGCACGCTCGACTCCTACCTGGGCCACGCGCAGCACCACGCCCGCACGTGCGCCGACCTCCACGTGCACGCCAACACGCTCTACAACCGCCTCGAGCGCATCGAGGCGGTGCTCGGCCCGGACTGGCGCGACCCCGGGCGCGTGCTCGAGCTGCAGCTCGCGCTCCAGCTGCGCCGCCTCATGAGGGCGCTGCCCGCGTAAGTCACCGGCACGAGCCGATGGAGGAATGCTCCCGGAACCCACCGAACGGTGGACGTCGTCTCCGACGCCGCCGCGGAGCGCCGGGTGGTGTCCTGGGACGGAGGCGGTGACGTGTGTCACCGTCGCTGCCAGGCACCGCACCCGCCACCTCCGAGGAGCACCATGCCCGCCTCGTCCCCCGCGCTCGCCGAGATCCTCGACGCGCTCGGCCCCGAGCAGGTCCTCGTCGACCCGACGTCGACCGAGGCCCTCAGCCACGACCACGCCGAGTGGGCACCCGTCGGCGTACCGCTCGCGGTCGTGCGGGCGCGCTCGACCGCCGACGTGGCCGCGGTGGTCCGCGCGTGCCACCGGCACGGCGTACCCGTGGTCGCCCGCGGCGCCGGGACCGGGCTCTCCGGCGGCGCCAACGCGACCGACGGCTGCGTCGTCGTCGCCCTCGCCGGCATGGACGCGATCCTCGAGGTCAACCCGCTCGAGCGCCTCGCCGTCGTGCAGCCGGGCGTCGTCAACGACCACCTGCGGGCCCACGTCGCGGAGCAGGGCCTCTGGTACCCGCCCGACCCCGCCAGCTCGCCCTGGTCCACCATCGGCGGCAACGTCGCGACGAACGCGGGGGGCCTCTGCTGCGTGAAGTACGGCGTCACCCGCGACTACGTGCTCGCCCTCGAGATGGTCACCGGCACAGGTGAGGTCGTGCGGCTCGGGCGCCGGACCGCGAAGGGCGTCGCCGGCTACGACCTCGCCGGTCTCGTCGTCGGCTCGGAGGGCACGCTCGGCATCGTCACCGAGGTGACCGTCCGGCTCCGGCCGCTGCCCCCGCCGGCGATCACCGTCGCCGGCCACTTCTCCTCGATCGTCGACGCCGGCGCCGCCGTGCGTGAGGTCGCCGCCGCCGGCATCACCCCGGCCGCCCTCGAGCTCGTCGACCGCACCTGCCTCGAGGCCGTCGACGCGTGGAAGCACATGGGCCTCGCCGTCGACGCCGACGTCGTGCTCCTCGCGCGCGTCGACGAGCCCGGCGAGGTCGGCGCGGCGATCGCCGACCGGGTCGTCGGCTGCTTCACCGCCGGCGGCGCGACCTGGGCCGACCGGTCCACCGACGAGCAGGAGTCGGAGGCGCTGTTCGCCGCGCGCCGCCTCGCCTACCCCGCACTCGAGCGTCTCGGCCCCGTCCTCACCGAGGACGTCTGCGTGCCCAAGGAGCACGTCCCCGAGATGCTGGCGCGCATCGAGAAGCTCGCCGAGCGCCACGACGTCACCATCGCCAACATCGCGCACGCCGGCGACGGCAACCTCCACCCCCTGCTCATCACCCCGCCCGGCGACGAGGCCGCCCGCACGCGCGCGCAGGCCGCCTTCGAGGAGATCCTCGACGCGGCCATCGAGCTCGGCGGCACCGTCACGGGCGAGCACGGCGTCGGCGTGCTCAAGCGAGGCGGGCTCGAGCGCGAGCTCAGCCCCGCCGTGCTCGCGATGCACCACGCCGTCAAGGACGCGCTCGACCCCGCCGGCATCCTCAACCCCGGCAAGGTCGTCGCCTCGTGACGCTGGTCGCCCCCACCTACCGCGACCAGCTCACCCCCGGCATCGTCCACCTCGGCGTCGGCGCGTTCCACCGCAGCCACCAGGCGGTCTACCTCGACGAGCTCTTCCGCCGCGGTCGCGCCCTCGACTGGGGTGTCGTCGGGGTCGGCACCACGGAGCACGACCGGCGCCTCCACGACGCCCTCGTGCGCCAGGACCACCTGTGGACCGTCGAGACCCGCGGCGCCGACGGCACGCCCGCGCACCACGTCGTCGGCAGCCACCTGGAGCACCTGCTCGCGGTCGACGAGCCCGACGCCGTCCTCGCCCGGCTGACGGACCCGCGCACCCGCTGGGCCACCCTCACCATCACCGAGGGCGGCTACCCCGTCGACCCGACCGACCTCACGCTCCGCCCCGACGACGCGCTGGTGACGGACCTCGCGCGGGTACGTCGCGGCGCGGCCCCGCGCACCGCCGTCGGCCTGCTGGTCGCGGGCCTCGAGCAGCGTCGCTTAGCGGGGGCAGCGCCGTACGCCGTCGTGTCCTGCGACAACCTCCAGCACAACGGTGCGATCGCCCGTGCGGCCGTCGTCGGCGCCGCGACCCTGGTGAGTCCCGACCTCGCCGCGTGGATCGAGGAGCGCGTCGCCTTCCCCGCGACCATGGTCGACCGCATCACCCCCGCGACGACGCCGGCGGACGTCGCCCGCGTGCAGGCGGCGACCGGCACGGACGACGCCTGTCCGGTGGTCGCCGAGCCCTCCCGGCAGTGGGTGCTCGAGGACGTGCCGGGCCTGCAGCGCCCGCCCCTCGAGGACGTCGGGGTGCAGGTGGTGGCGGACGTCGCGCCGTACGAGCTGCTCAAGCTCCGCGTGCTCAACGGCGGCCACCAGGCCCTCGCCTGGCCAGGCCTCCTGCTCGGTCACCACCACGTGCACGAGGCGGCCGCCGATCCCGACGTCGTCGCGTTCCTCGAGCGCTACCACGCCGAGGTGCTCCCCACGCTCGACCCGGTGCCGGGCGAGGACCCGGAGGCGTACGCCGCGACCGTCCGCGCGAGGTTCGCGCAGCCCCACCTGCCCGACACGCTGCGGCGGCTCGCGGAGCACGCGACCGACCGCATCCCGGGCTTCGTGCTGCACGCGGCGACGGAGGCGGTGACGGCCGGAGCGCCGGTGCCGGCCACCGCGGCGCTGCTGGCGTGCTGGTGGGCGGTGCTGCGGGACGGGCCGCCGGGCGGTCCGCTGCCCGGGGCTCCCGGCGACCCGACGGCGCTCCCCCTGCCCGCGCCGCTGCGCGCGGCGGTGGAGGCCGCCGCGGCCGTGCTGCGCGACCGCGGCGCCCGCGCCCTGCTGCGTGCCTGACCCGCTCGTCGAGCGGGATGGACGACCTCTCCCTGAACCGCCCTCCCGGTGGAGATCACCTCCATTCCGGGGCCTACCCCGCCGTGGTGCGATGGCTCCGCTGTGACAGCAATCACCCGCCCGGTGGTCCGCCGCGTCACCCGCCCCACCCCGTCCCCCGAAGGAGGAGTCCGTGCCTCAGCTCGTGCTCCGTCGCATCCTGTGGTCGCTGCCGTCGCTCGGCATCGTGTCCGCGCTGACGTTCGTGCTGGCCTCGCTGACGCCCGGCGACGCCGCCCGCGTCGTGCTGGGCACGAACACCGACCCCCTCGCCTACGACCGGCTCCGCGACGAGCTCGGCCTCGACCAGCCCCTGTGGTCGCAGTACGGCGACTGGCTCACCGGCGCCGTCCGCGGCGACCTGGGGCAGTCCCTCTTCACCCGGGAGCCGGTGCTCGACATCATCGGCGACCGGCTCGGCGTGACCCTGACGCTCATCCTCAGCGCGACGGTGCTCGCCGCGATCGTGGGTGTCGGCCTCGGCGTGCTCGGTGCCGTGCGCGGCGGTCTGGCCGGCCGGATCACCGACGGCCTCGCGATGCTGGGCATGGCGGTGCCGACCTTCTGGCTCGCGCTGCTGCTCATCCTGCTCTTCGCGGCGCGCCTCGGTTGGTTCCCCGCGACCGGCTTCGTGCCCTTCGCGGAAGACCCGGCCGGCTGGCTGCGCTCCTTCACGCTGCCCGTGCTCGCCCTCTCCGTCGGCGGCGTGGCGACCATCGCCAAGCAGACCCGTGGCGCGGTGCTCGACGCGATGGGCACCGAGCACGTGCGGGCGCTGCGCGCCAACGGCGTTCCCGGCTCGCGCATCGTCGCCCGGCACTGCCTGAAGAACGCCGCCGTGCCGGTCACCACCGTCGTCGGCCTCGTCATGATCGGCCTCCTCGGCGGCACGATCCTCGTCGAGCAGGTCTTCGCCCTGCCCGGCCTCGGCCAGCTCGCGGTGACCGCGACGCTCAGCCACGACCTGCCGGTGCTCGTCGGCGTCGTGACCGTCTACACGCTCATGGTGCTGGCCTCCAACCTGCTGACCGACCTGGGCTACGCGTGGCTCAGCCCCAAGGTGGAGGTGACCCGATGACCGACCAGCTCAGCGCCGCTCCCCTGGCGGCCGCGGCTCCCGCGGCCCCGGCCGCCCGCAACCGCCGTGGTCTCTGGCTCCGGGTGCTCCGACGCCCCGCCGGCGCGATCTCGGCCCTGTGGATCCTCCTCGTGGTGGCGGGCGCGGTCCTCGCGGACCAGGTCGCGCCGTACGGCCCCGTCGAGCAGGACCTCTCCGCCAGCTACGCCGGCCCCGGCGCCGCGCACCTCCTCGGCGCCGACCAGCTCGGTCGCGACATCCTCAGCCGGATCCTCCACGGCGGCCAGGTCAGCCTGCTCGCCGTCGCGCAGGCGGTCGTCGTCTTCATCGTGGTGGGCATGCTCGTCGGCCTCGTCGCGGGCTACCGCGGCGGCCTCACCGACCGCGTGCTCATGTGGGCCTGCGAGGTCGCCCTCGCCATCCCCCTCGTCGTCACCCTGCTCGTCGTGCTCGCGGTGTTCAGCCGCAACGAGACCGCCGCGATGCTCACCTTCGGCTTCCTCGCCTCCGCCGGCCTGGCTCGCGTCGTGCGCGCCTCGGTGCTGGTGGTCCGCCGCGACGACTACGTGCTCGCCGCCCAGGTCGCCGGCCTCCGGGCCGACCAGGTCGTCGTGCGCCACGTGCTCCCCCGCGTGCTGCCGCCCGTCATCGTCCAGTCGTCGCTGCTGGCCTGCTCGGCACTGCTCGTCGAGTCGGGCATCAACTACCTCGGCCTCGGCGTGCAGCCGCCGACCCCCAGCTGGGGCGGGCTCGTCACCGACGCCTCCACGGCGATCACCACCCACCCCTGGCTGCTCGTGCCCAGCGGCGGCGTCATCGTGCTCACCGCCCTCGCGTTCGGCGTGCTCGGCGACGTCGTCCGCGACGTGACCGCCGACCGCAGCGCCACCGCGCCGACCTCGTGGCGCGCGCTCCGCACCCGCGTACGGCGCACCACCGCCCCCGCAGCCACCGCGGCGCCCGCCGGGTCCGGCGCCGTGCTGGAGCTCCGCGGCCTGCGGGTGCTCAAGGGCGACGTGCCGCTCGTCGACGACGTGTCGCTGCGCCTCGCACCCGGCGAGGTGCTCGGTCTCGTCGGCGAGTCCGGCTGCGGCAAGACGCTCACCCTGTCGTCGCTGCTGCGCCTGCTGCCGCCGGGCCTCGAGCTCACGGCCGACGCCCTGGAGATCGACGGCACCGACGCGCTCGACCTGTCGGAGCGCCGGGTGGCCGCGCTGCGCGGCTCGTCGGTGGCCTTCGTCCCGCAGGAGCCGGTCGCCGGTCTCGACCCGTCGTTCACGGTGCGCGCCCAGCTCCGCGAGGTCGTCCGCCTCCGCGACGGCGGATCCCGTGCCGAGACGGACCGCCGCGTGGCGGAGCTGCTCGAGCAGGTGCGGCTGCCGGAGCCCGAGCGCGTGCTGGCGTCCTACCCCCACCAGCTGTCGGGCGGCATGGCCCAGCGGGTCGCGATCGCCCGGGCCCTCGCCGGCCGTCCTCGGGTGCTGCTCGCCGACGAGCCGACGACCGCGCTCGACGTGACGGTGCAGGCGGAGATCCTCGCCCTGCTCCGCGAGCTGCGCGACACCACCGGCCTCGCCCTCCTGCTCGTCACCCACGACTGGGGCGTCGTCGCCGAGATGTGCGACCGCGCGGTGGTCATGTACGCCGGCCACGTCGTCGAGGAGGGCGCCGTCGTCGAGCTCTTCGAGCGGCCTGCCCACCCCTACACGCGGGCGCTCATGGAGGCGAACCCCGACGGCGCGGGCTTCCGCCAGCGCCTCCGCTCCATCCCCGGCCAGGTGCCGCCGGCCGACGACCGCCCCACGGGCTGCGCCTTCGCGGACCGCTGCGAGCGGGCGGACAGCGCCTGCACGGCGCTTCCCGTACCGCTGCTGCCCCGCCCCGGAGCGACCCACCGCGCCGTCCGCTGCATCCACCCCGTCGACGGCCCCGCGCCGACCGACCTGCGCGAGGAGTACGCCGATGTCGTCGCTCGTTGAGATCGAGGACCTGACCGTCACGTACGGCGCCCGTCGTCGCCGCGCGAGCGCGCACGCCCTGAAGGGGGTCGACCTCGACGTACGCCGCGGGGAGACCCTCGGCCTCGTCGGGGAGTCCGGGTCGGGCAAGACCACGCTCGGCCGGGCGCTCCTCGGTCTCGTGCCGGTGGCCGCGGGCACGGTGCGGTTCGACGGTGCCGACGTGACGCGCGCCGACCGACGGACCCGCCGTGAGCTCAGCCAGCGGGTGCAGGTCGTCTTCCAGAACCCGTTCCTCGCGCTCAACCCGCAACGCACCGTCGCGCAGTCGGTGGCGGAGACCCTCACCACCGCGCCCGGCGTGGACCGCGCGGAGGCGCGGCGGCGCAGCATCGAGATGCTCGAGCGCGTCGGCATCCCGGCGGCGGCCGCCGACCGCTACCCCGGCTCGTTTTCCGGCGGCCAGCGCCAGCGGATCGCGATCGCCCGCGCCCTCGTGCCCCGGCCCGAGCTCGTCATCTGCGACGAGGCGGTCAGCGCGCTCGACCTCTCCATCCAGGCCCAGGTGCTCAACCTGCTCGTCGGCCTGCAGGACGAGCTGGGGCTGACGTACCTGTTCATCACCCACGACCTCGCCGTCGTCCGCCACCTCTGCCACCGCGTCGCCGTGCTCCGTCGCGGCGAGCTGGTGGAGACCGGCCCGACGGCCGACGTGTGCGCGGCCCCCGCGCACGAGTACACCCGCACGCTGCTCGCCTCCGCGCCCGTCGCCGACCCGCGGCGTACCGGCGTCGGCGCACCGGCCTGACCCACCGCCGTACCCGCGGCCCACCCGAGAACCCGCCCAGAACCCCGCCCCAGAACCCTGCCCGAGAACCCGGAGTGACCATGTCCCCTCGCACCCGACGTCCCCGCCTGCGCCTCGTCGCCGCCACGGCGGTGCTCGCCCTCGGCTCGACGCTGCTGACCGCCTGCGGCGGCGGCGCCGACACCGGCTCCGCCGGCGAGACGCTCACCATCGCGCTCCCCCTCAAGCCGCAGAGCCTCGACCCGGGCAAGAACGGCAACGGCGGCCAGAACATCGTGCAGTGGCTCTCCTACGAGCCGCTGATCCGGATGAACAGCGACGGCACGTTCAGCCCCGGTCTCGCGACCGACTGGGGGTACGTCGGCGAGGGCAACCAGGCGTTCGAGATGACCATCCGGACGGACGCGAAGTTCGCCGACGGCACGCCCGTGACGGTGGAGTCCGTCGTCGACACCATCAACCACTACGTCGCCAACCCCGGCCCGCTCAGCCACTTCCTCACGGGTGTCACCGGCGCGGAGGCCAAGGACGACCAGACCGTGTCAGTGCTCCTCGACGCCCCCAACCCGATCCTCCCGGTGGTCTTCAGCCAGTCGTCGAACTGGGGCAACGTGATCAGCCCCGCCGGCCTGGCCGAGCCCGAGAAGCTCACCTCGGAGACGTTCGGCGCGGGCGCCTACGTGCTCGACACCGCGCAGACCGTGGACGGCGACCACTACACGTTCGTGCCCAACGAGAACTACTGGAACCCCGACGCCATCGAGTGGGAGGAGGTCGTCGTGCGCGTGCTGCCCGACACCAACGCCGCCCTCCAGGCGCTCCAGAGCGGGCAGATCCAGGCGGACATGAACACGACCGGCCAGGTCGTCGAGCAGGCACGGTCGAGCGCCGGCATCGAGGTCGCGGAGGGCTCCGGTGCCGTCCAGGCGCTGTTCCTCATGGACCGCGGCGGCCAGGTCACCCCGCCCCTCGGCGACGTGCGGGTGCGCCAGGCGCTCAACCACGCGGTCGACCGCGAGGCGATCGCCTCCGCCCTCGGCGGCGACTACACCCCGACGGCCCAGATCGCTCCGGTCGGCACCGACGGCCACGACGACGCGCTCGACGAGATGTACGAGTACGACCCGGAGCTGGCGCGGGAGATGCTGGCGGAGGCCGGGTACGCCGACGGCTTCACCATCGACGCCCTCTCGATCAGCCTCTTCCAGACCGACACGCTCGCCCAGGCTGTCGCCTCCCAGCTCGCCGAGGTCGGCGTGACGCTGGAGATCAAGAGCGAGGGCGCCGACATCAACCAGCTGATCTCCGACATGGCGTCGAAGGAGTACGCGGGCGTGTTCTTCAACGCCGGCACGAGCATGTTCACCAACGCGCTCCAGAACTTCGCGTCCCCGGCCTCGCCGCTCAACCCGTTCGCCAGCGAGGGCGAGGAGGTCATGGGCGCGTTCGCCGACCTGGCCGTCGCCCCGGAGGACGAGATCGAGCAGGCCGCGGTCGACCTCAACCGGGCGGTCGCCGAGCAGGCGTGGTTCGTGCCGGTCATCCAGAGCTCGTCGTACGTCTTCACCCGCGGGCTCGACAACGTGGGCACCGTCGGCAACGCCGGTGCGCTCGACGTGCTCTCCTGGACGCCGGCGGACTGACCCGCTGCTCCCGCTCCACCCCTCGACCCCGACGGACCCCGGTCCGTCGGGGTCGACCCGCAGCCCCACCGATCCAGCCAGCCGCAGGAGGAATCGTGACCACCACCATCCGCACGTCCGACGGGGTGCACCTGCACCACACCGACACCGGACCGGCGAGTGCGCCGGACGGGCTCACGATGGTGCTCGTCGCCGGCTACATGGCGTCGGCGGAGACGTGGGCGCTCCAGGTCGACGCGCTCGTGGCGGCGGGCCATCGCGCGATCAGCCTCGACCGCCGCAACCACGGGCGATCGGACTTCCCGGAACACGGGCAGCGGATGGGCCGCCACGGCCAGGACCTGCACGAGGCGCTCGAGCAGCTCGACGTGACCGACGTCGTGCTGGTGGGCGGCTCGCAGGGCGCGAGCACGATCTGGGCGTACCTCGACCTGCACGGCGACTCCCGGGTGCGCGGCGTGGTGAGCGTGGACCAGACCCCGCGGATGCTCAACGGCGACGGGTGGGACCTCGGGTTCTACGGGTACGACCGGAGCAACGCCGCGACGTATTTCGCCGAGTCGATCCCCGCGACCGGCCGCGGTGCCGGCCCGGAGCGGACGTTCGCGACGCTCCAGGTGCTCGCCGCGCGCCTCGGCGGCGACCCGACGGAGGCCATCGGTCGGCTCATGCCGGGCCTGCACCCGGTCACGCTGCCGCTGCTGCAGGACCACGCGCTCGCCGACTGGCGCGACGTCGTCGCCCGCACCGGGGTGCCGGTGCTGGCGGTGGCCGGGGCGGACAGCCAGTACTGGCCCGCGGAGCACGCCGGTGCGATCGCGTCGTTGGCACCCCGGGGACGCGCGCTCGTGCTCGACGACTGCGGCCACGCCGCCAACTTCGACCAGCCCGACGCCTTCAACGCGGGCCTCCTCGCCTTCCTCGCGGAGCTCGCGTGAGCGCCCGCCTCGACCCCGAGGTCCTCGCCGGACTCGTGGCTGCGGTGCAGGCGATCGGTGCGACGCCGCCGGAGCGGGTCGACATCGCGTCGCTGCGTGCGCAGACCGCGCTCACCTTCCCTTACTACGGCAGCCTCGTTCCGGCGCAGCCGGACGTGACGGTCGACGACCACCTCGTCGAGCGCGCCGACGGCAGCACGCTGCTGGTGCGACGGTTCACTCCCCCGGAGCCGGCGCTGCGCCTCGACGGGCGCACCGCCGCCGCGATCTACGTGCACGGCGGCGGCATGGTCTGCGCGAGCGTGGACGACTACGGACCGCTGCTCGCCCGGTACGCCGCGGAGTCGGGCGTCCCGCTGCTCGCCGTCGACTACCGGCTCGCGCCCGAGCACCCGGCGCCCGCCGCGCTCGACGACACGATCGCCGCGCTCGACTGGACGCTCGCGCACGCCGATGCGCTCGGGATCGACCCCGCGGCCGTCGGTCTCATGGGCGACTCGGGCGGCGGTGGGATCGCCGTGGCCGCGGCGCTCGCGTGGCGCGACCGGGGTCGGCCGCCGCTGGCCGGGCTCGTGCTGCCCTACCCGATGCTCGACGACCGCACCCGCACAGCAGAGCCGCACCTGGAGGGCCTTGCCACCTGGACCCCGGAGGCCAACGCGGTCGCCTGGGACGCCGTGCTCGGCGGGGCGGAGGCGGGCCCGGACGGCTACGTCGCCCCCGCGCGCGCCGCCGACCTCGCGGGCCTGCCGCCGACGTACCTCGACACCGGCGACCTCGACCTCTTCCGCGCCGAGATCCTCACCTTCGCCGCGCGGCTCTCGGCCGCGGGCGTGCCGCTCGAGCTGCACGTCGTGCCGGGCTGCGTGCACGCCTTCGAGATCGCCGTGCCGCAGGCGCGGGTCTCCCAGCAGGTGCTCACCGCGCGGTACGGCGCACTGCGACGCCTCGCGACCGGCGGCTGATCACAGGTTGATCATGTGGCCCTCGAGGCCGTGGAAGACCTCCTGCAGCGCCTCCCCGAGGGTGGGGTGCAGGTGCACGTTGCGGGACAGCTCGAACGACCCGAGGTCCCACTTCTGCGCCAGCGTCAGCTCGGGCAGCAGCTCGGCGACGTCCGGGCCGACGAGGTGGCCGCCGAGCAGCGCGCCGTGAGCGTCGGCGAGCACCTTGACGAAGCCGACGGGCTCGCCGAGGCCGTGCGCCTTGCCGTTCGCGGTGAAGGGGAACTTGGCGACGCGGATCTCGCCGTGCTCGGCGCGCGCCTGGGCCTCGGTGAGGCCGAAGCTCGCGACCTGGGGCTGGCAGAAGGTGGCGCGCGGCATCATCCGCAGGTCGCCCAGCTCCATCGTGATCGCCCCGGCCAGCGTCTCCGCCGCCACGACGGCCATGGCCTCGGCGACGTGGGCGAGCTGCAGCTGGAGCGTCACGTCGCCGATCGCGTAGATGCCCGGCACGTTCGTGCGCATCCGGGCGTCGACGGTGATCGCGCCGCGCTCGTCGACGACCACACCGGCCGCGTCGAGGCCGAGGTCCTCGGAGTTCGGGACGAAGCCGGTCGCGACGAGGACGCGGTCGAAGGTCTCCTGGGCCGGTGCGTCGTCCGCGCCGGTCCACGCGACCTCCACGTCGTCACCGCGGTCCGTCACCGACCCCACGCGCACACCGGTGCGGACGGTCACCCCGAGCCCGCGGTAGGCCTTGGCCATCGCGCTCGAGACGTCGACGTCCTCGGCGGGCAGCACGCGGTCGGCGTACTCCAGCAGGGTCACCGCCACGCCGTACGCCTGCAGCACGTAGGCCATCTCCATGCCGATCGCGCCGGCGCCCACGATGCCGATGCTGCGCGGCAGGGTCGTGTCGAGCACGACCTCCTCGTAGGTCACGACGTTGGCCGACGCGGTGACGCCGGGGAGCATCCGCGGACGTGCGCCGGTGGCGACGATCGCGTCGGTGAAGGTGACCGCGCGCGTGCTGCCGTCGGCGGCCGTCACGGCGATCTCACGGGTGCCGGTGAACCGCGCCCGCCCGTCGATCTCAGTCACCTTGTTCTTGCGCATCAGGTAGTGGATCCCCGCCGCCCGGCCGTCCGCGACCTCGCGGCTCCGCGCGTGCGCTCGGCCGTAGTCGAACCGCGCCTCGCCGACGATCCCGAAGTCGTCCGCCCGGTCCCGCCAGAGGCTGGCGAGCTCCGCGTTGCGCAGCAGCGCCTTCGACGGGATGCAGCCCACGTTGAGGCAGACCCCGCCCCAGAACCGCTCCTCGACGACCGCGACGGTGCGGCCGAGCTGCGCGGCGCGGACCGCGGCGACGTACCCGCCCGGGCCGGCACCGATGACGACGACGTCGTAGTGATCGGTCTCGCTCACAGGAACGCCTCCGTGGGGTCGCGCAGGATCGCGGCGGTGTCGGCGAGCACGCGGGACCCCTCGGCCCCGTCGAGCACGCGGTGGTCGAAGGACAGCGCGAGCTGCAGCACCGAGCGCGGCTCGATGCGCTCGTCGGCGCCCTCGCCGACGACCCACGGGGTACGGCGGATCGCTCCGACCGCGAGGATCGCGGTCTCCCCCGGGTTCAGGATCGGTGTGCCGCTATCGACCCCGAAGACGCCGACGTTGGTGATGGTGGTCGTGCCGTGGGCCATCGACTCGGGCGTGGTGCGCCCGGCCCGCGCGGTCTGCGCGAGGTCGTCGATGGCGAGCGCCAGGTCCCGCAGGTCCAGGCGGTCGGCGGCCTTCACGTTGGGCACGACGAGCCCCCGCGGGGTGGCCGCGGCGATGCCGAGGTTGGTCTGGCCGGGCACCACGATCTCCTGCGCGGCGTCGTCCCAGCGGGCGCACGCCATCGGCGTACGCCGCAGCGCGTGCAGGTAGGCCCGCGCCACGAACGCCAGCGGCGTCGCGCGCACGTCGCGGAACTCGCGGCGGGCGAGCACCCGCTCACGCAGCTCGAGGGTGGCGGTGACGTCGACCGTCACGAACTCGGTGACGTGCGGCGCGGTGAACGCCGAGGCCACCATCGCCGCCGCCGTCTGCTTCCGCACGCCCTTGACGGGGATGCGGGTCTCGACGCCGTACGGCGAGGGCTCGGCCGGCGTCGTCTCGGGAGCCTCGGTCGGGGTCGGTGCGGGCGTCGGCTCCGGTTTCGGGGCCGCCGCCAGCACGTCGGTGCGCAAGACGATCCCGTCGGGGCCGCTCGGGGTGAGTGACGCGAGGTCGACGCCCAGCACCTGGGCGAGCTTGCGGACGGGCGGCTTGGCGCGGGGCTTGTCGGCCACCGCCGTCGCCGCGGCCGCGGCCGGGCGCGCTCCCCCGCGGCGCCGGCGGCTCGTGGTGGCCTCGCGCGCGCCGTACCCGACGAGGAGCTTGGGCTCGTCCTCCGCCGGCTCGGGTTCGGGCTCGGGGTTGGGCGCGGCCTGCGGCGTACCGATCTCGATGATCGGCGTGCCGACGTCGACGGTCTGCCCCTCGGGCACGAGGAGCGCGAGCACCTGGCCGGCGAAGGGCGACGGCAGCTCGACGACGGACTTCGCGGTCTCGATGTCGACGAGCGTCTGGTTGACCTCGACGGTGTCGCCGACGGCGACGTGCCAGGTGACGACCTCGGCCTCGGTGAGGCCCTCGCCGACGTCGGGGAGGCGGAACTGCTGGGCGGTGGTCACGGTGTCTCCCACGGGTCAGTAGGCGAGGCTGGCGTCGCAGGCGTCGAGCAGGCGGTCGAGGCCCGGGAGCCACTCCTCCTCGAGGCGGCTGGCGGGGTACGGCGTGTCGTAGCCCGTGACCCGGAGCACCGGCGCCTCGAGCTCGAAGAAGGCGTCGCGCTGCACGCGGGCGGCGAGCTCGCCGCCGATGCCTCCGGACTGGGAGGCCTCGTGCGCGATGACGAGACGGCCGGTACGGCGCACGGAAGCAACGACGGTCTCGTGGTCGAGCGGCGCGATCGTGCGGAGGTCGATGACCTCCACCTCGGTGCCCTCGGCGGCGAGCTCGTCGGCGGCCTTGAGCGCGGTGGCCGTGAGGGCGCCGTACGTCGCGATCGTCAGCGCGTCGCCCTCGCGGGCCACGCGGGCGCGGTCGAGCTGCTCGCGGGAAGCGGCGCCGGCGGCACGGTCGACGGGCCCCTTGCTCCAGTAAGCCTTCTTGGGCTCGAGGAAGATGACGGGGTCCTCGCAGCGGATGGCGGCGCGCATGAGGGTGTAGGCCTCCTGCGGGGTGGACGGGCACACGACGCGGAGGCCGGGCGTGTGCGCGAAGTAGGCCTCGGGCGACTCGCTGTGGTGCTCGATGGCGCCGATGCCGCCGCCGACGGGGATGCGGACGACGACGGGGAGGCTGACGCGGCCCTCGGAGCGGTGCCGGTATTTGGCGAGCTGCGTGACGATCTGGTTCATCGCCGGGAAGACGAAGCCGTCGAACTGGATCTCGACGACGGGGCGGTAGCCGGCCATCGCGAGTCCGATCGCGCTACCGACGATGCCGGCCTCGCCGAGGGGGGACGTCACGACGCGGGTGGGGCCGAAGTCCTTCGCGAGGCCGTCGGTGACGCGGAAGACGCCGCCGAGCTCGCCGATGTCCTCGCCGACGAGGAGCACCTTCGCGTCGGTGTCGAGCTCGTCGCGCAGGGCCTGGTTGAGGGCGTGGGCCATCGCCGTCATGGAGGTCGTGGTCGTGGTCGTGCTCATGCCGGGCCCTCCTCGCCGGCCGCCACGAACGCGAGGTGCTCCTCGCGCTGCCGGGCGAGCTCGGGCGTCATCGTGTGGAGCGTGTGCAGGAACGGGTCGTCGTGGGCCGGTACCGGGAGCGCGCGGCAGCCGGTGCGCAAGCGCTCGGCGAGCTCCTGCTCCTCGGCGGCGACGTCCGCGAGGAAGGCGTCGTCGATCTCGCCGCTCGCGAGGAGCGCGGTGCGGAGCCGGTCGACGGGGTCGAGGTCGCGCCAGTGGTCGTTCTCGGCGGCGTCGCGGTAGCGCAGGTCGTCGTCCGACGTGGTGTGCGGGTTGCGGCGGTAGGTGACGGCCTCGATGAGGGTCGGTCCCCCGCCGGCGCGGGCCTGGGCGAGGGCCTGCTCGGTGGCGGCGTGGCAGGCGGCGACGTCGTTGCCGTCGACCTGCACGCCGGGGAAGCCGAAGCCGGAGGCGCGCTGGGCGGCCGGTACGCGGCTCTGCACGCTGAACGGCGCCGAGATGGCCCACTGGTTGTTCTGGCAGAAGAAGACGACCGGCAGGTTCTGGGCGGCGGCCCACACGAACGCCTCGTTCGTCTCCCCCTCGCTGAGGGCGCCGTCGCCGAGGAAGACGAGTACGGCGCGGTCCCGGTCCGGGTCGCCGGTGCCGACGTCCCCGTCGCGCACGATGCCCATGGCGTAGCCGACCGCGTGCAGCGTCTGCGCCCCGATGACGAGCGTGTAGAGCTGGAAGCCGCGCTCGGCCGGGTCCCACCCGCCCATCGTCGTGCCGCGGAAGAGGCCGAGCAGCTGCACCGGGTCCACGCCGAAGCACCAGGCGACGGCGTGCTCGCGGTACGTCGGGAAGACGACGTCCCGCGGCCGGAGCGCCGAGCCGGCACCGACCTGGGCGCCTTCCTGTCCGAGCATCGACGGCCACAGGCCGAGCTCGCCCTGCCGCTGCAGGGCGATCGCCTCGGTGTCGACGCGTCGCGCCAGGATCATGTCGCGCAGTGCCGCGCGCAGGTCCAGGGTCGGCTCCACGGGGCCTCCTTCATCTCCGGGTGTGCGCAGGAGCCTGGCGGGTGACGCGAACCACGCGCAACGAACACGCTCTAGTCGTGCGAGGATCGCCTTCTTGTTCCGTATCCATGCGCTCTTTGCGCTCGTTCTGAGCGTCCGGCGCAACTACTGGGAAGCGAGCTTGCAGCGATGGACGACCTCGACCGCGAGATCCTCGACCTGCTCCGTGCCAACGCGCGGATGCCCACCAGCGAGATCGCGCAGCGGGTGGGACTGTCTGCTGCCCCGGTCGCGCGACGGATCGCGCGGATGGAGGCGAGCGGGGTCATCAAGGGCTACACGGCGATCGTCGCCGACGGTGCGGTCGGCGAGATCGATGCGTTCACGGAGATCCGACTGACGGGTCAGACGGACACGCGCGAGATCGAGGAGATCGCGCGGCAGGTGCCCGAGGTGCAGCAGTTCTTCACGATCTCGGGTGATCCCGATGGGTTGCTGCGGTTCCGGGTGAGGAGCGTGGAGCACCTGCAGAGCGTGGTGAATGCCATCCGGCGGACGGGGTTGGTGGCGGGGACGAAGACCTTGATCGTCATGTCGACGTGGGATCGGGCGACGGACGTGGGTGGGCAACGAGATTGACTGCGGTGTCCCTATTCTTCGCCTGAGGCAAGACCCCCTTGTTCGGCTTCCTTGGCCGGCGGAGCCGGAACTCCGTCGGAGCGCTTGTCCAAACCCAGATGCAGAATATCGAGATAACGACGTGTCTCCGTGAGCAGATTCTCGAGAAATGGCATCACATCGAGGGTCAGGTCCCGGTATGGCAACTGCACAGCTACGGCTGGCCGCAGGAACGTCTCACCGATTTGCTTGATAGGGGCGCCAGCGTGGAAGGTGCCCAACACCGCACCGTTCCCGAACTCAACGTCGGGATCCAAATCAAGCCGCGGCGATTCTGCTGGCGAGGCGTCCCGATACTCGTACGCCCCGTTGAAGTCGAGGCCCGAGAGGTTCACTGAGACCGAAAGCATCTCCCGATGCTTGTCCTGGACGTCAAGGTCGTGCAGGAGCGAGAGAATCGAGGCCCCACCGGCCGGCGCATACGTGAAGGGCTGCAGCGCTAGGATCCGTTTTTGGAACGCGGACGGCAGGTCCCCAACCCATGACTTGAGCGCCAACCGCCACTGACTCTCGACCTCGCAGATCGGGAATGAAACTGCTCGCGGTTTGGCGGGCCGGTCGCCTCTGAAGTGCGCCATGCCCCACGCCACTGCGTCGAAGGCACTTCGCAGGTTGTGAATTGCGTCCCCTAGATCGAGCGACCATTCGTGCCTCGGAAATCCCCCCGGAACCCTTGCAACCAGATCGAAACCAACCCCGTCGTCACGCATGACCGCGTCGACTGAGACCGGGGCGCTCGCGTGCCACTCCTCGAATCGTGCACGAAGAATCGCTACATGGGAGCTGCCACGGGCCCACTTCAGGTAGGGCCACGTCGTGAAGTTGATTCCGCTAACAAGCGTGAAGGGCGGTGCGACTTGCAAGCCATCCGGCTCACCCCCGGGATCTGACACGGACCCAGAATCTCATCTCCGACGCACGAAGGGTCGCAACTAGAGGACTCAAGCGTGGCTCCGGTCCGACTGCATTGCTGCCGCGTGCAACTCGTCGGGCAACGGAGCCCCTGCGGTGGAGGCCCACGGTCTCATCTGCAGCGTCAACGTCCCACAGCGCAGTGGATGTCCGAGTCACTGTGGCGGGCCTGCCCCTCCTGAGTTCACCTCAGTTCCGGTTGTGCCCCAGCGACCTCGCGAGCAGCACGTTCTTCCAATACGACTCGCGCTCCAACACGTGCTCGTCCGACGTCCGCATCGACCAGTACTCCAGCAGCGCGAACCGCATGTTCTCCCGGTAATAGGCCTCACCGTGCTCCGCCACGTGCGCCTGCAGCCCGACGTTGTCGCCGTGCAGCGTCTGGGCGTAGTACGACCAGCGCTGCCAGACCCCCGTGTCGCCGTACGCTGATCCGACGTAGCGCGCCCCGGTGACCTGGTCGTGGATGACGTAGACGCCTTTCATGCTCTCGAGCGCAATCCGCCAGTCGGCACGACGCTGGCCCACCACGACCTGGATCTCGGCCAGGGAGTGGTCGATCCGGTCGTGGCCCGGGAACGGGTCGCCCGCGAACACCTCCTCGGCGATGGACGCGACCGTCATATCGCCGAGCAGAGTCTCCATGTTGCGGCGACGGTTGCGCCCGGCGAGGGCGAGCCGCACGTAGAGCCGGCGCACGAACGCGCCCATCAGGTCGGCACGGAACACGACGTCGTACGACGCCGCCCGCGGCTCGGGACGTCGCGCGACCACCTCCCACACGCCACCGAAGAGCCAGAGCGTCGGGTCGTGGCGGTCCTGCGCCAGCGAGAACACGTAGCGCCGGTTGAAGTCGTCGTTGACGTTGCGCCACGAGTTCCAGCCCTGCCACTCCTCCCACGAGGTGGCCAGCACCTCGATCGGGTACTTCTCGCCGTTGAAGACGGCGCAGTGCAGCTTGCACTCCACCAGGTCGATGGAGCGGGGCAGCAGGGCAGCCAGCGGGATCACCGCGTCTCGGTTCACAGCAGCCCATCCTCGTCGACACAGCGCGGTGGATCGCTGAGCACCCGTCTGCTCAGCAACTCACCGCGCTCCTCACGGCCCCCCGCGACCAGCCGCGACCCGTCACGAACCCGCTGCGCCCTCCCCACCGAGCAGCGCCAGGTCGCGCCGTACGTAGCGCAGGTGCGCCCACTCCTCCTCCAGGATCACGCGCACGCAGTCCCCCACCGTCGGCTTCCAGTCGTCGCCACCCCACGGGTTCCGGCGCTCCTCGGCCAGCAGCTCCGGCGTCGCCGACGCCAGGAACTCGGTCACCATCGCCTGCCGTTCGGCCCGTACGGCGAGGACCTCGTCCAGAGAAGGCGTATCCGTCCGGAAGATCGACATGTCGAAGCCCATCTCGCCGGCCCCGAAGAAGATCAGACCGATCTCGTGGAACGGCTGCTCGACGCCGAGCACCCCGCCGCGCAGCCACGCGTCGGTCGCCAGCACGAGGTGCCGCAGGGTCTCGACAAGCGACCACTCGTCCTCGACGTGCGCATCCATCAGCCCAGGAGGCGTCGACGCCATCGTGTCGGCCCACGCCGCCTGGACCGCCTCCCACCCGGCGCGCAGGCCGTCGGGGTCCTTGGCGTTCTGCAGCTCCCGCCCCGGGAACTGGCGGTTCAGCTCGGCCTCGACGAGCGGTACGACGTTCACCCCGTTCACCAGCAGCGTCCCGAACATGAGGTCGTGGCTGTCGATGTCGAGCCCGTCGAGCTCGACGCCGCGCATCGTCATGCCGCTGACGTCGGAGAACCGGAACGTCGCCCCCTTGAGACTCGACCGCACGAATCGCGCGCCCTCGAACTCCTTCGTGCCGGAATAGGTCGCCATCGCACCCCACCACCTCGAGACTGTGCCGACGGCCAGCATCCGAGCCGCCTCGACGGCCGTCAAGAGCCCCCACCCCCGACGTACTGTCGCCCCATGGTCACCGCCGCCGAGCTCGCAGCCGAGGTACGTCGCGCCACGGCGAACACGCCGTACATGGTCGCCGACGAGACGCCCACCGGGTTCACCGTGCAGATCGACATCGTCGACCAGCGGTGGTGGACGCTGATGAAGCGCAAGTCGCTGGCGGCCTCCTTCCAGCACGTCGTCACCGTGGACGCGGCCGCCGGCACCTACGACATCACCGACAAGAGCATGCGGGTGGAGTGGGAGGCCGGCGTCGACGCGGGCGGCGTGCCCCGCCCCGTGCTGCGCGGCGGCGGTTCCTTCGCCAAGGGGACCTTCGTGCAGAAGTCGTTCCGCAAGGAGTACGGGATGGACGACGACGGCAACGTCGGCGCCGTCGTCGACTACTCGTTCGACTCCAACGAGGGCAAGCGCCTCATCGACGGCCCGGCGCAGCACCTCGGCCTCACCAAGACGATGAACAACACCGCCAGGTTCGGCCTCGTCATGGCCGTCATCGGCGTCGTCAGCGCCCTCGTCGCGGTGATCGTGCTGCTCATCGTCCTCTAGGAACGATCCGCCGCAGCGCGCCCGACCGGGCTCGCCAGCCGCAGCGCGACCACTCCCAGCACCGCCCCGATGACGACGCCGATCGAGTTGGACAGCCAGTCGTTGGTCGAGCAGGACCGCCCGAGGGCCGGAAGCAGCGCTTGGACCGTTTCCACCAGAGCACTGAGGCCGCTCCCGGCCACCGCCACCAGGAGCGGACGCCGCGTCGCCACCGCGGCGAGGAGCACGGGCGCCACGAACAGCACGACGTTGGCCGCGAGCTCGACGCGTCCCGGGGTCGGCATGGTCCACGCGACCTCGCACCGCTCGAAGGCCCGCGCGGTGGTCGGGAGCATCGTGAGGACCACGACCGGAACCGTCGCGAGCCCGGTCAGCACCCAGGCGGCACCCGGCCGGTGCGCCACCAGCCGTCCCACGAGCGGGCCGACGACGACGAGGAGGGCGAGCGCCGTCGGCGAGAGCCAGGGGTGCTCGATGAGGAAGGTCGTGATCACGGGAGGACGCTACGGTCGGCCGACGGGGCGGCGCTCCACCTCAGGTGCCGGCTGCACCTCCCGAAGTACCGCGTCCCGCCCGCCCACAGCGCTCCCCCACCCGCGCGAACGCCTCGCGCAACGCGTCGGGTCCGACGACCTCAATCTCCGCGTCGTACCGCAGCACCGAGGCGACGCCCCCCGCCCACGACCAGGACCCGACCGTCAGGCGCGTGCGCCCGTCGTCGAGCGCGACGGCGACGCCGTCCCCGACGTACGGCAGCACCTCGGCCAGCGGCAGCCCCACCACCACTTCGCCCGTGCACGGCCAGCCGACCCCGTCGGCGTTGCCCCGGAACACCCCGGTCAGGTACGTCGCGACGTCGCCGCCCGGCAGCTCCCGAGGCGTGAAGCGCGGGCCGTTCGGGGTGCGCGGCGCGATCCGGTCGACGCGGAAGGTGCGCCAGTCGTCCCGGTCGAGGTCGAAGGCGACGAGGTACCAGCGCCCCCGCCACGTCACCACGTGGTGCGGCTCGGCCCGACGGCGCTCGGCGTCGACGCCGTAGTCGAAACGCAGCACCTCCCGCGCCCGCACGGCGGTCCCGACGGCGACGAGCACCGCCGGGTCCGCGTCGTCGGATGACCCCGGCGGCCGCACCGCCTCGACGGTCAGCGCGTCGATCCGGTGCCGCAGCCGCGTCGGCATCACCTGGCGCAGGGTGCCGAGCGCCCGCAGCGCGTGGTCCCCGATCCCGGCCCCCGCCGTCGTCGCCACCTGCAGGGCCACCGTGAGCGCGACGGCCTGGTCGTCGTCGAACAGCAGCGGCGGCAGGTCGGCGCCCGCGTCGAGCCGGTAGCCGCCGTCCGGCCCCTTCACCGTGGCGATCCGGTAGCCGAGCTCCCGCAGGCGGTCGACGTCGCGCCGTACGGTCCGGGTGCTCACGTCGAGACGCTCCGCCAGCACCCCGCCCGGCCAGTCGCGCCGGGACTGCAGGAGGGAGAGCAGCGTCAGCATCCGGGACGACGTCGTGGGCATGTCCCGATGATCGCAGGAGAAGAGGACACAACCTGTCCTCGTGGCGGTGGAGTGTTGTCCTCGTCCCCAGCACCACCACCGAGGAGAGACCCATGTCCGTCACCACCGTCACCCACGTCAACCTCCGCGGCACCGCCCGCGCCGCCCTCGAGCACTACCGCTCCGTCTTCGGCGGGGAGCTCGCCATCGCGACGTACGCCGATGCCCACGCCGTCGGCGACCCCGCCGAGGCCGACCACGTCATGTGGGGCCAGGTCGTCTCCCCGGCCGGCTTCCGCGTCATGGCCTTCGACGTGCCGTCGGACCGCCCGTACGACGCCGGCACCGCGTCGTACTTCGTCTCCGTGCGCGGCGACGACGCCGACGAGCTCACGCGCTACTGGGAGGGCCTGGCCGGCGAGGGCGCGACGGTGATCGTGCCCCTCGCGCCGTCGGGCTGGTCGCCGCTCTACGGCATGGTCACCGACCCGTACGGCGTGACCTGGGTCCTCGACATCGCCGCGGCTCCCGCGGCGTGAGGCGCGGGGCCACCGGCCCCTGTGGATGACGCCCGCCGGCGTCGGCCGATCCGGTGCACGCTTGCTGCTCCCGATCCGGGCCCGTCACGGCCCGCCCGAAGGAGGAGCGATGGCACCACGGGACACCCCGCCCCGGGGACCCCGACCGGCCGGCGCCCGGCGGTGCGACTGCCACGCCTGTCGCCCGGCGGAGCACTACGACGAGCTCGACCGCCACGTCCTGACCGGCGTGCGCGAGCACGGCTGGTCGGTGATGAGCGTCGGGGGCGGCGGGCCGTGCGACTGCGGGGACGGCGACTGCGGCGAGGACGACGAGCCCGGGCCGGCGTTCGCCTACACGATCGGGCTGGGCCACAGCGCCGACCACCCCGAGCTGCTGATGTCGGGGCTGGAGCACGGGCTGATGAAGCGTTCCCTCGACCGCATCGCGTCCCGCGTCGTCGCGGGACACCGGCTCGCTCCCGGCGACGTGCTCGAGGACGTGCTCGCAGGTGTCCCCGTGGTCGTCGAGCAGGTGGCCGGACACGCGCTCGCCGAGACGGTGAGCTGGTCGGGGTGGTTCCACCGTCGCGCGCCCGCCGCCCTCGCCGTGGTGTGGCCCGACCGGCGCGGGGTGTTCGCCTGGCAGCCCGGGGCGCCGGCGGTCCTCGACGAGGAGCAACCGCCCGCGTGGCGCGTGCCGTCGCCCCGCACGGGCGCTGCGGCCGTCGAGCCGCCGTGGCCCTTCGACCTCCCGCCGGAGCACGAGGTCGCCAGCTGCACCCACGTCGTCGAGCGCGGCGACGCCGTGCTGCGGGTGTGGCGCGGAGCGGCCGGTGGGCGCCACGCCGACCATTGGATCTTCGACTGCGGCGACCCCGACCACCAGCTCGACGAGATGGCGCTCGTGCACCTCGCGCACCTCGTGCGGGGCGCCCCTGGCATCCGCGCGCTGGGCGACCTGGCGCCGGGCACGGAGGCGCGGCGTGCCGACGCGGGCAGCCGGTGGGTGCGCCGGCGCCACCGCCGCTGAGCACGGGGTTCAGCGAACGTGCTGGTTCTCCGGTCGCTCCAGGCCGAGGTGGTCGCGCAGCGTGGTGCCGGTGTAGCCCTCCCGGAAGATCCCCCGTGCGCGCAGCAGCGGCACGACCTCGCCGGTGAACGCGTCGAGGCCACCGGGCAGGGTCGGCGGCATCACGTTGAAGCCGTCCGCCGCACCCTCCCGGAACCACCGCTCGATGTGGTCGGCGACCTGCTCGGGCGTGCCCGCCAGCACCTTGTGCCCCCGGGCCCCCGCGAGCTTGTGGAGCAGCTGGCGCAGCGTCGGCTGCTCACGACGCACGATGTCGGCGTAGACCTGGGTCCGGCTCTTCTGGTTGTCCGTGACGTCCCCGGCCCCCGCGAACGCCTCCTCGGGCACCCGCTCGTCGAGGTCGAGGTGGTCGAGGTCGACGTAGGCGAAGTCCTTGAGCTGGGCGAGCCCGAAGGCCGGCACCGTCAGCTCGTCGAGCTCGGCCTGCAGGCGGCGGGCCTCGTCCTCCGTGCCGCCGATGACCGGCGACAGCCCCGGCAGGATCTTCACGCCCTCCGGCTTCCGCCCCCGCGCCGCCGCCTGACGTTTGATGTCGGCGTAGAACGCCTGAGCGTCCTCGATCCGCTGCTGGGCGGTGAAGATCGCCTCGGCGAACCGGGCCGCGAACGCCCGGCCGTGGTTGGAGGACCCCGCCTGCACGAGCACGGGGTACCCCTGCGGCGGACGCGGCGTCGTGAGCGCCCCCGCCACCCGCACGTGCTCCGTGCGCACGCCGGGGTGGTGGATGCGCGCGGGATCGACGTAGCGCCCCGCCGCACGGTCGAGGTGCACGGCCTCGTCCTCCCAGCTGTCCCACAGGCGCAGCACCGCGTCGACGTGCTCCGTCGCCCGCTCGTAGCGGGTCGCCGCGTCGGGGTTGGCGTCGAGGCCGAAGTTCCGCGCCGCTGCCGGCGAGTCCGTCGTGACGATGTTCCAACCGGCGCGCCCTCGCGACAGGTGGTCGAGGCTCGCCAGGGTGCGGGCGAGCTGCCAGGGGTGGGAGTACGTCGTGGAGGCGGTGCCGATCAGCCCGATCCGCTCAGTGGCACCGGCGAGGAGCGCCAGCGTCACGAGCGGATCGAGCCGGCCGGCCGTGTTGAACTCGACGTTGTCGTCGAGCTTGGGGATGTCGGCGAGGAACACCGCGTCGAACGCCGCCGCCTCGGCGGTCCGCGCCAGGTCGACGTAGAACGCCGGGTCGAAGACGCGCTCCGGCGTCGTCGAGGGGTGCCTCCACGCCGCCTCGTGGTGTCCCGTCCCGAGCACGAAGAGGTTCAGGTGGACCTGCCGAGGGCCGTCCGTCACGAGCCGCCTCCTCAGAAGTAGGTGTTGTCGGGCAACGTCTCGCCGTTGACGAGCAGGTCGCCGACGGCCCGGTTCTTGAACCGCACCGGGTTGTGCGAGACCACCGTGCGGATGTTGCGCCAGTGCCGGTCGAGGTTCTCCGACCGCTTCACCGCGGAGGCACCGCCGACCTCGAACAGCAGGGTCGCCGCCCGCAGGCCGAGGTCGTGCACGACGACCTGCGCCATCGACGCCCGCAGTCCCGCCTCGTGCACCACGTCGTCGTCGGTGCGCCCATCGACCACGCTCGCGGGGATGCGGGCCAGCACGTCCGCCGTCTCCCCCACCACCGCGACGGCCGCCGACGCGAGGGCCGAGATCTCCCCGACCACCTCGAGGAGCACCGGGTCCTCGCGCGGGACGTCGGCGGAGCCGTGGGTGAAGCTCCGGCTCCGGCCCCGCAGCAGAGCCACCGCGTCGTCGAGCACCGACTGGACGTTCCCGGCGACGACCGCGTTGAGGTAGTGCTGGTAGAGCGGTCCGAGGTGCCACCGCGGGATCGACGAGAGGTCCGCGGGCGGCAGCGTGACGTCCTCCGCGGACACGCGGGCGCCGGCGAACCGCGTCGTGCCCGTGGCGGTCAGCGACTGGCCGAAGCCGTCCCAGTCGTCCTCCACCGTGATGCCGTCGGTGTCGAGGCTGAGCAGCGCCTGCACCGGGAGCCCCTCGGGCGTGACGCCGGTGACGAACGTGTGGTCGGCGTAGAGCGTGCCGGTCGAGTAGTACATGGTGCCGTCGACCACGTACTCCTCCCCGTCGCGCGTGAACGTGGTCGACTTCGCGAAGTCGCCGGCGTGCTTGGCCCCCAGCTCGTTGTTGCCGTTGCCGAACAGCTCGCCGGCGACGACCCGGGCGAGCCACCGCTCCCGGCGGGGCGACGCGGGCCAGAGCAGGATGTCCTCGACGGTCCCGAAGTGGGCACGCAGCAGGTGGCCGATGTTGGAGTCCGCGTGGCTGAGGCGGACGACGAGGTCGAACAGGTCGCGGACGCCGGCACCGCCACCGCCGTCGGCGGCGGGCACGCGGTAGGCCCCGAGCCGGGCCTCCTTGACCCAGCCGATCTGCTCGAACGGAGCGGTGCCGGTCGCCTCGCGCTCTGCAGCGCCGGCGGCGATGCGGACGAGGAGGTCGTCGAGGGCCGGGGACCCGGGCGTGACGGTCATCCGCGGACCGCCTTGGCGCGCGCCAGGAGCGCGATCACCGCGTCGGCAAGGCCCTGGGGCTGCTCCTCCTGCACGAAGTGCACGCCCGCACCGCCGTCGTGGACCTCGATGTTCGCGACGTTCTCGCGGATCCACGCCTCGATCGTCGGCGTCAGCAGGAAGCCGGGCGTGTAGGTCAGGAGGGTCTTCGGCACGTCCTGCGACGTCGCGAGCCACTCCTCGTTGCGCGCGAGATAGGCCACGCTGGAGGCCGGCACGCCGTCGATCGGCAGGTTGCGGGGGAAGCGGATCAGGTGCGCACGGGACTCGGCGGTCGGGAACGGCGCCTGGTAGACGGCGAGGTCCGTCTCGGCGAGCGGCTCGAGGAAGGCGCCCGGGAAGACCTGCGTCAGGAAGCCGTTGTCCTCGACCACGAACTTCTCGCCCTCGCCCGGCGTGCGGATGAGCTGCTGCGCGCCGACGAACGCCTCGGGCAGCGCGGACGACTCGATGTCGCGGATGACGGGCTCGGCGAGGAGCACGGCCCGCACGCGGTCGGGGTGGCGCGACGCCCACGACACGCCGAACGCAGCGCCGTAGTCCTGCAGCACCAGCGTCACGTCGCGCAGGCCGAGGGCGTCGAACCAGGCGTCGAGGTAGCGCTCGTGGTCGGCCAGCTCGTAGTCGATCGCCGGACGGCCCGAGTCGCCGAACCCGACGAGGTCGACGGCGATCAGGCGACCGCGGCCGCGCAGCGCCGGGAAGAGGTGCCGGTAGAGGTAGGAGCTCGTCGGGCTGCCGTGCAGGAAGACGATGGGCGCCCCCTCCCCCTGCTCGACGTGGTGCAGGTGGGAGTCGAGGACGGGTACGTCGACGCTCCGGGCACCGTCGCCGAAGGCCTCGGCCGGGATGGTGCGGGTGCGGGTCTGGCTCATGGGGATCTCCGTGGGGTCGCGGGGTCGGGTCGGTGCGGGTCAGAAGTAGGTGTTGTCGGGGAGCTCGGTGCCGTTGACGACGTGGTCGCCGATCACGGCGGCCTTGAGGCGCGTCGCGTTGTGGGAGGCGAGCGTGCGGATGTTGCGCCAGTGCCGGTCGAGGTTCGCCCCGGCACGGGTGGCGGAGGCGCCGCCGACCTCGAACAGCGCCGTCGCTGCGTCGAGCGCCAGCCGCTCGACCGCGATCTTGGCCTCGGCGACCCGACGTCCGGCCTGCTGCGCCGCCACCCCGTCGAGCTCGCCGGCGTGGAGGCGCGCGTCGACCTCGTCGAGCAGGGCCGCCGCGTCGAGCACGATGGTGCGCGCGGCGTACGCCTTCGCGGCGATCTCGCCGACCTGCTGCAGCAGGACCGGGTCGTGGCGCGGCAGGGTGGTGGTGCCGTGCGTGATCCCGCGGCTCCGTCCGCGCAACAGGTCCTGCGCGTCGCGGTTCGCCGCCTCCAGGTTGCCGACGACCACCGCCGTCAGGAAGAGCTGGAGGAAGGCGCCGATCGCGAGGCGCGGCGGCGCCTCGTCGCCGGCGACGACGACCTCCGCCGCCGTCGCGGGGGTGCCGTCGAAGATCGTGGTCCCGCTGCCGCTCGCGCGCTGGCCGAAGCCGTCCCAGTCGTCGATCACCGAGATGCCGGGCCGGTCGAGCGGGACGAGCGCGCTCGCGGGGCGCCCGTCGGCGGTGACGCCCCAGACCCAGACGAGGTCGGCGTAGAGGGTGCCGGTGGAGTAGAACTTGGTGCCCGAGATGCGCCAGTCGTCGCCGTCCGGTGTGAAGGTCGTCGCCAGCCCGGCGAAGTCGCCGGCCGCCGCACCGCTGGGCTCCGTGATGGCGTTGCCGATGACGGCGCCGCCCGCGACCAGGTCGAGGGCACCGGCCCGCGCGGGGCCCTCGGGAGCGAAGCGGAGACCCTCGACGTACGCGAAGTGCGCGCGCAGCGCCTGCGCCACCCCGGAGTCGGCACGGGCGACGTCGATCAGCGTGCCGAAGAAGTCCCGGAGGGTCACGTCACCCCCGCCGTGGGCACCCGGCACGCGGGACGCCAGGAAGCCGGTCGCCCGCAGCCGTTCGACCACCTCGTGGGGGCGGTCGTCGGCGCGCTCGCGGTCCGCGGCACCCACCGCCAGCTCCTCCAGGACTGCGGCCAGGTCGGTCGCTCTTGCCACGGTCTCGGTCACGTGCGCTCCCTCGGTCGTCACTTTCACGTCGGAAGTGAGATTAGGAGCAACTTGGTCGACTTAATCGAAATGCCCGGCATTCGAGACGCCCACCCGAGGGGGCACCATGACCCCCATGAGCACGCCCGCACCGGTCGACCTCGAGCTCGCCCGCATTCAGGAGTCCATCGCCTGGCTGATCCGGCTCGGCGAGTTCCACCGGTTCCACCGGGGCGACGCGGGCGGCGAACCGGTGCTCGACCGCACGACGTTCCTGCTCCTCTCGCGCCTCGCCGACGGCACCCCGCTCACCATGGGAGAGATCGCGGCCGAGCTGGACCTCACGCCACCGACGGCCACCCGTCGCGTCGGACCGCTCGTCACGGCCGGCCTCGTGCGCCGCGAGCGCCACCCCGACAGCCACCGTGCCGTCGTCATCACCATCACCGACGCCGGTCGCGAGCGCGTCACCGCGGTGCGCCAGGCCCGCGTGGCGTCACTGCGGGAGCTGTTCCGCGACTGGGACCCCGCCGACCTGACGACGCTCGCCACCGTCATGGACCGGCTCACGCGCACGCTCGCCACCGAGCTCGTCGAGGACAGCGGCTTCGCCGACCGCCACACGGGACAGGGCTGACCGGGAACGCGGTGCGCCTACCTCCGGCGCCGCACCTCGAACGCCCCCTTCGCCGTCGACGGGTCGACGACCTTCCCCCGCTGCACGATTTCGGCCTCGCCGCGCGCGACCAGGCGCCGGGCGGCACGGCGGGCGGGCTCGGCGAGCTCCGTCGCCGCAGCTTCGTCGCCGTCGGCCACAGCGAGGGCGACGTCCATGGGGGTCGCCGTCCCCCGTCCGCGGGACACCTGCTGCAGCATGAGCGCCTCGAGCCGCTCGTCGACCTCGGAGACGCCGCGGCGTCGGCAGGCGGTGGAGCAGTACTGCACCTGGTCCCAGTCGCGCTCCCACTTCTTGCGCCACTCGATGCGGCGTCCGCAGGAGCGGCAGGTCTTGGGCTCCGGCGGCATGACGTCAGTGTCGCGCCCGTGCCCAACCTGCCGGGTCGTGGCCTCAGCGCTACGGAAAACGGTGCACTGGCACCACGACCGGAGGAAGGAGGCGCTCAGCCCACCAGCAGCGGCACGAGCGTGCGCACCTCGGAGCGCAGCGCCTCGAGCGCAGCGTCGGGAGCGTCCGACCCCAGGTAGGCCAGCAGCGCCTGCTGGAACACGCCGTCGAGGATCCCGTACGACGCGTGCCGCGGCACCGTGACGGAGCGGCCGCCGAGCTCGGCGTACCGCGTGACGACGCGCCAGATCATGTCCTCGAGCGTGCGGTCGATCTGCGTGACGGCCTCGCGGAGGCTCTCCTCGAACATGCTCTGGGCACGCAGGTCGTACCAGAGCCGGTGCATCGGAGCCTCGTCGACGATCGTCTCGCAGAGCTTCGCGGCGAAGGCGTCGAGCAGCTCGTCGGCCGACTGCGCGTCGCTGACGACCCCGTCGTACCGGGTCACGCACGTCTCCTTGTAGTAGCGCACGCAGTACACGATCAGCTCGAGCTTGTCGGCGAAGTAGTAGTGCACCATCCCGTGGCTGAACTCGGAGTTGGTGGCGATCTCGCGCAGCGACGCCCTCGCGTAGCCGAGCTCGCCGAGGGTGCGCAGCGCCGACTCGGCGAGCGCGCGGCGACGCACGTCGTGCTTGTCGACGGGGTTCACGCGGGTCGTGGCCATGGGTCCCTCCTGGTGCTCGACCGCCCAGCCTAGACGACGCCGGACAGGTGTCCAGATTTCCCTGGACAGTCGTCAAGAAAAATCTTGACAACCGTCCAGAGGGAGCAGCAGTGTGACTGGCATCACCCCACCGACGAAGGAGTCGCACCCATGACCAACCAGGACCTCACCGGGCGCGTAGCGCTCGTGACCGGCGGCGCGCAGGGACTCGGCGAGGGCATGGCCCGCGCCCTCGCCGCGGCGGGAGCGAAGGTCGTCGTCGCCGACCTGCAGGACGAGGCCGGTCAGGCGGTTGCCGCGAGCATCGACGGGGTGTTCGTGCACGTCGACGTCACCGACGACGCCTCCTGGGAGGCCGGCATCGCCGCCGCGCTCGAGCAGGCCGGCGGCCTCGACATCCTGGTCAACAACGCCGGCGTCGAGATCACGAGCCTGCTGGTCGACCTCGACGCGGCGCAGGCCCGCACCATGCTCGACGTCAACGTGCTCGGCACCGCGCTCGGCCTGAAGCACGCGCTGCGCACGATGCGTCCCGAGGGCGCGGCCGGGAAGGGCGGCGTCGTCATCAACATCGCCTCGGTCGCCGCGACCATCGCGTTCCCCGCGATCGCGGTCTACTCCGCGACCAAGTCCGCCGTCGACCGGCTCACGCGCGTGGCGGCGATGGAGAGCGGGGCGCTCGGCTACGGCGTGCGCGTCAACTGCGTCTACCCGGGCCTCGTGCCGAACCAGATGGGCGCCAACCTCGCTGCGGACGTCGCCCGGATCGGGCTCTTCGGCTCCACCGACGAGGCCGTCGGGGCCGTCGTCGCGCAGACCCCGTCGGGCCGCCTCGCGAGCACCGAGGACATCGCCGCCGCCGTCGTCTTCCTCGCCTCCGACCAGGCGGCCTTCGTCAACGGGGCCGGTCTGCCCGTCGACGGCGGCATGGGCATGTGACCCGCGCCGTACCCGCCCCCTTCTCCCACCCCAGCCCCAGGAGCACCCCATGAGCAGCAAGCCCGTCGTCGTCTACGGCGCCTCCGGCTACACCGGCCGACTCGTCTGCGAGTACCTCCGCGAGTACGGCATCCCCTTCACCGCCGCCGGTCGCGACGCGGAGAAGATCCAGGCCTCGATGGACGCCAACGTGGCCGGCATCGAGACCGCCGACTACGAGGTCGTCGAGGTGACCCACGACGTGGAGTCGCTGACCGAGCTGTTCCGCGGCTCGAGCGTCGTGTGCAACATGGTCGGCCCGTTCAGCAAGTACGGCCCCGAGGTCGTCCAGGCCAGCCTCGCCGCCGGCGTGCACTACCTCGACACCACCGGCGAGCAGGACTGGCTCATCACCTGCGACGAGACGTACGGCGCGGACTTCGCCGCCGCCGGGCTGCTGCTCTCCCCCGGTGTGGCGCACATGTACACGACCGGCGAGATCGCCGCCGAGCTCTGCCTCGAGCAGCCGGGGCTCGACACGCTCGACATCGCCGTCTTCTGGGGCGGCTCCCCGACCATCGCCTCGACGCTCACCATCCTCATCAACGCGGCGACCTCGAAGGCCTTCCACCTGCAGCAGAACCAGTACGTCGAGTTCGAGCCCGGCCAGGGCCTCATGCCGCTCGTCGTGCCCGGTCAGCACGAGCTGGCGCAGTCGCTGCCGTGGGGCGGCACGTCGCACCCGGTCTGGTACAAGCGCGACCCCCGCGTCGCGAGCTGCAAGGCGCAGGGTGGCGTCTTCAACCCGGCGCTGATGACGGGCGTGCCGCAGATCGTCGCCCAGGCGCTCGAGGCCACGAAGGACATGTCGCCGGCCGACCGCGACGCCGCTCTGACCGAGGTGGCCGCCCAGGTCATGAACGTCATGCCGCCCCGCGAGAACCCGCGCCTCAACAAGTCGCTCGACTCGGTGCACGCCTCGGGTCCCCTCGGGCGCGCGCACTGCGTCATCCACGGCAACCAGAACTACAAGCAGACCGGGCTGCTCCAGGCGTTCGTCGCCTCCTCGCTGCTGCAGCAGGCGCCGAAGCGCGTCGGGTTCGCGTCGGCGTCGAAGGCGATCGGCCACCGTGAGCTGCTCGGCCAGCTGCGGGCCTTCGGCCTCGTCGCCGAGCCGGTCATCACCCGCCAGGGCCACTGATGCGGCTGGTCGACTTCCTCGACAAGGGGGCGTCGCTCGACCGCGACGCCCCCTGCCTCGAGTGCGACGGCGTCACCGCGACGTACGCCGACGTGCAGGCCCTCACCGGCCGCATCGCCGCCGCCCTGGTGGCGGGCGGGGTGGAGCCGGGCGACAGCGTCGCGGTGCTGTCGGCCAACGACCCGACGGCCTTCACCTGCGTGTTCGGCATCAGCCGCGCCGGGGCCGTCTGGTGCCCGGTCAACCCGCGCAACGAGGCGGCGGAGAACCAGGAGCTGCTGGCGCTCTACGGCTGCTCGGTGCTCGTCTTCCAGGCTGCGTTCGCGCCGCTCGTCGACGCGATCCGGGGCGACCTCCCCGACCTGCGGACGCTCGTCTGCCTCGACGCCGACCTGCCGTGGGCGTTGGGGTGGGAGGAGTTCCTGGCGTCGGGCGAGACGGTCACCGAGGTCGTCGACCGGCCGGCGCGCGACGACCTGGCGATGATCGTCGGAACGGGTGGCACGACGGGCCGCCCCAAGGGCGTCGAGCTGACGGGCACCAACCTGGAGACCATGACGGCGATCACCCTCATGAGCTATCCGTGGCCGGAGGACCGACCGCCGACGTACCTCGCCCTCGCCCCGCTCACCCACGCCGCCGGGGTCCTCTGCTTCCCCGTGCTGTGCCGCGGCGGGTCGATCGTCGTCATGCGCAGCCCCGACGTCGGTGGGTTCCTCGACCGCGTCGAGCAGCACGCGGTGACCCACACCTTCCTGCCGCCGACGCTGATCTACATGGTGCTCGACCACCCGAGCCTCGACGCGCGGGACCTGTCGAGCCTGCGGTGCTTCTGGTACGGCGCGGCGCCCATGTCGACCAGCCGCCTGGAGGAGGCGCTCACGCGGATCGGGCCGGTCATGGCGCAGCTGTTCGGGCAGACGGAGGCGCCGATGATGGTCTCGACGATGGCGCCGACCGACCACTTCCTGCCGTCCGGCGAGGTCGCACGAGAGCGGCTCGGCTCGGCCGGGCGACCGTCGGCGCTGACGACCGTCGCGATCATGGCCGAGGACGGCACGCTGCTGCCGCGGGGCGAGCGCGGCGAGATCGTCGTGCGGGGCTCGCTCGTCATGCGGGGCTACCACCGGAACCCGGAGGCGACCGCCGAGGCGTCCGCGCACGGCTGGCACCACACGGGCGACGTCGGTTACCTCGACGACAACGGCTACCTGTTCATCGTCGACCGGGCGAAGGACATGGTGATCACGGGCGGGTTCAACGTGTACTCGACTGAGGTCGAGCAGGCGGTCATGGCTCATCCCGCCGTGGCGGACTGCGCCGTGGTCGGCCTGCCCGACGAGAAGTGGGGCGAGCGCGTGACGGCCGTGGTGCAGCTGCGGCCCGGCGCCTCGCTCGAGGCCGGCGAGCTCCAACGGCTCGTCAAGGAGCGCCTCGGGAGCGTCAAGGCGCCGAAGCAGGTCGAGGTCTGGCCCGACCTGCCCCGGTCGAAGGTCGGGAAAGTGCTGAAGGCGGACATCAAGGCGCGACTCGTGTCGTAGAGCGTGACGGCGGTGCCGCTCGTCCCGGAGGATGCAGGGGTGCGTCGGGAGTGGCAGGTCGAGGTGCGGAGCGTCGTGGCCGCACCGCCGGGCGAGGTGTGGGCGCGGGTCGTCACCCCGGAGGGCATCAACGACGAGATGCGTCCCTGGATGACGATGGCGCTGCCGCGCGGATCGACCGTCGACAGCATCGACGCGCTCGTCGTCGGCCAGCCGGTCGGACGGGCCTGGCTGCGGCTCGGCGGCGTCGTGCCGTTCGACTTCGACGACCTCGTGGTCGTGGAGCTCGAGCCCGGGCGCCGGTTCCGCGAGGAGTCGTCGATGCTCAGCATGCGGCGGTGGGTCCACGACCGCACGGTCGAGGCCGACGGCGCGGGCACGGTCGTTCTCGACCAGGTCACCCTCGCGCCCCGCCTGCCCCTCCGTCCGATCGGGCCGGTGCTGCGCGTCGTGGTGCTCGCCTTCTTCCGCCACCGGCACCGCCGACTGGCCCGCCACTTCCACTGAGCCGCGTCGCTCCCGCCCGAGCGATGATCGGGGTGCCACCATGTCGAGGTGCACCGACTCGTGGGCCTGCTCCTGACCGTCACGGTCGGTCTCGTGCTGGCCGACTCGGCCATCGTCACCCTGGCGCTGCCCGAGATGCTCCAGGAGCTCGACGCCTCGGTGGCCCAGGTGGCGTGGGTCCTCATTTCCTACAACCTGGTGCTCGGCGCCCTCGCCGTACCGGCTGCGCTGCGGCGCATCCGCGCCCACCCCCGTGCGCTGGCGGCGATCGGCATCGCGGTCTTCGCCGGAGCCTCGGCGTGGTGCGCCGCCGCACCCACCATCGAGGTGCTCATCGCCGCGCGCTGCGTCCAGGCCCTGGGCGGGGCCTTCGCCCTCGTCGGGGCGCTCGAGCTGCTCGTGGCGCGGATGGGCGAGCGACGCGGGGTGGCAGCGTGGGTGACGGCGGGCGTGGTGGGTACGGCGGCGGGCCCGGTCGCCGGCGGCCTCCTCACCGAGGCCATCTCGTGGCAGGCGATCTTCATCGCGCAGGTGCCCTTCGCCGCGCTGGCCGTGCCCGCCGCCCTCCTGGTACGCGAGCCGGTGCCGGGAGACGGCCCCGTGGAGGAGCCGGACGTGGCACACCGGCCGGTCGTGGGCCACAACGTGACGCTCGGCCTGCTCTCCGCGGCACTGACGGCGGCGCTGTTCCTCCTCGTGCTGCTGCTGGTGGAGGGATGGCGGCACTCCCCGGCCATGGCCGCGCTGACCGTGTCGGTGATCCCCGTGGCGGCGCTGGTCGCCCAGCCCTTGGCGCGGTGGTTGCAGCCGCCCCCCGACGTGGAGGTGGCGGTCGGGTGCCTGCTGGTGGCCGGTGGGCTCGTCGGGCTCGCCCTGCCGCCCTCGGCCGACCTCATCTGGACCGTGGCGCCGCAGGCGCTCGTCGGCCTCGGTCTGGGGCTGAGCGTCGACCAGCTGACCTACCGGGCCATGGAGGGGCGGCGGCCCCGCGCGCGGCACGCCGCCTGGACGATCAGCTCGCGCCACCTCGGCGTCGTGGTCGGCCTGGCGATCCTCACGCCCGTCTTCACCGCCGACCTGCTCGACGCGGAGGAGCCGGCGACCGAGGCCATCGCGTCCCTCGTGATCGACGCACCGCTGCAGCCGGACGACAAGATCGCGCTCGCCCGGGCGCTCGGGGCCGAGCTCACCGGGCAGCGGGGCCAGGTGCCGGAGCTGAGCGGGGCGTTCGCGTCGCTCGACGTGGCTCCCGAGGACCGCGCGGCGGTGGACGACCTCGAGCGCGAACTCGACGACCAGCTCGACCGGGCGGTGTCGTTGGCCTTCCGCGACTCCTACCTCGTGGGCGCCGGGCTGGCGCTGGCAGCGATGGTGACGGTGGGCGTGGGGTCGGTGGTGCGGACGGTGCGGGACCGGCCACGGACACCGCCTCCGTCGGGCCTGCCGGACCTTCCGGGAGCGGAGGTCGCGCGATGAACGCCGCCGTGCGCTTCGCTGCACTGCCCGCCGTCGCGCTCGCCCTCGTGCTGGGTGTCGCGGGCGTGCAGGTCGCCGCCGGGGGCGGGGACTTCCGACCGCTGGCGCCGGCCGACGCCTGCGCGGACCGTGCGGCGACGCCGTCGCGGGCCGACGGCATCGAGGGCTTGACGGAGCAGCTGGTGCTGCGTGGCGTCGACGACGCGGCCTGCACCCTCGGCGTCAGCCGCGAGGCCCTCACGCTCGAGCTGGCCCAGCAGGACGAGCCCACCGACGCCCAGGTCGACGCGCTCCGCGACGGCCTGCGGTCGGCGGTCGGCGAGCTGGCGGACGAGGACCTCCTGCCGCCCTCGTCGTCGCTCGTGGACGAGGCGCTCGACGGGGCCGACATCAACCGGTTCCTCGCGGCGGGCATCCGCGCGCTGCCCGACTCCGTCATCGACGACGCCCTCCCGACGGAGGACGTGCTCACGCGCGCCATCGACGAGCTCGACGTGCGCGCGATCCTGTCGGACCTCGACGACGCCGACGCGCTGCGCGACGAGGTCGAACCCGCCGTCATGCAGGCCGTCCGCGACGAGCTGCTCGACCGCCTGCGCAACCTGGTCTGAGCGCGCGTCGAGTTGGGTTGTACGGCGCGGCAGACGCGTCGAGTTGGGTCGTACGGCGCGGCAGACGCGCCGAGTTGGGACTTCTGCGCACAAACCCGGGTGCGGGACCGCGTCGCGGGCCCTAGCCTGCGGCGATGATCGAGCTCGCGCACCGGGCGAAGAAGCTGCCGCCCCCGCCGCACGTCGTCTTCGAGTCGTTGACCGAGCCGCGACGCCCGGGCGCGCGACCGTGGTTGTTCCTCGAGCCCGACGAGGTGGACCCGCGGGTGCTCGTCGCCGAGCCGCCCGAGCGCATCGTCTGGTCGTCGCTGTGGCCGAGCCGACCCGACGACGAGATCCACTTCGCCGTGCTGCCGCACGAGAACGAGACCCGCCTCGTCTTCACCCACCTGAGCCCGTTGCCGCTGCCGGACGACCCGACGCTCCGCCACCTGCGGCGGCGGATCAACGTGCTGCTGTGGGCGAGCCTCCGGGAGTCGTACGACGCGTGAGCAGGACGCGCTACCGCTGGCCCTAGCGCTGGTTCAGTGCCACGAGCACGGCTGTTTCACCCAACTCGACGCACCTGCCGCGCCGTACAACCCAACTCGACGCTCAGACCCCCGGCACCTCGTCCAGGGCGGGGGCGTCGCGGCGGCGGGCGCGGGCGGTGAGGGCGCGGTCGAGGACGAAGCCCGCGGTCACCCCGATCGCCATCCCCAGCAGCATCGCGAGCACGGGCTGGTCGCTGAGGCCGAAGCCCGCGACGCCGCCGATCAGGACGGTGAACGACGCCCACAGCAGGCAGGCGAGCGCGGCCATCGGGACCCAGTCCCGGTAGCGCAGCGTGCCGCCCGCGACGAGGTTGACGCCGATCCGCACGACCGGCACGAACCGCGCTGACACGACGATCCGCGCACCGCGTCGCTCGAGCTGGCGGTCGGCGGCGTCGAGGAACCGCACGAGCCATCGGCGACGGCGCAGACGTTCGCGCGGGAGACGGCTCCCGATGAGGAAGCCGGTGCTGTCGCCGGCGAGGGCGCCGGCGGTCGCGGCCGCGAACAGCCCGAGCAGCACCCAGGGATGGTCGGCGGTCACGGCCAGCGCACCGACGGCGATGATCACCTCGTCGCTCGGCACCGCCGGGACGAAGCAGTCGACGACGACCAGGGCCAGCACGGCGGCGTAGAGCCACGGCGATCCGAGCAGCGACCGGGCGAGGTCCAGGAGCGAGTCCACGTGTCCGTCCTCCCGGGCATCCGGCGGCCCGGCTCCACGGTAGGTCGCACACCCAAGCAGGCGAGCGGAGTTGGGCCAGGCTCGACACTGGTCCCATGGGCGCCGACGACCACCGCACCACCGTCGACTGGCGCGGCACCTCCGTGCTCACGCTCGCCGACCTCTGGCCGGACCGACCGCGGGCGATGGTCGTGGGACTGCACCCCGTGCCGTGCAGCGTCGAGGCGGGGCACTACTTCCAGGGCCAGGTGGGGCAGCGCCAGCTGCGCCGGCTCGCGTCGACGGGCCTCTTCCCGGCCCCCACCGGCGGGACCTTCTTCGAGCCGGGCGCCCTGGCCGCCGGGGTCGGGTTCGCCAACGTCGTGCGCCGGCCGGCGAGCGGCGCCGCCGTCACGCCCGACGAGGTCGCCCACGGTCGCGAGGTGCTGGTGGACGAGCTCGCGAGGCGGGCCGTGCCCCTCGTCGTCTGCCTCACCCGCCTCCCGGTGAAGGCGCTGCTCGGCCGTGAGGGGCGCCCCGGCTACCAGGACGCGGAGCTGCCCGGCGGCACCCGGGTGTTCCGCATGCCCGGTCCGTTCGCCCCGGCGGTCGAGGTCGCCGACGTGCTCGCTGAGCTGGAGCCGCCCGGCTGAGGCTCAGGCTGCCACCAGCAGCTCGTCCGGCGGCACGATCCCGACGCCGGCGTCGCTGGCGAAGAACACCGGGTACGACGCGAACGGCGCGTCGAGCAGCGCCCGCTGCAACCCCTGGCACCAGGCCCGGTCGGCCGGCGTGAACGACGGCCCGCCCGGACGCGCCTTCAGCACCGCCAACGACCCGCCGGGGAAGGCGGTCGACAACACCTCGGCGTGCAGCTGCACGAAACCGTCGAGCAGCTCGGGCGGCGGCGCGGCGGCGTGCTCCTCGTCGTACACCTGCAGGAGCGCGGGGCTCACTGAGCCGTCGGCGGCGACGTGGGCCGCCCACAGCTGGGGCGCGCTCCAGCCGAGGCCGCCCTGGATGTCGCGCCAGAACGCCGCGAGGTCGTCGGTGCTGCGGATGAACGTCTCGTCGATGCTTCTCATGCCGGCCAGTCTGGACCGATCGCGCCGGGCGCCGCTGGCGTCATCCACAGCCCCTGCGGGCGGGGAGCAGGGCCGTGGGGACGAGCCGGGGTCGGCTCAGCCCGCGGCCTCCGCGACGGTGCGCAGGCGGGCGACGTACCGCTCCCACCACTCCTCGTCCTCGTCCGGCAGGTTGGGGTTCCCGTCGACGAGACCCCGGCCGCCGTCGAGGGTCTCGCGGAGGATGTCGGCGTGCCCGGCGTGCCGGGCGACCTCTGCGACGAGGTGGACGAGCACCCGCTGCAGGGTCGTGTCCCCGGACGGGCCCCACCACGGCACGTGCCCGACCGTCTCCAGGTCGAGTGCCGCGATCGTGGCGTCCGCGTGCGCATTGACCCGCTCGTAGAGCGCGACGATCTCCTCGGGCGTCTCCTCCGAGGAGGCCCACATGTCGAGGTTGGCCTCGGAGTCGTCCGCGTCCGCCTCGACCATCCAGGCGGGCTTGTCCGGCAGGGGCCGCCCGAAGACGTCACCGAGGTAGCCCGCCTGCGTGAACGCGACGTGCTTGACCAGCCCGAGCAGGTTGGTGCCGGTGCTGGTGGCCGGCCAACGCTGGTCACGCTCGCTCAGCCCGTCGAGCTTCCACAGCAGCGCGCGGCGCTCGCGGTCGAGGTAGCGCTTCAGCACGTCCTTGAGGTCGTCCACCCGGCGAACCTAGACCGATCGGGGGGTGCACCGCACCCCTCGCGAGCTGTTGAATTCGTGTCGATAGCAGCCCGGCGACGCGATGACGGAGACGACCATGACCCGACGCGACATCGAGTTCACCGTCGAGGGCGAGACCTGCGCCGCCTGGCTCTACCCGCCGGCCGCCGGTCAGGGTCCCGCGCCGGTCGTCGTCATGGCGCACGGCCTCGGCGGGACCCGCACGATGGGGCTCGCGCCCTACGCCGAGCGCTTCGCCGCGGCGGGCTACGCCTGCCTCGTGTTCGACTACCGCCACTTCGGCGGCAGCACGGGCGAGCCCCGCCAGCTGCTCTCGGTGCGTCGTCAGCTCGCCGACTGGGACGCGGCGATCAGCCACGCGCGCACGCTGCCGGAGGTCGACCCCGACCGCGTCGTCGTGTGGGGCACGAGCTTCGGCGGCGGTCACGCGATCACGCTGGCGGCCACGGACCGCCGCGTCACGGCAGCGGTGGCGCAGTGCCCCTTCACCGACGGCATCGCGTCCTCGCTCGCCGTCGACACCCGCACGAGCGTCCGCGTGACCGCCAGCGCCCTGCGCGACTGGGTGCGCGGACGCCGCGGCGCGAGCCCCACCTATCTGCCGGCCGCGGCGCCGCCCGGCACGCCCGCCTTCATGACGAGCGCCGACGCGGTGCCGGGCGTCGAGGCCATCTCCGCCGGGGCGCCCGACCACGACAACCGCCTGACCGCCCGCTCCGCGCTCGACGTGTTCTTCTACGGACCCGGTCGCCGCGCCCGCCGCATCCACTGCCCGACGCTGGTCGCCCTCTGCGAGGAGGACACGGTCGCCCCGGCCCGTACGGCGCGGCGCCAGCTCCGTCGGTCGCCTCGGGTCGAGCTGCTCTCCTACCCGGTCGGTCACTTCGACGTGTACGTCGGCGCCCCGTTCGACCGGGCGGTCGGCGACTACCTGGAGTTCCTGGCCCGGCACGTGCCGGTGAACTGAGACCGCACCACCACACCACCACACGGCCGCACGGCCTCACGACTTCCGGCTCAGGCGCGCCACCAGAGCCGGCGCGCGTTCTCGGACTCGACCCGGCTCCGCGCCGCGTCCGGGAGGCGGTCGGTCAACCGCTGCCAGCGGCCCAAAGCCTCGGCGTGCCCGTCCAACGCGCCGAACACGTCGCTGCCGAGCACGAACCGGTCCGACCGCCGCGCCACCAGGTCGAGCCAGGCGGCCTCGGGTCCGGCGTCGCCGACGACCGCGTCGTACAGCTCCCAGGACAGGTCGACGTGCAACCGCGGGTGGTCGCCGAGGAGACCGTCGAACAGGTCCGGGAGACCCTCGGGGCGCACGCGGCGACCGACCCCGGCGTGTGCCCAGACCAGGTCGACGTCGGGGTGGCGGGCGAGCATGCCGCGCACCTCGCCGAGGTACTCGTACCGGCCGCTGCGGCCCGCCGAGCTCGCGTCCTGGTGGAACGTGAGCGGCCAGTCGTGGTCGCGGCAGAGCTCGAGCACGGGGTCGAGGGCGGGGTGCCCCGCCCGGGCGTTCTCGCCGTAGGTCAGCTCCGTCAGGTCGTCGTGGCGCAGGAGCACCTCGCCGATCCCCCGCCACCCGTCGTGCCGCTCGCTCATCGTGACGACGTGCTCCACCCCGAGCCGGTCCGTGGGGTCGAAACCGCAGATCAGCGGCGCGACGTGGGGGCGCACCGAGGCGGGGAGGCCGGCCACCACGGTGGCGACGAGCTCGTCGGTGAGGCTGTAGGTGGCGCAGGGAGCGTTGTCGTCGAGGTAGTAGGTCGGGCGCTCGGGTTCGGAGAGCGCCCACTTCTTCTTGACCGGCAGGCCGAAGACGACGGCGCCGTCAGCGAGGGCCGCCGCATTGCCCGGATCCAGCGCGGCCGCCAGCTCGCCCGCGTCGACGGGGTGCTGCAGGAAGTCGACGACGTGCAGGTGGGCGTCGATCACGACCGCAGCACCTTCGTCATCGGCCGCCCCTTGGCGAGCTCGTCGACCAGCTTGTCGAGGTAGCGGATCTTGCGCATGAGCGGGTCCTCGACCTCCTGCACCTTCACCCCGCAGACCGAGCCCGTGATGAGCGCGGTCCCCGGGTTGAGGTGCGCTGCGGCGAAGAAGTCGGCGAACGTCGTGCGCTCGTCGAGGTGCCGCTGGAGGGTGACCTCGTCGAACCCCGTCAGCCACGTGACGACCTCGTCGAGCTCGGCCCGCGTGCGCCCCTTGCGCTCGACCTTGGCCACGTAGTGCGGGTAGACGTCGGCCACGGCGGTCGTGAAGATGCGGTGCACGGCGTCAGCGTAGGCCGCTAGGCCCGCCCCCCGTGGTGGGATCCGGCCGCGGGACAGCGGCTGAACGCCTCGGCCAGCATCCGGTTGAGCCGCGCGAACGACGCCGCCTCGTCGGGCGCGTGGTCGGGGTTCACCTCGCACACGGTGAGGGCGCGCCAGGCGGGCGCGGCCACGAGCCGACCCAGTACGGCGCCGAGCTCGTCGAGCGTGAGCCCGTCCGCGCGTCGGCTGTTCTCCGCGATCGGGAAGTCGACCCAGCGCAGCACGTCGACGTCGACGTGCACGAGCAGGCGGTCGTGCCGCGAGGCCCAGGCGGCCGCCCGGTCCGCCGCGGCGACGGGGTCGTCGTGCACCTCGGCCAGCGGGATCACCTCGATCCCCCGCTCCCGCACGATCTCCGCCTCGGAGTCGGTGATGTTGCCCGGGGACAGCAGCAGCACGTCGCTGCCCGCGAGCATCGGTCGCCACGGGCCCAGGCCCGCCACCGACGGGTCCGCGCCCGGGACGTCGAGGAGGTGCGCCACCCCCATCCAGTCGAGGGCCCCCTCGCCCGTCTCCGGCACCTTGAGGTCGGCGTCGAGGTCGATGTAGACGAGCCCGACCGACGCACCCGACGCCAGCGCACCCGCCACGACGCCCACCTCGATCGAGCAGTCACCGCCCAGCACGAGCACGTGCTCCCCCGCGTCGAGCAGCTGGCCGACCCGGCGGGCGGCGGACCGGGCCACCTCGACGACGTCCGGCACGTTCATCGCCTCCGGCCGATCCGGGTCCGGCCGCCACCGCACCCCGTGGACGTCACCACGGTCCCGCACCCACCAGCCCGTCGACGCCAGCGCCTCGACCAGCCCGTGCTCACGGAACGCGCTGGGGGCGCGCTCCTGGCCCGGGGCGTAGGCCCCTGCGCTCGTCGGCACCCCGAGGACGTTCAGCACCTCGACCATGTCCGGATCCTCCGCTCTCGCCCCGTGCTCGACAATCCACCTCCGGGTGACGCCGGCCGCCCCCCCGGCCGGCCGCCGACACCTCAGGGCGCGAAGACCGCCCGCACGCACCCGTCCGCCTTCTCCTTGAACATCGCGTAGCCCTCGGGCCCCTGCTCGAGCGGCATCACGTGCGTCGCGAGGAGGTCGGTGCGCAGCGCGCCCGCCGCCACGTGCTCGAGCAACGTCGGCACGTAGGCCTGACCGTGCTGCTGGGCCGAGCGCACGGTCAGGCCCTTGTTCATCACCGCGCCCATCGGGAACTTGTCGAGCAGGCCCCAGACGCCGATGACCGCCACCGTGCCGCCCTTGCGGCAGGCCAGCACCGCCTCGCGCAACGGTGTGGCGCGGTCGGTCTCGAGCCGCACCGCCTGCTTCACCTTGTCGTAGGCGCCCTGCAGCCCGCGGCCCTGCGCCTCCATGCCGACGGCCTCGATGCAGGAGTCCGGTCCGCGTCCGCCGGTGAGGTCGCGCAACGTCTCCTGCAGCGAGCCGACCGAGCGCAGGTCGACCGTCTCCGACCCGATCTCCCGGGCCAGGGCGAGGCGCTCCGGCAGCAGGTCGATGCCGATCACCCGCCCGGCGCCCATGATCCGCGCTGCGTTCTGGGCCATCAGGCCGACCCCGCCGCAGCCCCAGACGGCGACCGTGTCACCGGGCCGGATGTCGGCGAAGTCGGCACCCATCCAGCCGGTCGGCGCGGCGTCGGAGACGAACACGGCCTGGTCGTCCGTGATGCTCTCGGGGACGACGAAGCAGTTGGACGCGGCGTACGGGACGCGGACGTACTCCGCGCTGGAGCCCGCGTACCCCCCGAACGCGTGCGTGTAGCCGTAGATCCCGCCCGTCGGGTAGCCGAGCGCCACCTCCGACAGCTCGGGCTTGGGGTGCGAGTTGTCGCAGAGCGACCACTCGTCGTGGGTGCAGTGCCAGCAGGCGCCGCAGCCGATGAACGACGGTACGACGACGCGGTCGCCCACCCCGACGCCGGTGACCTCCGATCCGACCTCGACGACGTCGCCCACGAACTCGTGCCCGATGACGTCGCCCTCGCGCATGGTCGGGATGTAGCCCCCGATGAAGTGGAGGTCGGACCCGCAGACCGCGCTGCGTCGCACGCGCAGGACCACGTCGTGGGGGTTCACGATCCGCGGGTCGGGGACCGTCTCCACGCTCAGCTGGTTGACGCCCTGCCAGGTCAGCGCACGCATCAGCCCTCGCCTCCCTCGGGACGGTGCCGCGCGGACGGGTTGTGGGCCAGCGTCGGGACCTCCCCGGTCTCCGCGAGCGCCTTCGCGCGCCGGAGCGCCTTGTGCGCCGCGGCGCCGGCGGCCAGGTCGGGCCCGTCCAGCTCGAGCGCCAGGGTCACCTCGGTGCCGAGGTCCTGGGGCGCCGGTCGGAACGTCACCTCGCCGCTCGCCGTGAGCGGCTGCTCCTGGCCCGAGCGCGCCCGGAAGCGGACCACGCCGTCGACCACCGCCACCTCGTCGACCGTCCACGTCGACGGGTCGCCCGTGTAGGGCTCCGCGAGCACGCGTGCGAGCCGCACCGGGTCGCCCCACAGGTCACGCAGCGTGTCGGCGTCGCACCCGATGGTCAGCACGCGGCGCGCGTCGGCGTCACCCGCGGCGTGGTCGCCCGGGAGGACCTTGTCGACCAGCGTCTGCCCCGTCCGGAGCGCCGCGTCGACGACGCGGCGCGCCGGTGATCCGTCTCCACCCAGCGGTGATGCCATGAGCCCTCCTCGGTTGCCGTGGAGGACCGGTACCCGCCCCACGGCGCCCCGCACGGGGGGCTGCCGCTCAGTGGCGGAGCGCCGCCAGCACGGGCCACGCGCCTTCTGCCGTCGTCGCCACCACCGTCACGACGACGTCGCCGTCGGGGTCGTGGCTGGTGCGGGCGGAGACACCCGCGTCGTACCCCTCCAGCACCACCGTGGCCGCGTCCTCGGTGAGCCAGAAGCCCCGCCCGTAGCGCATCTGCTCGTCCGGCACGTCCGCCGTCGGCTCGAGGAGGCGTCGGACGGTCGGCTCGCCGACGATGCGGTGGGCGCGGAGCGCGCGCCAGAAACGGGCGAGGTCGGCCGTGGTGGTCACGAGGCCGCCGTCACCGCTCCCCCGGACGGGCAGGTGGAGCACGTTGGTGCGGAGGCCGTCGGCGGCGAGGTAGCCGCGCGCGACGTCGCCCGGCAGCTCGTCGGTGCGCGGGTAGCCGCTGCGCGTCATGCCGGCGGGCTCGAGCACGCGCTGCCGCGCCAGCGCCGTGAACGCGACGCCGCTGACGCGCTGCGCCACGAGGGCGAGGAGCACGTAGCCGGAGTTGTTGTAGGCGAACGTGGCGCCCGGCGCCGACACCTGCGGCCGGCCGTCGAGCTCGGGGAGGAACGCCTCGGTGTCGTCCAGCTCGTGCACCGGGCGGGTCAGCACGTGGTCGGTGATCTCGCCGCCTGCCGCCTCGTCGATGTAGTCCCCGATCCCCGAGCGGTGGGCCAGCAGGTGGTCGACGGTGACGGCGTCGTCGACGAGCGGGAGGTCGTCGCCCAGCACGGGGCGCACCGGGTCGTCCCACCCGAGGAGCCCCTCCTCGACGAGGCTCGCCACGGCGAGGGCCGTGACGCCCTTCGCGACGCTCGCCACGCCGTACCGGTGCTCCGTCGTGGCCACCACCCCGTGCGCCCGGTCGGCCAAACCGTAGGCCCGGTCGAGGAGCACCTCGTCACCACGGTCGACCCGCACGGCGCCGGTGAACCCGGTGTCCAGCGCGGCATCGTGCAGGGCGGCGGTGTCGATGGCCATGGCCGCGACCGTACGGCGCGGGGTGCGCCCGGTCACCCGATTTACGAGACCGGCACGCTAGCCGTTCGACGCGCGTCAGCCGTAGTGGCAGACGTATCCCAGCGTCTCCAGCACCTCGATCGAGAACGACGCGTCGCCGGGCACCGCGAACGACTCGCCCGCGCCGTGCTCGACCCAGCCGTCGGCGCCGGGCAGCAGCACCCGGCAGCGGCCCGCGTTGAGCTCCATGACCTCGGGCTCCCCGGTGCCGAACTCGAACGAGCCCGGGAAGATGACCCCGGCGGACTTCCGCGTCCCGTCGGCCAGGTGGAAGGTGTGGCTCACGCAGCCACCGTCGAAGTAGACGTTGGCGCGCGGGTCGAGGGTCACGTTCGCGTAGGTCGCGTCGTCGCTGGTCACGGGCCGTGAGCCTAGAGGGGCCGCGCTCACCACATGAGGTCGCCCCAGAGCACCTCGCCGTGGACGTGGACGACGTGCGTCGCGGCGTCGTCCACCGGGCTCCAGAGGTCGATCCAGCCCGGGTGCGTCTTGGCGCGGATCCGTGGCACGACGGTGGTCGCCCGGCGGCGCTCGTCCGCGTCGTACCACCGCGGCTCGCAGCCCGGTCCCCCACCGCAGCCGCAGCCCTCGAACGCGAGGAGCGCCCCGCCGGCGACGAGGTCGCGCGCCTCGTCGGGCGTCAGCGCCGACCGCACCTCGGTGAGCCGGCGCCCGTCCGGCAGCCGCGGCGTCGACGGGTCCTCCGGCTCGGGCCGGGGCGGTTCGGCCAGCGTGCGCGCGACGATCTGCGCGAACGTCTCCCCGCGATCTCGTCCCATTTCGGCATCAGCCTGCACCGAACCGACCGCTTTGACCATCAACTTTGATGGTCAAAGCGGCGTGTTCCCCGGCTGACCGGGGAAAGTGTCACCCGCCCAGCTCCTCCTCCGCCGCCAGCAGCGCGCCCTCGACGAGCTCGGTGGGTGCGGGGTGGATCCAGTACTGCCCCCGCGCCAGCCCCCGCACCGGTACGTCGCTGCTGATGGCCTGGATGAGCGGCTGGATCAGCGTCGCCGCCATCGGCCCCACGACGTGCGCCCCGACGAGCAGCCCGGTGCGGCGGTCGACGAGCACCTTCGCGAAGCCGCCGGGGCCGGCCGGGTCGTCGTCGTCCGGATCGGTCTGCAGGGCCCAGCCGTAGGCCGTGTCCGCGACGTCCTTGCGCCCGACGGCCAGGTCGATCCCCTGCTCGCGGGCCGCCGCCTCGGTGAGCCCGACCGAGGCGACCTGCGGCTCGGTGAAGACGGCCTGCGGGACGTGGCGGTGGTCGCTGATCACCAGGTCGTCGGGGTGGAGCAGGTTGTGCTGCACGACCCGCGCGTCCTGGTTGGCCACGTGCTTGAGCGGCGGCGAGCTGCTCGCGTCACCCAGGGCCCAGACGCCGTCCGCGGCGCGCTGGTGCTCGTCCACGACCACGCGACCGTCGTCGTCCACGGGCACCCCGGCGCGGTCGAGGTCGAGGAGGTCGGCGTTGGTCTGCCGGCCGATGGCGACGAGCACGAGATCGGTCTCGAGGTGGGTGCCGTCGTCGAGCTCGAGACGGGCGGAGCCGTCGTCCAGGAGCTCTGCGCGCTCGAGCCGCGCCCCGGTGCGCACGTCCCAGCGGTCCCGGGCCGCGCGCGTCACCAGCTCGGCGACGTCGGCATCCTGCGCGGACAGCAGCAGGTCCTCGCTCTCGACCTGCACGACCTCCACCCCCAGCGCGGCGAAGACGTGGGCGAGCTCGCAGCCGACGTACCCGCCACCGAGCACCACCATCCGCCGCGGCAGCTCCTCCAGCCGCATGACGGTGTCGCTCGTGACGTGCGGGACGTCGTGGAGGCCCGGCAGGTCGGGCACCACCGGTCGGCTGCCGGTCGCGATGACGACCTGGTCGGCCGTGATCGCGGTGACGCCTCCACCGGCGTCCTCGACCTCGAGCGCGCCCGGACCCGTGAAACGTCCCGTCCCGGTGAGGACGTCGACGAAGTCGAGCCCCCGCCGGTACTCCTCACCGCTCTCCGCCACCGCATCGATGCGGGAGGTGATGCGGCCGCGCAGCCGCTCCCACGCCGCCTGGTCGGCGGCTCGAGCCGCGGTGCGTACGCCGAGGGCGGGGCCCCGCGCCGCGCCGGTCAGCAGATCGGCGGCGTGCACGTACATCTTCGACGGGATGCAGCCCCGGTTGACGCAGGTGCCCCCGAAGGGACCGCGCTCGACGATGGCCACGCGCAGGTGGGAGAAGCGGTCGTCGATCACCGTGTTGCCGGAACCGGCGCCGAGGACGACGACGTCGTAGTGGGCGCTCACTCGGGCAGGGGCTGCGCGGGCAGCGGACCGAGGCCGGCGAAGTCGTCGAGGAACGGCGTCACGTCACCGGCCGTGACGTAGGACCGCAGCTGCTCCTCGGTGCGGCGCGACGTGAGCGCTCGGGCGACGTCGTAGCCCGGCGCCCGCAGCACGACCGCGGGATCGCCGTCCGCCGACTGCCACGTCCAGTCCTCGTCCGTTGCCTCGAGGCGCACCGGGCCCCGTCCGTCCAGCGCCTTGGCGAACGTCCCGGCCATCTCCTCGCGCACCATCGCCAGCCCGCCCGAGGCGCGACCACCGGGCGCGCCGAGCGCGCCGCGGAGGTCCTGCTCGTGGATGACGACGTCACCGAGCGGCCCGGGGTCCGCGGTCGCCACGTGCTCCTCGATCCGCGGGGCGAGGTCGCTCCACTCCTCCAGCAGCTCGGGCACCGTGCGGTCGCGCCGCGCCTCCACGTGCCGCTGCGTCCAGGCCTCGCCGTGCTCCTCGTCGACGGCGTCACCGAGGGTGTCGCTGCCGACGCCGATCATGTGCGCCACCAGGTCCCGCGCCCGCCAGTCGGGCGTGGCCGGCACCGCGCGCTCCAGCGCTCCGGGGTCCCGCAGCTGGGTCGTGGCGACGAGCCCGCTCACCCGCTCGTAGGCCTCGCGCCACTCCCGTGCCGCGTCCGCGTCTCCCGCCATGTCACACCGTCCCGCCTGGTCGTGGGCCGTCTGCTCGACCCCTGCCGCCATTGGAGCAGGGATGGCGAAATGCTCACCGGCGCGGACCCGTCGGCGCGGGTCGATGAACATCAACACCAACTTTCGGGTGTAGCCCCGTGACCCGGGGGTAGAGAAGCGCGATTCGCCGGCACGGCTCCGTGCCGGATCCTGCAGGACGGCCGGAAGGAACGCTGCGTGGACGACTTCATCGCGGAGCGGCGACGACAGATCGCCTTCGACATGCTCCAACACGCCAACCTGGTCTTCCAGTGCGTGCTCGTCGCGACCATCATCGCGATCGCACTGGCGGTCCTCATCAACCGCTTCCGGGCCCTGGAACCCGTCGCCAACGCCGTCTCGGCCGTCGGCCTCACGCTGCCGTCGTTCGCCCTGGTCGGCCTGCTCCTGCCCCTGTCGGGCCTCGGCACCACGACGGCCTTCCTCTGCGTCGTGTTCTACGCCGTGCTCCCGGTCCTGCGGAACGCCGTGGTCGGGCTCGCGGGTGTCGACCAGACCCTGCTGGAGTCGGCCCGCGGCATGGGCATGGGCCCGGTCGGCGTGCTGCTCACGGTGCAGATCCCGCTCGCCTGGCCGGTGATCCTGGCCGGCGTGCGCACCTCGATGCAGATGTCGATGGGCATCGCCGCGATCGCGGCCTACGTGCTCGGGCCCGGCCTCGGCTCCTACATCTGGACCGGTCTCGTGCAGACCGGCGGCGCCAACGCCCTCAACTACGCCGTCGTCGGCACGGTCGGCATCGTCATCGTCGCCCTCGTGGCCGACCTCCTGCTCCTCGCGCTCGGGCGCCTCACCATCTCGAAGGGAGTCCGCGTCGCATGACGACCCAGGACACGACCGCCAGCCCCCAGCCCCGCGACGAGGGCGACGACCGCGCCGGGCGTCGCATCAGCGGCGTCGAGATCGAGCTGACCGACGTCGTCAAGAAGTACCCCGGCCAGAAGGCGCCCGCCGTCCAGAGCCTGTCGCTGACCGTGCCGGCCGGGGAGGTCGTCATGTTCATCGGCCCCTCGGGCTGCGGCAAGACGACGTCGCTGAAGATGATCAACCGCCTCATCGAGCCGACCTCCGGCACGATCACGATCGGCGGCGAGGACATCCGCGGCCGCGACGCCGACGAGCTGCGCCGCACGATCGGCTACGTCATCCAGGGCGGCAGCCTCTTCCCCCACATGACCGTCGCGGACAACATCGCCGTCGTCCCGAAGCTGCTCAAGTGGTCCAAGCAGAAGATCGCCGACCGCACGGAGGAGCTGCTCGACCTCGTCGGGCTCGACCCGGCCAAGTACCGCGACCGCTACCCCCGCGAGCTCTCCGGCGGCCAGCAGCAGCGCGTCGGCGTGGCCCGCGGCCTGGCCGCCGACCCGCCGGTCGTGCTCATGGACGAGCCGTTCGGCGCCGTCGACCCCATCACGCGGCAGCGACTCCAGGACGAGATGCTGAGCATCCAGCGCGAGCTCGGCAAGACCATCGTGTGCGTCACCCACGACATCGACGAGGCCATCAAGCTCGGCGACCGCATCCTGATCTTCTCCGAGGGCGCGCACATCGAGCAGTACGACACCCCCGAGAACGTGCTCGCCGCCCCCGCCAACGACTTCGTGGCCGACTTCGTCGGCGCGGGCTCGACCCTCAAGCAGCTCAGCCTGTCCCGCGTCAACGAGCTGCGGCTGGGCGAGTGGACGACCGCCCGGCAGGGCGACGACGCCGCCGACGCCGTACGACGCGCCGAGGCCGCCCGCCAGGACTGCGTCGTCGTGCTGGACGAGCGCGGACGCCCGGTCGCGTGGCCCTGGCTGCGCACCCTGCGGCGCCAGCAGCGCATCGACGTGCCGCGTCGCGACGAGCTCGTCACGCTCGACCGCCGCGCGACGCTCAACGACGCGCTCGACACGATGCTCAGCTCCTCCCACGCCGCCGCGATCGTGACGGGCGACCGTGACGAGTACCTCGGCGTCGTCGACTTCGAGTCGGTGACGCAGCACATCCGCGCCCAGGAGGCCGCCGCCACGGAGGCGGCCGAGGCCGCTGGGGCCGCTGGGGCCCAGGAGCCGCGGCCGTGAGCGCGGAGACGCTGGAACCGACGGCGGGGCCGCCCGAGGAGCAGCGGCGCGGGCCCGACGAGGGAACGGACGCCGCCGATCGCCGCGCGCGCGGCTGGCTCGCGCGCAAGAGCGTCAGCCGGGAGACGGTGACGATGCTCGTCGTCCCGCCCGTGCTCGTCGCGCTGGCCTTCATCGGCTTCCTCGTCTGGCGCCAGACCGCCGAGCTCGACTCGGTCGAGGCCAACCAGCTGAAGTGGAGCACGCTGTCGCGGCTGCTCGTCGACCACCTGCAGCTGACGGTCGTCGCGGCGGTCATCGTCGTCGTGGTGTCGCTCCCCCTCGGCATCGCGCTCACGCGTGGCCGGGTCAAGCGTGCCGCGCCGCTCGTCGTCGGCATCGCCAACGCGGGTCAGGCGGCGCCGTCGGTGGGCCTCATCGTGCTGCTCTTCCTGTGGCTCGGCGGTGGCTTCTGGACGGCGATCATCGGCCTGAGCCTCTACGGGATCCTCCCGGTGCTCCGCAACACGATCACGGGCATCCAGGCCGTCGACCCCACGCTGGTCGAGGCCGCGCGGGGTGTCGGCATGACCTCGACGGAGACGCTCCGCAAGATCGAGCTGCCCCTCGCCGTACCGGTGATCATGGCCGGGATCCGCACGTCCCTCGTGCTCATCGCGGGCACCGCGTCGCTGGCCTGCTTCATCGACGCCGGCGGCCTGGGCGAGGTGCTCCAGACCGGGATCTCGCTGTTCCGCTTCTCCCTGATGATCACCGGTGCGCTGCTGATCGCGCTGCTCGCCCTGCTCATCGAGTGGATCGGGCGGCTGCTCGAGCTCGCCTACCGACCGAAGGGGGTCTGACGTGACCCGCACGCACCACCGCACCCAGCACCGCACCCAGCAACGCACCCGGCACCGCACCGTCCGCCGGCTCGCCGCCGGCACCGCCGCCCTCGTCGCGACCGGGGCCCTGCTCTCCGGCTGCGCACTCGGCACGGCGGGCGGCTACGTGCCCACCGGGAAGCTCACCGGCGACCTGACCGACTTCGACGGCGCGCTCGACGGTGCCGAGATCACCGTCGGGTCGAAGAACTTCAACGAGAACGTGATCCTCGGGAAGATGGCGATCATCCTCCTGCGGTCCGCCGGGGCGGAGGTCACGGACCTCACCAACATCCCCGGCAGCGCGGCCGCCCGCCAGGCCCAGACCGACGGCCAGATCGACGCGATGTGGGAGTACACCGGCACCGGCTGGATCACCTACCTCGGCGAGGCGGAACCGATCCCGGACGAGCAGGAGCAGTACGAGGCGGTGCGGGACGCCGACCTCGAGCAGAACCAGCTCGTGTGGCTGCCGCCGGCTCCCATGAACAACACCTACGCGTTCGCCATGAACCCCGAGGTCACCGAGCGGCTGGGCATCGAGTCGATGTCGCAGATCGCCGACCTGCCGGTCGAGGAGCGCACGTTCTGCGTGGAGTCGGAGTTCACCAACCGCCCCGACGGCCTGCCGGGGATGCTGGAGACCTACGGCATCCCGCTCGACCAGCCCGACGGGACGCCCGAGTCCAACCTGCGCACGTACCAGACGGGCGCGATCTACGACGCGACCGCGCGCGGGGAGTGCAACTTCGGCGAGGTCTTCACCACCGACGGTCGGATCCTGGCGCTCGACCTCACCGTCCTCGAGGACGACCAGGAGTACTTCCCCAAGTACAACGTCTCCCTCGTGCTGCGCGAGGAGACCGCCGAGGAGCACCCCGAGATCGAGGAGCTGATGGCGCCCGTGACGGAGGAGCTGACCGACGAGGTGCTGTTGGAGCTCAACGCGCGGGTCGACGTCGACGGCGAGGAGCCGGCCGAGGTCGCCTACCAGTGGCTCGAGGAGCAGGGGTTCGTGGAGGGCGAGTGACCCCGGCGTCCACCGACGCGGCGGGGGTACGGCGCATGTCCGCCCCCGCCGCGGGTACCAGCACCGCTCCCCCGAGGAAGGCCCCTCCGCTGTGCAACCCCGCCTGATCCCCGTCCGCGAACCCAAGCGCCCGACCGCCGCCGTGCTGGTGCTGCACGGCGGCGGTTCGCGTCCGGGCAGCCCCATGGTCAGCCCCACCCAGCTGTCGGTGCTGCGCATGAAGCCCGTCGCGCGCCGCGTCGCCCGTCGGGTGCCGGACGCCGCGACGTACCGGCTCCTCAACTCCCACCGCGGCTGGGACCCGAGCCGTACGCCGGTGGAGGACGTCCGGTGGGCGCTCGGGGAGCTGCGGGAGCGGTGGGGCGACCTGCCGGTCGCGCTGGTCGGTCACTCGCTCGGCGGTCGGGCCGCCCTGCTCGCCGGGTCCGCACCCGCGGTGCGCTGCGTGGTGGCCCTCAACCCGTGGGTGCTCGCCGAGGACCGCACCGACCTGCGGGGGCGGCAGGTGCTCGTGGTGCACGGCGACGAGGACCGGATCGCGCCGATCGCCCGGGCGCGCGCCCTGGCCGACCGGATCGCGCGCACGACCGACGTGGCGTTCGAGGTGGTGGAGGGCGGCAAGCACGCGATGCTGCGGCACGGCGGGCGGTTCGAGCGCCGTGCGGCGGAGTTCGTGGCGGAGTGCCTCCGGAGCTGACGAGGCTCCGACCACTGCAGGGGAGATGAGACGGCCGAAAGCGACGCCGCTCCATCTCCCCCGCAGTCGGGGACCTCCACGAGCTCGCTGCGTGAGGAGCGCCAGGACCTTGCGACCCGGGCGGAGACCTCAACAAACATAGCGGCCCCGTGTGCAGGTTCTCAACAGGACTCGCCCGTGGAGGTGAGGCTGTCAGCCGACGGGCGTGGCCTCGTGGGTCGGGTAGGTGACGTAGCCCCGGTCGCCGCCGGCGTAGTAGGTCGCCGTGTCGTCCGCCGCCAGCGGCAGGTCGTGGCGCAGCCGCTCGACGAGGTCGGGGTTGGCGATGTAGGCCCGCCCGAAGCTGATGAGGTCCGCCCCCAGCCCCAGCCAGCGGTCGGCCGCCGCGCGCTCGGCGCGCTGCGGGCTCGTCGGCGACACCGGGTTGACCACGAGTGTGCCCGGCCAGGCGCGGCGCAGACCGAGGAGCACGTCCTCCGCGGCGGTCGCCTCGAGGTGGAGGTAGGCGAGGCCCAGCGGTGCGAGCGCGGCCAACAGTGCGCCGTACAGCTCCTCGACCTCGGTCTCCCGCACGTTCCAGATGCCCGCGTCGGGCGAGATGCGGATGCCGACACGGTCGGCCCCGATCGCGTCGACCGTCGCCTCGACGGCCTCCACGGCGAAGCGGATGCGGTTGGTGACGGAGCCGCCGTAGGCGTCGGTGCGCACGTTGGCGTTGGAGGACAGGAACTGGGCGATGAGGTAACCGTTCGCGCCGTGGAGCTCGACCCCGTCGAAGCCCGCGTCGACGGCGCGCGCGGCGGCCTCGGCGTACGAGCGCGCCTGCTCGGGCACCTCCGCGGTGGTGAGCGCGCGGGGCTCGGGAGCCGGGGCCGGGCCGGTCGGGGTGAACACGTCGGCGCCGAGCGCGACGGCGGAGGGCCCGACGGGCTGGAGGCCGGTGGTGGCGTGGTGGGAGACGCGACCGCCGTGCATGATCTGCGCGAAGATGCGGCCGCCGGCGGTGTGCACCGCCTCCGTGACGGGGCGCCACGACGCGACCTGCTCGTCGGTGTGCAGACCCGGCGTGCCGGGGTTGGACTGGCCCACGACGTTGGGCTGCACGCCCTCGCTCACGATGAGGCCGGCGCTGGCGCGCTGGGCGTAGTAGGTCGCCATCGAGGGCGTCGCGAGCCCGCCGGCGGCGGCACGGACGCGGGTCATGGGCGCCATCACGACGCGGTTGGGCAGGGTGAGGCGGCCGAGCTGGTGGGTGTCGAACAAGGAGGTCATGCGACTACGCTAGAACCTGACACTGACGTCAGAGGCAAGGGTCGTGACGGGAGAGGCGGGTCACACGTGAGGATCGGGGAGCTGGCGGCGCGAGCGGACGTGAGCGTGCGCTCGCTGCGCTACTACGAGGAGCAGGGGCTGCTCACCAGCAGCCGGAGCGCGAGCGGGCAGCGGCACTACACCGAGGAGGACGTCGAGCGCGTGCGCTTCCTCCAGCGCATGTACGCCGCGGGCCTCTCCAGCCGCGCCATCGCCGAGGTCCTCCCCTGCATGGAGACCCCGACGACGCAGACCGCCGCGACGGCCTTCGAGCGCCTCGTGGCGGAGCGCGACCGGATCGACGGGCACATCGCCGAGCTGGTCGCGACGCGCGACGCGCTCGAGCGGCTGATCGAGCACAACCGCACCCATCGCGCGGCGCTCGAGGCGGCGGCCCCCAGCAGCACCTGAGCCCGGCTCATGCGGTCGCGCCGGGTGCGCGGAGGCGCCGAGCCGGGACCTGGGCCAGCATCCCCACGGCGGCCGCCGCGGCGACGAGCAGCGTGGCCCCCAGCACCGGGGCCCCGGAGGCGAAGCCCGCGAACGCGACGCCCCCGAGGGCGAGCACGGCACTGATGACCAGGTGGTCGTTGAGCTGGAGGGCGGACGAGGTCGCCCCGGCCTCGCCGTCCGTAGCACACGCGAGGGCGAGCACCGACAGGGTCGAGTACGCCATCCCGATCCCCAGTCCCGCCACCGCCCACCCGACGACGGGCACCGCGAGGGGGACGGCCGACGTCCCGGCGAGCACCGCTCCCCCGGCACCCAGCGCGACGAGCGCGGCGCCGAGGCGCACCCGCTGCTCCTCGTCGGCCAGGCGTCGCCACCGCGAGGCCAGGACCGCACCGAGGCACCACGTGACGGCGCCGGTCGTCAGCACGGCACCGGCCGCGACGAGCGACAGCCCACGGCCGAGCGTGAGCAGCAGCGGCAGGTAGACCTCGGCCAGGTGGAAGGTCACCCCCACCACGGCCCGGGTGCCGAGCACGGCGGGCAACCCCCGCCCGCCGGTCCACGCGCCGCGCGGCAGCAGCCGCGCCCCGGTCGCCACGCTGAGCGCCAGCCCCGCCAGCACGAGCAGCGGCCAACCCACGACGCCGCGCTGCCCGCCGACACTCGCCGCGACCACGCCGAGCGCAGCCCCCAGGGCCAGCAGCACGCGTCGCGGCTCCGGGCCCGGGGCCTCCTCGCGGCGCGGCCGGGCGAGGTCCGCCTGGCGCACGAGCGCGAGCGCGCCCACCGCCAGGACCGGCACCGCCAGGAACACCCATCGCCAGCCCACCGTGTCGGCCACCAGGGCGGCGATCCCGGGCCCGACCACGGCCGGCAGCACCCAGGCCGCGGTCAGCACGGCGAACACCCGCGGACGCAACGCAGCGGGGTAGGCCTCGGCGACCACGACGTAGAGCGCGACGCCGATGACGCCGCCGCCCGCACCGTGGACGAGGCGACCGAGCAGGAAGACGGGCATCGACCACGCGACGCCGGCCAGGACCACTCCGGTCGCGAAGACCACGAGCCCGCCGTGCAGCACCGGCGACGGGCCGTGCCGGTCGGCCAGCGGACCAGCCACGACCAGGGCGACGACCGCAGCCGCGAGCGGGGCCGCGAAGGCCACCGGGTAGAGCGCCAGGCCGTCCAGCTCGCGTGCCACCGCCGGCATCACCGTGGCGACCGCGAGCGCCTCGAAGGCGAAGAGGAAGGACAGCCCGAAGGCGCCGGCGGTCACGGCGCCGTACGGGCGCGCCCAGGGCGAGCCGGGCGGACGGGACGAGACGGGGTCGGGACGGGCATCGGCGAGGGTCACGGGAACGGATCCTCGGACCTCAACTAAGGTTCAGGTCAAATGTCCACGCCGCCCCTGACCCCCGGCGAGGTGGCAGCCCGCTCGGGCGTCGCCGTCTCCGCCCTGCACTTCTACGAGCGCAACGGCCTCATCACGAGTGAACGCACCTCCGGGGGCCAGCGCCGCTACTCCCGCGACGTGCTGCGGCGGCTCGCCTTCATCCGGGTGTCGCAACGGGTGGGCATCCCCCTGGCGGACATCGCCCGCGCGTTGGCGACACTGCCCGAGGGCCGCACCCCCACGCGGCGCGACTGGACCCGGCTGTCCCGCACCTGGCGCGGCGAGCTGGAGGCCCGCATCGCGCAGCTGGAGGCACTGCGCGACACGCTCGACGAGTGCATCGGCTGCGGCTGCCTGTCGCTGCGGTCGTGCTCCCTCGCCAACCCCGCCGACGCGCTCGCCGAGCGCGGACCCGGCGCCGTGCGGCTGGAGCGCTGACGCCGGGACCGCGGGCCGCCAAGGTCAGGCGGCCGGTACGTCGCGACCGGTGGCCGCGAGGACGACCTGCGCGAGGTCGGCGGGCCGGCTCCACATCGGCCAGTGCCCCGTCGGGAGGTCGACCAGGTCGACGTCCTCGAGCCGGGCCACCTCGGCGAACATCGGCCGGGCACCCTGAGCGCCGTACGGCGGGACGCGACGTCGCGCGTCAGCGCGAGCGGAAGGTGACGCCCGGCCCCTGGTACGCCGCGAGCGCGGTGCGCACCTCCTCGGACATGGGCCACGCGGCACCGGCCTCGTGGTCCCACAGCACGAGCGAGTGCTCCGCCACGAGCGCCGGCGGGTGGTCGGCAGCGACGCGCATCTCGACGCCGAGGCCGAACGACGAGCGCCCGAGCCGGTGCACCCACAGGCGCACGAGGAACGGCTGGAAGGCGACGAAGCGCATCTCGGCGTGGTACTCGATGCGCTGCGCCCCCATGAGCTCGGTGACGTGCTCCGGGACGCGCCCGAGCAAGCCGGGACGCTCCGCCTCGGGCAGCACCTCCGGGGCGAAGTGGAGGAACAGGAGCCGCGCCTCGTCGATGATGCGCAGCGCCTCGACGTTGTCGACGTGGCCGGCCAGGTTGATGTCGCGCAGGCGCGCCTGGATCTGGCAGTCGAAGACGGTGCCGGGCACGTCGGTGCTGTCGTCGGTCACGTCGCGGACCGCCGTCAGCGGGCCCGGGAGCTGAACGACGCCGCGCTGTGCGAGCCCGAGCCGCCGGAGGCCGCACCCGACCGCTGGCCGCCCGACCGCTGGCCCCCGGAGCGCTGACCGCCACCGGAGCGGGCACCGCCGGAGCGCTGACCGCCGCCGGAGCGGGCGCCGCCCGAGCGCTGGCCACCGGTGGCGGAGCGCTGGCCCCCCGCGGCGGAGCCACCGGCCGCGGAGCCACCCGCACCGGAGCCGCTGCCGCCGCGACGGCGGCTGCGCTTGCGGCCACCGCCGCCGTTGCCCGCGCCGGGCTCGTCGGACGAACGGGTCGAGGTGCGCGCTGGGGCGGGCGCGGCCACGACCGGCTCGAAGGCGCCCGGCAGGCTGCGCTCGCCGGGGGCGAGCTCGACGAGCACGGGGTGGTCGGTGCCGGTGACGCGCGTCGTCGTCGGGTTGATGCCCGCGGCGCGCGTGAGGTCGCGGACGTCGCGCTTCTGCTCGGTGGTCATCAGCGTCACGACCGTGCCGGCGTTGCCGGCCCGGGCGGTGCGGCCCGAGCGGTGCAGGTAGGCCTTGTGCTCGGTCGGCGGGTCGGCGTGCACGACGAGGGCCACGTCGTCGACGTGGATGCCGCGCGCGGCGATGTCGGTCGCGACGAGCGCGGTCGCGCGACCGTCGTGGAAGGCCTCCATGTTGCGCGTGCGGGCGTTCTGCCCGAGGTTGCCGTGGAGCTCGACGGCGGGCACACCGCTGCGGTTGAGCTGGCGGGCGAGGGCCTTCGCGCCGTGCTTCGTGCGGGTGAAGACGACCGTGCGACCCGGAGCGCTGGTGAGGTCGACGAGCACCGGCAGGCGGTGGTCGCGCTCGATGTGCAGCACGTGGTGGGTCATGGCGGCGACGGGCGACTGCGCCGAGTCGGCCTCGTGGGTGACCGGCTTCGTCAGGAACTGCTTGACCAGCGCGTCGATCGCCTTGTCGAGCGTGGCGGAGAACAGCAGGCGCTGGCTCTGCCGCGGGGTCTGCCCCAGCAGGCGGCGCACGGCGGGCAGGAAGCCCAGGTCGGCCATGTGGTCGGCCTCGTCCAGCACCGTCACCTCGACGGAGCCGAGCGAGCAGTGGCCCTGGCCGATGAGGTCCTCGAGCCGGCCGGGGCAGGCGACGACGATGTCGACGCCGCGACGCAGCGCGGTGACCTGGGGGTTCTGGCCGACGCCGCCGAAGACGGTGCGCGTCGAGAGACCGGCGGCCTCGGCGAGCGGGGCGAGGGACGCCTCGATCTGGCCGACGAGCTCCCGGGTGGGCGCGAGGATCAGGGCCCGCGGCGCGCCGGGGCGGGCGCTCGGCCCACCGGACAGGCGGGCGACGAGCGGGAGGAGGAACGCGTAGGTCTTGCCGGAGCCGGTGCGGCCCCGGCCCAGGACGTCGCGACCGGCGAGCGAGTCGCCCAGGGTCGCCGCCTGGATGGGGGTGGGGGTGTCGATGCCGAGGCCGGAGAGGACGTCGGCGAGGCGCGCGGGGACGCCGAGATCGATGAAGGAAGACAAGAAGAGACCACTATCTGTGCAACGTGTCCCGCCGACAGCCGGGGCTCCGAGGTCTCGGGCCGGCCACGCACGGAGTCACCGACAGGTGCTCGACGTGCAGACAGCCCGCGGCGGGAGCCGGACGAGCTGGCAGGTTCGAGCGTAACCGCCGGACCCGCACGCCGCCGCTTCGACGCGGGTACGACGCGTGTGGGGCGTGCCACGCGCCGCACCCCCGTCGGTCCCGGCGCACGGTGGGAGGCGCATGGTGGGAGGCGCATGGTGGGATCGTCGCGCCGCGGTGGACCGCCACCGGGCGTTCGCACCGTCGGGAGGCGTCATGTGGGGCTGGTTGCTGGCCGCGGTCGTCAGCGAGGTCGTCGCGACGACGTCGCTGCGCGCCTCGGAGGGGTTCACCCGGCTGGGGTGGTCCGCGCTCGTGGTGGTCGGCTACTGCTCGGCGTTCTACGCCCTGTCGCAGGCGCTGGTGCGGGGGATGCCGCTCGGGCAGGCGTACGCCGTCTGGTGCGCCCTGGGCATCGCCGCGATCGCCGTCCTGGGCATCGTGCTGTTCGGGGAGTCCCTCTCCCCCGTGCAGGTGGGCGGTCTGGTGTTCGTCGTGCTCGGGGTCGTGATGATCGAGCTCGGGGCCACCCACTCCTGACCGCCCGCGGGCTGAGACGCCTCCGCGCTCGCGTCATTGGTCGATAATCTCGATCTGTCTAGTGGACTAACCGAGGAGGCCCCGTGACCCTGACCGCCCACCGCCCCGCATCCGCGCCGGCCGACGTCGCCATCCACCAGCTCGGTGGTCGCCTGGGCGCCCGGATCGACGGCGTCCGGCTCGACGCCGACCTGTCCGCCCGGCAGGTCGCGACGATCCGCGCGGCGCTCCTCGCCCACAAGGTCGTCTTCTTCCGTGACCAGCGCGGGCTCGACGACGCGGCGCACGCGGCGTTCGCCGCGCGCCTCGGCCCCCTGACCACGGCCCACCCGACGGTCAACACGGGCAGCGCCCGCGTGCTGCGCGTGACGGCGAACCGCGGCATGGCCGCCAACAGCTGGCACACCGACGTCACGTTCGTCGACCGCGTGCCCGCCATCAGCGTGCTGCGCGCGGTGACCCTCCCGCCGTACGGCGGCACCACCGTCTGGGCGAACACCGCGGCGGCCTACGCGTCCCTGCCCGCCCCGCTCCGGGCGCTCACCGACCGGCTGTGGGCGGTGCACACGAACTCCTACGACTACGCGCAGCTGGACGAGGAGCACGACCAGCCCGACGCCAACTACAGCCGCGACGACTTCACCTCGACGATCTTCGAGACCCGGCACCCCGTCGTGCGGGTGCACCCAGAGACCGGTGAGCGGTCGCTGGTGCTCGGCAACTTCGTGAAGAAGCTCGAGGGCCTCACCTCGGCGGAGTCCCACCAGCTCTTCCACCTCCTCCAGGACCGGATCACGCGGCTCGAGAACACGCTGCGCTGGTCGTGGCAGCCCGGGGACGTCGCCGTCTGGGACAACCGGGCGACGCAGCACTACGCCGTCGCCGACTTCGACGAGCACCCCCGCGAGATGCGGCGGATCACGGTCGCCGGCGACGTACCGGTCTCCGTCGACGGCGAGCGCTCGCAGGTGCTGCAGGGCGATGCCCGGGCCTACGCGCGGCTGGACGAGCTGATCTCCTGACGGCGCGGAACCCGCGCCGTAGCCTCCCGCCATGGTCGCGTTCAGCAACAGCCGCAGCATCCACGTCGCCGCACCGCCCGAGGTGGTCGGCGCCCTCGTCGATGACCTGCGCGCCTGGCAGCGCTGGTCCCCCTGGGAGGGCGTCGACCCGCAGCTCGAGCGCACCTACACCGGCCCGGAGCGCGGCGTCGGCTCGCGCTACGCGTGGCGGGGCAACAAGAAGGCCGGGACCGGGTCGATGGAGGTCACGACGTCGACGCCGGAGGAGGTCACGCTGGCGCTCGCGTTCGTGGCGCCCATCAAGGCCGAGAACACCGTCACGCTGGGGTTCGTCCCGGAGGCCGACGGCACGACGGTGACGTGGACGATGAGCGGCGAGCGCAACCGGCTCATGGCCGCAGCCGGCGCCCTGTTCTTCGACAAGGCCCTCGGCAAGGACGTCGACCGGGGCCTCGCCTCGTTGAAGCGCGAGGCGGAGGCGGACGCCGCCTGAGCCAGCGCCGGGTGATCAGTCCACGGTGACGCGCAGGGTGCGCATCTTGGCGTAGAGGGTCGTGCGCGAGATCCCCAGCGCACGCGCCGCCTGCACCTTGTTGCCGCCGGCCTCGCGCAGCGCCACGACGACCGCGTCACGCTCGGCCCGCTCCATGGGCGACAGCGCACGACTCGCTCCGGGCACCCGATGGCTCTCCGGCAGGTCGTCCACGGTGATCGCCCCGCGGCGACGCCGACGCACCGCGTGCTCGAGCACCGCCCGCAGCTCCCGCAGGTTGCCGGGCCAGTCGTGGGCCGACAGCACCCGCAGCACGCCAGGCCCCAGGTGCACGGACTCCCCCGGATCACCGCCGGCGCCCGCTCCCAGGTCGTCGATCATCGCTGCGGCGAGCTCCGGCAGCTCGGCCGTGCGGGCTGCCAAGGGGGCGAGCTCGCGGCGGTCGATGCAGGTCGCGGCGAGCGCGGCCACCGGGCCCTGGAGGGTCTCAGCCGGACCACTGGTGAGCACGAGCTGCGGGGGGTGGCCGGCGGTGGCGTGCGCTGCGACGAGCGCGAGCAGGTCAGCCGGGAGGAGGTCCACGCCCTCGACGCACACGACCCCCTGCCGGGCACGCACGAGCGCGTCGAGCCGGCGTGCCCACTCCGCGGGTCCGTCGAGCAGGGCGGACGTGGCCGTGAGCACCGTGATCGGTGTCGATCGTGCCGCCGAGCGGGCCTGCGTCGTGCGACCGCTACCGGGGGGACCGGAGACCAGGACCGGCGCCACGCTCGGTGACACGTCGAGCCGGGCGCCGCTTGCGACGGACCCGCTGCTCCCGTCGGGGCGGCACCCGCCGCGTACCCGCTCGATCTGGAGCACGACACCGTCGCGCACCGACTCCACGGGGAGCCCCCGCACCTCGACGCGCTCCCCCGACTCCAGCGTCAGTGGGAGGCGCGGACCGCCGGTGGACGGCAGGTCCGCCGCCAGGATGCGGAGCAGGGCGATGTCGGTGGCGCTCAGCAGGTCGGTCGCGGCCTGGTTGCAGATCAGGGTGTCGCCGTGCAGAGCCACGACCGGGCGACGCCGGTGGGCCGCGGCCTGGAACGCCCCGAGGAGTCGGCGCTCGGAGACCCGGCTGCCGTCGAGCAGCCGCTGCTCGATCTCGGCCACGACGCCGGCGACCAGCGGGGGCACGAGCGGGTTGACCGTCGTCATCAGTGCGGAGACGTCGAGGACGCCCTCGATGCGGCGGGTCACGGGGTGCACGATCGGGTGGCCGTAGCAGCTGACCGCCCGCAGCGGCTCCGCGAAGTGCTCGTCCGCGTTGACCATCACGCTCCCCCGCGTCTCGAGCACGGTCCCCGGCGCGTTGGTGCCGATACGCTCCTCGAGCAGGCTCGCGCCGGCGTCGACACCGAGCCCGTCGAAGGCGGCGATCGCGCGGTCGTCGCTGCTCCACCGCCGCGCGACGCGGCCGTCGCGGTCGACGAGGAGCGTCGTGAACCCCGTGCCCGTCAACCGCTCGTTGAGGTTGTCGAGCACCGGCGCCGCCGCCACCACCAGGGCGCTGGCGGTGTCGACCGCTCCGTAGCGGAGCCCGTCGAACGCGGTCGCCGGCGTGAGGCCGGCGAGCTCGGCCCGCCGCCACGAGTCCGCGATCGTCCGCCGCATGGACGGGTCGTCCTGCCGCGCGGCGAGTCCGCTCGGTCGCATCGAGGTCCCTCCGTTCCCCTGTGAGGAGGGCCACAGCGTACGCGGCGGGACCGGGCGTCTCCCTGTCCAGTTTCTGCACAGCCTTGACGCCGCGGCATGATCGAAGGTGACCTGGAACACGTCCGCCCGACACGACCTCGAGGAGCCACCACACGTGAGCGAGTCCTACGCCCGCGGCGAGACCACCCCAGCCCTGCTGGAGGAGACCATTGGCGCGGCACTGGCGCGCACCGTCGCCGCCCACGGCGACCGCGAGGCCCTCGTCGAGGTCGCCAGCGGACGGCGGTGGACCTGGCGCGAGCTGGACGCGGAGGTCGACCGCACCGCGCGGGCGCTGCTCGCGATCGGGATCGCCGCCGGCGACCGGGTCGGCATCTGGTCGCCGAACTGCGCGGAGTGGACCATTGTGCAGCTCGCCACCGCGCGGGTCGGGGCCGTGCTCGTGACGATCAACCCGGCGTACCGGAGCCACGAGTTCGCCTACGCCGTCAACCAGTCCGGGCTGCGGCTGCTGTTCGCGGCCTCGCGCTTCAAGACGAGCGACTACGCCGCGATCGTGGCGTCGACAGCGGGTGAGTGCCCGGGGCTCGAGCGCACGGTCTTCCTCGACACGGGCGACCTCGAGGAGCTCCGCGGCGAGGGAGACGCCCGTGCGGACGAGCTCGCCGGGGCCGTCGCCGAGCGGGCCGCGACGCTGCGGCCCGAGGACCCGATCAACATCCAGTACACCTCCGGGACCACGGGACGCCCCAAGGGAGCCACGCTCAGCCACCGCAACATCCTCAACAACGGCTTCTTCACGACCGAGCTGATCAACCTCACCGAGCAGGACCGGCTCTGCATCCCGGTGCCCTTCTACCACTGCTTCGGCATGGTGATGGCCAACCTCGGCTGCGTCACCCACGGCGCCGCGATGGTGATCCCGGGCCCGGCCTTCGACCCCGTGACGACGCTGGAGGCGGTCGCGAGCGAGCGCTGCACGGCCCTGTACGGCGTGCCCACCATGTTCATCGCGATGCAGAACCACCCCGACTTCTCGTCGCACGACCTCAGCAGCCTGCGCACCGGCGTCATGGCCGGTTCGGTGTGCCCGATCGAGGTGATGAAGCGCTGCGTCGAGGAGATGCACATGGCGGAGGTGGCGATCGCATACGGGATGACCGAGACGTCGCCCGTCTCCTGCCAGACGCGGGTCGAGGACGACCTCGAGCGACGGACCGCCACGATCGGTCGCGTCCACCCCCACGTGGAGGTCAAGATCGTGGACCCCGTCACCGGCGCGACGCTTCCCCGCGGCGAGGCCGGTGAGTTCTGCACCCGCGGCTACTCCGTGATGCTCGGCTACCACGACGACCCGGAGAAGACCGCCGAGGCGATCGACGCCGACGGCTGGATGCACACGGGCGACCTCGCCGTCATGCGGGAGGACGGCTACTGCGTCGTCGTCGGTCGGATCAAGGACATGGTCATCCGGGGCGGCGAGAACATCTATCCGCGCGAGGTCGAGGACTTCCTCTACACGCACCCCGACATCGAGGACGTGCAGGTGGTGGGCGTCCCCGACGCGACGTACGGCGAGGAGCTGTGCGCCTGGATCCGGGTGCGTCCCGGGCGACCGCCCCTCGACGCGGCTGCGGTGCGGGCCTTCTGCGAGGGCCGGCTCGCGCACTTCAAGGTGCCGCGCTACGTGCTCGTCGTCGACGAGTTCCCCATGACGGTGACCGGCAAGGTGCGCAAGGTCGAGATGCGGGAGCGGTCGGCGGCGGAGCTCGGGCTGGCCTGACCCAGGTCGCCGGGGCCTAGGATGGGGCGCGTGACCACCGCGCGCAGCCCCCGGCAGGACACCGTCCTGCCCGCGCTGCTCGCGCTCCTGCTGCCGGTCGTGCTGCTCGCCGGCCTGGTGGCCGGGTCGGGTTCCGGCGACTCCGGGTCAGCGCTCGTCGCCCCGCTCGCGGCGGCCCTGCTCACCGCGACCCTCTCCCTGCTCGCGCACGCCCGCGCCGCGGCCGTGCCGCGGGCGCGCGCTTCCGTGGTCGGCCCCACGGCGGCCGGACCCCCCGCCCCGTCGCTCCGCGGTGACGCCACCGACACCCCGCACCACCCGCTCCAACCGCGTGCACCGGAAGCGGTCTGACGCGCGCACCCGCGCGCTCCGACCGCCCGTCCGTCACGCCCCCAGGAGCTCTCCGTGTCCGTGCTCGACCCCATCACCCATGCCCTCGCGGCCGTCGTCGCCACCGCCCACTCCGCCGCCACCGACGTCGGCGCCGCACCCGACGGGATCGGCGCCTGGCTGGTCGCCCTCGTCTCCGTCGTCGTCACCGTGCGGCTCCTGCTGCTGCCCCTCGTGGTGCGCGGCGTCAGGCAGGCCCACGCCGGCGCCCGCGCCCGGCCCCACCTCGCCGAGGTGCAGAAGAAGTTCCGGGAGGCCCAGGAGAAGGCGCGATCGACGGGCGGGGCCGGAGCGCGCCCCGACCCCGCGGCGATGCGCGAGCTGATGGAGGAACGTCGTCGCATCTCCACCGAGCACGGCGTCTCGCGGCTCGGTTGCCTGCCGATGCTGCTGCAGATGCCGATCTGGATCGGCCTCTACCACCTCATCGGCGGCGCCGCCCGCGGCCGGGCGATCGGCGCGCTCGACGCCGGCCTCGTCGCCTCGCTCGGTGCCGCAACGCTCGCCGGCGTACCGCTCGCCGACCACGGCTACCTCGGCGCCGGCGCCGGCCACCTCGCCGTCGTCGCCCTGCTCGCCGGCGCGGCCGCCCTTCTCTCGTTCGTCACGCAGCACTTCCTCGTGCTGCCGAACATGGTGTTGACCGACGCGCCCGAGGCGGTCGTCAGCGCCCAGCGGATGATGCCGCTGCTGTCCGCCGGCGGCATGCTCGTCGCGGCCGCCGTCGTACCCGTCGCCCTCCTCGTCTACTGGGTCGTCAACGCCGCCTGGACGTGCGCCCAGTCGGCCGTCGTGTGGCGCTGGTTCCCGACGCCGGGGTCGCCGGCGGCGCTACGGCACGGGGCGCGCGACGCGTCCGTGCCGGGCGTGGCCTGACGGCGGAGGGGCGCGGCGGGCGCGGTGAAAGCCGGGCGGCGTGAGCAGCGCGGGGCAGAAGCCCGGGCGGCGCGAGCCGGGCGGCGCGAGCCGGGCGGCGGGAGCCGGGCGGCGGGAGCCGGGCGGCGGGAGCCGGGCGGCGGGAGCCGGGCGGCGGGAGCCGGGCGGCGGGAGCCGGGCGGCGGGAGCCGGGCGGCGGGAGATGTGCCGCGGGAGATGTGCCGCGGGAGGCCCGCCGGTGGGATGACCCGCTCCACTGCACCGGAGCGCGGCGCGGACGCGATGCCGGACTCAGCGAAGCTGCACCCGTCCTGCGCGAGACCGATGCCCGCGCGTGCATGCTGCGCCGCCCGGCCACGGGGCGTGGACGGGCGGCGGTGTGCGTGTTGGTCAGGTGCCGTGTGGTTCGTGCCCGGGCTCTGATGGTGGCCAGGGGCGGGTGCCGTCGCGGTCGACGAGGTAGCGCAGTCCCATCGGGCTGGTCCAGATGACGGCGCTCGGTGGCTCTCCGTCGTCGGGGTTGGTTGGGCGGTAGGTCCATCTGTTGCCGGTCGTCATCTCGCGGTGGGTCTTCATGCGGTGGTGGCGTCGGCACAGCGGGAACAGGTTCCGGGTCGATGTCTGGCCGGGTGGGCCGTTTTGTTCGTAGGGCTTGCAGTGGTCGAGGTCGGCGGTGCGCGAGCTGCGGGTGCAGTAGGGGAAGACGCAGCGTGGCCATCGGATGCGGACGTGCTCGGCGATGCGGTCGGGCGGGCTGTAGCCGTTCACGGCGTCGTCCGTGTTGAGGTTGATGATCGGCTTGACGGTCACGGTCGTGTCCGGGCTCGCGCACCAGGCCTGGACCTGCTCGACCGTCACTGCGCCACGAGGCGCGCCCGGGGTGTCGAGCCGCGCGAGGTCAATGCCCGTCCTGCCGGTGCAGGCGTCGATGCCCGGCCCGAACCCGTCCAGGCCGCCGGTGATCGCGGCCTGGTCGAGGTGGACGAACAGCACGACCTCGCGCCGGGCCCGCTGCACCGGTCGTGGCTCGGTGCCGGCTGGCCCGTCACCAGCGTCGTACTCCAGCGTGGTCACGCCGTCGCAGCGCCGCGCGATCTCGCCCAGGGCCATGGAGCGGCGGACGTCGAGGTCTGAGTCGCAGCCCAGGTCGCCCAGCTGACGGGCGACGTGGGCGACGGTCCGTTCGAGGTCGAGCGCGTCGGCCAGGTCGAGGGAGCCATGGACGTTGACAGTGCCGCGCAGGGTCCCGGTGAGCGGGTCGGCGTGGGCGACGTCGCCCATCTCGATCGCGAGATACCGGTCGCCGTCAGCCGCATGGCGTTCGGCTTCGGTGGTCTCGGGGTCGAACCGAGCCGCGGCCTCGGCCACCAGCCGGTCCACCTCGGGACCGGTGGCCTTGCCCGCGACGTACGCGACGTGCCGGTCGACGAACCCGGCTGCCTCGAACGTGAGCGTGCGGGTGGCCTGCGCGATGCGCCGGCCCCGCCACACGTCGACCTCGCCCGCAGTGATGCGGGCGTGGACGCGCGGGAGGCGGTAGCGCAGCTCGACCGCGTCGCCGACGAGCCGGCGCGCAGCGTCGAACGAGCAACCACGGGCGGCGGCGACCTCCCCGATGCAGAACTCCGCCACCACCGGCGCACCCGGCCCACCCAGCTCGAGGAACTGATCTCCGGCCAACGCCTCGGCGTACTCGGCCTCGTGCCACCCACCCAGCACCGTGATCGGATCCCCGACCACCGCATCCGAGGTGTGCGCCGCAGCCCAGTCACCCACCGCGACGAACGCAGCCGCCTCCGCCGCACGAGCCGCTCGCGTTCGCTCGCGGACCGCGTCGATCAACGCGGTCGCTGTGGTGTGGGTCCCCCGATCCATGCCGCCCACTCTAGTCGAACAGACGTGCGATCACCACCTCCCGATGGTGATCTGTGGATGACCCGAACCTCGCGTCGAGCTTGGAGAAACGATCCGACCAAACTCGACCCGCCTGCCGCGCCGTACAACCCAACTCGACGCCCCAACCGCGGCGTACAACCCACCTCGACGCCCCCACCGCGCCATACAAGCCAACTCGACGCCCCCACCGGGCCCTACGACCCAACTCGACGCCCCCACCGCGCCCTACGACCCAACTCGACGCCCCCGCCGCGCCATACAACCCAACTCGACGCCCCCGCCGCGCCATACAACCCAACTCGACGCCCCCACCGCGCCATACAACCCAACTCGACGCCCCTGCCGCGCCATACAACCCAACTCGACGCCTACCCCAGCGGGCCACCACGACCGAACGCAGCAGCGGCGAAGCGCTCGCCGATGAGGCGGTGGGTGGCGGCGTCGGGGTGCAGGCCGTCGGGCAGGGGCAGCCGCTCGGCGTCGCCCTCGCCGTACAGGGTCGTGCCGTCGAGGTACGCCACGTGCGGGTCGGTGCCGGCGCGCTGCGCGACCACCGCCGCCAGCTGCTCGCGCACCACCCGCAGCGTGAGCCGGCCCCGCGCCACCTCGGCCGGGTCGCCCGTCGCGACGAACCGCACGCGGCCCTCCGCCGCCGCCTCCATGTCCGGCGCCGACGGACCGGGCGTGTCCTCGTGGATCCCGCAGAAGATCGACGACACGACGAGCAGCGGCGTCGTCGGGTGCCCCTCACGGATCGTGTCGAGGAACCCGTGCACCGCCGGCGCGAGCGCCCGCAGCCGCATCAGGTCGGCGTTCACGAGGTTGATCCCGAGCTTCACGCTGATCACGTCGGCCGGGAGGTCGCGCATGACGCGCGCGGTCGACGGATCGAGGAGCGCGCTGCCGCCGAACCCGAGGTTGATCAGGTCGACGTCGGCGAGCGCCGCGGCCACCGCCGGCCACGTGCCGGTCGGCGTGGCCGCGTTGGACCCGTGGCTGATCGAGCTGCCGTGGTGCAACCAGCGACGGCGCCCGTCCGCGGGCGCCGCCTCGACGGGAGCGTCGGCCCGCAGCGCCACCAGCTCCGTCTGCTCGTCGTGCGGCAGCCAGATCTCTACGTCCCGCACGCCGTCGGTCCCGCCCGGGAGTCCCGCGAACCGCACCACACCGGCACCGCCGTCGCTCCGCGTCATCGAGCCCGCACCCAGGTCGATGGTGAGCACGTCGCCCCCGCCGACCGAGCCGGTCGCGACCACCGCGCCCCCGACGGCGACCTCGTAGACGCCGTCGGGCCGCGGCGGCACCCCCACGTAGACCCGCTTCGTCGCCCGCGTCTCGAGCTCGAGCACCGTGGCCGCCGTGCGCAGCGCGACCCGCACGCCCGACGGCTGCGCCTCGGCCATCAGGAGCTGCGGGTCGGGCAGCTGGGCTCGCGCCCAGGCAGGCAGGCGGTGCGGCAGCAGACCGCCCCGCGGGGTGTGCTCCACCTCGACGGCGCCGCGCAGGTGCGCAGGCGTCAGGGGTACGTCGTGCAGGCCGTTCATGCGTGGTCCTCCGGGCGTTCCCAGGTCGCGAGGAGGGAGTCGAGCGCCGCCACCGCGCGGTGCCACGACTGCTCGGCGGGCGGATCGCTGTGGTCGAACGACCCGCCCAGCTCGAGGCTGACGAACCCGTGGAGCAGCGCACCGACGAGCCGTACGGCGTGGTTCGCGTCCTCCTCGGGCACCGCGTACCCGCGGAGCAGCGCCCGCGTGGTCGCGGCGTACCGCGGCCCGGCGCTGCTCGCGGCCTCCGCGGGCTCGAGCGGCATCCGCATCGCGGCGTACCGGCCCGGGTGGGCGCGCGCGTAGGTGCGGAACGCAGCGGCGTACGCCGTCAGCGCCTCCCGACCGGCGCGCCCGGCGACGGCCTCCGCGGTGGCGTCGTTCAGCTCGGCGAGCGCGAGGTGCGCGATCCGCACCTGCAGGTCCCGCACCCCGCCGACGTGCGCGTAGACGCTCGCCTGCTGCACGCCGAGCCGCTTGGCGACGGCCGTGACGGTCAGCGCCGCGAAGCCGACCTCGTCGGCGAGCTCGGCACCGGCCGCGGCGACGCGGTCGGCGGTCAGTCCGACACGAGGCACGAGACACCCCTCCCCGTCCGGCACGGTGCCGGACGGGGAGGAGCATGCAACTTCCTATGCCTCATAGGCAAATCCCTAGAACTACTCAGGGACCGAGGACCTCCGCGGCCTTCACCTCGCCGTGCGCGTCCTGGATCGCGTCGGCCAGGCGTGCCTGGTCGTCGGCGGGCACGCCGATGCCGGCCTCGTCGAAGCCCTTGCCCAGCTCCTCGGCCACCGTGCCCTCGGTCGCCCCGTCCTGCCAGGAGCTCACGCGGTCCACGACCGCCTGGATGGTCTCGATCTGCTCGTCCGTGTAGTCGCTCATGCCGCGACGGTACCCACGGCCTGTTCGGGCACCGGGCGGCTTGTGCGCCCGTGGGTACCGTCACCGCATGGACGCCGACATCACCCTCACCGTGGACGGGGAGCGGCGCGCCGTCACCGTCGACACCCGCACCACGCTGCTCGACGCGTTGCGCGAGCGGCTCGGCGTGACGCAGCCGAAGAAGGGCTGCGACCACGGCCAGTGCGGGTCGTGCACCGTCCTCCTCGACGGCCGCCGCCACCTCACCTGCCTCGCCCTGGCCGTCGCCCACGACGGCGCCGAGATCGTCACCGCGGGCGGTCTCGCCGGCCTCCGCGACGCAGCAGAGCCCGGCGGCGACCTCCACCCCGTGCAGCAGGCGTTCCTCGACCACGACGGCTACCAGTGCGGCTACTGCACCCCGGGCCAGGTCTGCTCGGCCGTCGGCGTGCTCGACGAGCTGCGCGCCGGCCACCCCAGCCTGGTGACGGACGACCTGACGGCCGAGGACCTCACCGGCACCGACGACGAGATCCGCGAGCGCATGAGCGGCAACCTGTGCCGCTGCGGCGCCTACGCCGGCATCCTCGCCGCGGTGCGCCAGGCGGGCGAGCGGACGACCGGCCAGGAGGCCCGCGCATGAAGGAGCTGACCTACCACCGCGCGACCGACGCGGCCGAGGCCGTCGCGCTCGTCGCGGACGACCCCGACGCCCGGTTCCTCGGCGGCGGCACCAACCTCGTCGACCACCTCAAGCTCGGCGTCGCCCGGCCCGGCACCCTCGTCGACGTGTCGCGGCTCCCCCTCGACTCCGTCGAGGAGCTCCCGAACGGCGGACTCCGCATCGGCGCCGCCGTCCGCAACAGCGACCTGGCGGCCCACCCCGCCGTGCGCCGCGGCTTCCCCGCCGTCGCGCGGGCGCTGCTCGCCGGCGCCTCCGGCCAGATCCGCCACCAGGCGACCACCGCCGGCAACCTGCTCCAACGCACGCGCTGCGTCTACTTCCAGGACGTCACGACGCCCTGCAACAAGCGCGAGCCCGGCTCGGGGTGCTCCGCCCTCGAGGGCTACGGCCGCTACAACGCCATCCTCGGCGCGAGCGAGGCGTGCGTGACCACCCACCCCTCCGACCTCGCCGTCGCGCTCACGGCGCTCGACGCGGTCGTCGTGGTGCTCGGCCCCGACGGCGAGCGGCGCGTCCCGATGACGGAGCTGCACCGGCTGCCGGGCCACCACCCGGAGCACGACACCGTGCTCCGCCACGGCGACCTGATCACGGCCGTCGAGCTGCCGGGCAGCGCGGTCGCGTCGGCCTCGACCTACGCCAAGGCGCGCGACCGTGCCTCCTACGCCTTCGCGCTCGTCTCCGTGGCCGCAGCCGTCGACCTCGACGGCGGTGAGGGCGGCCGGGTGCGCGACGTCCGCCTCGCGTGGGGCGGCGTGGCCCACCGACCCTGGCGGGCGTACGTCGCGGAGGAGGCGCTCCGCGGTGCCGTGCTCACCGAGGAGACCGCCCGGGAGGCGGCCGCGGCGGAGCTGGCGGCGGCCTCGACGACCGGCCAGACGGCGTACAAGGTGGCGATGGTGCGGAACCTGACGGCGCACACGCTCCTGCGGCTCGCGGGCGGTGCGCGATGAGCGGCACCTCGACGGAGGCGGTCACCCGGATCGTGCCGGAGCAGCTCCCCGCGCGCGCGATGGGGCGGCACCTCGACCGGCAGGACGGCGTCGCGAAGGTGACGGGTGCGGCGACTTACGCGGTCGAGCACCCGGTCGACGGCGAGGTCCTGCACGCCTGGCTCGTCACCTCCACGACGGCCCGCGGGCGCGTGCTCCGGGTCGACGCGAGCGACGCCCTGGACCACCCGGGCGTGCTCCGCGTGCTCGACCACGAGAGCGCGCCCCGGCTCGCCGACACCGAGGACCGGGAGCTCGCCGTGCTCCAGGACGACCGGATCGCCTTCCGCGGGCAGATCGTCGCGATGGTGGTGGCCACGTCGTCGGAGGCCGCGCGCGAGGGTGCGCTCCTGGTGCGGGTGCACCAGCACGAGGAACCGGCGGAGGTCGTCTTCGACGAGCACAGTGCGACCTACGCCCCCGACGAGGTCAACGCGGGCGCGGAGACGGACACCCGGGACGGCGACCCCGACGCGGTCCTCGCGACCGCCCCGGTGGGCGTCGACGCCACCTACGTCACGCCCCACGAGTTCAACAGCCCGATGGAGCCGCACGCCGCGACGGCGACCTGGGACGGCGCGCTGCTCACCCTGCACGACTCGACGCAGGCGGTGCACGCCGTGCGCGCCACGCTGGCGCCGGTGCTGGGCCTCGAGCCGGAGCAGGTGCGCGTGCTCGCGCCGTACGTCGGCGGCGGCTTCGGCAGCAAGGGCCTCCCCCACGCCCCCGAGGTGGCGGTCGCGCTCGCCGCGCTGGCGCTGCCCGGCCACCCGGTGCGCCTCGCCGTGACGCGCCAGCAGATGTTCGCGCTCACCGGCCACCGCACCGCCACCCGCTCGCGGGTGCGCCTCGGCGCCGAGCCCGACGGCACGCTCCTCGCCCTCCGGCACGACACGACGTCGCAGACGTCGCGCGTCAAGGAGTTCGCCGAGCAGTCCGCGACCGCGGCCCGCATGATGTACGCCGCGCCCCACCGCGCCACGACCCACCGCGTGGCCGCGCTCGACGTGCCCGTGCCGTCCTGGATGCGGGCGCCCGGGGAGATGCCGGGCATGCACGCCCTGGAGGTCGCGCTCGACGAGCTCGCCGTGGCCGCGGGCGTCGACCCGATCGACCTGCGGGAGCGCAACGAGCCGGAGGTCGACCCGGAGAGCGGCAAGCCGTTCAACGGCCGGCGCCTCGTCGAGTGCCTCCGCCTCGGCGCGGAGCGGTTCGGCTGGTCGGAGCGGCCGGCCGAACCCCGCGCCCGGGCCGACGGCGACTGGTGGGTCGGCACCGGGGTCGCGTCGGCGACGTACCCCATGCTGTTCTCGCCGGGCAACACCGCGCGGGTGCGCTCGCTCGGCGACGGCCGGTACGGCGTCGACGTCGGCGCGGTCGACCTCGGCACCGGCGCCCGCACCGTGCTCGTGCAGATCGCCGCCGACGCGCTGCAGGTCGCGCCCGACTGCATCGACCTCGCGATCGGCGACACCGACCTGCCGTTCGCGACGGTGGCGGGCGGCTCGTCCGGCACGTCGTCCTGGGGCAGCGCCATCGCCGCGGCCGCGCAGCAGTTCCGCCACGACCACGGCGCCTCGCCCGACCCCGGACTGCACACCACGGCGGCGAGCGGCGCGTACGCCGACACCGACGGCCACGCGCTGCACTCCTTCGGCGCGGTCTTCGCCGAGGCCCGCGTGCACCGCTGGACCGGGGAGGTGCGGGTCTCGCGGCTGCACGGCGTCTACTCCGTCGGCCGCGTCATCAACCCCATGACCGCCCGCTCCCAGCTGCTGGGCGCCCTCACCATGGGCCTCTCGGCCGCACTGCACGAGGAGGGCTGGCGCGACCCCCGCTCCGGTCACGTCGTGACCCAGGACCTCGCGACCTACCACGTCGCGGCCCACGCCGACGTGCTCGACCTCCAGGCGGAGTGGCTGGACGAGGAGGACCACCTCGCCACGCCGATGGGCTCGCGCGGCATCGGCGAGATCGGGATCGTCGGCACCTCGGCGGCCGTCGCGAACGCGACCTTCCACGCCACGGGGGTGCGGGTGCGGTCGCTGCCGATCACGGCGGACCACTTCCTCGACACCTGAGCCGGCACCTGAGCCGGCACCCACCCGACGCCCGGTCCCGCTACCCTGCGGGCCATGCCCCCGACCCGCGACCTGGTCCTCCTGCGCCACGGGAAGTCGGACTGGTCCACCGGGACGTCCGACCGGGAACGACCCATCGGGAGCCGCGGCCGGCGGCAGGCCGCCGAGGCCGGCGCCTGGCTCGCGGCCCACGGACCGCGCCTCGACCTCGCGCTCGTCTCCCCCGCCGTGCGGGCGACGACGACGTGGGGGCTCGCCGCGGCGCACCTCGCCGCACCGCCGGTGCTGGTGCCGCACGAGCGGGTCTACACCTTCGACGCCGGGCACCTCGCCGCACTGGTGGCGGGCCTCGACGACGAGCACCACGCCGTGGTCGTCGTCGGCCACGACCCCGGTCTCACCGACCTGGCCTCCACGCTCGCGGGCACCGACGTCGAGATGCCCACGTCCGCGCTGGCGTGGCTGAGCTGGGAGGGCGGGTGGGACGAGGTGCACGTGCACGCACGGTTCGGCTCGGCGACCCTCCGGGCCGCCGGGCGCCCGCCGCGGGAGCCGGACGCCCCCGCGGCTCCCGACCTCAGGGCCTGAGCACCCGCTCCCGCCCGGGCTCCGCGCGGGCGATGCCCCGCAGGTGCACCTCGTCGGGGCCGTCGAAGATCCGCATGGCGCGGTGCCAGCCGTACATCATCGCGAGCGGCACGTCGTCGCTGATACCGGCGCCGCCGTGCACCTGGATGGCGCGGTCGATGACCTCGAGGGCCGCGCGCGGGACGGCCACCTTGGCCATGGAGACGAGCGAGGCGGCGGCCTTGTTGCCGTGGGCGTCGATCACCGCGGCCGCGTGCTGGCACAGCAGCCGCGCCTGGTCGATCGCGATGCGCGACTCGGCGATGTCGCGCTGCACCATGCCCTGCTCCGCGAGGGGCTTGCCGAACGCGACGCGGCTCCCCGCGCGCCGTACCAGCAGGTCGAGCGCCCGCTCGGCCGCACCGAGGGCCCGCATGCAGTGGTGGATCCGGCCGGGCCCGAGGCGCGCCTGCGCGAGCGCGAAGCCCGCGCCCTCCTCCCCCAGCACGGAGGTCACCGGCACCCGTACGTCGCGGAGGAGCACCTCGCAGTGACCGTGCTGGTCGTGGCGACCGAACACGGGGAGGTCCCGCACGATCTCGACGCCCGGGGTGTCGGTCGGCACGAGCACCATCGACTGCTGACGGTGCTTCGGGGCGTCGGGGTCGGTCTTGCCCATCACGATGAGCAGCGCGCAGCGAGGGTCCGCGGCGCCGGAGGTCCACCACTTGCGGCCGTTGATGACGTACTCGTCGCCGTCGCGCTCGATGCGCGTCTCGATGTTGGTGGCGTCGCTGCTCGCGACCGCCTTCTCCGTCATCGCGAAAGCGGAGCGGATGGTGCCCTCGAGGAGGGGCCGGAGCCACCGCTCCTGCTGCTCGGGCGTGCCGAACATGTGGAGCAGCTCCATGTTGCCCGTGTCGGGCGCCGCGCCGTTCGTGGCCTCCGGGGCCAGCTCGAGGCTCCAGCCGGTGATCTCGGCGAGCCCCGCGTAGTCGAGCTGGCTGATGCCCGCGACGTCGGGCAGGAACAGGTTCCACAGGCCGCGTCGGCGCGCCTCCGACTTCAGCGTCTCCAGCACGGGCGCGGGGGTGTGGTCCTGCGGCCCGACGGAGTGGCGGAACGCGTGGTAGTCCGCCTCCGCTGGGAACACGTGGTCGTTCATGAACTCCACGAGCGAGGCGCGCAGCTCCCGCGCCCGCGGCGACGGGGTCAGGTCGAGCCCGGCGACGTCGAACGGGTCGTCGGTCGCGGCGAACGCGGTCATGCCGCCCCCTCCTCACGCTGCGCGGGTCGACGGTCGACGACGGTCACCGCGTCCTCGACCGTCGCCCGCTCCGTGCGGAACCCGTTGGCGGGGTGGTCGAGGTCGGCGCGGCCGAGGGAGATGCCGCAGACGATCACACGGCCCTCCGGGAGGTCGAGGAACTCGCGCACGGCGTTCGAGTACATCGCCAGCGCCGCCTGGGCGCAGGTGGCGAGCCCCAGCGAGGTGGCCGCGTGGGTCAGGGTCGCGACGTACCCGCCGCAGTCGATCGCGCCGTACGTGCCCTGGAGCCGGTCGCTCGTGACGATCGCGACGTGGGGGGCGCCGAAGAACTCGAAGTTGCGGAGCATCTGCGCGCCGCGCGCGGCGGTGTCCTCGCGCGCGATGCCGAGGCTCTCGTAGAGCGCGAAGCCCGACGCGCGGCGCCGCTCCTGGTAGACCCCCTCGTAGCGCTCCGGGGTCGGGAGGTCGGAGGTGCCGGGGGCGCTCGTGACGGCAGCGGCCAGGTGGGCCGCGAGCTCGTCGCGGGCCTCGCCTGTCACGAGATGGACCTGCCAGGGCTGGGTGTTGCACCACGACGGGGTGCGCTGGGCCAGGCGGAACAGCCGGTCGAGCACCTGCGGCTCGGCCGGCTCCGGCAGGAACGCGCGGCAGCTGAAGCGCTCGTCGAGCACCTGCGCGAAGGTGGGATCGGTGGCGTGGGTCACGAGGACACCTTGCCCCACCGGGGGCCCGCCGCGACAGCGCCCCTCCGGTTCGACGGCGGGTCAGCCCGCCGCGCTGGGCAGGTGGTCGGCGCGGAGCTCGGCCGGGACCAGGCGCTCGAGGCCCCACAGGTCCTCGAGGTCGGGCTGCTCGTCGGGCGCGGCCACGATCGCCGCCAGCTCGTCGTAGGCCGACCCGCCCAGCTCGGGCCCGATGAGCACCAGCTCGGTGCCCGCGCGGCGGCCCGCTCCACCCGGCGCACCGGGGGTGACCCGCACGTGCCGGCCGACGCGGTGCACCGTCCAGCGTGACGTCGCGCCGGGCACGTCGATCGTGACGAACCCCTTGATGCGGAACGCCTCGGGCACCCCCTCGCCCAGGAACGCCGCCAGGCGTCGGGGGTGGAGGGGCGCGGCGCTGGTCCAGCTCACGGACCGGTACGCCGCGTGCAGGTGCTCGTTCTCCCCCGCCCGGATGTCCCCGAGGGTCAGCTGGCGCGCGGGGTCGTGCCGCAGGTCGAAGAGCAGGGTCGGGTCGAGCGCGCCGTGCACGGCGGTCGTCACGGGCCGCCCCGGCAGCAGCACCCGCAGCCGGGCCCGCAGCCGGGCCAGGTGGCCGGCGTCGACGCGGTCGGTCTTGGTGAGCACGACGAGGTCGGCGTGGACCAGCTGGCCGTGGCGCTCCCCGCCCTCGGCGAGGTCGGCGAGGTCGGGGGCGACGTGCTCGGCGTCGAGGAGCACGACGAGCCCGCCGAACCGTGCGCGGCGGGACAGGCTGGTGGTCACCCGGTGCACGAGGGCGACGGGGTCGGCGACGCCGCTGGCCTCGACGACCACGACGTCGATCCCGGCCCGCGGCGCGGTCAACCGCGCGACGAAGTCGGCGACGGCGCCGTCGTCGGTCGCACAGCAGAGGCAGCCACCGCTCGCCGAGAAGAGCATGTCGGCCTGGCCGGCCACGAGCAGGCCGTCGACGTCGATGTCACCGAAGTCGTTGACGATGACGCCGACGCGGGTGTCCGCGCTGTGGCTGAGCAGGTGGTTCACCAACGTCGTCTTGCCGGCGCCCAACGGGCCGGCGACGACGAGGACGGGGACGAGGTCGGTCACGGCCGACCTCCTTCCCCGCTCAGACGACGGCGCGCTTCTTCAGCTTGCGGCGCTCGCGCTCGGACAGACCGCCCCAGATCCCGAAGCGCTCGTCGTTCATCAGCGCGTACTCCAGGCACTCGTCCCGCACCTCACACGTGAGACAGACCTTCTTGGCCTCGCGCGTGGACCCGCCCTTCTCCGGGAAGAACGCCTCCGGGTCGGTCTGCGCGCAAAGCGCTCGCTCCTGCCAGCCCGGTTCCCCGGCGTCCCCGTCAACGAGATTGAGCTCGATCAACGCCACCCGCCCCTTCCCCGGTTCCTCGACCCATCGGCACACCTCGGCGACGTCGATTCGTCACCGTCGGCCGCACCCCGGCTCCTGCTGGTTCTCCTCTTCGGCTGACGCCGTCGCGTCTGAAGGGAAAGAACACTGTGGGAATTACATGCCTGTCGTACCCGTAAGTCAAGCCCGCCGTGTGTTACAAGCGGTCTGCTAATGAGCCCGGTTCGCGGGGCTGCGGACCCGTCCGGCAGGGTGGTCCCATGAGCCCGACGCCCCCCACCCTGCAGCGGATCACCGTCCTCTCCGGAGGCATGGGCGGCGCCCGCTTCCTGCAGGGCCTGCTCCACGGCCTCGCGACCGGCCAGGTGCCCGGCGGGTCCGCCGCCACGGAGGTCACCGTCGTGGCCAACACGGCGGACGACATCTGGGTCCACGGCCTCAAGGTGTGCCCCGACCTCGACACCGTCATGTACACCCTCGGCGACGGCATCGACCCGGGCCGCGGGTGGGGTCGTCGGGACGAGACGTGGAGCGTGAAGACCGAGCTCGCGGCGTACGGCGTCGAGCCGACCTGGTTCGGCCTCGGCGACCGCGACGTCGCCACCCACCTCGTGCGCACGCAGATGCTCGCCGCGGGCTACCCGCTCTCCGACGTGACGACGGCCCTGTGCCGCCGCTGGCTCGAGCCGCTCGGCGCGCGCCTGCGCCTGCTGCCCATGACGGACGACCGCGTCGAGACCCACGTCGCGATCGCCGACGCGGACGCACCGAGCGGCCGCCGCGTCGTGCACTTCCAGGAGTACTGGATCCGCCTGCGCGCCGAGGTCCCGGCCGAGACGGTCGTCGTCGTCGGCCTCGACACGTCCACCCCCGCCCCCGGCGTCCTCGACGCCATCGCGGGCGCCGACCTCGTCGTGCTGCCCCCGTCGAACCCCGTCGTCTCGGTCGGCACCATCCTCGGCGTACCGGGCGTGCGTGACGCCGTCGCCACCACGGACGCGCGCGTCGTGGGGTTGTCCCCCATCGTCGGCGACGGTCCGGTGCGCGGCATGGCCCGCCAGATGCTCGAGTCGATCGGCGTTGAGGTGTCCGCGGGAGCGGTGGGCCGGCACTACGGCGCCCGCGGCGCCGGTGGTGCCGGTGGTGCCGGCGGTGCTGGCGGGGTGCTCGACGCGTGGCTGATCGACGAGCGCGACGCCGACCAGCTCGCCGGCCTCGACGCCGCCGGTCTGCCCGCGCGCGCCGTGCCGCTGATGATGACCGACCACGACGCGACCGCCCGCATGGCCGCCGCCGCGGTCGAGGCCGCCTTCGCCGGGACCGCGTCGTGAGCGGTCTCGAGGTCGTCGCGCCGGACGGCATCGGCGAGGTCGGGGCCGGCACCGACCTGGCCGCGCTCGTCGTCACCCACCTCGCCCCCCGCGACGGGGACGTCGTGGTGGTGACGAGCAAGGCGGTCGCCAAGGCCGAGGGCCGGGTCGTCACCTCCGACCGCGAGTCCGTCATCGACGACGAGACCGTCCGGGTGGTGGCCCGCCGCGGACCGACCCGCATCGCCCGCACCCGCCACGGGCTCACCCTCGCCGCCGCCGGCGTCGACAACTCCAACGTCGTCGCGGGCAGCGTCGTCCCGCTCCCCCACGACCCGGACGCGTCGGCCCGGGCGCTGCGCGCGGAGGTGCGCCGCCGCACCGGCGCCGTCGTCGGCGTGGTCGTCACGGACACGGCCGGGCGGGCGTGGCGCGAGGGACAGACCGACATCGCCGTCGGCGCCGCCGGCCTCCGGGTGCTCGACGACCACGCCGGCCGCGTCGACTCCTACGGGAACCCGCTGGCCGTGACGGCGCCGGCCGTCGCCGACGAGATCGCCTCCGCCGCCGAGCTCGCCCAGGGCAAGCTCGGCGGCCGACCGCTCGCGCTCCTGCGCGGCCGCGCCGACCTCGTGCTCCCCGCCGACGACGACGGCCCCGGCGCCGTCGCCCTCGTGCGCGCACCGGAGCGCGACATGTTCGGGTACGGCGCGCGGGAGGCCGTCGTCGCCGCCCTCGCGGCCCGCGTCGACGCGGCCGAGCTGCGCGACGGTTTCGGTGGACCTGCCGCCGCCGCCGACGTGGCCGACGCGTTGAACCGCGTGCTCGCCGTCCCGGTGCTGGTCGACCCCGCGGGGGTCACCGCACCGGTCGCCGACCTCCACGCGCTGCGGGCCTCGCTCGACGCGCTGGCGCGTGTCCTGGGGTGGTCCTGGGAACCCGCGGGGACGGCGGAGGTCCGCTTCGTCCCGGGTAGTCCGTAAACTCCCCTCTCGTGCGCCCGGCGTGGCGCACGTCGACCTGCCCTCGTCCCGACCCCGTGAGGATTGCCAGACCGTGGCGAAAACCCCGAGCAACGACCGTGCCGCCAAGGCCAAGAAGCAGCTGAAGGCGCACCAGCGCGCCGAGCGGCGCGGCAGCTTCATGATCGTCGGCGTGTGCGCCGCGGTCGCCCTGCTCATCGTCGGCGCCGCTGCGTACCGACCCGTCATGAACTGGTGGGACCTGCGCAAGTTCGACGACATCGACCTCGCCAGCATCGGCGCCCCGGCCACCGTCTGCGGGCCCGAGATGGTCATCCCGGCGACGGGCGAGCAGGACCACCGCGACTCCGGCTCGATCGAGTACACGACGTCGCCCCCGATCTTCGGCCCCCACCGGTCGGTCCCCGCGGCCATGGAGCGCAAGTTCTACGGCTGGGACGACCGCTCGGAGCTCGAGCAGCTCGTGCACAACTCCGAGCACGGCTACACGTTCCTCTGGTACGACCAGACCGTCGCGGACAACGGCGACGAGATCGACGAGATCGAGGGCATCGGCAAGAAGCTCCAGGGCACCGACAACTTCCGCCTCAAGTTCAAGGCGCTGCCGTGGTACGGCGCGGAGGAGGCCGAGGGCGACCAGACCGAGTGGGCGACCGACATGCAGACCGGCATGGAGCAGATCGCGGAGCTGACCGGCAACGAGGCGCCCGAGCTGGAGGGCGGCGTGCACGTGGCCCTGACCCACTGGGCGATCGACCCCGAGCCCGCGGTGGGCGACGCCCCGGAGCTCGTCGCGCCGACGCCCGAGGGCGGCGAGGAGCCCACGAGCTACGGCGTCATCCAGTACTGCAGCGCCCCCAGCGGCGAGGCCCTCAAGGAGTTCATGCTCCGCTGGCCCTACACGAACTCGACCGAGCCCAACGCCATGTGACCCACGCGGTCACCTGATCGACCCGAGAGCCCCGGCCCCCGACGGCCGGGGCTCTCGGCGTTCCCGGGCGGCTGCCAGGATGGCGCCGTGACCGCCTCCTCGCGCCGCCCCTCCGTGTTCCCCGACCTGCTGGCCGCCCTGGTGGCCGCCGACGCCGGGCGCCCGCTCGTGACGTGGTACGCCCACGACGGCTCCGGCGCGCTCACCGAGCGCGTCGAGCTCTCCGTCGTCACCTACGCCAACTGGGTGGCCAAGACCGCGGGCCTGCTCACGGATGCGCTCGACCTGGAGCGCGGCGACACGCTGCTCGTCGACCTGCCGACCCACTGGCTGACCCCCGTCGCGTGGGGCGCGGCCTGGTCCGCCGGTCTCGTCGTCGCGCAGCCGGGCGACGCGGCCGCCGCGGCGCCCGACGCCGTGCTGTGCGGTCCCGGCACCCTGGACCGATGGGCACCCGAGTCCGACGACCGGGTCGTCCTGGCCGCCGCCCTCACGCCCCTCGCCCGCCCGTTCGCGGACGGCGTGCCCGGAGGCGTCCACGACCTCGGCGTCGAGGTGTGGGGGCAGCCGGACGGGTACGTCGCGCTCGATCCCCCGACGGCCGACGACGCCGCCCTGCCGGGCCTCACCCAGGCCGAGCTCCTCGGCGCCGCGCCCACCGACGCCGCCACGCCCGGTGGCCGGGTGCTGCTCACCGGGCTGGCGGAGCGGGCCGCGTTGCGGCGTACCGTCGACGTCGTGGCGGCCGGTGGCTCCGTCGTGCTCGTGGACGACGACGCGCCGCCCGCCCCGTGGTGGGACGAGCGGCGCGCGGTCATCGAGCGTGACGAGCGCATCAGCCCAGCGACGTGATGCCCTTCGACGGCTCGGCGATGGTGCGGTTGGTGATGACGCGGCCGGCGGCGTCGTACTGCAGGAGCCGCAGGATCCCGGTCGCCTTGTGCCGCAGCACGATGTCGGTCGTCGTCTTGCCCGTCAGCGACGCCGTGGCCGTCACCAGGTCGTAGGCGCTGAGGTCGGTCCCGCGGAAGTACCAGAACTCGTCCATCGCCTTGCTGGCCGACAGCGACGCCTTGAAGCCCGTCGCGCCGTTGCCCGGGAAGATCGTCGGCTTGCCGGCCGCGTCCCGCCCGTAGAAGTCGGGCAGGCCGTCGCCGGTCACGTCGCCGACGAAGCGCAGCTTGGTCACCGAGCCGAAGCCCGAACCGAGCGCGACGCCCGCTGCGAACTGGCCCTGGCCGTCGCCCCGCCACAGCGTGAGGGAGCCGTCGGGGGCGCGGGTGACGATGTCGCCCTTGCCGTCCTTGTTCCAGTCGCCGACGTTGAAGACCGCGGTGCCGCTGGGCACGACGATGTTGGTGGCCTTCGCGGCGTAGTGGTCGACGGTGCCGGCGTGGGGAACGATGTAGACGGTGTCACCGATGCGGCCGACCAGGTCGCTCGCGGTGCTGCCCTTGAGGTTGCCCGCGCTGCTGATCTCGCGGAACTTGCCGCCCCCGGAGAGGGGACCACGGGTGGGCCCGAACCGCGCGTTGCCGCCGTTGTAGGGCATCAGGTAGAGCGAGCCGCTGCTCAGGCGCAGGAGCAGGTCGGGCTTCCCGTCGGCGTTGACGTCGCCCCAGCCACCCATCGCGGCGACCGCGGAGAAGTCGCCGGGCACCGACTTGCGGGTGCCGACCACGAACTGGCGCTCGGTGCCGTTGCGGCGCACCCCCGTGGGGAGCACCCACATCTTGCCCGAGGTGTCCTTCGCGATGATGTCGCGGACACCGTCGCCGGTGACGTCGCCGATGACCGTGAAGAGCGCGTAGGCCTTCCAGTCGCGGGCGATGGAGACGGCGGAGAACTTCCCCTTGCCGTCGCCCCGGTAGAGGAGCGTCTGGCCGGTCGCCGACTTGCGCGCGATGAGGTCGTTGTGGCCGTCGCCGTCGAGGTCGCCGACCCCGATGAGGTTCTCGGTGTCCTTGAACATGCTGGCGCTGATGCTCCGCGGCGAGCCGAACTTCCCCGCCTGCGCCGTGCCCGGGTAGAGCAGGGCGTGGCCGCGGCTGTCCACGACGACGAGGTCCTGACGGCCGTCGCCGGTGAGGTCGGGCGAGATCGTGACGCCCTGGGCGCCGGGGAACGTGCCGACCGCGATGCGCGCGCCGTAGGCGTTGAGACCGCCGGTGGGCAGGATCCACACGCGGCCGTCGGCCTGGCGGAACACGAGGTCGGGGCGGTCGTTGCCGATGAGGTTGGACTTGGTGATCGCCGGGCGGGAGGCGTTGCTGCCCGGGGTCGGCGCCGGCGTCGGGCTGGTGGAGCCGCCCGACGTCTGGATGCGCTTGGCCTCCGTGCGGATCCAGCCGAGCTTGGCGTAGAGGTACTTGCCCGGGCACGCCGTCTGGCCGCCGTCGCGGTGGCCGATGATCGCCGGGTACCGGTCGCCCCCGAAGCTCTGCGTCGAGGTGGCGTCGATGCCGTGGATCTTGAGCTTCCACGCGATGAGGTGGGCGATCGAGTTGAGCATCACCTGGGTCGGCTGCGCGGTCTCGTAGTTGCCGATCGCCGAGATGCCGAAGGTGTAGTCGTTGTAGGCCGAGATGTGCGCGCCCCGGACGGCCTTCGTGATCCCGCCGTAGCGGCCCTCCCAGAGGCGGCCGAACTTGTCGACGAGGAAGTTGTAGCCGATGTCGGACCAGCCCTGGGACTTCACGTGGTAGGCGTAGATGCCCCGGATGATCCCCGGCACCTGGTCGGCCGTGTAGTTGTTCGCGTTCACGGTGTGGTGGATGACGGCGCCCTTGACGGCGGCGTAGCGCGGCGAGCCGTCGCGCATGCCCTCGTCCGCACCCCACTGCGCGCGGGAGTAGATCGACGGCTGCGAGACGCCGCTCGCGGCGGCCTGCAGGGCGATGGCGTCGTCCGCGGGCGCGGAGCCCGTGTCGGCGCTGCCGCCCTCGGCCTGGCCCTCCGCGGTGGCGGCGGTCGGGTCGCTGGCGGCGTCGGGCGCGGCGTACTCCGGCGCCTCCTCGACGACGTCCGACGTGCCGGGGTCGATGACGGCGACCGTGAGGTCGGCGGGCAGGCCCTCCGGGGCGGTCACCTGCACCTGGGCCTCGTCGACCTCGCCCACGAAGACGAGCTCGGTGCCGGGCCGTGCGTCGGCCTCCTCGCCGCTGCCGGCGTCCGCGTTCTCCGCGGCGGTCGCCGCCTCCTCCGCCTCGGCCTCGTACGGCATCGTCTCCCAGTCGCTCCACACGCCGTCGGTGGCGGTCCGCACCAGGAACGTGATCGCGTCGCCGGCGACCGGGGTCGCGGCGTCCCAGGTCACGCCGACGGCACCGAAGCCCGTGACGGGCTGGGGGTCGCTGAGCAGCTCGGTCGTGACGCCGGGGAGTGCGAGGCCGTCCGCGTCGGTGGTGGCCGGCGCGGTGGGCTCCTCGGTGGGCTCCTCGGTGGGCTCCTCGGTGGGCTCCTCGGTCGGAGCTGCGGTCGGGTCGTCGGTCTCGGCGTCCGTCTCGGCCTGCGGGGCGGCGCGCTGGGCGTCGGGGGTCGCGGGCGTCTCCGGGGCAGCCGGCGCGGCGGGGACCGCGTCCTGCGTCGCGGTCAGGGCCACCTCCTCGACCGTCGACTCGACCGGAGCCGACTCGACGGGGGCCTCGTCGCCGGGCCCGGCGGCGATGGGCACCGTCGGCGCGACCTCGGGCGAGTGGGAGATGTCGAGGGAGACGACGTTGGCCGCGGGTGCGAGCACCGCGGCCACCGCGAGGAGCGTCAGCGCCTGCTGGCAGACGCTGACGTATCGAGACTTGCTGGCTGACATCGAGAGGGCTCCTGCGCGCGACGGGGGAAGTTGTTCACACGAGACGTCGGCCATCACACACGTCACATGAGTAACAGGCAAGCCGAACGCGAGAACTACAACGGTGTGATTATCAAGCCGCCACGCCGAGCACTTCCGAGATGATTCGTCAAACCGCGCTCCGACGGGGCACGACACGCCGACAGAGCCCGGTTTTCGGGTCGATCCCACGGTCGGCAGGCACGTTCCGGATCCAAGGGGAACGTGTCGCGCCCCACGGTCGGGTCGGAGGAACGCGTCGGTCTCGGCACGCCGGAAGGCGCACCGGGCGCACCGGGCGGCGCCCACATGTGCGGCTGGGACAGGTCCGGCTCGGCCCGAGCGGCACCAACCGCACATTTCGCAGGCCCGACGCGTCAGGCCCGACAACGGTCGGCGGGCCGGGGCAGGCCAGACGGGCCAGACGGGCCGGACGGGCCGGCGCACCGGGCGCACCGGGCGGCGCCCAGATGTGCGGCTGGGACAGGTCCGGCTCGGCCCGAGCCGCACCAACCGCACAGTTCACCGATCAATACTGGTCGAGCCGTACGGCTTCGGACCCCAAGCGCCGGTCGGCTCAGCAGGCCGAGCCGAGGTCGCTGGTCTCGTTGGCGGAGTAGCCCTCGTCGCGCGAGCCGATCGAGCCACCGGTCACCGTGTCGGGCGCCGCGGCCTCGCCGCCGCCCGACCCACCGGAGCCGGAGCCGGAGCCGGAGCCCGAACCGCCCGAGCCCGCCGCGGCGTCCGTCGTCGGCGCTGCGGGCGCCTCCTCGGCCGTGTCGCCGGCGATCCCCGCGGCGATCATCTGGTGCACGACGTCCATGTCCGGGTCGGCCGTGTTCACGGCCGGCGGCACGATCGAGACCGTGGAGATGGGCTCGTTGCGCGCCTTGAGCGCGAGGTCGACGAAGCGGTCGACCTCACCGGGCGGGATGCTCGTCTCGAGCATGTTGGCGCCCGCGTCCGCGATCTGACCGAAGCTGGTGAGCACCGTCGTGGGATCCATCTGCTGGAGCATGGCGCTCATGACGCACTTCTGCCGAGCCATGCGCGAGTAGTCGTCGGAGTCCGCGCGGGACCGCGCGAACCACAGGGCCCGGTAGCCGTCCAGCTGCTGCACGCCGGGCTCGATGTAGCCCGAGATCGGAGCACCGACGCCGCCGATCGGGATGCGCCCGCGGACGTTGAGCTCGACCCCGCCGACGGCGTCGACGAGGTCCTCGAAGCCCCGCATGTCGACCATGGCCCAGTAGTTCACGTCGAGGTCCGTGACGCCCTCGATCGCCGAGATGGTGGCGTCCATGCCGGCGTCGAAGAGCTCGCCGTGGCTGGCGTCCGCCGGGAGGCCGAAGAGGTCGGGGTGGTCGGTCGCCCACGTGGTGACGCCGTTGAGGTAGCAGCCCTCGCAGTCGAAGCCGTCCGGGAACTGCTCGTCCATGACCGAGCCCTCGCGGAAGGGGAACTTCTGCATGTTGCGCGGGAGCGAGATGAGCACGGTGCGGCCCGACTCCTGGTCGATGCTCGCCACCGTCATCGAGTCGGCGCGCAGCCCGATGCGCCCCTCCCCCGCGTCCGCGCCGATCAGCAGCACGTTGTAGCGACCGGCGGTCGGCTCGGTGACCTCCTCGCCGGTGAAGACGCTGGTGACGAAGCCGCGTCCGACCTCGATCGCGTGGGCGGAGAAGAGCAGACCACCGACCACGGAGAAGCAGAGGACGCCGTTGAGCGTGACGAGGGCGACCCGCTGCCGCCGCTGCAGTGCTCCCGGCGCCGCGATCCGCCAGGCGTCGACGAAGAGGGCGGCCCACGCGACCGCGAGCACGACGAGCGCCAACCTGATGACGCCGAGGAGGTCCATGTTGGCGCCGAGCTTGAGCAGCAGGCCGTTCCAGACCGACGCCACGAGGGCGACCAGGAGGACGAGGGCGAGCAGCCCGAACCAGACCCGCAGCGCCACCCGCCCGACGCGCTTGTTGCCGGCGACGAGCTGGGCCGAGCCCGGCAGCACCAGCGTCATCAACAGCAGCGTCAGGGCCCGCCGCAGGTGCACGCCCTGGGCGCGCTCGTGCGTGGTCCGACCGGCCCGTACGGCGCGGGGGGCGCGCGCACCGCGAGCCCGAGCGTCGTCGGCCGGGGTCGCCGAGGCCCGCGCGGGGTGCGGACGCGACGGTGCCGAGGGGTCCGTGGGGGACATGGCAGACCTTTCTCGCCGGGGAAGAGACGTTGGCTGCGTGGTGCATCCCACCAGCCACACCGGTCCCAGCGGTGACGCCACGCCGGAGGACGGCGCGGTAGCGTCCCCCTCATGTCAGACGGTCAGTCCGGCGGCCGCCCCCGCGAGGGCACGCCCGAGTACGAGTGGCTCTACGGCTCCGGCGGCAACCGCGGCCCCCAGCCGACGGAGCCGCGGCGCCGGGCCGCGCGGGACGAGGACGAGGCCACCCGGCTGATGGCCACGGGCGACGACCACGGCCTCTACCCCGCTCCCCCACCGCCGTCCTCGCCCCCGCAGGGGCGCCGTCGAGCGACGCCCCCGCCGCGGTCGCCGCAGCGCCCGCCGGTGCCGCCCCCGGGCCCGCCCCCGGGTCGCGCCCCCGGACGTTCCGCTGCCGGCGCCCCGCGCCGGCGGCGACGGTTCCCCGTCCTGCGGGTGCTCCTGCTGCTCCTCGTGCTGTGGCTGGTCTTCCTCGTCGCCGTGCCGATCTGGGCGTGGAACAACGTCGAGCGGATCGACGCGATGCCGACGGGCGACCGACCGGGCGAGCAGCCGGGCACGACCTACCTCGTCGTCGGCAGCGACTCGCGCGCGGGCCTCAGCGACGAGGAGCGCCGCACGCTCGGCACGGGCGACGTCGGCGGCGACCGCACCGACACGATCATCATGATCCACACCGGCGGCGGGCAGCCGGTGGTCGTGTCGTTCCCCCGGGACACCTTCGTCGACCTGCCCGACGGCGGATCCAGCAAGATCAACGCCGTCTTCGCCGAGGGCGGCGGCGGTGACGCGGGGGCCCAGTACCTCGTGCAGACCATCGAGCAGAACACCGGAATCCGCATCGACCACTACGCCGAGATCGGCATGGGTGGCGTCGCGCAGGTCGTCGACGCCATCGGCGGGATCGAGATCTGCCCGAAGGACGCCATCAAGGACGACGGGGCGCACCTCGACATCCCGGCCGGCTGCCAGGAGGTCGACGGCACCACGGCCCTCAACTACTCCCGCGCCCGCTGCTCCAAGAACGGGCCGCCGGAGTGCCCCCTCGTCCGCTCCGACCTCGACCGCGTGCAGAACCAGCGCGAGGTGGTGTCGGCGGTGGGCAGCAAGGCCGCCAACCCGCTCAACGTGCTGCTGCCGTGGCGCTACGTCGGGCTCAACGTCGCCGCGACCTCCTTCATCGCCGTCGACGAGCAGACGAACGTCGTCGAGGCCGCCCGGATGGGGCTCGCCCTGCGGGCCATCGGCGGTGGCGCGCGCAACTGCACCGTGCCCCTCGCCGACTCGTCCGCCGAGTCGTGGGACGAGGCGCGCTCCACGGCCCTCTTCGAGGCCATCGCCACCAACGAGACCGACAGCATCACCGACGACCTCTGCACCGCGACCGGACTGGAGCCCTGATCCCGTGACCATCCCCGACGCCCCGCGCTACGAGACGCTCTCCTGGTCCGTCGACGACGACGGCATCCTCACGCTCACCCTCGACCGCCCCGACGCGCTCAACTCGTTCACCGTGACGATGGCCGACGAGCTGGAGGACGCGTTCCGCCGCGTCAACGACCACGACGAGGTGCGCGCCGTCGTCGTGACGGGAGCGGGCCGCGCCTTCTGCGCCGGCATGGACCTGACCCGCGAGGGCAACGTCTTCGGCCTCGACGAGTCCCTCGCACCCACGCCGCAGGACCTCGTCGACCGCTTCGACGCCCCCGAGATCCGCGACGGCGTCCGCGACACCGGCGGCCGGGTCTCGCTCGCGATCTTCGACTGCCGCAAGCCGGTCATCGCCGCCATCAACGGCGCGGCCGTGGGCATCGGGGCCACGATGACGCTGCCGATGGACGTGCGGCTGGTCTCCACGAAGGCCCGCGTCGGCTTCGTCTTCGGACGCATCGGCATCGTGCCCGAGGCCTGCTCCTCGTGGTTCCTCCCCCGCCTCGTCGGCCTGCCCCGGGCCCTGGAGTGGGTCTACACCGCCGACATCCTCGAGCCCGCCGAGCTCCTCGAGGGCGGGCTCGTGCGGTCGGTGCACGAGCCGGAGGACCTCCTCCCCGCGGCGTACGAGCTGGCGCGCCGGTTCACCCGCAACCGCTCCCCGTACGGCGTGGCGCTCGCCCGGCAGCTCCTCTACCGCGGCGCCGGGGCCCCGCACCCGGTGGACGCCCACCGGGCCGACTCGTTGGCGATGTTCTACGCCTCCGTCGCGGACGGCAAGGAGGGCGTGGCCGCGTTCCTCGAGAAGCGCGACCCCGTGTTCGAGGCGCCCGCCTCGCGCGTCCCCGACGTCTTCGGGGACGCCCGATGAGCGCCTCCGGCACCGACCCCGGAGCCCAGGACCCGGCCGCCGTCGCCCTCATGCTCGACGAGCTCGAGACCTGGGCGGTCGTGGGCCTTTCGGAAGACCCGAGCCGCACGGCGTGGCGCATCGCGCAGCTGCTCCAGCAACGCGGCAAGCGCATCGTGCCCGTGCACCCGAAGGCGCCGACGGTGCACGGCGAGCAGGGCTACGCGAGCCTGGCCGACGTGCCGTTCCCGATCGACGTGGTCGACGTCTTCCGGCGCTCCGAGTTCGCGGGCGCGGTCGTCGACGAGGCGATCGCCGTCGGGGCGAAGGGCGTGTGGCTGCAGCTCGGCGTCGTCGACCAGGACGCGATCGACCGTGCCCGGGCCGCCGGGCTGGTGGCCGTCATGGACACCTGCCCCGCCATCGAGTGGAGCCGGCGGGGCTGACGCCCCGCCGCGGATCCCGCTCCGTCAGAAGCCGGCGCGCGGCGTGCCGACGGACGACGCCGACCGCACGACCTCGCCCTTCGCGTGCGCGGCGTCGCGCAGCGAGGCCTGGAAGGCGACCATCCGCTCTGCGAGCGCCGGGTCGGTCGCGGCCAGGATCCGCACGGCCAGCAGCCCCGCGTTGCGGGCGTTGCCGACAGCGACGGTGGCGACGGGCACCCCGGCGGGCATCTGCACGATGGACAGCAGCGAGTCCATGCCGTCGAGGTAGCGGAGCGGCACCGGTACGCCGATCACCGGCAGCGGTGTCACGGCCGCGAGCATCCCCGGCAGGTGCGCGGCACCGCCGGCGCCGGCGATGATCGCCGCGAGGCCACGACCGTGGGCCTCCCGGCCGTAGGCCAGCATCTCGTCGGGCATCCGGTGGGCCGAGACGACGTCGGCCTCGAAGGGCACGTCGAACTCGGCCAGCGCGGTGGCCGCCGCCTCCATGACGGGCCAGTCGGAGTCCGACCCCATCACGATGCCGACGCGGGGGGCGGGACGCCCGGTGGACTCGCTCATCTCACTCGCTCTCGTTGCCGAGGTCGCCCGCGAACCAGGCCGCCGCGTGGCGGGCGCGCTCGCGGCACTCCTCGAGGTCGTCGCCGTAGACGTTGACGTGGCCGACCTTGCGGCCGGGCCGCAGGTCCTTGCCGTAGAGGTGCACCCGCAGTCCCGGGTCGCGCGCCAGCGCGTGGGGGTAGCCGTCGTAGAGCCGACCCGCCGTCGCCGGGTCGACGCTCGCCGAGCCGAGGATGTTGACCATGACGCTCCACCGCGCGCGGGGGGCGGGCGAGCCCAGCGGCAGGTCGAGCACGGCGCGCAGGTGGTTCTCGAACTGCGACGTCACCGCGCCGTCCTGCGTCCAGTGGCCCGTGTTGTGGGGCCGCATGGCCAGCTCGTTCACCAGCACGCGCCCGTCCGCGGTCTCGAACAGCTCCACCGCGAGGATCCCCACGACCCCCAGCTCGCCGGCGACCCGCAGTGCGATCTCCTGCGCGTGCGTGGCGAGGCCCTCGGCGAGGTCCGGGGCCGGGGCGGTCACCTCGTGGCAGATCCCGTCGCGCTGCACCGTCTCGACGACGGGGTACGCCGCGGCCTGACCGCTCGGCGAGCGGGCCACCAGCGCGGAGAGCTCGCGCACGAAGTCGACGAGCTCCTCGGCGAGCACCTCGACGCCCGCCTCCCGGGCCGCCGCGAAGGCGGCGTCGGCGTCGGCGAGCTCGCGGACGACCCAGACGCCCTTGCCGTCGTAGCCGCCGCGGGTGGTCTTGAGCACGCAGGGCAGGCCGAACTCCGCGACCTCGGCCGGCGAGGCCACCACCGCGTTGCGCGGGCAGGGCACGCCCAGCTCCGCGAGCCGGCGCCGCATGACGGACTTGTCCTGGGCGTGCACGAGCGCGTCCGGACCCGGCCGTACGGCGACGCCGTCCGCCGCGAGGGCCCGGAGGTGCTCGGTGGGCACGTGCTCGTGGTCGAACGTGACGGCCACGCACCCGGCGGTCACAGCCCGCAGGTCCTCGAGGTCGCGGTGGTCGCCCACCCGCTGGTCGGGGATGACCTGCGCCGCGGACACGTCGGGACCCTCGGCGAGCAGCCGGAGCGGTACGCCGAGGGCGGCGGCCGGCTCGGCCATCATGCGGGCGAGCTGGCCGCCGCCGATGACGGCGAGCCGGGGGGCGCGCTCAGACATCGATGCCGGAGACGAGCGACGCGAACTGCCGGCCCATGCGCTCCGGGGAGCGCTCGGCGGCGAGCGCAGCGGCGGCCGCGCGCGCCTCCTGGGTGGCCGTCGGGTCGGCCAGGATCTCGTCGAGGGCCGCCTTGATGGCGGTCGCCAGCGAGTCGTCGTCCTTCGGCTCGAACAGCCGCACCTGGGGGCGGCCGTCGAACGCCGCGATCGCGCCGGCCCGCGGGGCCACCACCGGCAGACCGAAGGTCTGCGACAGCAGGAACGAGCCCGAGTTGAGGATGTTGCGGTAGGCCAGGACGGCGAGGTCCGCGGCCTTCATCCACACCTGGAGCTGGTCGTCGGGCACGAACTCGAACTTCGCGACGATCCGCGGGTCGGCGAGGCACTGCGCCTCGAACCGGGCGGAGCGCGCCAGGCGACCCGGGCGGCCCGCGATGAGCAGACGCAGCGACGGGTCGTCCTGGCGCAGCTCGTCGAAGACCGAGACGAGGCGGTCGAGGCCCTTGTAGGGACGCACGCCGCCGAGGGCGATGATCGCGCGCTCCCCCGGCTGGATGCCGAGGCGGGCGCGGGCGCCCGCCCGGGAGACCCACGTCGGGTAGACGCCGTCGTAGCTCGAGTGCTCGATGACGACGGCCTTCGACGGCTCGATCCGGTAGAACGGCGCAGCCTGCTCGATCGTCTCCTCCGACAGGAGGTGGACCGCGTCGGCCTCGTCGGCCAGCAGCTGGGCCAGCTCGATCTCGCCCCACTGGAACTTGCCCTCGTGCGGCAGCACGTTGTGGACGGTCCAGATCAGGTGACCGCCCTTCGCCTTGAACTCCCGGAGCGTCGCCGCGAAGTCGTCGAGCACGAGCCGAGCCGTGAAGGGTCCCCGGGACGGCTGGAGGATCGGGTCGGTCCAGTGGATGTTGAGGATGCCCGGCGCGCCGGGCGCCGCGACGCGCGTCTTGAGGTGGCCCAGCGCGTCCGTCACGGGCACGGGGTAGCCGCCCTCGGCGTCCAGCCCCGAGAACAGCATCCGCTGGTAGGGGTTGTTGGAGTAGTCCGGGAAGAAGTGCACGGCCCGCGGCGCCGGGGGGGCGTCGTACCGGGCCTCGCCCTCGGCGAGCGCCGCGGTGAACTGCCGCGCCCGCGTCGTCCAGGTGTGGCGCTCGAGCACGACGTTGCGGGTCTGCTCCGCGAGGAGCGCGGTGCGCGCGGGGTCGGCGCGGAGCTCCGTGAGCACCTCGGAGAGCTCCCGCGCGTCCCGGTAGGTCGGCAGGTGGCCGAAGCCCTGCTCCTCCAGGCCGAGCCGCGTGTTGACGATGGGCAGCGCGCCCGAGGCGGCGCTCTCGTAGAGCCGCGAGTTGAGGGCGCCGAAGCCGACGTTGGAGCGGTTGACGTCGTCGATGACGTAGGCGTGCTCGCCGTAGACGGCCGGCAGGTCGAAGTAGGACCGCACGCCGCCGTGCCAGCGGCGCAGTCGGGCCGGGGCGCGGCGGGCCTCGCCGTACATGAGGACGTCGGCGTCGGACGGCAGGGAGACGAGCACCTTGTGCACGTCGCGCAGCGAGCCCCAGAAGTTGGCGGTGGTGACCGCGGTCGCCCGCCGGGTCGTGCCGGGCTCGGGCAGCACGAAGAGCTGCTCGTCGGCGGCGATCGGCAGCGCCTCGGGCCAGACCCGGTCAGTCACCTGCGCGAGCCGCTCCGCAGCCATCGTCGAGGACGCGAAGACCTGGTGGTAGCCGCGCAGGGAGCCCATGCGGCACCACCGCTCGACCTCGTTGCGCACCCAGGCCACGCGGCGGACCCCGGCGCGGAGCACGGAGGGGTCGAGGTCGGGCAGCATCGCGACGACCACGTCGGCGTCGTCGATCGTCGACCAGTCCCACTTGGGGACGAGCCGGACGCCGTGGCCGAGCCGCACCAGCTCGAGGCCCATGCCGGCGGCCACGTAGATGTCACCGCGGCCCTCGTCGAGGTCGTCGGTGTAGACGCAGAAGGCGATGGTGGGCAGCTCGCCGGTGGCGTGCTCGCCGGCGACGAGCGCGTCGTAGGCCGCTCGCCGGGCGGGCGTCAGCGTGCGGGCGGACATCAACGGCTCCGGACGCGGTCCAGCACCCGGCGCGCCGCACGCTCGAGGCGCGGGTCGGAGCGCACGACGTCCGCAGCACGGCGCCGGGCACGCCGGTAGGCGACCTTGACCGCCAGCGGCTTGCCGTCGACGCTGACGAGCCGCTCGTACTCGCGCTGCCACTTGTCGAGCTGCTTCTGGATCGCGACACGGCTCTCGAGGTGCCGCTCGATCTCGCTCTGCATCCCCGAGACCTCGGCGGCGCCGAGGCGGAGCTCGGACTGGAAGTGGGCGCGCTCGGCGACCAGCAGGGACCGCACCGTCTCCAGCTCCCGCTCGAGCTGGGCGACCTGGGCGCGGAGGCGCTCGCGGGAGTCGAAGAGCTGCTGCCACTCCTCGTCCCGACCGGCACCTCCCGCGGCGGCCGGGGTCGCGGACACGACGGTCTCGGCGGTGTTCTCGTCGTCGGACAGCTCAGGCATGGCGCCTCGGATCCTCTCCTGGTCGGTCTCTGGCTCGTGGTGGTGCTGCTCGAGGTCGGCACGGTCGCCGGTCGCGTCGCCGGTCGTGGTGACCCGGCACCGGCCCGTCACCGCGAACCCGTGCCGCTCCAGCAGGCGCCGGAGCTGGTGGGTGGTGCGGCGGTGGACACCGTCCGCGCCGATGGTGACGGTCTCCGCGTACGCCGCGGTGCCGGCCAGCAGCTCCGCGTGCACGTCGGGCCCGAGCACCGGGTCGACACAGACGAGGAGCGTACCGCCCGGCGGGAGCCCTCCCGCGCGCAGGCGGTCGAGGGCGCGCGGCAGGTCGACGCCCGCGCCGCCCGGTCCCGCGAGGGCCAGCACGACGACGTCGGACGGCTCCGCGGACGGGGTGTCGGACAGCACCGTGACCCCCGGGCGCTCGGTCCGGAGCAGCGTCGTGAGGGCGTGGGCGACGTCCTGGTCGCCCAGCACGCGCACCCGGGCGGCCGCCGCCGGCAGGAGCCGGTGGACCGCCTCGGCGCGGGCCTCCGCGCGGGCCCCGTCGCGGGCCCCGTCGTCAGCCAGCGGCAAGCGTCGACTCCGCGGTCGGGAAGGTCGTCACCGCGTCGTTGCGACCGAAGCGGCCCGCCACGGCGTCCGCGCGGCCCATCTCGACGAGCTCGTCGAAGCGGTCCAGCCACGCGGGAGCCTTGTCGGCGACCTTGGCCCGCCACGGGTCGAGGAACGTCATCTGGTGGTGCGCCATGGCCGCCTCGGGGTCGATGCGGAGGGCGTCGCGCGCGAACCCGTAGCGGTTCCGGGTCATGTAGTAGACGTAGTACGGCTGCGGGAGCACGCCGCTGGAGCGCTTGAGGTGCACCATCTCGGCGTCGCGGTTGACCATCGTGCGCCAGCCGGCCTCCTGCACCGTGACGCACCAGTGCGTCTCCTCGAAGTAGAGGAAGTAGTGCTCCGGCAGCAAGCCGACGCGCTCCAGCGTCGTGCGCCGGATGAGGGGCGCCGCGCCGGTGACGTAGCCGACGTCGAGGATCTTGCGACCCCCGACCGCGTCGGTGCTCTTGCCGTTGTTCATGTGGGACGTGGCCCCGGTCGTGCGGTCGATCGTGGCCCCGTCGAACCAGATGCGGTTGCCGGGCGGGCCGTAGAGGATGCGGGCGCTGACCACGCCGCAGTCCGGGTAGGCCGCCATGTGCTCCTTGAGCGTCGGCAGGGTGCGCCGCTTCACCCGGGTGTCGGGGTTGAGGATCCAGACGAGGTCGACGTCCGTCTCCAGCGCCCGGCGGACCCCGACGTTGTTGCCGCCCGCGTAGCCGAGGTTCTCGCCGGTGGCGATCACCTGGCCCCGGTCGCCGATCGCGTCGCGCAGCGCCTCGTGCCGGGCGTCGGCCGGGCCGTTGTCGACGACGTAGAGGTCGATGTCGAGGTCGTCGGAGAGCTCGAGGCTCTCGACGCACTCCAGGGTGTCGCTGGGGTCTCCGTAGTTGAGCACCACGGCGGCTGTGCGCATCGGCTCCCTCTCCAGCTCGGCGACGCGGCCCGGACGCGGCCGGGCGGGGCCCGTCCGACGGACGGCCGCGCCTAACCTGCCACAGCGGCCCATCCCGGCCCAAACAGGGCGCGCTAGGAGGGCACGCGCTCCTCGGCGCGCACGGGCGGGGCCAGCTCGAAGCGGAGGCCCTTGCCCCGCACCGTCGTGATCAGGTGCGGCGCTCGGCTGTCGTCGCCCAGCTTGCGCCGGAGCCAGCCGAGGTGGACGTCGATGGTCTTCGACGACGTCCAGAAGGTGGTCTGCCACACGGTGCGCATGAGCTCCTCGCGCGTCACGACCTCGCCCGCGCGCGCGATGAGCGCGTGGAGCAGGTCGAACTCCTTGCGCGACAGGGTCACCTCCACGTCGCCGGACCACGCCCGGCGCGTGTCGGGGTCGAGGCGCACACCCTGGACGACGAACACGGGCTCACGGTAGGAACGCCCGCGCGTCGAGGTGGGGCGAACGAGCGAAATTTTGCCTTCGCGGTGAGCGTGCTCACGTGCGGCGCACGGTGACCGGCTCCAGGAGGCCGAAGCCGCGGACCGGTCGAGCCGGGAGCCGACGGCTCTCGAACTCCCGGGCGGGCAGCAGGTCGGCCGTCGCCTGGTCGAGGATGATGCGGTTGCGGCGCGCGATGTTGGTGAGCCGCGACGCCAGGTTGACCGGCGGCCCGAACACGTCGCCCATCCGGGTCACCACGTGGCCCGTCGCCATCCCGACGTGGACGTCGGGCATCCGCGCATCGCGCCCGATCACCTTGATGATCCCCTCGGCCGTCTCGTAGGCCCGGAGCGGGTCGTCGTTGACGAAGAGCACCGAGTCGCCGAGCGACTTGATGATGCGGCCGTGGTGGCCCTGCACCACGTCGTGGCACCGCGACTCGAACAGCTCGACGAGGTCGCCGATGCGCCCCTCGTCGAGCTCGTTGGACAGGGCGGTGAAGCTCACGAGGTCGGCGAACCCGACGGTGATCTGCCAGGTGTCGGCCTCCTCGTCGAGCTCGTCGACCCCCTCCATGCGGCTCGCGGCCGCGGCGAGGTGGCGACGCCAGGCGTTCACCATGACGCGCTCGAAGACGTCGCTCAGCTCCTCGACGAGCTGGGTGGCGGCGCCCAGGCGGCCGGTGGAGGAACCCGGTCCGGCCTCGATCGCCTCGACCAGCGGCACGAGCACCGAGATCTCCCAGTCGGCGAGCCGGGCCATGGTCTGGCCGATCGCGCGCGTGAGGTTGACGGCCGCGTCCATGGGGATGCCGCCGCGGTCCACCGCGTCGAGGAGGGCGCCCATCGTCGTCGCGTCGGCCCCCGTGAAGGTCACCGACTCCTCGTTGAGCGGCAGGCCCAGGGCCCGCCACAGCCGGCGGACGTCGGCGATGGGGATGCCGCCCTCGTCGAGGTCGTGCGCAGTGAACACCGGCACCTCGCCGAGGATGGCGCGCTCGAGGTCGAAGACCGTCGGCCGCTCGGTCCCCTCCGGGCCGTCGGGACCGGGGGCCGCGGCCCCCTGGGGATCAGGTGCCATCGTCGTGGGACACGCCGGAGATGCGGTGCAGCTCCTCGGAGACGAGCAGCTGCACCTTCTCCACGCGGGGGATGTCGGTCAGCTCCACCCGTCCCTGGTCGCTCGCGTCCGAGACGACCAGCGTGCCGCAGCCGAAGATCCGGTCGATGATGCCGATCTCGAAGTCGACCCCGCTGATGCGGTTGAGCGGGATCGTGCGGCCCTCCTTGGCGATGAAGCCGGATCGCGCGATGAACCGGCGGTTCGTGAAGGTGTAGGTCGTCGTCAGCCACCCGACCAGCGGGCGCAGCACGAACCAGACGACCGTCGCCACGACGACCACCCAGACGAGGATCTCGAGCACGTTCGCGGCGGTCTGGTCGGGCAGCAGGACCGTGGCCGTGACCCCCAGGGCGACGACGAGCAGCAGCACGGCGGCGGGCCCGAAGAGCTCCTTGACGTGCGTGCGGGTGCTCACGACGACGTGCTCGCCGGGGTTGAGGAGCCTCTCGGGGAACGACACGGTGGTGATTCTCTCACCACCTCAGGCCGGTCGCACGTGGATGACGTCGCCGGCGCCCACGGTGTGCCGCCGTCCGTCGGCCTCCACGACGAGGCAGCCGCTGCCGTCGACGTCCACGGCGTCCCCCACGAGGGCGTCGCCCTGGGGCAGCTCGACGCGGACGCGTCGGCCGACCGTGGCGCAAGCCGCGGCGTACGAGGCCCGCAGGCCCGCGAGGTCCCCGCGCTCCCAGCGCACCAGGAGCGCGGAGAGGTCGGTCAGCACCTCCCGCAGGAGGGCGGTCCGGTCGATCGCGGCCACCGGGACGCCCACCGTGCGGAGCGACGCGGCCGTGGGCACGGGGAGCTCCTCGCGCCCGGTCGCCGTGTTGATGCCGATGCCGATGACGGCCGCCGGGCCGGTGGGGGTGTCGACCCGCTCGGCGAGGATGCCCGCGACCTTGCCCGGCTCCTCCGACCGGCCGGCCGGCGCGACCAGCACGTCGTTGGGCCACTTCAGCGCGACGTCGACCTCGCCGTGCAGCCGGGCCAGGGCGCCGCGAGCGGCGAGCCCGGTCACGAGCGGGAGCCACGGCCAGTGCTGGGCCGGCACGCCGGGACGCAGCAGCACGGAGAAGGTGAGCGCCGCCCGCGCGGGCGTGTGGAAGGCGCGGTCGATGCGTCCCCGCCCGGCCGTCTGGTGCTCGGCGACGAGCACGAGCCCGCCGGGCGCGCCGTCGCGGGCCCGGGCGGCGAGGTCCGCATTCGTCGACGGGGAGGACTCCACGACCTCGACCCGCCAGCCGACGGCGCCCGGCACGTCCGCCAGCTCCTCGACGCGCAGCGGCGCGCGTCCCTCCTGCTCCGTCACTGCTCTCCCCTTCCCGCCGTGCTGCCCCGGTGTCCCGGGAACCCTAGACTCGCCGACCATGGCCGAGATGCGTGTGCCCGTCGTGCTCGCCACCAGCAACGGCGTGGGGATGGGCCACCTCACGCGGCAGGTCACGGTCGCGCTCGCCGGGGCGGACCGGCTGGACGTCACCCTCCTCTCGCTCTCCGCCGCCCTGCCCACGGTCGCGCGCGCCGCCGCCGACGGTCGGCTCCCGGGGGCCGAGCGCCTGCGGTTCGAGTACTGCCCCAGCCGCACCAGTCCCTGGCAGGGCGCCGGCGCCGCCAAGGTCGCCTGGCGCACGCACTGGGACCCCTACGTCGCGGACCGTCTCGTCGCCCTCGTCGCCGAGACCGGCGCGCGCGTCGTGGCCTTCGACGGCGTCGTGCCCTACGCGGGCCTCCTCCGCGCCCGGCAGGCCCTCCCCGCCACGGCCTTCGTTTGGGTACGGCGCGGCATGTGGCGTCCCGGGGTGGGGGCGGCCTGGCTCGCGCGCGCCCCGCACTTCGACGCCGTCGTCGAGCCGGGTGACGTCGGGGGTGCCGCCGACGCCGGCCCGACCGCCGGGCTGGCGGGGGTGGTCCGGACGGCCCCGATCTCGCTGACCTCCGTGCTGCCGTCGCTCCCCCGCGCCGAGGCGCGGGGGCGGCTCGGCCTCGACCCCGGGCGACCGGCCCTGCTGCTGGCGCCCGGCTCGGGGGCGTACGCCGACGTGTCCACCCTGCTGCGCACCGTCGTGCAGCACGTGCGGGCCGCCGCACCGGAGTGGCAGGTCGCGGTGACCCGGCAGGCGATCGCCCGGCACGCCGCGGACGCGAGCGCCGGGGACGACGGATCGCTCGTCGTGCTCCGCGACGTCTACCCCCTGGCCCCGCTCCTCGGGGCGTTCGACGCCGCCGTCGGGGCCGCGGGCTACAACGCGGTGCACGAGCACGCCTCCGTCGGCCTGCCCACCCTGCTCGTGCCGAGCACCGGGCACGAGACCGACGACCAGGTCGCCCGCAGCCGCGGCGTGGCGGACCTCGGTGCCGCGCTGGAGGCGACCGACGGGGCGGGCCTGCGGGTCGGCCTCGACCGTCTCCTCGACCCGGAGGTGCGCGCGCGGGTGCGGGCGGCCTGTGCCGGTCTCGCGCCGGCCGACGGCGCGCGCGAGGTCGCGGCCCTCCTGGCCCGGCTCGGCGCGGGTCGGCCCGCCGTGGACCAGCCTCCGCCCGCCGGGCCCCCCGCCTGGCGCCGACCGGCGCTCGCGGCGGCGGGGATGCGCCGCGGCGTACCGCTCGTGACGGAGGCGCACGACCCCGTGGGCCCGGAGCAGCCCGTGGAGCACCTGCTCGCCGGCGCGAGCCCCGAGTACCGCGCCCGCCGCCGCGCAGCCGCGCGGTGGCTCTACCGCTGACCAGGGCGGCCGCCGGGACCGGCGCCGCGACGAGTGGGACGGAGTTCCTACTGTCCGGTACGCGGGACCCCCTGCACCGACCGACCGATCGCCCGCTACATTGCGGCCCATGAGCGCACAGGTGGGCGAGGGCACCGAGGTGCCGGCCGACATCGACGTCAGCACGACCGCGGGCAAGCTGGCGGACCTCGAGCGACGGCTGGACGAGGCCGTGCACGCCGGGTCGGCCAAGGCCGTCGAGAAGCAGCACGCACGGGGTCGCCAGACCGCGCGCGAGCGCATCGAGCAGCTCTTCGACGAGGGCAGCTTCGTCGAGCTCGACGAGCTCGCCCGCCACCGGTCGACGGCCTTCGGCCTCGAGAAGAAGCGCCCCTACGGCGACGGCGTCGTGACCGGCTACGGCACGATCGACGGCCGTCAGGTGTGCGTCTTCAGCCAGGACTTCACCGTCTTCGGCGGGTCGCTGGGCGAGGTCTACGGCGAGAAGATCACCAAGGTCATGGACCTCGCGATCAAGACCGGGTGCCCCATCATCGGCATCAACGAGGGCGCCGGCGCCCGCATCCAGGAGGGCGTCGTCTCCCTGGGCCTCTACGGCGAGATCTTCCGCCGGAACGTGCACGCCTCGGGCGTCATCCCGCAGATCAGCCTCATCATGGGCAACTGCGCCGGCGGCCACGTCTACTCCCCCGCGGTCACCGACTTCACCGTGATGGTCGACCAGACCTCGGCGATGTTCATCACCGGTCCCGACGTCATCAAGACCGTCACCGGCGAGGACGTGACCATCGAGGAGCTCGGCGGCGCGCGCACCCACAACACCAAGTCGGGCAACGCGCACTACATGGGCGCCGACGAGGACGACGCGCTGGAGTTCGTCAAGAACCTGCTGAGCTACCTGCCACAGAACAACCTCGACGAGCCGCCCGTCTTCGACGAGGTCGCCGACCTCGAGGTCACCGACCTCGACCGCAAGCTCGACACGATCATCCCGGACAGCCCGAACCAGCCCTACGACATCCGCGAGGTCATCGAGGCCGTCGTGGACGACGAGGACTTCCTCGAGGTGCAGCCGCTGTTCGCGCCCAACATCGTGGTCGGCTACGGCCGCGTCGAGGGCCGCAGCGTCGGCATCGTGGCCAACCAGCCGATGCAGTTCGCGGGCACGCTCGACATCGACGCGTCCGAGAAGGCCGCCCGCTTCGTGCGCACCTGCGACGCCTTCAACATCCCGGTGCTCACCTTCGTCGACGTGCCGGGCTTCCTGCCGGGCACCGACCAGGAGTACAACGGCATCATCCGCCGCGGCGCGAAGCTCATCTACGCGTACGCCGAGGCGACCGTCCCGCTCGTCACCATCATCACGCGCAAGGCGTACGGCGGCGCGTACGACGTCATGGGCTCCAAGCACCTCGGCGCCGACATCAACATCGCCTGGCCGACGGCGCAGATCGCGGTGATGGGCGCCCAGGGCGCGATCAACATCCTGTACCGCAAGGAGATCAAGGACGCGACCGCCGACGGCACCGTCGACGCGAAGCGCGCCGAGCTCGTCGAGGAGTACGACAAGCACCTGGCCAACCCGTACATCGCCGCGGAGCGGGGCTACATCGACGCCGTCATCGCGCCCCACGAGACGCGGGCCGAGGTCGTGCGGGCGCTCCGCCTGCTGCGCACCAAGCGGGAGACGCTGCCGCCCAAGAAGCACGGGAACATCCCGCTGTGAGCGGCGACGAGACGGCCGGCGAGCAGGCGGGCGGCGCACCGGCACGGCCGCTGCTCCGCGTCGTGAACGGCGACGCCACGCCGGAGGAGGTCGCGGCCGTCGTGGCGGTGTTCGCCGCGCTCGGCAGCGCCGCGCCGGCGCCCGCCCCGCGACGTACGCCGGAGTGGGCCGCCCCCCGACGCGCCCTCCGCGGTCCCCACCACGCCGCCGCCGGCGCGTGGCGGGCCTCCGGGCTCCCCCGCTGAGGCGCCGTCGAGCGGTCACCCCGTGATCGTTTGACAGAAAACTGAGGAGAAGTTCGCGGCAACTCCGGCGCATCGAGCGGGTGGGGAGGAAGGATGCTCCTGTGACCCTCCCCCCCGACGTGCCCGGGCGCCCCGCTGCCGCCCTGGGCGATGCGACGTCCAACCAGTACGTGCGGGTCCCGGACCCGACCATGGCGGCCTACGCGGACGAGTTCCTCGCCGGCGTCGAGGACCTGCCGACGTACCGTCCGACGATCGGGTGCGTCATCCCCGCCTACAACGAGGCGGAGACGATCGCGGGCGTGCTCGACGCGCTGCTCGCGCAGACGCGCCTGCCGGACGTCATCCACGTCATCGTCAACAACACGACGGACGACACGGTCGAGGTCGCGGGCTACTACGCCGGCGAGCACGTGCGGATGACCCGCAACGGCGAGCAGATGACCGAGATCTTCGTCCACGACATCGGCAAGAACCCGGACAAGAAGGTCGGTGCGCTCAACTACGGCTACTCGCTGGTCGAGGGGTACGACTACCTCCTCGGCGTCGACGGCGACACCACGCCGGAGCCCGACGCCGTCGAGGAGCTCGTCAACGAGATCGCGAGCGACGACCGCATCGGCGGCATCTCGGCGATCTACAGCATCGACGACTCGGCGCTCGACGGACCGATGGCGAAGTTCCTCATCGCCGGCCAGCGGGCGCAGTTCTCGGCGTTCAACATGCAGAACCTCCTGCGCGGCCGCAACATGGCGGTGCTCGGTGGCCAGTTCTCGATCTTCGCGACCCGTGCCCTGCGCGACGTGCTCGAGGACAGCCACCAGCGCACCCCGTGGGTGAAGGACTCCGAGGTCGAGGACTCCCTGCTGTCCCTGCAGATCAAGAGCGCCGGCTACCTCACGAAGATCTCCGCCGCCGCCCGCGCGCACGTGGGCGGCATGACCACCCTGCGGTCGCTCGACGCCCAGCAGGTCAAGTGGAACTTCGGCGCCATCGACCTGATGTGGCCGGGCCAGCGTGGCGACACCCCCGGCCAGCCGCTCCACCCGAACCTGCGCCTGCGCTGGTTCGAGCACATCTCGATGGTCATCAACATCACGACCCGCCTCATGTTCCTCACGCTGCTGCTCGGGTCGCTCTCCATCAACGCGTTCGTCTTCTCGCCCTGGTGGCTCATCCCGCCGGTGGCCGCGATCCTGCTGAACTTCCGCGTGGCGCGGTCGATGTACTACGGCAACAGGCGCGACTACCTGTTCGCCCTCCTGCTGGCGCCGGCCGAGGTCTACATGTGGATCCGGATCGGGCACTTCCTGCGCTCCTGGACCAAGTTCGCCTCCCGGGCGCAGACCGACAACTGGGCCGCCCAGGCGAAGGCGGAGCGCGGCGCCGGCCAGGGCTACCTGGCCCCGCTCGGGGTGCTGCTGGTCATCCTCGCGGTGCTCGCCGCGATCTGGCTGCAGATCCCCATCGACGCCAAGTCCGACATCCTCGCCGTCGGCTGGCCCATCCTCGGTGTCATCACGATCCTGCAGACCGGTTGGATGATGACGAAGGTGCTGCGTCGCTACAAGGGCTTCAAGGCGTGAGGCCCGTCGTCCCCGTCCTGCCCGCCCCCACCTCGGAAGAGAGCATGTCCACCACGACCCGCCGGCCCCGTCGCCGCAGCCGCCTCCTCGTCCTCCCCGCCGTCCTGCTGCTCAGCGCCGTGCTGTCGTCCTGCTCGGTGGTGGAGGACCTGACCAACGGCAACGACGAGGCGGAGCCCACGGCGACCCCCACCACGTCCGCGACGACGGAGTACTACGACTCGCAGTTCACGCGCGACGGCACGTTCCAGTCGCACATCGACGTGGCCGGCCTCGACTTCGTCTACACGCTCTACCCGACGAAGTCGACGCCACGCACCAACGAGTGGTACCCGCTCGGCAACAAGTACTTCTCCTTCACGTTCCAGGCCTACGACCTCAACCAGGACCTCCGCGCGCCCTTCAACACGAAGCGGAAGGTCTTCCTCGGACGGATCCAGGTGACCTCGACGACGACCCGGTCCGACGGTGGCCCGTCCGAGTCGCCGTACACGCTCGACGCGGACGCGCGCACCATCACGCTCGACCCCGAGCCACTCGGCAACTCCTACGGCATGCTCATCACCTCGCCAAAGGGCTCGTTCGAGCTCCGCAACCAGCAGATCAACCCGACCGACCCGGCGACCATCGGCATCGACCTGACCTTCACCGCCACGGTGCAGATGGAGTCGAGCGCCGGCTCGAACCGGTACGTCGAGCAGACCATCACCCAGAAGGTGCCGATCGCGATCTTCCCCTCGGACGACCCGACCGTCGCGCAGGAGATCCCGGTCAACGCCAACTGAGGCACCGCCCACCCGGGACGCCCGAGGCCCCTCCGACCGTCACGGTCGGAGGGGCCTCGTGCGTCCTGCCGGCGTCGGTGGAGCCGATCAGATGGTGGCCGCCATGCGGTAGCCGACGCCGCGGACCGGCTCGATGAGCCGGGGCACGGCACCGACGTCGCCGAGCTTGCGACGCAGGTCCTCGAGGTGCGCCTCGACGGTGCGCTTGTCGGCCTCGTTGACGAAGTACGCCGTCACGTAGTCCTGGCCGCGCATCGTCAGCACCAGGTCGGCCTTGGACCGCACGCGACGGCCCGTGCTGACCAGCGACGCGAGCAGGTCGAACTCCACCGTCGTGAGGTCGACGCCGCGGCCGTCGACGAGCACCACCCGGGTGCCGGGGTTGAGGGCCAGGTTGTTGTGCCGGACCCAGCCGTCGCTGGCGACCACCCGCTCGCCCGCGCCGGCCGCCATCGCGGACGCCGGCGTCGTGCCGATGGCCGGAGCGGCCGGCTGCGCCACCTGCTGCTGGTGCGCCGGCTGCGGCACCTGCGGCTGGTACGCCGGCTGCTGCACCGGCTGCTGGACCGGCTGCTGGACCGGCTGCTGGTACGCCGCGGGGACGGGCTCGACGTACGCCGGGGCCGACGGCGGGACCGGCGGCAGGGGCGGGATGGGGGGAAGCTGCGGCTCCGCGTGCTCCGCGGGCGGCGGAGTGGCGTGCCGCGGGGCGGGCTCCGGCTCTGTGGGCACGGGCCCGATCGTGGCGCGGTTGCCCTGGCTGAACTCGCGCCGGGTCTCGACAGCCCACCCGGTGGCCTCGCGCTCGGGCTCCGCAGGCGTGCCGTCGTGCTGCGGGTCGTGCTCGGGGCCGTCACCCCGACCGGGCTCGCCGCGGTCGCGGGGACGTCGCAGCATCGACTCGGCACGGGCCCGCAGCTCGCGGGGCCGGAACGGCTTCGTCAGGTAGTCGTCGGCGCCGGCCTCGAGGCCCATCACCACGTCGATCTCGTCGCTGAGGGCCGTGATCATGATGAGGTAGGTCGAGCTGAAGTCGCGGATGCGGCGGGCGACGGCGAACCCGTCCATGCCGGGCATCGACACGTCGAGCGTGGTCAGCACCGGGTCGTGCTCACGCACCGCCGCGAGGCCGTCGACGCCGTTGCGTGTCACGTGGGTCACGTAACCGCTCTGGGTGAGCACGAGGTCGAGGAGATCGGCGACGTCCGGATCGTCCTCGATGATGACGGCGACGCGGCGGGCGGGAGGTTGTTCCACCCGCTCAGGCTAGCAACGACCCAGCATCCGCCGAGGCTTCGTCCCGCAAGATTCCCGTGGCGTTGCGCTCAAGTCCTGCCTCGGAACGCGCCGGGAAGGTGCCGGGACCGTGCCGCGGCGTCACCAGCCGCTGGCGAACGCCATCTCGACCGCCCGCTCCACCCAGAACGTGCCTGCGTCGGGGCCTCTGTTGCACGTGCCGTCGCTCTCGCCCGGGGGCTTGATCCACAGGCGGGCGTCCTGGTTGCCGCCGCCGGTGACCGCGGCGGGCTCCTGGCCGAGGAGGCGGGCCGACGGGTTGCACCAGTCGCCCGAGGCCGGGGAGGGCGCACCGTTGCGCCCGCTGTCGATCACGTAGTGGGCGCCCCCGAGCGCCGCGCTGAGCTCCTCGGCGTACGCCCGCTCGTCGGCGTCGGACTGGTAGGCGGCGACGTTGGTGGAGAAGCCGCGCACCCGGGAGACGTCGACGCGGCGCAGCAGGTCGGCCATCTCGTCGACCGAGCGCCAGTTGGAGTGACCCGCGTCGACGTAGGTCGGCACGTCGGCGTCGACGAGGCTGCCGATCGCGCCCGCGAGCTGGCCGACGCGCTGGTCGGTGTTGCCGCAGTCGAAGGTCGAGGCGAGGCCGTCCGGCTCGAGCACGACGGAGGCGTGCCCGTCGGCGGTGCCGGCGGCGGACGCGATCTCGCCCACCCACGCGGCGTAGTCGGCGGGGGGAAGGCCGCCCGCCGAGAGCTCGCCGGAGCAGTCGCGGTCCGTGATGCCGTAGACGACCAGCACGGCCGCGTCGTCGGCCTCCAGCGCGGCCTCGGCGATGCCCCGCACGAAGGTTCCGACCTGGCCCCGCGGCAGCGCCTCGGGGGTGAGCCAGGTCGCGGTCGGCACGTCGGCGAGACGGTCGAGCACCTCGGCGTCGCGCGCCTCGCCCGCCGACCGCGCCGCATCGGCCGCCGCGGCCGCCTGGGTGCCGCTCGCGACGTACAGGTCGCGGCCCTCGAAGGGGTTCGTCTCCTGCGGGTCCGCCCCGCCGGGGAGGTTGCGGGCCAGCGGGCCGTGCCGGAGCGAGAGGGCGATGACCACGGCCGCCACCAGCACGACGACCGCGCCGACGATCCAGACCCGGCGGCGCCGCTTGCGCTGCTGGCGGCGGGCCTCGGCGACCTCGGAGGGAGACGGTCCCGTGCGCTGCTGCCGACCGGTCTGGTTCGCAGCCGCCACGGCGGCAGGGTCGGCGCGCCGCACGTGGTCGGGTCGACGCACGTGCCCGGGGAGCTCGCCGGAGGGACGACGGGGGGTGTCGGGACGAGCCGGGACCTCGTCGTCGCCCGAGCGGCTGTTCATGAGGGCTGAGAGTAGTCGGCGGTTCCTCCTAGGGTGGGGAGCATGAGCAGAAGCGTTGACGAACGGTCCGAGCGCTACGTGGCGGACTACGCGGCGGCCGACCCCGTGACCGCCACCGGCATCGGCGTGGCCGGCCACGAGCACGAGCTGACGGACTACTCCCCCGAGGGCTTCGACGAGCGGCTCCGACTGGCGCGCGCGGCCCTCGCCGACGTGCGGGCGGCCACCCCCGCCGACGACCGGGAGGCGGTCGCCCGCGAGGCGTTCCTCGAGCGGGTGGGCCTCCAGGTCGAGCACGACGAGGCGGGCTTCACCCGCAGCGAGGTGAACGTCATCGCCTCGCCGATCCACGAGCTGCGGCAGGTGTTCGACCTCATGCCGACCGCCACCGCCGAGGACTGGGAGGCGGTCGACGCCCGGCTCGCGGGCGTCCCGGGTGCCCTCGCCGGCCTGCGGGTGACGCTCGCCGAGGAGGCGGCGCACGGGCGGGTGAGCGCGGCGCGGCAGTACGCCGAGGTCGCGACCCAGCTGGAGCGCTGGACCGGCCAGACCGGGGGCACGAGCGTGTTCGCCGACCTGGTCGGGCGGGGCGTCGCCGCCGGCACGGTGCCGGCGGGGCTGCGGCCGTCGCTGGAGCGCGGGGCGCGGGAGGCCACGGCGGCCTTCGCCTCCCTCGGGCTGTTCCTCGCCGACGAGATGGAGCCGCGGGGGCGCGCCGTCGAGGCCGTCGGCCGCGACCACTACGCGCTGGCCTCGCGCCTCTTCCTCGGCGCCACCATCGACCTGGAGGAGACCTACGCCTGGGGGTGGGAGGAGCTCGCCCGCATCGAGGCGGACATGCGCGCGACGGCCGCGCGCATCACCCCGGCGGCGACCGGCGCCGACGCGATCGACGTGGCCGTGGCCCACCTGGAGGGCGACCCCGCACGCCGCATCGAGGGCCGGGAGCCGTTCCGCGCCTGGATGCAGGAGCTGGCCGACCGCGTGGTCGGCGAGCTGGCCGACGTCCACTTCGACATCCCCGAGCCGGTCCGCCGCATCGAGTGCTGCCTCGCGCCGACGAACGACGGTGGCATCTACTACACGGGGCCCAGCGAGGACTTCTCCCGCCCCGGGCGCATGTGGTGGTCGGTGCCCGACGGGATCGAGCAGTTCCACCCGTGGCGCGAGACCACGACGGTGTTCCACGAGGGCGTGCCCGGCCACCACCTGCAGGTCGGGCAGACGGCCTACCGCTCGTCGCTCCTCAACCGCTGGCAGCGCACGATGTGCTGGGTGTCGGGCCACGGCGAGGGGTGGGCGCTGTACGCGGAGCGGCTGATGGACGAGCTGGGCTACCTCGACGACCCGGCCGACCGGCTCGGGATGCTGGACGCCCAGGGCTTCCGCGCGGCGCGGGTCATCGTCGACATCGGCATGCACCTGCAGCTCGAGATCCCGGCCGACAACCCGTTCGGGTTCCACCCGGGCGAGCGGTGGACGCCCGCGCTCGGCCTCGCGTTCATGCGTCAGCACTCGCGGGACGACGACGCGACGATCCGGTTCGAGGTCAACCGCTACCTCGGCTGGCCCGGCCAGGCGCCGTCCTACAAGGTGGGCGAGCGGATCTGGCTCGAGGCCCGGGAGGCGGCGCGCGCCCGCCACGGCGACGCCTTCGACCTCAAGGCGTTCCACCGGGCGGCCCTCGACCTCGGCTCGCTGGGGCTCGACCCGCTCGTCGCTGCCCTGTCCCGGATCTGACGTCGTGACCGCCGCCGGCTCGACCGGGCCCACCAACACGGTCCTCGACGTGCCGGGCATCCGCGTGGGCCACGCCCAGCGCACCGATCCCGGCTGGCTCACCGGCACGACGGTGGTGCTCCCGCCGGCGTACGGCGCGGTGGCCGGCGGCGACGTCCGCGGAGGCGGCCCCGGCACGCGGGAGACCGACCTGCTGGACCCGCGCAACCTGGTGGAGCGGGTCCACGCGGTGGTGCTCGGCGGCGGTTCCGCGCTGGGCCTGGCGGCGGTCGACGGCGTCGTGCAGCGGCTCCTCGACGCCCGCGTCGGGTTCCCGATGGGGCCGGACCCCGCCGACGTCGTGCCCATCGTGCCGGCGGCGGTCCTGTTCGACCTCGGCCGCGGCGGGGTGTTCCGGCACCACCCCGACGCGGCGCTGGGCGCCGCAGCGCACGACACGGCGCTCGCGGACCCGACGCCGACGCTGCTCGGGCCGGTCGGAGCGGGCACGGGCGCCCGGGCCGGCGGGCTGCGCGGGGGCATCGGCTCGGCGTCGACGGTGCTGGGGGGAGGCGGGACCGTGGGTGCGCTGGTCGCGGTCAACGCCGTCGGCTCGTGCGTCGACCCGTCGACGGGCCAGCCGTGGGGTCTCCCCCACTGCCTGCCCGCCGACCTGCCGGGTGCGGGCCTCCGGCGGCCCGACCCCGCCGAGCTGCAGGCGGCGCACGACCTGGCCGCCGACCTCGACCCCGCGCGCCGGGCGCCGCTCGCCACCACCATCGGCGTCGTGGCCACCGACGTCCCCCTGACGAAGGCGGCCTGCGCGAAGGTGGCCGGCGTGGCGCACGACGGGCTGGCGCGCTCGATCCGACCGGTGCACTCGATGTTCGACGGCGACACCCTGTTCGCCCTGTCCACGGCGCCACCGGACGCGCCGGCGCCCGACCCCGCGACCCACGCGCTGCAGCTCCACGAGCTCCTCGACGCCGCCGCGACGACGGTCGCGCGGGCGGTCGTGCGGGCCCTGCTCGCCGCCACGTCGGTGACGACGCCGTGGGGCACGATGCGGAGCTATCGCGAGGCGTTCCCCAGCGCCTTCGCCCCCGCCTCCCCCGGCCCGCGGGGCACGGGCGCGTAGGGTCGGGACGTGCCGTCGACCTTCCCCACCTTCGCGCGCGCCGAGCGCTCCGCCCTCGCCGACCTCGCCGTCGAGGTCGGCCCCGACGCCCCGACGCTCTGCGACGGCTGGACCGTGAAGGACCTCGTCGTCCACCTCCTGGTGCGCGAGCGCAACCCGCTGGCCCAGGCGGGCGAGCTCGTCCCGCCCCTGTCGCCGCTCACCAAGCGCGCCACGGAGCGGTGGGGGCGTGCCGACCTGCCGCTCCTCGCCGACCAGCTGCGGCGGCCCTTCCTCACGTGGGCGGCGATCGGTCCCGTCGACCGCCTCGTCAACACGGTCGAGCTCTTCGTGCACCACGAGGACGTGCGGCGGGCCCAGCCCGGTTGGACGCCCCGCGACCTGCCCGACACGGCCGAGGACGAGCTGTGGCGGCTGTTCAAGCCCGTCGCCGTCATGGCGACGCGCAAGGTCGGCGCCCCCCTCGTCGCCGTCGACTCCCGCAACGGCCGTCGCGTCGTGCTCCGCCGCGGCGACGGTCCCGCCGTCGTCACCGGCCGCCCCCAGGAGCTGGTGCTCCGTCTGCTCGGCCGCGAGCAGGCGCACGACGTCGACGTCTCCGGCCCCGACCTCGCCGTGCGCCGCTTCCAGATCGCCACGCTCGGCTTCTGACCGCGTCGAGCTGGGGTACACGGCGCGGCGTGCGCGGCGGCCGGGCGTGCGCGGCGGCCGGGCTCGGAAATGTGCAGCTGGGACATGCTCCGGACGGTCGGGCGCGTCGCTGCCGCACATTTCTGGGGCGGTCAGGCGTCGCCCACGCTCACCGCACCGGGTGACCGGCTCCGGCGATGGCCTCCTTGACCTGGCCGATCCGCAGGGTGCCGAAGTGGAACACCGTCGCGGCGAGCACCGCGTCGGCTCCGGCGTCGACCGCGGGCGCGAAGTGCTCGACGGCACCGGCGCCGCCCGAGGCGATCACGGGCACGGACACCTCGCGACGCACCGCCCGCAGCAGCTCGAGGTCGAAGCCGTCCTGGGTGCCGTCGGCGTCCATCGCGTTGAGGAGGATCTCCCCGGCCCCCAGCTGCGCGGCGCGCGCGGCCCACTCGATCGCGTCGAGCCCGGCGGACCGCCGGCCCCCGTGCGTGGTCACCTCGAATCCCGAGGCGGTGCCCTCGCTGCCGGCGGGCACGCGGCGTGCGTCGACGGAGAGCACGAGCACCTGGTTGCCGAACCGGTCGGCGATCTCGGCGACCAGCTCGGGGCGACGGATCGCGGCGGTGTTGACCGCGACCTTGTCCGCGCCGGCCCGCAGCAGGCGGTCCACGTCCTCGACGCTGGAGATGCCGCCACCGACGGTCAGCGGGATGAACACCTGCTCCGCCGTGCGCGCGACGATCTCGAGGGTGGTCGCACGACCCTCGTGGGACGCCGAGATGTCGAGGAAGGTCAGCTCGTCGGCCCCCTCCGCGTCGTACGTGCGCGCCAGCTCCACCGGGTCGCCGGCGTCCCGCAGCTCGCGGAAGTTGATCCCCTTGACCACCCGGCCGCCGTCGACGTCGAGGCACGGGATCACGCGCACGGCGAGGCTCACGCGCCCGCACCCTTCGTCAGCGCCAGCGCGTCCTCGAGGGTGAAGCGGCCCTCGTACAGCGCCGTACCGGCGATCGCGCCCTCGACGCCGAGCGGCACGAGCTCCATGAGCGCCCGGATGTCGTCGAGCGTGGTCACCCCTCCCGACGCGACGACGGGCCGCGACGTCGCGGCGCACACGTCGCGCAGGAGCTCCAGGTTGGGGCCAGCGAGCATGCCGTCCTTGTTGACGTCGGTGACGACGTACCGGGCGCAGCCCTCGGCGTCGAGCCGCGCCAGCGTCTCGTACAGGTCGCCGCCCTCGCTCGTCCAGCCCCGCGCGGCGAGCGTGCGCCCGCGGACGTCGAGGCCGATGGCGATCCGGTCACCGTGCCGCGCGATCGCGGCGGCGCACCACTCCGGGTTCTCGATGGCGGCCGTGCCGATGTTGACCCGGCGGCAGCCCGTCGCCAGCGCCGCCTCGAGCGAGGCGTCGTCGCGGATGCCCCCGCTCATCTCGACGTCGATGTCGAGGCGACCGACGATCTCGGCCTGCAGCGCGCGGTTGCTGCCGACCCCGAAGGCGCCGTCGAGGTCGACGAGGTGCAGCCACTCCGCGCCCGCCTCCTGCCAGCGCAGGGCGGCCTCGATCGGGTCGCCGAAGCGCTTCTCGGAGCCGTCGATGCCCTGCACGAGCTGCACGGCCTGGCCCCCCTTGATGTCGACGGCGGGGAGGAGCTCGAGGTACGTCGCGGGCACGGTGGCCTGCCTTTCTTGCGGTTCCGGGTCGATCGGCCGCGCGGCGGCCGGAGGGCTCAGAGCGTGGCGACCCAGTTGCGCAGCAGGGCTGCGCCGGCGTCGCCCGACTTCTCGGGGTGGAACTGGGTGGCCCACAGCGGGCCGTTCTCGACGGCCGCGACGAACCGGTCGCCGCCGTGCTCGGCCCAGGTGACGAGGGGGGCGCGGGTGCGGTCGTTGGTCACGAGCTCCCAGCGGCGGGCCGCGTAGGAGTGCACGAAGTAGAACCGCTCCGACGCGACGCCGGCGAACAGAGTCGAGCCCTCCGGGACCTCCACCGTGTTCCACCCCATGTGCGGCACGACCGGCGCCTCGAGGCGCTCGATCGTGCCCGGCCACTCGTCGCAGCCGACGGTCTCGACGCCGTGCTCGATGCCCCGGCCGAACAGGATCTGCATGCCCACGCAGATGCCGAGGACCGGACGTCCGCCCGCGAGGCGCCGCCCGATGATCTCGTCGCCCTTCACGGCGCGCAGGCCGGCCATGCACGCGGCGTACGCCCCCACGCCCGGGACGAGCAGGCCGTCGGCGTCGAGCGCCGCCTGCTTGTCGGCGGTCAGCACGACCTCGGCGCCCGCGCGCTCGACGGCGCGCACGGCCGAGCGGAGGTTGCCGGAGCCGTAGTCGAGGACGACGACGGTCGGCCGCCCGCCCTCCGGGCGTGCGGGTGCGGTCACAGCGTGCCCTTGGTGGAGGGCACGCCGGTCTCGCGCGGGTCGAGGGCGACCGCGTCGCGGAAGGCCCGCGCGAACGCCTTGAACTGGGTCTCGACGATGTGGTGCGGCTCCCGGCCGGCCAGCACGCGCACGTGGAGCGCGAGGTGGCCGTGGAAGGCGATGGTCTCGAAGACGTGCTTGGTCAGCGACCCGAGGTAGGACACGCCGGAGCCGCCGAGCTGCACGTACTGCTGCCCCTCGGGCTCCCCCGTGTGCACGCAGTACGGCCGCCCGGAGATGTCGACGACGGCCTGCACCAGCGCCTCGTCGAGCGGGACCGTCGCGTCGCCGAAGCGGCGCGTGCCCTTCTTGTCGCCGAGCGCCTCGCGGATCGCCTGCCCGAGCACGATCGCGGTGTCCTCGACCGTGTGGTGGGCGTCGATCCAGGTGTCGCCCTCGGCCCGCACCGTCAGGTCGACGAGGGCGTGGCGCGCGAAGGCGGTGAGCATGTGGTCGTAGAAGCCCACGCCCGTGGAGATGTCGTGCGTGCCCGAGCCGTCGACGTCGATCTCGACGAAGATCTTCGACTCGCTCGTGGTGCGCTCGAGGCGGGCGGTGCGGGGGGTGCTCACTGGTTCTCCTGGGTGACTGCGGGGGTGACAGCGGGGGTGACAGTGGTGGTGACGGTCGTGAGGGCGTCCCGGAAGGCCGCCATCTCGGCCGGGGTGCCGACCGAGACGCGCAGCCAGCCCTCGGGGCCGGTCTCGCGGATGAGGACGCCGTGGTCGAGCAGCCCCTGCCACACCGCGTGCCGGTCGGCGAACCTGCCGAACAGCACGAAGTTGGCGTCGGAGTCGGCGACGTCGTGGCCCTGCTCGCGCAGCCACGTGACGAGACGGTCGCGTTCGCCGCGGAGCGCGTCGACCTGCCCGAGCAGCTCGTCGGTGTGCCGCAGCGCCGCGAGCGCGGTCGCCTGGGTGGTCGCCGACAGGTGGTAGGGCAGCCGTACGACGCGGATCGCGTCCGTGACGACGCGGTCGGCCGCCAGGTAGCCCAGCCGCAGGCCCGCGCCGGCGAACGCCTTGCTCATCGTGCGCGACACGACGAGGTTCCGGTGGGCCGGCAGCAGCTCGAGGGCGCTCGGGGTGCCCGCGCGGCGGAACTCGCCGTACGCCTCGTCGACCACGACGAGGCCGCCCCGGCCGTCGTTGCCGTGCTCCGCGGCGGCGGCGCAGAGCGCGTCCACCGCGGCCGGCGGCAGCGCCGTGCCCGTCGGGTTGTTGGGGCTCGGCAGGAGCACGACGCTCGGCCGGTGCTCCGCGATGAGCTCCGCCGCGGCGTCGAGGTCGAGCGCGAAGTCCTCCCGGCGGCGCCCGGCGACCCACGCGGTGTTGCTGTCGCGTGCGTACTCCGGATACATCGAGTAGGTCGGCGCGAAGCTCAGAGCGGTCCGCCCCGGCCCGCCGAACGCCTGCAGGAGCTGCAGCATGACCTCGTTGGAGCCGTTCGCGGCCCACACCTGCTCCGGCGCGATCGGCGCCTGGCCGGCCGCGACGTCCCGGGAGAGGTACGCCGCGAGCGCCGTCCGCAGCGCCGTGAACTCCCGGTCGGGATAGCGGTTGAGCGTGCGCGCCGCCGCCGCCACCGACGCGGCGATGTCGGCGACGCAGGCCTCGGAGGGCCCGTACGGGTTCTCGTTGACGTTGAGCTGCACCGGCACGTCGAGCTGGGGCGCGCCGTACGGGGCGATGCCCGCCAGCTCCTCGCGGAGCGGGAGCCAGCTCGTGTCGGTCGTGTCGGTCGCCGTGGTCCCGGCCGTCACGAGAACCGCACCTTCACCGCGGCACCGTGACCCGGCAGGTCCTCGGCCTCGGCGAGGGTGACGACGTGGTCGGCGACGTCGCCGAGACCCTGGCGGTCGTACTCCACCACGTGCACCGACTTGGTGAACGCGCGCACCGACAGGCCCGAGGAGTGGCAGGCGCAGCCGCCCGTGGGCAGCACGTGGTTCGAGCCGGCGCAGTAGTCGCCGAGGCTGACCGGCGCGAAGCCGCCGACGAAGATCGCGCCGGCGTTGCGCACCCGGGCCGCCCAGGCCGCCGCGTCGACGGTCTGGATCTCGAGGTGCTCCGCCGCGTAGGCGTCGACCACGGCGACACCCTGCTCGAGGTCGTCGACGAGGACGACGCCCGACTGCTCCCCCGTCAGCGACGTGCGGATCCGCTCGACGTGCTTCGTGGCCCCGACCTGCTTCTCCAGCTCGGCCTCGACGTCGTCCGCCAGGGTCGTGCTGGGCGTGACGAGCACCGCCGCGGCCAGCGGGTCGTGCTCGGCCTGGCTGATGAGGTCGGCCGCGACGAAGGCCGGGTCGGCGGAGTCGTCCGCCAGGATCGCGATCTCCGTCGGCCCCGCCTCGGAGTCGATGCCCACGAGACCCTTGAGCAGGCGCTTCGCCGTGACGACGTAGATGTTGCCCGGCCCCGTCACCAGGTCGACCTTCCGGCACGGACCCGTGCCGTAGGCGAACATGGCGACCGCCTGCGCGCCACCCACGGCGTACACCTCGTCGACCCCCAGCAGCGCGCACGCCGCGAGGATCGTCGGGTGCACCGAGCCGCCGAACTCCTTCTGCGGCGGGCTGGCGAGCGCGATGGAGCCGACGCCCGCGACCTGCGCCGGCACGACGTTCATCAGCACGCTGGACACCAGCGGCGCGAGTCCGCCGGGCACGTAGAGGCCCACCCGGTCGACCGGCACCTTGCGGTGGGTCACCCGGGCGCCGGGACCGAGGTCGGTGACGACGTCGGCCTCCAGCTCCGCGGCGGACGTCTTCCGCAGCCGCGCGATCGACTCGTCGAGGCCCGCCCGGATGGCCGGGTCGAGCTCGGCGAGCGCACGCTGGGTCGCGCCCTCCGGCACGCGGATGTCGTCGAGCTGCACGCCGTCGAAGCGGGCGCCGAGCTCGAGGATCGCCTCGACACCGCGCTCGCGCACGGCCTCCGTGATCGCATGCACCGCCGGCACCGCCGCCTCGACGTCGAAGTCGGCGCGCGGCACGACCGCCCGGTAGTCGAGGGAACCGGGGGTCGCTCCACGCAGGTCGATGCGGCGCAGCAGCGCGCCGGAGGCGGATGACGACATGACCCCGATTCTAGGCCGCGACACCCGTCGGGGCCGCACCGCGGGCTCCTGGTGGGACGCATCACCTAGGGTCGAGACGTGACCGAGAGCGCAGGCGGGACCGGCGGAGCCGAGGGCGACGCCGTCGAGCGCCTGCCCATGTTCCCCCTCGGGTCGGTGCTGTTCCCGGGCCTGACGGTGCCGCTGCGGGTCTTCGAGGACCGGTACGTCGCGCTGGTCCGCCACCTGGAGGCGGTGCCCGACCCGGCCCGCCGCCTCTTCGGCTCGGTCGCCATCCGGGACGGCTACGAGGTCGGCAACCGGGGCAACCAGTCGCTCCACCGCGTGGGGTGCCGGCTCCAGCTGACCGAGGTCGAGGACTCCGGCGACGGCACCTTCGACGTCGTCGCCGTCTGCCGCGACCGGATCCGCCTCGACAGCCTCGACGTGTCCGGGCCCTTCCCCGTCGGCGACGTCGTGGTGCTGCCCGAGCAGCTCTCGCCGCCCTCCGCGACCACCGTCGAGCACACCGGCGCACTGTTCGCGGCGTACCAGGCCGTCATCGGGGAGCTCGGCGGCACCGTCGTGGAGGGCTCGCTGCCCGCCGATCCCGTCTACCGCTCGTGGGCGATGTCGGCCGTGGCGCCGCTCCCCCTGTCGGACCGCCAGCGGCTGCTCGAGACGGCCGACCCGGAGGAGCGCTACGCGCTGCTGGCCGAGATGTTCTCCTCCGAGCTCCGGGCGATCAACGTGATCCCCTCCCTGCCCGCGACCCACCTCAACCGCACCGGCTGGTCGCCCAACTAGTCCGCCCGCGCCCGGCGGGCCTAGGCTCGGCCAGTGGCCAGGAAGCGCGGCGCCGGGAGCGGCGGCACCCCCGCGACCGCGGCGCTCACCGCGGCGGGCACGTGGTTCGAGCTGCACCCCTACGAGCACGACCCGCGCACCACGTCGTACGGCGACGAGGCCGCTGCAGCCCTCGGCATCGACCCGTCCCGGGTGCTCAAGACGATCGTCGTCGAGGCCGACGGCGAGCTCTGCGTCGGCGTCGTCCCGGTGGCGGGCACCCTCGACCTCAAGGCCGCCGCCGCCGCGCTCGGCGCGCGCAAGGCACGCCTCGCCGAGGTGGCGGCCGCCGAGCGCACGACCGGGTACGTCGTCGGCGGCATCTCACCCGTGGGGCAGAAGCGCGCACTGCGGACCGTCGTCGACGCCTCGGCCCTCGACCACGCGACCGTGCTCGTCTCCGGCGGTCGTCGCGGGCTCGACATCGAGCTGCGCCCTGCCGACCTCGTCGCGGCGACCGGCGCGGTGGTCGCGCCGGTCGCCCGCGGTTGAGCCGCCCCCACCCCGCCGAGCGCCCCGGCCGCGTCAGTCCGTCGTGGTCACCCGGAGCAACGTGTGGGCGACGTCGCCGTCGACCCGCACCGACAGGCCGAGCGCGGCCAACGGCTCGACGTTGTCCGCGAGCTCGTCGTCGCCGTCCTCGCGCAGCAGGTCGGCCAGCCACCCGCCGTCCACGGTGAAGTCGACGAACAGCAACGCGTGCACGTCGTCGGTCTCCGGCACCACATCGCGGAACAGGTCCGACTCCCCCAGCCCGCCGGACGTCGCGAGGTCGTCGGCGTAGCCCGACGACGGGCTCCCCACCGTCGTGCCGTCGCCGCCCTCCGTCACGTTGAGGTCGAGGTCGCTCGGAGCGTCGGTCGAGTCGAGCAGCTCGTCGACCAGGCCGGCGATCTCGTCGGTGTCGCCGGAGCGCACCGTGGCACCGACCTCGGCACCCTCGATGTCCCCGTCCTCGAGCGCATCGAGGTCGACACCGCCGCCCACGGAGAGCGCGACGCCCTGCCCGAGCAGCGTCTCGACGTCCTCCGGCAGGTTCCAGCCCGTCTCGTCCTCGAGGTCGGCGACCGCGTCGTCGATCTCGCCGCGGTCGACGCCGCTGTCCTCGACCTGCTCCAGCAACGCGTCGTACCACCCGTCCGCCAGGCCGACGGCCGCCACCGCTGCCGTGTCCGCGGGGAGGTCCCCGGCCAGCTCGCCGGCCGTGCCGTCGGTCAGCTGCGGCACGTCGCCGTCCGTCGTGGCCTGCGTCGCCGCCTCGAGCTCGAGCCCGCCGTCGGCGAAGCGGAGCGTCAGGGCGGCACCCTGGAAGTCGGCGGCGCTGTCGAGCGCCTCGTCCTCGTACGCCGCGTCGATCACCCCGTCGTCCACGAGGGCCTCCACGACGCGCGTGGCGCTGTCGGGCGCCGCGTAGGCGCTGAGGATGCCGGCGTCGCCGGCCGCGTCCACCCACTGCCGGTAGGTGTCGTCGGACGCCAGCGGGTCGTCCGCCGCGTCGGTCAGCACGTCCTCGGCCAGCTCGTCGGAGTCGGTGACGACCATCCAGCCGCCGTCGACGGCCCAGCCGAGCTCGTCCCCCGCACCGCTGCAGTCGGCGAGGTCGTCCATGGCCGCCTCCGCACCGTCGGCGTCGTCGACCTGCACCACGACGACGACGTCGCCTCCCAGCTCCGGGACCTGCGGTCGGTCGCCGCTCGCGGGCACGACGGCGACGCCGAACCGGTCGCCCAGCCAGGGCGCCACGTCGTCGTCGAAGTCGAGGTCGTCGCAGGGCGAGCCGCCGATGATGCCGTCGAAGATCTCCCGGCGGACGTCGTCGTCGCGGTCGATCCCGACCTCCTCGTCGAACGCCGGGAACTTCTCGAGGAAGTCGAGGGCGGCGAGCTTCTGCTGGCCGCTCGGGTCGAGGTCGAGCCCGACGTAGAACAACGTGTCCGCAGGCAGCGCCTCCGCCGCCTGCGGCCCGGTCGCGAAGTAGGCCTGCCACGCCCAGACGCCGCCGCCGATGAGCGACAGGCCCAGCACACCCGCCACGCCACCCGCGATCCACCGGCCGCGGCGACGTGGCGCCTGCTGGCCGGGGTGCTGGCCGGGGTGCTGGCCGGGGTGCTGGCCGGGGTGCTGGCCGGGGTGCTGGCCGTACTCCCCCGGGCCCATCCACGGCGGCGGCGGGCCCTGCGGGTAGCCCGGCTGCTGGGGATAGCCCTGCTGCGGGTAGCCCTGCTGCGGGGGCTGCTGCGGCCAGCCCGACGGCGCGGACGGCTGCGTCGGTCCCTCGTCCGGGCGACCGGCGCCCTCCGGTGGCTGCGTGCTCATCGTGCTCCCCCTCGTTGCCGTGCGGCCGCGGCCCTCGTCGGCCACGACGTCCGGGGCCTACCCCTGCTGTGGTCGCTCTACGCGCGGACCTGTCGGTCCACGTCCGTCGGCTCCTCGTCGGGCTCGCCGGCGACCGCCCCGTCGCCCCTCCTCGGCAGGAGCAGGAAGGCCAGCGCCACGACGGTGGCGGCTCCCGCCGGCATCGCGGCGTAGGGACCCCGGCCCTCCACCACCAGGTCGTAGGGGACCCGGGTGCCGTCGGCGCTGCGAGCCGCGACGGTCACCGGGTCCTCCGGGCCGAGCAGGTGGCCGAGCCAGGCCAGCACGATGCCGCCCACGGCGGCCGCGAGCACCGCACCCAGGAGGCCGACCCACGGCCGGTCGCGGTGCCGCCAGGCGGCGACGGCGCCGAGCACGCCGCCGGCGCCCGCGGCCACCACCAGGTAGGCCGCCGTGCCGGTGATCGTGCCCTCGATGCTCGTCACCCGCGGGTAGAACTCGCCCCCGGACGCGACGCCCGAGCCCGGGTGCCACCACCAGGACCAGAGCAGTGCGCCGACCACGCCGAGCTGAGCCGCGACGTGCACGAGGCGCAGGACCGCGACCGCGTCGGCGCGCAGGTCCCCGGCCCGCCCGACCCGGGGGGCCGCCGGGCGCTCGCCGACGTGGTCAGCCACGGGAGTCGGCGACCGCGAGGCATCCCGGCCCCAGCAGCTGCTTGAGGTCGGCATAGAGCTCCGGGCTCGGGGTCACCCGCAGGCGGTCGTCGATCCGCAGCAGCGTGGTCGTGCCGCGCGTCAGCAGGCGCAGGTGCACCTCCGTCATGCCGGGGTGGTCGCCCAGCACGCTCTTCAACTGCGCCACGACGGGAGCCGTGCACCGCGTCGACGGCATCGACACCACCACGGGCCCGCTGGGGCCGTCGCTCAGGTCGGGGACGCTGACCTCCTGGCCACGGATCTCCGGCTGCTCCTTGTCGCGCGACAGCGTGCCGGTGACGCGGATGATCGAGTCGGGCGCCAGGTGCTGCGCCACGAGCTGGTAGGAGCTCGGGAAGAACAGCACCTCGATGCCGCCCTCCAGGTCCTCCAGCGTGATCGTCGCCCAGGCGTCGCCCTTCTTCGTGATCTTGCGCTGCACGGACGTCACCAGCCCGCTCACCGTGACCCGGGACCCGTGGGCCCGGTCCTCCCCCAGCAGCAGCTGCCCGACCGTCGTGTCCGTGCCCTGCGCGAGCACGTGCTCGAGGCCCATCAGGGGGTGGTCGGAGACGTAGAGGCCGAGCATGTCGCGCTCGTGGGCCAGCAGCGTCATCTTGTCCCACTCGTCGATGTCCGGCAGCGTCACCGTCACGCCGAACGCGCCGCCGTCGCCGTCCGCGTCGTCCAGCCCGCCGAACAGCGAGTCCTGACCGATGGCCTCGTTCTTCTTGATGTCGACGTACTGGTCCACCGCCATCTCGTGGACCGCCACGAGCGCACGACGGCGGTGCTTCATGTCGTCGAAGGCGCCGGCCTTGATGAGCGACTCGATGACGCGCTTGTTGCACGCCTGCAGCGGCACCTTCGACATGAAGTCGTTGAAGTCCGTGTAGCGGCCCTTCTCCTCGCGGGCGCGCACGATCTGCTCCACGACGTTGGCACCGACGTTGCGCACGGCGGTGAGACCGAAGCGCACGTCGGTGCCGACCGGGGTGAAGTTGTGGGACGACTCGTTGACGTCGGGCGGCAGCACCTGGATCTTCATGCGACGGCACTCGTTGAGGTAGATGGCCGACTTGTCCTTGTCGTCCTTCACCGAGGTGAGCAGCGCGGCCATGTACTCCGCCGGGTAGTTCGCCTTCAGGTAGGCCGTCCAGTAGGACACCACGCCGTACGCCGCCGAGTGCGCCTTGTTGAAGGCGTAGTCGGAGAAGGGGAGCAGGATCTCCCACAGCGCGGTGATCGCCGCCTGCGAGTAGCCCCGCTCGAGCATGCCGCCCTGGAACCCGGCGTACTGCTTGTCGAGCTCCTCCTTCTTCTTCTTGCCCATCGCGCGCCGCAGGTTGTCGGCCTGGCCCAGGCTGAAGCCCGCCAGCACCTGGGCGATCTCCATGACCTGCTCCTGGTACACGATCAGGCCGTAGGTCTCGCCGAGCACCGACTCCAGCGGCTTCTCGAGCTCGGGGTGGATCGGCTCGATCGGCTCGCGGCCGTTCTTGCGCCGCGCGTACTTGTTGTGCGAGTCCGCGCCCATCGGGCCCGGGCGGTAGAGCGCGCCGACCGCGGAGATGTCGGCGAACTTGTCGGGCCGCATGCTGCGCAGGAGCGACCGCATCGGACCGCCGTCGAGCTGGAACACGCCCAACGTGTCGCCGCGGGACAGCAGCTCGTAGGTAGCAGGGTCGTCGAAGGTCAGGTCCTCCAGCACGACCTTCTCGCCACGGTTCATCTCGATGTTGCGCACGGCGTCGTCGAGGACCGTGAGGTTGCGCAGCCCGAGGAAGTCCATCTTGACCAGCCCGAGCGACTCGCACATCGGGTAGTCGAACTGCGTGATGATCGCGCCGTCCTGCTCGCGCTTCATGATCGGCACGACGTCGATCAGCGGGGCGCTCGACATGATCACGCCCGCGGCGTGCACGCCCCACTGCCGGATCTGGCCCTCGAGGCCCACCGCCGTCTCGTAGATCGTGCGCACGTCGTGGTCGGAGGCGTGCAGCTCGCGGAACTCGCCACCGTCGTTGTAGCGCTTGTGGCCCTCGTTGAAGAGCTCCTTGAGCGGCACGCCCTTGCCCATGATGTCGGCGGGCAGCGCCTTGGTGATCTTGTCGCTCACCGCAAAGCCGTAGTCGAGCACGCGCGCCGCGTCCTTGATCGCCTGCTTCGCCTTGATCCGCCCGAACGTCGCGATGTACGCCACGTACTCCGAGCCGTACTTGTTGACGACGTACTGGATGACCTCGGTGCGCCGACGCTCGTCGAAGTCGATGTCGAAGTCGGGCATCGAGGGGCGCTCGGGGTTGAGGAACCGCTCGAAGATCAGACCGTGCTCCAGGGGGCACAGGTCGGTGATCCGCAGCGCGTACGCCGCGATCGAGCCCGCACCGGAGCCACGGCCGGGCCCGACGCGGATGCCGTTGTCCTTCGACCACTGGATGAAGTCGGCGACCACGAGGAAGTAGCCGCAGTAGCCCTTCGCCTGCACGACGCCGAGCTCCATCTCGACGCGCGCGCGGACCTCGTCGGTCAGCTTGTCGCCCGGGTAGCGCGACTCGATGCCCCGCCAGACCTCCTTGCGGAACCAGGACTCCTCGGTCTCGCCGGCGGGGATGTCGGCGCGCGCCATGTAGCCGCCGGTCGACTCCGTGAACTCCACGGAGCAGCGCTCGGCGATGGCCAGCGTGTTGTCGCAGGCCTCCTTCATGTCGTACTTGTCGACCCACAGCTCGCGCATCTCGGCGGCGGACTTGATGTAGTAGCCGCCGCCGTCGAACTTCAGCCGGTTGGGGTCGGCCAGCCGGCGGCCCGACGCCACGCAGATGAGCGCGTCCTGCGCGTCCGCGTCCTCCGGGTTGTTGTAGTGCGAGTCGTTGGTCGCGACCGGCGGAATCCCGAGCTCCTTGCCCAGCCGCAGCAGGTCGTCGCGGACCCGCTTCTCGATGTCGAGGCCGTGGTCCATCAGCTCCAGGTAGAAGTTCTCCTTGCCGAAGATGTCCTGGAACTCGGCGGCCGAGCGGCGCGCCTCGTCGTACTGCCCCAGGCGCAGCCGCGTCTGGACCTCGCCCGACGGGCAGCCCGTCGTGGCGATCAGGCCCTGGCCGTAGGTCTGCAGGAGCTCGCGGTCGGCACGCGGCTTGTAGTAGTACCCCTCCAGGCTCGACTTCGACGACAGGCGGAAGAGGTTGTGCATGCCCTCCGTGCTCTGCGCCCACATCGTCATGTGGGTGTAGGCGCCACCGCCGGCGACGTCGTTACCGCTCTCCTCCTTGGTGTCGCCCTTGCCCCACCGCACCCGGCGCCGCTCGCTGCGGTGGGTCTGCGGCGTCAGGTAGGCCTCGATCCCGATGATCGGGTTGACCCCGTGCTTGCGGGCCTTCGACCAGAAGTCGTAGGCCCCGTGGAGGTTGCCGTGGTCGGTCATCGCGATGGCGGGCATCCCGAGGTCGACGACACGCGAGAACAGGCCGTCGAGGAGGGACGCCCCGTCGAGCATCGAGTACTCGGTGTGGACGTGCAGGTGGACGAACGAGTCGGATCCGGCGGCCATGAGGGTCAGCGCGCTCCTAGGCGGACGAGGGCGGACGGGGACGAGCGGGAGCCACGGGGAAGGACGTCAGACTACGTGACCACCGACCCCGAGGATGGCACCCTCCGCCGACAGTCCTGAGCCGGCCTCGTCGCCCCGGGGGATGACGCTCAGTGGGCGTCGCGGACGACCTCGAGCGCGTCGGCGAGGTCGTCGGGGTACGGCGACTCGTACGACACCGGCTCCCCCGTTCCCGGGTGCACGAACCCCAGCCGCACGGCGTGCAGCCACTGCCGCTCCAGGCCGACACGGCGCGCCAGGGTCGGGTCCGCGCCGTACGTCAGGTCGCCGACGCAGGGGTGCTTGAGGGCCGACATGTGCACGCGGATCTGGTGCGTGCGCCCGGTCTCGAGGTGGATCTCCAGCAGGCTGGCGAACCGGTGGGCCTCGAGCGTCGCGTAGTGCGTCACGCTCGCCCGGCCGTCCGACATCACGGCGAACTTCCAGTCGGAGCGCGGGTGCCGCCCGATCGGGGCGTCGACCGTGCCCGTGTGGGGGTCGGGGTGTCCCTGCACCAGCGCGTGGTAGACCTTCTCGATCTCCCGGCGGCGGAACGCGTTCTTGAGGATCGAGTAGGCCGACTCCGACTTGCAGATCACCATGACGCCCGACGTGCCCACGTCGAGACGCTGCACGATCCCCTGCCGCTCCGAGGCGCCCGAGGTGGCGATGCGGAAGCCGGCACCGGCGAGGTGGCCGACGACCGTCGGGCCGCGCCACCCCGGCGACGGGTGCACCGCGACGCCGACCGGCTTGTCGATCACGACGATGTCGTCGTCGTCGTGGATGATCCCGATGCCCTCGACGATCTCGGGCACGACCGCGAGCGGGTCGACCACGACGGGGATCTCGACCTCGAGCATCGCGCCCGCACGGACGCGCTCCGACTTCGCGACGGTCGTGCCGTCGAGCACCACGTGCCCCTCGGCGATCAGCTCCGCGGAACGGCTGCGACTGAAGCCGAACATCCGCGCCATGGCGGCGTCGACCCGCTCACCGGCCATGCCCTCCGGCACCAGGACGACGCGGCGGTCGCCGCTCACGCGTCGCGCTCCGCGGCGTCGCCGGCCTCGTCGGGCGCGCCCTTCTCCGCCTCCTCGATGCGGCTGCCGTCGACGCGTACGCCGCGGAACGCCTGCACCACGATGAGCACCGCCGCGATGTTGATGCACATGTCGGCGACGTTGAAGATCGGGAAGTTCGGCAGCTCGATCATGTCGACCACGTGGCCGTGGAACGGCGCCGGGTCGCGGAACAGCCGGTCGGTCAGGTTGCCCGTGATGCCGGCGAGCAGGATGCCGAGGGCGACCGCCCACAGCGGGCTCCGCAGCCGGGCGCTCACGACGAGCACGACCACCGTCGCGACGATCGCGACGCAGGAGATGACGACCGTGAAGTCCTCCCCGAGGCTGAACGCCGCACCCGGGTTGAAGGCGAGCTGCAGGCCGAGGAGGTCCCCCACCAGGTCGACCCGCGGACGGGAGCCGTCCGCCTCCTGCAGGTGCGTGAGCGCCAGCTGCTTCGTCGTGAGGTCGATGAGGTACGCCGCCAGCGCGACCGCCGCGAAGACGGGCCAGACCCGTCGTCGCGAGCGTCGGACGGCGCCTCCGGAGGAGGTGTCGTCGGGACCGGGACGGCTCTCGTGGTCGCCCGAGCCGGAGCTCAGCGACGTTCCTCGCGCTGCTTGCATGACACGCACAGTGTGGCACGCGGGAACGCGACCACGCGCATCTTGGGGATCGCCTGGCCACAGCTCTCGCAGAGGCCCAGCTTGCCGTCACGGGCCCGGGTCAGGGCCCGCTCGATCTGCACCAGGGCGTCGCGCTCGCCCGACACGAGGGTCATCTCGTGGTCGCGCTCGAACGTCGCCGTACCGAGGTCCGCGGCGTCCGGGCCCGCCCCGTCGCCCCCGTCGCGGAAGAGTCCCGCGAGCTCGCGCTCCTGGGCCGCGACCTGGGACGCCAGCTCCGCCTGCTGCGCCTCGAGCTCCGCGACCACCTGGTCGATCTCCGCCTGCGTCCAGGGCTCCTCGCCCACGACCGCGTCCGCCATCACGAACCCTTCCGTCCGTCGCGGGCGGGCCGCCCCCGGGGTGTGGGGACCCTAGCCGCCGGTCCGGGACGGCTCAAGGAGGTGTCCGCCGCGGAGTGAGGAAGACACGGACGGGGTTCCGGACGCGACGACGCCCCGTGACCGGTCCGGTCACGGGGCGTCGCGCTGACGGTGCGGGGCTCAGGCCTCGTCGTCGCCGAGGATCGAGCGGAGGCGCTTCGGGGCAGCCGCCGACGAGACGTCGGAGACGGGCTGCGACTCCTGCGGGCCGCCGAGGGCCTCGAGCTGCTGCGTGAAGTAGGTCTTGAGGCGCGACCGGTACTCCCGCTCGAACGACCGGAGGCGGTCGACCTCGCCGTTGAGCTTGTCGCGCTCGCGCTCGAGCTCACCGAACATCTGCTGGCGGCGCTCCGCCGTCTCGACGTCGAGCATCTCGGAACGCTTGCGGGCGTCGGCCTCGAGGCGGTCGGACTTGCCCTTGGCCTCGGACTCGAGGCGCTCCGCCTTGGTGCGGGCCTCGCCGATGATCCGGTCGGCCTCGTTCTTGGCGTCGTCGACGAGCTCGTCGGCGTTGCGCGTCGCGATCTCGAGGAGACGCGCTGCGGCGTTGGAGGCCTGCGGCACGGTCTCGACGCGGATCGTCTCGACGCCACCCGCGGGGGCGGCGGCGGGGACGGCGGCAGGCGCGGCCTGCACGACCGGCGCGGGGGCCGGGGTCGGCGCGGCGACCGGAGCGGGCTCCGGCGCCTTCTCGAAGACCGGCGCCGGCGCCGACGAGGCGCTGGACTGGGCCGCCGCGAGCTTCGCGCGGAGGTCCTCGTTCTCCCTCGTCAGGCGGGCGAGCTCGGCCTCCACCTCGTCGAGGAACTGGTCGACCTCACCCATGTCGTAGCCCTCGCGGAGCCGGACAGGAGTGAAGCGCTTGTTGCTCACGTCCTCAGGCGTCAGTGGCATGACCACACCCATTCATCTCGTCGGCTAGCAGAAACAGAGTCATTTGCAATCAGTCAGGTTCGTGAAGTCGGCGCAACCCTAGCGCCTCACGCGGCTCTCGGGTCCCACGGTACCCGTCGCGGCTCACGCCGCGAGCAGGGTCTGCCGGTTGACCTCGAGGAGCAGGAAGCACCCCACCAGCACGATGAGGAAGCTCAGGTCGAGCGAGATGCTGCCCAGGCGCAGCGGCGGGATCACCTTGCGCAGGGCCTTGATCGGCGGGTCCGTGGTCGAGTAGACGACCTCCAGGACCACCAGCAGCGGCCCGCGAGGCTCCCACGAGCGGGCGAAGACCTGCACCCAGTCCACCACGAACCGGATCCACATCATCGCGATGAACACGAACAGGATCGCGTGCACGACCTGCCCGATGACGTTGAGTGCCAAGACGACCCGTCAGCTCTGGTTGAAGAAGCCGTTCGTGGCGATCCGCTGCTTCTCCTCGGCGGCGACCGTCACGTTGGGCGGGGACAGGAGGAAGACCTTGCTGGTGACGCGCTCGATGTCGCCCCGCGTGGCGAAGATGAGGCCCGCGGCGAAGTCGACGAGACGCTTGGCGTCGGCGTCGTCCATGTCGCCCAGGTTCATGATCACCGGGACGCCCTCGCGGTAGTTCTCCCCCACCGCGCGCGCCTCGTTGTAGGTGCGCGGGTGCAGCGTCACGATCTTCGACAGCTCGACGGCGGACGGCGCCGGGGCGGGCACCGGCGCCACCTGCACGCGGCGACGCTCGGCGAGGTCCGCGACGGGCGCGGCCTGCTGGGCGACGGGCTCGGGGGTCCGCCGACGCACGGGGCGCTCCTCGCGCACCTCCTCGCGGTCGTCGGCCCGCTCGTCGAGCTCGTCGTAGTCGTCGTACCCGGGGTCCTCGACCAGACCGAGGTACTCACCGATCTTGCGCATGGCGCCGCTCATACTGACTTCCTCAGGTGTTCTGGGTGTCGCCACGGGTGACACCGGTCGATTCGGACATTACTGGACACGAGGCCGCGCCCCGAGGACCGCGCTACCGACACGCACGTGTGTCGCTCCTGCCGCGACGGCCTCCTCGAGGTCGCCGCTCATCCCCGCGGACAGGGTCGTCGCGCCGGGATGCTGTGCCCGCACGCGGGCGGCGTGAGCGGCCAGCCGGTCGAAGGCCGCCGCCGGTTCCTCGCCGAGCGGCGCGACCGCCATCAGCCCCGCGAGGCGCAGGTGCTCCTCCCCCGCGACCCGGTCGCACAGGGCCTCCAGGCCCTCGGGCGGGCACCCCGCGCGGTGGTCGGCGCCGGGGGCGTCGAGGCTCACCTGCACGAGGCACTCCAGCGGTCCGTCCGCGTCACCGCGGTCGAGCCGCTCGGCCCGTCCGCGGGCCAGCGGACCGACGAGCTTGGGGCGGTCGAGCGACTCGACCACGTCGGCGTACGCCGCGACCGCCGCCGCCTTGTTGCTCTGGAGCCCGCCGATGAAGTGCCAGCGCAGGTCCAGCTCGGCGCACTCCGCCGCCTTCGCCTCGGCCTCCTGGTGGCGGTTCTCGCCGACGTCGCGGACACCGAGGCCGGCGAGGTCACGCACGTCGGACGCCGGGAAGAACTTGGTGACGACGACGAGGCCCACGTCCTCCGGGTCGCGACCGGCCGACGTCGCCGCGTCGGCGAGCCGGCGGTGGACCGCCGCCAGCCCCGCCGCGAGCTCCTCCCGCCGGGCGCTCACGCGACCACCTGCACGAGGCCGGCCAGCCGACCGGCGGCCGCGCCGTCGCGTCGGTGGGACCACAGGTCGTCACGCTCCATCGTGCACAGGCCCAGGTGCTCGACCTCGGTGACGCCGGCGTCGGTCAGCTGCGCCCGCACCGCGGCGCCCAGGTCGAGCGCGGGCGTGCCCCACGAGGTGGTCGCACCCGCTGCCGGGATCCGCTCGGCGAGCTCGTCCCGCATGGCGGCCGGCACCTCGTAGCAGCGCCCGCACACGTGCGGGCCGATCCAGGCGCGCACCTCACGCGCCCCCTGCGCGCGCACCGCCGCGACGGCCGCCGGCACGACACCGCTCCGGACGCCCTCCCGGCCCGCGTGGGCGGCACCGACCACGCCCGCGTCGACGTCGGCCAGCAGCACCGGCACGCAGTCGGCGACGCGGACGACGAGCGCCACCCCCGGGGTGGCGGTGACGAGCGCGTCCGCCCGCGGGGCGGGACCGTCGGGCGCGGTCTCCTCGACGCGCGCCACGTCGGCGCCGTGCACCTGGTGCATGCCCTGGACCCGGGTGGCGCCGAGGGCGCGCCGTACGGACTCGAGGTCGGCCACGACGTCCCCCACCGCTGCGGGGGGCGTGCCCGGCAGCGCCAGGTTCAGCGGGCGCGCGCCCGAGCGGGCCGAGGTGAACGCCACCTCGACCCGCTCGACACGGGTGCGTGCCACGAACACGGGGGTACCTCCGTCGACCTCGCGCACGACCTCACTTGAGGAAGTCGGGCACGTCCAGGTCGTCCTCGAAGTCGACCTGCGGCGCGGGCTGCGCCGGGCGCTGCGCACCCACGGGCACGCTGGGGCGCTCCTGCGGCTGCGGCGGGAGCGGGCGGGGCTGCTGCTGGGGCGCCGGCGAGGGCGCGTACGTCGCCTGCTGCGGCACCGGCGGAGCCTGACGCTGCTCGGCGCGGGCCGGGGCCTGCGGGGCCGCCGGGGCCGCCGGAGCCGCCTCGGTGCGCGAACGGCCGAGGGCCGCCCCCTCCTCGCGCTTCTTGGGCTGGCCGCCGTCGAACCCGGCGGCGATGACGGTCACGCGCACCTCGTCGCCCAGCGCGTCGTCGATCGTCGCGCCGAAGATGATGTTGGCCTCGGGGTGCACCGCGTCGGCGACCAGCGCGGCCGCCTCGTTGATCTCGAACAGGCCGAGGTCCGACCCGCCGGAGATCGACAGCAGCACGCCGTGCGCGCCGTCGATCGAGGCCTCGAGCAGCGGCGAGGACACGGCCATCTCGGCCGCCTCCACGGAGCGGTTGTCGCCCCGCGCCGAGCCGATGCCCATGAGGGCGGAGCCGGCGTTGGCCATCACGGACTTCACGTCGGCGAAGTCGAGGTTGATGAGGCCGGGCGTCGTGATGAGGTCGGTGATGCCGGAGACACCCTGCAGCAGCACCTGGTCGGCCTGCTTGAAGGCGTCGAGCACGCTGACGTTGCGGTCGCTGATCGAGAGCAGCCGGTCGTTGGGGATGACGATGAGGGTGTCGACCTCCTCCCGCAGCGCGGCGATGCCCTCCTCGGCCGAGCCCGCGCGACGGCGACCCTCGAACATGAACGGGCGGGTCACCACACCGATCGTCAGCGCGCCGAGCGAGCGGGCGATGCGCGCCACCACGGGCGCGCCGCCCGTGCCGGTGCCGCCGCCCTCGCCGGCGGTGACGAAGACCATGTCGGCCCCCTTGAGGACCTCCTCGATCTCGTCGGAGTGGTCCTCGGCCGCCTGCTGGCCGACGTCGGGGTTGGCGCCCGCGCCGAGGCCGCGGGTGAGCTCGCGGCCGATGTCGAGCTTCACGTCGGCGTCGCTCATGAGCAGCGCCTGGGCATCGGTGTTGATCGCGATGAACTCGACGCCCTTGAGGCCGACCTCGATCATCCGGTTGACGGCGTTGACGCCGCCGCCGCCGATGCCGACGACCTTGATCACGGCCAGGTAGTTCTGCGCAGCTGCCACGGCGGCTCGCCTCTCACGTTCTCGGGGGTGGTGGGTCGGGGATCGAGGTCTCAACCTTCACCCTCAGGCTGAGGGTTAGAGTTATGTCAACCTCGTCGTGACCACGACAGTAGGTTCTCGTCGCGTCCGGTGCGGGGAGGCACGCCGCGTGTCGTCGGCGTGGCGTGTCGTCGTCGCGCTCAGCGCGTGGTGGGACGTGCCGGCACGCTGACGTCGTACTCCTCGACGTCCAGGTCGTCCTGGGCGAGCAGCACGGCGAGCACCTCGCCCTTGGCGTCGGAGTCCTCCGCGCTCCCCCACACGACGGCCGACCCGTCGCGCAGCGTGAGGTCGATCTGGTCGACCGAGGTGACGGCGATGCTGGCGACCTGGGCGGCCGTGTCGTCCGGCATCGCCGCGACGACCCGCGCCGCCTCCACGACGGCCTCGGTGTCCGCGCCCTCGCCGAGCTCGACGAGCGGCAGGTCGGACGGGGCCTCCTCGTAGGTGCGGAAGGCGACGCCGTCGGCGTCGATGCCCTGGACGGTCGTGCCCCGCACGACCACCGCGATGGCGACCCGCTCCACGACGTCGATCCGGATCCCGTCCGGCCAGGCACGGGTCACCGTCGCGTCCCGCACCGCCGCGAGCGCCTCGACGCGGCGCTCGATCCCCGCGACGTCGACGCGCGCGAGGGGACGGCCCTCCGGGACCCGGGCGGCCGTGCGGACGTCGGCCGCCTCGAGCACGTCGGCGCCGTTGACCTCGACCTCGTCGACCGCGAGCACGGACGAGAAGAAGACGAGCCACAGGGCGGCGGCGACGATCCCGAGCACGACGACCACGCCCGCGACCCAGCGCCACGGCGACCAGCGCGCGCGGCGACGCCGCTCGAGGAAGAGCTGCCGGGTGTCGTCGTCCGCCCCCCGGGAGCGGGTGGGGGTCGGGCTCATGCGGATCCGGTGCCCCCGGAGGCCAGCCCGGCCAGCACGAGCGGACCGACGGTCGTGATGTCGCCCGCCCCCAGCGTCAGCACGAGATCACCCGGCCGTGCGCGGCGGACGAGCTCGGCGGCGACGTCGTCGAGGCGCGGCACGAACGCCACCGCGGCGGCGGGCAGCGGGACCGCCCCGGCCACGAGCGCTCCGGTCACCGCGGGATCGGCCTCCTCGCGCGCGAGGTAGACGTCGGCGACGACGACCTCGTCGGCGGCGCCGAGCGCCGCGCCCATGGCCTCGCCGAAGATCCGCGTGCGGGACACGAGGTGCGGCTGGAAGGCGACGAGGAGGCGCCCCTCGCCGGCCACGGACCGTGCGGCCTGCAGGTCGCCGACGATCTCCTGGGGGTGGTGGGCGTAGCTGTCGTAGACGCGCACGCCACCCACCTCGCCCTTGGCCTCCATGCGCCGCCGGGTGCCGGTGAACGACTCGAGCCCGGCCCGCAGCGCGTCCGCGGGGTGCCCGAGCAACAGACCGGCCGTCAGGGCGAGGGCCGCGTCGACGACGTAGTGGCGGCCGGGGATCTGCAGGGTCACGGGTCCGACGTCGGCGGCGCCGGCGTCCGCCGGCCCCGTCAGCGCGAAGGTCGAGCGCGTCCCGGCGAAGGACACGTCGTGGATCCGCCAGGCCGCCTCGGGGGACTCGCCCACGCCGACGGCATGGATCCCCCGCTCGCGCGCCGTCGCCAGGAGGGCCGCCGCACCGGCGTCGTCGGCCGACGCGACGAGCGTGCCGCCCGGCTCGATCCGGTCGAGGAACTGCTCGAACGCCGCCCGGTAGGCCTCCTCGCTCCCCCACACGTCGAGGTGGTCGGCGTCGACGTTCGTGACGACGGCGAGGTGGGGGCTGTAGACGAGGAAGGCCCCGTCGCTCTCGTCGGCCTCCGCGACGAACTCCCGCCCCGTGCCGTCGTGGGCGTTGGTGCCCAGCTGGGCGAGCTCCCCACCGACGGCGTACGACGGGTCCGCCCCCGCCGCGACCAGCGCCGTCGTCAGGAGCGACGTGGTGGTCGTCTTGCCGTGCGTGCCGGCCACGGCCACGACCCGCCGGTCGGCCATGACCGCCGCGAGCCCGGCCGAGCGGGGCAGCACGCGCAGGCCCCGCGCGTAGGCGGCCACGACCTCGGGGTTGTCCTCCCGCACCGCGGTGGAGACGACGAGGGTGTCGGCGTCGGCGACCTGCTCGGCCGCGTGGCCCACGTGGACGCGGGCTCCGGCAGCCGCGAGGGCGTCGAGGACGGGCGAGGGCGCGCCGTCGCTGCCCGAGACCGTGATCCCGCGGGCCAGCATGATCCGCGCGATCGCGGAGAGGCCCGCGCCGCCGATGCCGACGAAGTGGACGTTGCCGAGCTGCTCCGCGGGGAGGATCTGCTCCGGAACCGGGATCCTCATCGCGCGCTCCCCCGCTCCGCGGCCTCGGCGACGAGGGCCGCGAGCCGCTCGTCGGCGTCCCGCGGGATGAGGGCCGCCGCAGCCGCGCCCATCCCCGCCAGCCGCTGCGGGTCCGTCGCCAGGTCGGGCACGGTCGCGGCGATCCACTCGGCGCTCAGGGCGGCGTCGGACACCAGCAGGCCGCCTCCGGCGTCCACCACCGGGCGCGCGTTGAGCTCCTGCTCGCCGTTGCCGATCGGCAGGGGCACGAACACGGCCGGCAGGCCCACGGCCGCGGCCTCGGTCACGCTCGACGCGCCCGAGCGGCAGAGCACCAGGTCGGCGCTGGCGTAGGCGAGGTCCATCCGCTCCACGAAGTGCTCGACGACGTAGGGCACGCCCGGGACGGGCTCGGGCTCCGCCTCGCCCTTGGGGCCGACGACGTGCAGCACCTGCACGCCGGCCTCGCCGAGCGCCCGCGCCGACGCGGCGACCGCCTGGTTGAGCCGGCGAGCGCCCTGGGAGCCGCCGGTCACCAGGAGGGTCGGCAGCGACGGGTCGAGGCCGAACCTCGCGCGCGCCTCGTCGCGCAGGGCGGCCCGGTCGAGGGTGGCGATCATCTGCCGGATCGGCAGGCCGACGTACGTCGCGCCCTTCAGCGGGGTGTCGGGGAAGCTGACGGCGACACGGTCGGCGACACGGGCACCCACCTTGTTCGCGATGCCCGGCAGCGCGTTCTGCTCGTGGACGACGAGGGGCAGCTTGCGGCGCCGCGCGGCGACGTACACCGGCATCGAGACGTAGCCGCCGTAGCCGACCACCACGTCGGGCCGGAAGCGGTCGATGACGGCGCCGGCCTCGCGCACCGCCGCCCGGAGGCGACCCGGCACGCGCAGCAGCTCCATTCCCGGGCGGCGCGGCAGCGGCACCGGCGGGATGAGCGCGAGCTCGTGCCCGGCCGCGGGCACGACCCGGGTCTCCAGGCCGCGGGCGGTGCCCACGCACAGCACCTCGGTCGCGGGGTCGCGGCGCAGCAGCGCGTCGGCGGTCGCGAGCAGGGGCGAGGTGTGGCCGGCGGTTCCTCCGCCGGCGAGCAGCACGCGCATGATCGGCCTTCCTCGGTCACGGTCCGGGCGGGGCGCCGGACCTCGTCGTCGGTGTCACGGGTCGCGGGTCAGTCTCGCGGGTGCTCGCCGCGGACGGGGGCGCGCCCCCTCGCGGTCAGCGACCGCGGCGCCGCGCGGCGAGGGCCGCGGCGGCCTCCGGCTCGCGCCGGGCGAAGGAGATGAGGAGGCCGAGGGCCACGATGGACGGGACGAGCGCCGACCCGCCGTAGGACACCAGCGGCAGCGGGATGCCGATGACCGGCAGCAGCGTCAGCACCATGCCGACGTTGATCAGCGCCTGCCCGAGCAGCCAGACCACGATGCCGAAGCTCGCGTAGCGCACGAACGGGTCCGCGGTGGTCGACGCCAGCCGGATCGCCGCGACGGCGATGGTGAGGAACAGCGCGAGCACCAGCATGGTGCCGAACAGGCCCAGCTCCTCGCCCAGCACCGCGAAGATGAAGTCGGTGTGGGCCTCGGGCAGGTCGCCCCACTTCTGCTGGCTGGCCCCGATCCCCTGGCCGAACACGCCCCCCGACGAGAGCGCGAACAGGCCGTGCGCGGGCTGCCAGCCCGCGTCGTGGAAGTCCTTGAACGGGTCGAGGAAGTTGGTGATGCGCTTGACCCGCTCCGCGCTCGTCCAGGCCAGCACCAGCGCCAGCACGCCGATGCCCGCGAGCGTGATCGCGAAGTAGCGGGCCGGGAAGCCCACCACCCACAGCATCGCCAGCATGATGGCCATCACGACGAGCGCCGTGCCGAGGTCGTGCTGCAGGAGCACCAGCACCATGATCACCAGCATCACCGGCACGACCGGCACGACCATGTGCCGCAGCTGGTCGAGGCGCCGCTCCTTGTTGGCGTAGACGTCCGCCGCCCAGAGCACGAGCGTCAGCTTCGCGACCTCCGACGGCTGCACCTGCACCGGACCGAGCGCGACCCAGTTCGTGTTGCCGTTGACCGTGACACCGAGCGGCGTCTGGGTGGCCAGCAGCAGGGCGACCACCACGAAGAGGCCGGGGAACCACATGAGCCGACGCACGAGCCGGGGTGGCATCCGCGCGACGACGGCGGCCACGACGATGCCGATGACGGCCCACATGAGCTGGCGCTTCACCACGAGGTAGGAGTCGCCCGACGCCTTGAAGGCGTAGACGCTCGAGGCGCTCAGCACCATCACGAGACCGATGGTGAGCAGCAGCGCGGACGCGCCGAGGAGCAGGTAGTACGGCGTCAGGGGACGCCCGAGGGCGTTGCGGACCCCCTGGACCCAGCCCTGGACCCAGCCCGGGCCGCGACCCGGTCCGGGACGGCCACGGCCGGTCGCGGCGTCGCGGACGGAGGTGCTGCCGGTCGCGACGGGGGGCTCCTGCGTGGTGGTCACCGGTGTCCTTCCCGTCCCTCCGCGTCGAGCCGCTCCGCGAGCGGCTAGTCGAGCCCCTGCTGTCCGTCCTGTCGCTGCCCGCCCCGCCGCCGCACGGCAGCGGCGAAGGCGTCGCCGCGGGCGCCGTAGTTCGCGAACATGTCCATGGACGCGCACCCCGGAGCCAGCAGCACCGTGTCCCCCCGCTCGGCGAGCCGGGCGGCGGCGTCGACGACCACCGCCATGGGGTCGCCGACGGAGGAAGTCTCCTGCTCGTCGAGCACGATGAGCGGGACGTCGGGGGCGTGTCGCGTCAACGCGTCCACGATCACCGCCCGGTCCTGGCCGTAGACGACCGCACCCCGGAGGCGCGGCCGGGCCGACTGGACGAGCTCGTCGAACCGCGCGCCCTTGGCGAGACCGCCCGCGATCCACACCACGGGGTCGTAGGCCTGGAGGGACGACTGCGCGGCGTGGGGGTTGGTCGCCTTGGAGTCGTCGACCCAGCGCACCCCGTCGAGCACGGCGACCTCCGCGATGCGGTGGCCGTCGGGGCGGAAGGCCCGCAGGCCGTCGCGCACCGCCTGCTGCGAGACGCCGTGGGCCCGCGCCAGCGCGGCGGCGGCGAGGGCGTTGGCCACGAAGTGCGGGGCCGGGGACGCGAGGTCCGCGACGGTGCACAGCTCGGCCGCGCTCGTGCTGCGCTGCTCGACGAACGCGCGGTCGGCCAGGATGTCCTCCACCAGGCCGACCATCCCGACGCCCGGCATGCCCAGCGTGAAGCCGATCGCCCGGGCGCCCTCCACCACGTCGGCGTCGCGCACCATCTGCTCGGTGGCGGGGTCCGCGACGTTGTAGACGCAGGCGCGCTGCACGTTCTCGTAGATCCGCGCCTTGTCCGCGGCGTACGCGCTCATGTCGGCGTACCAGTCGAGGTGGTCCTCCGCGAGGTTGAGCACCGCGGCGGACTCCGCGCTCATCGACCGCGTGTAGTGCAGCTGGAAGCTGGAGAGCTCGACGGCCAGCACGTCGTAGCCGGCCGGGTCCATGACCGCCTCGACGACGGGACGACCGACGTTGCCGACCGCGGCGCTGCGCAGCCCGGCGGCGGTGAGGATGGCGTCGAGCATCTGCACGGTGGTGGTCTTGCCGTTGGTGCCCGTGACGGCGATCCACGGCGCCGGACGCTCCGGGTCGCGGAGCCGCCACGCGAGCTCCACCTCCCCCCACACCGGTACGCCGCGGGCGGCCGCCTGCGCCAGCAGGGGCGCGTCGGGGCGCCAGCCCGGCGAGGTCACGACGACGTCGACGTCGTCGGGCAGCTCGGCGGTCGTCCCGGGACCGAGGCGCACGGTGGCCCCGAGCACCTCCAGCAGCTCCGCCTTCTCGGGCCGGTCGCCCGCGGTCGACTCGTCGAGCGCGGTCACCTGGGCACCGAGGTGGTTGAGGTTGTCGGCGGCGGCGAAGCCGGACACGCCGAACCCGGCGACGACGGCGCGCACGCCCTCCCAGGAGTCGGTGCGGCCGAGGTCGGCGGGGTCGCGGCGGGCGCCGCTCACAGGTTCGCCACCCACTCGGCGTAGAAGATGCCCATGCCGGCCGCGACGAAGGTGCCCGTGATGATCCAGAACCGGATCACCACGGTGACCTGCTCCCAGCCGAGCATCTCGAAGTGGTGGTGCAGCGGGGCCATGCGGAACAACCGTCGGCCCTTCGTCGCCTTGAAGAAGCCGACCTGCAGCATCACCGAGAGCGTCTCGAGGAGGAACAGGCCGCCGAGGATCACGAGCAGCAGCTCGGTGCGGGTGAGGATCGCGAGGCCGGCGAGCGCGCCGCCGAGCGCGAGCGAGCCGGTGTCGCCCATGAAGATCCGGGCGGGCGAGGCGTTCCACCAGAGGAAGCCGAAGCAGGCGCCGGTGATGGCCGCCGCGACGATGCCGAGGTCGAGGGGGTCGCGCACCTCGTAGCAGTACTCGTTCACCTGGCCCGGCCCGCACAGCTGGTTGAACTGCCAGATGCAGACGAGGGTGTAGGCGCCGAAGACCATCGTCGACGCACCCGCGGCCAGGCCGTCGAGCCCGTCGGTGAGGTTCATGCCGTTGCTCGTGCCGGCGATGATGAACCAGATGAGCAGCACCGCGACGACGGCCGGCAGCCCGAGCCACGCGATGTCGCGCAGGAACGAGACGTGGTTGGACGCCGGGGTGCGCCCGTTGGCCGCCGACTCCAGCCACGGGGAGAGCGCCAGCGCGCCGAAGGTCAGCGCGATGACGGTCTGGCCGATCATCTTCGCCTTGCTCCGCAGGCCGAGGCTGCGCTGCTTGTAGATCTTGATGAAGTCGTCGAGGAAGCCGACCATGCCGAGCCCGACGAACAGGAAGAGCAGCAGCCAGGCCGACGCCGACGGCGGCGTCCACGTCACGAGCTTGGCGAACAGGTAGCCCAGCACCGCGGCGGCGATGATGACGATGCCGCCCATGGTCGGGGTGCCACGCTTGGTGTGGTGGGAGGTCGGTCCGTCGTCGCGGATCTCCTGCCCGTAGCCCTTCGCGGACAGCACCCGGATCGCCACCCGGGTGCCGAGCAGGGACAGCACCAGCGCGAGTCCACCCCCGAGCAGGATCGCCCTCACGTCGTCGGTCCTTCCTGTTGGTCCGGGTCGACCGCGCCCTCGGCACGGTCCCCCCCTGTCGCCAGCAGCCCCTCGGCCACCACCTCGAGCCCGCCGCCCCGCGATGCCTTGAGCAGCACCACGTCGCGAGCCGAGACATTGTGTCGCAACCAGGCGAGCGCCTCGTGCCGGGTCGGCGTGAGGTGCGCCTCGGCGCCGGCCGCCCGCGCCGCATCGGCGATCCAGCCGCCGACGCCGTCCGGCGCTCCCACCGCGACCACGAGGTCGACGCCGAGCTCACCGGCCGTGCGGCCGAGGGCCACGTGCTCGTCGTGGGACGTCTCCCCCAGCTCGAGCATCTCGCCCAGCACGGCGATGCTCCGCCCCACCGAGCGACGGTCGGCGATCGAGACCAGGGTGCGCAGCGCCGCGGCCATCGACCCGGGGTTGGCGTTGTAGGCGTCGTTGACGACGAGGAGCCCGTCCTGGCGCTCCGTGACCTCCATGCGCCAGCGCGAGCGGGGGGACGACGCGGCGAGCCCGGCCACGACGACCTCGAGCTCCACCCCCGCGCCGATCGCGAGGGCCGCCGCCGCGGCGGCGTTGGCCACCTGGTGCGCGCCCGAGGCCGCGAGGCGCAGCGGCAGCCACGTGCCCCCGTGCCCCAGCTCCACCTCGGGTCGACCGAGCTCGTCCAGCGCCAGCCCCCGCCACGCGACGCCGTCCGGGCCGGCGCCCTCGCCGAAGTGCAGCACCCGGGCCGGGGTGCGCTCCACCATCGCGGCGACACGGGCGTCGTCGGCGTTGATCACTGCCACGCCGCTGCCCGACAACGCCTCGACGATCTCGCCCTTGCCCCGGGCGATCGCGTCGACGGAGCCGAACTCGCCGAGGTGGGCCGTGCCCACGTTGAGCACCGCGGCGACGTCGGGCGGCGCGATGGTGCAGAGGTAGGCGATGTGGCCGATCCCGCGCGCGCCCATCTCCACGACGAGGTAGCGCGTCCCGGCGTCGGCGCGCAGCACGGTGAGCGGCACGCCCAGCTCGTTGTTGAAGTTGCCGGCCGTCGCGACCGTCGGGCCCACCGCGGCGAGCACCTGGCTCAGGTAATCCTTCACGCCCGTCTTGCCCTGGCTCCCCGTCATGGCCAGCACGGTCAGCTCGCCCTCGGCCCGCAACCGGTCGAGCACGACCCGGGCCAGGCGCCCCAGGGCGACGCCCGGGTCGGGCACGACGACGGCCGGCACGCCGACCTCCCGCGTGCCCAGCACGGCCGCGGCGCCACCGGCGACGGCGGCGGCCGCGTAGTCGTGGCCGTCGACCCGCTCGCCCGCGATCGCGACGAACAGCCCGCCGGCGGGGACGTCGCGGGAGTCGAGGGAGGCCGGGGCGGTGACGCGCACGTCGGCGGCCTCGGGCGGGTCGACGCGGCCGCCGGTCGCGGCGGCGATCTCGGCGAGGGTGAGCGGCAGCATCAGGGACGGTCCTCCTGCACGGTGGCCACGTCGGGGGCGCCCGGACGACCGAGCCGCTCGAGCCGCTCGAGCTCCTCGGCGGCGACCACGCGGTCGTCGAACGGGTGCACGACGCCGTGCACCTCCTGGCCGGTCTCGTGGCCCTTGCCCGCGAGCACGACGATGTCGCCGGCGCGGGCGAGCTCCACGGCGGCGCGCACGGCGAGCCGGCGGTCGCCGATCTCGCGCACGTCGGCCCGGGCGTCGGCCGGCACCTCGGCCGCGCCCGCCAGGACGGCGGCACGGATGGCCGCCGGATCCTCCGTGCGCGGGTTGTCGTCGGTGACGACGAGCACGTCGGCCAGCTCCGCGCCGATGCGCCCCATGAGCGGACGCTTGCCCGGGTCGCGGTCGCCGCCCGCACCGAGCACGAGGACGAGGCGCCCCCTGCTAAGCGGTCGCAGCGTGCCGAGGGCTGCAGCGACCGCGTCGGGCTTGTGGGCGTAGTCGACGACGACCGTGAACGGCTGCGTCGTCGGCACCCGCTCCAGGCGGCCGGGCACGCCCGCCGAGGCGGCAAGGCCCGCCGCGACCTCGGCCGGGTCCTCGCCCGCCTCGACGCACGCCGCCACCGCCGCGAGCGCGTTGGCGACGTTGAAGTCGCCGGGCAGCGGCACGGCGGTCTCCACGCGGAGCCCTCCCGGGCCCACCAGCGTGAAGCGCGACCCCTCGGGCTCGGCCACGACGTCGACCGCTCGCCAGTCGGCGTCGGGGTCCTGGAGCGCGAACGTCACGACCGGCACGCCGGCCTCCGCGGCGAGCCCGACGAGACGGCGTCCGAAGGGGTCGTCGACGTTGACGAGCACCCGGCGCGTGCGCTGGGGCGTGAAGAGGGAGGCCTTCGCGGCGAAGTAGTCCTCGACGTCGGCGTGGAAGTCGAGGTGGTCGCGCCCGAGGTTGGTGAAGACGGCGACGTCGAACACGACGCCGTCGACACGACCGAGCACCAGCGCGTGGCTCGAGACCTCCATGGCGCACACCCGCACGCCGTCCTCGACCATGCGTGCGAACAGGCCGTGCAGGTCGGGCGCCTCGGGGGTGGTGAGCACCGTCGGGACGTCCCGGCCGAGCACCCGCGTGCCGACGGTGCCGATGACCGCCGCGGGCACACCGGCTCCGGTGAGCGCCTGCTCCGCGAGCCGCGTGGTCGTGGTCTTGCCCTGCGTGCCGGTCACCGCGATCGTCGCCATCCGCGCCGCCGGGGCGCCGTGCACCGCCGCCGCCAGGGCGCCGAGCACCGCCCGCGGATGCTCGACGACGAACACGGGCACGGACGGTACGTCGACGGAGCCCTCGGCGGGCCCGGCCACCCGCGCCGCACCGTCCGCGTCGGTCAGCACGGCGACCGCACCCGCGGCGAGCGCGGCGGACGCGTAGTCGGCGCCGTGGGCGCGGGCGCCCGGGAGCGCGACGTACAGGTCGCCGGGGAGGACGCGGGCCGAGCTGAGGGTCACGCCCGTGACGGCGAGCCCGGTCGCGGCCGGGTCGTCGCCGGCGACGAGGGCGGCGCCGAGGTCGGTGGCGAGAGCGGCGAGCGGCACCGGCGCGGGGTCGCGGGGTCGGGCCGCACGGAGCGCGGCCCGGTCGTCCGACGCCGACGTGGGAGGTGTCGAGGTCATCGGAGCAGCCTAGGACGTGCTCGACCCGAGCACGGCGTCACCACTCCACGGGGAGGTCGGAGGGCGGCGTGCCGGTGGGCGCCACCGCGTAGGTCCGCAGGACGTGGGACATGATCCGGCTGAACGCCGGGCCCGCCACGGAGCCACCACCGCCGCTGGCGGGGTCGTGCACGACGACGTACACGGTGAAGCGCGGGTCGTCCGCCGGCGCGAAGCCGGCGAAGGAGACGGACGTGCCGTCGTAGCCGCCGTCGACGGCGCGCTGGGCCGTGCCCGTCTTGCCGGCGACGCGGTAGCCCTCCACGCGGGCACCCGGGGCCACTCCGGCGTCGGGGTCGACGACGCGCTCCATCATCTCGGCCGTCTCCGCGGCCGCCTCCTCGCTCACCACGCGCCGCGTCGTCGTCGTGTCAGTGCCGACCGTCTGCCCGTCCGCGGTCGTCGCCTCGCCCTCGACGAGGCTGGGCGAGACGTAGACGCCACCGTTCGCGATGGTGTTCACGGCGCTGATCATCTGCAGGGCGTTGACCGACAGCGACTGCCCGAACGCGATGCGGTCGTGCTCCATCTGCGTCCAGTCCTCGGCCGGCGGCAGGATGCCGGACGCCTCGCCCCGCACCCCCACGTTCGTCGGCTGGCCCAGCCCGAAGGCGGTCAGGTAGTCGTGCAGCTCCGCCGAGGAGAAGGCGTCGTTGGCCAGCACGGTGCCGATGTTGGACGACTTGGCGAGCACGCCCGCCAGCGTCAGCCGCAGCGTGTCGTGCTCCCAGTAGTCGCCGATCCGGCGGCCCTGGCGCTCGAGGTGGGACGGCACGGTGATCCGCGTCTCCGGCGTCACCTCGCCCGCGTCGATGAGCGCCGCCATCGTCAGCGCCTTCTCCACCGAGCCCGGCTCGTAGACGTCGCTCAGGGCGCGTGACCCGAGGTCCGCCTCGTCGGCCTCCAGGGGCTCGCTGGCGTCGTACGTCGGGTAGTCGGCCAGCGCCAGGATCTCGCCGCTGCGCGTGTCCTGCACGATCGCGACGCCGGACTCGCCGCCCGAGCCCTCGACGGTCTCGCGCAGCACCTGCTGCACGTACCACTGCACGTCGCGGTCGATCGTCAGGGTCAGGTCGGACCCGTCCGTGGGCTCCACCGTCGAGCTCTCACCACGGGGCAGCCGGTTGCCGCCGCTGACCTGGTACGTCGCGGAGCCGTCCTCGCCGGCGAGCAGGGGGTCAAAGGTGCGCTCGAGGCCGTAGAGCGCCTCGTCGGTGCCCATGAAGCCCACGAGGTTCGCGGCGACCTCGCCCGCCGGGTAGTCGCGGACGGGGTCCTGCTCCGTGTAGACGCCACCGAGGCCCTCCTCCTTGACCGCCGCGACCGCGTCGAGGGCGGTGGTGGCGGGCACGCGGCGGGCGATGTACTCGTAGCGGCTGCCGTCGGTGCGGAGCCGGTCCAGCGTGGAGAAGTAGTCGACGCCGAGGCTGTCCGCGAGGATCCGCGCGATCTCCGGGGCTTTGTCGGAGGTCAGCGACGGGTCCGCGACGACCATCAGCCCGGTGACCGACACCGCGATCGGGTCGCCGTCCCGGTCGAGGATGTCGCCCCGGGCCGCGGGCAGCGTCACCGTGCGGGTGCCCCGCTCGGCCGCCATCGCGGCGTACTGCCCCGGGTCGATGCCCTGCAGCTGCACCAGGCGCGCCGCGAAGAGCGACACGACCATCGCGATGAGCACCAGCCCGATCCGCAGCCGGAGCTGCACCGAGCCGCGGGCGCCGTTCCGTCGCAGGGTGGGGCCGGTGGGGGCGGGTCGGGGGGCCACGGGATGCTCCGTCTCGGTCGATCGGGGAAGGGACGGGTCCGGCCGGAGCCGGTGGGTGCATGTCTACTCGGCGGGCTCGGCGCTCCGCGGGAGGTCGCGAGCGTGTCGCCCCGCGGGGCTCACTGCTGGCTCACTGCCGGCTCACTGCCGGCTCACTGCTGGGCGGGCGCGTCGTCCGTCGGCAGGTCCTGCTGGCCGTCGGCGGGCGCCTGCTCCCCCGGCGTGCCCTGGGGCGTGCCCTGCGCCGGCGCGGCCGGCGGGGTGACGTCCCGGTAGATCGGCGCCGGGTCGAGCACGGCCGGCTTGACGGGCTCCGGGGGCGCCACGTCGAGCGCGTCCTCGGGGCTCGCGGGCACGCCGGGGACGGTGATGCGACCCTCGCGCAGGTCGATGACCGCCGGCGACGAGGCCGGGACCATCCCCATCGCGGTGGCCTGCTCGGCCAGGCGCTGCGGGTCGCGCAGCTCCTCGGCCTGCCGGGCGAGGGTCTGCTCCTTCGCGTCGAGCAGGTCGACCCGCGACTGCAGCTCCGCGCCGGTGAAGGCCGCCTGCTGCATCGAGGTGTTGAAGAGGAGCAGCCCGACGGTGCCGGCGAGCAGCACCGCACCGACGAGGATGACGAAGGGGACGCGCGGGGCGCGGGCCCGCACGCGGGGGACCACCTGGAGCCGGGCACGCTCGACCGCCTCCTCCGCGATGCGAGGGACGCCACGCCACCGGGGTGCGGGTGCACTGCTCATCGTCGAGCTCCTCCGTCCTGCTTGCGGTTGCGGTCACTGGTGCTGGGGTTGCTGCCGGCGGGACGGACCCGTTCGACGGCCCGGAGGCGCACGGAGGCGGCCCGGGGGTTGTGCGCGATCTCGCCCTCGTCCGCCTTCTCGGCGCCACGGGTGACGAGCCGCAGCTCGGGCTCCGACCCCTCGGGGACGAAGGGCAGGTCGGCCGGCACCTCGCTCCGGCTGCCCGCCGTGAAGGCCCGCTTCACGAGCCGGTCCTCGAGCGAGTGGTAGGACTCCACGACGACCCGCCCCCCCACGCCGATGGCCTCGAGCGAGGCCGGCAGTGCCCGGCGGAGCACCGCGAGCTCGTCGTTGACCTCCATGCGCAGGGCCTGGAAGGTGCGCTTCGCCGGGTGGCCCCCCGTGCGGCGCGCGGGCGCGGGGATGACGTCGTACAGCAGCTCGACGAGCGGTCCCGACGTCGTGAACGGCGTGCGGGCCCGCCGCTCGACGATCGCGTCGGCGATGCGGCGGGCGAACTTCTCCTCGCCGAAGTCGCGCAGCACACGGGTCAGCTCGGCTGCCTCGTAGGTGTTGAGGAGATCGGCGGCGGTGGCTCCCCGGGTGGGGTCCATCCGCATGTCGAGCGGCGCGTCCTCGCGGTAGGCGAACCCGCGGTCGCGCTCGTCGAGCTGCAGCGAGGAGACGCCGAGGTCGAACAGGACGGCGCCCGCGCCGCCGACCGACGGGCGGCCGAGGTCGGCCAGCACGTCGGGGATCTCGTCGTAGACCGCGTGCACGCCCGTGAACCGCTCCCCGAAGGGGGCGAGCCGACGTCCCGCTCGGGCGAGGGCCTCGGGGTCCCGGTCGATGCCGACCACGTGGGCGGTGGGGATGCGCTGCAGGACGGCCTCGCTGTGGCCCCCCATGCCGAGCGTGCAGTCGACGAGCACGGCACCGGCGGTCGCGAGGGCCGGCTCGAGGAGCGCGACGACCCGGTCGAGCAGGACCGGGACGTGGGCGTGGGACTGCTCGTCGGCGCTCACGGCTGCAGCCCCGCCGTCAGGAGCGCGAGCACGACGACGAGGGCGGCGGACACGGCGACCGAGAAGGCCATGCGGCCCAGCGCGTCGCGGGCGAGGTCGCGGACCCGCGGCAGCGGCGCCTCGCCACCTGCCGCTCCGTCGACCCTGACCTCGGCCATGGAAGTGATCCCTCGCTGCTCGACCCCGCACCTGCCCACCGGCCGGCCCGTCGGCCGGCTCTCCCCGACGGCGCCCGCCGGGGAACGAGAACGACGTACGACCAGGTCCCTGCCCGCCTCCTGGGGAAGTGCGCGTCTGGAACCGGGGAAGTGACCCCAGACGCGCGTAGGAGGCGGGCCCGAGACCTCGCCGTACGTCGCTGTTGAGTTGCTGCTGTCCTGCTGTCCTGCCGTCCTGCTCCGGTGGCGAGCCCCGCTCAGACGCCCGGGAAGACCTCGTCGCTGAGCGCCGAGTACCGAGGCTCCTGCTCCTCGGTGTACGCCGCCCACCGCTCGGGGTTCCAGACCTCCAACCGGTTCATCGCACCCACCACCACCACCTCGCGCTCGAGCGAGGCGTAACGCCGCAGGATCGGCGGGATCGTGATCCGGCCCTGCTTGTCGGGGACCTCGTCGGACGCGGCGGCGAAGAGCATGCGGACGAAGTCGCGCGCTCCCTTGTCGGTGAGCGACGCGTCCTGGATCCGCTCCGTGAGCCGTTGAAAACCCGCGGCGGACCAGATCGACAGGGCGTTCTCCTGCCCCCTGGTCACCACGAGGCCGTCCTTCATCGCCTCCCGGAACTTCGCCGGCAGGAAGATCCGCCCCTTGTCGTCGAGCTTGGGCGTGAAAGTGCCGAAGAACATCGGTCACCTCCACCTCGACGGGCGCGGACACCTCCTGCCCCCTGCGCTCCACATTACTCCACAATCCTCCCCCGTCAACCACCATGCTCCACCAAAGGGGTCCTTTCACTCCCCCGACCCCCCCGTGCGGGCCGCTCCGGCCCGATCTCGTTCGACCGCCGCCGGGGAGCCGTGGGGAGCGCCAGGCCGCTCAACCACGCGGTACGGCGCGGTGGCGGCGCCCCTCCGCGCCGTGTTCCGGGGCCTGGGTGGAGCGGGGTGGAGCGTGGGTGGAGCACGGGGAGCACCGGTGGGGCGTCGGGGAGGGTCCGCTGCTCCCCTGCGCCCAGGTGGAGGACCGTGGTGGAGGAGCGAAGGTTGACGCCACGCGTGGGGGGAACGGTGTCCGCGGCTCCACCGATGTGCCTACGGTGGTACCGGGCGCGGCCGCCGTGGGCCGCCCGCACGAGAACGAGGTCCCCACGCTGATGACGAGCACCGAGCCGACGCCCGCCTCGCCCCACCCGGCCCCGCCCGCTCCTGCCGACCTGCAGACGCTCACCCGCACGACGACACGGTTGCGCCGCAACATCGAGAGGGTGATCGAGGGCAAGAGCGACGTGGTGCGCTCGGCCGTCGTGGTGATGCTGGCCGAGGGACACCTCCTCCTCGAGGACGTGCCCGGCGTGGGCAAGACGATGCTGAGCAAGGCGCTGGCCCGGAGCATCGACTGCACCGTGCGGCGCATCCAGTTCACGCCGGACCTGCTGCCCTCCGACGTCACCGGCGTCTCGGTGTTCAACCAGCAGACCCGGGAGTTCGAGTTCCGCCCCGGCGGCGTCTTCGCCAACGTCGTCATCGGCGACGAGATCAACCGCGCCTCGCCCAAGACGCAGTCCGCGCTGCTCGAGTGCATGGAGGAGCGGCAGGTGACGGTCGACGGCACGTCCTACGAGCTCGACAGCCCGTTCCTCGTGGTGGCGACCCAGAACCCCGTGGAGATGGAGGGCACCTACGCCCTGCCCGAGGCGCAGCGCGACCGCTTCATGATGCGCGTCTCGATGGGCTACCCCGTCGAGGCCGCCGAGGTGCAGATGCTCGCCCACCACGCGGGCCGCGACCCGCTCGGCGACCTCGAGCCGGTGACCGACGCCAGCGAGATCCGCAAGCTGGTCTCCATCGTCGCGCAGACGTACGTCGCGGAGCAGGTCCAGCGCTATGCCGTCGCCATCGTCCGCGCCACCCGCACGTCCCCCGAGCTCCTGCTCGGCGCCTCGCCGCGGGCCACGCTCCACCTCGTGCGCGCGGCGAAGGCGACCGCGGCGATGAACGGGCGGGAGTTCGTGGTGCCCGACGACGTCCTCGCCCTCGCGGTGCCGGTCCTCGCGCACCGTGTCGTCGTGCGGTCCGACACCCTCGGCGCCCCGCGCTCGGCCGCCGACGTCGTCGGACGCCTGGCCGCCTCCGTCCCCGCGCCGGGCGGGCCCCTGCCCCGGTGAGCGACCGACGACGTGCGCGGCGGGGGCTGGGTGGCCTGACGGTGCGGGGGCGCGCCTTCGTGGCCGCCGGCGCCACGGCCGTCGTCTGCGCCGTCGTCCTCGGCCAGGCCACGCTGGCCAGTGCCGGGGTGCTCGCGGTCGCCCTCCCCCTGGTCAGCCTGGTCGCGACCCGCGCGAGCCGGTTCGAGGTGCACCTGCGCCGCGGGCTGTCCCCCACCCACGTCGAGGTCGGCGGCACGAGCACGGTCCACCTCGGGCTCGCCGTCACGGGCCGCGTCCCGCGCGGCACCCTCCTCCTCGAGGACCAGCTGCCGTACGTGCTCGGCGCTCGGCCCCGGATGGTGGTGCGGGGGGTGCGCGGCGCGTGGACGGGCGACGTCTCCTACCCGGTGCGCGCCGAGGTGCGGGGCCGGTACGAGACGGGGCCCCTCGTCGTCCGGGTCCGCGACCTGTTCGGCACCGTCGAGCTCGTGCGCGAGTTCCACCACACCGGCGCCCTCATCGTGCGCCCGCAGACCCACGCGCTCCCCCGCGGCACCCTCGGCGAGGGCTCCGGCACCACCGGCGACGAGCAGCTGCGTGCCGCCGCCGTCGGCAGCGCGGAGGACTCCTCGGTGCGCGACTACCGGATCGGCGACGACCTCCGGCGCGTGCACTGGCGCACGACGGCGCGGACGGGAGAGCTCATGGTGCGCCGCGAGGAGGAACGGCGCGAGACCCACGCCGTGGTGCTCCTCGACAACCGGGCGTCGTCGCACGAGGGCGTCGGCCACGGCTCGTCGTTCGAGGCCGCCGTCGTGCTCGCCGCCTCCCTGTGCGCCCACCTCGCCCGGCTGGGCAACGTCGTCCACCTCCAGGACGCGGGCGGGCTGCTCGTCACCGCACCGGCCGGGCCGACCGGGGCCACGCGCACGCTCGACGCGCTCGCCGTCATCGGCCTCGCCGACCGCACCGACCTCGCGCCGGTCGGCCCGCGCGGCGGTGCCGGGCGGCGCGACGTCCACGTCGCGCTCCTCGGCCGGCTGTCGCCGGCGGACGACGCGGCCCTAAGCGCGGCGCGTGCCCGGGCCGTCGCCGCGCACGCCGTCGTCCTCGACGTCGCACGCTGGCACCCCGACCACCGCCGCCCGCCGTCCCCGTCCGCGACGGCCGCCGCACCGCCACGGGAGGTCCTCCACCTGGCCGCGCGGGGCTGGAACGCCGTCGCGGTCAGGCCCGAGGACACGGTGACGGGGGTGTGGTCGGCACTGACGACCGCGCGCCGTCCCGCGGGAGCGGTCCGGTGAGCCCCGGCCCCGAGCGGTTCGTGCGGCAGCTGCTCCTCGGCCTGCTGGCCGCAGCCGCCACGATCGTCACGCTCCAGTCCTGGCGCGGCTTCACCGTGCGTCCGGACGACCTGGTCGGTCCCGCCCTCGTCGCCGGGGCGGCCCTGCTCGCGACGGGCACCGCCCTGCGCCTCCTGCCGCTCCCGGCGGTCGTCGTCGCCTCCCTCCAGCTCCTCGTCGCGGGGGTGCTCGTCGTCGTCCTCGTCGGCGAGTCCTTCCCGTCGCTCGGCGGGGCCGAGCAGACCCTCGACCGCATCCGGGCCGCCCTCGAGGTCGCGCAGGTGCAGCCGCCCCCCGTGCCCCTCGACGGCGGCGGCATCCGCGCGCTCCTCGTCGTGGGCGCCGTGCTCTTCCTGTGGATCGCCGACACCGTGGCCGCGACCTTCCGGGTGGGCCCGGCGCTCGGCCTCCCCCTGCTGGCCGCCTTCAGCCTGCCGGTCACGATCCTGCGCACCGGGGCGCCCTGGTGGATCTTCGCCGCCGCGGCGCTGCTGTACGTCGCCGTGCTCGCCCTCCACGAGGCCGACGACCTGGGTCGGTGGGGCCGCCGCGTCGTCGCGCGCCGGGCGGGAGGCCCGCACGGGACCGCGGCGACGGTGTCCGGGCCTCCCGTGGCCGGGACCGCCGTCGCGGTGACCGCCGTCGCCCTGGCCCTCGCCGCGCCGCTCGCCGTCCCGGTGCTCGACCTGGGCCTCCTCGACCGCGCGGGGTTCGGGGGCGGCGCGGGCTCCGCCGTGGTCCTGCGCGAGCCCACGGCCGACCTCCAGGGCGACCTCACCCGCGGCGACGACGTGGAGCTCCTCGAGATCACCACCGACGACCCCGGGGCGGCCGCCCCGACGTACCTCCGCATCGGCGGCCTCAACGACTTCGACGCCGACGAGCAGCAGTGGCGCCCGGGGGGCGGTGACGATCGCGCTCTCGACGAGGCCCGCCTGCAGCTCCCCGAGGGGGCCAGGAACGGCGACCCGCGGGTGACGTGGAACATCCGCGCCACCGACGCCTTCAGCTCGTCCTGGCTGCCCACGCCGAGCAACCTGACGGACATCTACGCCGACTCCGGCTGGCGCTACCGCCCGGCCGGCGACGACTTCACGCGCGACGACGGCCGCACCACGGCGGGCCAGAGCTGGGAGACCACCGAGGTCCTGCCCTCGTTCACCCGCGAGGACCTCGACGCCGCCGGACAGGACTACCCGGCGGACGTCGACCGCTTCCTCGACGTGCCGGACGTCGACCCCCGCATCGCCGAGCTGGCCCGCACGATCGTCGCCGGCGCGACCACACCGGCCGACCAGGCCGCCGAGCTCCAGGCGTTCTTCCGCGACCGCGACGAGTTCCGCTACGACCTCCAGGCGTCGTCCACGTCCGACGACTCGCTCACCGAGTTCCTGTTCGACACCCGCACCGGCTACTGCCAGCACTTCGCCTCGGCCATGGCCGTGATGGCCCGCGAGCTGGGGATCCCGGCCCGCGTCGCCGTCGGCTTCCTCACGCCGGAGTTCATCTCCCCGGGGCGCTGGGAGCTCAGCGCCCACGACCTGCACGCCTGGCCCGAGCTCTACTTCCCGGGCGTGGGCTGGGTGCGCTACGAGCCGACCCCCGGTCAGCGGGCCAGCGCGACGCCGGACTACTCCGCGCCGGATCCCAGCGGCCCCGGAGCCACCTCCGGGACGGACCAGCCGACCCCCACCTCCCGCCCGACGACCGACACGCCCACCACCGGCCCGACCAGTGCGCCCCCGAGCAGCAGCGCGCCGGCCGACGGCGGGAGCGGCGCCGACGGCGCGCGGGACGGTTCCCCCGGGGTCGAGCCCGCGGTCGTCCTCGCCGCGGCGGGCGGCGCCCTGGGCGTGGTCGCCCTGCTCGTCCTCCTCCTGGCCCCGCGCCGGATCCGCGACCGGCAGCGGCTGCGCCGACGGGACCGTGGCGTCGAGGGCGCCTGGGACGAGCTCCGCGCGACCCTGATCGACCACCGCGTGCCGTGGCCGGAGGACCGCTCCCCCGCCGACACCGCCCGGACCCTCGTCGAGGACTGGGAGGCCGAGGTCGCGCGCCGGGCGGAGACGGGAGCGGTGCCGACCGGGATCGACGGCACCGCGCTCGCGCCCCTGGAGCGGCTCGTGACCCGCCTCGAGCTGACGCGCTACGCCCCGCCCTCGGGCGGTGCGGGCGCAGACACCGAGGGCGACGAGGCGTGGAACGACGCCCGGACGTTCGCGGAGGCACGGACCGCCGATCGCGGAGGTGCGCGCCGCGCCCGCTGGCTGCCGGCGTCCGTCGTCGACGGCGCACGGGACCGGCGACGCACCGGCGACACCCGGCCCGCCCCCGACACGTCCGCGACGACGGCACCCGAGGTGGCCGGCGGCTCCGACGAGGAGGAGCTGGCGCGGCGCTGACCCCCCCGGTCGTGGTGCCAGGCCTGCGGTTTTCGCAGGTCTCCCACCACGACCCGGTGAGGTGGGTGAGGCGGGTGGGGGCCACACGCGGAACGCCCCCGGTCTCAGGACCGGGGGCGTTCGGGGGTCGAGATCAGGCGACGCGGCCGAGAAGGCTCAGTAGCCGCCCTCGCGCCGGCGGCGCCAGCGCTGCTCCATGCGCTCCATGAAGGAGCCGGAGCCGCGCGGGGAGCGCTGGCGGCGCGGGCGACGGCCGCCGTCGATGACGGTGAGGCCCTGGCTGCCCTGCAGCGCCTGCTCCGGGGTGTCGGGCACGGCGTGCCGCGCGCGCAGCGCCGTGAGACCGAAGACGGCCGCCCCCAGCATGACGAGGAAGCCGACGATGCCGACGATCTCCTGGCGGGCGACGACGCCCGTCATCAGGAGCGCGATGCCGGCGACGAACCCGGTCGACGACAGGATGATCCGGCGGCGGACGCTGCCGGCCATGCGCGAGCCCCGCAGGGTCGACGCGAACTTCGGATCCTCGGCCAGGAGGGCGCGCTCCATCTGCTCGAGCATCCGCAGCTCTTCCTCGGAGAGCGGCACGTTTCCTCCCATGGCTGTCGACCACGACGCCGGACGTCCTTCTGCTGCACCGGCCCTGCCGAGAGCCCTCGACGACGACCGGTGACACCTACCCCAGATTCTAGGCAGGCGCTGGTGACGACGGTAGACGCACGTGGAAATTCCCCGGCCGCCGCCCCCGATCACCACGACCACCACGACGCCGGGTCGGGCTGCGGCCCCTCCGGGACCGCGACCGGAGGGGTCTCGGCGGGGTGGGTCTCGAGCAGGGTGGCGCGCGCGAGGGCGCCGCTCCCGAACCGCTGGCGCACCCGGTCGGCCGCCTCGTCGGTGTGGCGCCACCCCCGCTCCGGGTCGTCGAGCGCCAACTGCTCGGCGTGTCCCGCGGAGTCCCGCAGGCCGGAGAGGCGCACCCCGACGAGCCGTACGGCGCGGCTCGGGTCCCGCAGGTCGTCGAGGAGCCGCACGGCGACGGCGTGGACGTCCCGCGTCGTCGCCGTCGGCTCCGGCAGGGTGCGCGCCCGGGACACGGTCGTGAAGTCGGGGTAGCGCACCCGGACCGTGACCACGGCGGCCACCAGGCCGGCCCGCCGGGCTCGGGCCGTCACGCCGAGCGTCAGGCCGAGGAGGACGCCGTGGAGCTCGTCGAGGTCACCCACGTCCCGGGCCAGCGTGCGGTCGGAGCCGATGGAGCGCTGCCGCTCCTGCGGCCGGAAGGCCGCGTGGAGCCGCCCTCCCTCCGCCCCCCGCAGCAGGGCGTGGACCTGGGCGCCCCCGGCCCGGCCGAGCGTGGCCTGCAGCAGCTCGAGCGGGAGCCGCCGGGCGTCGGCGACCGTGGTGACGCCCATGCGTTCCAGACGGGCACGCGTGGAGGGGCCGACCCCCCACAGCTCCCCCACGTCGAGCGGGTCGAGGAAGGCACGCACCTCGGCGGGCGGCACGACGACGAGACCGTCCGGCTTGGCGCGCCGGGAGGCGAGCTTGGCGACGCTGCGGGTCGCGGCCACGCCCACGGAGCACGTGATGCCGACCCGCTCGACGACCCGTGCACGCACCGTCTCGCCGAGGGCCCGAGGCGTTCCCGTGCGCCGGGCACCGCCCACGTGGAGGAAGGCCTCCTCCTGCGAGAGCGGCTCCACCTGCGGGGTGACGGTCGCGAACGCCTCGAACACCGCGGCCGACGCGTCGGCGAAGGCCGCGAAGTCGGGGGGCACCACCACGAGCTCGGGGCAGCGCCGTCGGGCCTGCGCCGTCGGCGTCCCCGAGGCGATCCCCCGTCGACGGGCGGGGTAGGTGGCGCACAGGATGACGCCGCGTTCGCCCCCGCCGGCGACGACCACGGGCAGTCCCGCGAGCTCCGGTCGTCCGCGCAGCACCACGGACGCGTAGAACGCATCCATGTCGACGTGCAGCACGGGGCAGTCCTCGCTGCCGTCGCTCACCGGGTCACCCCCGGCGAGGGGGCCTCAGCGCCGGGCGACCACGTGCAGCTGGCTCGCCAGGGGCTGCAGCTCGGGTCGCTGGGCCGCCGCGCGCTCGAGCTCCACGAGCGCCTGCGAGGATCCCGGCTCGGCGTCGAGCAGCGCGCCGGGCACGAGGTCGGCGAACACCCGCACGCCGTGGACCGAGACCGTCCGCAACCCGGCGTCGTCGAGCAGCTGCTCGAGCTCCGCGCGGGCGAACCGTCGTCCCGTGCGACCCGCCGGTCCCGCGGTCGCGTCGTCGAGCAGCTCCCGCGCCGCGACGAACTGGCCGGCCATCGCGCGGGCGAGCACCGCGGCGTACCGCTGCGCCACGACGAGGCTGAGGTGCCCACCCGGGCGGAGCACCCCGGCCAGGGCACCGAGCGCCTCCGCGGCGTCGCCGACGATCTCGAGGACCCCGTGGCAGAGGAGGAGGTCGACGGAGCCGGCGGGGACGACGTCGCCCAGGTCGCCGAGGTCGCCCTGGACACCCTCGATCCGGTCCCCCACGCCGGCCTCGGTGGCCCGGCGGTGAAGCGAGGCGAGGGCGTCGGGACTCGGGTCGACCACCACGACCCGGTGACCGAGCCCGGCGAGGCGGACCGCGTGACCGCCGGTGCCGCCACCGACGTCCACGACCGACATCTGGGGATCGACGAGCAGCGGATCGATGGCGTCGCGCACCACCGCACCCCGAGCGGCCTCGCGACGCTCCCCCGGACGCTCTGCTGGACGCGCTGCACCGAGCGGCTCTGGCGACATGCGGCCCACCCTAGTGACCCACCAGCCACCGGACCGACCTCCCCTCCGCGCACCTCGACCCCGATCGAACGCGTGTTCGATCGAGGTCGAGGTTACGTCACGCCCCGGTCCGCGCGCCACCGCGCCGGCCGCGGCTGGGGACGACGGGCGGCGACGGGCGGCGACGGGCGGTCAGCCCCAGATCTCGTCGGCCCAGGCCGGGTTGTCGATGAACGGGTTGCGGTTGCCCTGGAACTGGGACTGGATGAGGTCGTTGCGCCTCTCCTCGAACGCGTCCGGCGGGTCCTCGGCGTTCCACTGCAGCAGCACCGAGACCCGACCCATGTTCGGCGCCGAACCGTTGCCGACCCGGTCGTTCACCTCGAGGTCGGCGAAGCCGTCGCCACCCTCGTAGCGCACCGACATGTAGAAGATCATGCGCGCCACGTCGCCCTTGACCTCGTCGCGCGGCTCCCACGAGTCGCCGTCGGCGTAGTTGCCCGGCGCCTCGTCGTTCTCCGTGCCGCCCTCGTCGAAGTCGAGGTTGCCGCGGTCGGAGTTGACCGTGACGTCCTCCGGGCGCAGGTGGTGCAGGTCGGTGCCGGGGCCGGTCGCCGTGCCGAAGTCGCCGTGGGACTTCGCCCAGACGTGCTCCCGGTTCCACTGGTCGACGCCGCCGCCGTTGTCGCTCTTCGGCAGCGACAGCCCGCTGTAGAGCGTGAGCACGCGCGAGGAGTCGGACGGGTCCTCGTCCGTGACCTTGAGCGCGTTCCAGACCTGCGCGTAGGAGAGCGCGTCGACGTCGGTCGAGATGATGTCGTGCAGGGCCGACTCGAGGGCCGGACCGCTGAGCCCGGCGGCGTCGTCGTAGTAGCCGGCGGGTGCGCCGGCGCTCGTCGAGCCGCTGACGGCGGTCGAGCCACTGACAGAGGTCGAGCCGCTGACGGCGGTGGCGCCCGCGGACGTCGGCGGCGTGTCGGCGGTCGCCGACGGCGCCGCCTGTGTCGCGCCGAGCCCGAGGGCGAGGGAAAGGGAGAGCACGAGCGTCGTCGGACGACGACGCTTCCCGAGAACGTGCTGCATGGATCCAGAGCTCCGAATGGTCGGGGAGCCGTGACGGCTCCGTTGAGGCGACCCCGGGCGGACCCCGGAGTCCACCCGGCACCCTAGGCCGTGCGAGCGTCGGCCGGTCGGCCGTGGAACGACACGTTTCGGCGACGGCCTCGCGACGATCCGGGGAAGGTCAGGCGACGCCCGTGCCGCCCTCGGGGGTGGAGACGCCCTCGACGATCTCCGACCACGAGTGCGGGATCAGACCGAGCTCGGCCTCGACGACCGCGAGGAACCGGTCGGCCTCGCCGACCAGCTCGTCGGCCTCGTCCTGCGTCGTCGCGCGCGTGGAACCGGCCTGCGCAGCCGCGTAGGTGCCGGCGCCCGACGCGAAGAAGGCCGCCCAGTCGGACAGCTCCGGCACCGCCTCGCGCAGCAGGACCCACGCGTTGCGCGACCGCCGGCGGGCGCCGGGCGCGGGGACCGTCCGCGCCGCCAGCAGCGCTGCGGCGGCACGCAGGGCGGCGACGTGGGCACACGCGTAGCGCGTCGTCGCGTCGGGCGCGAGCAACGCCTCGCGGAGCGAGGTCGCCGACCGCGTCAGGTAGGCGTGGGTGGCCGCCGGCAGGACCAGCCCGTCGGGGCGGGCGCCGGGAACCGCGCTGCGTCGCGGGTCGCCGTGCTGCGTCATCGAGGTCTCCTCGGTGGGGGACGTGCTGTCCCCACGGACACTAGGGAGACCCACTGACAGTCCTGGCGCGTCGAGCGCGCCGGCGGTCAGTCCTCGTCGATGACGCGCGCCCAGTGACCGCTGTGGGCGTTCTGGAAGTAGCGCCGGTTGGCCGGGTGCCACAGGAGCAGGAGGGTGAGCCCGTGGAGGGCCACGGAGACCGCCGCGAGGAGCATGAGCAGCACCGGCGTGCCCGGCGTGGTGCCCAGCACCAGCTGCACGACGGCGCTCATGCCCACGAGCGCCGTGAGGGTGTAGAGCGCCCACCGGGCGCCGACGCGCACCATCGCGACGAGCACCAGGGCGAGGGGGACGTAGGTCGCGAGCATCGTCAGCGCCACGCGGAAGAACCCGAACGGCGCGAACGAGGACTCCCGCACCGCGGCGATCGTCTGGCCCGTCGCGGCGGCGTGGGCCGTGATGGAGGCGTCGCGCAGCGTGTCCTGGAGGAAGTAGGTGACCACGGTCGCGACCGTCATGACGAGCATCTGCGCCAGTGCGGCCCGCAGCGCGAGACCCACCATCGGCGGCACCGGCGCGGCCGTGGTGGCCCGCTCCTCGGTCGCCGACGCTCCCCCATCGATCGCCATGCTCGTCACCGTTCTCCCCGTCCTCCGCGCACACCGCCCCTGCGGCGCCCCTGGTGCTTTCCATTTCGTTACCCGACGTAAACGTCGATGCTACCGAGAAGTCGACCCACTCCCGGGGTCGGCGACGGTGGGCCCCGCCACACCCCGGATCGGCCCCTCTACGATGACGCGCGTGCCCAGCCCCGCCTCGTCCGCTCCACCCGCCGGAGCCCGCTGATGGCGGAGGTCGTGGTCGTCGGCGGTGGCTACGGGGGGCTGGCGAGCGCCGCGCGGCTCGCCAAGCAGGGCCACGCGGTCACCCTCGTCGAGGCCGGCGCACGGCTCGGCGGCGCTCTCGAGCGCGTCAGGCGGGACGACTTCGCCTGGGACGCCGGCCCGAGCAGCACCCTGCTGCCGGCGGTCGTGCGCGACCTGTTCCGCAAGACCGGGCGGCCCCTGGAGCGGGAGCTGACGCTGGAGCACCGTGACCTGGTGCGGGAGCACCGCTTCGCCGACGGCTCGTCGCTGCGGCTCCCCGGCAGCTCGCGCGAGGCCCAGCAGGCCGCGGTCGACGACCTGTCCCCCGGGCTCGGCGCCCACTGGCTGGCCCACGTCGCGGCGTACGCGGAGACCTGGGAGGTGCTCCGGCGCGAGCACCTCGAGCGCCCCTGGCTGCCCGCCCTCGCCGATCGCGCCACCCGCGCCGTGCTGTTCCCCCGCGAGTCGCTCGCCCGCCGGACCCGCCGCTCGTTCCGCGACCGCCGGCTGCGGCAGGTGGCGACCTGGGCCGCCGTGGCCGAGGGTCACGACCCCCGCCAGGTGCCGGCGTGGGTGGGGGTGACGGCCTACCTCGAGCAGCGCTTCGGGGTCTGGACCGTCGCGCCCGCCGACGGCGGGATGGCGGCCCTCGCCGACGCCCTCGAGCGGCGGCTCGCCACCCGACGGGTCGACGTCGTCCGCGACACCCGCGTCCTCGACCTGGAGGTGCGCGCCGGTCGCGTCGCCGGCGTGCGCACCGCCGCCGGGACGATCGACGCCGACATGGTCGTCTGCGCGATCGACCCGCGCCGCCTCCCGACCCTCGCTCCCCACGTCGCCCGCACCCTGCCCGCACTGCCGGCACCGGTCGCCCACCTGGGGCTCGAGGCCGACGGTCTCCCGGACCTCCCCGAGGAGACCGTGGTGCACGGCAAGGACGTGGCCTTCTCGATCACGACCGGCGGCACCGCCCCCGACGGCGCCCGCGCCTGGACCGTGCGCGGCCGTGGCCGGCTCCACGAGGACGTGGTCGAGGCCCTGGCGCGCCTGGGCGGCGACCTGGACCTGCGCCGCCGGATCGTCCGCCGCGTCGACCGCACTCCGCGCGAGCAGGTGGAGACGTGGGGCGGCACGCCGTGGGGCGTGCAGTGGCAGGGTCGCGGCACCGTGACCGCGCGCATCGGTCCGACCACGCCCGTCCCGGGGGTGTACGCCGCGGGGGCGCACGCCGCTCCGGGCGCCGGTCTCCCGTTCGTCGGGCTGTCGGCCGCCCTCGTCGCCCAGGCCGTCGGCCCGGCCGAGCGCTCCCGCGGATAGGACCCGCGACGAGCCCGTCGAGCGCGCCCCGTCAGGCCGCGATGCGCAGCGCCGCGAAGATGTCGCGCGTCGCCCGCGAGCGGTTCAGCGTGTAGAAGTGCAGCCCCGGCGCGCCGCCCGCGAGCAGCGCGTCGCACAGCTCGGTGGCCAGCTCGACGCCGATGCGGCGCACCTCGGCGGGCTCCGTGACGCCGTCGAAGCGGGCCATCACCTCGGCCGGCACCTCGCAGCCCGACAGCTCCGCCATCCGCCGCACCGACGCCAGGTTGGTGATCGGCATGATGCCCGGGAGGATCGGGATGTCGGCGCCCGCGGCCCGCGTGCGCTCGACGAGCGCGAAGTAGTCGTCCGGCCGGAAGAACAGCTGGCTGACGGCGAAGTCCGCACCCGCGGCAGCCTTCGCGGCCAGCACGCGGGCGTCGTGCTCCACGCTCTCCGAGCCCGGGTGCCGCTCGGGGAACGCGGCCACGCCGATGCCGAACCGCCCCGGCGTGCCGAGCCGGCCGTCCAGCGACCGGGCGAGCTCGACGAGCTCCACCGCGTGGTGCAGCCCGCCCTCCGTGGGCGTCCAGGGCGCCGAGGGGCCCTCCGCCGGGTCGCCCCGCAGCGCCAGCACGTCGTGGACACCGGCCGCGGCGTACGCCCGGAGCACCTCGACCAGCTCCTCCCGCGTGTGGCCGACGCACGTGAGGTGGCCCATGGCGCGCAGCGTCGTCTCGCGGGCGATCCGACCCGTCATGCCGATCGTGCGGTCGCGGGTGGAGCCACCCGCGCCGTACGTGACCGAGACGAACGTCGGCTGGTAGGGCTGCAGCTCGTGCAGCGCCGTCCACAGCTGCTCCTCGCCGGCGGCGTCCTTGGGCGGGAAGAACTCGAAGGAGAAGGAGCGGTCGCCGCGGCGCAGCAGCTCACCGATGCTGGGCCGACCGGGCTCGCTGGGCTGGCTGGCGCCGGGCGTCCGGTCGCCGGGCAGGTCGTCGCTCACGATCACCGATCCTAGGTCGCGCCGCACGTCGGGACCGGAGGCGTCCACCAGCCGGTAGGCCTCGCCGCCCATGACCTAGGGTCGAGGCGTGCTTCCCGAGACCCTCGACGTCGCCCGGTTCGACCTCGCGGGGGCGATCGCCGACGCGCTCGAGGAGTTCCTCGACGAGCAGGCCGAGCGCCTCGCCCCCCTGGGCCCCGACGCGGCCGCGCTGCTCGCGGAGGCCAGGGTCACCGTCAGCGGTGGCAAGCGGCTGCGCGGGCGGTTCTGCTTCTGGGGCTACCTGGCGGTGCGCCCCGACCCCACGCCGGAGGAGGTCCGCGCGGTCGTGCGGGCCGCTGCGGCGCTCGAGGTGCTGCAGGCGAGCGCGCTCGTGCACGACGACCTCATGGACGCCTCCGACACCCGCCGCGGCCGGCCCGCGACCCACCGCGCGTTCGAGGTGCGGCACCGGGAGGCAGGGTGGACCGGAGGGGCGGAGCAGTACGGCGCGGCCGCCGCCATCCTGCTCGGCGACCTGCTGCTCAGCTGGGCCGACGAGCTCCTGCGGCGGTGCGGGCTGCCGTTGGCGTCCGTGGCGCCCGCCCTCGAGGTGTTCGACCTCTGCCGCAGCGAGGTCGTGAGCGGCCAGTTCCTCGACGTGTCGGTGCAGGCGCGCGGCCGGGCCGACGTCGCGGAGGCGATGCGGGTGCTGCGCTACAAGTCGGCGAAGTACTCCGTCGAGCGACCGCTCCACGTCGGCGCTGCCCTGGCCGGCGGCGACGCCGCCCAGCTGCAGGCGCTGACCGACTTCGGCCTGCCGCTCGGCGAGGCCTTCCAGCTGCGCGACGACCAGCTCGGGGTCTTCGGCGAGCCCGCGACCACGGGCAAGCCCGCCGGCGACGACCTCGTGGAGGGCAAGCGGACCGTGCTCGTCGCGCTGGCCCTCGACGCCCTGCCGCCCGACGAGGCGGCCGCCCTCGATGCCGCGCTCGGCACGCCGCTCGACGCCGCCGAGGTGGACCGCCTGCGGGGGCTGTTCCGCACCAGCGGTGCCGAGGCGGCCGTCGAGGACCTCATCGCGGGGCTGACGACCACCGCGCTCGAGGCCCTCGCCGCCGCCCGCTTCCCGGCCGCCGCCACCGCGGCGCTCGAGGCGCTCGCGGTGGCGGCCACGCGCCGTACGTCGTGAGCGTCAGTTCAGGGCCTGGGCGCGCCGCTTGACCTCGGCGCCGCGGTTCTCCACGAGCGCGTCGACGGGACGACCCGGCAGCTCGGCGTCGGTGTAGAGCCACTCGATGATCTCGCGGTGGTCGAACCCGTGGTCGGTCATCATCACCGTCAGGCCGGCGAGCCCCTTGAGGAGCTCCCCGTCCTGGACGAACAGCGCCGGCACCTGCTGCCCGGCCCCGGGTGACGGCACGGCCGCCGGCAGCTGGTTCTCGCGGATGAGCGTGCGCACGCGGGACACGCTCACGCCCAGCCGGCGCGCGGTCTCGGCCCAGTCGATCCAGTCACCCACCAGCGCCCCGAGGTCGGGCGCTCCCGTCGTCTCGCTCATGCGGCCCATCGTCTCAGGTCGCCCGGCCACGACGAACACGCCGGTCGGCCGCGGCGGCACCGGTCGGGGGCGGGGCGTTCCGTATCCTGACCTGCAGTGCCCCGCCGGACGCGGCGTCGGCCACGACGACGACGAGGACCATCGTGCTGCCCGACGAGCCACCCGCCTCCCGGGGTCCCGGCGGCCCCGCAGGGGTCGGTCCGGACCTCGCGGGGCGCGTGCTCGACGGTCGGTACCGCATCGCCGAGCTGGTGGCCCGGGGCGGCATGGCGAGCGTGTACGTCGCGACCGACCTCCGGCTCGACCGCACGGTCGCCGTCAAGGTCATGCACCCCTCGCTCGGCGACCCCGTCACGGGCAACGAGAGCTTCGCGCAGCGCTTCGTGCGGGAGGCGCGCGCCGCGGCACGCCTGTCCCACCCCAACGTGGTGGCGGTCCACGACCAGGGCAGCGACGCCGGCCTGACGTTCCTCGTCATGGAGTACGTGCCCGGCAGCACGCTGCGCGACGTCATCCGCGACCGCGCGCCGCTCAGCCCCGCCCGGGCGCTCGCGCTGCTGGAGCCCGTCGTCGCGGCCGTCACCGCCGCGCACCGTGCCGGGATCGTGCACCGCGACGTCAAGCCCGAGAACGTGCTCATCGCCGACGACGGACGCGTCAAGGTCGCCGACTTCGGCCTCGCCCGGGCGGTCGACGCGGACTCCCACCACACGACCACCGGCGGCGTCCTCATCGGCACGGTGTCCTACCTGGCGCCCGAGCTGGTCGTGGACGGCACGGCGGACGCCCGTGCCGACGTCTACGCCCTGGGCGTGGTGCTGCACGAGCTGTTGACCGGGCAGAAGCCGCACCAGGGCGAGACGCCGATCCAGATCGCCTACAAGCACGTGCACGCCGACGTCCCCCCGCCGTCCCGGCTGGTGCCCGGGCTGCCGCGGTACGTCGACGCCCTCGTCGCGCGGGCCACCGCCCGCGACCGCTCGCAGCGGCCCGCGGACGCCGGTGTGCTGCTCCACCACGTCCGCCGGGTGCAGCAGGCGCTCAACGAGGGCGTCACCCGCGACGACGACCTCGTCGCCGACCTGCTCCCCCGGCCCACCACGCCCGACGACACCGACACGTCGCCGGAGCCCTTCGACGCCGCCGACCTGGCGTCGCTGCGCGGCGACGGCTTCGCCGAGGCCGAGCTGTACCCCGCGCTCGCCCAGGCCTCCTCCCCCGTGCCCGACGACGGTGCCACCGCGGTGCGCCGCCGCCCACCGGGTGCGCTCCCCCCGCCGGCGACCCCGCCGGCGACCCCGCCGAGCGACCTGACCAGCCGCCTCTTCCTGGGACCGGAGGGGGACGACGCCGGTGACGAGGACGACGCCGCGGACGACGCGGACGCCGCCCTCGCCGCGCGCCGCGCCTCGCGTCGCCGTGCCCGGCTGCTGGGGTCCGTGGTCATCGTGCTCGCCCTCGTCGGCGGCCTGGCCTTCTACTTCCTGTCGTGGCGCTACGTGCCCGCACCCCGCCTGCTCGACCTCACCCAGGCCGAGGCGACCGAGCGGGCGGAGGCCGACGGCTTCGACGTCGAGGTGGGCCCGGCCGGGTACTCCGAGACGGTCGCCGCCGGCCTCGTCATGGCGACCGACCCCGAGGGCGGCGAGGAGATCGTCCGCGGCGGCACGATCACGCTCACCGTCTCCCGCGGACCGGAGCGGTACGCCGTGCCCTCGCTCCGCGGTCGCACCGCCGACGAGGCCCGCGAGGCGCTGGAGAGCACGAACCTCGCGTACGCCGAGGCCGAGCCCCAGTACGACGAGGAGGTGCCCGAGGGCGCGGTGATCGCGACCGATCCCGCCCAGGGCACCGTGGTGCGGCCGGACGAGACCGTGACGGTGGTGCTCAGCCTCGGACGCCGCCCCATCCCGGTCGAGGACTTCACGGGCCGCTCCCGCGAGGAGGCCGAGGCCGCGCTCACCACCGGCGACCCGGAGATCCAGGGCGACGAGCTGCAGGTCAGCGTGACGGAGGAGTTCTCCGACACCGTGCCCGCGGGCACGGTGATCAGCCAGGACCCGACGAGCGGCACCCTCAACCTGGGCGACACCGTGACGCTCGTCGTGTCGAAGGGACCCGAGCTCGTCACCATCCCCGACGGGCTCGTCGGCGGCCGCATCGAGGACGTCCGCGGGCAGCTCGAGGGCCTCGGCCTCGTCGTCGACGAGCAGGGCCTCATCGGCAGCGACGGACCCCGGATCGGCTACGTCACCGGCGTCAGCCCGGGCAGCGGCGAGCAGGTGCGCCGCGGCACCACGGTGACGCTGACCGTGCTCTGACGCGGGCCACGCCCTAGACTCGCGCCCCATGCGCAACCCGGTCGGAACCCACGTGCCCGTGGGCAGGAACCTCCGTGACGGCGCCCTCCGCACGGCCCAGGAGCTCGGCTGCGAGGCCGTCCAGGTCTTCGTCGGCAACCCGCGGGGCTGGTCCCTCACCCCGGGCGACCCCCGTGTCGACGCCGGTTTCGCCGACGGCGCCCGCGACGCGGGCCTCCGCACGTTCGTCCACACGCCGTACCTGGTGAACCTCGGCTCGCCCACCCCCGCGACGTACGAGCGCTCGGTGGCCGTCGTCGCCCACAACCTGGAGCGGGCGGCCCGCATCGGCGCCGAGGGCGTCGTCGTGCACACGGGCTCGTTCGTGGAGATGGACCCGGAGCGGGCCGACGAGCGGTACGCCGCGGCCCTGCGCCAGGTGCGCGAGGGGCTGATGCCCGTGCTCGACGCGCTCGGCGAGGACGGCCCGTGGCTGCTCCTCGAGCCCACCGCCGGCCAGGGCCGGTCGCTCTGCGCGGGCGTGGACGACCTGCCGGCCTACCTCGACGCCGTCGACCGGCACCCGCGTGTCGGGGTCTGCCTCGACACCTGCCACGTGTTCGCGGCCGGCGCCCCGCTCGACGAGCCGGGCGGCGCGACCGCCACCCTCGACCGCCTCGTCGAGGTCGCGGGCGAGGGCCGCCTGCGGCTCGTCCACGCCAACGACTCGCTCGACGTGCGCGGCTCGCTGCGCGACCGCCACGAGAAGATCGGCCAGGGCCACATCGGGCTGGGCGCGTTCGAGGAGCTCTTCCGCCACCCCGCGACCGAGGGAGTGCCGTTCGTGCTGGAGACCCCGGGGTCCCGGGACGCCGACGACCCCGACCTCCCGCTCCTCAAGAAGCTGCGCGAGGCCGCCGCCGAGCCGGAGGGCGACGGGTGAGCGTCTGCGCCGGCTGCGGCGGGGCCGTGAACGGCGGGCGTTTCTGCGGGCACTGCGGCCGTCCGGTCGACCCCGGCACCGGCACCGGCACGAACAGCAGCACGACCGGCACCAACGCTCGCATCCCCCGCGTCGAGGCGCCGCTCGCGGTGCCGGGCACCGCGGATCCCACGACGACCGACGAGACGCCCACCGCGCCGGGGACCGAGGCGCCGCCCGTGGCCTGGACCCCGGGCGGGCACGGCGACGGTCCGCGCTTCCCGCTCTACGCCGACGAGGTCGCGCCCCCCGCGGCCCCCGCGGCCCCCGCGGAGCCCGCGCCGCGGCAGCAGCGACCCTCCCGGGCCCTCCCCGTGCTGGTCGTCCTCCTGGCGGTGCTCCTCGTGGGGGTCGTCGTGGGCGGCAGCATCATGCTGGCCCGCGACACCGACCCCACGCGGTCGTCCGAGGCCGGGGAGGCCGGCGATCCCGGTGACGCCGGCGGGTCGGACGGGCCCGGTGCCGAGGCGCCCGACGCCCAGGAGGCCACCCCCGACCTCGACGTGCCCGAACCGCGCGCCATCACCGACCTCGCGACCGCAGCGGCGTCGCGCACCGCCCCGCCCGGCACGAGCCTCGACGGCAGCCGGGTGGAGTACGGCGCGGACAACCTGGTCGACGGCGACACCAGCACCACCTGGCGGGTCGAGGGCGACGGCACCGGCGAGGTGCTGACCTTCTCGTTCGGCGAGGAGGTGGCCGTGACGACCGTCGGCCTCGTCAACGGCTACGACAAGGTCGACACCGACCCCGACGGCGGCGAGGTGGACTGGTACGTCCGCAACCGCCACGTCACCCAGGTGCGCTGGACGTTCGACGACGGCCGGGTGCTCGAGCAGGACCTGTCCGACGACCGCGCCATGCAGACGGTGACGATCCCGGCCGCCCGCACGTCGACGGTCCAGCTGGAGATCGTCGCGGTCTCCGGTCACGGCGGCGCCGACCGCACCCCGATCAGCGAGGTCGAGCTCGACGGCGCACCGGTGGCCGAGCTCGACTGACGGCCCGGCTGACGGCCCGACCGGCGGCCCAGGTCAGCGGGGCAGCGCGGCCAGCACGCGCGCGGCGCGCTCGGCGTCGTCGCGCGTCACGTCCAGGTGCGTGACGAGGCGCACCGTGGTGCGGCCCAGCGCGGACACCCGCACGCCCTCGGCGGCCGCCGCCGCGACGTACGCTGCCGCGTCGCCGACCTCCCGCACCACGATGTTGGTCGCGACCCCGGCGGGGTCGACGTCCCACGCCTCGGCGAGCAGCCGGGCGTGCTCGTGGTCGTCCGCGAGCCGCTCGACGTGGTGCTCCAGGGCGTGGAGCCCCGCCGCAGCCAGCACGCCCACCTGGCGCATGCCCCCGCCCATCCGCTTGCGCCAGACGCGGCTCTCGGCCACGGCGTCGGCGCTGCCGACGACGAGGGAGCCGACCGGCGCGCCGAGCCCCTTGGACAGGCAGACGGCCGCGACGTCGACGAGCGCGCCGTACGTCGCGAGCGGCACGCCCGTCGCCACGTGGGCGTTCCAGAGGCGCGCGCCGTCGAGGTGGATCCGGACCCCGTGGGCGTCGGCGAACGCGCGCAGCGCCTCGAGGTCGGCGAGCGGCGCGACGGTGCCGCCCGCGAAGTTGTGGGTGTTCTCGATCGCGACGGCGCGCGTGGCGACGAAGAAGGGGCCGAGGTCGGGGGCGAAGAGGTCCTCGACCGCGGCCAGGTCCACGCCCCCGCGGGGGTCGCTCCACGTGCGCATCGTCAGGCCCGTGTAGGCCGCGTGGGCTCCCAGCTCGGCCCGCGCGATGTGGGCCCGCGCCTCGCAGAGCACCTCCTCGCCCACGCCGACGAGCGTACGGAGCGCCAGCACGTTCGCCATCGAGCCGGTCGGGCAGAAGAGCGCGGCCTCGTGGCCCAGCAGCGCGGCAACGCGCTCCTCGAGCGCCCGGACGGTGGGGTCCTCGCCGTACACGTCGTCGCCGACCTCCGCGTCCGCCATGGCGCGGCGCATCGCGGGGGTCGGCGACGTCAGGGTGTCGGAGCGGAGGTCGACCGGCCGGGCGGTCGCCCCCGTCATGCCCCGGCGGGAGCGGCGGTGGGCGTCGCGCGCAGCATCTCGGCGACGTGGAACGCCAGCTCGAGCGACTGGACGCGGTTGAGACGCGGGTCGACGACCGACTCGTAGCGGTGCGCGAGACCGTGCTCGTCGATCTCCTCGCCGCCGCCGACGATCTCGGTGACGTCGTCGCCGGTCATCTCGACCATCATGCCGCCGGGCACGGTGCCGAGCGCGCGGTGCACCTCGAAGAAGCCGCGGATCTCGTCGAGCACGTCGTCGAAGCGCCGCGTCTTGTAGCCCGTCGACGCCTCGAAGGTGTTGCCGTGCATCGGGTCGCTGACCCAGGCCACCTGCACGCCCTCGGCGGTGACCTTCTCGACCAGCTGCGGCAGGCCGTCGCGCACCTTCGCCGCACCGAAGCGCGTGATGAAGGTGAGGCGTCCGGGCTCGTTGGCCGGGTTGAGCTTCGCCGCCAGGGCGAGCGCGTCGTCGGCGGTCGCCGACGGGCCGAGCTTGCAACCGATGGGGTTGCGGATGTGGCTGAAGTACTCCACGTGCGCGCCGTCGAGCTGGCGGGTGCGCTCACCGATCCAGACCATGTGGCCGGACACGTTGTAGGGCAGCTCCGTGCGCGAGTCGATGCGGGTCAGCGCGTGCTCGTACTCCAGCACCAGCGCCTCGTGGGACGAGTGGAAGTCGACCTTGTGGAACTCGACCGGGTCGGCGCCGATGGCCGCCATGAAGTCGAGCGCGCTCTGGATCTCGCCGGCCAGCGCCTCGTAGCGCTGCCCGACCGGCGAGCTGCGCACGAAGTCGGTGTTCCACTCGCTGACCTGGCGGAGGTCGGCGTACCCGCCCGTCGTGAAGGCGCGCACCAGGTTGAGGGTCGCCGCGGAGGCGTTGTAGACGTCGACGAGGCGCTGCGGGTCGGGGATGCGCGACTCGGGCGTGAACTCGTAGCCGTTGACCGCATCGCCGCGGTACGCCGGCAGCGTCACCCCGTCGCGGGTCTCCAGGTCGGAGGAGCGCGGCTTGGCGTACTGCCCCGCCAGGCGCCCGATCTTCACCACGGGCACCTTCGCGGCGTACGTCAGCACGACGGCCATCTGGAGCAGGACGCGCAGCTTGTTGCGCACGTTCTCCGCCGTCACGCCCGCGAAGGTCTCCGCGCAGTCGCCGCCCTGGAGCAGGAACGCCTCGCCGCGGGCGACGGCGGCGATCTTCGCCGTCAGGTCGTCGCACTCGCCGGCGAACACCAGCGGCGGAGCGGTCCGCAGGGTCGTCACGGCACCCTCGAGGCGCGCGCGGTCGGGATAGGTCGGCTGCTGCGCCGCGCCGAGAGCGTGCAGGGAAGCCAGGTCGGGAATGCTCACCGACCCAGGGTACGACGCGGGGTCCCTCCCCTCCGAACCCGTTTCACCGCCGGGCCGGGCGCGGGCGCCCTGCCCGCCGCGTCAGCCGTCCAGGTCCTCGACGTCCCGGAAGCCCGTGCGCTCCGAGCGCAGCGCCCGGTTGGCGAACCACGTCACGGCCCAGAGCACGACGCCGATGACGAGGAGGGCGCCGCCGATGCGGTACTGGATGTACTGCTCCGGCAGGCGCGCCCAGGGACCGACGAGGTAGGCGCAGGCCACGGCACCGACGACCGGGACGGCCGTGGGCACCCGGAACGCTCCCTCGGGGGTCGGGTCGCGGCGCAGGATGAGCACGCAGACGTTGACGACGGCGAAGACCGCGAGCAGGAGCAGTGCCGTCGTGCCTCCCAGGGCGCTGACGACGCTGGTGTTGTCCGAGAGCCGCACGTAGGTGATGAGGCCCATGGCGATGAGCGTCGTGAAGGCGATCGCTGCCCACGGCGTGCGGCGACCGGGCAGCACGTGCCCGAGGGATCGGGGCAGGACGCCTTGGCGCGCCATGCCGTAGACGAGCCGGCTGGCCATCAGCATGTTGATGAGCGCGGTGTTGACCACCGCGAAGACGGTGAGGAACGGGAAGATCGTGTCGACCGGGATGCCCGGGGCGCCGATGCGCACGACGTCGAGCAGGATGCCGGCGTCGGGGTTCTGCGGGTTCGCGATGTCCTCGATCGGGATGACGAGCACGACGGTCACGGCGACGAGGATGTAGAGCAGCACGCAGATGCCGAGGCCCGTGAGCATCATCCGCGGGAAGATCCGCATCGGGTCCTTGGTCTCCTCGACCATGTTGACCGAGTCCTCGAAGCCGACCATCGCGAAGAAGGCGATGGCAGTCGCGACCGTCACGGCGGCGAACATGTTCCTGTCGCCGTCGGTCTCGAAGACGACGATCCGGCCGAGGTCGCCGTCACCGCTCGCCGCCGCCACCATGCCGATGGCGATGACGATCCCCAGGGCGACCATCGTCACGACGGTCAGCACGACGTTGAACTTCACGCTCTCGCCCACGCCGCGCAGGTTGATGAGACCCAGCACGACGATGATCGCAAGTGCCGTCAGGAGGGTGGCGATCTTCCCGGTGGGAACTCCTCCGAACACCCCGTCGAGGCCCGTCAGCAGGTTGGTGGCGACGAGGCTGGAGGAGGTCGACGCACTCGTGATGCCGGAGCACATGACGGTGAAGGCGACGATGAAGGTCACGAAGTGCACACCGAACGCCTTGTGCACGTAGAGCGCCGCGCCTGCCGCCTCGGGGTACTTCGTCACGAGCTCGAGGTAGGAGCACGCCGTCAGGGTCGCGATGGCGAACGCCACCACGAACGGCAGCCACGCCACACCGCCGACCTGTCCGGCCACGCTTCCCGTGATCGCGAAGATCCCGGCCCCGACGATGTCGCCGATGATGAAGAGGAGCAGCAGCCCCGGGCCGAGCACCCGCTTCAGCTCGGGCTCTCCCTGCTCCGCTGCCTGTCCCGCCGCTGCGGTCGTGCCTGGTTCCGCCATCGCCTGGTCCTCCGTCCGGCTCACCCGAGCGCCCGGCGGACCGACGACGTCGTCGGCCCCGTGGCGCTCCACTCTGCCCCCGCGCGGAGGCCACGTCCACCGACGCGCCGCCGAGCAGCGCCCTTCCCCGCCCGCGCGCGTTTCACGCGCGCACGGCCCGTCGAGTTGGAGGAGAGCCCCGCTCAGGTCCAGCGGCTGAGGTGCCGCCGGGCCTCGTCGCGCTCGGCACGGGCGGCGTCGACGGCCTCGCGCTGCTCGTCGCGGGACTCCTCGGCGTCGGCGAGCTGGTCCTCCACCCGCGCCTGCCGGGTCTCGGCCTCGGCGAGACGCGTGCGCAGCTCCTCGACCCGTGCCTCGGCCTGGAGGGAGCGAGCCTCGAGGTCCTCCACCTCCTCCTCGATCTCCTCCAGCTCGGCCTGCGCGATCCCGAGCGCCTCCTCGGCGGCGGCGAGCGCCTCCTCGGCCTCCTGGCGGCGGCGGTCGTCGGCCCCCGGGTCGTCGGGGACGACCCGCAGGGCCGGGCCGTCCGCCCCTGCGGCGTCCGCGGTATCCGCGGACCCGTCGACCGGTACGGCGACGTGCCCGGTCGCCCCCGGGACCGCCAGCGCGGCGTCGACGTCGACCGGGTCGACCCCGGCCGGCCGCAGCGCGGTGACCAGCAGACCCGTACGCACCGCCTCGCCCGCCCCCGCGTCCAGCATGGCCGCGGTGAGCGTCGCCTCGACCTGCTCGGCGACCGACTCGCTCACCTTCGTGCCGAGCTGCCGGCCGAGCGCGCGGGCGCGGGTGGTGACCGTGGCCGTCAGCTGACGACGCTGCTTGGTGAAGGCGCGGAGGTCGTCGGCCGACAGGGCGTCCTGCGCCTCGCGGAGGGCCGCACCCACCTGCAGCAGCTCGTCGACCCGGTCGGGGTCGTGGCGCACCAGCTGGTCGACGAGCCAGGCGGCGACCGAGGGTCGGCGCAGTGCCTTGACCGCGGCGGCGAGCTCCGGTTCCTCCCGCTTCAGCTCCTTGGCGCGGGCGTCCCGCGCGGGCGTGAAGTCGCCGGGCGCGAGCGCGTAGAGGGCGTCGGCCTCGGCGAGGAGGCGCTCGTCCGGCCCCGCGGCGCCGGGGTCTGCGGCGTCCGCCACCGGTTCAGGCGCTCGCGCGGTCGTCGTCGGGGCCGTCGACGTCGTCGAGACCCTGGGCGATCGCCCACCGCGTCAGCTCGACGCGGTTGTGCAGCTGGAGCTTGCGCAGCGTGTTCTGCACGTGGTTCTGCACCGTGCGGTGCGACAGCACGAGCCGCTCGGCGATCTGCTTGTAGGACATGCCCTTCGCGACGTACCGCAGGATCTCCGTCTCCCGCTCCGTCAGCCGCGGCGTGCCGTCGTCCTCGGCCGCGCCGCTCGACATGCGCCGGAACTCGCCCAGCACGAGACCGGCCAGGCCCGGGGTGAAGACCGTGTCGCCCGCGGCGACCCGCCGCACGGCGGCGATCAGCTCCTCGCGGGACGCCGACTTCACGAGGTAGCCGGTCGCCCCGGCCTTCACCGCCGCCAGCACGTCACCCTGCTCCCCCGACGCCGACAGGATGAGCACGCGCGACGACGGGTCGTGGGCGAGCACCGCGGCCGTCACCTCGTCACCCGCAGGCGCGGGGATCTGCAGGTCCAGCACCACCACCTGCGGGCGCGCCGCCCTGAACCGGTTGATCGCGTCGGTGCCGTTCGCGGCGACCGCGACCACGTCGAACCCGGCGGCCGCCAGGTCACGCTCGACGGCGTCGCGCCACATGGGGTGGTCGTCGACCACCATGACCCGGATGCCGGTGCTCTCGCTGCTCACGTCGTCCTCCCCCGCTGCTCGATCGGTCGGCGACAGCCTGCCACGCGGCCGGCGCCGTCGCCCGGGTCAGTCGTCCCAGCCGGCCCAGAACGCGACGGCCATGTCCACCGGCCGACCGCCGTCCCGGCGCCGCGCGCGCAGCGGGGTCCCCTCCGCGACGTACGCCGCCAGCGCCTCCTCGTGCAGGTGCAGCGGCAGCGTGCCGTCGGCCCGGACGCAGCGCCACCAGCAGACGCCCGCCCCGTCGCGCGAGAGCACGCGGGCGACCCGTCGGGGTCCACCGCCGACGAGGTCGGCGATCGCGCCGTACGTCGTCACCCGGCCCCGCGGGACCGCCTCCACCGCGCGGAGCACGAGCTCGGTGTGGTCGAGCGCGTCCTGCTCCTCGGCGTTGGGGTCGGGATCGCTGGCCATGGGCCCATCATGCAGCGGGCACGCGGCCGGGGCCGCCCGGGCGCGGTACGACGACAGTGCGCACCGGGGAAGGAAAACGCGGACCGAGAGGCCCCCGCCGATCGGCGTGTCGCGGGTCTCGGTCCGCGTTCTCTTTCTCCCAGCCCGGAGCCGGTCCGCGTTTTCTTCCCACGGACCGTCCCGGCCGTCCTGTCGCGCCCCGCGGACTCAGAGCCCGAGGCCGCCGTTGAACTCCTCGGTGCCCGGCACCAGCTGCAGGCCGTCGATGCCCGCGTGCTCCTGCGCGTAGGCCAGCTCGCTCGCGAGGTCGCCCACGCCGTTCGACAGCGGCACCGGCGCGAGCGCCAGCGTGGACAGCGTGCCGAGGGCGTTGCCGTCGGCGTCGAGGAAGCCGGAGCCGGAGTCGCCGGGGACGCCCGGCGTCAGGGTGTAGACGGAGTGCGACCAGCCGCCGCCCGTCTCGCCGAGGCTGATCCCGAACTTCGGCGAGAGCACCTCGACGCCGGCGCGCAGGCTCGAGTTGCCGAAGGAGAAGACCTGCGAGCCCGGCGAGGTGCCCGTGGTGGAGAGCGCCACCGGGCCGCCGAAGAAGGGCACCGACGGGTTGACGTCGCCGGCGTCCGCGGCGTCCACCTTGACCAGGGCGAAGTCGTTGTAGGCGCAGGTGTCCGCGTCGGTCTCGCCCACGGCGTCCATGGCGAGCCAGCTCGAGTAGACGAGCGTGCCGCCGCCGACCCGGGTGCCCTCGCCGAGCAGCGAGCCGCCCTCGACGAAGTCGACGCGCGTGCCGAGCGGGAGGGACCCGGCCTCGCACCCGTCGGTGTCGGTGGCCTCGCCGGTGCCGGCGCAGTGCGCGGCGTACCCGACGTAGGTCGAGCCCGCGGCGTCGGTGAGCACGAAGTTGCCCGTGCACTGGGCACCGTCCGTGTACATCTGCACCCCGGGATGGATGCTGGCGGTGGCGGCGTCCGCCCAGCTCGTGCGCGGGGCGGCCGAGGCCGGCGCGGAGGAGGCGGCGACGACGAGCGACGCGGCGAGCGCACCGGAGAACAGTCCGGCGGCCGCCTGGCGGGCGGTGGGGAGGGGGGTCCGAGAGAGGGTCATGTCGTGAGCAACGACACACCTGCGGACGGAGTTACGCGCGGGTAGCCCCGAGGGGCCACCCGCGCGTCACCGTTGGCGTGCCGGGCGCCGAGGGGTCAGTACGCCGGCTGGCTGGGGTCGATCTGATTCACCCACGCCACGACGCCGCCGCCCACGTGCACGGAGTCGTCGTAGCCGGCGCCCTTGAGCACCGCGAGCGCCTCGGCCGAGCGCACGCCCGACTTGCAGTGCAGGACGACCTGCGTGCCCGAGTCCACCGACGGCAGCTGCTCGAGCGCCGAGCCGTTGAGGAAGTCGCCCTTGGGGATGAGCACGGAGCCGGGGATGCGGTTGATCTCGAACTCGTTGGGCTCGCGCACGTCGACGAGCACGAAGTCGCGGCTGCCCTCCTCGCGCTCCTTGAGCATGTGCTCGAGCTGCACGACGGAGATGGTCGAGCCCGCGGCGGCGTCGGCCGCCTCCTCGGAGACCGCGCCGCAGAACGCGTCGTAGTCGATGAGACCCGTGACGGTCGGGTTCTCGCCGCACAGGGCGCACTTCGGGTCCTTGCGGACGCGGAGCTTGCGGTACTCCATCTCCAGCGCGTCGTAGATCATCAGCTTGCCGACGATGGGCTCACCGGCACCGGTCAGCACCTTGATGGCCTCGTTGACCTGGATCGAGCCGATCGAGGCGCAGAGCACGCCGAGCACGCCGCCCTCGGCGCACGACGGCACCATGCCCGGCGGCGGGGGCTCGGGGTAGAGGCAGCGGTAGCAGGGCGCGTCGGCCGACTCGCCGTTCTCGTCGACCGCGTGCGGCCAGAACACCGACGCCTGGCCGTCGAAGCGGTAGATCGAGCCCCACACGTACGGGATCTTCAGGAAGTACGCCGCGTCGTTGACCATGTAGCGCGTCGCGAAGTTGTCCGTGCCGTCGACGATCAGGTCCCAGCCCTCGAAGACCGAGAGGACGTTGTCGTTGTCGAGGCGCTCCTCGTAGACGACCACGTTCACCAGCGGGTTGATCTCCTGCACGGACTCCTTCGCGGAGACCGCCTTCGGGCGCCCCACGTCGGACTGCCCGTGGATGATCTGGCGCTGCAGGTTGGACTCGTCGACCTCGTCGAACTCGACGATGCCCAGCGTGCCGACGCCGGCCGCCGCCAGGTACATGAGCGCCGGGCTGCCGAGGCCACCGGCACCGATGACCAGCACCTTCGCGTTCTTGAGGCGCTTCTGCCCGGTCATCCCGACGTCCGGGATGATCAGGTGGCGGCTGTAGCGGCGGACCTCGTCGACGGTCAGCTCGTCGGCCGGCTCCACGAGTGCTGGGAAGGACACGGGTTCTCCTCGTCCGGGTGGTGCTTCTGGGTGGGGAACCGACCGGAGGCTGGGCGACCGGTCGGACATCGGGCGTCGATCGGGCAACACCGGGTGCGTCGCCCATGTTCCCGCGCGGCCCCGACAGCGCCGTACCGCTGTCCGTCATCCGGACCGCACCGGCCGGTACGGCGCGCCGCGGCCCGACGCGGCGCGCAGGTGACCGGGCGGTAGGCTCAGCGCCCGCAGCGCAGCGCAGGACGACGAGGAGACACGCACGTGGGCATCGGAGACTTCGCACTCGGGGGCGGGAGCACCCGGCCTCGTGGCAATCGGCTCCCCCGCAAGGAACGTCGTGCACAGCTGCTGGAGTCCGCGCTCGAGGTGTTCGTCGCGCAGGGCTACCACGCGGCGGCCATGGACGACATCGCCGAGCGCGCAGGCGTCTCCAAGCCGGTGCTCTACCAGCACTTCCCCGGCAAGCTCGACCTCTACCTGGCGCTCCTCGACGAGTCGTGCTCCACGGTCATCGCCAGCTGCCGCGACGCCCTGGCCTCGACCCCCGACAACAAGCTGCGCGTCGCCGCGACGGTCAAGGCGTTCTACGACTACGTCGCCCACGACACCGGCGCGTTCCGCCTCGTCTTCGAGTCCGACCTCACCAGCGAGCCGGCCGTGCGCGCCCAGATCGAGCGCGTCACCGCCGACACCGCCGACCTCGTCGCCGAGGTGATCGCCGACGACACCGGGCTGCCGGCCGAGGCCGCCAAGCTGCTCGCGGTGTCGCTCGTGGGAATGGCGCAGGTCAGCGCGCGGTTCTGGCTCGCGGAGGCGCAGGGCATCTCGCTGGACGACGCGGTCGCCCTCGTCTCCGGCCTGGCCTGGCGCGGCATCCGGGGCTACCCGAAGTCGGACGAGGCCCACGCCGCCGAGGCCGGCTCCGCTGGCTGAGGCAGCACCTAGTAGAACGGTCGCAGACCCACGGGATCCGCACGGATCCACCGAGCCCCAGGAGGAACCTCGCATGGAGATCAAGATCGGCATCCAGCACGCGCCCCGCGAGCTCGTCCTCGACACGGACCTGGACGCGGAGGGCGTGACGGCGCTCGTCACCGGCGGCTCCGACGTCCTGACGTTCACGGACACCAAGGGCCGCACGGTGCTCGTCCCGTCGGCGAAGCTCGCCTACGTCGAGATCGGCACCCCGACCGTCGGCACCGTCGGCTTCCGGGGCTGACGGCCCCCACCCCGACCGACGCACGAACGCCCGGCCTCCGCTCTCGCGGGGGCCGGGCGTTCGTCGTACGGCGGTGGTCGGGCGCTAGTGCGCCAGTCCGAGCGTCGTCATGCGGGCCGCGTGCCGCTCGGTCATCCGCGAGAACATCTTGCCGATCGCCACGAGGTCGAGCCCGGGCCGGTCGACCCCGCCCGCGATGAGGGCGGCGAGGGCGTCGCGCTCGGCGGCGACGCGCTGCGCCTGGGTGAGGGCCTCCCCCATGAGCCGGCGACCCCACAGGGCCAGGCGGCCCGACAGCTGCCGGTCGACCGCGAAGGCGGCGCGCAGCCGCTCGACGACGAAGTCGGCGTGCCCCGTGTCGCCGAGGGTCGCGATGACGAGGTCGCGGGTCTCCGGGTCGAGGAAGGCCGCCACCTCCCGGTAGAAGTCGTGGGCGATGCCGTCGCCGACGTACGCCTTCACCAGCCCCTCCCACCAGTCGGAGGGAGCCGTGTGGCGGTGGAAGTCCTCGATCGGCTTGCGGAACGGCGCCATGGCCTCGAACGGGTCGGCCCCGAGCTCCTCCAGGCGCGTGCGGAGCGCCGCGACCTGGTCGAGCTGGCCGGCGGCGAGGGTCGCGAGGGCCACCTTGTCCTCGAGGCTCGGGGCGAGCTTCGCGTCCTCCGCGAGCCGCTCGAAGGCCGAGATCTCGCCGTAGGCGATGGCACCGAGGAGGTCCACCACGGCCGCCCGGTAGGCGGGATCGTCCAGCTCGCTCGACGCCTCGGAGAGGTCCGCCGTGGCGCTTCCCGTCGGGGAGTCGGTCATGGGGCGCAGCCTAGGGGATACACTGGCGTGCGCCGAGCGCAGCCCGCGCTCGCCTCTGCGGCGGAGGAACGACTCCGCCCGTATGTGCGTGGCAGACCTTCCTCGCCTCCCGCCCGACCGACCGCGGCCCCTGCGGGCCCGACCGCGCCGGAGCGTCTCGAACGGGTCGGCCACACCGATCGATCATGAAAGCGACGAGACACTGACCACCACGTTCCGCACGCTCGGCGTGCACCCGCAGATCTGCGACGCGCTCGAGCGCGCCGGCATCACCACCCCGTTCGCCATCCAGGAGATGACCCTCTCGGTCGCCCTGGCCGGCACCGACCTCATCGGCCAGGCCCGCACCGGCACCGGCAAGACGCTCGCGTTCGGCATCCCGGTGCTGCAGCGCTCCGTGGGCCCGCAGGACGAGGGCTACGACGCCCTGCCGGCCGGCAAGCCCCAGGCCCTCGTCGTGGCCCCGACGCGCGAGCTCGCGCTCCAGGTCTCGAACGACCTCAAGCTCGCCGGTTCCGACCGCGGCATCCGCGTGCTGACGGTCTACGGCGGCGTCGGCTACGAGCCGCAGCTCGAGGCCCTCGAGGCCGGTGTCGAGGTCGTCGTCGGCACGCCCGGCCGCCTCCTCGACCTCGCCAACAAGCGGGCGCTCGACCTCTCGCACGTGCGTAGCCTCGTGCTCGACGAGGCCGACGAGATGCTCGACCTCGGCTTCCTGCCCGACGTGGAGAAGCTCCTGTCGAAGACGCCGTCGTCGCGCCAGACGATGCTGTTCTCGGCCACGATGCCGTCCGCCATCGTCGCGCTGGCGCGGATGCACATGCGCTCGCCGATGAACATCCGGGCGGAGTCCTCCTACGAGAACGCGACGGTCCCGGCGACGGCGCAGCACGTCTACCAGGCCCACGACCTCGACAAGCCGGAGATCATCGGCCGGATCCTGCAGGCTGACGACGCCGACAAGGTCATCGTCTTCACCCGCACGAAGCGTCAGGCGCAGCGCGTCGCCGACGACCTCGAGGAGCGCGGCTTCGCGGCCTCCGCCCTGCACGGCGACATGGCCCAGGCGGCCCGCGAGAAGGCGCTCGCCAAGTTCCGCGAGAACAAGCTGCGCGTGCTCGTCGCCACCGACGTCGCCGCCCGCGGCATCGACGTCGCCGGCGTCAGCCACGTCATCAACCACACGTGCCCCGAGGACGACAAGACCTACGTGCACCGCATCGGCCGCACCGGTCGCGCCGGCGCCTCGGGCGTGGCGGTCACGTTCGTCGACTGGGCCGACGTGACGCGGTGGAAGGTCATCAACAAGACCCTCGACCTTCCCTTCGACGAGCCGGTCGAGACCTACTCGACCTCGCCGCACCTCTACACCGAGCTGTCGATCCCGGAGGGCACCAAGGGGCGCATCGCCCCCGAGAAGCCCCGCGAGCCGCGGGAGTCGTCGCGGTCGTCGCGCGAGCCCCGCGAGAAGCGCGACGGCGACCGCCCGTCGCGCAACCGCGACCGGACCCGCACGCGCACCCGCAACGGCGAGCGCCTCGAGGGTGCCGCCTCCCCCACCGCCGCGGCGGTCGAGACGACCGCGGTCGTCGAGGGCGACGGCCCGGCCGACGGCGAGCCGCGCACCGACGGCGCCTCGCGCAACCGTCGCCGGCGCCGCCGCTCGCGCGGTGGTGCCGGTCGCTCCGCCGAGGGCACCGGCGGTGCCGAGGCCGCGGCCGACGCCCCGGCGGCCCCCGCCGGCGCCGAGGGCTGACCCCGCGTCGTACGGCGGGGGCTCGGTGAGCGCCCCACCTCGGCGGTAGTCCCTGACGTTCCGGACCTCTGGATCGATCCAGAAGGTCCGAGACGTCAGGGACTACCGCGTTCCAGGGGCTCCGACCTCAGCGCCGGGCGCGCTCGACGAGGGCGGCGGCGACCTCGCGGTACGCCGCGGCGCCCTTCGTCGAGTTCGCGGTGGCGAGGATCGAGCGGCCCTTGGCCGGGGCCTCGGCGAACCGGATCGTCTTGGGGATCGGCGGCGAGAACACCTCGAGCTCGAACGTCCCGGGGATCGACTCCAGCACCGCCCGGGCGTGGGAGGACCGCCCGTCGTAGAGCGTCGGGAGCACTCCCCACACCGCCAGGCGGCGGTTGGTGAACCGCTTCACGTCGTGGACGGTGTCGAGCAGCTGCGAGACCCCGCGGTGCGAGAGCGTCTCGCACTGCAGCGGGATCACGACACCGTCGGCCGCCGTCAGGGCCGCGACGGTGAGCACCCCCAGCGACGGCGGGCAGTCGAGGAGCACCCAGTCGTGCTCGACCTCGTCGTCGGAGAGCTGCTCGAGCGCGGCCTTGAGCACGTGCTCGCGGCCGGTGCGGGTGAGCAGCTCGGCCTCGGCCCGGGCGAGCTCGATGGTCGCCGGCAGCAGGTCGACGTCGTCCTCGGTGCGGATGATCACCTCACGGGCGTCGAGGCCCTGGGTGAGCACCTGGTGCACGGAGAGCTCGAGGTCCTCGGGGTCGACCCCCAGCGAGAACGTCAGCGAGCCCTGCGGGTCGAGGTCGACGACGAGGACGCGCTGACCCAGCTCGGCGAGCGCCGCGCCGAGGGAGGCGACGGACGTGGTCTTCGCGACGCCGCCCTTCTGGTTCGCGATCGCGAGAACGGTGCCCATGGCGCCCCATCATGCACGAGGAGCACACGTCGGCGGAGGTGACGGGCATTATGGCCGCATGAGTGCTCCCGCTGCCCCCTCCCGCCCGGGCCCCCGTCCCGTCGCCCTGGTCACCGGCGGCACCGCCGGCATCGGCGCGGGCTACGCCCACCGGCTCGCCGCCCGCGGGTTCGACCTGGTCCTCGTCGCCCGCGACGAGGACCGGCTCGCCGACGTCGCGGCGGACCTGCGCACGCAGCACGGGGTCGACGTCGAGACCCTCGCCGCCGACCTCGTCGACCGCGCCGACCTCGACCGCGTCGCTGCGCGGCTGGCGGACCCCGAGCGCCCCGTCGAGTGGCTCGTCAACAACGCCGGCTTCGGCCTGAAGGGGCGGTTCCTCGACAACGACCTCGAGGCCGAGCAGGCCATGCTCGACGTGCTCGTCACGGCCGTCCTGCGGCTCACCCACGCGGCGCTGGGCCCCATGGTGGAGCGCGGCTCGGGCACGGTCGTCAACGTCTCGAGCGTCGCCGCGTTCCTCCCCCGGGGCACGTACGGCGCGGCGAAGGCCTGGGTGAACCGCTTCGGCCTCTGGGCGGCGCAGGAGTACGGGCCGTCGGGCGTGCGCATCACCACCGTGTGCCCGGGGTTCGTGCGCACCGAGTTCCACGGGCGGATGGGGGTCGAGCAGACGTCGGCCCCGAAGGCGCTGTGGCTCGAGGTGGACGACGTCGTCGACGCCACGTTCGACGCGGTGCAGTCGGGACGGGCGCTCGTGGTGCCCTCGAAGCGCTACCGGGTGCTGGTCGGGGCGGCGCGCCTCGTGCCGTCCGGCCTGCTGCAGCGCGCGCAGCGGCTCGGGCGGCAGTAGGTCCTCCTCGTGTAACGCGGTGTCCGTGCTACTGCACACGTGGTCGACCGCGGGTGAAGTAGCACGGACACCGCGTTACACCGGCGAGCGGGGCCAGATCATCGCCGGCACGTCGCGTCCGGCGGCGCGGGCCGAGGCGGCCGCGGCGTCGAGCAGGCGCTCGAGCTCCTCGGGCGCCGTCAGGTTGCAGCCCAGGTCGTGGTCGACCTTCCCGCGGCCGTGGTAGTCGCTCGATCCCGTCACGACCAGCCCCAGGGACCGGGCGATCTCGCGGAGCTCGGCGCGGGAGGCGCGGTCGTGGTCCTGGTGGTCGACCTCGATGCCGACGAGCCCGAGGTCCGCGAGGTGGGCCAGGCCGTCGTGGTCGAGGACGCCGGGGTCGTGGCGGCCCCACGGGTGGGCCACGACGCCGACCCCGCCGGCGGCGCGGAGCGCGGCCAGCATCGTCTCCAGGTCGCCCGCGGCGCGGCTGGCGTAGGCGACGCGACCGGGGCTCAGGTAGCGGTCGAAGGCCTCGCCCCGCGACGCGACGTAGCCCTTCGCCACCAGGGCGTCCGCCACGTGGGGGCGTCCGACGGCCGCGGTGGGGCCGGCGAGGCGCCGTACCCCCTCGACGGTCACGTCGAGACCGAGGTCCCGGAGCCGCGCGACCATCGCCGGGACCCGCGCGTCGCGGCCGTCGAGCACCGCCCGCAGCTCGCCGAGGAGGCCGGGGTGGGTCGGGTCGGGCAGGTAGCCGAGCAGGTGCACCCCCCGACCGCGGAAGCGGGTGCTGATCTCCATGCCGCGGACCAGGCCGATGCCCGCCGCCTCCGCGGCGGCGACCGCCTCGTCCCAGCCCACGCTGGTGTCGTGGTCGGTGATCGCCACGACGTCGAGACCAGCGGCCACGGCCGCGCGCACGAGCTCCGACGGGGTGTCGGTGCCGTCGCTCATGCAGGTGTGGGCGTGCAGGTCGATGCGCACGGGGGCGACTCTAGGCCGCCGCGTCACCAGACCGGGCGCTCGCCCCCGAAGGGCAGCTCCACCAGCGGCGGGCCCACCCCCGACAGGTCCTGGAGGATCCAGTCGTCGCGGAGCAGGAGGATCGCCGAGGCGGGCCGCAGCACCAGCCAGAGCCAGCGCCCCTCGGCCTCCCCCGCCACCACGGAGCGGTCGAAGCGGTCGTCGGCCCCGCTGGTCGAGACGGTCCACAGGGGCACGGTCTGCTGCCCGATCCGCACCCGCACGTCGGGCGTGCCCCGGCCGACGTCGTCGCCCGGGTCGGGCCCGGTCGTCCCGGCGCAGCGGGCGCCCAGGCCGATCCCGGGCTCCTCGGCGACCACCATCACCTCGACCGGGCCGTCGAGCGCGCTGACCCCGCTCGCGCAGGTCAGCGTGGCCCCGGGACGGGGGGCCTCCCCCTCGTCCGCGATCTCGACGAGCGCGAAGTCGCTGACGTGCCAGGCCGGGCCGAGGGGCCACGGCAGGTAGGTGGGGAACCCCGGGGTACGACGCAGGTGGTGGGCGAACGCGTCGTACGAGACCTCCGGCGGGCGCAGCAACGGCGGCGTCGGACCGTGGACGTCACACGCCCACGTGCCCTCCCACTCGGTGACCGGCGACGTGCACCGGGGGCATCCCGCGACGAGCATGGGGCCTACCGTGCGGGTCCGGCCCGCGAGGCGTCAAGCGTTCCAGCGGCGCAGCACGCGCTGCTCGCGCTCGTGGCCCAGCTCGGTGAGGCGGGCGGTGTCGAGACGGAAGAGACGGCCGTCGGCGACGTCCAGCCCGAGCCAGCGGGCGGTCAGCGCCCGGAGCAGGTGGCCGTGGGCGACGAGCAGCACCTCGGGACCCAGCCCCTCGCCCGGCACGTCGCCGCCCCGCTCCTCGGCGACCCGCTCGAGCGTCGCGACGGCGTCCGCGATGACCGCGTCGCAGCGGGCCGCCACCTCGGCGGCGGTCTCGCCACCCGGGACGGGGCCGTCCCAGATCGTCCACCCGGGCCGCTCCTCGCGGATCTCGACGGTGCGGCGGCCCTCGAGCTCGCCGTAGGACCACTCCACGAGGCGGTCGTCGACCTCGGCGTCGGCGAAGCCGATCAGCTCGGCGGTGCGGCGCGCGCGGAGCCGCGGGCTCACGCGGGCGGCCACGATGTCGAGCGCCGCGAGCCGGGGCGCGAGGCTGCGCGCCTGCTCCTCGCCGGTCGCGGTCAACGGCAGGTCGGTGACGGAGGTGTGCTTGCCCTCCCGGCTCCACGCGGTCTCACCGTGACGCACCAGAACGAGGCCCATGGGGAGCAGTGAACACCCCCGGCGCCCGGAGCGCGCACCCCGCCCGTCAGGGGGACCCGGCAGGATGGACCCCATGCTCTCGGGAGACACGACCACGCCCCGCCGCATCGCGGACACCTACGTCGCGGACCTGGCGGTCCTCGACCCGCTCGTCAGCAGCAGCCTCGGGCTGCGCGAGCACGAGGACGGGTTGCCCGACCTCTCGCCCGACGGTGCGGCGGCCCAGGCCGACCTGGCTCGCCGCACGCTCGGGCTCCTCGACCGGTGCGACGCCGGCGGCGCCGTCGGGCTCGACGACCCGGTGGAGCGCCGGTGCGCCGCGCTGCTGCGCGACCGGCTGGGCGTCGCGGTCGAGGCGCACGACCGGGGCGAGCACCTGCGCACGGTGCGCAACATCTTCGGACCACCGCAGGCCGTGCGGAGCTCCTTCTCGCTCATGCCGACGGCCACGGACGACGACTGGGCGGCGATCGCGCGCCGACTGGCGCGGGTTCCCGCGGCGTACTCCAGCTGGACCGCGTCGCTCGACGAGGGACGGGGGCGCGGGCTCCTCGCCGCGGAGCGCCAGGTGGCGACCGTGGTGGGGCAGCTCGACTCCTGGCTCGACGTCGGGGGGCGCTCCTGGTTCCACGACCTCGTGGCGGACGGACCTGCCCCGCTGCGCGCGGACCTCGAGCGGGGCGCCGACGCCGCCGCGGCGGGGGTCGCCTCGCTGCGGGCGTTCCTCGTCGACACCTACCTGCCGGCGACGGTCGGCGTGCCCGACGCGGTCGGCGAGGACCGCTACCTCTTCTCGACCCGACAGGTCGCCGGGGCGACGATCGACCCGGCCGAGACCTACGCGTGGGGCTGGGAGGAGTTCCGGCGCATCGACGCCGAGATCCGCGCGCTCGCCGACGAGCTCGTGCCCGGCGCCGGCCCCGTCGCGGCCATGCGGCACCTCGACGAGCACGGCGCGGCCGTTGAGGGCGTCGAGGAGGTGCGCGTCTGGCTGCAGCAGATGATGGACCGGGCCATCGACGACCTCGACGGCACCCACTTCGACATCGCGCCGCCCCTGCGACGCGTCGAGGCGATGATCGCGCCCCCGGGCAGCGCCGCCGCGCCGTACTACACGCGCCCCTCGCTCGGCTTCGCCCGCCCGGGACGCACGTGGCTGCCGACGCTGGGACGCACGCGGTTCCCGGTCTACGACCTGGTGAGCACCTGGTACCACGAGGGCGTCCCCGGTCACCACCTGCAGCTGGCCCAGTGGGTGCACCGCGCGGACGAGCTGTCGACCTTCCAGGTCTCCGTGGGGTCCACCAGCGGGGCCACGGAGGGCTGGGCGCTCTACGCGGAGCGCCTCATGGACGAGCTCGGCTTCCTCGGCCCCGAGGAGCGGATCGGCTACCTGGACGCGCAGCTCATGCGCGCCGTCCGGGTCGTCATCGACCTCGGCATGCACCTCGGGCTCCGCGCCCCGGCCGACTCGCCCGTCGCGCCCGGGGAGGTCTGGACGCCCGACACCGCCCGGGCGTTCTTCAACGCCCACACGGGACGCTCGGCCGACTTCGTCGACTCCGAGATCGTGCGCTACCTCGGGTGGCCCGGTCAGGCCATCAGCTACAAGATCGGCGAGCGCGCGTGGCTCGCCGGCCGGGCGACGGCGCGCGCCCGCCACGGCGAGGCGTTCGACCTCAAGGCGTGGCACATGGCGGCGCTCGGCCTCGGCGCGCTCGGGCTCGACGACCTCGAGACGGAGCTCGGCGCGCTCTGAGGCGGCCGGGCGGTCGCCTCAGGAGTTGACAACTTTCCCCGGTCGACCGGGGAAAGTGCCGCTTCGACCATCAAATTTGATGGTCAAAGTGGTCGGTTCCCCGGTCGACCGGGGAACCGACCGCCCCCCTCACCCCCAGCGCACCGGTACGCCGTGGGGCGCGGCGGTGCCGAGGTCCCGCTCGTCGCGCCCGGTGCCCCAGGCCGCCCGCAGCGTCACCGTGAACGGGCGCTCCCCGCCCCGGCGCCGCGGCTCGAGCGCCAGGTGCACGAACGGGGCCTCCGGCGTGGCCGCGTCGAGGAGGTGGGTGATCCGCTCCTCGACCCGCGCGCCGGTGCGCGCGGGGAGGTACTGCCACGTCACGGCGTGCCACAGCACCGTGGTCGTGCCGTCGGTGAGCTCGATGCCGTCGGCGAGGTCGGCGGCGTCCGCCGCCTCGACCGTCGCCGGCACCGCGGCCGCGAGGGCCAGCGCCGCACGGAGCCGCTCCCAGCGCTCCGGCTGGTCGGGCCAGGTGTACGCCGCGAGCGTGGTGCGTCCCGCGGTCGTCGTCGGGTCCACCGGGGCGAGGTCGCACCCCCGGCGCAGCACGACCTCGAGCCCGGGCCAGGCACGCAACCCGTCGAGCCGCCCCGTCCACGCGTCCTCGAGCACGACCGCGGCGTCGGCCGGACCCGCGGCCAACCCGGCGGGGCCCGTGCAGCGGACGTGGTCGGGGCGCAGCAGCAGACCGCCGCTGGCCCCGATCTCGTGCAGGCGCAGCGGCAGGCGACAGGCGTCGGGCAGGTGCAGCAGTCCACCGAGGAGCGCGGCGACGCGGCCGACCTCGTTGGTCTGCGGGGGCAGGTCGAGCCCGGCGCGCACCGCCCCCGGCTGCGTCGCGAGCAGGTCCCGGAACGCCGCCCACCCAGCCTCGTCCACCCAGGTCCCGCCGACGGACGGGTAGAACGTCGCGAGCAGCCCCGCCCGCCGCTCGAGCACGAGCCGGTGGACGGCGCCCAGCAGGCGCAGGGCGAGGGCGTCCGGACCGCGGAGGTGGCCGTGGTCGGCGAGCACGTCCGCCACCACACCGCCCGCGTCCAGGTCGTCGGCGAGGCGGGCGCAGAGCGCGGCGTACATCGGCGAGCCGAGCGCGGCGCACGCCTCGCCCTGCTGCCGGAACGCCTCGGACGGCATCATCGGGCCGGGTCCGCGCGTCAGCGCGGCACGAACGCCCAGTAGTCGAGGTCGAGCAGCACGCCGTCCGCGTGCTTGCCGTCCTCGCCGCGGAGCGTCATCGACTCGTCGCGGCCCTTCGTGGCGACGAGGCGCAGACGCAGCGCGCCCACGCCGGGCGCCGACGTCTCGGCCTTGTCGAGCACCTCCGACCAGGCGTAGACGGTGTCGCCCGCGAAGGCGGGGGCCGTGTGGGCGCCGGCGTTGATGGCCGCGACGAGCTGGGCGTTGGCGAGGCCGTTGAACGACAGGGCGCGGGCCAGCGAGATGACGTGACCGCCGTACACCAGCCGCCGGCCGTCCGGACGCGCCTCGGTGTTGAAGTGCACCTTCGCGGTGTTCTGCCACAGCCGCGTGGCCATCATGTGCTCGGCCTCGGTCAGCGTGACGCCGTCGACGTGGTCGATGCGCTCGCCGACCTCGTAGTCGTCCCAGCGGTGCGGCTCGCCCGCGGCCGCGGTGTCGTAGTCGGTGAAGTCCAGGCCGGCGGGCACGACGAGGTCGCTGGCCGCGACGTACGGCGCCAGCTCGGGCACCACGGTCTCCGGGGCGGGCGAGCCGTGGTCGCGCTTGTGCACCATCACCCAGCGGGCCCAGTCGAGCGCGACGTTCCCGTCCTGGTCGGTGGCGGTGGAGCGCACGTAGACGACGCCGCTGCGGCCGTTGGAGTTCTGCTTGAGGCCGATCACCTCCGAGCGCGTCCGCAGCGTGTCTCCGGGGTGCACCGGCCGGTGGAAGCGGCACTCGGCGTACCCCAGGTTGGCGACCGCGTTGAGGGAGACGTCGGGGACGGTCTTGCCGAAGGCCACGTGGAAGGCGATGAGCTCCTCGACGGGGTGGCGCTCGAGGCCCACGGAGGCGGCGAAGGCGGCCGAGGACGGCAGCGCGAAGCGGGTGGGGTAGATCGCGCCGTACAGCGCGCGGTCGCCCTCGGTGATCGTGCGGGGCGTGGCGTGCTCGAGCACCTGCCCGACGTGGAAGTCCTCGAAGAAGTTGCCAGGGTTGGTCTTCGCCATGCGGGTCATCATGACGGACCGCGCCCCCTGTGGACCACGAGGGGCGGGACCGTCGGTGCCGTGGTCCATCATGGGACGACGGCCCGGTCGAGGGCGGGCCGGGGAGGAGCAGGGAGCGCGTGGCGAGGTATCCGCAGGTCGGCGAGGCGTTCGGGCCCTACGAGGTGACCGGCGTGATCGGCCAGGGCGGCATGGGCGTCGTGTTCGCCGCGCGCCAGCGCGGTCTCGACCGCACGGTGGCCCTCAAGGTCCTCGCCCCCCACCTGGCGCGGCAGGAGGACTACCGCGGGCGCTTCATCCGCGAGGCCGGCGCGCTCGCGCGCCTCGACTCCCCCCACGTCATCCACGTCTACGACCACGGCGAGATCGAGGGCTGCCTCTACCTGGCGACGCAGTACGTCGCGGGGGGCGACCTCGGCCGGCTCCTCGGCAGCCACGGCGCGCTGCCCACGCGCGCCGCGCTCACGATCGCGGCCCAGGTCGCCGAGGCGCTCGACGACGCGCACCGGGTGGGGATCGTCCACCGCGACGTGAAGCCGTCCAACATCCTGCTCCGTGCCGGCGGGTCCGAGCCGTTCTCCTACCTCTGCGACTTCGGCATCGCGCAGGAGGAGCGCGCGGACGTGACCGCGACCGGGGCCGTCGCGGGCACGGTCGCCTATCTCGCGCCCGAGCGGTGCCGCGGCGAGGACGCGACCCCGGCGACGGACGTCTACGCCCTGGGCTGCGTGCTCGTCGCGGCGCTGACCGGCCACGCGCCCTACCGCGGCAGCGACGTCGAGGTCGGCGTGCAGCACCTCCAGGCGCCCGTGCCTCAGCTGCCCGGGAGCGACCACGGCACCGCCGCGCTCAACCAGGTGCTGCGCCGCGCCCTCGCGAAGGACCCTGCCGACCGCCACCCGAGCGCCGCCGCGCTCCGCGACGACCTCCGCCACACGCTCGACGTCACCGCCCAGCGCGACGCGAGCCTGAGGGTGCCCGCCCGGCCGGTGCCGGGACCGCCCGGCTCCCCCGGGCCGGGAACCGGCACCGGCGGCTGGGCCGCCGGGACCGGGCCGGGAACGAGCACCGGCCTGCCGCCCGGCGGGGGGCGGCCGCCGGCGCGCCGCTCGCGGGCCCTCCCCTGGGTCGCCGCCGGGCTCGTCGGCGTCGTGCTCATCGCGGCCACCGCCGTCGGCGCCCTCGTGATGACGCGCGACGACACGACGGACGAGAGCAGCGGCGACGGCTCGTCGACATCCACGGAGCCGACGGAGTCCGGCGAGTCCGAGGAGGCCGGCGAGTCCGAGGGGGCCGGGGAGTCCGAGGACCCGACCTCCGCGGCGACGCCGGACGAGCCCGCCGGGGGCAGCGCGTCGGGCACGACCTTCCCCGCCGCCGCGACCGCGACCCCGGCGAGCGGCGAGGTCGTCACGACCGACGCCTTCACCTACCGGGCGCTCGAGGGCTGGGAGCCCTACGACCACCGGTCCTCCTCCATCACGTCGGCGATGGTGGCCACGGTGCCGACACGCGGGTTCAGCCACAACATCAACACCGTCGAGGAGCCCGTGCCCGCCAGCACGACGCTCAACCAGGTCGGCATCGGGATGATGACCAGCCTGCAGCAGCTCGGCGCCGAGGACATCGAGGCCCACGGCATCTACGCGCTCGACGGCGTCGACGCCGTCTACCAGTCGGCCACCCTCCTCGCGGCCGGCGACGTGCCCTACCGCGTCCACCAGTTCGTGGCCCTCAAGGACGGGATGGCACACACCCTGACCTTCAGCCAGTCGGTCGACACGCCCGAGGACGAGGCCGCCGCGGAGATCGGGTCCATCCTCGCCACGTTCGCCTGGCGCTGACCGGGCACCGCCGCCGATCCCGCGGGTCCCACCGCGTTTCTGGGCGTGTCCCGGGTGGGATAGGTTCGTTCGGCACTGCAAGGACCCGCAGGCCGCGGAGCAGCATCGAGTCGGTGAGGAGGCCGCGTGGCGAAGTTCCCCCAGGTGGGTGACGATTTCGGCGCCTACCGGATCACCGGCCAGATCGGTCAGGGCGGCATGGGCGTGGTGTACGCCGCGGAGCAGTCCGGCCTCGGCCGCACGGTGGCCCTCAAGGTGCTGTCGCCGCAGTACGCCGCGCAGGACGACTACCACGAGCGCTTCGTGCGCGAGGCGGCCACGCTGGCGCGCCTGGACTCGGTGCACGTCATCCACATCTACGACCACGGCGAGCAGGACGGCTGCCTCTACATCGCGATGCAGAACGTCCGCGGAGGCGACCTCGGCCAGGCCATCAAGGCCCAGGGCGGGCTCCCGGTGCGCGATGCCGCGACCGTGGTCGCCCAGACGGCGGGCGCCCTCCACGACGCCCACACGGCCGGTGTCATCCACCGCGACGTGAAGCCGAGCAACGTGCTGCTGCGCGACGCGAGCGACGACCTCCACGCCTACCTCTGCGACTTCGGCATCGCGCAGGGCGACCAGCCCGGGCTCACGGTGGCGGGCTCCGTCGCCGGCACGATGGGCTACATGGCGCCCGAGCGGTGCCGCGGCGAGGCCGCCTCGCCTGCCAGCGACATCTACGCCCTCGGGTGCGTGCTCTGGACGACCCTCGCCGGGCGTCCCCCGTTCGCCGGCACCGACGTCGAGGTCGGTCTCGCGCACCTCAACGAGCCGGTGCCGCAGTTCCAGGAGACCGACCCGCTGGCCCGCATGATCAACGCCGTGCTGCGTCGCTCGATGGCGAAGGACCCCGCCGCCCGCTACCCCGACGCCGCCGCGATGCGCCGCGACCTGCGCGCCGTCGCGGACCGGGCCCGCACGCGGGACGAGCTCCGCCTGGTCCCCGACCGCGGCGAGCGCGGCGGGATCGCCGGGTCGTCGGGCACCGGGGGGTCCCACCCCTCGTCGCCGTCGTCGTCGGGCCACAGCTCCGGGTCGAGCCCGCACCGCCGGACGCCCCCGCCGTACCGCGGTGACGCCGCCTCGGCCGGCTCGAGCGCCGGCCTTCCTGCCCGCCCCGGCGCGCCACGACCCGGAGGGGCGCGGAAGGCGCCCCCGCCGTACGCGCCACCCGGAGGCGGGAACAGCCGGGGGTCCAGCCCCTCGAACCCGGCGCACTCGAACCCGGCGCACTCGAACCCGGCGCACTCGAACCCGGCGCACTCGAACCCGGCGCACTCGAACCCGGCACGCCCGCACCCCGGTGGTGGACCGTCGCGCGGCTCCAGCGCGTCCAACCCCGCGACCCCGCTGCCGCGGCCCGCGCCGCGGCCGGGTGGTTCGAGCCCCTCGAACCCGTCGACCCCGTCCCGCCCGGTCGGTCCGCCGCCCCTCGTGGGCGCGGCCCCGCGACCGAACCGACCCGCGTCGTCCGGTGGGCCGTCGGGCCAGGCGATCGCCGCGCTGGCAGTCGCGGCGGCGGCGGTCCTGGTGCTGCTGATCGTGGTGCTGCTGACCGTCTGACCGCCTGGCGTCCGGTCCCGCCGCGGAGCGGTAGCGTTGGCCCGTGAGCTCCCCGACCCCGCGTGTGTACGCCGCCCGCCTGCTCGGACTGCCGGTCTTCGACCCGCAGGGCGAACAGGTGGGCAAGGTGCGCGACCTCGTCGTGGTGCTTCGCAGCGACGGCGGCGCGCCGCGGGTCGTGGGCCTCGTCACCGAGGTGTTCGGTCGCCGCCGCGTGTTCCTCCCGATGACCCGCGTGCTGGCCATCGAGACCGACCACGTCGCGACGACCGGGCTGCTCAACGTGCGCCGCTTCGAGCAGCGCCCGACCGAGATCCTCGTGATCGCGCAGATGCTCGACAGCCGCGTGACGTTGCGGCACACCGACGTGACGGGCGTGGTCTTCGACATCGCGGTCGAGCAGGGCCGCACCCGCGACTGGTTCGTCAGCCGCGTGGCGGTGCAGGAGGCTGCCCGCGGCTTCCGTCGGCGCGGCCAGACCCACGTGGTGGAGTGGGGCGAGGTCGAGGGCCTCGGCCGGAAGGACGAGGCGCAGGGCGCCACCCAGCTGCTCGCGGCCCTCGCCGAGATGCGTCCTGCCGACGCCGCCCGCATGGTGCACGAGCTCCCCGACGAGCGGCGGCGCTCCGTCGTGCTCGCCCTCGACGACGAGCGGCTGGCCGAGCTCCTCGAGGAGATGCCCGAGGAGGACCAGGTCGAGATCGTCGAGCAGCTGGGCTCCGAGCGGGCCGCCGACGTGCTCGAGGAGATGTCGCCGGACGACGCCGCCGACCTCATCGCCGACCTCCCGGCCGACACCGCGGCCCAGGTGCTGTCCCTCATGGAGCCGGAGGAGGCCGCCGACGTGCGGCGCATGATGGCCTACGCCGAGGAGACGGCCGGCGGCATGATGACGCCCGAGCCGGTGATCCTCTCCCCCGACGCCACCGTCGCCGACGCGCTGGCCCACGTGCGCAACGAGGACATCACCCCGTCGCTGGCGGCCCTCGTGTTCGTGTGCCGGCCGCCGCTCGAGACCCCCACGGGCCGGCTGCTCGGCGCCGCCCACATCCAACGGCTGCTCCGCGAGCCTCCCTCGAGCCTCGCGGCGACGGCGATCGACAAGTCGCTCGACCCGCTCCGCCCGGACGCCACGATGGACGAGGTGGCGGCGCACCTCGCGACGTACAACCTCGTCGCCGCGCCGGTGACCGACGACCAGGGCCGCCTGCTCGGGGCCGTCACCGTCGACGACCTGCTCGACCACCTGCTGCCCGAGGACTGGCGCGAGCGCGCCGCCGAGCGCGCCGAGCGACGGGAGGCCGGAGCATGAGCCAGCGCGACCGCGCCCGCCTCGACACCCCGCGCGACCCGCGCCGCTCGTTCGTGCGGCGTCGGCGGAACGTCGACTCCGACTCGTTCGGCAGCTTCGCCGAGGACTTCGCGCGCTTCATGGGGACCGCGAAGTTCCTGGCCTACATGACGTTGTTCGTCACGGTGTGGGTGCTGTGGAACGTCGTGACGCCCACGAGCTGGCGCTTCGACCCGTTCCCCTACATCTTCCTCACGCTGATGCTGAGCCTGCAGGCCTCGTACGCCGCGCCGCTCATCCTGCTCGCCCAGAACCGCCAGGAGAACCGCGACAAGGTCGTGGCCGAGCAGGACCGACGCGCGAACGCCCGGGCCCACGCGGACATGGAGTTCCTCGCGCGCGAGGTCGCCTCGCTGCGGATGGCCGTCGGCGAGGTCGCGACGCGGGACTTCCTGCGCAGCGAGCTCCGCGGCCTCCTCGCCGAGCTGGAGGAGGCGCGCGAGGAGCGCGACAGCGGCAGCAGCCGCGACGCGCGGGGCGACCGGGACGCGAGGGACGACCACGCCGCTCGGCGTGCACCCGGCGACGGTTAGGCTGGCGTCCATGAGTGGCACCCCCACGGGCACGCCGAGCGTCGAGCAGGTCACGGCCGCGCTCGCCCGCGTGAACGACCCCGAGATCAAGCGACCGATCACCGAGCTCGGCATGGTGGACGACGTCGCGGTGTCCCCCGACGGGGCCGTGCACGTCAAGGTCCTCCTGACGGTGGCGGGCTGCCCCCTCAAGGACACCATCAACCGCGACGTGACGGCGGCCGTCGGCGGCCTCACCGGCGTCACCTCGGTCGACATCGAGCTCGGCGTGATGAACGCCGAGCAGCGGCAGGGCCTGCAGGAGACCCTCCGCGGGGGGCAGGCGCAGCGCGAGATCCCCTTCGCGCAGCCGGGTTCGTTGACGCGGGTCTTCGCCATCGCCAGCGGCAAGGGCGGCGTCGGCAAGTCGTCGGTGACCGTGAACCTGGCGCTCGCCATGGCCCAGCAGGGCCTCAAGGTGGGCATCGTCGACGCCGACATCTACGGACACTCGGTCCCCGCGATGCTGGGCGTGGCGGACGCGCGCCCCACCCAGGTCGACGACCTGATCATGCCCGTCCCGACGCCGTCGGGCGTCTCCGTGATCTCGATCGGCATGCTCAAGCCCCGCCGCGACCAGGTGGTCGCCTGGCGCGGGCCCATGCTCGACCGGGCGCTCGTGCAGATGCTCTCCGACGTCTACTGGGGCGACCTCGACGCGCTCCTCCTCGACCTCCCCCCGGGCACCGGCGACATCGCGATCTCGCTGGGCCAGCACCTGCCGAACGCCGAGGTCGTCGTCGTGACGACCCCGCAGGAGGCGGCTGCGGAGGTCGCCGAGCGCGCCGGCACGATGGCGTCGATGATGCACCAGCGGGTGGTCGGCGTCGTCGAGAACATGAGCTACTTCGTCAGCCCCGACTCCGGCGAGAAGCTCGAGATCTTCGGCAGCGGCGGCGGCGACCGCGTGGCGGCGACGCTCTCGCAGCGGTTCGGGTACGACGTGCGCGTGCTCGGCCGGATCCCGCTCGACCCGTCGCTGCGCGAGGGCGGGGACGCGGGCAAGCCCATCGTGGAGTCCGACCCGACGACACCCGCGGCGCAGCAGCTGCTCGCGATCGCCCAGGGACTGACGGGGCGCGGCCGCGGGCTCGCGGGCATGCAGCTCGGGCTCACGCCGACCGCGAAGTTCTGACGTGTTCGGCATCGGCCTGCCCGAGCTCGCGGTCATCGGGCTCGTCGCGATGATGGTGCTCGGACCCGAGCGCCTCCCGCAGGTGGCGAAGCAGGCCGGTCAGATGGTGCGTCAGCTGCGCGGGTTCGCGCGGACCGCCCGGGACGACCTCCGCTCGGAGCTCGGCCCGGAGTACGCCGACCTCGAGCTGCGCGACCTCGACCCCCGCACCATCGTGCGCAAGCACATCATGGAGGCGCTGGCCGAGGACGAGATGGACAAGCCGGCGCGCGACGGCCAGCGACCGCTCGCTGCGGGCGAGGTCCCGCCGTACGACGCCGACGCGACCTAGACCTCGGCCTGGGCCTCGACCCGACCCGACCTAGACCGCGGCCGCGACGCCGCTGCGGACGGCCGCGACCGCCGACGTCGCGACCAGCACCGTCCGGCGCTCCCGCCCACCCCGTCCGCCCCGCACGGCGACCTCGACGAAGTCGGCCCCCACGCGCCGCACGACGCACTCGTGCCGCGCGCCGCTGCGCTGGTGCAGCACGCACTCGGTCTCGGCGTCCGCGAGGCGGCGGAGCGCGGCGCCCAGGCCCAGTCGCTGGACCGGTGACCACGTGACCTCCGGGCGCGAGCGCTCCGAGGCGCCCCGGACGGTCTCGACGGCAGCGAGAGCGATCACCCAGTCCGCGGCCGCCGCCCGGACGAGGCACCAGCCGTCACCCGTGCGGGCGACGACGCCCCGCACCGTGCCGACGCCCTGCACGTCGAACGCCACCTCGCTGTCCACCGACGCCACGATGCGGCTGGCCAGCGTCACGGCGCGGTACTCCGCACGGCTCCGGTCCCCCACCTCGAGGACGCGCTCCCGGTCGTAGGCCGCCGTCGCCTCCTGCTCGAGCTCGTCGAACAGGGCGAAGAGACGCGCATCCGAGGTCACGGGGCGAGCCTGCCAGGCACCGCCACCTGTGGACAACCCTTTGACGACGAGAGCGAGCGCGCGTTGAATGACGCAAACGCACGCAAACGCAAAGGTCTCGGGATGTCCTCTACCGTCGGCGTTGCGCGATGGCGGGTGACCGTCGTTGCGCTGCTCGCCTCCCTGCTCCTCGTCAGCGCGGTCGCGCTCGCCCTACCGGGCGTCGCACCGGTCGTCGACCCGCTCCTGTCCGGGAGCGGCACGCCCGCGACGTACGACGCCCTCCTCGTCGCCCTGGCGTCGACGGCGCTCCTCGTGGCGGCGCCCTGGTGCTGGGTGCTCGTGGTGCTCGTCTGCATCGACGCCCTCCGCGGCGCGGAGCGGCGCCGGCGCGGCTGCCCGGTCGTGCTCCGCCGCGGGGTGCTGCTCGCCCTGGGCGTGACGACCGCGGTGGCCCTGGCCCAGCCCGCGACAGCCGGGACCGCGCCGGCGGCGGACCCCTCCACGACGGGTGAGACCGCCGTCGGGACGGCAGGCGCCGTGGGCGCCCTCGCCGGCGGGCGGGCCGCCTCGCCCACGGCCGAGCTGCTCGACGGCCTGCCGCTGCCCGACCGCCCCGACGGCCTCGTCCCCGCGGTGGGACCGGCGACGGCCGCCGACGCCGGGACCGGGCCCGGGCCCGGGCCCGCGGGCGACGAGGACCTCCCCCACCACGTGGTCGTCACCGGCGACGACCTCTGGTCGATCGCAGCGGCCCACCTCCCGCCCGCTGCGGACGACACCGCCGCGCTCGAGGCGACGCTGGCGCTGCACCGCGCGAACGCCGACGTCATCGGGCCCGACCCCGACCTGATCCTTCCCGGCCAGCGCCTCGACCTGGGCGCCCTGTCCCGTCCGAGCGAGTGAGGAGCACCCGATGACCACGACCGACCGCCGCCCGACGTCCCCGACCAGCCCGATCGTCCCGACGAACCCCAGCCACCAGCCCGCCCCGCGCGGCAGCGTGGTGCCGCTCGCGGGCCGGAGGCCGGTCAGCCCGGTCCGCGACGCCGTCCAGGGCACCCTCGCCCTCGACCTCGTCCCCGTGCTCGACCCGCCGGCCCCGGCGCCGCAGCGCACGGGTCCCGCCGTCGCCGGGCCGGGTGCGGACGTGGTGCGGGTCGACCTCCGCCGCCGTCGCCGTCTCGAGAGCTGGGCGCACCGCTACGTGCAGGCGGCCGCCGAGATCGCGGGCGGCGACCGCCCGGCCAGCCAGCTGCTGCGGTGGACGGCCGCACCGGTCCACACCGACCTCACCCGCCGGGGCCACCTCGTGGCCCGGGCCAGCGTCCGCGGCGGGGGCCGGGCCCGCGACGCCGTGCGGCCCCAGGTGCGCAGCGTGCACGCCGGTTTCGTGGCCGACGACGTCGCCGAGGTCAGCGCCCACGTGCGCTATGGCCGGCGGTCCCGAGCCGTCGCGGCCCGCTTCGAGCTGCGGGCGGAGCGGTGGATCTGCACGGCCCTGGAGTTCGCCTGACCGCCGCAGCACCCGACGCGCGTACGACGACGGCCGCTCCCCCGGTGGGGAAGCGGCCGTCGGACGTGCGGAACGGTCAGCCGTTGACGCGGGCCGTCAGCCCGGTCGGGCCGCCGGGCGCGCCGTGGCACCGCTTGTACTTCTTGCCGGAGCCGCACGGGCACAGGTCGTTGCGGCCGGTGTCCGCGTAGGGGTCGTCGGCCTTCGTCACCGCGTCACGGCGGGCGACGACCTCGCCGTCCTCCGACGGACCGGCGTAGGTCAGGCCCTGCGGCTGCCGCACCGGCTCGAGGCCCTTGGCCCGGATGACGGGCTTCTTGTCGAGGTCGACAGCCGCGCCGTCCCCGTCGGACCCGTCCGCACCGTCGGCCTCGAGCGCGACGTCACCCTCGACGACCTCGCCCGCCGGCTCCTCCTCCACCTGGACCTCCAGGTTGAACAGGTAACCGACCGCCTCCTCCTTGATGGCGTCCATCATGGTGCCGAACATGTCGAAGCCCTCGCGCTGGTACTCGACCAGCGGGTCGCGCTGCGAGTACGAGCGCAGGCCGATGCCCTCGCGCAGGTAGTCCATCTCGTAGAGGTGCTCGCGCCACTTGCGGTCGAGCACCGTCAGCACCACGCGCCGCTCCAGCTCGCGCAGCACCTCCGAGCCCACCTCGGCCTCACGACGGTCGTACGCCGCGAGGGCGTCCTTCGCGAGGTCGGCGGCCAGCTCGTTGCGCGACAGGCCCGCCTTGGAGCCGCCGGCCTTCTCGATCTGGTCGTCGATCTCGAGGCTCACCGGGTAGAGCTGGCGCAGCGCGCCCCACAGGGCGTGCAGGTCCCAGTCCTCCGGGTACTCCTGCGTCGCCGACAGCACGTACGACGTCACGACGTCCTCGATGAAGCCCCGCACCTGCGTCGAGAGGTCCTCCCCCTCGAGCACCTGACGCCGCTCGCGGTAGATGACCTCGCGCTGGCGGCTCATCACGTCGTCGTACTTGAGGACGTTCTTGCGCGACTCGAAGTTCTGCGCCTCGACCTGGCCCTGCGCGTTCGCGATCGTCTTGGTGACGCGCTTCGCCTCGATCGGGACGTCGTCGGGGACCCGCATCACGGTCATGACGCGGTCGACCCACTCGGCCTTGAAGAGCCGCATGAGCTCGTCCTCGAGCGACAGGTAGAACCGCGACTCGCCGGGGTCGCCCTGGCGGCCGGAGCGACCGCGGAGCTGGTTGTCGATGCGGCGGGACTCGTGGCGCTCGGTGCCGATGACGTAGAGGCCGCCGAGCTCGCGGACCTCGTCGTGCTCGTCCTCGACCTGCTTCTTGATGCGCTCGAGGGTCGAGGGCCACGCGGCCTCGTACTCCTCCGGCGTGTCGACCGGGTCGAGCCCCTTCTTGCGGAGCTCGGCGTCGGCGAGGAACTCGACCGAGCCGCCGAGCATGATGTCGGTGCCGCGGCCCGCCATGTTGGTCGCCACCGTGACGGCGCCCTTGTGACCGGCCTGCGCGACGATTTTCGCCTCGTCGCTGTGGTACTTCGCGTTGAGGACCGTGTGCGGGATGTTCTTCTTCTTGAGCAGCGAGGACAGGAGCTCGGACTTCTCGACCGACACCGTGCCCACGAGGATGGGCTGGCCCTTGCGGTGCCGCTCCTCGATGTCCGCGACGACGGCCTCGTACTTGGCCTTCTCGGTGCGGTAGACCAGGTCGGGCTGGTCGATGCGCTGCGGCGGCTTGTTGGTGCGGATCGGCACGACGCCCAGCTCGTAGATCTTGTCGAACTCCGCGGCCTCGGTCATGGCCGTTCCGGTCATGCCGGAGAGCTTGTCGTACTGCCGGAAGTAGTTCTGCAGCGTGATGGTGGCGAGCGTCTGGTACTCCTCGCGGACCTTCACGCCCTCCTTCGCCTCGATCGACTGGTGGAGGCCGTCGTTGTAACGGCGCCCCGACAGCATGCGGCCCGTGTGCTCGTCGACGATGAGGACCTCGTCGTTCTGCACGACGTACTCCTTGTCGCGGCGGAACAGCTCCTTGGCCTTGATCGAGTTGTTGAGGAAGGAGATGAGCGGCGTGTTCGCCGACTCGTACAGGTTCTCGATGCCGAGGTGGTCCTCGACCTTCGTGATGCCCGGCTCGAGCACCGAGATGGTGCGCTTCTTCTCGTCGACCTCGTAGTCCACGTCGCGCTCGAGCTTCTGCACGATGCGCGCGAACTCGCCGTACCAGCGCACCTCCTCCTGCGTGGGGCCGGAGATGATGAGCGGCGTGCGGGCCTCGTCGACCAGGATCGAGTCGACCTCGTCGACGATCGCGTAGTTGTGGCCGCGCTGCACGCAGTCGGACACCGACGTCGCCATGTTGTCGCGCAGGTAGTCGAACCCGAGCTCGTTGTTGGTCGCGTAGGTGATGTCGCAGTTGTAGGCCGCGCGCCGGGCCTCGGGACGCATCGACGGCAGGATCACGCCGGTCGTCAGGCCGAGGAAGTGGTGCACCCGGCCCATCCACTCCGCGTGGTACTTCGCGAGGTAGTCGTTGACCGTGACGACGTGGACGCCCTTGCCGGACAGCGCGTTGAGGTAGGTCGGGAGGGTCGCGACGAGGGTCTTGCCCTCACCGGTCTTCATCTCCGCGATGTTGCCCATGTGCAGCGCCGCGCCGCCCATGATCTGCACGTCGTAGTGACGCTGCCCGATCACGCGCTTCGCGGCCTCACGGACGACGGCGAACGCCTCCGGCAGCAGGTCGTCGAGGGTCTCGCCCTCCTCGAGCCGCTTCTTGAACTCGGCCGTCTGGCCCTGCAGCTCCTCGTCGGTCATCGCGACGTAGTCGTCCTCGATGGCGTTGACGGCGGACGCGATCGCCTCGAGCTGGCGGATGATCTTGCCCTCGCCGGCTCGGAGCAGCTTGTCGATGATCCCCACGGATCGAACTCCTGTGGCTAGTTCAGTGTGCGGTGCTTCGCAGTGCAGGCGTCGCAGGGGCGCGACGGACGCGCTCGCCATGCTACCCACGCGACGAGGCTGCCGCGTGCACCCCTCCCGCGAGGTCAGGCCACGGAGGCGATCTCGGCCGCCAGCGCGGGCGCGAGGTCCCCGTGCGGCGCGACGTCGACGTCGTCCAGGGCGAGCCAGCCCGCCAGCCGGCGCAGCTCCGCGGCGAGCTCGGCCGCCGTCGCCGGCGGCGCGTCGGCCTCGGCGAACGCTCCCAGCACCTCGAGGCGGCGGCCGCGTCGGTCGGCCCGCAGGTCGACCCGCCCGACGAGCCGGTCGCCCAGGAGGAACGGGAGCACGTAGTAGCCGTGCACCCGCTGGTGCGCCGGGGTGTAGATCTCGATGCGGTAGTGGAAGCCGAAGAGCGCCTCGGCGCGGGGCCGGAACCAGACGACCGGGTCGAACGGGCTGAGCAGGGCGCGGGCGTCGATGCGCCGGGGTCGCGCGGCGTCCCGGTGCAGGTACGTCGCGGCCGGCCACCCGCGCACCACCACCGGCTCCAGCTCGCCCGCCTCGACGAGCTCCTGCACCGCAACCGCCGCCGTCCGCTGGCCGATCCGGTAGTAGTCCGCCAGGCAGGCGACCGTCGCCACGCCGTGGCTGCGGGCCGCCATGGCGACCAGGGCGCGGACCGCGTCGGCCCGCTCCGGCACGGGGGCGGCGAGCACCTCGGGCGGCAGCACGCGCTCCGGGAGGTCGTAGCGGCGCTCGAAGGCCGCGTTGCGCCCGGCGACGGCGAGGTCGCCGGTCCGCATCATCATCTCCAACGCCTGCTTCGCGGCAGACCAGTTCCAGCCCCAGTGGTCGCGCCGACGGGGGCGGCCGTCGTCGAGCTCGCGGGCCGTCACCGGGCCCTCCGCGGCGACGCGCCGCCGCACCTCCGCGACGAGGGCCGGGTCCTCGACGCCGATGCCGCTCGCGGCGTACCGCTCCCGCCAGGCGTCGCGCCGGAGCTGCTGCAACGGCCAGTGCTCCACCGGCAGGTACGCCGCCTCGTGCGCCCAGGACTCCACGATGCGGCGCGGACGCCCGGTCGTCGCTCGCTCCAGCAGCCCGGTGTCGTAGGGGCCCATGCGGGAGTAGAGCGGCATGTAGTGCGCCCGCTGGAGGACGCTCACCGAGTCGATCTGCAGCACGCGGGTGCGTCGCAGCGTCCGGTCGAACGTGCGCATCGTCGGGCTGGCGTGGGGCGGGTCGGCGAACCCCTGCGCGGCGAGCGCGATCCGGCGCGCCTGCGCGAGGGTGATCGTGGGACCGGCCGGGGCCGCGGGGCTCACGGTACGTCGAGCAGCTTCTCGCGCACCGCGTACATGACGGCCTCCATGCGCGAGTGCAGCTGGAGCTTCTCCAGGATGTTGCGCATGTGGTTCTTCACCGTGTTGTCGGTGATGCCGAGCCGGTGACCGACCTCGCGGTTGTTGATGCCCGTCGCGACGAGGCGGAGCACCTGCAGCTCGCGCTCGGTCAGCTTCAGCGACGGGCCGGGCGTCTTCTCGGCCCGCGACATGTGCTTGAACTCGTCGATGAGCTTGACCGCCATCGACGGGCTGATCAGCGACTGGCCGTCGGAGACGACCCGCACGGCCTGCGCGACCTCGTCGATGGAGGAGTCCTTCAGCAGGTAGCCCGACGCGCCGCTCTTCACGGCCTCGTAGAGGTCACCCTCCTCGTCGGAGACGGTGAGCATGATGATCTTGGTCGCGGGGACCGCGTCCTTGATCGCCTTGCACGCCGCGATCCCGGAGCCCTTCGGCATCCGGACGTCGAGGAGCACGACGTCGGGCGCGGTCGTCGACGCGAGCCGGAGACCGGCCTCGCCGTCGCCCGCCTCGCCGACGACCTCGATGCCCTCCTCGATCCCGAGCAGCATGGTGAGCCCGCGGCGGAACAGCTCCTGGTCGTCGACGACGATCACGCGCACCGGCTCGGTGCCCGAGGTGCCGTCGGTGGCGGCGGGAGGGGGCGTCACGGAGGCCATCATGACATGCCGTGACGCCTCCCCCGCCGGTCTCTCAGGCCTCGGCGCGGCCCGCCAGCACGCCGGCGCCGGCGCCGGCGACCTCTCCGTCGACGCCCTCCAGGGCGCCGTCGAGGTCGAGCGCGATCACGCCGTAGTCGTAGCCCCGCCGTCGGTAGACGACCGACGGGCGGTCGTTCGCCTTGTCGACGAACAGGTAGAAGTCGTGGCCGACCAGCTCCATCTCGTAGAGCGCCTGGTCGAGCGTCATGGGCTCGGCGGGGTGCACCTTCTCGCGCACGACCAGCGGGCCGTCACCCTCGACCTCGATGCCCCCGACCTGGCGCCGCTGGGGCGCGCCGTCCGCAGGAGCGTCGCCCAGGTCGTCCGCCGCCCGCTCCTCGACCACCCCGGTGCCGGCGAGCGCCTGGGCGACGGAGGTCGGGACGTGGCGGCCGCGGTGGATGCGGCGGCGGTCGGCGGCCCGGCGCATCTGCGCGGCCATCCGGTCCAGCGCGACGTCGAGAGCGCCCATCTTGTGGTCGGCGCACGCCTCCGCCCGGACCACCGGTCCCTTGGAGAACGCGGTGAGCTGCACCTTCATGCACCGGTCGGCCTGACGGGGGTTCTTCTCCTCCGAGACCTCCACCTGCACCCTGATGATGCGGTGATCGTGCTTCTCCAGTCGAGCCAGCTTCTCCTCGACGTGGGACCTGAAGCCCTCCGACACCTCGACATGCCGTCCGGTGACCACGATCTCCATGCGAACCTCCCTGGTGGTTGGTGTGTCAGGTGCGGGGGCGACCGCCCTGCAGCCGCGCGCACGGGCCACCCACGGTGGCTCGCGTCCCGCCGGTGGATGGAGCCCGCCCGGCCGACCTGGTCTTCGTCCCCACAGTCGCCTGCTGAGGTGTTCGCAGCTTCTCCGCCACTACCGACCTTCTCCCGCCGGACGTCGCATCTGACGACGAGGGCGAGGCAGGACTTACGTCTAAGCCGCACCGTGATCGTCCGGCACCGGCGGACCGGGCCGGACTTACGTGGGCCGTTTCGCCTGCGACTGGCATCGGCTTGCCGCACCGCCGTGACCGCACCCCTGACGGGGCTCGGCGCGTCGGTGCGACGCAACCACGGACCCGGACGGACTCCATGCGACGACGTTAGTCGCCCCTCTCCACGCGGGGAAGGGAACGCGCCTGGGAATCCACTGAAGTCCTCGTCCCCCGTCCACCTCGCCGTGGCGTGGACGTCACCGTCGCGGCGAGGAGCGGTGGTACGCCGCTGCTCGCCAGCGCACGCGCCGCCTCGACCAGCGTCGCCCCGGTGGTCACCACGTCGTCGCACAGCACCACGGCGCCCCGTCCGTGCCGGGCCGCCGCAGCGCGCAGCAGGTGCGCCGGGCACCGCATCGTGCCCACCAGGTTGACGGCACGGCCCGCCGCGTCGAGGTCGCCCTGGTCGAGCGCCCGCCCCGAGCGGAGCAGGTCGACGCGGACCGCGTCGTACCCCTGCGCCCTCAGGGTGCGGGCGGCCCGCGCGACGACCGCACCCGTCGCGTCGTGCCCCCGGCTCCGCACCGTGCCGGGCCGCGACGGCACGGCGCAGAGGAGCAGGCGACCACCCGGCGGCCCGACGCCGGCGGCCACCGCCGCGGCGAGCAGCCGGCCGAGCGGGGCGCGCAGGCCCCAGCGACCCCGCTCCTTGTGCCCGATCACCAGGGCCCGGGCCAGGTCGGCGTGGGGGGCGCCCGCCCACGTCGGCACCAGGCCGGCGGGCCACGGGTCGACGACCGCGGGCGCGCCCCGGTCCGGCAGCGTGGCCGCACAGAGCGCACACACCAGACGGCCGGGGCGGGCGCACCCGACGCACGCGCTGCCGGTCACGAGGTCGGTCGCCGCGTCCACGAACCAGCCGGTGCCCACGACACCGATCCCACCGCACCCGGCCCGGCGACGTCCGGGGCGATCACGCGCCGGTGGAGACGTCCGTCCCGACGCGGGGCTGGGGACGACGAGCGGGCCGGCGGGGCCAGCCGGGGGCCAGCCGGGGGCCAGCCGGGACTCAGCCGGGATAGGTGAGACCGGCGACGCGTGCGTCGGACGCGACGAGGCGGGCTCCGTCGTACTCCTCGACGAGCTGCGGCCCGACGAGGAGCAGCTGCGTGCCCGGGGAGGTGGACGTCACGAGCCGCTCGGCCTCGCTCATGAGGAGCGTCGTGCCGTCGTCCGCGCCCGGGGAGCCGTCGACGGGCACGCGCTGCAGCTGCACCAGCGTGTCGTCGATGCGGGCGAGCACGACGACCTCCGTCGCCGAGCGCCAGCCGACGTCGAGCACCGTGAGGCCCGCGGCGTCGACCGCGAGGTCCTGGGCCGGCTCGACGACGTCCGCGACGCCGCCCCGCTCGTCGTAGCGCACCCGCGACACGACCACCCGCTGCGCTCCCGGCACACCGACCACGGCGACGAGCCGCGACCCGTCGCGCGAGACCGTGAGGGACGTGATGCGCTGCCCGACCAGGTCGGGCGCGTCGAGCGAGGTGACCGTGCCGGAGCTGACGACGCGCAGCCGCGCCTCGTCGTCCCCGTCGGCGATCCACAGGCGACCGGCGAAGTCCCAGGACATGCGGGCGGTGCCCTCGACCGGGATGCGGGCGGTCGGGGCCGCGGGGTCGTCGAGAGGGACGACCACGACCGACCCGTCCGCCACCTGCGCGGCGACGCGCGTGCCGAAGAGGTCGACGGCCAGGCGCTGCACCCCGGTCCCGAGGAGCTCCTCGGTGCCGGCCACGGGCTCGGTCGCGGTCCCGTCGAGCTCGACGACCTGGTCGCCGTCCAGCCCGTAGAGCGCGGCGTCGGCGCCGGCGACGTCGGGGGTGTAGCGCTGTCCGGCACCGACCGCGAAGTCGGTGCCGCCGTCGGGCACCCGCAGCGCGACGTCGTCGACCAGCACGCGGATCCGCACGATGGACGGCACCTGGCGCAACGTCCACGCCAGCTGGGCGACCATGGGCTCCGTCAGCGCCCCGGGCGCGCCGTCGACGCCGGTCGTCCGGATCGAGGCCAGGCCCGACGACGACACCTCGACCGTCGTGCCGGGCCCCGTCCCGCCGAGGGCGGTGTCGACCACGCCCGTCAGCGTGTCCGGCGGTCCCTCGAGGAGCGCGTTGACGAGCCGCGACGCGAGCTGCTCCCCGCTCGGCACGAAGACCGGCGTGGGCACGAGGATGCGCGACGAGGGGTCGAGGAAGTAGAGGTCCGCCCGCTGGTAGCGCGCCTCCAGCCACGTCAGCGGCACGATCAGGGCGTTGGGCAGGGTGGCGATGCGCCACTCCCCGTCCTCCTGCTGCATGCCGAAGGTGACCGTGCGGTCGGCCCCGCTCGGCTCCCCGACCCACTGCCCCCGGTCGTCGAGGCTCGCGCTGCCCTGGAGGTCGACGCTGACGGTCGTGCCGCTCGTCGGGCGGGACGCGTCCTCGTAGACGATCGTGCGCTGCTCCGGCGACCATGCCTCGGCCGTGGCCTCCGTCAGGAACGACCGCGCCACGCTCGTCTGCAGCGAGGTGGCCCGCATGGCGCCCAGGAAGTGCTGCACGATCTCGTCGGGCGTCTCCCCCGGTGTCGGGCCGGGCGGCACGTAGTCGACCGCCGCGTCGCCGACACCGTCGGGCACGTCGTCGGGGACCGTCACGTCCCCCGAGTCGGGCAGACGCACGCACCCGGCCAGCAGGAGCACGGCCAGCGCCGAGGCGAGCACCGCGGCCAGCAGGGCGCGCAGCGCGGGACGCCGATGCGTACGGCGCGCGTCCGCCCTCACCGGACCGGCTCCGCGTCGGCAGGGAGGAGCGGGATCGGGCTGTGCCGCAGCTGGTCGCCGGAGTGGCGCGGCAGCGTCAACCGGAACTGGGCGCCCCCGCCGGGGGTGCCCCACGCCTGGAGCCAGCCGCCATGGAGGTGGGCGTCCTCCAGCGCGATCGACAGGCCGAGGCCCGTGCCGCCCGACGTGCGGGCGCGTGCCGGGTCGGCCCGCCAGAACCGGTTGAACACCATGGCCGACTCCCCCGGCGCCAGCCCGACGCCGTAGTCCCGCACCGCGATGGCCGCGCTGTGCTCGTCGGCGTCGACGGTGATGACCACGTCGCGCGACTCCGCGTGGTCGATCGCGTTGGTCACCAGGTTGCGCACGATCCGCTCGACGCGCCGCCCGTCCGCCGCGCACACGCAGGGCCGCCCGGGCTCGCGCACGTCGACCTGGACGCCCGAGCCCGCGGCCACGGTCGCGGTCTGGCGGACGACCCTCTCGACCACGTCGCGCAGGTCGACGTCCTCGACCTCGAGGGCGACCGCTCCCGCGTCGTACCGGCTGATCTCGAGGAGCTCGCCGAGGAGCCGCTCGAAGCGGTCGAGCTCGACTTGGAGGAGCTCGGCGGCGCGGGCGGTGGGCGGGTCGAAGTCGGTGCGGGCGTCGTGGAGCATGTCGCCGGCCATGCGCACCGTCGTCAGCGGGGTGCGGAGCTCGTGGGACACGTCGGCCACGAAGCGGCGCTGCACGCGGCTGAGCTCCTCGAGCTGCTGGATCTGGCGCTGGAGGTTGGAGGCCATCTGATTGAACGACGACGCGAGGCGGGCGAGGTCGTCCTGCCCGGACACCCGCAGGCGCTCCTGGAGCCGTCCGGCGGCGAGCCGCTCGGCGACCTTGCGGGCGAGCCGGATCGGGGTGACGACCTGGCGGGCGACGAGGTAGGTGACACCGCCGATGAGCACCACCAGGAGCGCGTCGGCGACGAGCACCGAGCGGGTCACCAGGGCGAGGGTCTCCTGCTCCTGCTCCATGGGGAACAGCAGGTAGAGGGTGTAGGGGCGGCCGTCGGCCGGGAGCTGCACCTGCGTGCCGACCACGATGCCCGGCACCTCGGAGGTGACGCCGTCGTCGGCCGTCCGCAGGCTCGTCCAGGCCCAGGCCAGCTGGGCGCTGCCCGTGAAGTGCTCGCGCAGCGAGCGGGGCACGCTCGTCAGGTCGAGGTCCGGCGAGGAGATGGAGCCGCTCGTCGTCAGGTCGCTGGCCGGGTCGGCGTCGGAGCGCGCGACCAGCACCTCGTAGCCCCGCACCGCGCCGCGCTGGCTCAACGGCGCTGCGACCAGCTCGAGCTGGCTGGCCACGTCGAAGTCGGACCCCCCGACCAGCCGGTCGACCGCCTGCACGGTCTCCGTCTCAGCCTCCGCGGTGGCCGCGCGCACCCGGTCGTCGAGGAGGCCGTCGCGCACCTGCACCACGAGCAGCCAGCTCACGGCGCCCACCACGACCGTCGAGAGCAGCACGGTCGAGACCACGACGCGCGCGGAGACGGAACGGCGCCAGATCGTCAGCGCGCGGCCGACCGCCGCGCCGATCCCGCCCCCGGTCGCCGACCCCGGTGGTCGGGGGGACCGGCGCGGCAGCCGGCGTGCCAGCGGGGCCAGGCGGGGCGTCAGCACGGGATCAGGACGGCCCTGCCTTGTAGCCCACGCCGCGCACCGTCAGGACGATCTCGGGACGCTCGGGGTCGTGCTCGACCTTCGAGCGCAGCCGCTGGACGTGCACGTTGACGAGACGGGTGTCCGCCGCGTGGCGGTAGCCCCACACCTCCTCGAGGAGCACCTCCCGGCTGAACGCCTGCCACGGCTTGCGGGCGAGGCAGACGAGGAGGTCGAACTCCAGCGGCGTGAGGCTGATGACCTCGTCCCCGCGCGACACCTGGTGCCCCGCGACGTCGATCGTGAGGTCGCCGATGGCGAGGGTCTCCTGCACGGGGGCGTCGAGGCGCCGCACGCGGGCACGGATGCGGGCCACGAGCTCCTTGGGCTTGAACGGCTTCACCACGTAGTCGTCCGCACCCGACTCGAGGCCCACGACGACGTCGACGGTGTCGCCCTTCGCGGTCAGCATCACGATGGGCACGCCCGACTCGGCGCGCACCTCGCGGCAGACCTCGATGCCGTCCTTGCCCGGCAGCATGACGTCGAGGAGGAGCACGTCGGGACGGAACTCCCGCACCGCGGCGAGGGCCTCGTCGCCCCGCAGGCAGACGGCCGGCTCGAATCCCTCCTGGCGCAGCACGATGGTGAGCATCTCCGCCAGCGACGCGTCGTCGTCGACGACGAGCACGCGCCCGCGGCTGTCGGGATCGGCGGTGCCGGAGGCCGCGCGGTCAGTGCTGGTCACCCGCCAAGTATGACAACCGCCGTCCCCGCAGGTGCGGGGACGGCGGTCGTGGAGGTGGAACGGCGTTGGATCCCCGCGGGATCAGGGCCCTCAGTAGCGGTAGTGGTCCGACTTGTAGGGGCCGGCCACGTCGACGCCGAGGTAGGCGGCCTGCTCCTTGGTCAGCTCGGTGAGCTCGACGCCGAGGGCGTCGAGGTGCAGCCGGGCGACCTCCTCGTCGAGGTGCTTGGGGAGCACGTGCACGCCGAGCTCGTACTCGTCGGCCTTGCTGAACAGCTCGATCTGCGCCAGCACCTGGTTGGTGAAGGAGTTGCTCATCACGAAGGACGGGTGGCCCGTCGCGTTGCCCAGGTTGAGCAGCCGACCCTCGGAGAGGACGATGATCTTCTTGCCGTCCGGGAAGATCCACTGGTGGACCTGCGGCTTGATCTCGTCCTTGACGATGCCGGGGATCTTCGCCAGGCCGGCCATGTCGATCTCGTTGTCGAAGTGACCGATGTTGCCGACGATCGCCTGGTGCTTCATCCGCTCGAAGTGCTCCGTGCGGATGATGTTGAAGTTGCCGGTCGTCGTCACGAAGATGTCGGCGATCTCGACGACGGACTCGAGACGCTTGACCTCGTAGCCGTCCATCGCGGCCTGCAGCGCGCAGATCGGGTCGATCTCGGTGACGATGACGCGCGCGCCCTGGCCGCGGAGGGACTCGGCGGAGCCCTTGCCGACGTCGCCGTAGCCGCACACCACGGCGACCTTGCCGCCGATCATGACGTCGGTGGCGCGGTTGATGCCGTCGATGAGCGAGTGGCGGCAGCCGTACTTGTTGTCGAACTTGCTCTTGGTGACCGAGTCGTTGACGTTGATCGCCGGGAAGAGGAGCGAGCCCTCCTTGAAGCGCTCGTAGAGGCGCAGCACGCCCGTCGTGGTCTCCTCGGAGACGCCCTTGACCATCGGAGCGCGCTTCGTCCAGCGCTGCGGGTCGGCCTCGAGGGAGCGCGCGAGGACCCGGAGGACCTCCTTGTACTCCTCGTTGTCGGTCGAGTCGAGCGGCGGCACGACGCCGGCCTTCTCGAACTCCACGCCCTTGTGCAGCAGCAGCGTGATGTCGCCGCCGTCGTCGAGCAGCATGTTGGGGCCGCCCTCGGCGAAGTCGAAGACCTTCTCGGCCTCGTCCCAGTACTCGGCCAGCGACTCGCCCTTCCAGGCGAAGACCGGCACGCCCTTCGGGTCCTCCGGCGTGCCGCCCTTGGCCGGCGGGCCGACGACGACCGCAGCGGCGGCGTGGTCCTGGGTGGAGAAGATGTTGCAGGTGGCCCAGCGGATGTCGGCACCGAGCGCGGCGAGCGTCTCGATCAGCACCGCCGTCTGGACGGTCATGTGCAGCGACCCGGCGATCCGGGCGCCCTGGAGCGGCTGCGCGTCGCCGAAGCGCTCGCGCATCGCCATCAGGCCGGGCATCTCGTGCTCGGCGAGCTCGATCTCCTTGCGGCCGAAGGCGGCCAGGGAGAGGTCGGCGACCTTGAAGTCCATCGGTGTGTCTCCTCGAACAGGGTGGAGCCAGAGCCACGCGCCTGCGCATCTGCGCATCTCCGGGATCTCCCGACGCGGACCGCACCAGCGTAGGCCGCCCTCCGCGCGTTTCAGGAATCCGCGTGACGCAGACGACCCACGAGGTGGACGACCACGACGACGAGCGCGCCGACGACGAGGCCGACCACGGCCGACAGCGCCGTGTTGACGATCCAGCCGGCGACCGCGCCGACCGCACCGAGGGCATCGTGGACGGCGACCTCGAGGTGGTGCACGAGCTCGTACGGCGCGTGCCAGCCCAGGTCGTCCACCCCGACCAGCAGGATGTGGCCGCCGACCCAGAGCATCGCGGCGGTGCCGACGACGGCGATGACCGCGAGGAGCCCCGGCATCGCCCGGACGAGGCCCGTGCCGACCTTCTGGGCCGCGGCCGAGGGGCGCTGCGCCAGCGCGAGTCCGACGTCGTCCATCTTCACGATGACGGCCACGACGCCGTAGACGAGCACGGTGATGCCGACCGCGACCACCAGCAGGATCGCGAGGCGGGAGAGGAACGGCTCCTCGGCGACCTCGTTGAGCGAGATGACCATGATCTCGGCGGAGAGGATGAGGTCGGTGCGGATTGCGCCGGCGACGAGGGTCTTCTCCGCGTCGGGGCCGGCCTCGATCGTCTTCTCGTGGGAGGCGTGGCCCGCGACCTTCCCCCAGATCTTCTCGGCGCCCTCGAAGCAGAGGAACGCACCGCCGGCCATGAGGATCGGGGTGAGGAGCCACGGCAGGAACTGGCTGAGCAGCAGGGCGAGCGGCAGGATGATGAGGATCTTGTTGCGCAGGGAGCCGATCGCGATCCGCTTCACGATGGGCAGCTCCCGCTCGGCCGCGACCCCCTGGACGTACTGCGGTGTCACCGCCGTGTCGTCCACGACGACACCGGCCGCCTTGATGCTCGCCCGGCCCGCGGCCGCGCCCACGTCGTCCACGGACGCCGCCGCGAGGCGCGCCAGCGCGGCCACGTCGTCCAGCAGGGCGAAGAGGCCGCCGCTCATCGGTCACCGTCCGGGGTCGGGCGCGTCCGCGAGATCGTCACGGGACGACTCTAGAGCGTCGGCCCCGCGACGGGTCTCAGTCGGGGACCAGCCCGAGACCCAGGTACGCCGCGACGTAGCGTCCCTGCAGGATGAGGGACGCGTGCCGGGCGACGTCGCTGCGGGCCTCGCTCCCGATCTCCACGACCCGCACGTCGTGGGCCGCGGCTGCCGCCCGGAGCCGGCCCGCCTGCTCCCGCACGACGGCCGCCTCGTCGCCGTCGTCGAGCACCACGAGCGTCGGGCGGGACACCGCTCCCCCGTCGGCGAACGGGTCGGCGAAGACGTCGCGGGGCCGGGCGGCCTCGATGACCGGCAGCACCTCCTCGGCGTCGTCGGCCAGGACGGAGCGACCGGTGACCCGGCGCAGCTCCTCGGCCACCCGGCGCGCCGCCCGGGCCGCCAGGGCGCTCCCGCCCCAGAGCACCGGCTGGGCGTCCGCCAGCCCCAGCGCGACCTCCTTGGCCGGGTTGGCCGCGATGTCGCGGTGCGGCGAGCAGCGCACCGCGACGTCGTCGAGGGCCCCGGCGACGTCGTCCGCGTCGGCGGCCCGCCCCAGTCCCGCGGAGGCCAGGAGGTCCAGCACCACGACCGCGACGGCCAACGGGTCGCCGGTGCCGACCGGGAGCACCAGGACGTCGCGTCCGACCGCGTGCTCCGCGACGAGCGAGCCGGGCGGGCAGGCCACGAGCACGTCGGCCCCGCGGCGCACCGCCTCGGCGACCGCGGCGGCCGCGGTCACGTCGGAGCCCGCCGGGGCGAGCATCACGACCAGGTCGAGCGAGCCCACCCAGCCGGGCAGTCCGGGGCCGGGCCACGCGACGAACGGCACCGGGCAGCTGCCCTCGAGCACGTCACGGAGCAGACGGGAGCCGGTGCCGGCGACCACGACCGCGCGGGGGCGGGGCCGGGACCGGGCCTCGTGCACCTTCTCCGGGGCCAGGTCGAGGGCGACCTGCGCCTCGCGGCGCACGCGTGAGCCCGCCTCCGCGAGCGACCGCAGGAGCGGGTCGATCCCGGCCAGCGCCCGCTCGTCGTCGAGGCGGGACTCGTCGAACCACACGGCGGTGCTCCGGCTCAGGCCCGGCGGGCCTCGTCGACGAGCAGCACCGGGATGCCGTCGCGGACGGGGTAGCCGTAGCCGCAGTCGGTGCAGACCAGCTCGGCGCCCTCGGCACCGTCGACCAGCTCGCCGCGGCAGTTCGGGCAGACGATGATGCGGCGCAGGGTGGGATCGATGGCGGCGCTCATCCGCGGATCACCGCCAGCACGCGGTCGCGCACGTCGGTCATCGTCGCCTCGTCCTTGCCCTCAACGTTGAGACGCAGCAGCGGCTCGGTGTTGGAGGCGCGCACGTTGAACCACCAGTCGCCGCCGTCGACGGTGAGCCCGTCGAGCTTGTCGATCGTCACGCCGTCCTGCGCGCCGTACGTCTCCTCGAGCTGCGTGAGCACCGCGGTCTGGTCGGCCACGGTGGAGTTGATCTCGCCGCTCATGGGGTAGCGCTCGTAGTCCGCCAGCAGCTGCGAGAGCGGGACGTCGGTCTCCGCGAGCGCGGACAGCGCGTGCAGCGCCGCGAGCATGCCCGAGTCGGCGCGCCAGAAGTCGCGGAAGTAGAAGTGGCCCGAGTGCTCGCCGCCGAAGACGGCGTCGGTCTCGGCCATCGTGGCCTTGATGTAGGAGTGCCCCACGCGGGTGCGCACCGGCGTGCCGCCCTTCTCGGTCACGATCTCCGGCACGGCCTTCGAGGTGATGAGGTTGTGGATGACGTTGGAGCCCGGCACGCGGGCCAGCTCGCGGTCGGCGATGAGCGCCGTCAGCGTCGAGGGCGAGACCGCCCGGCCCTGCTCGTCGACGAGGAAGCAGCGGTCGGCGTCGCCGTCGAAGGCGAGGCCGATGTCGGCGCCCTCCGCGAGCACGCGGGCCTGGAGGTCGACCAGGGTCTCCGGGTCGATCGGGTTGGCCTCGTGGTTGGGGAAGGAGCCGTCGAGCTCGAAGTACATCGGCACCAGGTCGACGACGTCCTCGAGGCGCTCGAAGACGGCCGGGGCCGTCAGGCCGGCCATGCCGTTGCCCGCGTCGACGACGACCTCGAGCTTCCGCCCGGTCACGGGGGCGAGGGAGAGCACGTGCGCCGCGTACGCCGCGAGGACGTCGTGCTCGGAGATGCTGCCGGTGCGTGCGGCAGGCGCCGGCTCGTCCCCGCCGACGAGGTCGCGGATCTCGGAGAGACCGGTCTCGGTGCCGATCGGCACCGCGTTGGCGCGGCACATCTTGATGCCGTTGTACTGCGCCGGGTTGTGGCTCGCCGTGAACATCGCGCCCGCGTGGCCGAGGTGGCCCGAGGCGAAGTAGAGCTGGTCGGTCGAGGCCAGGCCGATGAGCACGACGTCGGCGCCCTGGTCGGCCGCGCCCTGCGCGAAGGCGCCGGCCATGCCGGGCGAGGAGGGCCGCATGTCGTGACCGACGACGACCGTGGGCGCACCGGTGACCTGCACGAACGCGGCGCCCACCCGGCGGGCGAACTCCTCGTCGAGCTGGTCGGGGACGGTGCCCCGCACGTCGTAGGCCTTGAAGACGGCGGCGAGGTTGGACGGGGAGAGCGATCCGCTGGGCGCCATGGCGAGGAGCCTAGGGCATGCGGGGAACCCCCGGGTGCGGACCGGGCCGGTGCCCCGTCGCTCCGTCGGTCAGCGCGGTGTGGGGTCCGTCTCCAGCACGCGGAGGTGGCCGCGGCGCTCGCCGCGCTCGGGCCGTCCCGCGGGGCCGGGTCGGGTCCCGCGGGGCTCCTCCTCGGCGTACGTCGGGCGGTCGTGCGGCACGACGTGCGGCGGCCGCGCCGCCGGGACGGTCGGACGGACCGCGGCCTCGCGCACGGCGTCCGCCAGCGCCAGGAGGTCGTCGTCGGTGTGCACCGGCGCCGACGGCACGCTGGCGAGCCGCAGCACCTCCCAGCCGCGGGGGGCCGAGAGCCGCTCCGAGTGCTGCTCGCACAGGTCGTAGGCGTGCGGCTCCGCGGTCGTCGACAGCGGGCCGAGCACGGCGGTCTGGTCGGAGTAGACGTACGTCAGCGTCATGGCCGCGGGACGACCGCAGGCGGTGCGCGAACAACGACGGGCTGACCTCACGGGGAGCACCGTACGCCGTCCTGGGTCACCACCGGACTAGGCTCGCGGCCGACGAGAGGAGATGTCGGTGACGCAGCACGGGGACGCCCCCGATCCCGGTCCGGGACCCGGTCCGGAGGAGCCCGCGACCGCGGCGTACCGACCCCGTCGGCGCGACCGGCACGGGCGCGGCGGACGCGGCCCCGGCCTCGTCCCCTCCCCCGGCGTGCGCGACCCGCGCCCCACCCGCAGCCAGCGCTTCGACCGCATCGTGCTCGGCGTCGTCGGGCACGTCGACGCGCCGTGGCGCGCGGAGCTCGGCGAGCTGGAGTACGTCGTCGAGGAGATGCCGCTGCTGCCCGACGGCTGGACGGACGAGGCTCCCCTCGCCTCCGTCGTGGCGGCCACCGCCGACCACCCGCCGCGGGTCGTGTTCTTCCGCCGTCCCCTCGAACGGCGCAGCGAGACGCGGCTGGACCTCGAGGAGCTCGTGCGCCGGGTCGCCACCGAGCAGCTCGCCGAGCTGCTCGGCGTCAGCCCCGAGACCGTCGACCCGGACTACGACCCGGAGGCCTGAGCGCCGCTTGCCGTCACTGCCAGGCGCGGCGGGCCGTCGGCACGAGGTCGGTGGTGATGGTCGGGACCAGCGCCAGCACGGAGGCCCGCGCCCCGCTGCCGGTGACGAGCGCCGCGCGCACGTCGACGCGCGGGTCGGTCGGCGCGACGTCGACGCGCGCCGTGCCCTCCGGCAGGTCGAGGGCCGTCGCGGCCCCCGCCCCGAGCGCCACGTCCTCCTCGAGCAGCACGTCGCCGGTCGCGCTGCGCGCCACCACCGGCACGGCGACCTCACCCGGCGCCAGGGAATCGAGCACCAGGCGCCGCGCTCCCGCCCCCTCGGGGAGGAGGCCCGTGAGCGCGCCGGAGGCGACGTCGGTGGGGACCGGCGCGGTCGTCACGGAGCCGACCTCGGCGGCACCGGTCCCCGAGCGCAGGCTCGCGACGACGGCGCTGCCGGCGGTGACGCGGACCCCGGAGGCACCCCCGCCGCCCTCGGTGAGGGCCTCGCCCAGCGCGTCGGTGAGGTCGAGGGTGGCCACCGCGCCCGGTGCGACGACGAGCCCGTCCTCGAGGCTGGTCGGGCGGACCGGGCCGGAGGTGCCCAGCAGGTCCACGTCGACGCGGGTCTGCACATCGCCCGGGTTGGCCACCAGCAGGGTGCGGGACGTGCCGGCGTCCCCGGGCAGGCCCAGGACGGTCGTCTCGGTGGCGGGCTCGGCGACGAGCGGCGCCCAGGTGGTGCCGCCGCGCGAGCCGTCGAGGGGCTGCATGGTCTGGAGGGCGGCGATCCCGAGGCGCCCGCGGGTGACGTCCACGTGGACGGCGAGGTCACCGAGGGTGGGGACGAGCTCGGCCAGGTCGAGCCGGCGCGTCTCACCGGTCCCCACGACGACCGAGCGGATCTCGGGCGCGTCCACGGGACCGGACTCGTCGTAGAGCGAGAGCCGGGCGACCGCCGAGCCCGGGTCGGGGTTGGTGAGCTCGAGCACGCTCGAGCGCTCCCCGCCGGCACCGAGACCGACGAACCAGCCGCCGACGTCGGGGGTGCGGCAGGTCGTGCCGATCCCGCCGGAGGCGTCGAACCGTGCGGCGGCGAGCCCCGGGGCGGCGCCACCGGAACCACGCAGCACGACGGCGGCGCCCGTGTCGACCTGGCTGGCGCCGCCCGCGTCGGGCGTCACGTCGGCCGTGTCCTCGAGGTCCTCGGCGGCGGCGGGGGTGTCGAGCGGACCGGCGCTCACGGAGCCGTCGGCGTCCGGGCCCGTGGCCAGGCGCACGACACCGCTCTCGGGGACCACCGCGTCGGGGTCGTCCGTGCCGGCGAGGACGCCGGCCGACGGGCACACGAGGGTCGAGGCCGTCCGCGCCTCGGCCGTCGGGGCGGTCGCGGGCGGCTGCGGCGCGCCGACCCGCACGGCGGCGACCGCGAGCGCGACCAGCAGGGGCAGCACGACGGCGGCCACGATCGCGGGGTCGATCCGGCGGCGGCCGGGCTGGGCCGGGGCGGCTCGACGGCGACCGGTCGAGCGGGCCTGCTCCTCGCTCACGCGACGCTCCCCTCGGGTACACGGGACGGAGCCGCGGGCGCGGCTCCGGGGCGGCCACGGCCTGGCCGGGAGGGCAGGCTCGGACCGGCCATCACCAGCACGACCACGACCGCGACGCCCTGCACGAGCAGGAGCAGCGCCCGACCGACACCGGTCGAGCCGTCGTCGACCGCGTCGTCGGCGGGCTGCTCGACGAGCTCCCACGCACGGGTGTCGGGGTCGGCCGCCGAGGCGGGCTGCAGACCGGCGACCGAGTCGAGCACCGCGCGGATCTGCGGGTCGGCCGGCGCGGGCAGCACGACGTAGGAGATGCCCGCCTCCCGCAGCCGGTCGAGCTGCTCGGCGCTCGGTGTCGAGACCAGGGTGCGGACGTCCTCGACCATCGTCTCGTCGACCGGGGTCAGCGCGGCGATCTCCTCCTCGCCGAGGCGGAGGCCGTCCTCCCGGCGGATCTCGAAGGTGAGACCGGTGCGGACGGAGCCGTCGATCACGAGCACGCCGTACGACGGCGAGGTCTCCGACCGCTGCGCCATGTAGGCCGGGATGGCCTCGTCGCGGTCGTCGTCCGCCACCGCGGCCCCCGGCCCGACGAACCACGCCAGGCCCGCGAGGGGCACGAGCGCGAGCACGAGGACAGGGACGACGCCGAGGGCGGTGCGCACGCGTCGTACCCGGTCGGGCCGGTCGGGCCGGTCGGGCCGGTCGCGACGCCCGGTCGCGAGCAGGCCGACGCCCTGGGCGCCGAGCACGACGGCCACGACGGCGGCGCCCTGCAGCGCGACGACCACGAAGCCGACGGCCGCGGGCGTCTCGCCCGCGGCGAGCTGGAAGACCGGGAGGGCGAGGAGGCTGGCGGGACCGGCGACGGCCAGGGCGATGGCCCAGCAGCCGACGACGGCGAGGCGCGTGGCGGGCACCAGGAGCGCGAGCAGCGCGAGGGCGGCGAGCAGGAGGCCGGTCCAGGCCGGGGCGGCGTGGTCGGCGAGGTGCCCGGCCAGCACGTCGGTGGGGCTGAGGATCCCGTAGGGCAGCCGGCCCGCCTCCCCCATCAGCGCCACGAGGTCGCCCTGGAGGAGGGTCGGCACGAGCCAGGGCGAGAGCAGCACCGCGGGCGTGGCGAGCATGACCCCGATCGGGGCCACGACGCCGCCGAGCACCGAGCGCCGGAGCAGCCGGCCGCGGGCCACCACCACGGCGAACACCGCCACGAGGGCCACCACGCCGAGCACGAGCCACCAGGCGGCGGCCACGAAGGCGACGACCACCGTGAGCAGCAGGCCGGAGCGCCAGCCGGCGCGCCACCGCCGGTCGCGCTCGGGGTCGGCGAAGCCGAGGGCGGCGTGGACGAACCACGGCAGCACCGCGGCGGCCACGACCACGCCGAAGCGCCCCGCGCCCCAGGCGCCGCTGGTGACGGGGACGAGTGCGTACGTCGTCGCGCCGACCCCCAGCAGCCACGGGGACGCGCCCCGCGGGTCGACGAGCCGGGCCGCGACACCCAGCAGGCGCCAGGCGCCCCAGAGCCCGAGCGGCACGGCGAGCACGAGCACGACGGAGACCGCGACCGACGGTCCGCCCGGCAGGAGCCAGGCGAGCAGGGCGAGGGGCGCGACGTACGCCGGGGCGGGCACGTCGCTGCCGGTGCCGAGGGGGTGGGTCGACGAGAGGTGGAGGTCCCACCACGCGCCGGTCGTCCCGGGGGCCGGGGCGAGGGCACCGCCCGAGACCGCGCCGAACGCCTCCCGCGCACCGACGAGGCAGAGCAGCACGACGGCGGTGAGCACGAGGGCCACGGGGCTGGTCAGGTAGCGGACGAGCCAGCCGGTCTCGGCGCCCAGCTCGTCGTCGTCGCTGCCGCTCGCGGGGCGGTCGGGACGGTCCCCGGGGTAGGCCGCGCGCGTGCCCGCACGGCCGGCGTCGGCCCGCTCGCGCTCGGCCCGCGCACGGGCGTCGCGACGGCGGTCGGCGACGTCGGCGGCGTGGGTGGTGAGGGAGCCCAGCAGCTCGCCCGCGCCGTCGAGACCGTGCCGGAACGGCAACCACCAGGGCGCGAGCAGGGGGCGCACCTGGGCGTCGGGGGCCGTGCGGCTCGCCCGGCGCGCCGCGCGAAGGCGACGCAGCTCGCCCGGCCGGGCGCACACCGCGGCCATCGCGACGACCTCGTCGACGGCGACGCCCGGACGGCGGGTCAGCAGGAAGCCGAGAGCACGCAGCAGGCTGCCGACGACGACGCGCAGGTAGGAGTTGAGGAAGCGTCGGCTCGACGAGTTCGCGAGCAGCACGAGGAGGTGGGCGCGACGCTCGGCCTCGTGCGGGTGGCGGCCCACGAGGGTCGAGGTGCGCAGCCCGCGGTGGGAGGCCTCCGCGTGGAAGACCACCGCATCGGGGGCGACGACGACGCGGCGACCGGCGGACGCGGCGCGCCACCCCAGGTCGAGGTCCGTGCCCAGCACCGGGAGGGCGGGCTCGAAGCCTCCGAGGTCACGGAGCAGGCCGGGCCGCACGAGCATCCCGGCGGTGTTGACGGCCAGGACGTGGCGGGTCGCGGCGTACTGGCCCTGGTCGTACTCCCCCCGCTCCAGCCCCGTCTCCCGGCGGCCGGTGCCGTTGATGGTCACGCCCACCTCGAGGAGCCGCTTGAGCGAGGGCCACTCGCGGAGCTTGGGACCGACCACGTCCGCCGGCGTGCCCGCCAGGGCCTGCCGCTCGGCGCACTCGAGGAGCCGCTCGAGCGCGTCGGGGGCAGGCGCCGCGTCGTCGTGGAGGATCCAGAGCCAGCCGTCGGCCCGGTCGGCCCGGTCGGCCTGCTCGAGGCGCGCGAGCGCGGCGTCGACGGCGTCGGCGAACGGCGTGGAGGCCGGCAGGTCGAGGACGTTGTCGTGCCCCAGGGCGGCGTCGAGGAGGTCACCGCTGCCGTCGGTGCTGCCCGTGTCGACGGCCAGCACCGCACCGGCCGCGACCGTCTGGCGCGCCAGGGCGTCGAGCACCGTCGGCAACCACGTGGCGCCGTCGTGGGCGACGACGAGGACCGTGACGGCCGAGGCGTCGACGGGGACGGTGGGCGCCGCCGGGGCGTCCAGGTCCCGCAGGTCGGCCCAGTGGTCCTCGCCCTCGTCGGGCGGCGGCACGACCACCGGCACGGCGCCCGTGGCGAGGCTGGGGTGGCTCGGCTGCGGCGGGCCGTCGGGGGGAAGCACGGCGTCGGTCACGATCGGCCACCCTACGATCCGCGCCTGAGAGGGGGCCAACCCGCTGGGGGCAGGGAAGGGGCCGGTCGGTTCCCCGGTCAGCCGGGGAACACGCCACTTAGACCATCAAATTTGATGGTCAAAGTGGTCGGTTCCCCGGCTGACCGGGGAAAGTGCCATACCCCCCAGGGGTATCAGGCGTGGGCTGCGAGCACGCCGGCACCCTCGGGGGTCGCCGTGGCGACGGCCACGTCGCGGCCGCCGGTCCAGCGCGCCCAGCACGCGGCGTACGTCGCGGCGCGGTCCGCGTCGTCCCCGATGACCGACGGGACCGCGAACCAGGCCTCGTCGTCGGGCGTCACCTGACCCCTCCGGGCGGCACGCAGGACCGACCGGGAGTCACCGCGCTCCGGAGGGGGCGACAGCAGCGGGACCGAGACGACGAAGCGGGCACCCTCCAGCGGTCCGACGGCCTCGGCCAGGGCGGTGGAGAAGACGTCCTCCTCGGACGGCCCCGCGCCGCGGAGGATCGGGGCGTAGGAGCCGTCCGAGGAGATCGCGAGCTCCACGTCCTCGGCGGGGACGTTGGTCAGCCCGAGCTCCAGCAGCGCGTCGGCCACCGCACCGACCACGTGCTGGAGGCCGGGGCCGCGGCGGGCGTGGGCGAGGAGGTCCTCGCCGTAGAGCCGTCGGTCGCTTCGACGGTGGGCGATCCCGCGTGCCAGGTCGACGACGTCGGCGAGCCCGGAGGACGACGTCAGGCGGACCCGGGGCAGGTCCGGCATCTCCGGCGGCCTCCGCGGCTCCACCACCGTCCCCGGCGGCGGCAGCTCGACGGTGCGGTGGGTGACGAACCCGCGCAGGGCGCCGTCGGAGGCGCGGCGTCGTCCGACCCCGGTGGGCTCCCCCACCGACCAGGCGTCCCGGACGGCCTCGAGGTCGGTCGCGCGCCGCATCGCCGCGGCGTTCAGCTCGGCGAACCGGCTGACCGGGGGCGCCGCGCCGTCGAACGGCTGGGGCCACCACAGGCACCCGTGGCCGACGTCGAGCCCGCCGGCGGCGTGGGGTGCGACGTACCCCTCCAGCTTGGCCACCAGGCGGTCCCAGTCCTGCGCCCCGCTCGGGTGCCCCTCGGCCACGCAGACGGGCGTCCAGTTCACGGCCACCTTCTCGGGCCACGCCGGGTCGGTGCGCAGCGACCGGCCGCGCACCTGCACGGCCGACTGGTGGGTGGTCGGGGTGGTGAGGTCGATGATCCCGGTGACGCACCGCGCGTCCCAGCCCTCGCCGAGCACGCTGCGGGTGCCGACGAGCACCTGCGTGCGGCCCGCGGTGAGGTAGGCGGTCACCTCGCCGATCCAGCGGTGTGCCTGCCAGGGCAGGCACCCGTCGGGGCGGCGCTCGCCCACCAGCCGGGCGAGCGGCACCCGGCCGGCCTCCGCGCTCGCGAGCGGCACCGGTTCCACCCGGAGGGTCGCACCCAGGTCGGGGTCCCGCTCGGCCACGAACGACGCGAGGTCCGTCATCGTCGCGGGCGTGCCCGCCACCGTGCGGCCCGTGACGAGCACGGGGTGGAGCAGGTCGGTCGCGCGGTCGTGGGTGAGCTCGTCGAGCACCGCCCAGGCGGAGCCCGCCTTGCCGTCGATCACGCCGCGCAGCGTCATGGGCACGGTCGACGACGCACTCTCGTGGTCGGTGAGCACGAGCGTCCGCATCCGCGGGCCGAGCACGCCGACCGTGTGGTGGAGGATCTCGACGCAGGCGACCGACTTCGCCTCCGACCGCGCGAGCACGCGGTCGGCCATCTCGCGGCCGCGACGCACGCCGTGGCGGGTCCACACCCAGCCGACGGCGGGCAGGGTGCGGCGCATGACCGCCAGCACCTCGGCGTCCCGGGGATCGTCGCTCGGTGCGACGCAGCGGCGCAGCCAGTCGTCGACGAGGAGCATCCGGTCCTCGAGCGTCGGCGGTCGGCGGTGCTCCCGTCGGAGGCGTGCGCCGCCCGGGAGGTCGACCTCGCCGGCGTGGGCGTGGCGCAGGAGGGCGTTCGCGACGGCCGGGTCGGCCGCGGCGAGGGACGACCACGAGACCCGCCGCCGCCACGAGCGCGTCGGCGTCACGAACCGCTTGCGCAGCCACTCGCGCAGCGACGTCGTCCCGAACCCGGGGGCGTCGAGGAGCGCCCCGAGCTCGGCGAGCCGCAGCGGCGCCTCGCCCATCCACGTGACCTCTGCCTCCGTGGGGGTGGTGAACCAGGCGAGCTCGGCGTAGGGCGCCAGGTCGCCCTGGCGCACCAGGTCCACGGTGCTCGCCTCGTAGGCCGTCGACCCGAAGTACGTCGTCAGCGCGAGCCGCTGCTCCCCACCGACCCCGCCGCGGGGCGTGCCCGTCAGCGCCACCACGCTGGCGTTCCCCAGGTGGGCGAGGGTCTCGACGAGCAGCGACCCCCACGCCTCGAGTAGGTGGTGGGCCTCGTCGAGGACCACGAGCAGCGGGCTCAGCTCGGTCAGGCGCGCCACGAGGTCGCTGCCGTTCTCGTGCAGCCGCGCCCCGATCTCGGTGTCGGCGATCCCGTCGATCTCCTCCGGCAGCTCGAGCGGGTCGCCCTCGGGGTCCACGGCCGGGTCGGGCGGAGGTTCCTCCGTCGGCGGCACCAGGTGGGCGACCGCCTGGAACGTGAGCACGGTGACCTCGGACGAGATGGACCGGTCGGTCGACGCCTCCAGCCCGAGATCGGCCGCCGCGGCGATCCACTGCCCCTGCACGGCGGTGGTCGGGACGAGCACGACCACCGTCGCCCCGGTCGCCTGCCGGGCCAGCTGGGCGAGCCCGAGGCCGACGTAGGTCTTCCCCGACCCCGGCGGCATGACGACCCACGACCGCAGCGGCACCCCGTCGATCCGCTTGCGGCGCTGGTCGGCCTGGACGGCGGCGAACGCCGCGCGCTGGTGCTGACGCCAGGTCAGGCCGACCGGACCCGCCTCACTCCCAGAAGACACGGTCGACGACAGCGCGGGCGTGGCGCGTGGTGCGCAGGTGGTCGTTGACGAGCGCGTCCGCCTCCCCGGGCCCGTAGCCCAGCACCGACGCGACGGCCGCCCGCTCCCGGGGGTCGCGGGGCAGCTGGTCGCCGGGCTTGCCGCGCACCAGGGTGACCGCGTTGCGCATGCGGCTCACGAGCCGCCACGCCTGGGCGAGGGTGTCCGCGTCCTCCGCGGCGAGGAGGTCGGCCTCCTGCGCCGCGGCCAGGGCCTCGATCGTGCGCGGGGTCCGCAGCCCGGGCACCCGTCCGGCGTGCCGCATCTGGAGCAGCTGCACCGTCCACTCGATGTCGGCGAGACCGCCGCGGCCGAGCTTGAGGTGGGTCGCCGGGTCCGCGCCGCGCGGCAGGCGCTCGGTGTCGACGCGGGCCTTGATGCGGCGTACCTCGGCCACGGCCTCGTCGTCGATGCCCTCGGCCGGGAACCGCAGCGGGTCGATCAGCGCGTGGAACCGCTCGCGCAGGCCCTCGTCCCCGACGACCGCGTCGGCACGCAGGAGGGCCTGAAACTCCCAGACGTGCGACCAGCGGGAGTAGTACGCCGCGTAGGAGTCCAGCGTGCGCACCAGGGCGCCCTGCCGTCCCTCGGGCCGCAGGTCGGCGTCGACCTCCAGCGCCGGGTCGGGTCCGGCCACGCCGAGCTGGGTGCGGAGCTCGCTGACCACGGCCTTGGCGAAGCCGCCGGCCTCGTCCTCGCGCCCCGGTACCGGGTCGTGCACGAACATGACGTCGGCGTCGGAACCGTAGGACAGCTCGAAGCCGCCGTACCGCCCCATCGCCACCACCGCCATCCGCGTCGGCGCCCCGTCGAGCCCTCGCTGCGCGACGAGACGCGCGACGACGGACTGCAGGGTCGCCTCCAGCGTCGCGTCGGTGAGCCGCGACAGCGCGGCCCCGACGGTGTCGACGTCGTTGACCTCGAGCAGCTCGCCGGCGGAGATGCGGAACAGCTCCCGCCGCCGTACGCCGCGGATCGCGCGCACGGCGCCTGCGAGGTCGCCGTGGCGACGGGCGCTCGCGAGCATCTCGGTGGTGAGCGTCTCGGCCGACAGCGGCGCCAGGTCCTGGGCGAGGATGCGGACGCCCTCGGGCTCGCGCTGCAGCAGGTCGGTCGCGTAGCGCGACGTCGCCAGCAGCCGCGCCAGCCGGTGGGCGACCTCGCCCTCGTCGCGGAGGGTGCGCAGGTACCACGGCGTGGTGCCGAGGCTCTCCGAGATCCGGCGGAAGCCGAGGAGGCCCGCGTCGGGGTCGGGCGCGTCCGCGAACCAGTCGAGCAGCGCGGGCAGCAGTGCGCGTTGGATGGCGGCCGTGCGCGACACGCCGGCGGTCAACGCCTCGAGGTGCCGCAGTGCGGCCTTCGGATCGAGGTAGCCGAGCGCCGCCAGCCGACGCTCCGCGGCCTCCGGCGACAGGCGGCTCGCCTCGCCCGGGATGCGCGCGACCGCCTCGAGCAGGGGCCGGTAGAAGAGCTTCTCGTGGAGCCGGCGGACCTCGCGACGGTGGTGGCGCCACTCCTTCTCGAGCCCGCTCACCGGCTCGCGCAGGTGGTGCAGGGAGCGGCCGAGACGCCGCACGTCGGCCTCGTCGTCCGGCACCACGTGGATGCGGCGCATCTGCCACAGCTGCATCCGGTGCTCCAGCGTGCGCAGGAACGCGTAGGCCTCGTGGAGGGCCGTGCCGTCCTCGAGACCCACGTAGCCCCGGCTGGTCAGCGCCGCCAGCGCGCTGAGCGTCGTCGGCATGCGCACGTGCTCGTCGGAGCGGCCGTGCACGAGCTGCAGCAGCTGGACCGCGAACTCCACGTCGCGCAGCCCACCGGACCCGAGCTTCAGCTGGCGCTCCGCCTCCCGGGCGGGGATGTGGTCGAGCACCCGGCGGCGCATGGCCTGCACGTCGGTGACGAAGTTCTCCCGCTCCGCGGCCCGCCAGACGAAGCCCTGGGCCATCTCCAGGTAGGCGGCGCCGAGGCCCGCGTCCCCCGCCACCGGACGGGCCTTGAGCAGGGCCTGGAACTCCCACGTGCTCGCCCACCGGTCGTAGTAGGCCTCGTGGCTCGCGAGCGTGCGCGACAGCGTCCCCCGGCGGCCCTCCGGCCGGAGGTTGGCGTCGACCGGCCAGATCGTGCCCTCCCCGGTGTGGTCGGAGCAGACCTGCATGAGCTGCGAGGCGAGGCGGCTCGCGGTGCGGAGCGCCGCGTCGGGACCGACGGCGGGCTCCCCCTCCGGACCTACCGCCGGCTCGTGCACGAACACGACATCGACGTCGGAGACGTAGTTGAGCTCGTGCCCACCGCACTTGCCGAGCGCGACGACGGCGAGCCGCACGCTGGCGGCTGCGTCTCCCACGCGCCCCCGCGCGACCGCCAGCGCGGCCTCGAGGGTGCCGGACGCCAGGTCGGAGAGCTCGGCCGCGACGTCGTCGACCCCGAGGTGGTGGGCGAGGTCGCGGGCGGCGAGGCGCAGCAGCCAGCGCCGGTACTCCACCCGCAGCCCGTCCAGGGCGGCCCGGTCGAGGTCCGGCGTGCTCACGTCGGCGACCGGGTCGGCCGCGGCGGGATCGGCCCCGACCGCGCGCAGCAGGCCCTCGCGGACGGCCCAGGCGGCCGGACGCGTGGAGCCCAGCGTCGGGTCGGTCAGCTCCCGCCAGTGCCCCGGGTGCTTCGCGAGGTGGTCGCCGAGCGCCGTGCTCGCGCCCAGCACCGAGAGCAGGCGCATCGCGGTGCCCTCGTCGTCGGCGACGGCGTCGAGGAGCGCCTCGGCGCCGCCCGCGACGTCCTCCTCGTCCACCCGCTCGGCGAGGCGGACCAGCCCGGCCAGCGCGACGTCGGGGTCGGCGGTGCGGCCGAGGATCCCCAGCACCGCGCCGGCCCGCTCGCCCAGGCCCGCGAGACGCTGGCCCGCGGTGTCGACGTCGGCGAAGCCCGCACGCAGGAGAACACCCCGGCTCGGGCCACGACCCGTCACGGCACCGGCCACGTCAGGACGCCTCCGACAGCGGGGCCTCCCGCCGCCCGTCGCCGGGGACGGGCGCGGTGCGGACGAGCCGGGCGAAGCCCTCGGCCAGCACCCGCCACGTCGCGGCCAGCTGGGCGTGGGCACCCTCGACGGCGTCGAGCAGGGCGCCCTGGTCCAGCCCCCGGGCGGCGTGGGTCGCCGCGTCGGAGGCGGCCCACGCCGCGACGACCGGACGGTCGGCCTCGGGGTGGAGCTGCACGCCCCAGACGCTCGGGGCCAGGCGCGCGGCCTGCACCTCCCCGCCCGGCGTGCGGGCCAGCACGACGGCCTCCGGAGGGAGCGCCGTCACCACGTCGTTGTTCCAGTGCACCGCGACGGCCTCGGGACGGGCGGCCACGATCGCCGCGAACAGCGGGTCGGTCGCCGCCGCGTCGGTCCAGCCGACGGGCGTCACCCCCACGGTCTGCCCGTTCGGGTTCCGCGCGACCGCGCCACCCAGCGCCACCGCAGCGAGCTGGTGACCCAGGCAGATGCCGAGCGTCGGCAGGCCGCGCTCCGCCGCCTCGCGCACGAGCGCGCGGACCGCGGGGAGCCAGGGCGCGACCTCGTCGTCCGTCGCGCCCGGCGAGCCGCCGAGCACGAGCACCCCGGCGTACCCCTCCAGGGTCGGCAGCCGGACGCTCGGGTCGTCGACGCGGCGCACGTCGAGCTCCACCCCGCCCTCGACGAGCCACGGACCGAACAGGGCGGCCGGGCAGTCGGCCTGGTGCTGGACGACGAGGAGGGTCGGCACTCAGATCACCGGGAGCATGAGGTCGCGCTCGAAGGCGGAGACCTGCGTGCGGTACTCCTCCCACTCCGCGCGCTTGTTGCGGAGGAAGAAGTCGTAGACGTGCTCCCCCAGCGCCTCGGCCAGCAGCTCGGACGAGTCGGCGACCTCGATCGCCTCGGACAGCGTCTTCGGCAGCGGGTCGATGCCGAGGCTCTTGCGCTCGCGCTCGGTGAGCGACCACACGTCGTCCTCGGCCTCGCGGGGCAGCTCGTACTCGTTCTCGATGCCGCGCATGCCGGCGGCGAGGACCACCGCGTAGGCCAGGTAGGGGTTGCACGCGGGGTCGAGCGTGCGGAGCTCGACGCGCGTCGACTGGCTCTTGTTGGGCTTGTACATCGGCACCCGCACCATCGCGGAGCGGTTGTTGTGGCCCCAGCAGATGTACGACGGCGCCTCGCCGCCCCACAGGAGCCGCTTGTAGGAGTTCACCCACTGGTTGGTGACGACCGAGATCTCGCCGGCGTGGCGCATGATGCCGGCGATGAAGTGCCGTCCGGTGCGCGAGAGCTGATATTCCGCCCCCGCCTCGAAGAACGCGTTGCGGTCGCCCTCGAAGAGCGACAGGTGCGTGTGCATGCCCGAGCCCGGGTGGGTCGTGAACGGCTTCGGCATGAAGGTCGCCCAGATGCCCTGGCTCAGCGCGACCTCGCGGATGACGGTGCGGAACGTCATGATGTTGTCGGCGGTGCTGAGCGCGTCGGCGTACCGCAGGTCGATCTCCTGCTGGCCGGGCCCACCCTCGTGGTGGCTGAACTCGACCGAGATGCCCATGGCCTCGAGCATCGTGATCGCCTCGCGACGGAAGTCGGAGCCCATCGACTGCGGCGTGTGGTCGAAGAAGCCCGTGCGGTCCACCGGCACCGGGTCGACGCCCACCTCGGGGATGTTCTTCAGCAGGTAGAACTCGATCTCGGGGTGCGTGTAGAAGGTGAAGCCCTTCTCCGCCGCCGCGGCCAGGTTGCGCTTCAGCACGAACCGGGGGTCGGCGTACGACGGGCTGCCGTCCGGCATCACCACGTCGCAGAACATGCGGGCCGTCGAGGGACCCGTCGCCCGCCACGGCAGGATCTGGAACGTCGAGGCGTCGGGGAGCAGCAGCATGTCGGACTCGTAGACCCGCGCGAAGCCCTCGATCGCCGAGCCGTCGAAACCGATGCCCTCGGAGAAGGCCCCCTCGAGCTCCGCGGGAGCGACCGCGACCGACTTCAGGTGACCGAGCACGTCGGTGAACCAGAGCCGGACGAACCGGACGTCACGCTCCTCGAGAGAGCGGAGAACGAAGTCTTCCTGCTTGCCCATGGCGTCACCCTAGTGGTCGTCGCCGGGCACCCGCTCCAGGTCCGCCAGCCAGGCCGCCGCCGTCGCGTCCGAGGGCATGCGCCAGTCCCCGCGGGGGCTCAGCGTTCCGCCCGCCACCACCTTCGGCCCGTTGGGGAGGGCGGACCGCTTGAACTGGTTGGCGAAGAACCGTCGCACGAACACGTCGAGCCAGCGACGGATCTCGGCGAGGTCGTACTCGGCGCGCCGGTGCTCGGGGAAGTTCGGCGGCCACTCGCCCGCCGCGCGGTCCGACCACGCGTGACGCGCGAGGAGCGCGATCCGGCTCGGCGCCATGCCGTAGCGCAGCACGTGGAAGAGGGTGAAGTCCTGCAGCGCGTAGGGCCCGACGCTGTCCTCGGTGCGCTGCGCCACGCCGTCCGCGCCCGTGGGGATCAGCTCGGGCGTGATCTCCTGCTCGAGGATCTCGCCGAGCACCTCGTTGGTGTCCTCCTCGAACTGACCGCTGCCCATCACCCACCGGATGAGGTGCTGGATGAGGGTCTTCGGGACGCCGCCGTTGACGTTGTAGTGCGACATCTGGTCGCCCACGCCGTAGGTGCACCACCCCAGCGCCAGCTCCGAGAGGTCGCCCGTGCCCAGCACGATCCCGCCGCGGTGGTTGGCGAGCCGGAAGAGGTAGTCGGTGCGGAGCCCGGCCTGGACGTTCTCGAAGGTGACGTCGAAGACCTCCTCGCCCTCGGCGTAGGGGTGCTGCAGGTCGGCGAGCATCTGCCGGGCGGCGCCGGTGATGTCGATCTCCTCGAAGGTCACGCCGAGCGAGCGCGAGAGCCGCGTCGCGTAGGACTTCGTCGTGTCCCCCGTCGCGAAGCCCGGCAGCGTGAAGGCGTGGATGTCGCTGCGCGGCCGACCGAGGCGGTCCATGGCCTTCGCGGCCACGATGAGCGCGTGGGTGGAGTCGAGACCACCGCTCACGCCGATGACGACCTTGGGCTGCCACGCGTCCCCGCCGATCGCCTCGAGGCGCCGCTCGAGCCCGGAGACCTGGATGTTGTAGGCCTCGTAGCAGTCCTGCGCCAGGCGCTCCGCGTCGTCCGGCACGAAGGGGAACCGGTCGACCTTGCGCCGCAGCCCGACGTCGCCGGTCGGCGGGTCGAGCTCGAGCTCGACGACCCGGAAGTCGGCGTCGCCGAGCACCGCCCGGCGGTTGTCGTCGAAGGTGCCGGTGCGGAGCCGCTCGAGCCGCGTGCGGTCGAGGTCGGTGTCGACGATCGTGCGGCGCGGGCCGTCGGGGAACCGCTCCGACTCCCCCAGCAGCTCGCCGTGCTCGTAGACCATCGTCTGCCCGTCCCACGACAGGTCGGTGGTCGACTCGCCCTGGCCTGCGGCCGCATAGACGTACGTCGCGAGGCAGCGCGACGAGGCCGAGCGCGCCAGGAGGTGCCGGTCCTCGGCGCGGCCCACGGTGATCGGGCTGCCCGAGAGGTTCGCCAGGACCGTCGCGCCGGCGAGCGCGGCGAGCGCGCTCGGCGGGACCGGCACCCACATGTCCTCGCAGACCTCGACGTGGAGCACGAGGCCCCGCACGTCGGTCGCCGCGAACAGGAGGTCGTCACCGAGCGGCACCTCGTGGCCGGCCAGCACGATCGTGCCGCCGAGGTCGTCGCCCGGGGCGAACCAGCGGCGCTCGTAGAACTCCCGGTAGGTCGGGAGGTAGGACTTCGGCGCGACGCCCAGCACGCGTCCGCGGTGCACGACGACGGCGGCGTTGAGCACCCGGTTGCCGTGCCGGATCGGGGCGCCCACGACGAGGATCGGCAGCAGGTCCGCCGAGCCCGCCACGACCTCCTCGATCGCCTCGAGGGTGGCGTCGAGCAGCACGTCCTGGAGGAAGAGGTCCTCGGCGGAGTAGCCGGTGAGGCACAGCTCCGGGAAGACGGCGACCGCGACCGCCTCGTCGTGGCAGGCGCGCGCCTGCTCCAGCACCGCCCGCGCGTTGGCCGCCGGGTCACCCACGGCCACGGGCAGCGTCACCGCCGCCACGCGGGCGAAGCCCTGCCCGTAGATCGAGGCCCAGTCCTGGTCGTCACGCGTCGCCGAGGTCACGGGGCGAGTCTGCCGCACCGACGGGCGGCCGCAACCGGGGTGGGGCTCAGGAGCGGACGAGCCGCGCGATGGCCGCGGAGGCCTCCTTGAGCTTGGCCTCGGCCTCGTCGCCGCCCGCATGGGTGGCGTGGGCGACGCAGTGCTCGAGGTGGTCGTCGAGGAGTGCCAGCGCGACACCCCGCAACGCGCTGGTCACCGCGCTGATCTGCGTGAGCACGTCGATGCAGTACTGGTCCTCCTCCACCATCCGGTGGATGCCCCGGGCCTGGCCCTCGATGCGCTTCAGGCGTGCGAGGTACTTCTTCTTGTCCTCGCTGTAGCCATGGGGTCCCTCGTGCCCCTCGTGCCCCTCGTGCTGCGTCATGCGGTCGTCCTCCCGGGAGTGCTGGTGCGGGCCGCGAAGGTGCGGAGCCGCAGGCTGTTGCCGACGACGAAGACGCTCGAGAACGCCATCGCCGCGCCGGCGAGCATGGGGTTGAGCAGCCCGAGGGCCGCGAGCGGGATGGCGGCGACGTTGTAGCCGAACGCCCAGAACAGGTTGCCCTTGATCGTGCCGAGCGTGCGGCGCGCGAGCCGCACGGCGTCGGCCGCCGACCGCAGGTCGCCGCGCACCAGCGTGACGTCGGCCGCCTCGATGGCGACGTCGGTGCCGGTCCCCATCGCGAGCCCGAGGTCGGCCTGCGCGAGCGCGGCGGCGTCGTTGACGCCGTCGCCGACCATGGCGACGACCCGGCCCTCGGCCTGGAGGCGACGCACCACGTCGACCTTCTCGGCGGGCAGCACCTCGGCGACGACCTCGTCCCCCGGCTGGTCGATCCCGACCTCGGCGGCCACGCGCTCGGCCACGGCCCGGTGGTCACCGGTGAGCAGCACGGGCCGGAGCCCGAGGTCACGCAACGCGGCGACCGCCTCGGCGCTCGTCGGCTTCACCTCGTCGGCCACGGCGAGCACGCCGCGCACCCGACCGTCCCAGCCGACGACGACCGCCGTGCGTCCGGCCGCACCCGCCGTGGCGATCGCCTCGGACAGCTCCGCGGGTACGGCGAGCCCGGCGTCCGCGACGTACCCCGGGCGCCCGACGAGCACGGTGCGCCCCTCGACCTCGCCCTGCACGCCCCGTCCCTCGGCGGAGCGGAAGCCGGTGACCGGCGGCAGCGGCCAGGCCTTGCCCGCGCCCGCCACGACCGCCCGGGCGATGGGGTGCTCGGACCCCGTCTCCAGCGCCCCGGCGAGACGGAGCAGCTCGTCGCGGTCCTCCCCGGCGCCGGGCAGCACGTCGACGAGCGTCATGGTGCCGGTGGTGACGGTGCCGGTCTTGTCGAGCACGACGGTGTCCACGCGACGCGTGGACTCGAGCACCTCCGGGCCCTTGATGAGGATGCCCAGCTGGGCCCCGCGGCCGGTGCCGACGAGGAGCGCGGTGGGCGTCGCCAGGCCGAGGGCGCACGGGCAGGCGATGATGAGCACCGCCACCGCGGCCGTGAACGCGGCCTCGAGCGGGAACCCCGCCCCCCACCACACGCCGAGCGTCGCCACGGCGATCGCCATGACGACGGGCACGAAGACGGCCGAGACCCGGTCGGCGAGGCGCTGCACCTCGGCCTTGCCGGACTGCGCGTCCTCCACGAGCCGCGCCATCTGCGCGAGGCGGGAGTCGGCACCGAGACGCTCGACCCGCACCACGAGCCGGCCGCTGGTGTTGACGCAGCCGCCGGTCACGGCGTCGCCGACCGCGACGTCGACGGGCAGGGACTCACCCGTCAGCATCGAGGCGTCCACGGCCGAGGCGCCCTCGACCACCTCGCCGTCGGCGGCGATCTTCTCACCGGGGCGCACGACGAAGAGGTCCCCCACGGCGAGGTCCTCGACCGGCACGCGCTCCTCGCGACCGTCGCGCAGCCGGGCGACGTCCTTCGCGCCGAGCTCGAGCAGGGCGCGCAGGGCCGCTCCGGCGCGGCGCTTCGACCGCTTCTCGGCGTAGCGACCGGCCAGCACGAAGGCCGTCACGCCGGCGGCCACCTCGAGGTAGACGTTGGCCGAGCCGTCGCCCGGGGCGACGGTGAGCTCGAAGCCGTGGGTCATCCCGGGCTCGCCGGCCGATCCCCAGAAGAGCGCGTAGACCGACCAGGCGAGCGCCGACAGCGTGCCGACCGAGATGAGGGTGTCCATGGTGGCGGCGCCGTGCCGGGCGTTCGTGAACGCGGCGCGGTGGAACGGCCACGCCCCCCACACGACGACGGGCCAGGCGAGCGCCAAGGAGAGCCACTGCCAGTAGGTGAACTGCCACGCCGGCACCATCGTGAGGGCGATGACCGGCACGGCGAGCACGCCCGACCCGACGAGCCGGTCGCGCAGGGCGTGCAGCTCGGCGTCGGCGCGCGCCGTACCGGGGTCGGCCGTCGCGTCGCCGCCGGACGCGGCGGGCGCCGCCGGGGGCGGGGGCAGCTCGGCCGAGTACCCGGTGCGCTCGACCTCCGCGATGAGCAGCGCCGGGTCGTAGCCCTCCGGCACGCGCACCCGCGCCTTCTCCGTCGCGTAGTTGACGCTCGCCTCGACGCCGTCCAGCTTGTTGAGCTTCTTCTCGACGCGCATCGCGCAGGAGGCGCACGTCATGCCGCCGATGAGCAGCTCGACGTCCTCCAGTGGCGCGTCCGTGCGCGGCTCAGTGCTGGTGGTCATGCCCGTGCTCCTCTCCCCCGTGGTCGCTGTCGTGCTCGCCGGTGTCGTGCTCGCCCGCCCCGGCGTCGAGAACGAACGGCGCCGTGTGGACCTGCCCGTCGACGACGACGTCGAGGTAGAGCAGGTAGCGGCCCGCGGTCGGCGCGGTCGCGTGGAAGGCGATGTCCGGCCCGGCGCGGTCGTCGGGCGCCGGCGCGTCGCCCTCGGGGTGCACGTGGAGGTAGCCGAGGTCCGACTGCCGCAGCGCCACGAGGTGCCCGAAGGCGCCGAGGTAGGGCTCCAGCGTCGTCACCGGCTCCCCGTCCCGCTCGACGTGGGCGACGAGCTCGCCGCCGGACCCGCCGACGGTGAGGTCCCCCTCCAGCCGTACGACGAGGCTGCCGACCCGCGCCGTCCGCACCTCCCCGAGGGGGCGGGAGGGCACGACCTCGCCGCCGACCTCGACGGTCGCGCCGAGGGTGGTGGTCTCCCCGCCCGCCGGGACGAAGTCCGCGATGACGCGGTAGCTGCCGGCGGTGTCCCAGGTCCAGGGCAGCGACCAGGTGCCGTCGGCGGCGAGCGTGGGGTGCACGTGGCGGAACCCCTGCCCGTCCGTGCGCACGACGACCAGGTGGAGGTCGCGCTCGTGGCTCTCGTCGTAGTCGGCCAGCGGCGCGCCGTCGGGGCCGAGCAGCCGGAAGCCCAGGGTGCCCGGCGTGCCGGGCGCGGTGGGGGCGGCGAGGTCGGTGAGCTCGTAGCCGTTGGCCGCGGCGGCGAGGCCGCCGACGGCGGTCTCGCCGTGGTCGCCGTGGCCGCCGTGGCTGTCGGTGCCGTCGGTGCCGCCGGTGCCGTGCTGGTCGTCGTGCCCGCTGGGGGCACGCTCGCCCCACGCCTCGACGACCGACGCCGGCACCACGGTCGCACCCACGGCGTAGGAGCCACCGAGCACGACGAGCAGCCCGGCGCCGAACGCGGCGAGACGCGGGGCGGTGCGCATCAGGCGCGCGCCGCGACGTACCCGGCCTCGTCGACCGCCGCCACCACGGCGGCCTCGTCGACGGGCGCGGACGAGGTGACCACGAGGCGGCCGGTCTCGGCGCTCACCTCGAGGGACTCGACGCCGGCGACCTGGCCGACCTCCTCGCGCACGGCGGCCTCGCAGTGGCCGCAGGTCATGCCCGTCACCTGGAACTCGGTCGTCGTCATCAGAACTCCGCTGTTGTCGTCGGATACCCCCTGGGGGTATGTCGTCGACGCAACCGTACGCCGCCGACGGCTATTCCGCGAACGCAGCGGAGCCCGGGCTCAGCGCTCCCGGCGCTCGAGGTCCCGCAACCGCTGGCGGGCGCCCTCCTGGTCGTAGCCGCGCCGGAACTCCCGTCGGAGCACGACCGCCAGCGGGAGCCAGAAGAACAGGACGACGAAGACGAGCACGCCGACCTGCACGGGGGTCGACAGCGGGAGCAGCGCCACCGTGACGACGAAGACGACCAGCAGCCAGGTCGGGGCGGACTGCACGCGGGCGAGCGTGCGTCCGTAGCGGGCCAGCACCGAGGTCACCGTCCCATCGTGTCACGCACCGGACGGCGGAGCGCTCCGTGACGGGCACCACAGCGCCGTACCCGGGGGTCCGTCCTACGCTGGTCGCGGTCCGGGGACTCCAGCAGGGAGCCGCGAGAGCACACAGCAAGGAACTCGACGATGAGTGAGCAGCCCAGCCCCTACGGGTCGGGGCCGCAGGCCGGCAGCACGCCCGCCGCGGCACCCAAGCGGATCCGCACCCACCACCTGCGCGAGATGAAGGAGCGCGGCGAGCGGTGGACGATGCTGACGTCCTACGACGTGTACACCGCGCAGGTCTTCGACGAGGCCGGGGTCGAGGTCCTGCTCGTCGGTGACAGCGCCTCCAACAACGTGCTCGGCAACGAGACCTCGCTGCCGGTGACCGTGGACGAGCTGATCCCGCTGACGCGCGCCGTCGCGCGCTCCGCCCGCCGCGCCCTGGTGCTCGGCGACCTGCCGTTCGGCTCCTACCAGGCGAGCCCGGAGCAGGCGTACCTGACGGCCGTCCGCTTCATGAAGGAGGGCGGCGCCCACGCGGTGAAGCTCGAGGGCGGCGCCGAGATGGCCGCGACCATCGAGAAGCTGACCCTCGGCGGCATCCCCGTCTGCGCCCACATCGGTTTCACCCCGCAGTCGGAGCACACCCTCGGCGGCTACCGGGTACAGGGACGCGGCGACGCCGCGGAGCGGATCCTCCGCGACGCCCGCGCGGTCGCCGACGCGGGCGCCTTCGCCGTGGTCATGGAGATGGTGCCGGGTGACGTCGCCGCCCAGGTCACCAAGGAGCTGGCGATCCCCACCGTCGGGATCGGTGCGGGCGTCGAGTGCGACGCCCAGGTGCTCGTCTGGCAGGACGCCTTCGGCCTCCGCACGGGGCGCATGCCGCGCTTCGTGAAGCAGTTCGCCGACGTGCGGTCGGTGCTGGCCGACGGCGCGCGGGCGTACGTCGACGAGGTGCGCGGCGGGACCTTCCCGGGGCCTGAGCACACGTTCTGACTGCTCACCCAAGGTCGTGGCCCCAGCGCCCCGGAGAACGCAACGCCGGGGCCGCGACTCACGACGAGCTCTCGCCCTCCCACTCCTCGTTGCGCTCCTCGACCTTCTCGAGGGCGTGGGACGCCTCCTCGCGGGTCGCGTAGGGTCCGAGCCGGTCCTTGTTCTTGCACCCGCTGCGCGGCTCGACCGTGTGGTGCTTGAGGCAGAACCACCAGTCGTCGGGCGTGTTGTCGGAGAGTCGGCTCGTCATGACGACACGCTACTCCCGCCCCCGACTGCACACCCGCCAGCCACCCGAGGAGCACCCGTGGAGACCACCGCCAGGACCGTCGTCGACAAGCCGATCGGTGTCGTCTGGGCCGCGCTCGCCGACCACACCGCCATCGAGCAGTGGGGGCCCGGTCTGCGGGTCACCGTCGACGACAGCGGTGCCGAGGAGCCCGGCGGCGTCGGCGCGGTGCGGCGCATCAAGAGCGGCCCGGCGCCAGCGATCGTCGAGCGCGTCACCGCCGTCGAGCCGGGACGCTCGCTGTCCTACGTCGCCCTCGGCGGCGTGCCGTTCCGCAGCTACGGCGGCACCGTGCGGCTGACCGAGCGCAGTGTCACCAGCACCGAGGTGGCCTGGACGCTCCACGCCTCGCGCCGGCTCCCCGTCGTCGAGGGCCTCGCCCTGGCCGGCGTGGCCCGGGTGCTCCTCACGCTGTTCACCCGCGCCGTGCGCCGCGGCTGAGCCACGCACGCCCCCCGGCCCCGCGTCCCTAGAGTGGGCGTCATGTCCCGCGCCCCGCTCACCCCCGGCACCGTCTCCCCCGTCCGTCCGGTGCCCCGCTCGATCCCGCGGCCGGAGTACGTCGGGCGTCCGGTCCCCGAGCGCTTCGAGGGCGACGAGGTGAAGGACGCGGAGACCATCGAGCGGATGCGCGCGGCCGGGCGGCTGGCGGCGCAGGCCCTCGCGGAGGTGGGGCGCGCCGTACGCCCCGGGGTGACCACCGACGAGCTCGACCGCATCGGTCACGAGTTCCTGTGCGACCACGGCGCCTACCCGTCGACGTTGGGCTACCGCGGGTTCCCCAAGTCGCTGTGCAGCAGCATCAACGAGGTGATCTGCCACGGCATCCCCGACACCACCGTGGTGGAGGACGGCGACATCGTGAACATCGACATCACGGCCTACCTCGACGGCGTGCACGGCGACACGAACGCGACGTTCCTGGCGGGCGACGTCGACGAGGAGTCGACGCTGCTGGTGGAGCGCACGCGCGAGGCGCTGAACCGGGGCATCAAGGCGGTCAAGCCGGGGCGGCGGGTCAACGTCATCGGGCGGGTCATCGAGGCCTATGCGGCGCGGTTCGGCTACGGCGTCGTCCGGGACTTCACCGGCCACGGCATCGGCACGCACTTCCACTCGGGCCTGGTCATCCCGCACTACGACAGCGACTACTACGACGACGTGATCCGCGTCGGCATGACGTTCACCATCGAGCCGATGCTCACGCTCGGCACGCCCGACCACGACATGTGGGAGGACGGCTGGACCGCGGTCACGAAGGACCGCCGCCGCACGGCTCAGTTCGAGCACACGCTGCTCGTCACGCCGACCGGCGCCGAGGTGCTGACGCTGCCCTGAGCCGCTCCCGCACGATTCCCGGTGCGTCCTGCAACACCCGTGTTACAGGTCCTGGGTAACGTCCGCTCCATGACGGCCATGTTCGAGGGATACACCGGTGCGGCGGGTCCGGCGTTCGACGAGATGTTCGCCGACGACGGCCTCCGCGCGCCGTACGCGCAGCTGTCCGACTCGCTCGCCGACATGACGGAGCCGGAGCTCCGCAGCCGCGTGGACGCGCTCGCGACGGCCTACCTCGACCAGGGCGTCACCTTCGACATCGGTGGTGAGGAACGCGCGTTCCCGCTCGACATCCTGCCGCGCGTCATCGAGATGGAGTCGTGGTCGCGCATCGAGAAGGGCGTCCAGCAGCGCGTCAAGGTGCTCGAGATGTTCCTCGAGGACGTGTACGACGCGGGCCGCGTCTTCGAGGACGGTGTCATCCCCCGCTCGGTCGTCACGACGTCGTCGCACTACCACCGGGCCGCCGCCGGGCTCACGCCCCCGAACGGCGTGCGGATCCAGGTCTCGGGCATCGACCTGGTGCGCGACAACGCGGGCGAGTTCCGCGTCCTCGAGGACAACGTGCGGGTGCCCTCGGGCGTGTCCTACGTGATGACGAACCGCCGGGCGATCTCGTCCGCGCTCCCGGAGACCTTCGCGCAGCACCGGATCCGGCCGGTCGCGTCCTACCCGCAGCGCCTCCTGTCCGCGCTGCGCGCCGCGGCACCGGCTGGTGTCACCGACCCGACGGTCGTCGTGCTGACGCCGGGCGTCTACAACGGGGCGTACTTCGAGCACGCGCTGCTGGCGCGCACCATGGGCGTCGAGCTCGTGGAGGGCCGCGACCTGGTCTGCCGCCGCGGCCGCGTCATGATGCGCACCACCAAGGGCCTCGAGCAGGTCCACGTGATCTACCGCCGCGTGGACGACGAGTTCCTCGACCCGGTGCAGTTCCGCGCCGACTCGTTGCTGGGCTGCCCCGGGCTGATCAACGCGGCGCGCGCCGGCAACGTCACGCTCGCGAACGCGGTCGGCAACGGCGTCGCCGACGACAAGCTGGTCTACACCTACATGCCCGACCTGATCCGCTACTACATCGGCGAGGAGCCGGTGCTGCGCAACGTCGACACGTGGCGTTGCGGCGAGCCGGACCACCGCGAGGAGGTCATGGACCGCCTCGACGAGCTCGTGCTCAAGCCGGTCGACGGCTCGGGCGGCAAGGGCATCGTCATCGGCCCGCGGGCTTCTGCCGCGGAGCTCGACGAGCTGCGCGGCAAGGTGCTCGACGACCCCCGGGCGTGGATCGCGCAGCCGGTGGTGCAGCTGTCGACGGTGCCCACGTACGTCGGCGGGAAGATGGCGCCCCGCCACGTCGACCTCCGCCCGTTCGCCGTCAACGACGGCCAGCGCGTCTGGGTGCTCCCCGGCGGCCTGACGCGGGTCGCGCTCGCCGAGGGCGAGCTGATCGTCAACTCGTCCCGCGGCGGCGGCTCGAAGGACACCTGGGTGCTCGCCGGTCCCGGCGGCGGCCACCGTCAGCGCCAGTCGCAGCGCCAGGTCGAGATCACCGGCGGCACGACGCCGTCGGCCGGTCCCGTCGCGCAGCCCGTGGCGGTGCTCGTGGAGCAGGAGCAGCAACAGCAGCAACAACGCCAGCCAGGCGTCGGCGCCGCTGCCCCGTCGGTCGAGGGAGGTGCCCCGTGCTGAGCCGCATCGCGGAGTCGATGTTCTGGATCGGCCGCTACGTCGAGCGCGCGGAGGACACCGCGCGCATCCTCGACGTGCAGACCCAGCTGATGCTCGAGGACCCGACCGTCGACGAGGCCGCGGCCTGCCGCACGCTGCTGTCGATCATGGGCGTGCCCTACGACGACGACACCGACATGACCCGGCAGACGATCCTCGAGCTGCTGGCGTACGACGCGAACGCGCCCGGATCGATCGCCGCCGCCCTCGGCGCGGCGCGGGAGTCGGCCCGCCGCGCCCGGGAGACGCTGTCGGAGCCGATGTGGGAGGCCGTCAACACCACGTGGCGCGCCCTGCCCTCGGGCCGCTTCCGCACGCTGCGCCCGCCGGCGGTCTTCGCCTGGGTGCGCGACCGGGCGGCCCTGGTCAACGGCACCGCCGAGGCGACGATGACGCGCGACGAGGGCTACCAGTTCCTCGTGCTGGGCCGCAGCATCGAGCGCGCCGACATGACGGCGCGGCTCGTCGCGACCGCGGCGCTGACGAGCTCGAGCGCGGCCTCCGCCTGGACGTCGACCCTGCGGGCCTGCGGCGCCTACGAGGCCTTCCTCCGGACGTACCGGGGTCTGGAGACCGACCGCGGCGCCGCGGAGTTCCTGCTGCTCGACCGTCTGTTCCCCCGCTCCATCGTGCACTCGATCAGCCGCGCCGAGCAGTGCCTCGACAACCTCGAGTCGGGTGGCGCGCGCGCCGGGTTCGGCAACGACGCCCAGCGGTTGCTGGGGCGCACGCGGGCGGACCTGGAGTACCGCTCGCTGTCGGACGTCGTCGCCAACCTGCCGGCGGAGATGGAGCGGCTGCAGTACACGTGCGCGGCCGCCACCGACGCCGTCACCCGCCGTTACTTCGCCGGTTCCGAGGCGACCGAGTGGCACGGAGGTGCCCTGTGAGCATGCAGCTGCGCATCGTCCACACGACCGGCTACGAGTACGACGGCAAGGCGGTGACCTCCTACAACGAGGCCCGGCTGACGCCGCAGACCTCGCCCGAGCAGATCGTGGCCCACACCCGCCTCGACATCACCCCGACGCCGTGGACGCACACCTACCGCGACTACTGGGGCACCCAGGTCACGTCGTTCGAGGTGCTCGACCCGCACGACGCGCTCACCGTGCAGGCGCAGGCGACGGTCCACACGAACCGTGCACCGCTCCCGCCGCCGACGCTCGCGTGGGAGGACCTGGCGGAGCCGGACGTCGCCGATGTGCACACCGAGTTCCTCATGCTGCCGGACCTCGTGGCCCCGCCGGAGGACCTCGTCACCCGGCTGGACGCGATCCGTGCTGAGGCCGCCACCCCCGGGGACGCCGCCACGGCGGTGTGCGCGCTCGTGCACGCCGAGGTTGAGTACATCCGCGGCGCCACCGAGGTGACGAGCCGCGCCGCCGAGGCGTGGGAGCAGCGCGGCGGCGTCTGCCAGGACATGGCCCACCTCGCCATCGGCGGCCTGCGGCACCTGGGCATCCCCGCGCGTTACGTCTCGGGCTACCTCCACCCCTCGGCCGAGCCGGAGGTCGGGGTCACCGTCGCTGGCGAGTCCCACGCGTGGATCGAGTGGTGGGATGCCGGCTGGCACGCCTTCGACCTCACCAACGCCCAGCCCATCAGCGACCGCCACGTCGTCATCGCGGCGGGCCGGGACTACGGGGACGTGCGCCCCCTGAGCGGGATCTTCGCCGGGGCGCGCACGTCGCGGATGTTCGTCGAGGTCGAGGTCACGCGGCTGGCGTGAGACCGAGCGGTACGGCGCGGGTCCCCCCGCGCCGTACGCTCCGGTCCGCTCAGACCAGGTCGTCCACCGTGCCGCGCCGCTCGGCGAGCCGCCGCTCGATGCGGAGCGCCGTCGACTCGTGCTCGGGGTCGCCGGTCATGGCGGCGGAGAGCCGCGCGTGCGGGAGCGCGTCCTCGAACCGCGACTGCCGCTCCAGGCTGCGCGCGAGCGCGTGGCGCGCCCAGTCGTCGCTGGGGTTCTCGTCGACGAGGCCCTGCAGCTCGACCTCCGCCCGCTGCAGCTGCGCACGCATGAGGAACGCCCAGGCGCGCAGGCTCCGCAGGCCGTAGTTCTGGGGGTCGAGCTCGAGCGCCGGCTCGATGAGCGCCAACGCCTCCGCGGGGGCGCGGCGGGCGAGCAGGTCGAACGCCGCGCGGTGGGCCGACGTCGCGTCCTGCGTCTGTCCCGGGAACACGATCGCCGGGGCGCTGATCTGCTCGATCTGCTCGGTCCAGTCGGTGTGGTCGGTCATGGTGTCCCCTCTCGTCGTGCCTGCCGCCCCCAACGTCGCCGGTGGGGGCGTTGTTCCCCTATCCTGCTCCGTGCGGATGGGCTGGCCGGGCGGCCGCGGCGGCACCCTCGGGTGTCGTCGAGGAAGGTCCGGGCTCCACAGGGCGAGGTGGTGGGTAACGCCCACCCGGGGTGACCCGCGGGACAGTGCCACAGAGAACAGACCGCCTCCTCCGGCTCCGGCCGGCGGGGGCAAGGGTGAAACGGTGGTGCAAGAGACCACCAGCGCTCCGGGCGACCGGAGCGGCTCGGTAAACCCCACCTGGAGCAAGGTCGAGAAGTCCGCCTCCGCGAGGAGGTGGACGCGCGTGCGTTCGAGGGCTGCCCGCCCGAGCACGCGGGTGGACTGCACGAGGTCGTCGGCAACGGCGGCCCTAGATGGATGGCCGCACATCGGTGCCCGGCAACGGGCCCGAGGACAGAACCCGGCCTACAGGCCAGCCCGTCCGCACTCCGCGTCCTGCTCGCGCCGCGTGTCCCACGTGGCGGCGCCGACCTCGCGCCGCGCGTCGAGCAGCGCGCGGAGGCTGCGGGTGACGTGCGGCGAGCTGGGCAGCGTCTCGGCCATCAGGTCCGCGACCCGGGCGTACGTCACCGCCAGGTCCCGCTCCGGGCCCTCGGACAGGTGGTGGTAGTCGAACCGCCGGAGCAGCAACTCGTCGTGGGAGGGCCTGGTCTGGTTCTGCACGGCAGATCCTTCGAGAGGGAGGGTGGCTGGCACGCGGCCTTTGCCCCAGCGTGCGTGGGGGATCCCCGGCCACCAAGCGGTCCCGGCAGAGTTGTCGAACCCTTGCGGAAAACCCGTCGGTTGGCGCAGGCGGGCACGCCGGTCGTCCCGGGGTCGGCATGATGGTGGGCATGGCCCCCACCCCGCGTTCCGCTCCCCCGGTCGCCGACGAGAAGTACATCGTGCTCACCACCTTCACCAAGGACGGCCGCCCCAAGCCGACCCCGGTCTGGATCGTCCCCTTCGAGGGCGCCGCCGCGGTCTGGACGGTCCGCGACTCGTGGAAGGTCAAGCGGGTCCGCGCCAGCGGACGGGTGCAGGTGCAGGGCTCCGACGTGCGCGGCAAGCGCACCCACGGCCCGACGTACGACGGGGTCGGGCGCCTCCTCGACGACGACGCCTCGGCGCGGGTCGCGCGGGCGGTGGTGCGCAAGTACGGGCTGCTCGGACGCCTGACGGTGCTCGGCAGCCGGCTGCGGCGCGGGAGCGCCGGGACCGTGGGGATCCTGCTCGAGGTGGAGCGGACGGAGGGCTGATCTCGGCGTGGACGAGCTCGATGGTTGCTACTGCTTGCTGACAGATCCAGCACCCGAGGCCTCACGCTTCAGAGCGCGATGGGGGTCGCGGTGGAGCGGACCCGACCCGTCGGCGTTCGTCGCCGTCGCCGACAGGTCCCACGGGCACGCCCACGCCTGGCCGCAGTTCCGGAACCCCCTCCCGCGGGTCTCGTGGCGACCGCTCGAGCGCCATTTCTTCCGCGCAGCGCTGACGCGGCTGGCGCCTGCACGGTCGATAGACGTGGTGGTCGCCGCGTGGAGCACGGGCGACGCTCCTGTCCCGACCCTTCCCCACGGGCTCGGGCCCATGGTGCCGTGGCTGACCGTCGTCACGCCTGGCCCCTCGGACGATCCGGACGTGCGTTCGACGTACTTCGTCGCGTCCGTGTGGTCGGAGGACGACGCCCTGCTCGACGCGCTGTCGGGGGACGACGCGTGGCTGTCGAACGACTACCGGATCGAGGCGGTGGTGGACCCCGCCGACCGATGGCTCGCGCGAGCTCGGGACGAGTGTCTCCACCTCATCACCGACGACCCCGGCCTGCTGCACGGGTTATCCGCTGTCGAGGCGGAGACGTGGGCGCAGCAAGGCATCGCATCCGTCCGTGCTCCGCTGCTTGACCTGGCCGCAGTCACGGACCTGGTCGAGCAGCGACTGCCCCGCTGGGAGGAGCAGGGCGTCGCGCTCGACACCGCCCAGTACCGCGTGTGGGCCGACGATGCTCAATACGACTCGCTCGCGAACGAGCGCACGGTGATCTCGATCGTCGCCGACCTGCCGGCCTCGCTCGAGCGCACCGACTGGTACCGCTTCGAGCTGGTCCGCCGCGAGGACAGGGCGGTGGTGGACGTGCACGACGGTGGTGCGATCCGGATCGACCTCGAGCTCGACGACTGCTCGTGCGACCCGAGCTGCGCCGGGTGCTTCGACGTCGACGGCGCCGACGTCGATCCAGTCGTCGACTGCCCGTGCCTCGAGGACGACCTCGCGCCGTACGTCGATCTGGACCCCGGGACGGTGCTCGACGTGGCGACGGTCGGCGAGCTCCTCGACCGCGCGGTCGGGGAGCTCGTCGCTGGGCCGCGTTCTCAGCGAGAGCGCTGACGCCCGTCCCGTACGGTCGGGGACAGACACCTCGGCCGCACCGAAGGAGATGCCCGTGACCGACACCCACCTCACCGACTCCGCCCGCGAGATGCTGCGCAAGCCCAACCCCGCCGTGATCGCGACCGTGCGCAAGGACGGGCAGCCCGTGACGGCGGCGACCTGGTACCTCCTCCGCGACGACGACCGCGTCCTCGTCAACATGGACGAGGGACGGGTGCGCCTGAAGCACCTCCACCGCGATCCCCGCGTGAGCCTGACGGTCACCGACAAGGACAACTGGTACACCCACGTCACCCTCATCGGACGCGTCGTGGAGATCTACGACGACCCCGAGCTCGCCGACATCGACGCCCTCTCGAAGCACTACGGTGGCCAGCCCTACCCGCGCCGCGACCGCCGCCGTGTCAGCGCGCTCATCGAGGTCGACCGCGTGCACGGGTGGGGCGAGCAGAAGAACAACGACCAGGCCTGACCCATCCACAGATCACCACCGAGAGGTGGTCATCGCACGTCTGTTCGACTAGAGTGGGCATCATGGATCGGGGGACCCAGCACACTACGACGGCGTTGATCGACGCGGTCCGCGAGCGCGCTCAGACGGCTCGGGTGGCGGAGGCGGCGGCGTTCGTGGCAGTGGGCGATTGGGCGTCGGCGCACACCTCGGACGCGGTCGTCGGAGATCCGATCACGGTGCTGGGCGAGTGGCACGACGCCGAGTACGCCGAGGCCCTCGCCGGGGATCACTTCCTCGAGCTCGGTGGCCCGGGGGCGCCGGTGGTGGCGGAGTTCTGCATCGGCGAGATCGCCGCCGCTCGTGGGTGTTCGTTCGATGCTGCGCGGCGGCTGGTCGGAGATGCCGTCGAGCTGCGCTACCGCGTCCCCCGCGTCCACGCCCGGATCGTCGCGGGTGAGGTCGACGTCTGGCGCGGTCGCCGCATCGCCCAGGCCACCCGCACGCTCACGTTCGAGGCAGCCGGCTTCGTCGACCGGCACGTCGCGTACGTCGCGGGCAAGGCCACCGGCCCCGAGGTCGACCGACTGGTGGCCGAGGCCGCAGCCCGGTTCGACCCCGAGACCACCGAAGCAGAGCGGCACGCCGCTGACGGCGACCGGTACCTGTCGATCGAGATGGGCGACGTGGGCTACGCGGACCCGTTGACCGGGAGTCTGCGCGGCACCGTGAACGTCCACGGCTCCCTCGACCTCGCCGACGCGCTCGACCTCGAACGGACCGTCGCCCACATCGCGCGTCAACTGGGGGAACTGGGATGCGACTCGGACCTCGACGTCCGCCGGTCCATGGCCCTCGGTGAGATCGCGCGGCTCTGCGACGGGGTGACCATGTTGGAGTACGACGCTGGTGAAGCGCCGAACGGAGACCAGCCGCCGACGGTGCGGCGGGCCCGGCGCGAGGTCGTGCTCTTCGTCCACCTCGACCAAGCTGCGATCACCGGCACCCTCAACGGGTTCGGTCCCGGCATCGACACCTGCACGGGGATGACGGGGATCGACCTCGCCCGGCTCGACACCCCCGGCCTGCCCCGCGGGGCGGTCACCGTCGAGCAGGTCCAGACGTGGTGCGCGAGCCCGGACACCCGCGTGACGGTCACGCCGATGATCGACCTCAACACGGATGACGCCGTCGACGGCTACAGCCCGCCCGACCGGATCGCCGAGCACGTCCGGGCCCGATGGCCCCGCTGCGTCTTCCCGTACTGCACCCGCTCCTCGCGGACCGCTGACCTCGACCACTGCGACGCCTACCAAGAGCAGGGCCCACCCGGGCAGACCTCCACCCGGAACCTCTTCCCGCTCTGCCGACGCCACCACCGCATGAAGACCCACCGCGAGATGACCACCGGCAACAGATGGACCTACCGCCCCACCGACCCCGCACGAGGCGAACCACCCCACGCCATCATCTGGACCAGCCCGATGGGCCTGCGCTACCTCGTCGACCGCGACGGCACCCACCCCTGGCCGCCACCAGGAGCGGCTGACGCACCAGAAGACCCAGGCGCCCGGGACTGAACCTGCTCCCCTGCCGCCCGTCCACGCCTCGTGGCCGGGCGGCGCAGCATGCCCTCCCCCTCGGTGCTACGCCGATGCCCCCGCCAGCCGCCGCAGCACGACCCCGGCCGGCTCGTCGGTCGCGGACCGGAACCCGGTGCCGGCCCAGATGTTGATGGCCTCCGCATCCCCGGCCGCCGCGGCCGCCTTGCGGATCGGGCTCGTCAGGTGGTGCACGGCGGGGTAGCCCGAGGGCGCGACCGCGTCGTACGCCTCGACGAACCCGTTCCGCAGCGCCCGTGCAGGCCGGCCGGAGAACGCCCGGGTGAACCCGGTCGCGGTGCGCGCGGGGTCGACGAGGGCGCGTCGGTAGGTCGCGGAGGTGCCGGCCTCGGGCGTGCGGAGCAGCGCCGTACCCACGACGGCCGCCTCGGCCCCCGCCGCCAGCACCGCGGCGACGTCCTCGGGCGTCGCCAGCCCGCCGGCGGCCCACAGCGGGAGGTCGGTCACGGCCCGCACCTCGCGCAGCAGCGCGGTCAGCGGCACCTCGGGCGGCAGGTCGTCGGGATCGAAGGTGCCGGAGTGGCCACCGGCCACGTGGGACTGCACCACGAGCACGTCGACGCCCGCACGCGCGGCGAGCTCCGCCTCGCTCGGGCGCACGACGGTCTGTACCGTCGACGTCCCGACGTCCCGGAACGCCTGCACGACCGACGCCGCCGGCAACCCGAAGGTGAAGCTGACGACCGGCACCGGGTCGGCGAGCAACAGGTCGACCTTGGCGTCCCAGGCGTCGTCGTCCTCGCGGGGCTCCGCGGGCAGCGCCGTCACGCCGTGGCGGGCGGCGAGTGGGTGCAGGCGGTCGGCGTACGCCGCGTAGGCGCCCCGGTCGGCCGGCACCGGGGTGGGCACGAAGAGGTTGACGCCGAACCGGTCGGTGCGCTCCCGCACCGACCGGATCTCCGCAGCGAGCGCCTCCGGCGTCGTGTAGCCCGCGGCCAGGAACCCGAGCGCGCCCGCCTCCGCGGCCGCGACGACGAGGGCCGGGGTGCTGGGTCCTCCGGCCATGGGCGCGGCGACGAGCGGCAGTCGTGTCATGGCGCCATCGTCCCCCCGTCGTTCTATCCTCCCGAGCACGGGGCACCGGCGCAGCGGTACCGGTGGGCCGACGAGAGGGGCGGAGCGTGGTCGAAGCGGGCTGGCCCCTCGCCGTCCTCGTCGTCGCGCTGGCGGCCACCGCCGCCCTGGTGGTCCGCCTGTCCGCCCTGGGTTCGTGGCGCGCGCCCGCGTGGGCGACGACCCGCGCCGTGGTGCAGCTGGCGGCGGTGAGCCTGCTCATCGGGCTGGTGCTCCGCTCCATGGTCGCCACCCTGGGGTTCGTGCTGCTCATGGTCGTCGTGGCGACCGCGACGGCCGGGCACCGCATCACCGGGCAGAGCATCACCGGGCGGCGCGCCGCGAGCGTCTGGCTCGTCGTGCCGATCACCGCGGGGATGGTGCCGACCGTGGCAGCGGCCGTGGCCGTCGGCGCGGTGCCGTTCGAGCCCGTGGCGGTCCTGCCGGTCGCCGGCATCCTCATCGGCGGCGCCATGACGGCGACCACGCTCGCGGGGCGGCGGATCACCGACGAGCTGCGCGACCACCGCGATCTCTACGAGGGGGCGCTCGCCCTGGGCGGCACGCGTCGTCAGGCGGTCGGCGTCGTCGGGCGTCCGGCCGCGGCCCTCGCCCTGGTCCCGGGCCTCGACCAGACGCGCACGGTCGGCCTCGTCACGCTGCCCGGCGCCTTCGTCGGCGTCCTGCTCGCCGGCGCCTCCCCCGCGCAGGCCGGCGCCGCCCAGGTCCTCGTGCTCGTCGGGCTCCTCCTGGTGCAGTCGGTCGCCGCAGCGGTGCTCGTCGAGCTGGTCGCCGCCGGGCGCGTCCCGGTCGACGGCGCTCCCCTGGCCCGCTGAGACGCGAGCATCCTCGTTCGGCACCGGCTCGACGGGTACCGGGAGGGATGCCCCCCACCCTCGCCCCCACCCTCGCCCCCGACGTCGTCGTCGACCACGTCGCCGACGGACTGCTCCGTGTCGCCCACGGCCCGGTCAACCTCTACGTGGCCCACGACGACACGTCGGTCGGTCTCGTCGACGCGGGCCTGCCGGCGACGTACCCCGTCGTCGAGGAGGTGCTGCGGCTCCTGGGCTTCCGCACCGCCGACCTCACCGCGGTCCTCGTCACCCACGGCCACTTCGACCACCTGGGGTTCGCGCGCCGCCTCCAGCAGGACCACGACGTGCCCGTCCTGGTCCACCCCGGCGACGGCCACCTCGCGGCACACCCCTACGGCTACCGACCCCACCGCAACCGCTTCGCGTTCGCCGCGACCCACCCGGGCGGCTGGCGCCACCTCGCCGCGATGACCCGCCTGGGCGCCCTGGCCGTGCGACCGCCGCTGCGGACCGAGCCGCTCGCCGAGGGCGTCGTCGCCGACTTCCCCGGCCGACCGGAGGTGCTGCTGACCCCCGGCCACACCGACGGCCACGTCGTGCTGCACTTCCCGGCCGCGGACGCCGTGGTCACGGGCGACGCCCTGGTGACGCTCGACCCCTACACGGGCCTGCGCGGACCCCGCGTCGTCGCCACCGGCGCGACCAACGACCCGACCACCGCCGTCGCCTCGCTCGAGCGGATCGGGGCCACGGGCGCCCGTACGGTCCTGCCGGGGCACGGGGACCCCTGGTACGACGGCGCCGCGGCCGCCGCCGGACGTGCAGCCACCGCGGGAGCGGCCTGACGGAGCGCCCGACGGATCGGCCCCGACGAGACGACAGGTTGCCCCGGCCCCACCCCACCGGCAGGCTGGGCACCATGAGCGGGGACCACCAGCACGAGCGCCAGCACGGTCAGCACCGGCACGGCCAGGACGCGACGGAGCCGCCGCCGGACTACTTCGAGCCCGAGGGCTGGGAGGACCGCTACGCCGGCGCGGCGAACCGCACCTGGAGCGGCAAGCCCAACGTCCAGCTCGTCGCCGAGGTCGCCGGCCTGACGCCGGGCACGGCGCTCGACGTGGGCTGCGGCGAGGGCGGCGACGTGGTGTGGTTGGCGCAGCAGGGCTGGCGCGTGACCGGTGCCGACTTCTCCGCGGCGGGTCTCGCCCGTGCGGCCCACCACGCCGCAGAGGCCGGCGTGGCCGACCGCGTCGAGTGGTGGCAGGTCGACGCCCGCACGTTCGCGGCCGGCGGCCGCGAGTTCGACCTCGTGACGACCCACTTCCTCCACCCGCCGGACGGGGGGATGGTGGCGGTGACCCGTCGCCTCGCCGAGGCGGTGGCCCCGGGCGGGCACCTCCTCGTGGTGGGCCACGCCCCGTCGGAGTCGCTGCAGATCAGCGACGCCCACCGGAGGGCGATGTGGGTGGCCGCCGACCTGGTCGAGGCCCTGCCGGACGAGCTCGAGGTCGTGGTCGCCGAGCAGCGGCACCGGCCCACCGTCCACGACGGCGTGACCCTCCACGTCGACGACTCGACCTTGCTCGCCCGGCGGCGCGCCTAGGGGCTCAGCCTTCGGCAGCGGCCCTCGCGCGCGCGACGAACGCCCGCACCAGGTCGGGGTCCTTGACGCCGCGGGCGGACTCGACCCCGCTGGACACGTCCACGCCGCCGGGACGCACCTCGCGCACGGCGTCCGCGACGTTCGCCGGTGACAACCCGCCCGCGAGGAGCCACGGCCCGTCGAGACCCAGCGCCGCGAGCCCGGTCGTGTCCCACCGCTCGCCCGACCCGGGCACCGGCGCGTCGAGCAGCAGCACGTCCTCGCCGAGGGCCCCGACGCGGGGGGACGGCTCGTCCCGCACCGAGGTCGCGCGCCACACCCGCGGTCCGACGGCACGGGCGGCGACGACGTCGTCCGCGTCGTACCGCCCGTGCAGCTGCAGCACCGACGCCCCGATCGCGACCGCGGTGCGCGCCGCCTCGGCGGCCGGCATCGTGCTCACGACGAGCACGGTGGCGACGTCGCGCCCCTCCTCCGCCGCCGCCTCCGCGGCGGCCGCCAGCAGCGCGGACGCCTCCTCGGCCGTGCGGTCACGAGGACTGCCCGGGCTCATGACGACACCGACGGCGTCGGCTCCCGCGGCAACCGCGGCGCGGACGTTGGCGACGGTGTCGAGACCGCAGATCTTGACGAGCACACCGCGACCGTAGCCCCTCTCCGACCCCGGTTCATCCTCGCGGCCAGCAGGTCGGCACCTCAGGCGGAGGTCCCCGACCGCGCGGACGACCAGCATCGTGGTCATGACGATCCTGCTCAGCGACCCCCGCGTCGCCGCCGTGGCGCTCGCCGAGTGCGGCGAGCCCCTCGTGGCCCTCGACCGCTCCTTCGGCCCGGCCCGGGCGCGGGTGCGCGCCGGCCTCGCGGTGCGGCTCCGGAAGGCGCAGGACGCCCTGCCCGCCGGCACCGGGCTGCGCGTCGTGGAGGGCCACCGCAGCCTGGCCGCCCAGCGGGCGATCATCACGCGGTACGCCGCGGAGGTCGCCGCCGCGCACCCCGGTGCCGACGCGGCGGAGCGCCACCGCCTGACGAGCCGCTTCGTGGCCCCGGTCGAGGTGGCGCCCCACGTCGCCGGGGCCGCCGTGGACCTGACCCTCGTCGACCTGCGGCGCGGCGGCGCGGGCGGGTGGGGCACCGAGCTCGACCTCGGCACGCCCATCGACGCCACGCCCGAGCAGACACAGGGGCGCTGCTTCACCGACTCGCCCGCGATCGCTCCCCGGGCCCGCGCCCACCGGACGCTCCTCGGCGCCGTGCTCGGCGCCGCCGGCCTCGTCAACTACCCCACCGAGTGGTGGCACTGGAGCTGGGGCGACCGCTACTGGGCCCTGACGACCGGCGCCCCGGCCGCGCTCTACGGCCCCGTCGACGACCAGCGCGCCGGAGCCGCAGCGTGAGCGCGGCGGTGGCGACCCGGCCGACCGCGTTCCCGGCGGCGACGACGAGCGCAGCGCCGGCGGACCCGCGGCGTACCCCCATGCTCACCGTCGACCTCGGCGCCGTCGCCCACAACACCCGCCTGCTGGCGGACCGCGCCGGGACGGCGACCCTGATGGCGGTCGTCAAGGCCGACGGCTTCGGCCTCGGGGCGACCGCGGTCGCCCGCACGGCGCTGGCCCACGGCGCGACCCGGTTGGGGGTGACCTCCCTGCAGGAGGCCCTGGCGCTCCGCGCCGCCGGCGTCCACGCCCCCGTGCTCAGCTGGCTGAACGCCGTCGACGCCCCCTGGGACGCCGCCCTCGCGGCCGACGTCGACGTCGCGGTGCCGTCGCAGGAGCACCTGCACGCGGTCGTCGCGGCCGCCCACGCCACCGGACGCACGGCGCGGGTCCACCTCCACCTCGACACCGGGCTGGCGCGCGACGGGGCGGAGCCCCACGCGTGGGCCGACCTGTGCCGCGCGGCCCGCCGGGCCGAGCTCCGCGGCGCGGTCCGGGTCGCCGGGGTGATGGGGCACCTCGCCCGGGCCGACGAGCCGGCCGATCCCGCCAACGCCGACGGTCGCGCCCGGTTCGCGTGGGGCGTCGCCGTCGCCTGCGCGACCGGTCTGCGTCCCCGGCTCCGGCACCTCGCCGCCACCGCCGCGACCCTGACCGATCCGGCGAGCCGCCACACGATGGTGCGCATCGGCGCCGGCCTCGCCGGCATCGACCCCTCCGGCACCACGACGCTCGCCGACCCCGTCACCCTCACCGCGCCCGTCGTCACCGTGCGCCGGGTGCCCGCGGGCACGCCGGTCGGCTACGGCGGCACCTGGACCACCACCCGCGCCAGCCGGCTCGCGCTGCTGCCGGTGGGGTACGCCGACGGCCTGCCCCGCCTCGCCTCCGGCGCCGCCGAGGTGCTGCTGCGCGGGCGGCGCGTCCCCGTCGTCGGCCGCGTCTCCATGGACCAGGTCGTGCTCGACCTCGGACCCGCCGACGCCACCGGCCCGCTCGCCAGCGTCGCCCCGGGCGACGTCGGCACCGTGATCGGCCCCGACCACGCAGCCCCCACCGTCGCCGACTGGGCCGCCTGGTCGGGCCTGCTCCCCCACGAGGTGCTCACCGGCCTCGGCCACCGTCCGCACCGGGTCGTCCTGCCCGCCCCCGCCCCCACGCCCGTCCCCGCCCTCAGGAGCCTCGCATGACCACGACCACCACCGGCCCGACCCGACCGACCCGCACCCGCGTCGCCGTCATCGGCGGCGGGCAGAGCGCGGAGCACGACGTCTCGCTCGCGTCGGCCGCCTCCGTCGTGGCCGCGCTGCGCACGGGACGGCACGCGGCGACGTACGACGTCGTGCCGCTCACGATCGACCGCGACGGCACCTGGCGCGACGCCGGCGACCGGCCCATCGGGCTCGTGGGTGCCGTGCACGTGCTGCGCTCCTGCGACGTCGTGCTGCCCGTGGTCCACGGCCCCCGCGGCGAGGACGGCACCCTGGCGGCGCTCTGCGACCTCGCCCAGGTGCCCTACGTCGGCTCGGGGGTCACCGCCGGGGCGTTGGCGATGGACAAGTGGACCACCAAGCTCGTCGCCGAGGCCGTCGGCATCCGCACCGCACCGGGCGTGCTGCTGACGCGGGCGAGCGCCGCGGCGTACGCGTTCGACCACCCCGTCGTCGTGAAGCCGGTGGCGGCCGGGTCGAGCCAGGGCGTCACCCTCGTGCGCACCGCCGCGGAGCTCCGCCCGGCGCTGGCCGCCGCGTTCGCCCACGACGAGCGGGTGCTCGTGGAGGACGTCGTCGTCGGTCGCGAGATCGACCTCGCCGTGGTCGCGACCGGTCCGGGCGGCCGCGAGCGCCTCGTCTCCCCCGCCCTGGAGATCGAGGTGGACGGGTTCTTTGACTTCGAGGCGAAGTACGGCGGCGGCGCCCGCTTCACCGTCCCCGCCGCGCTCGGGCCCGCCGACCTGGCGGCCTTGGAGGCCGCCGCCCTCGCGGCGTACGAGGCCCTCGGCTGCCGCGGCGTCGCGCGCGTGGACTTCTTCCTGACCGCGGACGGCCCGGTGCTCAACGAGGTGAACACGATGCCGGGCTTCACGGCCACCTCGCAGGTGCCGCGGATGTTCGCGGCCGCCGGTCTCGACTACCCCGACCTCCTCGACCTGCTCGTGCGGGACGCGCTGGGCGGCCCCGCCGCCGTCGCGGCATGAGGGTCGCGGGGATCGACCTCCTCCGCGGGGTCGCCGTGGGCCTGGTCATCGGGCGGCACGCCTTCCCCGACCTGCTGCCCGGGGCGGGCGTGGTCGGGGTGGTGATGTTCTTTGCGCTCAGCGGCTACCTCATCACCGGGGTCCTGCTCGCGGAGGCCACGACCACGGGGCGGGTGCGCTTCGGACGGTTCTACGCGCGGCGCGCCGCGCGTCTCGTCCCCGCCCTGGTCGTGCTGGTCGCCGCGGTCGTCGTGGTGACCGTCGTGCTCGACCCGTTGCACGACCGCGACGAGCTGGGGCGCACGGTGCTGGTGGCGCTGACCTGGACGGCGAACCTGCCGTTCGACCAGGGCAGCGACGCGACCTTCCACCTGTGGACGCTGGCGACCGAGGAGCAGTTCTACCTCCTGTGGCCGGCCGTGCTGGTGCTCGCGGTGGCCCGCCGCCGCGTGGGCACTGCGCTCGCCGTCGTGGCCGCGCTCTGCCTGCTCGCCTGCGCCGCGACGCTCGTCCGGCTGGCGGACGACCCCGACCTGGCCTACGCGCTCCCGACCAGCTGGGCGGTCTGCTTCGTCGTGGGCGCCGCGGCCCGGGTGCTCGTCGAGCGGCGTCCGCACCTCGTCGTACCGGCGGCCGCCGTCCCAGCGGCGCTCGTCGGCCTGACGGTCCTCGCCGTGGTTCCATTGCGGGGTCACGCGCTCACCTACCTGGCAGGAGGCCCCGCCATCGCCGCGCTCACCGCCGTGCTGCTCCTCGCGTGGCGGGCGTGGACCCCCGCGCCGCGGGCCCTGGCGCCCCTCGTCTGGCTGGGCACGGTGTCGTACGGCGCCTACCTGTGGAACTACCCGCTCACCCTGTGGCTCCGCCCGGCCCTCGCGCACGAGGAGGTCGCCGGGGTGCTGGCCGCCGGCCTCACGCTGCTCGCCGCGGCGGCGAGCTGGCGCTGGGTGGAACGGCCGGTCGCGGCGTGGTGGCGCACCCGGGAGCGCACCGCTGAGCCCGTGCCCGCGCGGGTCGGGGTGCCGTCGTGAGCGGCGCCGAGCCACGCCCCTGGCGGGAGTGGAGGCCCGACCTCGCCGTCGGCGCCGCGGTCGCCGCGCTCGGCGTGGTCGAGGTGCTGCGCCTGCCGTGGCTCCTCGAGGGGGAGCTGCCGGGTCTCCTGCTCGTCGCGGTCGCGACCGGGGCGTCAGCGGGTCTGGCGCGACGGCTGCCCGGGGCGGCGCTGACCCTGGTGTGGGTCACCTGCCTGGCGCAGGGCCTGCTCGGCATCCCCGTCCTCCTCGCCCAGGCCAGCGTCGCCGTCGTCGCGTTCGGCACCGCCCGGTGGGGCAGCCGGCTCACCCTCCTCGCCGGGCTGGGGTCGATGCCGCTCGCCGGGTTCGTCTTCCTGACGCTCGCGCAGCTGGGGCAGTTCGACACCGTCGTCTACCGCGGGCAGGGTGGCGGCGCGATCGCCGCGACGCTCTACGACCGGCTCGGGGCGTCCTGGCCCGTCGCCCTGCTCGCCGTCTTCACGACGCTCCTCCTCGCGCCCTGGCTCGTCGGTCTCTCGCTCCGCCTGGCCGAGCGCGCCCGCGCCTCCCGGGTCTCCCAGGTCGCCGCCGAGCGGGACGCCGAGCGGGCCCACCGCGAGACGCAGCAGGTGCAGGAGATCGCCCGGCTGCAGGAGGAGCAGGCACGGATGGCCCGCGACGTCCACGACGTCGTCGGGCACTCGCTCGCCGTGATCCTCGCCCAGGCCGAGTCGGCCCAGTTCCTCACGGGCGAGGAGCGCCTCAAGGAGACCCTGGCGACGATCGCGACCTCCGCCCGCTCCTCGCTGCAGGACGTGCGGCACGTGCTGTCCGGACCGCAGGCGCCGACGACGGCCGCGGCGGGATCGATCGGCGACGCCGACGCGCTCGTCGCCGGCGTCCGGGGCAGCGGGTTCGCGGTCGAGCACCACGAGGTCGGCCCCCCGCGCCCGCTGCCGCCCGAGCTCGCGACGGTGGCCCACCGCGTGCTGCAGGAGATGCTCACCAACGCGATGCGGCACGGCCGCCGCGACGCCACGATCCACGTCGAGCGACACTGGCCCGACGGGGCCGGGGAGCAGGAGCTGAGGATCGAGGTGCGCAACGTGGTGGCGGAGACGGCGGACGAGCAGACGGTGCCGGTGGCCGCGGCGCCCGGCGACCCGGCCGACGGGTCCGGCCGCGGCGTGGACGGCATGCGGCGTCGCCTCGAGGCCGTCGGGGGCCGGCTCGACGTCCGGCGCCGCCGGGAGGCCGACGGCCCGACCTACACCGCGACCGCCTGGGTACCCGTGCGCGCCGGGAGCACCGCATGACGATCCGCGTCGTGCTCGTCGACGACCAGGAGCTCTTCCGGGCCGGCGTCTCCGTGATCGTCGACTCCGCCGACGACATGGAGGTGGTCGGTCAGGCGGGCGACGGCTTCCGGGCCGTGCAGGTCGTCGACGAGGTGGAGCCCGACGTCGTGCTCATGGACGTGCGGATGCCCGAGATGGACGGCGTCGAGGCCACCCGGCAGATCTTCTCGCCGGAGCGGGTGGCCCGCCGCGAGCGGCCGGTGCGGGTGGTCGTGCTCACCACGTTCAACCTCGACGACCGCGCGGCGACGGCGATCCGGTACGGAGCGAGCGGCTTCCTGCTGAAGGACACCACGCCGTTGCTGCTGCGCGACGCCATCCGCACCGTCCACCACGGCAACGCGGTGCTCGCGCCGCAGGACCTCGCGACCCTGCTCGACGGGCAGCTGCGGGCGCAGGCGCCGCCGCCCGCGACGTACCTCTCCCTCACCGACAAGGAGCGCGAGGTGTTCACGGCGGTCGCCCGCGGGCACTCCAACGGCGAGATCGCGCAGGACGTCTTCGTCAGCGAGTCCACGGTGAAGACCCACGTGGGCGCCATCCTCCGCAAGCTCGGGCTCCGCGACCGCGTGCAGATCGTCGTGTTCGCCCACGAGCACGGCCTCGTGGACTGAGGGACGTCCCTCAGCGGTCGCGCAACGCCTCGACCAGCTCGTCCTTCGTCATCGACGAGCGGCCCTCGACGTCGAGCTCCGCGGCGCGCTTGCGCAGCTCGTCGACGGTCCAGTCCTCGTAGGACCCCGCCTTCCCGCCACGGCGGCCCACGGTGTCGGCCCCCTCCTTCGCCGACGCGTTCGCGATGCGCGCGGCCTTCTCCTTGCTCGCGCCCTCGCGGCGCAGCGCCTCGTAGGTCTCGTCGTCCTTCACGCTCGGGCCGGGGCCCTTCTTCTCCGCCACGGGTGCACCTCCTGGTGATCGCTGCCGGTCGGCTCCTACCGACGTTACGTCGGGACCCGAGCCGCCCGGCTCGCGAGCGTCCTCAGGCGCCGACCGCCACCCCGGTACCCAGGCTCCAGCTCCGCTCCCCCGCGTGCCGCGCGGCGAACCCCGCGCGCACGACCTCCGGGACGTCGAGGGGGTGGGCGCGGCGCCACTCCTCGACCCGGGCACGGGTACGGCGCCGCTCAAACCACCCCGCTCCCCGGCGCGCGAGGTGCCAGTCGAGGGCGTCGTCGGCGTAGGCCACTGCCGCCACGGGACGGGCCGCACGGATGGCGTCGAGGGCGTCCACGGGGTCCCAGCCCCGGTCGAGCAGCACCGCGAGGGCGGCGCTCGGTCCCCGGTTCACGCCGAGGTGGCAGTGGGTGAGCAACCGGGCGCCGGGAGCGGCCAGGGCGGTGCGGGCGAAGGCGGCGACGGCCTCGAACCAGCCGTGGCCGACCGGCTGTCCGGCGTCCTCGATGCCGTCCCAGTGGTAGGTCACTCCCGCGAACGCCTCCCACACGTCGCCGTCGGACGCCTCCGCGCGGGCGTCGAGCACGTGGGTGACACCCGCGGCGGCGAGCTCGTCGGCCTGGGCCAGGGCCCGCACCTCGTCGCCGTCGAGGTCGCCGCCGACGAGCAGGAAGTCCGTCACCGTGTCCGCGTCGGCCCACCGGAGCGGGTCGCCGGTCTCGTGCGTGCCGCGCATCTGCTGCTCTCCTGTCCCCGGTGACCGCCACCGTGCGTGGAGGTGGGACGCGGGAGCCGTCACCGCGGTTCCCGCGCCGTCGCGATCGCCGCGACCACGGCGGCGACCAGCAGCGAGGCGGCCGAGGTGCCCACCAGCACGAGGACCGCGCCGACCCCCCACAGGCCGGTGTCGTCCTCGGCGGCCGACGTGACGGACCAGGCGACGGTGAAGGCGACCGAGAGGACGATGGCCGCGGCGAAGGGCCGCCACCACCGCGCTGCGACCACGCCCACCACGAGCAGGGTCACCGCGCAGCCGACCACCTGCCACGCCTCGTAGGGCCCGCTCGCGACGTCGGTCACCGGGTCGACCTGGTACTCGTCGTCCCAACCCATCCACCCGAACCACGCCGCGGCGCTGAGGACGGCGACGCCGAGCCCCCACGCGAGGTCGCGCAGGGGGCGGCGGTCAGGGCGGGCAGGGGTCGCGCTGGTGGCGTTCGTGGACATGGGCACATTCCTATGCCCCGGCGACCCCCACGGGACTGAGCACGCGTGCTCAACCGGGCGACGCGACGTACTCGGGCGGGCCCTAGAGTGGCGCGTCGTGCTCCTCCTCCTGCCGCCCAGCGAGGGCAAGTCCGCGCCGACCCGCGGGAAGCCGCTCGACCTCGGCTCGCTGTCCTTCCCCGTGCTCACCCCGGGACGCGAGGAGGCGCTCGACGCCCTCGTCGCGCTGTGCTCGGCCGACGCCACGGCCGCGGCCACGGTGCTCGGCCTGGGTCCGACGCAGACGGACCTGGCGGCCCGCAACGCCGACCTCCGCACGGCGCCGACCGCTCGGGCCGAGCAGATCTACACCGGTGTGGTCTACGACGCGCTCGACGCCGCCGCCCTCGACGCCGCGGCCCGCCGCCGCCTGCGCCGGGTGGCCGTGACGTCGTCCGTGTTCGGGCTCGTCCGCCTCGCGGACCGGATCCCGTCGTACCGCCTCTCCGGCGACACCACCCTCCCGGGCCTCGGATCCGTCGCCGCCCACTGGCGCCGGCACCTCGGCGACGCGGTGACCGAGGGCGTCGGCTCCGGCGTGCTCGTCGACCTGCGGTCGGGCACCTACGCCGCGTTCTGGCGCCCCGAGGGCGACGTGGCGCGGCGGACCGTCACCGTGCGGGTGCTCCACGAGCACCAGGGCACCCGCAAGGTCGTCAGCCACTTCAACAAGGCGACCAAGGGCCGCATCGTGCGCGCGGTGCTCACCGACGGCGGCACCCCGCGCACGCCGCAGGCGTTCGCGACGCAGCTGCGGGACCTCGGCTGGTACGTCGAAGAGGGCGCCCCCACGCCCCGCGGCACCCAGCTCGACGTGGTGGTCGCCGAGCTCTGAGGCCCTCAGGCCCCGAACGGGCCGTCCCCGGGGCGGGCGTTGAAGAGGCGCAGGCTGGCCGTGCTCTCGCCGTCGCGTCCACCCGCGTAGTGGCTGATGACGGTCACGGACGCCGGCGCCAGCTCCATCCGGAACAGCGCCGTCAGCGGCGCCTCGAGCGCGTGCGCCACGAGGGTCTTGATGGGCGTCACGTGGGAGACGACGACGACCGTGCGCCCGCGGTAGGTGTCCAGCACCCGGCGCAGCCCCGCGAGGACGCGCTCCTCCACGCCGCGGAACGACTCGCCGCGCGGACCGCCGGCGCGGGCGTCCAGCGACCCGAGCCAGGCGTCGAGGTCGGCCCCGTGCCGCGCGCGCACCTCGCCGAACGTGAGGCCGTCCCAGTCCCCGAACTCCATCTCCGCGAAGCCCGGCTCCTCGACCAGCGGCGCCTCCAGCGTCGCGGCGAGGATCTCGGCGGACTCGCGCGTCCGGCGCACGGGCGAGGTCACCACCGCCGCGACCTCGCCGGCGATCGGCCCCAGCCAGGCGGCGGTCGCACGCACCTGGGCGCGCCCCTCCTCGACGAGCGGGGGGTTCGCCGAGGCGAGCCCGCCGGAGAAGCGCTTCTCGGCGGTGTGGGCGGTGACGCCGTGCCGCACGATGACGAGGGTCGTCGGCGCCGCGGGCGCGGCCTGCTGCTCAGCCGCGTCGACCTGCTCGGTGACCTCCGGCTCGTCCGGCTCGTCCGGCTCGCTCAGCTCGTTCGGCTCGTTCGGCTCGTTCGGCTCGTTCGGCTCGTCCGGCGCGACGGCGGTCGCGGCGCCCAGCACCTCCACGCCCGAGCGAACGCCGTCGAGCGCCTGGTTGGCGAGGCGGTCGGCGGCGGCGTTCTCGGCCCGCGGCACCCAGGTCCACACGGTGCCGGGCGGCGCGATCGCGCTCGCCCGCGCCGCCAGCGGCTTCATGTCCGGGTGCTTGATCTTCCAGCGCCCCGCCATCTGCTCGACGACGAGCTTGGAGTCCATGCGCACCTCGACCCGGGCGCCGGGCGCGTACGCCGCGGCCAGCTCCAACCCGGCGATGAGCCCCGAGTACTCCGCCACGTTGTTGGTCGCCCGGCCGATCGTCGCGCCGTCCTGGGCGATGACCTCACCGGTGGCGGCGTCGCGCAGCAGGGCGCCGTACGCCGCGGGCCCGGGGTTGCCGCGGGACCCGCCGTCCGCCTCGACGACGACGGCGCTGGGACCAGCGGCGGGACCAGCGGCAAGACCCGCGGACGTCACAGGCCGGACTCGCCCGTGCGGACGAGGATCCGCGAGCACTCCTCGCAGCGCACGACCGTGTCGACGCTGGCGGCCTTGATGACCGCGAGCTCGGCGTTGTCGAGGGTCAGGCGGCAACCGCCGCACTCCCGGCGGCGCAGCTCGGCGGCCCCGATGCCGCCCTGCTTCTGGCGGATCTTGTCGTAGAGCGCCAGCAGGTCGGCCGGCAGGTCCTCCACCAGGGGCGCACGCTCGGACGCCGCCGCCTCCAGCTCGGCGTCGAGCTCGGCCCAGGCGGCGTCACGCTCGGCGGCCAGCGCCCTGGCCTCCGCGTCGATCTCCGCCAGCCGGGCCTCGGCGGCGGTGAGCCGGCCCTGCGCCTCCTCGAGCCGCTCCATGATCTCGAGCTCGGTGTCCTCCAGCGAACCGATGCGGCGCTCGAGCGAGACCAACTCGTTCTGCATCCGCTCGAGGTCCTTGGGGTTCGTGACGAGACCGGCGTCCATGCGCTGCCGGTCACGGGCCCGGCGGGCCTTCACCTGCTCCACGTCGGCGTCGGCCTTGCGCTGCTCGAGCGACAGGTCGTCGACGGCGATCCGCGCGTCACGGGCCTGGTCGTCGACACCCCGCCGGGTCGCGGCGAGCTCCTCGAGCCGGGCGAGCTGCGGCAGGTGGGTGCGACGGTGCTTCAGCTGGTCGAGACGGGAGTCCAGGGCCTGGACGTCGAGCAGCTTCCGCTGGGCGAAGGGATCGGCTTTGATCACGCGCTCCTCTCAGAGCGGTCGGACGGGTCGGAGGGGTCCACGCGGAACTGCCACGGGTCGGTGCGCAGCGTGCTGACGCGCGTCTCCACACTATCGCCGAGCGCGTCCGTGACGCGCGTCGCCACCACGGGCAGCCAGGTCCACTCCGCCGCCCAGTGGGCGACGTCGACGAGCGCCGGGCCGTCGTCGGCGACGAACTCGGCCGCCCGGTGGTGGCGCAGGTCGCTCGTCACGTAGACGTCCACGTCCGAGCCGACGAGCCCGTCGAGCAGCCCGTCGCCCGCGCCGCCGCAGACGGCGATCCGCCGCACGGAGCGGTCGGGGTCACCCGCGACGCGCACGCCGCCGGCGGTCTCCGGCAGGGCGTCGGCGACCGTCTGGGCGAAGTCGCGCAAGGTGGTGCGCTCCACGACGCCGACCCGACCCGTGCCGCTCGTCAGGGCGTGCGGGTCGGCGAGCTCCACGACGTCGTAGGCGGGCTCCTCGTAGGGGTGCGCCGCCAGGAGCGCGGCGACGACCTGCCGGCGGAGCCGCCGCGGGAGGATCGCCTCGACCCGCTCCTCGTCCACCAGCTCGATGCTGCCCACCGACCCGATGGTCGGCTGTGCGCCCTCGAGGGGACGGAAGCGGCCCTGGCCCGGGACCGAGAAGGTGCAGTGGTCGTAGTGCCCGATGGCCCCGGCGCCGGCCTCCGCGATCGCCGCCCGCACGGGAGCGGCCGCGTCGGTCGGCACGAGCACCGTCACCTTGTCGTAGGGCTCGCTCGGCCCGGGCACGATCGGCTCGAGCTCCGTGAGGCCCAGGGCGACGGCCATCGCCTCAGAGACGCCGCCGACCGCCTGGTCGGCGTTGGTGTGGGCGACCAGCAACGCGCAGCCCGCCTCGGCGAGGCGGCTGAGCGTGCGGCCCTTGGGCGTGGTCGCGGCGAAGCCGTGCACCGGTCGGAGGAACAGCGGGTGGTGCACGACGAGCAGGTCGGCGCCCCACGTCGCGGCCTCCTCGGCCACCGCCTCGTCGATGTCGACCGCGAACATCACCTTGCGCACGGGGCGCGAGGGATCGCCGTACACGAGCCCCACGGCGTCCCAGTCCTCCGCCGTCGCCGGCGGGAACCACGCGTGCAGGAGGTCGACCACATCGCCCAACGTCGTCATGGGCGTACCGTAGCCGTCAGTTCACCTGGCGGGTCTGCCCCTCCCAGTACGGCGCGCGGAGCTTGAACTTCTGCAGCTTGCCCGTCGCGGTGCGGGCCAGCTCGTCGCGGATCTCGACCGACGTGGGGGCCTTGTAGCCCGCCAGTCGCTGCTTGCACCAGGCGATCAGCTCCGCCTCGTCGGCGGACGTGTCCGGTGCGAGCACGACGAGGGCCTTGATGGTCTCGCCCCACTTCTCGCTCGGCACGCCGATGACGGCGACCTCGGCGACCGCCGGGTGGGAGAAGAGTGCGTCCTCCACCTCGATCGACGAGACGTTCTCGCCGCCCGTGATGATGACGTCCTTCTTGCGGTCGTTGATGGTGAGGTAGCCGTCCTCCAACGTGCCGCCGTCGCCCGTGTGGAACCAGCCGTCGGCAAGGGCCTTCTCGGTCTCCTCCGGTTGCTGCCAGTAGCCCTCGAGCACCTGGTTGCCCCGGGCGAGCACCTCGCCGTGGTCGTCCACCGCGAGCCGCACGCCCAGCGCCGGCGCACCCGCGCGCACGAGGCGGGCCGCCCGCTCCTCGGGCTCGAGGTCGTCCCACTCGGCACGCGAGCGGTTCACCGTGAGCAGCGGCGAGGTCTCGGTGAGGCCGTAGATCTGGATGAACTCCCAGCCCAGCTCCTCCTCCACGCGCGCGACCGTGCGGGTCGGCGGCGGCGCGCCCGCCACGATGACGCGGACGCGGTCGCGCCCCGGGACCGGTCCGTCCCACGTCTGGGCGGCCTCCAGCACCGCCGCGACGACCGCGGGGGCGGCGCACAGGAAGGTCACGCCGTGCTCCTCGATCCGACGCAGGATCTCGGCCCCGTCGACCTTGCGCAGCACGATCTGCGGCACGCCCAGGCCGGTGGTCGCGAACGGCATCCCCCACCCGTTGGCGTGGAACATCGGCAGCGTGTGCAGGTAGACGTCGCGGTCGGTCACCCCCGCGTGGAGGGCGAAGGTCGTCGCGTTGACCCAGATGTTGCGGTGGGTGATCTGCACGCCCTTGGGTCGCGCCGTCGTGCCCGACGTGTAGTTGATGCACGCCGTGGCGGACTCGTCGGGCTCCCACGGCCGCGGTTCGGCCCCCGCCGGGGCGTAGAGGTGCTCGTCCTGCCCCAGCACGTAGCGGTGCTCGCACGCGACGTCGGCCAGCGCCTCGTCGATCTCGGGGTCGACGTAGAGCACCCGCGCCCCCGAGTGCTCGACGATGTAGCGCACCTCGTCGGGGCGCAGCCGGAAGTTCACCGGCACGAGCACGCGGCCCGAGCCCGCGACGCCGAAGAACGAGGCCAGCAGGCGGGCGCTGTTGTGGGACACCACCGCGACCCGCTCCCCCACCGCGATGCCCAGTGCGTCGAGGTGGGCGGCCTGGCGGGCCGCGAGGTCCCCGAGCTCGCCGTACGTCAGCGTGCCGAGGGACGGCGCCGGCTGGTCGGGCTCGTCGACCACGCCGATCCGGTCCGGGTAGACGGTCGTCGCGCGATCCATGAAGTCGCGCACGCTCAGGGGGACGATCACCGGTGGGCCTCCTCGTCGTGGTCGGGCATCGTGGTGTGACGCCGACCACCCTAGGACCCGTCGGGTTGCGACGGCGTTGCCGCCTGCGTGTCCTTGCAGTGGGGCCAGCACCATGAGAGTCCTCTCATGGTGCTGGGCTCCTCCACCGTCCTGCGGCAGGATCGGCCACACCATGTCCTCCCTCCTCAAGATCCTGCTCGGCGTGACCGTCGGCCTGCTCGTCGGCGGGTTCGGCGTCAGCGTGCTGGCCGCCGAGAGTCCCGATCCGCAGGTCGGACCGGTGGTCGCGCCCGCCACGCCCACCGCGGACTCCCCGACGACCGACGCCACGGCGTCGCCCTCCCCCACGGACGCGCCCTCCGCGCCGGCGACGAGCGCCCCGGCCGCCCCCACCTCGGAGCCGCAGAACGTCGTGCCCGGCCCGCAGCCCGTCGAGGACGACGACAGCGACGACCACGGCGGGGACGACGACGGGGACGACGGGGACGACGGGGACGACGGCAGCGGGGACGACCGGGACGACGACGGGGACGACGACGGGGACGACGACTGAGCCCGTCGCCCGCCTCCATCCCTCCCCGTGCCGTGCGCCCGGGCCTCTCCGTGCGCCTGCGGATCACGGCCACGGTCGCCGTGCTCGTCGCCCTGGCGCTGGCGGGTGCGGGCTTCAGCTTCTACGTCATCGAGGACCGCCGCATCGACACCGTCCACGTGCAGGCCGTCGAGCAGGAGCTCGACGAGTTCCGCCGGCTCGCGACGACGTCGGGCCCCTACCACCTACCCGGCGCGGAGGACCCGCTCACCGGCGTCGCGCCGGTCGGCGTGGCCGACCTCCTCTACGGCTTCGTGCAGCGCAACGTGCCCACGGAGGAGGAGAAGCTCGTCGGCTGGTGGGAGGACGGCGCGCGGATCGACCAGGCCGAGCGGGGCTCGGCGGAGGACGTCGCCGGCACCGTCGCGTTCGCCGCGGCCGTCCGCCCGCTCGTCGACGACGGTGGTTCGGTGCGCACCACCATCGAGGGCCAGTCGCTGCTCCTGACGGTGCAGCCCGCCTCGGTGGAGGAGGGCGGGACGACGTCGCGGGGTGCGCTGGTCGTCGTGACCTACACCGACGTCGCCCACCAGCAGCTGGCGGACACGGTGCGCACCTACGCGCTCGTGGCGTTCGCGGCGCTGCTGCTCGTCGTGGCCGTGGCGTCCTGGCAGTCGGGACGGCTGCTGCGTCCGCTCCGGGTGCTGCGCCGCAGTGCCGAGGAGATCAGCGGCACCGATCTCTCGCGGCGCGTGCCCGAGACCGGCAACGACGACATCACGGACCTCACCCGCACCGTCAACGGCATGCTGGCCCGGCTCGAGGCCGCCTTCACCGGCCAACGGCAGTTCCTCGACGACGCCGGGCACGAGCTGCGGACGCCCCTGACGATCCTCCGCGGGCACCTCGAGCTGCTCGAGACCGAGTCCCCGGAGGCCCGCGAGACGCGAGACCTGCTGCTCGACGAGGTGGACCGCATGGCTCGCCTCGTGGGCGACCTGCTGCTGCTCGCCAAGAGCGACCGGCCCGACTTCCTCACGACCGGGCCGGTGGACGTCGCCGACCTGGCCGCCAGCGTCCTGTCGAAGGCGCGCGCGCTGGGTCCGCGGGACTGGACCCTCGACGTACCCACCGGGGAGGTCGCGCCACCCGTCCTCGACGCCGACGAGCAGCGCCTCACGCAGGCGCTGCTCCAGCTCTGCGACAACGCGGTCAAGCACACCGCCCCGGGCGACGTGGTCGCCGTCGGCTGGGACGCGACGCCGGACGGGGCGCCGGACGGGCAGGTGCGGCTCTGGGTGCGGGACAGCGGCCCGGGCGTCCCCGAGGCGGACCGCGAGCGCATCTTCGAGCGGTTCGGTCGCAGCCACGTGCCCGCCGACGACGAGGGCTTCGGGCTGGGGCTCTCCATCGTCGCGGCCATCGCCGCCGCCCACGGCGGGGACGCCGCCGTCACCTCGGCCTCCCCCACCGGCGCGATCTTCGTGCTCACGATCCCGACCCGAAAGGAACCCGCGTGGCCAGCATCCTGATCGTCGAGGACGAGAGCCGGATCGCGTCCTTCGTCGCCAAGGGCCTCCGCGCCGACGGCCACAGCGTCACCGTCGTCGGCGACGGCGTCGACGGGCTCGACCACGCGCTCAGCGGGACGTTCGACCTCATGGTGCTCGACATCGGGCTCCCCCGCATGGACGGCTTCGAGGTGCTCGACCAGCTGCGCTCCCAGGGCTCGCGCATGCCCGTCATCGTGCTGACGGCCCGCGACTCCGCGACCGACACCGTCTCCGCCCTCGACGGCGGCGCCGACGACTACATGCCGAAGCCGTTCCGGTTCAGCGAGCTGCAGGCCCGCGTGCGGGTGCGGCTCCGCAACGCCGGCACCGGCGGCGGTGACGACCAGCGCGGCTCCGTGCTGAGCGCCGGCGGGGTCACGCTCGACCTCCGCACCCGCCGGGCCTCGGTCGGCGGGCGCACGCTGGAGCTGTCCGCCCGTGAGTTCACCCTCGCCGAGATGTTCCTGCGGAACCCCGGCCAGGTGCTGTCCCGCGAGCAGCTGCTCGACACGGTCTGGGGCCTCGACTTCGACCCGAGCTCGAACGTCGTCGACGTCTACGTGGGCTACCTGCGCAAGAAGTTCGGCGCCGGGGCCATCGGCACCGTGCGCGGCATGGGCTACCGCTTCAACGGCTGACGGCCCCGACACGCGTCGTGGCCCCAGCGCACCGTCCTCCGGTGCGCTGGGGCCACGACTCCGGGGTGAGTCAGTCGTCGTTCCCGTCGTCCCCGTCGTCGTGGTCGTCGTCGTGCTCGTCGTCGTGGTCGTCACGGTCGTCGTCACGGTCGTCGTCACCGTCGTCGTCGCGGGACGGCACGGCGGCGGGCGGCGGGCCCACCGGACGCGGCGACGACGTCGCCGGTGCCGACGGTCGCGCCTCGGCCCGGTCGTCGCCGTCGTCCCGCGCGTCGGCGGTCGGCGCCGGCGTCGCGTCAGCGGTGGGCTCCGCGGTGGGCTCCGCGGTGGGCTCCGCGGTGGGCTCCGTGGACTGCGAGGCGGTCGCGCCCGTCGTACCCGTCGTGCCGGGCGTGCTGCTCGCCGCCGGGCCGACCACGTCGGTGCGGGTCGTCTCCGGACCACCCACGGACGGCAGCGCGAGCATCGCCGCGCCGATGACGCCCATGAGGGCGACGAACCCGGGGAGGATGACCTTCATGAGCATGCGGGGCTCCTTCGTCGAGGCCCGCACGCGGCGGGCCGGCTGATGGAGCAACCGTCACCGCCGGCGGTGAGGCCCGCGTGAGCCGTCCGTGAGAGGGCTCTCATGCGGTCCGCTGGAGGTGGGCGAAGAGGGGCTCGAACCCCCGACCTTCCGGGTGTAAACCGGACGCTCTGACCAACTGAGCTATTCGCCCGAAGCGGCGCTCAGCCTACGGGACCGCGGATCCGGCGTCGGCCTCGGCACGCGCATCGGCCCGCCCGCACGGCGGGGCGGCCGGAAACACAAGTGTCGCGCCGCCGGAGTCTCGGGTCTCCAGCGGCGCGACATGACGATCATGCATCGCGCAGACAACGAATTCACGTCGACGCCGCTCTTCGTCTCACGATGCGACACGTTCCCCTGCGGTGGTCCAGACCTGTCGAACGGATCGACCCCGCTCGTCAGACCGGCTCGCCGACCGCCTGCTGGAGAGCGGCGAGGTGGGCGTCGAGGTCGCGCCCCTGGCGGAGGTCGTTGTGCACCGCCCAGCTGATGGTGCCCCGGGGGTCGACCACGAAGGACGAGCGGCGCGGGGCGCCCCGCTCGGCGTCGAACACCCCGTACGCCGCGGAGACCGCGCCGTGCGGCCAGAAGTCCGAGAGGAGCGTCATGTCGAGGCCGTCGCGCTCGGCGAAGGCGCGCAGGGAGTAGACGGGGTCGCAGGACACGACCAGGACCTCCGTGTCGAAGGTGAGGAACGACGCCAGCCGGGCCTGCACGGCCCCGAGCTCGCCGGTGCACACCCCGGAGAACGCGAACGGGATGAAGAGCACCGCCACCGCCTTGCGGTCGCGGAAGTCGGAGAGCCTCACCGTCTGGCCGAACTGGTCGCGCAGCGAGAAGTCGGGCGCCGGGGCGCCGACCGGCAGCGCGGAGACGTCGTCGCACGCACCGCCCGCGCCGCCGCACGGCGTCGTCGCGCGCGCGTCGTCACTCATCGGGAACATGACGCCCATCCTCCCACCGCGCCCCGCCGGGATCGACCGGCCCCGGCTGGGACCGGCCGCACCGCCCTCAGCCCGCGTCGAGCTCGCGCTTGAGCACCTTGCCGGTCGCGTTCCGCGGCAGCTCGTCGAGCAGCACGATCTCGCGCGGCACCTTGTAGCGGGCGAGGTTCTGCTTGACCCAGTCCTTCAGCGACTGCTCGTCGGCCTGGGCGCCGTCGGCGAGCACCACGAAGGCGCGGAGGCGCTTGCCGAAGTCCTCGTCGTCGACGCCGATGGCCGCCACCTCGGCGACGCTCTCGTGGCGCGCGAGGCAGTCCTCGACCTCCTTGGGGAAGACGTTCTCGCCGCCGGAGACGATCATCTCGTCGTCGCGACCCTCGACGTAGAGCCGTCCGTCGGGGCCGAAGCGACCGACGTCGCCCGAGGACATCAGCCCGTCGACGACCTCCTTCGTGCCCCCGCCGGTGTAGCCCTCGATCTGCAGGTCGTTGCCGACGAAGATGCGGCCCGGCTCACCCGGTGGCACCTCCGCCCCCGTGTCGTCGAGGATCTTGACGACGGTGGCGTGCGGCAGCCGGCCGGCGGACGAGGGCGCCTCGCGCAGGTCCTCCGGGTCGGCGATGCTCGCCCAGGCCACCTCGGTCGAGCCGTACGTGCTGTAGAGGTTGTCGCCGAAGCGGTCCATCCAGGTGATCGCGAGGTCGCCCGGCAGGGCCGACCCGGACGACGCCACCACGGCCAGGTGGGGCAGCCGGTGCGCGTCCAGCTCGTCGGCCGGCAGCGCGAGGATCCGCTGGAGCATCACGGGGATCACCACGAAGGAGTCGCAGCGCTCGTCGGCGAGCACCGCGAGCGCCTCCTTCGGGTCGAAGCGGCGACGCAGCACCAGCGTCGTGCCGAGCAGCATGGCGAGCTGGTAGTGGGCGAAGCCCCACGTGTGGAAGAGGGGGGCCGCCACGTAGCAGCGCCACCGGGAGCGCAGGGGCATCCGCGACAGCAGGGACACCGCGGCCGGCACCCCGCCCTGCGGTCGCGGCGCACCCTTGGGCGTGCCGGTCGTGCCCGAGGTCAGGATGATGGTGCGGCCCTCGCGCTCCGGCGGGTCGAGCTCCGCCTCGTCGCCGCGGGCGATCAGCTCCTCCAGCGTGCGGACGCCGTCGTCCCGCCCGGTCGCGCCGCCGGGGGCCTCGGCGTCCACCCAGGCCAGCACCCGGTGCTCGACGTCGGCGGCGGCGAGCAGGTCGGTGAACTCCTCGTCGTGCACGACGATCCGCGGCGCCTCCCGCTCCAGCACGTCGACGAGCTGCGGCCCGGCGAAGGCGGTGTTGAGGTAGAGCACGTCGGCGCCGAGCTTGCTGGCCGCGACCGAGGCCTCGATGAAGCCCCGGTGGTTGCGGCACATGACGGCCACGCCGTCACCGGCCCGCACGCCCTCCTGCCGCAGCGCCGCGGCGAGGGCGTTGGTGCGGCGGTGGAGCTGGCCCCAGGTGAGCTCGCCCCGCTCGTCGACGACACCGACCTCGTCGGGCCACCGGAGGGCCGCGGTGCGGAAGCCCCCGGCCGGGCTGGTGCCCCAGGACCGCAGGGTGCCGAGCATCCCGGCGAGCACCCGCGGGGAGTAGGGCCGGACGATCCCTGCCCCCGCCAGGACCCGCAGGCTCGTGCCCGCATCCGCCACCTTCGTCCGCACTGCGCCCACGCCGCGCTCCTTCCGATCGCCTGCGCGTCACAGTAGCGAGGGCCGCCCCAGATGTGAACAGAAAGTGTCACTCTGAGTTACAGGACACGCACCCTCGCCGCCGGACGACGCCGCGCCTCGGATCAGGCCTGCTTGGGCGCCTCGAGACGTACGGCGCTCCACTCGCGGCTCACGGCGGCCGTGGTGGTCTGGGAGAGCCCGGCCGTGTCGGCGGCCTCGGCGATGTCCGCGGGCTCGACGGCCCCGGGGCGGCCGACCTTCGGGGTCAGGAGCCAGATCACGCCGCCGGCGGCGAGATCGGCGAGGGCGTCGACCAGGCCGTCGGTGAGGTCGCCGTCGTCGGCGCGCCACCACAGCACGACGGCGTCCACGACCGTTCCGTCGTCGCCGTCGACCATGTCACCGTCGATCGCGTCCTCGATCGCCTGCCGCAGCTCGTCATCGGTGTCCTCGTCCCACCCGAGCTCCTGGACGACCGTGCCGACCGTCAGCCCCAGCCGGCTCGCCGCGTTGCCCGCGGCTCCAGCGGTCTGGGTGGAACCTCCACCCGACGTCGCGCTCACTGAACCCTCCACTTCCCCGCCTGTCTCGACCTCTCGGTCCTGCCTGTCGCCGCGTGCCTGCACGCGGCGTGCCCCGTAGTCCAGCCGGTTTCCGCAGCCCGCGCAACCCATTCGGGCCCAACGGCCGCCGCGAGTTGCCGGCGCGGGCCCGGGACGACGCGCTCCATCCGCGTCCGCGCGCGAGCGCGGACGCGTACCCGTGGGTAGATTTCTTGTGACTGCGACACGTGCGACGATGGCCGACGTGACCGCTGACCCGACACCCCGACCCAGCCAGTCGCGTCCCACTTCGCCGTCCGTGATCCATGAGGGCCTGCCGACCCAGTTGCCCGACATCGACCCCGACGAGACGCACGAGTGGCTCGACTCCTTCGACTCCCTGATCGAGGACCGTGGGCGCGACCGCGCCCGCTACCTGATGCTGAGACTCCTCGAGCGGGCCCGTGAGAAGCAGGTCGGCGTGCCGGCCCTGCGCTCCACGGACTACATCAACACGATCCCGCCCGAGCGCGAACCGTGGTTCCCCGGCGACGAGGAGATCGAGCGGCGCATCCGGGCCTACATCCGGTGGAACGCCGCGATGATGGTGTCGAGCGCGAACCGCAAGGGCCTGGAGGTCGGCGGCCACATCGCGACCTACCAGTCCTCGGCCAGCCTCTACGAGGTCGGCTTCAACCACTTCTTCCGCGGCAAGGAGGCCCCGGGCGGCGGCGACCAGGTCTACATCCAGGGCCACGCCTCCCCCGGTGTCTACGCCCGCGCCTTCCTCGAGGGCCGGCTCTCCGAGGAGCAGCTCTACCGCTTCCGCCAGGAGGTGCAGCACGGCGTCGGGCAGGGCCTCTCGTCGTACCCCCACCCCCGGCTCATGCCCGGGTTCTGGGAGTTCCCGACCGTGTCGATGGGTCTCACGGCCATCGGGTCGATCTACCAGGCGCGCTTCAACCGCTACCTGCAGAACCGCGGCATCAAGGACACCTCGCAGCAGCACGTGTGGGCCTTCCTCGGCGACGGCGAGATGGCCGAGCCCGAGTCGCTCGGCGCGATCCGCGTCGCGGCACGCGAGGAGCTCGACAACCTGACCTGGGTCATCAACTGCAACCTGCAGCAGCTCGACGGCCCGGTGACAGGCAACGGCAAGATCATCCAGGAGCTCGAGTCCAACTTCCGGGGCGCGGGCTGGAACGTCATCAAGGTCGTCTGGGGCCGTGAGTGGGACCAGCTGCTGGCCCGCGACGTCGACGGCGTGCTCGTCAACAAGATGAACAGCACGCCCGACGGCGCCTTCCAGACCTACTCGGTCGAGTCGGGCGACTACATCCGCGAGAGCTTCTTCGGCGGCGACCCGCGCCTGCGCGCCATGGTCGAGCACATGACGGACGAGCAGATCCGCAAGCTCCCCCGCGGCGGCCACGACTACCGCAAGGTCTACTCGGCGTTCGACGCCGCGACCAAGCACACGGGTCAGCCGACGGTGATCCTGGCGCAGACCATCAAGGGCTGGACGATCGACTCCCTCGAGGGCAAGAACGCCACGCACCAGATGAAGAAGCTGACGAAGGACGACGTCAAGCGCTTCCGCGACCGGCTCTACCTGCCGATCTCGGACCGCGACCTGGACCTCGCCTACGAGCAGACGGGCGCCGCGCCGTTCTTCCACCCGGGCGAGAAGTCGCCCGAGATGGAGTACATGATGGAGCGGCGCAAGCAGCTCGGCGGTTCGCTGCCGAAGCGTGTCAACCGCTCCACGATGCTCAAGCTCCCGGGCGACAAGGTCTACGCCGAGCTCAAGAAGGGCGCCGGCAAGAACAAGGTCGCCACCACCATGGCGGCCGTCCGCCTGCTGCGCGACTGGATGCGCGACCCGGAGATCGGCGCCCGCATCGTGCCGATCGCGCCGGACGAGTACCGCACGTTCGGCATGGACTCGATGTTCCCGAGCGCCAAGGTCTACAACCCGATGGGCCAGACCTACGAGTCGGTCGACCGCAACATGCTGCTGGCCTACAAGGAGTCGACCTCGGGGCAGCTGCTCCACGAGGGCATCTCCGAGGCGGGCGCGATGGCGTCGGCGACGGCCGCGGGCTCGGCGTACGCCACCCACGGCGAGCAGATGATCCCGTTCTACATCTTCTACTCGATGTTCGGGTTCCAGCGGACCGGCGACTCGATCTGGGCCATGGCCGACCAGCTCTCCCGTGGCTTCCTCATCGGCGCCACCGCCGGCCGCACGACGCTGACCGGCGAGGGCCTGCAGCACGCCGACGGCCACTCCCCGCTGCTGGCCACGACGAACCCCGCGGTCGTGCACTACGACCCGGCGTTCTCCTACGAGGTGGCGCACGTGATGCGCTCGGGCCTCGAGCGCATGTACGGCGCGACCGAGCAGCACCCGCAGGGCGAGGACGTCATCTTCTACATGACGGTCTACAACGAGCCGGTCGCGCAGCCGGCCGAGCCCGAGGACGTGGACGTCGAGGGCATCCTCAAGGGCATCCACAAGGTGTCGACCTCGGAGGCCGAGGGCCCGCGCGTGCAGCTGCTCGCGTCGGGCGTCGGCTTCCCGTGGATCGCCGAGGCGCAGCGCCTGCTCGCCGAGGAGTGGGGCGTCGCCGCGGACACGTGGTCGGTGACCTCGTGGAACGAGCTGGCCCGGGACGGCGTCGCCGCCGAGGAGTGGAACCTCCTGCACCCGAGCGAGACCCCGCGCACGGCGTACGTCGCCGACAAGCTCGCCGGTTCCGGCGGGCCCGTCGTGGCGGTGTCCGACTACATGGCCGCGGTGCCCCTCCAGATCGCCCGCTGGGTGCCGGAGGACTACCGCGTGCTCGGCGCGGACGGCTTCGGCTTCGCCGACACCCGCCCGTCGGCCCGGCGCTTCTTCCACATCGACGCCCAGTCGGTCGTGGTCGCGGCGCTGCAGTCGCTCGCCGAGGCCGGCGAGATCGACCCGTCGGTGGTGCAGAAGGCGTTCGACACCTACCGCGTCGACGACCCGACGGCCGTGAAGGACGTCAAGCAGGAGGGCGGCGACGCCTGACGCGTCGTCACCCGACGAGGGGCCGCGGAGCCCGGACCGAGAAAAAGATCCACCGGTCCGGGAACTTCCGCGGCCCCTCGTGCATCCCACAGACGTGACCACCGTCCCGAGCCCGCCCGCCGCGCGGGTCGAGCCCCGCGAGTACCCCATCCGGGTGCGCCTGCAGCCGGGCCAGAAGAAGGCGCTCGGCGGAGCCGTCGGCCTGCTGACGAAGCTGGGCATGACGGAGGACGTGGCCCTCGCCATGACGCCGGTGAGCGCCGTGCCGCCCCCGCCGTCCGTGGTCGTGGTGGGCGAGGTTAAGCGGGGGAAGAGCACCCTGGTCAATGCCCTCACCGGCACCGAGGTCTCCCCCACGGCGGCCGAGGTCGTCACGACGGGCGTCATCGCGGTGGTGCCCCCGTCGGACGACCTGCCGGAGGGCACGGCGCGGGTCGAGCTCGCCGACGGCAGCCACCGCGACGCCCCCGTCGCCCAGGCCCTGGCGGCGCTCGCCACGGAGCCCGAGCCGTCGGCGGGCGGCCACCCGACCGCGCCCGTGCTCGAACCGACCACCGAGGGCGCCGACGCCCCGCCGGTGGGCGTCCGCGTCGCGGTGACCTCGCGCTGGCTCCCCGGCATCACCGTCCTCGACACCCCGGGCGTCGGGGGCCTGCGCGCCGTGCACGGCCGACGCGCGCGGGCGGCCGTGGAGCACGCCTCCCTCATGCTCTTCGTCTCCGACGGCGGGCAGGTGCTCACCGCGCCCGAGCTCGCCTTCGTCAGCGAGGTCGCCGCGGGCTCGGCCTCGGTCGTCTTCGTGCTCAGCCGCACCGACCGCAACCCCACGACCTGGGAGCAGGTCCTCGCCGATAACCGGCAGCTGCTCGCGACCCACGCCCCCCGGCTCGCGGACGCGCCCATCGTGCCCGTGGCCGCCACGTTCGCGTTGCAGGCGGCCCAGTACCCCGAGGCCGTCGCCGCGAAGCTCGTCGAGGCCTCCGGTCTCGAGCGCCTCGCCGAGGTGGTGCAGGCCAAGGTCGGCGACGCGGGACGGGCCCGGGTCGTGCAGGCGCTCGAGGCGTGCGACGCCGGGCTGGAGCGTGCCGTCGCCGGTCTCGAGCGCGAGGTCGCGCTGCTCGAGGGCGCCACCCCCGCCGCCGTCGACGCGATGGTGGGCGAGCGGGAACGGCTCGCCGAGCTGCGCCACGACCTGCGCACCTCGCGCCTCGAGCTGGAGCGCGACCTCGGACGTGTGCGGCACGCCGCGCTCGAGGTGCTCAACCGCGGCGCCGACGACGTCGTCACCCGGCTGGGGGCGACGATCCGGGGGCAGAAGCGGGCCGGCACGAAGTCCGCGAAACAGCAGTTCGCCTCGACCCTCGAGGCCGAGCTCGCGGTGCTCGTGCGCCACGTGCAGCACGTGCTCGACACCGGCATCCAGCGGGTCGTCGCGAACGCGTTCGCCGGGCTCGACGCCGCCCCCGGACGGACGTTCGGCTCGCCGATCGACCTGCGGGCGGCGCGCAGCGGCGTCCGCACCCGCGTCGCGGCGACGACGAGCTCGATGTTCGATCCCTCGGTGGCCACCACCGCGTTCCTCGGCGCCAACGTCGCCGCCCTCGTCGGGCTCGGCGGCCCGATCGGCATCCTCATCGCGGGCGGCTGGCTCACCATCAACATGGGCTTCCGCGGGATGCGCGAGGGACAGTCGCAGCTCAACGCGATCCTCAACGACAACGTCGCGACGCTGCGACGCGAGCTCACGACCGCGGTCGACGCGGTCGTGCGGGAGGTGCGCCCCGAGCTGTACGTCGCGATGGAGGACCACCTGAAGTCCTGCATCGGCGAGCTCGACGCCCTCATCAAGGCGAGCGAGACCCAGGCGGCCCGGTCGGCCGCCGAGCAGGAGCAGGCCACGAAGGACGCACGACGACGGCGCGACACGGTGGTCGCGCAACGAGCACAGGTGCTGGAGGAGCTCGACGCCCTCCGGCGGGAGGTGGCGGAGCTGACATGAGCGAGACCGACGAGACCACGACGACCACGGTCGACGCGCTGCAGGCGGCGTTGCTCGAGGACGTGCCCGACGACGTCTGGGCGTCGGCGCTCGAGGGGGCGCTCGACGCCGCCCCGGAGGCGGCCGACGACCTGGCGGGCCTGCTCCCCGAGGACACGGCGGCCGACGACGTGCTGGACGTGCTGGAGATCGACGACGACGTGTTCGGCGACGAGGCGACCGACCCGACCGACACGGAGGGGGCCGGCGACGGGGGCACGGGTGTCGCCGGCGACGACGCCGACGACGCGGGCGCGACCGCCGGCTCTGGGGCGGAGCAGGACGTCGAGGACGTCCTCGACGTGCTCGGGACGGACGACTGGGACGACTGGTCGGGCACCGACGACGGCGACGCAAGCGCGACAGACGTCGACGTGCACGACCCCGGCTCCGACCTGTGACGGGGACGCCCGACCGCAGGGGGGTCACCGACGTCGTCGACCGCCTCCTCCTCGACCTGGCGCAGGGCCTCCCCGCGGAGCTCCGGCGACCGTTCGACGAGGTGCGGGAGACGCTCCACGCCCCGCTCCGGCTCGCGGTGGTCGGGCGGGTCAAGGCGGGCAAGTCCACGCTGGTCAACGCCCTCGTCGGCCGGCGCGTGGCTCCGACCGCCGCCGGGGAGTGCACCCAGGTCGTCACCTGGTACACCTACGGCAGCCCGGACCGGGCCGAGGTGCAGCTGAGGGACGGCTCCACCCGCCCCCTGGACCACGGTGCCGTGCCCGCGTCCCTCGACGTCCCCGTCGACGAGGTGCGGCGGATCGTCGTGCACCTCCAGGCCGGCGCCCTGCGCGACCTGACGCTCATCGACACCCCCGGTCTCGCGACCCTGACGGCCGCCAACGAGGAGGCCACGCGTCGGGCCCTGCTGGGCGACGGGTCCTCGACCGCCGCCGCCGGTGACGCCGACGCCCTCCTCTTCGCCATCCGCGAGGCCGAGCGCCAGGACGACTTCGACTTCCTCCGCGACTTCCACCGGGCGTCCGGATCGCTGTCGGCCACCGCGGTCAACACGGTCTGCGTGCTGACGCAGGCCGACCTGTTCGGCGACGGGGACCTGTCCGGGGAGGACCCGTTCGTCCTCGCCCGCGGCGTGGCGGACCGGATCGCGATGGAGCACCCCACCGACTTCTCCGCCGTCGTGCCGGTCTCGGGCCTGCTCGCCCAGACGGCGCGGACCGGTCTCGTCACGGAGCAGCTCGCCCGCACGCTGCGCCAGCTCGAGGCGGCCGATCCGGTCCTCCTGCGGCTCTGGCGCCAGATCGGGGCCCCGGACGGGGTGGGCGACGCCGAGATGACCGGCCTGTGGGACGCGATCGGCCCCTACGGCGTCGTCGCCGGGCGCGCGGTCGCGCCCGAGGGCGCCGCCGCGCTCCGCACGTGGTTGGCCGCGACCTCCGGACTCGACGAGCTCGACACCGCGATCCAGCGCCAGCTGCTGCCCCGGGCCCACCTCATCAAGGCGATCCGCGCGCTCTCCGTCGCGGCGACGCTCGCGCCGGGCCTGCCCGACCCGGAGGACGCCCGGGCCCGGATCGAGGCAGCGCTCCTCGCGCCCGCGCTCCACCCGCTGGCGGAGCTGCGCGCCCTGCGCCTGCTGGGCGCCCACGCGCCCGCGTCACCGCTCGTGCCGCGGCTCGAGGCCGTCGTCGACGATCCCGACGGGGTCCTCGAGGCGGCGTCGGGCGCAGCGGCCGAGCTGCGTCGCGCCGCGGCGTACGCGGCCGGGGAGGCGACCCGCTCGGTCGTGCCCGCCGAGATCGAGGCGGCCCGGGTGCTGGCGAGGTCCTACCAGCTGCTCGCGCGCCGCGTGGCAGGATCGCCGTCGTGACGCGCCGCGGTCCCGTGGGGCGTGGAGGACCGTCGACCTGACAGGGGGTGCGCACGCGTGGCGTGGACGCTGTCGATCGACTACGGCACGACGAACACCACCGCCGCCGTGCGCCTCGACACCGGGCCGGCCCGGAGCGTGCGTCTCGGGCCGGACGGCACGATGCCCTCGGCGGTGCTGCTGGCCGACGACCGCCTCGTCGTCGGCGCGGAGGCCCTCGCCGGGCGCCGGTCCGCGCCCGAGCTCTACGTCGGCTCGCCGAAGCTCCTCATCGGTCAGGACGCCGTGCTGCTGGGCGACCAGGAGGTCGAGGTCGTCGCGCTCGTCGCCCCCACCCTCCGGCACGTCCTCGACGCCGCTCGGCGCGAGGTGGCGGACACAGGCCGTGCCGGCCCGGAGCCGGAGCGGGTCGTGCTCACCTACCCGCAGACGTGGGCGCGTCCCCGCCGCCGCGCGCTGGAGGAGGCCTGGCGGCGTACCGGCTCGACCGCGCCCGTGACCCTCGTCGCGGAGCCGATCGCCGCCGTCTCGTGGTTCGCGGACGCCGAGCGGCTGCCCGACGGCGCCGACGTCGCGGTCCTCGACTTCGGCGGGGGCACCTGCGACGTCGCGGTGCTCCACCACCGCGCCGGCGCCGCGGCGCCGCTGGAGATCACCGCGCACGCCGGTCTCGACGACCTCGGCGGCAGCACCATCGACCACGTCTTCGCGCTGTGGGTCCGCACCCAGGTGCGGGCGCAGGGCCACGTCGACCTCGACGAGGCCCTCGACCGTCCCGAGCACCTCGCCGACCTCCACGCCCTGTACGACGCGGCACGCGAGGCGAAGCACCGGCTCGCCGACTGGGAGTACGCCGACGTGCCGGTCACCGCAGGCGCGTCGACCACGGCGGTGACCGTGACGATCGCCGAGTTCAACCAGATCGTCGCGCACGAGCTCGAACGGGCGCGGGCCCTCCTCGGGCGCAGCCTGGAGGCGGCGGGCGTGCGAGCCGCGTCCCTCCACGGGCTCTACCTGACCGGCGGATCCTCGCGCCTGCGGTGGGTGCACCAGATGGCCGCCGACCTCCTCGGTGGTCGCCCCGCCCACCTGGCGGAGCCCCACCTGGCCGTCGCGCTGGGCGCGCACACCGCGACGCGCCTGCGGGTCGTCGAACGTGCCGACGCGGAGTCGAGCCGCTTCATCACGCTGCGGGGCCTGCAGGCGGTGCCCGACCGGTCCCGCAGCGGCACGCTGCCCCCGCCGGACCCGTCCACGAGGCGCGTGAGCGCGCCGCCGCCGGCCCGTCCGCGTCCGATGGGCCCTGGGGGCTCCGCCCAGCCCGGCCCGCCTCCCCGGGGTGCGGCCCGCCCTGCTCCCCCACCGGAGGTGCCACCGCCCGGTCGCACCGCGGGCGAGCTGCTGCTGGCCGGCCACCCCCGGCTGCGGGCCGCGGCGGACGGCGCCCCGGAGCTGCGACGCCTCCTCGAGCAGCCCCCCGTGCTGGTCGCGCTCCTGGCGGTGCCCGCCCTCCTGGAGCAGGTGGCCCGGCACCCGGCACTGCTCCTCACTCCGGCCCCCGACGGCCGGCCGCGGGCCCTGCGCGCTCCGGACGACGTCGACTCGGCGGTGCTGCCGGTGCGCACCTTCCTCGGCACCGAGCCGGCGTGGGCGCGCGCGCTCGACGACCCGGCGTGGCGGGCCGACTTCGTCGCCCGCCAGGGCGGGGGCCCGGAGTGGGCGCACCGCCTGGTGACCGCGTGGGCCCGTCTCGCCTCGACCGAGCAGGCCGCCGTCCGCGCCGATCCGGCGTGGCAGCCGCCGGCGACCCCGCCCCCGCCGTGGATCACGCGTGCCCCGGGCCGCGTCACCGTGGCGGTGCCGACGGTCGTCACGGCGCCCGCCGCACCGGTCCCCGGCCCGCCGTCGGCGACGAGCAGCGCCCAGCGCGAGGTGCTCGAGGTGCTGGCCGCGCGCGGCTGCTTCACGGCCCCGCAGACCTTCCGCCAGCGTCTCGACGCGGCCCGCGACCCGCGGCTGCCGACCCGCCGCGCGCGGGTCACGCTCCAGACGGCGGGCGGCGGGCAGGTCGACCTCGATCCCTACCTGTTCCCGGGCGGTCGCCACCGCTCCGGGGGCGGGGCACCCGACCGCGAGCTCCCGCCGTACCTGCTCCTGCTCCCGGTGGCGGAGCGCGGCGACGCCCCGGTGCTCGTGCTCACCGCGGACCTCGTCACCTCCGTCGCCCCGCGCCCCGGATCGCCGGGGGGCGCTCTCGACCCGCGCCCGGGCGTGGTGGTCGACCTCGCCGCCGAGGTGGGGCCGGCGGACGCACCGCTGGGACGCCGCCTCGACCTGGCCACGCGCGACGTCGGCCTGGGCGTCGACCTGGCCCGCGCGCTCGGACGACCGTGGCGCGGGTGAGGCCTCCCGGGAGCCGACCGTGCGTGGCAGACTGCCCGCACCCCAGCAGCAGCACCGACCGGAGGCACGGATGACCGTCCTGGACGCCCTCGACGACGCGGCGCTGCTGGAGCGGGCCCAGGCCGGCGACCCGGCCGCCTTCGACGCCCTGGTGCGCCCTCGCCGCTCCCGTCTCTGGTCGGTCTGCCTGCGGGTCGTCGGCGACCGCCAGGACGCGGAGGACGCCCTCCAGGACGCCCTCACCGCGGCGTGGCTCCACCTCGGCTCCTTCCGGGGCGAGGCCCGGTTCGACACGTGGCTCTACCGGATCGCCTCGAACGCGGCCCTGGCCGTCGCCCGGCGTCGCCGCGAACGCGCGGTGGACCCGAGCGAGCTGCCCGAGGACACCGACGTGCTCCGCGACCACGCCGACCAGGTGGCGGACGTCGACCGGGTGCGCCGCGCGCTCGCGGCCCTGCCCGAGCAGTTCCGCGAGGCGATCGTGCTGCGCGAGCTGGCCGACCTCACCTACGAGGAGATCGCCGCCCACCAGGGCGTCGGGGTGCAGACGGTGAAGAGCCGCCTCAACCGCGCCCGCGCGCAGCTGGTCGCCGGCCTCTCCTGACGCACCGGTGCCGGGCCCGGCGAGCCCCCCGCGCTCTCCGGACCCGGCACACGGGTCGGTCTGGTGCAGCCTGGTGCTGACGGATCAGGCGTCGAGCGTGCTCTCCAGCCCGCTGTCGCCCGCCGCACCGTCGTGCACGACGGTGTCGGTGTAGCCGTCGCCGTCCGTGTCGACCTCGACGGTGTCGATGTAGCCGTCGCCGTCCGCGTCGTACGCGATCTCGTCGGTGTAGCCGTCGCCGTCGGTGTCGGTCTCCACGACGTCGGCGTACCCGTCGCCGTCGGTGTCCGTGGCGACCGTGTCCACCCAGCCATCGCCGTCCGTGTCGGTCTCGACGGTGTCGACGTAGCCGTCGCCGTCGGTGTCGGTCTCACGCGTGTCGACGTAGCCGTCGCCGTCCGCGTCGTACTCGATCGAGCTGGGCGCGGGCGGAGGCGTGGGCTCCGCGTTGGAGGCGTAGACGTAGCCGCCCTCGCCGTCGACGCTCACGGTGTCGAGGACGCCGTCGCCGTCGGCGTCGGCGACGTAGCCCGAGGTGTCGACGTAGCCGTCGCCGTCGGTGTCGGTCTCCGCGTAGTCGGGGACACCGTCGCCGTCCGTGTCGTAGACGGCCGTGTCGGCGTAGCCGTCGCCGTCCGCGTCGACGAGCACGGTGTCCATCACGCCGTCGCCGTCGGTGTCGACCGCCGCGGTCTCCTCGTAGCCGTCGCCGTCGGTGTCGGCGAGGACGGTGTCGACGAAGCCGTCACCGTCGGTGTCGTAGGCCGAGCCGGCGCCGCCGGGGGTGGCGCTGTCCGAGGCGGGCGTCGGGGTGTCGTTGCTCATGTCGGTCTCCTCCGGTGCGGTGCGGTGTCGGTGTCCTGGGGCGGGTCCGGCCCCGGGGGGCCGTTCCTCGTCGTTCATGGACTAGGAGGGACCGGAGGGGACGAATGTTCCCCGGATCACCAGAAGTTTTTTCGGCGAGCCCCGGCCGGGCGAGGGCTCAGGCGCCCCGGACGGCCTTGACGGCGCGGACCGCTCGGGGGCCGCGGGGCAGCGGCGTCGGCCGCACGGGACGGCTCCCGGCCTCCGCCTGCGCCACCGACGCGGCCGGGCCCCGGGTGAGGTAGCGACGCCAGCGGGCGCGGCTGTACGGCGCGGGACGCGTCGCCGCGACGAACTCCTCGAGGATCGCGACGAAGCGCTCGGGATGGTCCTTGTGCGGGAAGTGGCCGGCGTCGGGGACGAGCTCCACCCGCGCCCGCGGCGCGAGGACGGCGGCGTTGGCGGCGTGGGACGCCGGGATCACGCGGTCCTCGGTGCCCCAGACCACGAGCATCGGCATGGCCTCGGTCAGGTAGGCGCGGTCGGCCATGGTCACCACCTGGCCGTGCCAGTCGACGACGTGCCGCACCACGTGCCGGACCGCCGCCCGAGCCCGGGGGTCGCGGAACGTGTCGAGGATGGCCGCGATCTCGGGGAGGTCGCGCGTGTGGCCGGTGGGCACGTGACCGAGCGCGCGCAGCGAGCCCAGGACGGCGTGCCGCACACCGGGCAGCATGAGCGCGCCGACCGCCTGGTGGAACCCGGGCGTGGTGATGGCCCGGATGAACGGCGTGACCTCCGGCCCCAGCCCGCCGCTGGCGACGAGCACGAGACGCTCGGTGCGCTCGGGGTACTGGTAGGCGAACTGCATCGCGACGCCCCCGCCGAAGCTGTGGCCCACCACGGTCACCTTGTCGACCCCGAGCACCGTCAGCAGGTCCCGCATGCCGTTGGCGTAGCCGCCCACGCTGTAGTCGGCGCGCGGCTTGGCCGAGGCGCCGTGCCCCAGGAGGTCCGGCGCGATGACCGTGTGCGTGCGGGCCAGGTCCTGCACGACGGGCGCCCAGGTCGTGTGGTCGCAGCCGAGCCCGTGGAGGAGCAGCAGGACCGGGCCCTCGCCGGCGACCACGTAGGCGCGCCGGTGGCCGTGGACCTCGACGTACCGGACCTCGGGGGGAGCGGACGGGTTCGTGCCCACGGGTCCTCCTCACGCGTGACGACCGGACGACACGCATCCAACCAGGCCCACCACCGGAGCGGGCGGCCGTGACGCAGACGTCACGCAGCCGTGACCGGCCACTATCCTCGGACGGTGGTCACCCCTCCGCCCCCGCCCCCCTCGGCGGCGGACGACGCCGAGCACCGCGCGCGCACGGCCGACGCGCTGCAGCGGTCCCTCGGCAGCCTCAGCACCGCCGCGACGCAGCGGATGGAGACCGACGTCGCCTGGTTCCGCGACCTGTCGGCCGAGGACCGCTCCTGGGTGGGCTTCGTGATCCAGGCGGGCATCCGCAGCTTCGTCGAGTGGTGGCGCCACGGCGGTGAGGAGCAGCCCGCCGACACCGTCATCGCGGGGACCGTCTTCGGCGCCGCGCCCCGGGCCCTCGCCGGGGTGATCACGCTCCAGCAGACCGTCGACCTGGTGCGGCTCGCCATCGACGTCGTCGAGGCCAACGTCGAGCCCCTCCTCGAGCCGGTCGACCGCGCCGCGGTCCACGCCGGGGTGCTGCACTACGGGCGGGAGCTCGCCTTCGCGACCGCCCGCGTGTACGCACGGGCGGCGGAGCTGCGCGGGGCGTGGGACGCGCGCCTCGAGGCCCTCGTCGTCGACAGCGTCGTGCGGGGTGACGCCGACGCCGAGGTGCTGTCCCGGGCCAGTGCACTGGGCTGGGGGCAGGGCCGCGGCGTCTGCGTCGTCGTCGGCGAGGTGGCGACGAGCCGCTCGGCCCCGGACCTCGTGGGAGAGGTACGCCGCCGCGCCCTCACCAGCGTCTCCGACGTGCTGTGCGCGATCCAGGGGCACCGCCTCGTGGTGGTGCTCGGCGGCGTCGGACGCGAGGGAGGAGCCGGCACCGACGACGCCCAGGGCGAGCCGGGCGTGCTCAGCGCCGCCGCCTCCGTGCTCGGCCAGTTCGACGACGGTCCGGTGGTGGTCGGACCGTGGGTCGAGGACCTCGCCTCGGCCCACCTCTCCGCAAGGGAGGCCGTGGCGGCGCACGCCGTCGCGGGGGCGTGGCCCGACGCCCCGCGGCCGGTCCACGCACTGGACCTGCTGCCGGAGCGGCTGCTCGCCGGCGAGCGGGGAGCCGCCGCCCAGCTGCTCGACCACGTGCACCGCCCGCTGGCGGAGCACCGCTCGGCGCTCGTGCAGACGCTGACGACCTTCTTCGCGCAGCGGTCCTCAATCGAGGCCACCGCGCGGGCGCTCTTCGTCCACCCCAACACCGTGCGCTACCGCCTCGCGCAGGTCGCCGAGGTCACCGGGTGCACGCCGATCGACCCGCGCGACGGCTTCACGCTGCAGATCGCGCTGGCCCTCGGCCGGCAGGGCGTGCGGGAGGGAGTACGGGAGGGGACCGAGCAGTAACCCCGTTTTGGAGGGTCTCCACAACACAGAGCCCCTCAACTTCGTTCGCGGCGCGAGCGAGTGGTGGGAACACCACAAGGCACAGTAGGGGTGTGCTCGTCGTACTCGCGCCCGGACAGGGCGCCCAGACCCCCGGCTTCCTCCGCCCCTGGCTCGAGGACTCGACGTTCGCGACGCGGTTCGCCTACCTCTCCAGCGTCGCCGACCTCGACCTCGCCCACTACGGCACCGAGGCGGACGCGGAGACCATCCGCGACACGCAGATCGCCCAGCCGCTCCTCGTCGCGGCCGGCCTCGTCACCGCCCTCGAGCTGTTCCCGCACCCGGCCGACGGCTTCGACCGGGTCGGTGCCGTCGCGGGCCACAGCGTCGGCGAGCTCGCCGCCGCGGCCGGCGCCCGGGCCATCACCGCCGAGCAGGCGATGGTGCTCGTGCGCGAGCGCGGTCGCGCCATGGCCGCCGCCGCGAAGGTCACCCCGACCGGCATGACCGCCGTGCTCGGCGGGGACCGCGACGAGGTGCTGGCCGCGATCGCGAAGCACGGGCTCGTGCCCGCCAACGACAACGGCCCCGGCCAGGTCGTGGCCGCCGGCACCATGGAGCAGCTCGCGGCGTTCGCCGACGACGCGCCGGCGCGGGCGCGACTGCGCCCCCTGAGCGTGGCCGGCGCCTTCCACACGCACCACATGGCCCCGGCCGTGGACCACCTCGGCGGGCTCGCCGCGGCCGTGTCGACCCACGACGCACGCATCCCGGTCATCTCGAACCGCGACGGTCGTGTGGTGCACGAGGGCAAGGACGTGCTGCGCCGGATCGTGTCGCAGATCGCCAACCCCGTCCGCTGGGACCTCTGCATGGAGACCATGCTCGACCTCGGCGTCACCGGCGTGCTGGAGATGCCGCCGGCGGGCACCCTCACCGGCATCGCCAAGCGGGCGATGAAGGGCGTCGAGACGTTCGCGCTCAACACCCCCGACCAGCTGGACGACGCCCGCGACTTCGTGCGCAAGCACGGCGAGCGCTCCCTCATGACCACCAGCCCGACGTGGCGCATGGTCGTCGCGCCCGCGAAGGGCACCTTCGAGCGCGACGAGGAGGCGGGCGCCAGCGAGGTGCTCTCCCCCGACGCCACCATCGGCTCGATCGTCAGCCTCCGCGACCGCACGCCGGTCAAGGCCCTCCACGGCGGCCACGTCGTCGAGTGGCTCGTCGAGGACGGCGACCTGGTCTCCCCGGGCCAGCCCCTGGTCCGCCTCCACCCGTCGGGTGCCGCCTGATGGCCGCGGGCGTGACCCTCGGGACCGCGGAGGGGGCGGTGCACGCGCGGATCATGGGCGTCGGCGCCTACCGCCCGCGTCGCGTCGTCCCCAACAGCGAGGTCGTCGAGGCGATCGACTCCAGCGACGAGTGGATCCAGCAGCGTTCCGGCATCAAGGAGCGCCGGTGGGCCGCCGAGGACGAGACGGTCGAGATGATGTCCGTCGAGGCGGCGCGCGAGGCGCTGGCCGCGGCCGACATCGACGCGCGGCAGGTGGACTGCGTGGTCGTCGCGACCGTCAGCCACATGCTCAACCTGCCGTCGGCGGCGACCGCGATCGCCCACCGGCTCGGCACGGAGCAGGCCGCGGCGTTCGACATCTCCGCCGCCTGCGCCGGCTTCTGCCACGGCGTGGCCCTCGCCTCCGACATGGTGCGGGGCGGCTCCGCCCGTCACGTGCTGGTCATCGGCGTCGAGCGCCTCAGCGACATGACGGACCCGACCGACCGCGGCACCGCGTTCATCTTCGCGGACGGCGCGGGCGCGGTCGTGGTCGGTCCCTCCACGACCCCGGCCATCGGTCCGGTGGTCTGGGGGTCGGACGGCGAGCAGTACGACCTGATCCGCCAGAAGGCGGACTGGCGCGACGTCGTCGCCTCCGACTCCCCCACGTTCCCGTTCATGGCGATGCAGGGCGCAGCGGTCTTCCGCTGGGCCTCGTTCGCCATGGCGAAGACCGCGCAGCAGGCGGTCGACCGTGCCGGCATCAGCGTCGAGGACCTCGACGTGTTCGTGCCGCACCAGGCGAACATGCGCATCACCGACGCGATGGCCCGGGCCATGAAGCTGCCCGCCCACGTGCGGATCGCGCGCGACATCGCCGAGCAGGGGAACACGTCGGCGGCATCGATCCCCATGGCGCTCGCGCGCATGGTCGCCGACGGAGAGGCACGCTCGGGCGATCTCGCCCTCCTCGTCGCCTTCGGCGCCGGCCTGTCCTACGCGGCACAGGTCGTCGTCGTCCCCTGAGCAGCACCCCCTGAGCAGCACCCCCTGAGCAGCACCCCTGAGAACCGCTCGACCCGCAGCACCCGGCTGCACCTCACCTGCACCACCCACCGGAAGGAACCCAGCATGGCCACCACCGAAGAGATCCGCACCGACCTCGCCGACATCGTCAACGAGGTCGCGGGCATCCCGGTCGAGGACGTCCAGCTCGACAAGTCGTTCGTCGACGACCTGGACGTCGACTCGCTGTCGATGGTCGAGGTCGTCGTGGCCTGCGAGGAGAAGTTCGGCGTCACCATCCCCGACGACGAGGTCAAGAACCTGAAGACCGTCGGCGACGCCGTGAGCTTCATCGAGAAGCACCAGGCCTGAGCCAGGGCCCGACCGACCCGCCCGCCGTACCCCCAGCCAGCGAAGGATCCACATGAGCAGCACCCGTGTCGTCGTCACCGGTCTCGGAGCCACCTCCCCCGTGGGCGGTGACGTCGCGAGCACCTGGAGCGCGCTCCTCGAGGGAACCTCGGGCGTCCGCGTGCTCACCGAGGACTGGGCCGAGAGCCTGGGCTCGCGCATCGCCGCCCGCGTGGCGGTCGAGCCGACCGAGGTGCTCGAGCGGGTCAAGGCCCGCCGTCTCGACCGCTCCGGCCAGCTCGCGCTGGTCGCGGCGCTCGAGGCGTGGGCCGACGCCGGCTTCACGGGTCCGGCGGGCGAGGTCGACGTCGACCCCGAGCGGCTCGCCGTGGCGGTCGCGTCCGGCATCGGCGGCGTCACGACGCTGCTGTCCAACTACGACAACCTGCTGGCCTCGGGTCCGCGCCGGGTCTCCCCGCTCGCGATCCCGATGCTCATGCCCAACGGTCCCGCCGCGGCGGTCGGCCTGCGGGTCAACGCGAAGGCCGGCGTGCACACCCCGGTCTCCGCGTGCGCCAGCGGCAACGAGTCGATCGCCCTGGGCGTCGACCTCATCCGTCTGGGCCGCGCCGACGTCGTCGTCGTCGGCGGCACCGAGGCCGCGGTGCACCCGCTGCCCATGGCCGCCTTCGGCCAGATGATGGCGCTCTCCAAGCGCAACGACGACCCGGCGGCCGCCTCCCGGCCGTGGGACAAGGGGCGCGACGGCTTCGTGCTCGGCGAGGGCGCGGCCGTGCTCGTGCTCGAGTCCGAGGCGCACGCCAAGGCGCGCGGCGCCCGGGTGTACGCCGAGGTGGCGGGCGCCGCGGTCACGGCGGACTCCCACGACATCGCCCAGCCCGACCCGGCCGGTCTCGGCGCCACCCGCGCCATGAAGCGTGCGCTCGTCGAGGGTGACCTCGCGGCGAGCGACATCCTGCACATCAACGCCCACGCGACCTCGACCCCCCAGGGCGACGTCGCGGAGGCACTGGCCATCCGCAACGCGCTCGGCGACGCCGCCGGCTCCGCGGTGGTCACGTCCACCAAGTCGATGACGGGTCACCTGCTCGGCGCCGCCGGTGCCCTGGAGTCCGTCGCGACCATCCTGGCGCTGCACCACCGCACGGTCCCCGCGACGATCAACCTCGAGGACCCGGAGGACGTCGGCCTCGACCTGGCCGACAAGGTGCGCGACCTCCCCCAGGGCGACATCGCCGCCCTCAACAACTCGTTCGGCTTCGGCGGCCACAACGTCGCCATCGCCTTCCGGAGCGCCTGATGACCCAGACCGCCCAGCCGTCCCCGCCGGCCGCGTCCCCCAACGCGAACCGCACGGTCAAGCCGAAGCTGCCGCGGGAGGACGACCCCCGCAACCCGCTGACCCGCCTGACCGCGCTCTTCGACGAGGGCAGCCTCGAGCTGCTGACGCCCGACGACCTCTCCGGCATGCTGGCCGCCATCGGCACCGTGGACGGCGCCCGGGCCGTGGCCTTCTGCTCCGACGCCACCGTCATGGGCGGTGCGATGGGCGTCGACGGCTGCCAGGTCGTCGTGACGGCCTACCAGCGGGCCCTCACCGACGGCGTGCCGATCATCGGCCTGTGGCACTCGGGCGGTGCGCGGCTGGCCGAGGGCGTCGCCTCGCTCCACGCCGTGGGCCGCATCTTCGCGATCATGACGCAGGCCTCCGGCCGCATCCCCCAGATCTCCGTGGTGCTCGGCCCGGCGGCCGGCGGCGCGGCGTACGGTCCCGCGCTGACCGACGTCGTCGTGCTGGGGCCCGAGGGTCGCATCTTCGTGACCGGCCCCGACGTCGTGCGCTCGGTGACGGGCGAGGACGTCGACATGCTGCGGCTGGGCGGCCCCGAGCCCCACGGTCGCCGCTCGGGCGTGGTGCACCTCCTCGCCGACAGCGAGGCGGACGCCCTCGCGCAGGCCCGCACGACGGCGTCGCTCCTCGGCGACCAGGGCACGCTGCGCGTCGAGACGGTCGAGGACACCGACCTCGAGGACCTGCTGCCCGAGTCGCGCAAGCGCGCCTACGACGTGCACCCGCTGATCGAGGGCGTGCTGGACGAGGGCTCGGCCCTGGAGCTGCACGCCCGCTGGGCACCCAACGTCGTCACGTCGCTGGGCCGCCTCGGTGGACGCACCGTCGGGGTCGTCGCCAACAACCCGCTCCGGCTCGGCGGATGCCTCGACTCGCTCTCGGCCGAGAAGGCCTCCCGCTTCGTGCGGCTGTGCGACGCGTTCGGCGTGCCGCTGGTCGTGCTCGTCGACGTGCCGGGCTACCTGCCGGGCGTCGGGCAGGAGTGGGACGGCGTGGTGCGCCGCGGCGCGAAGCTCCTCCACGCGTTCGCCGAGTGCGTGGTGCCGCGCGTGACCCTGGTGACCCGCAAGACCTACGGCGGCGCCTACATCGCGATGAACTCCCGCTCCCTGGGCGCCACGAAGGTGCTGGCCTGGCCCGGCGCTGAGGTGGCGGTCATGGGCGCGGTCGCCGCGATCCGCATCCTCCACCGCCGCAAGCTGGCCGAGGTCGCCCCCGACCTCCGCGACCAGGTCGAGGCCGAGCTGGCCGCCGAGCACGAGCGCATCGCCGGCGGCGTGGAGAGGGCCGTCGAGATCGGCGTCGTCGACGAGATCGTCGCGCCGACGCGCACCCGCACGGCGATCGCCGCGGCCATCGACGCCGAGACCCAGGCGCAGGGCGTGCGCCGCGGTGCGCACGGCAACATCCCCCTCTGAGGTCGCAGGCCGATCGAGGCAGGACGGACGCAGGTACGCCGGAGGGCGGGCTCCCCGCGGGGGGCCCGCCCTCCGGCGTACGTGCGTGGGGTCAGACGACCTGGTGGAGCCACCGCACGGGGGCGCCGTCGCCCGCGTGGCGGAAGGTCTCGAGCTCGTCGTCCCACGGCTTGCCGAGCAGGCGGTCGACCTCCACGAGCAGGTCCGTCTCGCCCAGCGCGGCCTTGAGCACCGCGGCCTTCAGCCGGTCCTCGGGGATGAGGATGTCGCCGTGCACGCCGGTGACGGCGTGGAAGATGCCGAGCTCGGGGGTGGAGGAGAAGCGCGCACCCTCGGAACCGGCGGTGGGCTCCTCGGTGATCTCGAAGCGCAGGTGCTCCCAGCCGCGGAGCGCGGAGACGACCTGGGCGGCCGACCCGACGGCGCCGGTCCAGGACAGCTCGGCGCGGTAGGTCCCGACCTGGGCGGCCTGCGGGGTCCAGTCCAGGTTCACGGGCACGCCGAGGACGCCCGCGACGGCCCACTCGATGTGAGGGCACAGCGCGGACGGGGCGGAGTGCACGTAGAGGACACCCCGCGTGGTGACGCGAGCAGAGTTGTGCGCGGTCATCAGACCTCCTTCGTCCCGACGTCGAGCGACGCCTTCCCCAGCGATCTCGAGCCCGGGACGAGCAGACCGGATGACACGTGTGTGGTTCCGCCCGCCATTGTGACGCACCGCCCCAGGATGCGCCACCCCGTGCGTCGGCCGCCGCCCGCGCCGTGGTCTGGCTCACTCCCGTTTGACATCAGCGTGGAAGCCTCTGGTTAGGTGAGCCTTGCCTTATCCCCCACCAGGAGGTCAGAGTGAGCTCGGCACTCCCCTTCGTGCCCACGGGCACGCCCCGCGGATCCAACGGATCCGCCGACTCCCCCCCGTCCCCCGTCCCCGCCCTGCTCGACGCGTCGTCCGTCGACGCGCTCCGGAACGACCTCGACGCCGCCCGCGACCTGCTCGTCGACGCGTTCTCCGGCGCCCGCCGGCCCCTGTCCGGCATCACGCCGGACGCGGCCGCCGCGCTGGTCGCCCAGGTCGACCTGGACCGCCCCCTCCCCTCCACGCGCGCGGTCCTCGAGGAGGTCCGCGACGTCTACCTCGACCACGCGGTCTGGTTCCACCACCCGCACTACCAGGCCCACCTCAACTGCCCCGTCGCCCTGCCCGCCGTCGTCGGCGACGTCGTCTCCGCCGCGGTGAACTCCTCGCTCGACACCTGGGACCAGAGCGGCCCCGCGACCTTCATGGAGCGTCACCTGATCGGCTGGACCGCGCGGCGGATCGGCCTCGGCGACACCGCCGACGGCATCTTCACGACCGGCGGGACGCAGTCCAACCTCCACGCGCTCCTCCTGGCCCGCGGCGAGGCACTGGCCGCGGGCGCCGACCTCGCCGACCTCCGCGTCGTCACGTCGGCCAACGCCCACTTCTCGAGCCGCAAGGCGGCGATGGTGCTCGGCATGGGTGAGGACGCGGTGCTCACCACCCGCGTCGACGAGCGGGGCCGTCTCGACGTCGACCACCTCGACGCGGTGCTGCGTGGTCTGCGCGCGGAGGGCCGGACCGTCATGGCCGTCGTCGCGACCGCCGGCACGACCGACCTCGGCAGCATCGATCCGCTCGCCTCCGTCGCCCGCGCCTGCCGGCGCCACGGGGTGTGGCTGCACGTGGACGCGGCGTACGGCGGCGGGCTGCTCACGTCGCGCCGCCGGCGGCACCTGCTCACCGGCATCGAGCGGGCCGACTCCGTGACCGTCGACTTCCACAAGACGTTTTTCCAGCCGGTCGCCTGCAGCGCCCTGGTGGTCGCCGACCGCCGCACGCTGCGCCACGCGACGCACCACGCGGCCTACCTCAACCCGGTCGACGACGTCGCCGAGGAGATCCCCAACCAGGTCGACAAGAGCTTGCAGACGACCCGCCGCTTCGACGCGCTCAAGCTGTGGACGACGCTGCGCACGCTCGGTCCCGACCGCATCGGCGAGCTGCTCGACGCGGTCGTCGACCTCGCGGCGCAGGTGCGGGAGGACCTCGTCGGCGATCCCGACTTCGCGGTCGTGCCGCACGGTGACCTCTCGACGGTGCTCTTCCGCTTCGTCGAGTCCGACGTCGACGCCGCGACGCTCGACGCGGTGAACGAGACCGCCCGCAAGCGGCTCTACGCAACGGGCCTGGGCGCCGTGGCCCGCACCCGTCACGGCGGGCGCACGTGGCTGAAGCTGACGCTGCTCAACCCCGCCACCACGCTCGGCGACGTGCAGCACGTGCTCGACCTCGTCCGCGGCCACGCCCGCGACGCGCTCGCCGAGGTGCCGTCCCCGGCCGGCGTCCCGAGCGGGGAGGTGGCCTGATGCGCGTCCACGACCTCCTCGGCGTCGGTCTCGGCCCGTTCAACCTCGGGCTCGCCTGCCTGGCCGAGCCCCTGCCCGACCTCGACTGCGTCTTCCTCGACGCCCGCGAGGAGCTGCGCTGGCACCCCGGGATGATGCTCCCCGACGCCACGCTGCAGGTGCCGTTCCTCGCCGACCTCGTGTCGCTGGCCGACCCGACCTCGCCCTTCTCGTTCCTCGCGTGGCTGAAGGAGACCGGACGGCTCTACCCCTTCTACGTCCGCGAGTCCTTCTACCCGATGCGCGCCGAGTACGACGCGTACTGCCGCTGGGCGGCGTCCCGCCTCGGCGACACCGTCGTGCTGGGTCGCGAGGTCACCCGCGTGGAGTGGGACGGTTCCGCCGCCGGTGGGACCGGCGCCTACGCCGTCCACGCCCGGGACGTCCGCACGGGCGCGACCGAGACCCGTCTCGCGCGCCGTCTCGTGCTCGGCGTCGGCACCCGGCCCCACCGCCCCGCGCCGCTGCAGGACCTCCCGGGGCCGGCCTGGCACTCGGCCGACTACCTCGCGGTGCGCGACGCCCTCCTCGAGCACGACGACGTGACCGTCGTGGGGTCCGGCCAGAGCGCCGCCGAGATCGTCAGCGACCTGCTCGCCTCCGCCCGGCCCGAGGTGCGGCTGCGCTGGGTCACCCGGTCACCGCGCTTCTTCCCGCTCGAGTACACCAAGCTGACGCTCGAGCTGACCTCGCCGGAGTACAGCCGCCACTTCCAGTCCCTCGCCCCCGGGCGGCGCGAGCGGCTCCTCGCCTCCCAGGCCGGGCTCTACAAGGGGATCAGCTCCGACCTCGTGGACCAGATCCACGAGCAGCTCTACCGCCGGAGCCTCACCGACGCCGTCCCGCCGCAGCTCCTCACCTCCGCGGAGGTCGTCGACGCGACGTACGACGGGGCGCGGTTCTGCCTCGGCCTGCGGCACCGCGACACGGACGAGGACTTCGCGCTCACCACCGGGGCCGTCGTCACGGCGACGGGGTACCACGCGGAGGTGCCCGCCTTCCTGGCGCCCGTCGCGGACCGCATCCGGTGGGACGAGCAGGGTCGGTTCCTCGCGACGCCCGACTTCACCGTCGACGTCGAGGACGGCGGGATCTTCGTGCAGAACGCCGAGCTGCACACCCACGGATTCGTCGCCCCCGACCTCGGCATGGGCGCCTGGCGCAGCTCGGTCATCCTCGCGAAGGTGTTGGGCCACGAGCCCTACCCCGTCGAGCGCCGGGTCGCGTTCCAGGAGTTCGGGGTGCCCGCCGAGGTCGCGGAGCGGGCCGACGTCCCCGCGGGGGTGGCGCGATGATCACGACCACCGCTCCCCCCGAGCTCTCCACGCGCCCGTTCGACCTCGGCCGCGACGTACCGCTCCTCCACCGGTGGGTCACCAACCACCGCGCCCGGTTCTGGGGCATGGAGCACGCGAGCGTCGAGGACGTGCGCCGGGAGTACGCCGCGATCGTCGCCAGCGACCACCACGAGGCCCGCATCGGCCTCGAGGCCGGCGAGCCGGTCTTCCTCATGGAGACCTACGACCCGCGCCACCACGAGCTCGCCGCCCACCTCCGCCTGCTGCCGGGCGACCGCGGCATGCACTTCCTCGTCGCCCCCACCGACCGGCCGCGGCACGGCTTCACCCGCGCCGTCATCGCGGCGGTGCTCGCCGAGTGCTTCGCCGACCCGGCGGTCGGACGGGTCGTCGTGGAGCCCGACGCCCGCAACACGGCCGTGCACGCCCTCAACGCCGCCATGGGGTTCGTCGTCGAGGCCGAGGTGCGGCTCAGCGACAAGACGGCCCTGCTCAGCACCTGCACCCGCGCGGCCTTCGAACGGAGCAGCCGATGACCCCGCCCAGCCCCACCCACCACCTCACCCCCGAGCGCATGGCCCGGGCCCAGCGCGACCAGGTCGCCAAGATGCTGGCCGAGCTCAGCCACGAGTGCCTCCTGCGGCCGGAACCGCTGCCCTCCCCCGACAGCCCGCCGCGCTGGCGCGTCAGCGGTGACGACCCCACGGTGGCCTGGGAGTTCACCGCCCGCCGCCTCCCGCTCGACCACTGGTCGGTCGACCCGGGCTCCGTGCGGCGCACCGTCGGCGGCGACGACCGCCCGGTCGACGCCCAGCAGCTCGTGCTCGACCTGCGCACGACCCTCGGGATGAGCGCGACGGTGCTGCCGACGTACCTCGAGGAGATCGCCTCGACCCTCGCCGGCCGCGCGTGGAAGCTCCGTCCGGAGGCGCCCACGTCCGCGGAGCTCGCCGACGCCGACTTCCAGACGATCGAGGCGGCGATGACGGAGGGGCACCCCTGCTTCGTCGCCAACAACGGGCGCATCGGCTTCGGGGTCGACGACTACCACGCCTACGCACCCGAGGTCGGTCCCCGGGTGCACCTGGAGTGGGTGGCGGTGCGGGCCGAGCACGCGGTGTACGCCGCGGAGCCGGGCCTGGCCGACCAGCGCACCCTGCTCGCCGGGCAGCTCGACCCCGACGAGCTCGACGCCTTCGAGAAGGTGCTGCGCGAGCGGGGCCTGGACCCCGACGCCTACCTGCTCGTGCCCGTGCACCCCTGGCAGTGGCGCAACAAGCTCGCGATCACGTTCGCCCCGCAGGTCGCGACGCAGGACCTCGTCCACCTCGGCACGGGTCGGCACGCGATGCAGCCCCAGCAGTCGCTGCGCACCTTCTTCGACGTGGACGAGCCGGGGCGGCACTACGTGAAGACCGCCCTGTCGGTGCTCAACATGGGGTTCATGCGGGGGCTGTCCGCGGCGTACATGGAGGTCACGCCCGCCATCAACACGTGGGTCGACGAGCTCGTGACGGGCGACCCGACCCTGCAGGAGCTGGGGTTCTCGGTGCTCCGCGAGGTCGCCGCCGTGGGCTACCGGCACCCGATCCACGACCAGCACGCCACCTCGCCGTACCAGAAGATGCTCGCCGCGCTCTGGCGCGAGAGCCCGGTGCACCGGGTCGCCGAGGGCGAGGGACTGGCGACCATGGCGGCGCTGCTGCACGTCGACGCCGACGGCCGTTCGCTCGCGGCCGAGCTCGTGGCCCGCTCGGGCCTGCCCGCCGAGGAGTGGGTACGGCGCTACCTCCGCGCCTACCTGACCCCGGTGCTGCACTGCTTCTACGCCCACGAGCTCGTCTTCATGCCGCACGGGGAGAACCTGATCCTCGTGCTGCGCGACCACGTGCCGGTGCGCGCGATCATGAAGGACATCGGCGAGGAGGTCGGGCTGTTCGACACCGCGCGGGAGCTGCCCGAGGCGGTGCGCCGCATCCAGGGCGAGTTCCCCGTCGAGCGCCAGGTGCTGGCCATCGCTTCCGACGTGCTCGACTGCTACCTGCGGTTCCTCGCCGCCCGGCTCGACGAGGCGGGGACGCTGCCTGCGGAGGAGTTCTGGGCCGTGGTGGCCGGGTCGGTCGCGGACTACCAGGCCGAGCACCCCGAGCTGGCCGAGCGGTTCGCCCGGCACGACCTCTTCGCCCTCACGTTCGAGCGGATGTGCATGAACCGCCTGCAGCTGCGCGACAACCAGCAGATGGTGGACCTCACGGACCCGGACAGCGCGGTCATGCTGGCCGACGACCTGCCGAACCCGTTGAGCGCCCACCGGCCGCGGACCAGGTAGGCGTACTCAGGCGCGCCCGGCGGCGGCGCGGGAGGCTCGGGAGCATGTCCACGACGACCCGCACCCACCTCTCGCCCGCCGCCCTGGCCGACGCGACGCCCGCCTCGCGCAACCGCGTCGTCGACCTCCTGCGCGGCGCCGCCATCCTCGTCGTCTGCCTCGGCCACTGGCTGATGGCGGCCGTCTACGTCGACGGCGACGGTGGCCTGCACCGCGCCGGCCTGCTCGGCCAGGCCACCTGGATCCACCCGGTCACCTGGGCGTTACAGGTGATGCCGGTCTTCTTCCTGGTGGGCGGCTACGCCAACGCGATCTCGTGGCGGGCGGCGCGGGAGCGCGGCACGACGTACGGCGGGTGGCTCCGCGCCCGGCTCCGTCGCCTCGTGCTCCCCCTGCTCCCCCTCATGCTGTTCTGGGCCGTGGTGGCCCCTGCGGCCCACGCCCTGGGCGTGAGCGCCTCCACCCTGCGGATCGCCAGCATGGCCTCGCTCGTGCCGACGTGGTTCCTCGCCGTCTACGTGCTCGTCGTCGCGATCGCCCCCGCCACGCTCGCCCTGTGGGAGCGCTGGGGCTGGTGGAGCGTCCTCGGCGGCACCGTGCTCGCCGGGATCGTCGACGCGGTGAGCATCAGCCAGGACCTGCTGCTCGTCGGCTTCCTCAACTACGTGCTCGTCTGGGGCACCGTGCACCAGCTCGGCTACGCCTGGCGCGACGGCGCCCTCGGGTCGACCGCCCTGCGCCTGTCGATGGCCGCGGTCGGTCTCGTCGGGCTGCTGCTGCTCGTAAACGTGGGGCCCTACGCGGTGAGCATGGTGGGCGTGAACGGTCACGGCGTCGACAACTCCTACCCGGCGCGCGTGACGCTGCTCTTCCTCGGCTTCCTGCAGGCCGGCGTCGTCATGGCGCTCGAGCCCCGACTGCAGCGCCTCGTTGCCCACCGCCGCGTGTGGATGGCGACGATCCTGGTCAACGCGCGGATCATGACGATCTACCTGTGGCACCTCACCGCGCTGACCTTCGTCGTCGCCGGCTCCCTGGCCCTCGACGGGTTCGGCTTGGGCCTCACCCCCGACACCGGCACCTGGTGGGCGACGCGGCCGCTGTGGTTCGCCGTGCTGGCGCTGGTCACGACCGCCCTGGTGGCCCTGCTGGGTCGCTTCGAGCAGCCCGCCGCCGACGACCGACCCGCGCCCCGCGCCGTCCTGCCCGTGCTCGCCGTCGTCGCGGTCTGCGCCCCGCTGGCGGTCATGGCCGACCTCGGCATCGCGGGCACCGACGGCACCGTCAACTGGTGGCTGCCGTGGCTGCCCGTCGTCGCCGCCGCCGCGACCGGCCTCCTGCGGCGTCCGCGGATGCTGCGCTGATCGGGGCTTCGTCCGCGGCCCGACCGGCGCGCGTCGTAGGCTTCCGGCGGGTGCTCACGCGCGGGTGCTCGCGGAGGAGGGCAGCGTGGAGCTCGGTGATCTGTACCGTCAGGTCGTCCGGTCCCTCACCGACGGCATCCTCGTCCTCGACCTCGACGGCACGATCCGTTACGCGAACCAGTCCTGCGCCGACCTCGTGCGGGTGCCGCACGAGGAGATGGCCGGGCGGCACATGCACGAGTTCCTCGACGCGGACGGCCGCGTGCACTCGCAGGCCTTCCTCGACCAGGCGGCCCGCGGCCACCTCCTCGCCGAGGAGGTCGACACCCTGCTCATCGCGACCGACGGCACGCCCGTCTGGGTGCGGCTCAAGCAGACCGGCCTGTTCGAGGGCGACCGGGTCGTCGGGCTCATCCTCCGGCTCACCGACAACATCGAGACCAAGCTGCTCCTCGACGAGCTGACCGCCAGCCGCCGCACGCTGGAGCAGGCCGAGCAGATCGCCCGACTGGGCAGCTGGACGTGGGACCTGCGGACCGGCGAGGTGCACGGCTCCGAGGGGCTGGTCGAGCTCTTCGGGCAGTTCACGAGCTCGCTGCTCTCCCGGGAGGTCGCCCAGCTGCAGTCCATCACCCACCCCGAGGACCACGACCGGCTGGTCGACGCGATCACCACGCTGATGGACGGCACCAAGCCCCGGGTCGACATCGAGCTGCGGCAGCGCGGCGAGACGGGCTGGATGTGGATGCGGATGCGGGCGCTCGCGAGCTACGACCGCGACGGGGAGGTGGTGTCGATCTCCGGCACCCACCAGGACATCACCCGTGCCCGGGCGACCGAGGACGAGCTGCAGGACCAGGTCACCCAGAACTCCCTCATGCAGGCCATCGCGACCGCCGCCAACGAGGCGACGACCCTCGACGAGGTCCTGGTGCACGCGCAGACGATGGTGATCCTCCACGACGACTGGGAGCGCGGTCGTGCCTTCCTCCCGGCCGAGGACGGCACCGACGTCGAGCCGCGCTACTACGCCGAGGAGGACCGGCAGGCCGACCTCGCCCGTCCCGACGTCGCCGCCCGCGAGCTGGCCACGGCACGACGCTGCCTGGAGCTGCGCGAGGCCGTGTGGGACGACGACGTCCGTCTCACCATCGCCGCCCCGATCATGCTGGCCGACGAGGTGGTCGCCGTCGTCACCATCACCTCGTTCGCCCCGCTCTACCGCCACGACATGATCCGCGGTCTCGTCGAGCAGGCCGCCGTGCAGCTCGCACGGGTCGCCGAGCGCGAGCGCACGGCGCGGGACCTCGCCGAGGCGCGCGACCGGGCCCTCGAGGCGTCGCGTCACAAGTCCGAGTTCCTCGCCACGATGAGCCACGAGATCCGCACCCCGCTCAACGGCGTCCTCGGCCTGACCGAGCTCCTGGCCCGCACCCCGCTCGACGCGCAGCAGCGCCACCTCGCGTCGGGGATCGCGGTCTCCGGACGTTCGCTGCTCGGCATCATCAACGACATCCTCGACTTCTCGAAGATCGAGGCCGGGCGCCTCGACGTGGAGAGCGTCGACCTCGAGGTGCGCGGGGTGCTCGAGCAGGTCACCAGCGTGCTCGCGGAGTCGGCCCGCGCGAAGGGCCTGGACCTCCAGGTGTCGTGCAGCCCGGAGGTGCCGGAGATGCTGTCCGGCGACCCCACCCGCCTGGCACAGGTCATCACCAACCTGGGCTCGAACGCGGTCAAGTTCACGTCGCGGGGCTCGGTCTCGATCCGCGCCACCTCGACCCCCGGGCCCGACGGCACGACACTGCTGCGGGTCGAGGTGCGGGACACGGGCGTCGGCATCCCGGAGCAGCAGCGGCGACACATCTTCCAGCCGTTCGCGCAGGCCGACACCTCCACCACCCGGCGCTTCGGCGGCACCGGCCTCGGTCTCGCCATCTCCGCCGAGATCGTCGAGGCCTTCCACGGCGAGATCGGCGTCGACAGCGCCCTCGGCCAGGGCAGCACCTTCTGGTTCACGGCGCAGCTGGGCAGCCCCACGGGCACCCGTCGCGACGCCCGCCTGCGCCGCACCCGCGAGCAGCTCGGCCGCACGAAGGTGCTCGTGGTCGACAACGACGTGCAGAACCGGCTGATCCTCCGCGAGCAGCTCGGCTGGTGGCACGTGACGTCGACCGGCGTGTCCAACGCCGCTGAGGCGCGCAGCGCCCTCGCGGCGGCGCACGACGCCGGCGACCCCTACGACATCGTGCTGCTCGACCTCGCCATGCCGGACGAGGACGGCATCGACATCGCTCGCTCCCTCCACCTCGACCCGCGCTTCGTCCACCTGCCGCTGCTGCTGCTCTCGTCGGCGTACCTGCCGCTCACCGACGACCTCCGCCAGATCGGCATCACCACCTGCCTGACCAAGCCCGTGCAGGCCGCCGAGCTGCGGGACGCCCTCGTGCGCATGGTCGAGGGCGAGGACGCCGGCGTCACCGAGCCGCGCCCGACGGAGCCGGACGACGACGCCCGCGGCAAGCTCGTGCTGGTCGTGGAGGACAACCCGGTCAACCAGGTGGTGGCGCGGGGGCTCCTCGCCTCGATGGGGTACGACGTCGACACCGCCGACGACGGCGCCGAGGCGGTGGACCTGACGGAGGTCACGGCGTACGACGCCGTCCTGATGGACCTGCAGATGCCCCGCCTCGACGGGTACGCCGCGACCCGCGCCATCCGCGCGCGGGAGGCGGCCACGGGTGCGCGCCGCACCCCCGTGCTCGCCATGACGGCCGCCGCGATCGCGGGCGAGCGCGAGAAGTGCCTCGCCGCGGGGATGGACGACTTCATCACCAAGCCCGTCGCACCCGCCACCCTCGCGGCGGCCCTGGCACGCTGGACCGGGAGCACGGAGGTCGGCGGCGAGGACGGTGGGACGGTGGAGGACAGGACCGCACCGCACGACGCACCCGACACGTCGGACGGCAACCTCGACATCGAGCGCCTCGAGCTGCTGCGGGAGCTCTCGCCGGACGACACGGCGTACCTCGACCGCGTCATCGGCGGGTTCCTCGGGCGACGTGCCGACGCCCTCACGCGCATCCGGGCGGCCGTGGCCGCCGACGACCCCGCGCGGCTCGCGGCCGAGGCCCACGGGATGAAGGGGTCCGCCCTCAACATCGGGCTGCCGGTGGTCGGCGGGCTCGCCGGCGACCTCGAGCACCTCGGCCGCGCCGGCGGGACGGTGGGTGCCGACGACCTCCTGCTGCGCTTCGAGGCGGCGCTCCAGGACGCGGAGGAGGGCCTGCTGGCCTACCAGGAGTGGTACCGGTCGTTGGCCGCCGGGGCCTGACGCCCGGGTGGCCTCGACCCGGGCGCGCGAGATGTGCGGCTGGGGACACCCTGACCGCGCCACACCTGCCCCAGCTGCACAGTTGCGCGGCCTACAGCGCGGGCTTGGACCCGGGGGCTACGGTCAGACCATGGAATCGAACACGCATGCGAACGAGGGTGAAGTGCTCGGCGCGGAGAAGGCCGACCCGACCGCCACGGAGAAGGACCCGCAGGACTGGGTGACCGGCGACGAGCCGGCCACGGGTGCGCAGAAGAGCTATCTCGACACGCTGGCCCGCGAGGCCGGGGAGACCATCCCCGCCGACGGGCTGACGAAGGCCGAGGCCTCGGAGCACATCGAGCGGCTGCAGGAGGAGCGGGACTCCTGAGCCGGGCCGATGCACCAGTAGGGCGGGTGGGGCTCGAACCCACGACCGAACGATTATGAGTCGTTTGCTCTAACCGACTGAGCTACCGCCCCTCGGCGCACGAGCCTAGTAGTGGCCGCTCACCCGTCGACACGCGCCTCGATCATGTGGGCACGGTCGACGAGCACGAACCCGAACGCGCGGTTGACGGCCTGCATCGCGGCGTTGTCGGTCGACACCCAGGTGTGCACCGACGTGCGCTCCGGGTAGTCGTCGGCGAGCAGCTCGAGCGTCGTCACCTTGAGCAGGGTGCCGAGCCGTCGGCCGCGGTGCTCGGGCATGACGAGGGTGTCGCCCTGGTAGACGGCGGTGTCGTCGGGCTGCAGCACGAGCACGGTGTAGCCGGCCATCTCGCCGTCCTCCACGCGGCGGGCCGCCGCCGTGATGACCGTGTAGTCCGCCGCCCGGCGGCGCTCCTCGTCGCGCCGGAGCCGCTCGGGGGTGACGACCGCCGGCTCGACGTCGGCCTCGCCGCGCGGGACGTCCTGGTTCATGCGGGTGCGCATCGCGCAGAAGGCCTCGACGTGCTCGTCGGGGCACCGGTCGACCCAGGTCACGACCTCGTAGCCCGACGACGCCGCCAACGCCTGCTCCGCCAGGCGGGCGAGGTGGCCGGCGTCGACCGGGACGGGCAGCTGGAGGTGCTCCTCGACGTGCACCGTGGGGATGCCCATGCCGTCGACGAAGGCGAGGCCGGGCGCCTCCCCATCGACCGGCACGATGATCTCGAGCGCGACGGTGGTGCGGCCCAGCGCACGGGTGCGCTCGACGACCGCCTCCCACAGCAGGCGCCCGACGCCCTCGCGGCGGTGCCGCGGCAGCACGTGGATGTCCGCCTCGACCAGGTGCTCGTTGTCGTCGAGCGGCCAGCACATCTCGGCGACCCCCGCGACGTCGCCCCGGTCGTCGCGGGCGATGAGGTGGACGCCGTCCTCCCCCGCGCCCCAGGCGTCGCGCGTCGCGCGGAGGGCCTCGAAGGTGCGGTGGGGCGCGTCGGGGTCGGTGTCCGTGACCGAGGCCCGCTCGATCTCCCAGAACGTGCGCAGGCCGGCGTCGTCAGTGGCTTCCACGACGTGCACGTGCACCTGGGTCGGACGAGTCATTGCCCCAGCCAACCACCTCCCCGGTCACCGCGGGGGGAGGTTGGCGCCGGACCTCCCGAGTGCCGAGACGCATGAGGGCCCGGTCGGTGTTCCGACCGGGCCCTCGTCGTGCTGGCTCCCCCAATTGGACTCGAACCAATAACCTGCCGATTAACAGTCGGCTGCTCTGCCAGTTGAGCTATGGGGGATCGCTCTCAACAGCGGGCAGAGCCTAGCAAGGTGGCACCCCCGGTGCGAATCGGGGTGGCATGCTCGGACGGCATGAGCCCCGACGCGTCGACGCCCCCTCCCCCGCTCGCCCCGCTGCGCGAGGACTGGTCCCGCGCCCTGGCGATCGTCGCCCATCCCGACGACCTCGAGTTCGGCGCCGCGGCCGCGGTCGCGCGGTGGACGGGGCAGGGCAAGGAGGTCGTCTACGTCATGGTCACCAGCGGTGAGGCCGGCATCGACGGGCTCCACCCGGAGCGGTGCCGGGCCGTCCGCGAGGCCGAGCAGGTGGAGTCCGCCCGGCTCGTCGGCGTCGACACCGTCGAATTCCTGGGGCTGCCCGACGGGGTGCTGGAGTACGGCGTCCCGTTGCGCCGCACCCTCGCCGAGGTCGTGCGACGTCACCGGCCCGAGGTGGTCATCACCGGCAACTTCCGCGAGACCTGGGGTGGTCGCGCCTTCAACCAGGCCGACCACATCGCCGTCGGACGGGCCGTGGTGGACGCCGTGCGCGACGCCGGCAACCGGTGGATCTTCCCCGAGCAGCTCGTCGACGGCCTCGAGCCGTGGGGCGGCGTCGGCGAGGTCTGGGCCGCGGGGTCGCCCGACGCCGAGCACGGGGTGGACACCACCGCGACCTTCGACGCCGGGGTGCGGTCGCTGGAAGCCCACCGGGCCTACATCGACGGGCTCAGGTGGGAGAACTTCGACGCGCGGGAGTTCCTCGAGGGCATGGCCCGCCCGACCGGGGCCCGGCTCGGTGGGACGCACGGCGCGGCCTTCGAGGTCGTGCCCATGGCCTGGGGCGACTGAACCGCAGCCGTCAGACGGACCCCTCATCGGGCCCGTCGGCAGGCCGACCCGCCGTCAGGCGCCCACGTCGTCCCGCGCGCGGGCGAGCGCCTCGGCGGCGACGCGGCGTACGGCGGGGTCGTCCGGATCGACACCGGCGTCGAAGCGGAAGCCCCACGCGAGCGCTCCCCCGCCGGGCGCCCGACGGGCGACGACGTGCAGACCGGCGCGACCCGCGACCCGCACGTGGCGCTGCAGCACCACCGAGGCGGTGACGCGCTCGCGCACCACCTGCAGCAGGCGGTCCCGGGCACGGGGGTCCGTCTCGTCGACCGTCACGACGTGCCGTGGTGCCGCGGCGACGTCGGGGGCGACCTCGGTGACGGTCAGCGTGCCGGTCTCCGCGTCCCACTCCGCGGCGTCGACGCGCTCCCACGGCACCCGCGCCGGCGTCGCGTGCTCCCCCGGCAGGTGGAGGGCGTCCCGGTCGGCCAGCACGCCGCCGGCCGCGGCGAGCACGCGGCCGCCGCTCGGCGTCCGGCGGGGGCGCGGCAGTCCGACCACCGTCCCCTCACCCGCCGATGGCGCGCTCGCGCAGGGTGCGGCGCTGCTGCTCCAGGACCATGAGGTCGCCGAACATCCGGTTGTAGTCGTCGGCCGCGTCCACGGGGTTCGTGCGCTGCAGCCTCGACTTCAGGTCGGCGATGCGGCGCTGCACCGTGAGCTCCTGCAGGCGGTAGACGTGGGCGTTGACGTACGCCGGGTCGGGGCTCGCGTTGCCGACGAGCGGCTCGGTCGCCAGCTCCCCCAGCGCCCGGGCCGTCACCTCGTCCGTCGTCGCGTCGCGCAGGCGCGCCACCCACGCCGGGTCGGCGCTGCCCGCGGTGACCCCGCCGGCGTCGACGGTGAGCTGCCAGACACCCCGGTACGTCGGGTGCGTGAAGTCGTCCGCATCCACGTCGTCGATCGTGCGACCGACCGAGCCAGGGTGCTGCACGACGAGCTTGAGCGTCTCCCGCTCGATCGCGAACCGGGGGTCGCGCAGCGGCGGCAGCTGCCGCCCAGCCGCGCGCTGCGGCTGCGGTTCTGGACGCTGCTCTGGGGTCTTCTTCGAAGCACGGGACGCGGCGCGCCGCACCTCATTGAGTACGTCGTTGTCGTCAACATCGATGCCGACCAATTTTGCGATCTCGCGGGCGAACTGTTGGAGAAGCGCCTGGTCTCGGATCGATGACACGAGCTGCGCCGCCTCGCGCACCGCCCTTATCCGGCCATCGGCCCGCTCAAGGTCGTATTGACCCACCACGTTGCCGAGCACGAACCTGTACAGAGGCATACGGCGAGCCACCAGTTCTCGAACTGCTTCATCACCCTGGGCGAGGCGCAGGTCGCACGGGTCCAAGCCACTGGGCTCGACTGCGACGTACGTCTGCGCCACGAAGTTCTGATCTCCACCAAACGCACGCAAAGCCGCTTGTTGTCCGGCCGCGTCGCCATCAAAGGTGAAGATGACTTCTCCCCTGAACTGCTGGTGATCCATCATGAAGCGGCGCAGCACCCGCGCGTGGTCGTCGCCGAAGGCGGTGCCGCAGGTCGCGACGGCGGTGGTGATGCCGGCGAGGTGGCAGGCCATCACGTCGGTGTACCCCTCGACGATGACCGCCTGCGAGAGGCGCCCGATGTCGCGGCGGGCGAGGTCGATGCCGTAGAGCACCTGGCTCTTCTTGTAGAGCGTCGTCTCGGGGGTGTTGAGGTACTTCGCCTCGATCCGGTCGTCGTCGAACAGCCGCCGCGCACCGAAGCCGATCGTGCTGTTCGAGGAGTCGCGGATGGGCCACAGCAGGCGGCCGCGGAAGCGGTCGTAGGCCGAGCGGCCCACCGCGGTCACGCCGGCGGCGACGGCCTCGTCGGTGGTGAAGCCCCGCCCCTGCAGGTGCCGGGTCGCCGCCTCGCCGTCGCGCGGCGCGAAGCCGAGACCGAAGTGCGCGGCCGCCGCCTGGTCGAAGCCGCGCTCCGCGAGGAAGCGTCGTGCCTCGACGGCCGCGGGCGTGGCCAGCTGCTCGGCGTAGAACTCCTGCGCCACGCGGTTGACCTCGATCAGGCGGCTGCGCTGGGGGCCGCGTGAGCCGGGCTTCTCACGGTCGCCGCCCTCCTCGCGGTCGAGCCGCACGCCGAAGCGCTCGGCCAGCCGCTCGACGGCCTCGACGAAGCCGAGACCGTCGTGCTCCTGGAGGAACCAGATGACGTCGCCGCCCTTGCCGCAGCCGAAGCAGTGGCAGAACTGGCGGGCGGGGGTGACGTTGAACGACGGTGACTTCTCGTCGTGGAAGGGGCAGAGCCCCTTCATGGACCCGCCGCCCGCGTTGCGCAGCATGACGTAGTCGCCCACGACCTCGTCGATGCGAGCCCTCTCGCGGACCTCCTGGATGCTGGAGTCCTTGATCTTGCCCGCCACGTCGCGGAGTCTACGCGGGCGCGCCGCGTCCGTCGGCCAGCCGTCCCCACCACGCGACGGCGCTGCCGTCGGTGAGCGAGGCCACCTGGTCGACGACCACGCGGAGCCGTGCGGCGTCGTCGGCCGCGGCCGTCCAGTCCTCCGCGAAGGCGGGCTCCAGCGCGTCCGGACCACGTCGCAGGAGCTCCGCCATGAGCTCGGCCAGCAGCTCCCGCTGACGGCCCATGAGCGCGATCCGGTCGTCGGTGCGCATGACGAGATGGGCAGCGATGCCCTTGAGCACGGTGATCTCGAGACCGGTGCGCGCGGGCACCACCAGGTCCGCCGAGTGCCGCACGGGCACGTCGCCGTCGAGCGCCGCGAAGGTCGCCGTCTGCACGGCTCCGCAGAAGCGCCCGACGAGGTCGCTGGTGAGGTTCTTCAGCGCGGCCTGCGAGCGTCGCGTGCCGTCGTACGGCGCGGTCGGCCAGGACCCGACCGCCCGCAGCCCCGCGAGCACCTCGTCGAGCGTGTCGTCGTCGACGCCGGGGGCGTACCACTCGCGCACCGTCTGCCACAGGCCCTCGCGGTGCCGGTCGAGCGCGGTGAGGTCGATGCGGCCGGCAGCGACACCGTCCTCGACGTCGTGCACCGAGTAGGCGACGTCGTCGGCGAGGTCCATCACCTGCGCCTCGACGCACTGACGGCGCGGCGACGCCTCCGGCACCCCGCGGCGCAGCCAGTCGAAGGTGGGCCGGTCGTCGTCGTACACCCCGAACTTCACGACCAGCCGGGGCGAGCCGTCGCCGTGCACACCCTGCGGGGCGGGCGCGGACGCGCGGTCCCACGGGTACTTCGTGCAGGCGTCGAGCGTGGCCCGGGTCAGGTTGAGCCCGACCGAGGTGCCGTCGGGCGCGAACGTCTTCGCCTCGAGCCGGGTCAGCAGGCGGAGGGTCTGCGCGTTGCCCTCGAAGCCGCCGCACGGCTCCGCGAGCTCGGCGAGCACCGCCTCCCCGTTGTGGCCGAACGGCGGGTGGCCGAGGTCGTGGGCGAGCGCCGCGGTCTCGGCGACGTCGGGATGGGTGCCGATCGCCCGCGCGAGGTCGCGCGCCACCTGGGCCACCTCGAGGCTGTGGGTGAGCCGGTTCCGCACGAAGTCGTCGGTCTGCGGTCCCATCACCTGCGTCTTCGCCGCCAGCCGCCGCGTCGAGGCCGCGTGCACCACGCGCGCACGGTCGCGCTCGAACGGCGCCCGCTGCGGGGCGTCGACCCGCTTCGGCGGCTCGGGCAGGTAGCGCTCGCGGTCCGCCTCGTCGTACGCCGCGGCAGCGTGCGCGTCGGCCGTGGGGGCGGGGTCGGGTCGGGTCGTCATGACCCGCCCGACCCTACGACGCCCGGGCCGGTCGGCGCCGGTGGGCGCCGGTCGGCGCCGGTCAGTAGACGCTGACGTGCACGTGGTCGTAGTGGTTCGCCGTGTCGGAGCCGCGGTCCTCCATCGACCGCCACCCCTCGCTCGAGCGGTCCACCGACCAGATCTTCTGCTCGTAGATCACGTAGTTGACGTCCCACTGGGTGTAGTTGGCGCGGATGTACTCCGCGATCTCCCACCCCAGGTCGCCCCGCACCATGATGTCGAGCGCGAGGCCGCGACCGTGGTCACCGTCGCCGCGCCAGCCGCCGTAGGAGGTCACCTCCGGGAAGGCCGCGCACACCGACTCGTGGAGGGCGGCGATGTTGGCGGAGACGCTCGACGGGGTCGAGCTGGTGGTGCACTCGCCCCCGGCCGCCCGGGCGGCGGCGGAGCCTCCGGGCCCGGCTGCGGCGGGCTCCTCGCTGTCGAGGTAGCCGGCCGTGACCCAGCGCGAGGCGCCGTCCTGCACGACCTCCTCGCGGCCGTTGGCCGTGCGACCGGTGACGAGCACCTCCGTGCCCTCCTCGAGGAGCCCGACGACCTCGGCGGACGGCGACGCCGTCGTGTGCAGGTTGAGGTCCGTCGTCGCCCAGCGCGTCGTGTCCGCGGCGGCGACGGCCTGCGCAGTGGCGGCCTCCTCGGCCGCACGCTGCTCGGCGGCGGCCTGGGCCGCAGCCCGCTGGGTGGCGATGGTGTCGACGGAGGCGCGCCACGCGTCGTACTGCTCCCGGACGGAGAGGACCGCCTGCTGCGCCGCGAGCGCCTCCCGGTCGACCGAGCGGCTCGTCGCGGCCTCGCGGTCCTCGAGCGCCGAGGCGACGTCGGTGATCTCCGTCAGCGCGGACGCCGTCGAGGCGGGTGCGGGATCGGCGTCGGTGAAGCCGACGCCCACGGCGACCACGCCGACGGTGGCGAGGGTGGCGAGCGGTCCGGCGACGACGACGCGGCGGGGGGCGGTGCGCACGACGCCGCGGGCCTCGCGGCCCAGGGCCCGGACACGGCCGGCCAGCGACGACGCACGGGCGGCACGGCGGCCGGACGTGCTCTGCGGCTCGGGGCCGGGGTGGGAGTCGAGGTGGGGCTCGGGGTGGTCGTTCGTCGGGGCGAGACGGTCGTCCCGCTGGTGGCTGGGTTCGGCCACTGCGCTGATTCCTTCGGTTGCCGGCAGGGGGATGCGGCCCCGCAGGTCGTGCCGAGCCGCCGACGAGTAGAGCACACCCACCCCGGGGGTGGGCAAGACCGTGTCCCCAGGTCGGGCACCGCCCACAGGACGCCCGGTCGCCCGCCGAGGCACCGTGACCAGCGACGATGGACGCCGGCGGGGTCAGCCCCCGGAGGTCTCCCCCGCGTCCTCGGCGAGGCACAGGTCACGCCCGTCGGTGTCGTCGAGCCAGCCCTCGGGCAGCACGACGCGCTCGCGCGGCGAGCCCTGGCGGCCGCGCGGGGCACCGAGCTCGGACACCGGGTACGGCGCGGTCGGGTCGAGCTGCGCGAGCAGCTCGTCGAGCTCCGCGAGGGAGGCGGCGAGCGCCAGGGCGCGGCGCAGCTCGCCACCCGCGGGGAAGCCCTTGAGGTACCACGACACGTGCTTGCGGAACTCCTTGCAGCCGTGCAGCTCGTCCCCGACGTGCTCGACCAGCAGCTCGGCGTGGCGGCGCATGATGGCCGCGACCTCGCCGAGCGTCGGCAGCACCTGCACGTGCTCGCCGGAGAAGACGGCGGCCAGGTCGCGGAACAGCCACGGACGCCCGAGGCAGCCGCGGCCCACGACCACACCCGCCGCGCCCGTGTGCTCGACCATCCGCACGGCGTCGCCGGCCTCCCAGATGTCGCCGTTGCCCAGCACCGGGATGTCGACGGCGTCGACGAGCGCGGCGATCGCGTCCCAGTCCGCCACGCCCGAGTAGGCCTGGGCGACCGTGCGCCCGTGCAGCGCGATCGCGGCACAGCCCGCCTCCTGCGCGATCCGCCCCGCGTCGAGGTAGGTCAGCCGGTCCGCGTCGATGCCCTTGCGCGTCTTCATCGTCACGGGCACGCCGAACGGCTCGGCCGCGCGCACCGCGGCGGTCAGGATCTCCTCGAGCAGCCCGCGCTTCCACGGCAGCGCGCCGCCGCCGCCCTTGCGCGTCACCTTGGGCACCGGGCACCCGAAGTTCAGGTCGACGTGCGCGACGCCGTACTCCTCGCAGAGGATCCGCGTCGCCTGCCCGACGTAGGTGGGATCGGTGCCGTAGAGCTGCACCGACCGCGTCGTCTCGAGCTCGTCGAAGACGAGCATGCGGCGGGTCGTCGCGTCGCCCTCGACGAGGCCGCGGCTGGTGATCATCTCGCAGACGTAGAGGCCCGCGCCCTGCTCGGCGCAGAGCCGCCGGTACGCCGCGTTCGTGATGCCCGCCATCGGCGCCAGCACGACGGGGACGTCGACGACGAGCGGACCGAGGTGCAGCGGGCCGGGGAGGCTCGCCGTGCCGGCCGGGATCGTCGCGGTGCTCATCCCGCCATTGTCCTCGTCGGCGCGCGCGGCACGGAATCGCGGCGTCGAGCGATGCCCTGCAGGGGGTCAGCGGGGCGCGACGGCGCCCCAGGTCACGGGGGCGACGTCGCCGGTGGCCTGGAAGGCGACGGCCGCGACCGGCTGGTCGTTCGGCGCCAGGTAGACCAGGCACCCCTCGGTGGTGGCACCCGGCCCGAAGGGCGTGGGCAGCGGGGTGCTCGGGCACGGCTCGAACGTCGCGGCGAAGCCCGAGGCGGCGACGAGGGCGCCGTCCTCGCCGTACCCGAGGAACAGCGGCATCGCCGCCGCTCCGAGGTCGTCGTCGCCGACGTTCTCCGCGGTGTAGGTGACGAAGTACGGCGCCACCTCGTCCGCGACGCCGTTGAGGAGCCAGCCGTCGAACAGCTCGAGGGGCGCGGGCTGCACGCCGACCACCGTCAGGTCCACGACGGCCTGCCGGTCGGCGCCGACCCGCCACGCGACCGTCGCCGGCTCGCCGAGGGGCAGCTCGGTGCCGGCGGCGGTGGTCGTGACGCCGTCGGGGAGAGCGGGCGCCGACGTCGCCTGCGAGGTCGGCGGGGGTGCGGCCACGGTGGAGCCGCCGTCGTCCGCCGGGGTCGGTCCGCCGGGACCGGACGCGCCGCCCCCGCCGCCGCACCCGGCGACGGCGAGGGTGCCGACGACGGCGAGGAGCGCGGACCGCGAGCGCGTCATGCGGTCATTGTGCACGCGCTGCCCGGTCGGGCCCGTCGACGGTCACGCCCCCGCGAGGCGCTCCGCGAAGTACGACACGATGCCGTCGAGGCTGACGCGCTCCTGCGACATCGTGTCGCGCTCGCGCACCGTCACCGCGTTGTCCTCGGGGGTGTCGAAGTCGACCGTCACGCAGTACGGCGTGCCGATCTCATCCTGGCGACGGTAGCGGCGGCCGATGGCGCCGGCGTCGTCGAACTCCACGTTCCAGTTGCGGCGCAGGTCGGCCGCGAGGGCCTTCGCCTTCGGCGACAGGTCCGCGTTGCGGCTGAGCGGCAGCACCGCGACCTTGACGGGCGCGAGGCGCGGGTCGAGGCGCAGCACGACACGCTTGTCGACCCCGCCCTTCGTGTTGGGCGCCTCGTCCTCGGTGTAGGCGTCCACGAGGAACGTCATGAGGCTGCGCGACAGGCCCGCTGCCGGCTCGATGACGTACGGCGTGTAGCGCTCGTTGGCGGCCTGGTCGAAGTACGACAGGTCCTGGCCCGAGTGCTGCGCGTGGGTGGAGAGGTCGAAGTCGGTGCGGTTGGCGACGCCCTCGAGCTCACCCCACTCCGAGCCCGCGAAGCCGAAGCGGTACTCGATGTCGACGGTGCGCTTCGAGTAGTGCGACAGCTTCTCCTTGGCGTGCTCGTAGTGCCGCAGGTTCGCCGGGTCGATGCCGAGGTCGGTGTACCACCGCGTGCGCTCGTCGATCCAGTACTGGTGCCACTCCTCGTCCTCGCCCGGCTTGACGAAGAACTCCATCTCCATCTGCTCGAACTCGCGCGTGCGGAAGATGAAGTTGCCGGGCGTGATCTCGTTGCGGAAGCTCTTGCCGATCTGGGCGATGCCGAACGGCGGCTTCTTGCGGCTCGAGGTCACGACGTTGGCGAAGTTGAGGAAGATGCCCTGCGCCGTCTCGGGACGGAGGTAGTGGAGGCCGGACTCGTCCTCGACCACGCCGAGGTAGGTCTTCATGAGGCCGGAGAACTGCTTCGGCTCGGTCCAGGCGCCGCGCGTGCCGCAGTTGGCGCACACCACGTCCGACATGGGGACGGCGTCGGGGTCGTCGAGGCCCTTCTTCTCGGCGTACGCCTCCTGCAGGTGGTCGGCGCGGAACCGCTTGTGGCACGACTGGCACTCCGTCAGCGGGTCGCTGAAGGTGGCGACGTGGCCGGAGGCCTCCCAGGTCTGGCGCGGGAGGATGACGCTGGAGTCGAGACCGACGACGTCCTCGCGGCCCTGCACCATCGCCTTCCACCACTGGCGCTTGATGTTGTCCTTCAGCTCCACGCCCAGCGGGCCGTAGTCCCAGGCCGAGCGGGTGCCGCCGTAGATCTCCCCGCAGGGGTAGACGAAACCTCGACGCTTCGCGAGGGAGACGACGTGGTCGACAGTGGTTGCGGGCGGCTTGGCCACGAGTGCTGCTCCTGCTGGGGGGACGGGACGCCAGCTGGCTGCCGGCTGCTCGGAGCAGGCTATCGAGCAGCGGTCGGCGGCGGTCGGGCCCCCCGGGGTCGGACGTCACAGCGGTCGCGAGTTGACAAGCGTTCTCATCGATCTTGAGAATCGCTCTCATGGCTATCCGACGCTCCCCCCTCCTCCGACGCTCCCTCGGCGCGGCCGTCGCCCTCCCGCTGCTGCTCAGCGGCTGCGGCGCCCTCGGGCTGAGCGAGGACAGCGGCGACAGCGGCGCGAGCGCCTCGGGGGACATCGGGACCGTCGTGACGGCGTTCTACCCCCTGACCTGGATCACGCAGCAGGTGGCGGGCGACGACGTCGAGGTCGTCAACCTCGTCGAGCCCGGCGGCGAGCCGCACGACCTCGAGCTGAGCGTCGCCCAGACCGGCGAGGTCGCCGACGCGGGCCTCGTGGTCTACCTGTCGGAGTTCCAGCCGTCGGTCGACGCGGCCGTCGAGCAGTCCGCGGGCGACCGCAGCCTCGACCTCGCCTCGGCCGTCGACCTGCTGCTGCCCTCCGAGGAGGAGCACGACCACGGGGACGAGGAGCACGCGGACGACGCGCACGGGGACGAGGAGCACGCGCACGCCGACGACGAGCACGCGCACGACGACCACGCCGAGGAGAGCCACGCCGAGGAGAGCCACACCGAGGAGAGCCACACCGAGGGCGAGCACGACCACGACCACGGCGACACCGACCCCCACTTCTGGCTCGACCCGCTGCGCCTGGCCGACGCGGGCGACGCCGTCGCAGGGCGCCTCGCCGAGATCGACCCGGACAACGCCGGGACCTACGAGGACAACGCGGCCGCCGTGCGCGCCGAGCTCGAGGCGCTCGACCAGGAGTACGCCGAGGGCCTGGCCTCCTGCGAGCGCGACGTCGTCGTCGTGAACCACGACGCGTTCGGCTACCTGGACCGCTACGGCCTCGACTTCCACTCGATCACCGGCATCACGCCCGACGCCGAGCCCACGCCGGCGGTGCTGGCGGAGCTGCAGGAGCTCATCGCGTCGGACGGCATCACGACCGTCTTCGCGGAGCGGCTCGCGTCGACCCACGACGCCGACGCCCTGGCCGCCGACACCGGGCTGGAGGTGGCGGTGCTCGACCCGATCGAGGGTCTCACCGACCAGACGGCCGACGAGGACTACCTTTCCCTCATGCGCAGCAACCTCGAGGCACTGGTGGAGGCGAACGGCTGTTGAGCCAGGCTCCGCCCGTCGTGGCCACCGACTCGATCACGGTCGAGCTCGGTGGCCGCGCCGTTCTCCACGACGTCTCCGTCAGCGTCGACGCCGGCGAGTTCGTGGCCCTGATGGGTCCGAACGGGTCGGGCAAGTCGACGCTCGTGCGCGCCATGACGGGCCTGCTGCCCGCCGCCTCCGGGACGGTGCGCCTGTTCGGCACCGAGGTGGACCGGTTCCGGGACCGCAGCCGCCTGGGCTACGTGCCGCAGCGAGCGGGCGCGTCCAGCGGCGTACCGGCGTCGGTGGCCGAGGTCGTGACCTCCGGGCGCATCTCGCGCCGCGGGCTGCTCCGGCCGGCGCGCCAGGCCGACCGGCGCGCCGTGCAGGAGGCGCTCGAGGTGGTCGGGCTGGCCGACCGGGCCCGCGACACGGTGACCGCCCTCTCCGGCGGCCAGCAGCAGCGGGTGCTCATCGCCCGCGCGCTCGCCGCGGAACCGGACGTCTTCTTCCTCGACGAGCCCATGGCGGGCGTGGACCTCCCCAACCAGCGGGCGCTGGCCGACGCCCTCGGCCTGCTCTCGCAGCGGGGCGCGACCATCGTGCTCGTCGTGCACGAGATCGGCGCCGTCGGCGACCTCATCGACCGGTGCATCGTCATGCGCGACGGACGGGTGGCCTACGACGGGCTGCCGCTGACGGAGCTGCAGGTGCACGCGGCCCACCTGCCCGGTCACCTGCCCGGTCACCTGCCCGGCATCCCGCTCGCCGTCGAGGAGCACCTCCCCCACGGCGCCGAGCACGACCAGCACGCCCACCACCCCGGCGACGAGCACGCCCACGAGCGCGCGCCCCACGACTGCCCGCCGGGGCACTCCGACGTCGCGCCGGGAGTGGTCGGACCGCTCGACGGCGGCGACGGGGACCGGGGGGCGCGACGGTGATCGACCTCCTCGGCTACGAGTTCATGCAGCGTGCCCTCATCGCCGCGATCGCCACCGGCATCGCCGCGCCGGTGATCGGCACCTACCTCGTGCAGCGCCGCCTCTCCCTCATGGGCGACGGGATCGGCCACGTCGCCGTGACCGGCGTCGCCATCGGGCTCCTCACGGGGTGGTCGCCGACCTGGACCGCGGTGCTCGTGGCCGCGCTGGGTGCCCTGCTGCTGGAGGTGATCCGCGAGCGGGGGCACACCTCGGGGGACCTGGCCCTGGCCCTGCTGTTCTACGGCGGCCTCGCCGCCGGCGTCATGATCACGGGCATCGCGGGGCAGAACGCGGCGCGGCTGCAGCAGTACCTCTTCGGCTCCCTCACCACGATCTCGGTCGCGGACGTGTGGTTCACGATGGGGCTCGCCGCAGCGGTCGTCCTCCTCGGCCTCGGGTTGAGCCCGCAGCTCTTCGCCGTCGCGCAGGACCGGGACTTCGCGGTGGTGGCCGGCCTGCGGGTGCGGGCCTACAACATGCTCATCGCCGTGCTGGCGGCCGTCACGGTGACCGTCGCCATGCGCACCGTGGGGCTGCTCCTCGTCTCGGCGCTCATGGTGGTGCCGGTGGCGGCGAGCCAGCAGGTGGCCCGCTCCTTCCGGGGCACGTTGCTCATCGCCATGCTCGTCGGCCTCGTCGCGGGCGTGGGCGGTCTGCTGGTCTCGGCGGAGCTCTCGTTCCACGCGACGGTGGCCCCCGGCCCCGCGATCGTGCTCCTCGCGCTCGCCATGTTCGTGCTGGCCTGGCCGCTCGGGGCCTGGCTGCGACGGCGTGAGCGCGGGCGTAGGTTGTCCGCATGACCGACTCGACCGCCCGCGTGTCGCCCGGGGTGCCCGGCACCCGTCCGACCCGCCAGCGCCGCGCCGTCAGCGAGGTGCTCTCCTCGTTCGAGGACTTCCGCTCCGCGCAGGAGATCCACACGCTCCTCGGTCAGCGGGGCGAGTCGGTCGGTCTGGCGACGGTCTACCGCACGCTCCAGCTCCTCGCCGACGCCGGCGAGGTGGACGTGCTGCGCAGCGAGGAGGGCGAGGCGATCTACCGCCGCTGCTCCGCCACGCACCACCACCACCTCGTGTGCCGCTCCTGCGGGGCCACGGTGGAGGTCGAGGGCCCGGCGGTCGAGCGGTGGACGGCCGGCATCGCCGCCGAGCACGGCTTCACCGACATCAGCCACACGCTGGAGATCTTCGGCACCTGTCCCGCCTGCTCCTGAGCGGAACCGCCTCCCCGGCCGGTACGACGCGGGGCTCAGGCGCTCCCGAAGCGGCGGTCGCGCCGCGCGTAGACCTCGATGGCCTCCCACAGGTGCCGCCGGTCGACGTCGGGCCAGAGCACGTCGGTGAACACCATCTCGGCGTACGCCGCCTGCCACAGCACGAAGTTCGAGAGCCGCTGCTCCCCCGAGCTGCGCCACACGAGGTCGGCGTCGGGCAGCTCGGGCACGTAGAGGTGCCGGGCCAGGGTGCGCTCGTCGACCTTGTCGGCCTTGAGGCGGCCGGCCGCGACCTCCTGCGCGATGGAACGGGCGGCGTCGGCCAGCTCGGCCCGACCGCCGTAGTTGACGCACATCGTCAGGGTCAGCACGTCGTTGTCGCGGGTCAGCTCCTCGGCGACCTGCAGCTCCTTGATGACGGAGCGCCACAGGCGCGGCGCCCGGCCCGCCCAGCGCACCCGCACGCCCAGCTCGTGCATCTCGTCGCGACGACGTCGGATGACGTCGCGGTTGAAGCCCATGAGGAACCGCACCTCGTCGGCGGAGCGCGACCAGTTCTCGGTGGAGAACGCGTAGGCCGAGATCGCCTTCACGCCGATCTCGATGGCGCCCTCGACGACGTCGAACAACGAGGACTCCCCCGCCTCGTGGCCGGCCGTGCGGGGGAGGCCGCGCTCCTGCGCCCACCGCCCGTTGCCGTCCATGACCACGGCGACGTGGTGGGGCACGAGCTCCGCCGGGATCGCCGGGGGGCGGGCGCCCGACGGGTGCGGCCGAGGAGCCCGGACGGGCGGTCGCGTGGTCGGGCGGGCAGACGATCGGACGGGGCGGCTCACAGGGGTGCAGCCTATGCTGAACCCGGACGACGCCAAGGTCGCCAGCCAGGCCAGGGACGACGGAGGTGACGTGACGACCGAGGACCAGGCTCCGACGAGCCAGCGGGTGATCGAGCAGCAGCTGCTCACCCTCTACCGGCGCACCAACTCGGTGCACGTGGAGACCTCGCACGGCGACACGGAGCTCGACCGCTCGACGTACGGCATCCTGTGCCTGCTCGACGACACGGGCCCGATGCGGCTGGGAGCGATCGCCGCGACGTACCACCTCAACCCCTCGACGGTCACCCGCCAGGCGCAGGCCGCGGTGCGGCTCGGGCTCGCGGAGAAGCGTCCCGACCCCGACGACGGCCGCGCCGCCCTGCTCGCGCTGACGCCGGAGGGCGAGACCGCGATCCGCCAGGCGCGGGAGCACCGGCGCGCGATGCTGGAGCAGATGATGGCCGACTGGTCGGCCGAGGAGCGGGACGAGCTGGCCCGCTCGCTGCAGCGCTTCAACGCGGCCGTCGACCGCTGGGTGGAGTGAGGCTCAGACCTGCACGCCGCGCGGGCGTCCGCGCTCGACGTACGGCAGGGAGCGCAGGTCGCGCTCGAGGTGCCAAGAGAGGTACGCCGCGACCAGCCCGCTGGCCTCGCGCTCGCAGCGCGGCTCCGTGGTGGTGAGGCGCTCGACCTCGGGCCAGTCGCCCGTCAGCAGCGCGCCGAGGAGCAGGAGCGTCGCAGGCGCCGGCGTGGCGCAGCCCGGGATCCGGCAGGTCACGCACAGCACCCCGCCGGAGGCGTTGCTGAAGTAGCGGTGGGGACCCTCGATGCCGCAGCCCGCGCAGTGCTCGAACGTGGGCGCATAGCCGGCCACCGCGAGCGAGCGCAGCAGGTAGGAGTCCAGCACGTGCCCGGGTGCCCGCTGGCCCGTCGCCATCGCCCGGAGGCCCCCGACGAGCAGCAGGAACTGCTGGACGGCCGGCTCCTTCTCCTCCATCACGAAGCGCTCGGCCGTCTCGAGCATGACCGTGCCGGCGGTGTAGCGGTCGTAGTCGAGCCCCATGCCGGCCCCGAACGGCGTCAGCGTCTCCGCCTGCGTGATGGTGTCGAGGTTGCGGCCGTCGGCCAGCTGCAGGTCGACGTGGGTGAACGGCTCGAGGCGCGAGCCCCACCGCGACGTCGTGCGCCGCACGCCCCGCGCCACCGCACGGACCCGGCCGTGGTGGCGGGTCAGGAGGGTGACGATCCGGTCGGCCTCGCCCAGCTTGTGGGTGCGGAGCACGACGGCCTCGTCGCGGTAGAGGGGCACCCGACCATTGTGCCTCGTCGCGCCCCATGGGCCGTGCAGGACACTGGTGCCCATGTCGTCGCCCACGCCGCCGCTGAGCGCCTACCCCACCAAGCCCCCGCGGCGCTTCGTCGAGTGGGCGATGCTGCTGCTCGCGGTCGTCTCGGTGGTCCTCCTGCTGTGGGTGACGATCTGGGACGTCGACGACCGCACCGAGACGTGGGTCTTCCGCATCGACACCGCCATCTGCGGCATCTTCGCGATCGAGTTCGGCATCCGGTGGTACCGCGACCGCGGGGGCTGGAAGTACCCGTTCCGCTACTGGTACGAGGTGCTCGGCATGATCCCCCTCGCCCACCCGGAGCTGCGGGCGTTCCGACTGATCCGGATCGTCGTCATCCTCGCCCGGCTCGGCCGCGCCACCGACCGGGCCCTGGGCGACCGCATCACCGCCGCGATCCTGGAGCACTTCATCGACACGATCGTGCGCATCGTGAAGCTTCCCCTGACCATCGCGGTGGTCGACGAGGTGATCGCCGTGCTGAAGACGGGGCACTACACCGCCAACATCGCGCGTGCCGTCGGGGAGCGCGAGGAGGAGCTGAAGGCGACGATCCTCGAGAAGGTCAAGCAGGACCCGGTGACCGGTCGGCTGCGCTACGTGCCCTTCCACGACGACGTCGTCGACCTCGTCGCCGACACGACGTTCCGGATCATCTTCGAGGTGCTGGCCGACCCCCGCACCGACGCCATGGTGACCGGCATCATCGAGGAGAACACCGACCAGATCCGGGCAGCCGTCGAGGCCAGGGACCACGAGCGCCACACCTGAGCCGACCCGATCCCCCACCGACGGGTGGTCGTCGGGGAGTATGTCCCGCGTGAACGCAGCACGGGGGCTCGGCGACACGAGCGTGAACGCACGCCGCACGACTCTCGCGGTCGTCGCGCTCGCGCTGCTGGGCGTCGCGCTGCGGCTGCCGTTCCTCGGCGTCCCGCCCGGCCCGGACGAGTCCGGGTTCTTCATCATCGGGCAGCAGTGGCGCGACGGCTCGTCGCTCTACGGCGACTACTGGGTCGACCGTCCCCCGCTCCTCGTCACCCTCTTCTGGCTCGTCCCCTCCATCACGTGGTTGCGCGTCGTGGGCTGCCTCGCCGTCGCCGCCGTCGTGCTCCTCGTCGCCCTCGCGGCGTACGTGGCCCGCGGCTCCCGTGCGGCCGTGGCGGCCGCCGCCACCGCGGCCCTGCTGAGCGCCGCCCCGTGGCTGGGCGTCGTGCGCGTCAACGGCGAGCTGCTCGCGTCCCCGTTCGTGGCGGGCGCGATGGTCCTCACCGTGCTGATGCTCCGCGACACCGCGCGCCGGCCGCACCTGCTGGCGCTGGGCGCCGGCGCCGCCAGCGCCGCGGCCTTCGGGGTGAAGCAGTCCAGCGTCGACGGGTTCGTCTTCGGCACGGTGGCGCTCGCGGTGCTCGCACTGACGCGTCCCGAGCGGCGCCGCCAGGCGCTCACGCTCCTCGTCGCCGCCGTCGGCGGTGCCCTGGCGCTGGCTGCGCTGCTCGTCGCCTGGGGTGCGACGCGCGGCACGGACCCCGTCGGGCTCTTCCACGCGGTCGTCACCTTCCGGGCCGACGCGGGCGAGGTCATCCGGGAGTCCGCATCGTCGGCGACGACCGACCGGCTGCGCGAGATGGTGCTGGCCTGGCTCGTGAGCGGGCTCGCGCTGCTCACCGTCGTCGGGCTCGCCCTCGGGGTCCGCCACCGACGGGACCCCACGGTCGTGGCCACGCTGGCGACCCTGCTGGCCGGCTCCGCGGTCGCCCTGCTGGGCGGCAGCTACTGGCTGCACTACCTCGCCCAGCTCATCCCGGCGGCGGCGCTCACCGCGGCGTGGCTCGTCGGGGCCGCCGAGGGATCTCCCGACCGCGCTCCGGGCGGCGCTTCAGGCAGCGCTCCCGGCCGCACGCGCCGTCTCGCCGTGGTGCTGGTCGCGGTATGGCTGCCGGTCGCGACCGCGGTCTCGCTCGCCGACGAGCTGTCCCACCCGATCGACGACGGACCCGCCGAGGCCACGGGGGCCTTCATCCGCGAGGCCGCCGAACCGGGCGACACGGTCGTGGTGGCCTACGGCCAGCCCAACGTCGTGCTCGACTCGGGCCTCACCGCGCCGTACGAGCACCTCTGGAGCCTGCCGATCCGCGTGCTCGACCCGGAGCTCGCCGACCTGACGGCGCTCGTGGAGAGCCCCGACCGCCCGACGTGGATCGTGCAGTGGGGCAAGGACGGCTTCGCCACCTGGGCGGTGCGCACGGAGGCGTTCAGCGACGCCGTGCACGAGCACTACCGGGAGGCGGGTGTCGTCTGCGGCCGCACCGTGTGGCTCCGCGACGACGCCGACCGCGCCCTCCCCGCTCCCGAGGCCTGCTGATGACCGCGGGGGCGGAGGCCGACACCGAGCGGGACGGCTCCGGCTCGGAGGGTTCCACCGACGCGGTCGGCGAGGTGGTCACTGCCCTAGCGACGATCCCCCGGTGGTGGCGTCCCGCCGCCCTGTCGGTCTACGCCGTCGCCCTCGTCGTCTGGATCGTCGAGGCGGGGATGCCCAAGGACCCGTTCGTCATGTTCGCGATCCTGTGGCTGGCGAGCGTCGCGTGGTACGCCGGACATCCGTGGCGCCAGCACGCCCAGTTCTTCAAGGACTGGTGGCCGGCGTTCGCGGCGCTGGTGCTCTACATGTACAGCCGTGGCCTCTCCGACGAGCTCATCGGCATGCCCGTGCACTGGGTGATGCCGATCGAGGTGGACCGCTGGATGTTCGGCGGCCACCTGCCCACGGAGGTGCTGCAGGAGCGGCTGTGCGGCGACCCGTGCCGGTCCGCCAGCGACCCGCGCTGGTTCGACCTGGTCTTCACGAGCGTCTACAACACCCATTTCGTCCTGGGCCTGGGGCTGGCGCTGGTGCTCTACCTGCGCAACCGCCGGGAGTGGATCAGCTGGCTGACGCGGTACGTCGCGATCAACGTCACCGGCCTCGTGGTCTACGTCTTCTACCCGATGGCCCCGCCGTGGCTGGCCGCCCAGGAGGGGTACCTCGACCCGGTGGCCCGGCTCACCGGCCGCGGCTGGCGCGACATCGGTCTCGGCGGTTTCCACCACGCCCTCGCGGCCGTGGGGAACCCCGTCGCGGCGATGCCGTCGCTGCACGCCGGTGTCGCGATGCTGGTGACGATCTACGCCGTCAGCCGGCTTCGCGGGCGGCGTTGGCGCTGGGTGCTGATGCTCTATCCCCTGACGATGGCGTTCGCGCTCGTCTACTACGGGGAGCACTACGTCATCGACGCGATCGCCGGCTGGGCGCTGGCCCTCGTCGTGCACGTCGGGGTGACGCTCTGGGAGCGGCGCTACTTCGCGCGGCACCCCGTGACGACCCGCTCGGGGGCCCTGCTGTCGCTGCCCCCGCCGGGCCTCGGAGACCCGACGGGGACGGCGGGGACAGCGGACGAGCTGCCCGGACCCGTCAGGCGCGGTTGACCGCGGAGACGATCGCCTTCATCGAGGCGCGCACGATGTTGGGGTCGATCCCGACGCCCCACAGCACCTGACCGCCGACCGCGCACTCGACGTACGCCGCGGCCTGCGCGTCGCCGCCGGCCGAGAGCGCGTGCTCGGCGTAGTCCAGGACGCGCACGTCGTGGCCGAGGCTGTTGACGGCGTCCACGAACGCGGCGATCGGCCCGTTGCCGCGGCCCTCGATCGTCCGCTGCTCGCCCTCGACGTACACGTTGACCGAGAGCACGTCCTGGTCGCCGGAGGTCGACGAGGAGTGCACCGAGTTCAGCTGCAGGGGCGCGGTGCGGTGGAGGTACTCGCCCGAGAAGATCTCCCAGATGACCTCGGGGGTGGCCTCGCCACCCTCGGCGTCGGTGCGCTCCTGGATGACGCGGCTGAACTCGATCTGCGCGCGACGCGGCAGGTCGAGCTTGTGCTCGGCCTTGAGGATGTAGGCCACACCGCCCTTGCCGGACTGGCTGTTGACCCGGATCACGGCCTCGTAGCTGCGGCCGACGTCCTTCGGGTCGATCGGCAGGTACGGCGCCTCCCACGGCAGCTCGCCGACCGGCTTGCCGGCCTCCTCCGCCTGGCGCTCCAGGTCCTCGAGGCCCTTCTTGATGGCGTCCTGGTGGGAGCCGGAGAAGGCCGTGTAGACCAGGTCGCCCGCGTAGGGGTGGCGCGGGTGGACGGGCAGCTGCGTGCAGTACTCGACCGTGCGGCGCACCTCGTCGATGTCGGAGAAGTCGATCATCGGGTCGATGCCCTGGCTGAACAGGTTCATGCACAGCGTCACCAGGTCGACGTTGCCGGTGCGCTCGCCGTGGCCGAACAGGCAGCCCTCGACGCGGTCGGCGCCGGCCATGACGCCCAGCTCGGAGGCCGCCACGGCGGTGCCGCGGTCGTTGTGCGGGTGCAGGCTGATCGCGGAGTGCTCGCGGCGGGACAGGTTGCGGATGAAGTACTCGATCTGGTCCGCGTAGGTGTTGGGCGTCGACATCTCGACGGTCGCCGGCAGGTTGAGGATGATCTCGCGACCGGCCTCGGGCTGCCAGACGTCGGAGACGCGCTCGCACACCTCCAGCGCGTAGTCGGTGGGCGTCTGCGTGAAGATCTCCGGCGAGTACTGGTAGCCGAAGTCGGTGCCGTCCAGCAGCGACTCGGCGTGCTTCATGACCCACTCGGTGCCGCGGGTCGCGATCGCGATGCACTCGGCCTCGGTGACGCCGAAGACGACGCGGCGGAACAGCGGCGCCGTCGCGTTGTAGAGGTGGACGGTCGCCTTGTCGGCGCCGACCAGGGACGAGACCGTGCGCTCGATCAGGTCCTCGCGGGCCTGGGTCAGCACCGAGATGCGCACGTCGTCGGGGACCAGGTCCTCCTCGATCAGCTGGCGCACGAAGTCGAAGTCGGTCTGGCTGGCCGCCGGGAACCCGACCTCGATCTCCTTGAAGCCCATGCGGACCAGCAGGTCGAACATCGAGCGCTTGCGCGCCGGCGTCATCGGGTCGATCAGGGCCTGGTTGCCGTCACGCAGGTCGGTGGAGAGCCACCGGGGCGCCTGGGTGATCTTCCGGTCGGGCCAGGTGCGGTCGGGCACGGTCACGGGCTCGAAAGCGCGGTATCGGTGCACCGGCATGCCGCTGGGCTGCTGGCTGGGGATGATGGTCATGAGGGTCCTCGCTGTCGCGTCGTGGGGCGGTGCGAGCCGGGCGCAGCACGATCTCCGCAGCGAGGGGGTCCGGCGTCCGCGTCTCCCTGTGGGAGCGGGTCAGACCTCGCTGCGGCAGCGAAGGAGAAGCTGGCGCATCATGACGGTCAGTGACTCTACCACCGGTCGTGGGGCCGCTCCGGCCGGGCGGGGCCGGAGGGACGCCGGAGGGCCCGGACCGCGCCGTACACACCCGCCAGCGCCACGACCGCCGCGACCGGCACGACGGCCCACCACCAGCCGCCCGCGGAGGCGGCGCGGAGGACGAGGGCAAGCATCACCAGGACGAGCACGGCGCCCACGACGACGTCGGTGAAGCGGCTCATGGGTGGAGGGTAGGCGGCCGTTTGCGCGGGGGCGGATCGGGTAGGGCCGCTCCATGGCGGAGGCGGAGCTGGACCCCTGGGTCAGGATCGTGCGGTGGCCCTTCACGGTCATCGTCCCGTTCGTCGTCCTGGGGCTCTGGTTCAACGACTGGTTGACGCGGGCCGACCCACGGACGGGGTGGCTGATGATCGGCGAGCGCCTGATCCCCCTCACCGACCCGACGCGGGGCCGGGGCGTGCCGTTCCCGTGGGAGGACCCGGCCCAGCTGCCCGAGAGCTGGCGCTCGTGAGCAAGCCGCGGTGGGAGCGTCGGCGCGACCGGTGGCGCCTCCTGTTCGTGGCGGTCTGGCCGACGATCATGGTGCTCGGGTTCGTGCTGGACGTGCCGACCGCGGAGCTGGTGGTCGGTCTCGTGACGTCCGGGCTCGCGGGGTGCTTCGCGGGGTTCATGGTGTTCAGCGAGGGCGGGCGACGGCGGCTCGACCGCGAGCGCTACTACCCGGAGATCCTGACCGTGCGGAACTTCCTGGGGCCGGGGCTGGTCTCGACGCTCGCCTACGTGACGATCACGACCGCTGCTGAGGAGCTGCACGTGACGCGATGGACGTCGATCGCCGTCGGTGCGCCGGCCTTTGCGCTCTTGTACGGCTTTGGCGTGCGGTTGATCGCGCGCGGCGAACGCGAGCGGCAGGAGGCCATCGTCTCCAACAGCGAGTTCCGCGACCGCACCTGAGCGCGCCGAGTTGGCTTGTACGGCGCGGCGTGGGCGTCGAGTTGGGTCGAACGGCTGCGGCGTGGGCGTCGAGTTGGGTCGAACGGCCGCGGCGGGGGCGTCGAGTTGGGTCGAACGGCGGCCGTGCCCGGGGTTGTCCACAGCTCGTACGGCGGCTTGTCCGGTGTCGTTCAGAACTGTCGGTGGTGTCGGGTTGAGTGGTGGCCATGACGGGGGTCGGTTCAACGGGCGACGCCGATGGCTTCGGGCCACCGGTGCCGGAGCCCCCTGCCGAGTTCCTGCTCGACGAGCCGGAGCCGGACTGGTTGGAGCACGCGTTCGCCACGGGTGAGTGGCCTGCGGAGGCGACGCGCGGATGCCGGATCGTCTCGCGCGGCGAGAGCCAGTACGACGCGCCCGAGCCGGCCGCGGAGCCGGAGCCTGGGTGGGTGGTGCCAGGCGTCGCCTCGAGTCCCGGTGCCGGTCCGGTCGACATGGGGCATCCGGTCCTGGAGGCAATCCGGGTGGCCACGGCCGTGCTCGCCGCGGACGGCCGCACCGGGCTCAGGTGGTTGAGTGCACCGCAGACCGGGATCGCGCTGGTCGACGCGCACCGCCTCGTCGCCCGCGCGTCGGCGCTGGTGGCCGTGTTGGTGCAGCACGCCGAGGCGGTCGAGCTCCACCAGACGAACGGCGCCTCCACGTCGGCGGTGTGGCTGGCCAACGCGACGGCCACGACCCGGCGCGACGCCTACCGTCTGGCCCGCATCGGTGACGCTCTGGCTGGTCGGTGCGACACACACCTGGCACCGGCCTGCGAGGCCGGAGCGGTCAACACCGAACAGGCCGACGTCATCGTTAAGGCCCTCGACGCACTCCCCGACGAACTACCAGACCAGCTACGGCTGCAGGCGGAAGAGACGCTCGTCGGGTTCGCCTCCGACCACGACGCCCGCGCCCTCCGCGCGCTCGGGAAGAAGATCCTCACCGTCATCGCCCCCGACATCGGCGAAGCCCACGAGGCCGCGCTGCTCGAACGCGAGGAACGCGAGGCACGCTCGGCGTCACGGTTGTCGATGGTTTCCGACGGACACGGCAAGGTCCACGGACGCTTCACCCTGCCCGAGCTCCACGGCGCCATGCTCCGCAAAGCCCTCGACGCCTACGCAGCACCGAAGCACCTCAACACCAACGACGACCCCGACCAGCGATTCATCGCCGGCCGTCCGACGCCGGAGCGCTACGGACGGGCCTTTCAGCAGCTGCTGGAGATGCTCGACCAGAAAGACCTCCCGGCTACGGGCGGGATGGGTGCGACCGTCGTCGTGACGATGACCCTGGAGTCGCTCCTCGGCGGTCTCGCATCGGCCTCCCTCGACACCGGCGGCCAGATCAGCGCCGGCGAAGCCCGACGCCTCGCCTGCGAAGCCGGCATCATCCCCGCCGTCCTCGGCACCAAATCCGAAGTCCTCGACCTCGGCCGCACCGCCCGCTTCCACACCAAGGCCATGCGCACCGCCCTGGCCATCCGCGACAAGGGCTGCGTCGCCGAAGGCTGCACGAGACCACCCCACCAGACCCACGCCCACCACCTCACCCCATGGGCCAACGGCGGCCACACCAACACCCGCGACGGCTGCCTCCTCTGCGACCAGCACCACCACCAGATCCACGACCCGCTCTACCTCGTCGAACGACTCGGCACCGGCAAGCTCCGCTTCACCCGCCGCGAGTGAGACAGGTCGGCGCTACGTTCGACTCATGTCCACGCTGCTCGTCGTCCACCACTCCCCCACCGGCTCCGTACGAGCGCTCACCGACGCGGTCCTCGCGGGTGCGGGTGACGACGCGCTCGAGGGCGTCGCGGTGCGGGAGGTGCCCGCGTTGGAGGCGACGGCCGCCGACGTCCTGGGCGCTGACGGCATCGTGCTGGGCACGAGCGCCAACTTCGGCTACATGAGCGGCGCGCTCAAGCACTTCTTCGACAGCACGTTCCTCGAGATCGGAGGTTCCCTCGACGCGGGCGGCTCCGCCGGGCCCAGCACGAGCACCGACGGCACCCGGGGAGGCACCGGCCGCCTGCCCTTCGGCCTCTACGTCCACGGCCGCTACGACACCGAGGGCGCCGTGCGCTCGGTGCTCGCGATCGTCGGCGCACTGCCGTGGCGGCAGTCGGCCGACGTGCTCAGCGTGATCGGCGCCGTGGGCGACCCTGAGGAGGCGGCGGCCTACGAGCTGGGCGGTACGATCGCCGCGCTGACCACCGCCTGAACCGTTCGACCAGACGTCCCGACACCCCGAGGAGTCCCGCACCGTGCCCCTGACCCACCGCCGGGCAGCGAGCGTCGTCGGGATCGCACTGGGTCTCGTGCTGACGGCCTGCTCGGGCAACGGCGACCAGGGCTCCGACGCGGACCCCGACCAGGTCGACGCGGTCGAGACGCCGAAGCTCGGCGCCTGCCGCGACCTCACCCCGGACGACGTCGCGCTGCCGAGCAACGCGACGCGCACGGTCGACTGCAGCGAGCCGCACACCGCCCAGACCTACAAGGTCGGCAACCTCCCCGACGAGTTCGACGACGCCGCCTGGGACAGCCGGGAGCTGGGCGCGTGGGCCTACCGCACCTGCAGCGACGCGTTCGCGCAGTTCCTCGGCGCCGACGAGAGCACCGTCATGCGCGCCCGCGTCACCTGGGCCTGGTTCCGTCCGTCCGAGCAGGCGTGGGAGGAGGGTGCCCGCTGGTACCGCTGCGACATCGTCGGCGGCGGCGAGGCCTCGGAGTCCTACGACGAGCTCCCGGAGACCGCCGAGGGCCTGCTGACCGGGCTGCCCGCCAACGACGACTGGATGACCTGCGCCGACGGCGCCGACGTCGACACCGCACCCCGCGTGGCGTGCTCCGAGCCCCACACCTGGCGGGCGGTCACGACGGTCCAGGTCGGGACGGCCGAGGACGAGTACCCCGGTGACGAGGTCGTGGCGGCCCGCAGCCGCGACTACTGCTCGGAGTCGGTGAGCGCGTGGCTGGGCTACCCCCTCGACTACGACTACGGCTACACGTGGTTCGGCGAGGGCCAGTGGGACGCCGGCAACCGCCGCACCATCTGCTGGGCGAGGACCGACCAGTGACCCGCTCCCCGCGGCGGCGCGCCGCGACCACCGTCGTCGGGGTGGCATTGGCGACCGCACTGGCGACGGCGCTCGCCGGCTGCACCGGCGACAGCGACGACGGGGCCGCGGAGACCCCCTCCACCAGCGCCACCCCGACGGCGACGCCCACGACGGCCGCGCCGGCGGAGCGTCCGGCAGCGGGCGCCTGCTACGACCTCGGCTTCGAGGAGGCGCTCGCCCCGACGGTCACGAGCGAGGCCGTCGACTGCGCTGGCGACCACACCGCGCAGACGTACGCCGTGGGCCAGCTCGCGACGTACGCCGACGGTCACCTCCTCGCCGTCGACGACCCCGCCGTCCAGGCGGACCTGGCGGCGAGCTGCCAGTCGTCGCTGGCGGAGTACGTCGGCGGTGACACCGACACCCTGCGCCTCTCGGTGCTCCGCGCCGTGTGGTTCTCGCCGTCGATCGAGGAGTCGGACGCGGGCGAGGACTGGTACCGCTGCGACGTCATCGCCGTCGTCGACGACGCCACGCTCGGCACGCTGCCGCCGACGATGGAAGGGGCGCTCGCCGGGGACGGGCTCGCCAGCCTGGGCCTGTGCGGCACGGCCGCCCCCGGCGCCGACGGATTCCGCCGGATCGCCTGCGGCCTCGAGCACTCGTGGCGCGCCATCGACGTCGTGGACCTGGGCTCGTCGTACCCGGGCGAGGACGCTGCGTCGTCGGCCGGCTCGGCGCAGTGCCAGGCCGCCGCGGGCGAGCTGGCCGCGGACGTGCTCGACTACGAGTGGGGCTACGAGTGGCCCACCCAGGAGCAGTGGGACGCCGGCCAGACCTACGGCCTGTGCTGGGCGCCCGCCTGACGGACGCCCGCTGCCGAGGACGGGCTCAGAAGCCCAGACGGCGCAGCTGACGCGGGTCGCGCTGCCAGTCCTTGGCCACCTTGACCCGCAGGTCGAGGTAGACCGGCGTGCCCAGCATCGCCTCGATCTGGCCACGGGCGGCGCTGCCGATCTCGCGGAGCCGCGAGCCCTTGTGGCCGATGATGATGCCCTTCTGCGACTCCCGCTCGACGAAGACGTTGGCGTGCACGTCGAGGAGCGGCTTGTCCTCCGGACGGTCGGGACGCAGCCTCATCTCCTCGACGACGACCGCGATCGAGTGCGGCAGCTCGTCGCGCACGCCCTCGAGCGCGGCCTCGCGCACCAGGTCGGCGACGATCGCCTCCTCGGGCGTGTCGGTGAGCTCGCCGTCGGGGTAGAGCGCCGGGCCCTCGGGGAGCCGGGCGAGCAGGAGGTCGGCGAGCAGGTCGACCTGCTCGCCGCCCGTGGCGGAGACCGGCACGATCTCGGCCCACTCGGTGTCGGTCGCCCGGCCCAGCTCGGCGATGGCGAGCAGGTGCTCGGCGAGCCGCTCGGGCGTCACGAGGTCGGTCTTCGTGGCGACGGCGACCTTGATGGTGCGCCGCACCTTCGTCAGCTCGTTGACGATGAACCGGTCCCCCGGGCCGATCCGCTCGTCGGCCGGGAAGCAGACGGCGACGACGTCGACCTCGGACCAGGTCGACAGCACCAGGTCGTTGAGCCGCTCACCGAGGAGCGTGCGCGGCCGGTGGAGTCCCGGCGTGTCGACGAGCACGAGCTGCCCGTCGGGTCGGTGCACGATCCCGCGCACCACGGTGCGCGTGGTCTGCGGGCGTGAGCTGGTGATCGCGACCTTGGTGCCGACGAGGGCGTTCGTCAGCGTCGACTTCCCCGCGTTGGGCCGGCCGACGAAGCAGGCGAAGCCCGAACGGAAGCTCCCGTCGCCATCCGGTGCGCTCATCGGCTCTCCTCCTGCTCCCGGGCGGCGTCGTAGTCCGCCCAGATCTGGTCGTCGGTCTTTCCTGCGGCCTTGCCGGCCCGGTAGATGGGGCCGGGGTCGACCGCGCGGGGCTGCCGCTTCTGGCCGCCGCCCCGCCAGTAGCCCATCACGTCGTACGCCGTGCTCGGCAGCTTCACGACCCGCATCAGGTGCTTGCGGATGGCGCGCATCTGCGCCGACTCGCCCGCCATCCAGAAGTAGCCGTCGCCCTCGGGCCAGGTGATGCCCTCCACGATGTCCGCGAGGGCGCTCTCGCCCTCGGCGGGCGGAGCGGACCAGGTGACGTCGGTGCCGGCGGGCAGGTACGACGCGAGCAGCGCGGGGTCGTCCGGGACCTCCGCCCAGACCCGCACCGGCAGACCGGGCCGCGTGCGGCGTACCTCCTCGACGGACCGGGCCATGGCCGGCAGCGCCGTGAGGTCGCCGACGAGCAGCAGCCACGCCGCGTCGGGGGCGGGCAGGAACGACGCCTTCGGGTCGGTGATCGTCACCGTCTCCCCGACGCAGTCACGGCGGGCCCACTCGGTGACCAAGCCGACCTCGTGGACGACGATGTCGAGCACCAGCTCCCCGAGGCCGTCACGTGCGGCGGGGTCCCACGAGCGCACCGTGTAGTACCGGCTCTGGAACTGGCCCGGCACGACGAGGCCGACCCACTCGTCGGGCACCCCGGTCGAGCGGAACCGCTCCAGACCGGGGCCGGTGAGCACGAGCCGCACCAGGTGGGGCGTGAGCTGCTCCCGCGACGCGACGACGGCGGTGTGCTGCTCGGCCCGGGTGCTCACCGGCCAACGGTAGGTCAGACGCCGAAGGTGTGGCGCAGCGGGTAGCCGCTGTTCCCCCGCTCGTCGGTGCGCGTCGCCAGCACCTGGTGGAGCTGGATCTCGTTGCGCTCGAACGCGATCCGCGAGCCCGTCATGTAGATGCCCCACACCTTCGCGGTGCCCTCGCCGACCTCGGCGACGGCCTCGTCCCAGTTGCGCTCGAGGTTCTCCGACCAGCCCCGCAGCGTCCGGGCGTAGTGGGTGCGGAAGTTCTCCGTGTGCTGCACCTCGAGGCCGGCGTCCTGCGCCTCCATGACCATGCGCCCCGACCCGGTCAGCTCGCCGTCCGGGAAGACGTAGCGGTCGATGAACGCCCCCGTGCGCGTGGGCAGGTTGTTGGCCCGCGTGATCGAGTGGTTGAGGAGGCGCCCCTCCGGCTTGAGCCGGTCGCGCAGGGTGGCGAAGTACGCCGGGTAGTTGCGCACGCCGATGTGCTCGCTGAGACCGATCGAGCTGACCGCGTCGAAGTCGCTCTCGACGACCTCGCGGTAGTCGAGGTGCCGCACCTCGGCGAGGTCCGACAGCCCGGCCGCGTCGATGGCCTCCTTCGCCCACTGCGCCTGCTGCAGGCTGAGGGTCACGCCGAGGGCCTTGACGCCGTACTCCCTCGCGGCGTGCATGACCATGCCGCCCCAGCCGCAGCCCACGTCGAGCAGGCGCTGGCCGGGCTGCAGGTCGAGCTTGCGGGCGACGAGGTCGAACTTCGCGGTCTGCGCCTCCTCGAGCGTCGCGTCCTCGGTCTCGAACACGGCGCAGGTGTAGGCCATCGACGGGCCGAGCACCAGCTCGTAGAACCGGTTCGACACGTCGTAGTGGTGGTGGATGACCTCGGCGTCCCGCGTCAGCGAGTGCCGCAGGCCCTCGACGGCGCGCCGCCAGCGCGGCAGGTGCTCCTGCGGCGGCACCGGCGGCGGCTTGAGGTGCTGGAGCCCCAGCCCGCGGAGCAGCCGGATCGCCTCGGCGGCGCTCGGCCGTCGGAACGACAGGTTGCTGAGCAGGAGGGTCAGCCCGTCGTACGGGTTCCCCGGGTGGATGCCCGAGATCTGGAGGTCGCCCATCACGTAGGCGCGCGCCATGCCGAGGTCGCCGGGGGCCGTCAGCAGGTAGGACAGGCCGCGCTCGTTGGCCAGGTGCAGGTGGACGTCGGAGTCCTCGGGCCCGGCGGAGGAGCCGTCGTACGCGGTGAAGCGCACCGGCATCCCGTGCTTCATCAGCGTGGTGATCGCCTCGCCGATGGTGATGGAGCCGTTGCTGGTCGTGCTCACTTCCTGCGCACCGCCTTCTCGTAGAGCGTCGACAACCGGTCGTCGGGGTCGTAGGTCTTCTTGACGCGGGCGAGGTTGGCGCCCTCGTAGAGCGCGTCGAAGGTCGCCTCGTCGTAGAACGCCTCCGAGTAGAGGGACTTGTGGCCCTCCAGCTCGTGCACCCGCTGCTCGATGGCCCGGTTGACGGGGGCGTCCGGGGCCTCCGGCCCCACCGCCACGGTGCCCCAGAAGCCGACGTTCACGTAGGTGCGTCCCGGCTCGAGCGGGTAGGTGCCCCACGTGCGTGCCGAGCCCGGCCCCTCGGGCTCCCGCAGGCGCAGCGGGCACAACCACACCGGCCGCATACCGACCTCGCGGTCGAACCACGCGAGGAACTCCGGCAGCCGCTCGACGGGCACCTCGATGTCCTGCACCACCCGCTCGCGCTGCGGCCGCTTCTTGATCCGGTCGAGCTTCGCGATGATCCCGAACCGCGTGTCGAGACCCACCAGGCGGTGGTAGACGTCCGAGCGGCGCTTCGACCGCGGCCAGAGCCGACGGATCCGCGGGTTCTGCAGACCGAAGGCCCCGGAGCACCAGAACCAGTCCGTGTCCCAGCGCCACAGGTAGTCCTCGACCGTCAGCAGGTCGGTCTCGCGCTCCTGGATCGAGCGGTAGTAGACGTCGTCGACGTACGTCGAGGGGCGGTCCCCCGCGCGGGCCGTCTCCGGCGCGTCGGTCCACCGGGCGAGGGTGAGGTAGAGCTCGTCGGGCGAGAAGGCCGTGCCGTCGAGGCCGTCGACGCGCTCGCCGTCCCACTCCCGGGACACGCTGATCGCGGCCGCCGCCTCGGTCAGCGCGGCGGCGTCGGAGAACCGGACGTGGCGGAGCGCGGCGTACGCCGGCACCGGCTCGAGCTCGATCCGCAGCCGCGTCGCGTAGCCGAGCGAGCCGTAGGAGTTGGGGAACGCGTCGAAGAGGTCCCGGTGCTCGTTGGTGGCCGTGGCGGTGACGATCTCGCCGGCACCGGTGAGCACGTCCATCTCGAGCACGCTCTCGTGCGGCAGGCCGTTGCGGAACGACGTCGACTCGATGCCGAGGCCCGTGACCGCGCCGCCGAGGGTGATGGTGCGCAGCTGCGGCACCACGAAGGGGATCAGCCCGTGGCGGAGCGTGACCGCGACCAGGTCCTCGTAGGTGCACATGCCCTGCACGTCCGCCGTCCGCGCCTCCACGTCGACCGAGATCACCCCGGCGAGGCCGCTGACGTCGAGACCGGGGGTCGTCGTCGCGGCCCGCGGCCGGAACAGGTTCGACGTGCGCTTGGCCAGCCTGACGGGCTCCCCGGGCGGGATGGCGGCGTACGACGCGAGCAACGCCCTCGTCGCGGCCTCGTGCGCTGCGGCTCCGACGGTCTCCACCTGGTCGAGGCTAGTGCGAACGAGGCCCCGCCGGGTAGCGACTTTGGTCTCATCCAGTTGCGGAATACAAGCAATTGGTCGGGCAGCGGCCCCGCCGGCCGCCTCAGGAGGTCGTGGTGCCGCGCAGGGCACCGCGCGGGTCCGCGAGGTGCACGGGCACCCCGGCACCCGCGAAGTCGCGCACCACCGCGAGGTCCTGGTCGCCCACGGCCTCCGCCTCCCCCAGCACGACGGCCGCCTCGAGCGACCGGGCACCGGAGGCGATCGCCATCGCGACGCACACGCCGAGCGCGCTGACCTGCAGGGAGGGCAGCGCCACGGTCGCCGCGGCGTACGTGCGGCCGTCCTGGTCGCGCACCGCGGCGCCCTCGGCGGACCGCGCCCGCGCGCGCGTCGCACGCGCCAGCGTCACCAGCTTGCGGTCCTCGGCCCCCGGGGTCGCCTGCGGTTCCTGCTCGGATCCCTGCTCGGTCGTCACGCGCGCTCCTCGTCCTCGTCGTCCTCGTCGGCCAGCCGCGTCACGAGGACGGTGCTGACCTGGTTGCGGCGGCCCTTCGTGCCCTCCGCCCGGAAGCCGAGGCCGTGGGCCTCGACCGTGGAGCCGGGGATGGGCACGAGGCCCAGGTGCTTGGCCATGAGGCCGCCGACGGAGTCGACGTCCTCCTCCTCGATGTCGTAACCCGCGAACAGGTCGTCGAGGTGGTCGATCGGGAAGCGCGACGAGACCCGGTACGACGCGTCGTCGACCCGCTCGACGTCGACCTCGTCGTCGTACTCGTCGGTGATCTCGCCGACCAGCTCCTCCAGCACGTCCTCGATGGTGACGATGCCCGCGGTCCCGCCGTACTCGTCGACGACCACCGCGATGTGCTGGCGCATCGCCTGCATCTCCGCGAGCAGCGCCGCGACGGGCTTGGAGTCGGGCACGAAGTGGGCCGGACGCATGTGGTCCTCGATGCGCTCGGTGATGTCGGCGCCGCCCTCGCGGTCCTCGAAGTCGAGACGGGCGAGGTCCTTCAGGTAGGCGAAGCCGAGCACCTCGTCGAGGTTCTCGCCCACGACCGGCACGCGGGAGTAGCCCGAGCGCAGGAAGAGCGACATCGCCTGCCGCAGGTTGCGGTGGCGCTCGAGGAAGACCACGTCGGGCCGCGGCACCATGACCTCGCGCGTGATCGTGTCGCCAAACTCGAAGACCGAGTGGAGCATCTTGCGCTCGCCGGACTCGATGACCGCGCTGGCCTCGGCCAGGTCGACGAGCTCGCGCAGCTCCGTCTCCGTCGAGAACGGACCCTCGCGGAAGCCCTTGCCCGGGGTGATCGCGTTGCCGACCAGGATCAGCAGCCGGGGCAGCGGGCCCAGCAGCCGCGTGAGGAGCCAGACGGGGAGCGCCGAGCTGAGGGCGACGACCTCCGGGTGCTGGCGGCCCAACGTGCGGGGCGCGACGCCGATGACGACGAAGGAGACCACGAGCATGCCGGCGACGGTCAGCAGGATGCTGCCCCAGAAGCTCTGCACCGCCTCGTCGACGCGCAGCGTCACGAGCACGATCGCGAACACCTCGGCGAAGAGGCGCAGCAGGATCAGGGAGTTGAGGTAGCGGGGCGGGTCGTCGAGCACCCGCAGGAGGTAGCGCGCTCCCCCGCGACCCTCCGCGCGCAGCTCCTCGGCGCGGGCGCGGGAGAAGACCGAGAGGGCCGTGTCGGCCGCGGCGAGCAGACCGGCCACGACGACCAGGCCCGCGGCGGCCACGACCACCCAGACGTCATCCATGGACGACGATGCTCTCAGGTGGTGGCACGCCACCGGGCCAGCAGGTCGTCCTGCAGCCCGAACATCTCCTTGTGCTCCTCCGGCTCCGCGTGGTCGTAGCCCAGCAGGTGCAGGATGCCGTGCACCGTCAGCAGCTCGATCTCGGCGAGCGCGCCGTGCCCGGCGGTCTCGCCCTGGCGGGCCGCCACGGTCGGGCTGAGCACGAGGTCGCCGAGCACGCCCTCCTCGGGCTCCTCGTCGAGCAGGCCGGGACGCAGCTCGTCCATGGGGAACGAGAGGACGTCGGTCGGCCCCTCCTTGCCCATCCACTGCTCGTTGAGCTCCGCGATGGTCGGCTCGTCGACCAGCTTGATGCACAGCTCGGCCTCGGGGTGCACGCGCATGGCGTCCATCACGAACCGGGCGAGCCGCACCGTGCGCTCGCCGTCGACGAGGTCGGTGTCGGACTCGTCGATGATCTCGATGGTCACGAGGGTCGTCCTCCCTGCGCCTGCGGCCGGCCGGTACGCCGCGGAGCCGTGCCCCGCGGCCCGTCGGGTCGCTCGGAACGGTCAGCCCGGTCGGAGTCGTAGGTGTCGTAGGCCGCGACGATCTTGGCGACCAGGCGGTGGCGCACGACGTCGCCGCTGGTCAGGCGGTTGAAGGAGACGTCGTCGACGTCCTGGAGGATGCTCTCCACCACCCGCAGGCCCGAGGACTGCCCGTTGGGCAGGTCGGTCTGGCTCGTGTCACCCGTGACCACGATCTTGGAGCCGAACCCGAGCCGGGTGAGGAACATCTTCATCTGCTCCGGCGTGGTGTTCTGCGCCTCGTCGAGCACGATGAACGCGTCGTTGAGCGTGCGCCCGCGCATGAACGCGAGCGGGGCGACCTCGATCGTCCCCGACGCCATCAGCTTCGGGATCGTCTCGGGGTCCATCATGTCGTGCAACGCGTCGTACAGCGGCCGCAGGTAGGGGTCGATCTTCTCGCTCAGCGTGCCGGGCAGGTAGCCCAGCCGCTCGCCCGCCTCGACCGCCGGGCGCGTGAGGATGATGCGCGTGACGTCCTTGCTCTGCAGGGCCTGCACGGCCTTCGCCATCGCCAGGTACGTCTTGCCCGTGCCGGCCGGACCGATGCCGAACGTGATGGTGTTCTGGTCGATCGCCTCGACGTACTTCTTCTGGTTGACCGTCTTGGGACGGATGGTGCGGCCGCGGTTGGAGAGGATGTTGAGGCTCAGCACGTCGGCCGGTCGCTCCGTGGTCTCCGCGCGCAGCATGGCGACGACGCGCTCGACGGTCTCGCCGGAGACGCCCTGGCCCGTGCGGATCAGGGTCACCAGCTCGCCCAGGAGGCGCTCGGCCAACGCGATCTCGGGGGGCTCGCCCTCGAGCGTGATGCGGTTGCCGCGCACGTGGACCTGCAGCCCGAAGGCCTGCTCCAGCGCCGCGAGGTGCTCGTCACCCGGTCCGAGGAGGCTGACCATGTCGATGCTGGTGGGCACCGTCACGGTGTGCCGGGCGGCAGTCTGCGATTCAGTCATGGAGGCCCGTGGGGGCGGCCTTTCGGTGCGGGAGACGAACTCCTCCATCGTACGCCGCAGCCCCACCTCGAGGCCTACCCGTTTGTCGCGGGCCCGGCTCAGGCGGGCCAGCCCATCGTCGTGCCGCCGATGACGTGCAGGTGGGCGTGGAAGACGGTCTGCCCGGCGTCCGCCCCCGTGTTGAAGACGAGGCGGTAGCCGTCGAGGCCCTCGGCCTCGGCGACGGCGCGGGCGCTCGTCAGGAGGTCAGCCGCCGTCGCGGGCTCGCCGGCGGCGAGCGCGGCGGCGTTCTCGTAGTGGCTGCGCGGCACCACGAGCACGTGGGTCGGCGCGACCGGGTTGATGTCGCGGAAGGCCAGGGTCGTCCCGGTCTCGTGCACGACGGTGGCGGGGATGTCGCCCGCGACGATGCGGCAGAAGAGGCAGTCGGTGCTCACGTGCCCAACCTAGTGGTGGACCTGGTGGGATCGAGCCGGCTGCCCCACGCAACCGCGGGGGCGGCTCGCGCGTCGTACCCACCAGGCAGCCCGGCCGACGACTACCGTCGAGCCGACCCCACCCGAGGAGGCACCTGACATGTCCGTCCGTCGCACCGTCGTCCCGCTCGCCACCAGCGCCGTGCTCGCCCTGACGCTCGTCGCCTGCGGCGACACCGACGACTCCGACCGCACCGGTGCCTCCGGCGACGGGGGGACCAGCGACGCCTCGCCCTCCGCGCCGGTGAGCACGTCCTCGGACGCGGAGTCGGACCCGGGGTCCGACCCGGGCACCGGCGAGGGCGGCAGCGGCGACGCCGCGACGGCGGTCTACTTCGTGACCGCCGGCCCCCTCGGCGACCGCCTCGTCCGCGAGTTCCAGCCCGGCGGGGCCGACCTGGCCTCCGCGGTCGACCTGCTCTCGGGCACACCGCAGGACCCGGACTACACGAACCCGGCGAGCGGGTGGGTGCAGGACGCCACCCAGGACGGCGACGAGATCGTCGCGACGGTGGACGGCGCGGCCCCCGGCGGCGACGACGCGTCCCTCGTCGTGCAGCAGGTCGTCTACACCCTCCAGGCCGCGGTCGGGGACGCGCTCCCGGTGCGGTTCGTCGACGCCGACGGCGGGGACGTGACCGCGCTCGGCGGCGCGTCCAACCCCGTGGCGGCGGCCCCGCAGCTCGACACGCTGCTCCTCGTCAACATCACCGACCCGGCCGAGGGCACGACGGTCTCGGGCAGCTTCACCGCCACCGGCCGCGCCAGCTCGTTCGAGGCGACGGTGCCGTGGGAGCTCCGCTCAGGGGACCAGGTCGTCGACTCCGGCGTCATGACCCACGGCGGCGACTGGGCGACCGGACTCGGCCCGTGGAGCGTCACCGTGGACGTGAGCGACCTCGACCCCGGTACGTACACGTTCATCGCCCGCACCGACGACCCCTCGGGCGGCGAGGGCCCCGGCCCCTCCGAGGACACGAAGGACATCGTGGTCCAGTGACCTACTGACCCCCGGGGTACGGCGCGGCTCAGCCCCAGCGGGACGTGCGGGCGAGCAGCGCCGCGACCGCGGCGAGCCCGGCGGTCGAGGTGCGCAGCACCTCGGCGCCGAGACGCACGGTCGTGGCCCCGGCGGCCTCGAACGCGGCCACCTCCTCGGGGGCCAGACCGCCCTCGGGACCGACGACGACGCCGATGCGCGCGTCCGCGGCGTCGGGCACGACGAGCTCGGCGAGGGACGCCCGGGCCTCCTCGTGCAGCACGACCACGAGGTCCAGGTCGACCAGGAGCTCGGCGACCTCGGCCGTGGAGGCCATCGGGGTCACCTCGGGGAACCACGCGCGCCGCGCCTGCTTCGCCGCCTCCCGCGCGGTGGCGGCCCACTTCCCGTGGGACTTCACGGCCCGCTCCCCGCGCCACACGGCGACGCTGCGGGCCGCCGCCCACGGCACGATCCGCTCCGCACCGACCTCGGTCAGCACCTCGACGGCCAGCTCTCCGCGGTCGCCCTTCGGCAGCGCCTGCACCACGGTGATCGCGGGCCCGGGCCGGGGCTCGTCGACGACGTCGCGCACCTCGACCTCCAGCACGCGCTTGCCGGTCGCGACGACCACGCCGGTCGCGGAGCGGCCTCGTCCGTCCACGAGCCGCACCTCCTCGCCCACCACCGTGCGGCGCACGGCGACGGCGTGGTGCGCCTCGTCGCCCTCGAGGCGCACGACGGCGCCGGGGCGGGCGTCCGCGAGCGCCGGGCAGAGCTGGACCGGGAGGCTCACCAGCGCCCGCTCAGTGGTTGAACTTGCCGCGCAGCCGGTCGAGGAACGACCCGCGACGCATCTGCACGGACCCGTCGTCGGCCTGCTGCTCGCCGCGCAGCTCCGCGAGCTCGCGGAGCAGTGCCTCCTGCCGGGAGTCGAGCTTCTGCGGCGTCTCGACGGCGACGGTCACGACCAGGTCGCCACGGGCGGAGCCGCGCAGGCCGGGCACGCCGCGGCCGCGCAGCACCTGCTCGGCGCCCGACTGGGTGCCCGGCTTCACCTCGATGCGGGTCTGGGTCTCGAGGTCGGTGTCCGCGCCGTCCTCGACGAGGTCGGCCTCGAGGAGGGGCAGCGTGATCGAGGCACCGAGGGCCGCGGCGGTCATCGGCACGGTGACGACGCAGTGGAGGTCGTTGCCGTCGCGCACGAAGAACTCGTGCTCGGCGACGCGGATCTCGACGTACAGGTCGCCCGCGGGTCCGCCACCCGGGCCCACCTCGCCCTGGCCGGTGAGCTGCACGCGGGTGCCCGTGTCGACGCCGGCGGGGATCTTGATCGTCAGGTTGCGGCGCGAGCGCACGCGTCCCTCGCCCGAGCAGGTGCGGCAGGGGTCGGGGATGATCGAGCCGAAGCCGCGGCAGGCGGCGCACGGCCGGAGCGTGCGGATCTCGCCGAGGAACGAGCGCTGCACGTGGGCGACCTCGCCCGCGCCGCGGCAGGTGCTGCAGGTCTGCGGGCTCGAGCCGGGCGCGGACCCGTCGCCCTCGCAGGTCTCGCACACGACCGCCGTGTCGACCTTCAGCTCCCGGGTGACGCCGAACGCGGCCTCGGCCAGCTCGACGTCGAGGCGGATGAGGGCGTCCTGGCCGCGGCGCTGGCGCGGTCGCGGGCCCCGTCCGCCCTGGCCGCCCTGCCCCCCGGCACCGCCGCCGAAGAAGGCGTCCATGATGTCGGTGAACGAGAAGCCCTGGCCCTGCCCGGCGCCGCCGAAGCCGCCGCCGAACGGGTCGCCGCCGCGGTCGTAGGCCGCGCGCTTCTGCGGGTCGGACAGCACCTCGTAGGCGCGGCTGACCTCCTTGAACTTCTCCTGCGTCTCCGGGTCGGGGTTGACGTCCGGGTGCAGCTGACGGGCCAGTCGCCGGTACGCCTTCTTGATGGCGTCGGCGTCGGCGTCACGGCTGACGCCGAGCAGCTCGTAGAGGTCCTGGCTCACGTGTGTCCTGTCCATCGCTTCCGTGGTTCTCGTGTCGGTCGGTGCCCGGGCCCGGCCCGGGGAGGTACGTCGCGGCTCAGCTGCCGCTCTCGTCGAGGATGCGCGACATGTAGCGGGCGACGGCGCGCACGGCGGCCATGCTGCCCGCGTAGTCCATGCGCGTGGGTCCGACGATGCCGAGCGACGAGAGCGCCTCGGAGCCCGCGCCGTACCCCGCGGTGACGACGCTGGTGCCCGCCAGCTCCTCGACGGGGCCCTCGGCCCCGATGCGCACGGTCACCCCGCCGCCGGTGGTGGCCTCGCCGAGCAGCTTGAGGAGCACCACCTGCTCCTCGAGCGCCTCGAGCATGGGGCGGAGCATCGTGTCGAAGCCCTCGCCGGCGCGGGCGAGGTTCGCCGCGCCGCCGACGACGACCCGCTGGTCGGAGGAGTGGTCGGCGAGGGCGTCGACGAGCACGGTCACGACGTCGTCGAGCACCGCGTCGCGCACCTCGCCCGGCCCGGTGGCGTCGGGGCCGTCGGCGCGCAGCGACCGCAGGGCGGTGCTGGCGGCGACCAGCCGCTCCCCCACGACGGCCTGGTTGACCTGCGCGCGGAGCGTGGCCACCTGGTCGTCGGCGAGGTCGTGCTGCAGCTCGACGAGCCGCTGCTCGACGCGGCCGCTGGAGAGGATGAGCACGACGAGGAGCCGGCGCGGCGCGAGCGCCACCACCTCGACGTGGCGGACCGTGCTGGCCGACAGCGTCGGGTACTGCACCACCGCGACCTGGTGCGTCAGCTGCGCCAGCATGCGGACGCTGCGCCGCACGACGTCGTCGACGTCCACCGCGCCCTCGAGGAAGGTGGCGATCGCCCGCTTCTCGGCCGCCGACATGGGACGCACCGTGGTGAGCCGGTCGACGAACAGCCGGTAGCCCTTGTCGGTGGGGATCCGGCCGGCGCTCGTGTGGGGCTGGTGGATCAGCCCCTCCTCCTCGAGCACGGCCATGTCGTTGCGCACCGTGGCCGGCGAGACGCCCAGCCCGTGCCGCTCGACGAGCGCCTTGGAGCCCACGGGCTCCTCGGTCGCGACGTAGTCCTCGACGATGGCCCGCAGCACGGCGAGCCGACGCTCCTCGACCACCCTCCGCTCCTTCCGCCGATGTCCGCGCCGAGCCTGGCACTCCTCGCGCGCGAGTGCCAATGCTACGACCATCCACGAATTTCGGGACCCTGGGTGACAGACCTGGAGCGCTAGGTTAGCCTTGCCTAAGTCGCTCAGGAGGTAACCGTGTTCCCCATGCTCACGTCGGCCGATCCCGACCAGCTCGCTGCCCGTGCGCGCAGCGCGCTGTCCTGCCCCGCTGCCGCCAGCATGGTCATCAAGGGCACCGAGCACCTCTTCGGGGGCGACGACCTCGGCCTGCAGGACCGCTCCGGCGTCCCGACGCTCGTGTGCCGCGCCGGCTCCGTCGTCGAGCAGGCCGGGCAGTCCCGCCAGAAGGCCCTGCTCCGCATCATCTCGGGCGTGGTGGAGGAGGACGGCACGACGGAGTCGGTCGTGCTCGCCGGCAAGCTCTCCACGCCGCGCCCCTGCTGCGACCCGTCGATGAGCGCCGTCGCGATCGAGCCGACCATCATCATGCTCATCCGCACGCAGGCGGACGGCACGACGCGGCAGTACCGGGTGCCCACCGCCCTGTTCACCAGCCCCGTGCACGCCCTCAACCAGGGCTACCTGCGGCGCTGCACCCAGCACCTCAACGAGTGCCACGACGCCGAACTCCGCCAGGCGGTCTCGCTGTGCACCGGCACCCCGGCCCCGCGCCTCATCGGCGCCGCGCTCCACGACCTCTCGGCGACCGGGGTCGAGGTGCACTGGGTCGACGTCGACGGCGCCCACCTGCGCCGCGTCGCGTTCGCCGCGCCGGCGGCGACCCCCGACGAGCTCGCGGCCGCCCTCCGCGAGCACCTGCACGCCGGGCTCTGCTGACCCGCCCCGCCGGCCCGCCCGCCTAGGGTGGGCCTCGTGCCGGACGAGGAGCTCACGGAGGTCGCGGATCGCGTCTGGGTCGCGCGCCACGCCTGGTACGACGTCAACGTCACCCTCGTCGCCGGCACGGCAGGCGCCGTGCTCGTCGACACCCTCGCGTCCGAGCGCGCCGCGGCCGGTCTCGTCGAGCGGGTACGCCGCGTGCTCGCCCCCGGCACGCCCCTGCTGGCCGTCGTGGACACCCACGAGCACCACGACCACGTGCTCGGCAACGGCACCGTCCTCGACGCCTGGCCCGCGGCCGCGCTCGTCGGCCACGAGACCGCAGCGGCGCGCATCCCCACCAGCGTCCCGGCCCAGCTCGACGCCGAGGCGGTCGCCACCCCCGACGACCCCCGGCTCGAGGAGATGCGCGCGAGCCGCGTCGTCGCGCCGACCACCACGTTCTCGGGGGTCCACGTGCTCGACCTCGGCGACCGCCACGTCGAGCTCCTCCACCCGGGGCGGGGCCACACGGCCGGCGACCTCGTCGTGCACGTGCCCGACGCCGACGTCCTCGTCGCCGGCGACCTCGTGGAGGCCCTCCCCGCCTACGGCCCCGACAGCCATCCCCTGGAGTGGCCCGGCTCCCTCGAGCTCCTGCTCGGCCTGCTCTCCCCCACCTCGGTCGTCGTCCCCGGGCACGGCGCCGTGACCGACCGGAGCGCCGTGGCGGCGCAGCACGACGACGTCGCCCGCGTGGCGGCGACGATCGCGGAGCTGGCAGGCCGCGGCGTACCGGCGTCGGCGGCGCTCGCCACCGGCGACTGGCCCTATCCCCGGGAGGCGCTGGAGCACGCCGTACGGCGCGGCTACGCCCACCTGCCGCCGGGGGCGGTGCGCCTCCCCCTCGTCTGACGCCCGATGACCGGCCCGACGCGGCGTGGCTCGCCAGGACCGTCGGTGGCGCCCCCTAGCGTCTACGGACGTGAACGACCGCTACGGAACCGACGTCCTGTCCGGCGACTGGCGCGCCCCGAAGCGGGGCCGCGCCGTGGAGCACCCGGCCGACCTCGGCCTCGTCGTCGAGGAGGTCACGACCGACTGGTGCGGCGAGATCGTCACGGTCGACCGTGACCTCGACGTGCTGACGCTGGAGGACCGGCGGGGCAAGCGCCGCACGTTCCCGCTCGGCCCGGGGTTCCTGCTCGAGGGCAGGCCGGTGATCCTCACGGCGCCCGTGCGGGCCGCGGCGGCACCGGCCCGGCCCACGCGCACGGCCTCCGGCTCGATCGCGGTGCACGACGCGAAGGCACGGGTCGCGCGGGAGTCGCGGATCTTCGTGGAGGGTCGGCACGACGCGGAGCTGGTGGAGAAGGTCTGGGGCGACGACCTGCGCATCGAGGGCGTGGTCGTGGAGTTCCTCGGCGGGGTCGACGACCTGGCCGACCACCTCGTCGACTTCAAGCCGGGTCCGGGTCGTCGGGTGGGCGTGCTCGTCGACCACCTGGTGCGGGGCTCGAAGGAGAGCCGCATCGCCGACTCGATCGCGCGCTCGGCGGTGGGCGGGCACGTGCTGATCGTCGGCCACCCGTTCGTCGACATCTGGCAGGCGGTGAAGCCCGACCGGATCGGCCTGCGGGAGTGGCCCACCATCCCGCGCTCCATCGAGTGGAAGCACGGCGTCTGCCAGCACCTGGGCTGGCCGCACCGCAACCAGGCCGACATCGCGCGTGCCTGGCAGCAGATCCTCGGCCGGGTGTCGTCGTTCGCCGACCTCGAGCCCGCGCTGCTGGGCCGGGTCGAGGAGCTCATCGACTTCGTGACGGACCCCGCCGGCTGAGCCTGCGGCCCCTGCCGAGCCCTCAGCCGCGCCCTCAGCCGAGGAGGTCCCGCACGACCCCGTCGGCGAGGAGGCGTCCCTCGCGGGTGAGCACGACCCGGGCCCCGGTCCCGGGGCCCGGGGGCTCGACGAGCCCCCGCCGCGCCAGGTCGGGCAGGGCGGCGCGGCCCTCGTCGTCGAGCACGTCGACCGGGAGGCCGTCGCGCAGGCGGGTCTCGAGCAGCACACGCTCGACGCGCCGCACGTCGTCGTCGAGCAGCTCGCGCTCGTGGCCCGGGGAGAGACCCGCGCCGAGGCGGTCGGCGTAGGCCACCGGGTGCCGCACGTTCCACCAACGCACGCCGCCGACGTGGGAGTGGGCGCCGGGGCCGACGCCCCACCAGTCGTCGCTGCGCCAGTAGGCCAGGTTGTGGCGGCACTCACTGCCGGGACGGGACCAGTTGGAGACCTCGTACCAGGTCAGCCCCGCGGCGGTGAGCACCTCGTCGGCGAGGTGGTACTTGTCGGCCAGGTCGTCCTCGTCGGGCGCCGCGACCTCGCCGCGCCGCACCCGGCGGGCCAGGGCCGTGCCGTCCTCGACGATGAGCGAGTACGCCGACACGTGGTCGGGCTCGCAGGCCAGCGCCGCCTCGAGGCTGGAGCGCCAGTCGGCCACTGACTCCCCCGCCGTGCCGTAGATGAGGTCGAGGCTGACCTCGTCGAACCCCGCCGCCCGGGCGTCGGCGACGGCCCCCGGCACGCGCTCGGGGTCGTGGGTGCGGTCGAGCACCCGCAGCACGTGGGAGACCGACGACTGCATCCCGAACGACAGCCGGGTGAAGCCGCCGGCGCGCAGCACGTCGAGGTCGGCGCGGGTGACCGAGTCGGGGTTCGCCTCGGTCGTGACCTCGGCGTCGGGCGCCAGACCGAACTCCTCCGCGATCGCGCCCAGCACCGCCGTGAGGTGCTCGGGCGGCAGGAGCGTCGGCGTGCCCCCGCCGAAGAACACGGTGTCCACGGGGCGTCCCACGTCGCCCAGCACGCGGCGGGCCATGCGGACCTCGGCGACCGCGGCGTCGACGTACGTCGCCCGCGACGCCCCGCGCGGGGCGTCCGCACCCCCGAGCTCGGCCGCGGTGTAGGTGTTGAAGTCGCAGTAGCCGCAGCGGACGCGGCAGAAGGGCACGTGCACGTAGAAGGCGAAGGGCCGGTTCCCCAGGTCCGCGAGCGCGGCGGTCGGGAGCGACCCGTCCGCGGGGACGGGGTCGCCGGGCGGCGGGGTGGACGGCACCGGCCGAGTCTCCCAGAGGCGGCTCAGACAGGCACGTTGAGGCGGAGCGTGTAGCCGTCCTCGACGGACCCGGTGAGGTTCCCCATCTGCAGGGAGTGGCCGTCGGAGAACACGTTGTCCGACTCCAGGCTGACCGCCTCGAGGTTGGCGGTGCTCGCGTCGTACCCCGGCGCGGAGGCGTAGACGGTGCGGCAGACGTCCTCGGGGAGCGCGATCTGCGACGTGCGCAGCTTGCCGGAGGCGCTCGTGGCGTCGTCGACCGAGGGATACACCTCGAAGTGCAGGTGGGGCCACCGACCCGAGTAGCAGGCGGGCACGATGCTGGTGAAGCGCAGCGTGCCGTCGTCCCCGGCGACCTGCACCCCCCGGAGGTAGTTCTCCCCCTCGATCCCGGAGGAGTAGAGCGAGTAGGCGCCGTCGCGGTCGCAGTGCCACAGGTAGACCGCGGCCCCGGCGTACGGCGTGATCCCGTCCGCGCCGTTGTCGTAGACCGTGAGGTCGATGGTGAGCGGGACACCGTCGGCCACACCGGTGGCGTCGCCGAAGCTGCGGGTGATGTCGCTGCGGACGATGCCGGACTCCGTGAGGACGTTGACGCCGTTGGTGCCGTCGGCCGGGTAGGGACCGCCGGTCTCCTCGGGGATGTCGCCCTCGTCGAGACCGTCCTGGCTGACGGCGCCGCCCGCCCCGCCCGGAGCCCCGCCCGGGCCGCCCGACCCTCCGGCCACCCCGCCCGCCGCGGAGCTGCCCGACGTGGCGCTCGAGCCGGCGTCGGACCCGGCCGCGCAGCCGACGAGTCCCACCGCCCCGATACCGCCGAGCAGGCCCAGCACGCCGCGGCGGGCCATCGGCCGGCGCACCATGCCGGCGCCCTGCATCACGGGGAGGTCGTGCTCGAGGCCCTCGCGGTGCTCGTCGTGGTCGTGGTGGGTCATGGGGCTCTCCTCGCAGGAACGGACATGGGTGCCGCCGGCTCTCGCCGGCGACACCCATGCCACCGCCCCGCGCTGTGGAGCCCCTGTGGACCCGCTGTGCTCAGGCGTACAGGTTCTCGATCGTCTCCTGGTTGTTGCGCTCCACCACGGGCCGCTTGACCTTGAGCGACGGGGTCAGCTCACCGGACTCGATGGTGAGGTCGTGGTCGAGGATCGTGTGCTTCTTGATCGTCTCCCAGCGGTTGAGGCGGGTGTTGAGCTGCTCGACGTAGCCGTCGATCAGCTTCTGCATCGCGGGCGAGCTGACGACCTCCGTGTAGGACTTGCCCTCCATGCCGTTGTGGCTGGCCCAGTCGGCGACCTGGTCGGGGTCGAGCGTGATCAGCGCGACGCAGTAGTTGCGGTTGTTGCCGATCACGAGGAACTGGCTCGCGTAGGGGCACAGCGCCTTGAACTGCGACTCGATGGCGGACGGCGCGATGTACTTGCCGCCCGACGTCTTGAACAGGTCCTTCTTCCGGTCGGTGATGCGCAGGAAGCCGTCGGCGTCGAGCTCGCCGATGTCCCCCGTGTGGAGCCAGCCGTCGGCGTCCAACGTCTCGGCGGTCTTGTCGGGCAGGTTGTGGTAGCCCTGCATCACGTTGGGACCCTTGATGAGGACCTCGCCGTCCTCGGCGATCTTGACCTCGCCCCCCGGGAAGACGTGGCCGACGGAGCCGAACTTGTACTGCTCCGGGTGGTTCACGAACGCGCCGGCCGCCGTCTCCGTGAGGCCGTAGCCCTCGAGCACGAGGATGCCCGCCGCGTGGAACCACTCCGCCACCTCGCGGTTGAGCGCCGCGGATCCCGAGATGAAGAACCGGACCCGCCCGCCGAAGCGGTCGCGGACCTTGGAGAAGACGAGCTTGTCGAAGAGACCGTGCTGCAGCTTCAGCAGCGGCGGGACCGACTGGCCCTCGCGCTTGCGCCGGTCGACCTCGAGGCCGACCGCGAAGGCCTTCTTGAACAGCTTCTCCTTCGCGCCGCCCTCGTTGGCCTGCATCGTGACGATCTTGCCGTGCGCCTTCTCGAAGATGCGGGGAGCGGCGCCCATGAAGGTCGGCTTCACGACGCCGAGGTTGTCGACGATCCGCTCGACGCGACCGTCGATCGCGGTCGCGAAGCCGCACGCCATCTGCACGCTGAGGAGCACCTTGCCGAACGAGTGCGCCATCGGCAGCCACAGGAACTGCAGGTCGCTCTCGTCGAGGATGCCCTGGCTCTTGATCGCCTCGCCCTCGTAGACCCACGCGCGGTGGAGCAGGCGGACACCCTTGGGCTTGCCCGTCGTGCCGGAGGTGTAGATCAGCGTCGCGAGCGCGTCGGGCTCGATCGATTCGGCCACCTTGCGCACCGCGTCGGGGGTCTGCGCGAGCAGGCCGTCGCCGAGCACCGCGAGGTCCTCGAGCCCGATCACCCAGTCGCCGTCAGCGGTGCCGTCGAACGTGACGACCTTCGCGACGGTCGGCAGCTCGGAGCGGTGCTCGCGCAGCTTGGCGATCTGCTCGTCGTCCTCCGCGAAGACGACCTGGCACTCGGCGTCCCCGACGATGTACGCCGTGTCGGCGGCGTTGGTCGACGGGTAGACCGTGGTGGTCGCGCCGCCGGCCGCCATGACCGCCAGGTCCGCGACGATCCACTCGTAGCGCGTCGACGAGGCGATGCCGACCCGCTGCTCGGCCTCGAGACCCAGCGCGAGGAGCCCGGCGGCGACGCGGTTGACCCGCTCCCCCGCCTCGCGCCACGTGACCGAGGTCCAGGTGTCGCCCACCGGGTAGCGGTAGGCCTCGCGGTCGGCGGACTTCTCGACGCGATCGAGGAACTGGACGGCCACGTTGCGCGGCATGTGCTCGAGGAACGAGGCGTCGTGGTTGATCGGCATGCGGTCTACCTGCTTTCTCGGGGTCCGTGCCCTCGTCGCGGGCCCTCGGGGTGTGCCTCCGTAACCTAGATCACTTTGCCTACTCGGGGGTAGCGCTCGACGCCGAATGTCCAGGACTGCGGCCGGATTCCACGACCGGCGACACGCTTTCTGCTTGCACAACTGGAAAGCGATAGCTATGGTTTCCGACATGGAAAGCGATGAGCTCCGTGCCCAGCTCCACGACCTCGAGCGCGCCGAGGCCGCGCCGTACGTGGACCAGCGTCCGTCGCCCTGGTGGTTCGCTCCCGCCTTCGGGCTCTGGTTCGGCGTCATGGCGGCCGTGCAGGACTTCCACTGGTCCAACGACGTCGACAGCGCGTGGCAGGCCCTCGTCACGGTGGGTGTCGTCATCCCCATGGCCGCCCTCATCGGGGCGTACACCTCCTGGCACCAGCGCTACCACGGCGCCTGGCCCAAGCTCGTCGGACCCAAGCCGCCCGAGATCCGCCGGGTCTACCGCCTGTACTTCCTGGCGTTCGTCGTGGTGGCCGCCGCGCTCGTCGGCGTCGCGCTCCTCGTGCCGTGGTGGGTCACCGGTCCGGTCACCGCCGTCGTGGCCTACGGCTTCCTCGTGGCCTACGAGCGCATCTACGAGCGCGCTGCCGCCGCGGTGCGGGAGCGTCTCGCGTGAGCGAGACCACCCCCTCCGGACTGGCGGACCTCGACCCCGTCATCCACGCCCCGAAGCGGCTCGCCGCGATGGCGGTGCTGTCGGCGGCCGACCAGGTCACCTTCCAGTTCCTCAAGGAGCGGCTCGGCATCGCCGACTCGGACCTGTCGAAGCAGATGTCCGCGCTCGAGGCGGCGGGGTACGTCGCGGTGCAGAAGTCCGGGCGGGGCCGCGGGGCGAGCACGTCGTTCAAGCTCACGCGAGCCGGGCGCACGGCCTACCGGGCGCACCGGGCGGCCCTGCAGGCGCTGCTCGGCGAGGACTGAGCCCCCGCCCGGCCGGGCGGGCGGGGGTCAGTCCTGCACGGCCTTCGCGATCGTCAGGCAGCGCGTCACGTGGTCGCGGTCGTCGGCGCCCCGGTGCGCGTTGAGGACGCTGCGCACGACGACCCAGTCGCGCGCCCGGTGCTCATCGAGGCCGGCGGTGTCGACGAGCGTGTGGAACCGGCGACGGATGCCGTCGCGCACGGAGTCGCCGGGCACCGCGCCGTACTCGTCGAAGCGGTTCCGCAGCATCGGCTCCGGCTCGTAGTGCGGGTCGCCCGACACCGGCTTCGGGTCGATCGCCACCCAGCCCCGGTCGGCGGCGTGCAGCACGTGGGCGAAGTGCAGGTCGGCGTGCACGATCCGTCCCGTGCTCGCGGGATCGGACACCAGGTCGCGAGCGAGCCCGAGGGCCTGGTCGACGAGGCGGCGCGGGAGCGGCACCCGGCGGGCGTCGCGCTCCAGGTCGGCGGCCCAGCGACCCACGAGGTCGGTCAACGGGCGCAGCTGCGGGGTCGCGGGGCGGTGGAGCGCGCCGTACAGCCCGCCCACCACCTCGCACGCCTCCACGTCCCACGCGTCGGTGAGGTCGACGCCCTCGAGCCGCTCGAGCAGGAGGGCCGACCGCGCGGGGTCCGCGCGGAGGAGGCGTACGGCGCCCCGCCCGGCCCAGCGCTGGAGGGCGAGGTGCGCGTGCGCCGACTCCTCGTCGGGGAACGCGACCTTGAGCACCGCGGGCTCGGCGCCGCGCGCACGTCCCGCGACCGGCACGACGAGCGACGCGAACCCGTGGAGCGCGGGCCCCGTGGGCGCGAGCTCCCAGTCGTCGAGCAGCTCCCCGACGCGCCGCGGCAGCAGCGCCAGCCAGGCCGCCCACGCCTCGCCGAGCGTGGCCCGGGCGAGGAGCCCCGGGGGTACGACGACGGGCCCGGCGCCGCTCACGTGGCGCCTCGCGGCTGGTCGGCGAGGTAGGCGCCCGGGGTCGTGCCGGTGACGGTGCGGAAGTCGCGGGTGAAGTGCGCCTGGTCGGTGTAGCCCAGCTCGGCGGCGAGGCCCGCGAGCGACCGCGTCCCCGCCTTGAGCGCGAGCACCGCGTCGTGGAGGCGACGACGCTGCACGAGCCACTTCGGCGAGAGCCCGAGCCGGTCGGTGGTGAGGCGGTGGAGGGCGCGCTCGCCCAGCCCGACGGCCTCCGCCACCTCGTCGACGCGGGTCACCTCGGGGTGCTCGCGGAGCCAGGCGACGAGGTGGTTGACCAGCAGGCCCTGCTCGTCGACGGGGAGGAACGTGCGGAGGCGACGCTCGTAGGCCGCGATGGCCGCGGCGTGGCTCTCCGGCGCGCTCGGCCCCGCGTCCATCGCCCTCCGGACCTCCCCGGTCAGCGCCGCGCCGTCGAGCGTCGTCAGCGCGTCCAGGTCGAGGTGGACGTCGGTCACCGACGCGACCGGGCGGTCGAGCAGCAGGCGCCCGGCGGCGGGGGTCAGCATCACGCCCGCGGCGTACCCCTCGCCGGAGAGCGTGACCGAGGAGAGGCCCCGCGTGGGGCCGTAGAAGCGGGCGTAGTCGTTGCTCACGACCAGCAGGCAGACCGGGTGCTGGAGCGTGCGCTGCGTCGACGGTGCGGCGAGCGACCAGACGGGGATCCAGTAGCGCTCGACCAGGTCGACGAGGTCGGGCGACGGGGCGTAGCGGTGGAGCGGCGGCGACGGGCGGCTGAGTCCCGTCAGGTGGGCCCGGTCGACCGGGCCGACGAGCTCCTGGAGGGGCTGCGCCTCGCCGTCGTCCGCCACGTGTCCGATTATCACAAGAGGCGGACGCCGCTCCGGCCTAGCGTGCGGCGCATGAGCGAGCCCACCGTTCCCCCGCTGCCCACCGTCCCCTCGTCGGCCGCCGCGATCCGGACCGACCACCTCGCGCGCGCCGAGCGGTTCGCCGGCGTGCTCGACGGCGCCGACGGGCGGTGGGACCGCCCCAGCCCCTGCGCGGGATGGGACGCGCGGGCCGTCGTGCAGCACGTCATCGACACGCAGCGAGAGCTCCTGGAACGGCACGGGCTCCCGGTCCCCGTCGCTCCCGACCTGGGCAGCCGACCCCGGTGCGACGTCGCCGGCGCGTGGCGCGCGCACGTCGCCGCCACGGCGGGCGTGCTCACGGACGAGGTGCTGGACCGCACGTACGACGGCTTCTTCGGGCCCACGACGATCGGCGCCACCCTGCGCGACTTCTACACGTGGGACCTGCTCGTCCACGGCTGGGACGTCGCGCGGGCCACGGGCCAGCCCTACGCGATCTCCGACGCGGACGCGATCAGGCACGACGCGGCGGCGAACGCGTGGGGCGACGCCCTGTACGCCGAGGGCGTCTGCGCCGCGGCGGTGCCCGTGCCGGACGACGCGAGCCCCGGCGACCGGCTGCTCGGCCGCCTCGGCCGCGACCCGGGGTGGACCGCGGCCTGAGGCGCTACGACTTCTTCTTCTCGGCGGGCTGCGTCGTGGAGAGCGCGGCCACGAAGGCCTCCTGGGGGACCTCGACGCGGCCGACCATCTTCATCCGCTTCTTGCCCTCCTTCTGCTTCTCCAGCAGCTTGCGCTTGCGGCTGATGTCGCCGCCGTAGCACTTGGCGAGCACGTCCTTCCGGATCGCGCGGATGTTCTCGCGGGCGATCACGCGGGCGCCGATGGCGGCCTGGATCGGCACCTCGAACTGCTGCCGCGGGATGAGCTCCTTGAGCTTGCCGGCCATCATCACGCCGTAGCCGTACGCCGCGTCCTTGTGCACGATCGCGCTGAAGGCGTCGACGGGCTCACCCTGCAGGAGGATGTCGACCTTCACGAGGTCGGCGGCCTGCTCGCCCGAGCGCTCGTAGTTGAGCGAGGCGTAGCCCTTGGTCTTCGACTTCAGCTGGTCGAAGAAGTCGAAGGCGATCTCGCCCATGGGCAGCGTGTAGCGCATCTCCACGCGGTCCTCGGACAGGTAGTCCATGCCGAGCAGGGTGCCGCGCTTGGCCTGGCAGAGCTCCATGATGGTGCCGATGTAGTCCGCCGGGGCGAGGATCGTGGCGGAGACGACGGGCTCGCGGACCTCGTGGATCTTCCCGTCGGGGTACTCGCTGGGGTTGGTGACCGTCAGCTGGGAGCCGTCCTCCATGACGACCTCGTAGACCACGTTGGGCGCGGTCGAGATGAGGTCGAGGTTGAACTCCCGCTCGAGCCGCTCGCGGGTGATCTCCATGTGCAGCAGCCCGAGGAAGCCGCAGCGGAAGCCGAAGCCGAGTGCCCCGGAGGTCTCCGGCTCGTAGGTGAGCGAGGCGTCGTTGAGCTGCAGCTTCTCCAACGCGTCGCGCAGCTCGGGGTACTGGTCCCCGTCGATCGGGTAGAGCCCGGCGTAGACCATCGGGGTGGGGTGGGCGTAGCCCCCGAGCGGGTCGGTGGCGCCGTGGTGCTGGCTGGTGACGGTGTCGCCGACGCGGGACTGGCGCACGTCCTTCACGCCGGTGATGAGGTAGCCGGTCTCGCCGACGCCCAGCTCCGCGGCCTTGAGCGGCTCCGGGCTGATCACGCCGACCTCGAGCATCTCGTGCACGGCGCCGCTCGACATCATCTTGATCCGGTCGCGGTGCTTCAACGAGCCGTCGACCACCCGCACGTAGGTGACGACGCCGCGGTAGGTGTCGTAGACGGAGTCGAAGATCAGTGCCCGGGCCGGAGCGTCCGCGTCGCCGACGGGGGCCGGGACCTGCTTGACGATCTCGTTGAGCAGCGCCTCCACCCCGACGCCGGTCTTGGCGGAGGTCAGCAGCACGTCCTCCGGCTCGCAGCCGACGAGGTTCGCCAGCTCGAGGGCGTACTTCTCGACGTTGGCCGACGGCAGGTCGATCTTGTTGAGCACCGGGATGATGTGCAGGTCGGCACCCATCGCCAGGTAGAGGTTCGCGAGCGTCTGCGCCTCGATCCCCTGGGCCGCGTCGACCAGCAGGATCGCCGCCTCGCAGGCCTCCAGCGACCGGGACACCTCGTAGGTGAAGTCGACGTGCCCGGGCGTGTCGATCATGTTGAGCACGTAGGTGCCGGGGCCGGCCTCCACGCCGTGCTGGTCGGCCGCCTCCGCGGTGACCGTCCAGGGCATGCGCACGGCCTGCGACTTGATGGTGATGCCGCGCTCGCGCTCGATGTCCATGCGGTCCAGGTACTGCGCCTTGGCCTCACGCTCGCCCACCACGCCGGTCAGCTGCAGCATCCGGTCGGCAAGGGTCGACTTGCCGTGGTCGATGTGCGCGATGATGCAGAAGTTGCGGATGATCGCGGGGTCGGTGCGCCCCGGCTGGGGCACGGCGGACGCAGGCGTAGCAGGCACCGGCGGATTCTCCCACGAGGTCGGGACGGTCACCGAACCCGTGGCGGTCCCCGCCAGTGGATTCGACGGGCGCGCGGGGCACTTGGTAGCGTGACTCCTCGCGTGTCTGGATGCTGCCTGCCCTCGTGGTGGCGTGCATCGAACGCCACCGTACGACGACCCGACTGACGAGCGACCGAAGGCAGAGAACCACCAGATGGCAAACATCAAGTCCCAGATCAAGCGCAACCGCCAGAACGAGCTGCGTCACGAGCGCAACAAGTCGGTCAAGACCGGCCTGAAGACCGCTGTCCGCAAGTTCCGCGAGGCCGCCGAGGCCGGCGAGAAGGACAAGGCGATCGAGCTCGGCCGCGACGCGTCCAAGAAGCTCGACAAGGCCGCCTCCAAGGGCGTCATCCACAAGAACCAGGCCGCGAACCGCAAGTCCGCGATCGCCAAGCGCGCCGCGTCGCTCTGACGCCAGGCCCACCCCCGTCGTACGCGCAGGGCGCCGACTCCTTCGGGAGTCGGCGCCCTTCGGCGTCTCCGGGCGGGCTCGGCGGTGAGGCTCAGCGCCCGCGCAGGCCGGCGACGGTGAGCACGAGGCGCTCCAGGGAGTAGGCCACGTCGCCGCCCGCTCCCTTGACCTCGGAATCGGCCCGCGCCACCGCGCGGATCGCATCGCGCAGCGCCTGGTCGTCCCAGCCCCGGGACTGGTCGCGCAGCGTGCGCAGCTTCCACGGCGGCACCCCCACCTCGCGGGCGAGGTCGGCCTCGCGCATGCCGCGGGGGGCAGACACGTACCGCGCCAGGCCGCGCGCGCTGCTCGCGAACGCCGAGGTGACGAGCACCGCCGCCGTGCCGGTGTCGAGCGCCCAGCGCAGCTCCTCGAGCGCGCGAGCCTGTCGGCCGAAGAAGGCGTGGTCGGCCACCGCGAAGGACGTCGCCTCGGCGCGACCCCCGAAGTACCTCCCCACCTCCTCCGTGCCGATCCGACGGCCGGTGAAGTCGCTGACGAGCTGGTCGGCCGCGGCCGCCAGCGAGCGGAGGTCGTTGCCCACCGCCTGCACGAGCACCTCGGCCGCCTCCTCGTCGATCGAGCCGCCCGCCGCGCGCACCTCGGAGGCGACGAACCGGGGCAGCTCGTGGGCCTTGAGCTCCGCCGACTTCACCTCGGTCACCGTTCCGACCTTGCGCAGCTTCGCCAGCGTGCCGGTGCCCTTCTGCCCGCCGCCGTGGACCAGCACGAGCGCGACGTCCTCGGCCGGGGCCGCCGCGTAGTCCAGCAGCCCCGCGACCGACTCCTCCGGCAGGTTCTCCAGCGCGCGGACGACCACGCAGCGCGTCGTGGAGAAGAGCGACGGGGCCGCCATCTCCCCCAGCGTGGCCATCGTGAGCTCGGCGGCGGAGGCGTCGGAGAACTCGGCCTCCGGGTCGTGCTTCCGCACGGCGGCGCGCACGCCGACGACGGTGCGCTCGTTGAGGTACTCCTCCTTGCCCGTCACCAGCGTCACCCGACCGAGCACGTCGGCCGGCGACGGCGGACGGGGAGCGGCGGGCGCGGAGGAGCGGGAGCGCGGCGGCATGGGGGCAGACTGCCACAGGCGGCTGACACCCCTGGAGCGACCTCACCCCCGTCCGGTGACGACGCCGATCGGACCGTCGGTGCGGACCGGCCGGGTGACGACGAGGTCACCCGCGAGGTCGGTGCGCAGCACACGGGTGCCCCCCGCCTCGAGGGCGTGTAACAGGTCGGGATCGGGGTGGCCGTAGGTGTTGTCGGCGCCGACCGAGACCAGCGCGACCTCGGCGGTCACGGCGGCGAGCAGCTCGTGCACCTGGTGGCGGCTGCCGTGGTGGGGCACCTTGAGGACGTCGACGTCGAGGCCCCCCGGCCGCGCCGCGACCGTGCGCAGCAGCGTGCGCTGCGCCGGCGGTTCCACGTCGCCGGTGAGGAGCACGCTGACCCCGCCGACCTCGGCCAGCAGCACGAGGCTGGCGTCGTTGGCGCCGCTGCCCTCGCCGTCGCGCTCGCGGGCGCGGCCGCCGCCCGACGGGGCGGCGCGGACGGCCCCCGGCACGGGTCCGAGCACCTCGAGCCGGACGTCGCCCACCTGGCGCACGCTGCCGTGCGCGGGGACCGTGACGGGGATGCCGCGGGCGGCGGCCAGGTCGCGGACGTCTGCCGCCGTCGTGGCCGGTTCGTCGAGCGGGCTCACGTCGACCGCGTCGACCGAGCGACCGTCGAGCACGCCCGCGACCGCACCGGCGTGGTCGTCGTGGAAGTGGGTGAGCACCAGGAGCGCGACGTGGTCGACGCCCAGGCGGTCGAGACAGCCGTCGACGGGTTCGGGGTCGGGGCCCGTGTCGACGACGACGGCCGATCCCGGGCCGGCCCGCAGGACGAGCGCGTCGCCCTGGCCGACGTCGCACGCCACCACGGCCCAGCGGTCGGGGGGCCATCCCGGGGTCGGTGGACGCACGAGCACCACGACCGCGGTCAGCACGCAGGCGAGGAGCACGAGCCGCGGTCGGGCGAGGAACCGGGGCGCGAGCGGCACGACCGCCAGGCACGCCGCCGTCAGGACCGCGAGGGCGAGCGCCGAGGTCCCCCACCCGACGGAGGCGAGCGGCAGCGCCGCGCCCCACTGCGCGACCGTGATGATCCAGCCCACGCACCAGGCGGCCACCGTCCCGGGAATGCGCGACGGCGGTGTCCAGACGAGGCCGACCAGCCCACCGGCGAGACCGAGCACCGTGGCCGGCCCGACGACCGGGGCCACGAGCATGTTGGCGAGGACCGCCACGATGCTCACCTCGCCGGAGATGCCCGCCACGACGGGGGTGCAGGCGAGCTGCGCCGCCGCCGGTACGGCGATGGCCTCGGCCAGCCACCGGGGCATCCAGCGCGCGAGGGCGTCGCGCCACGCGGGGGCCAGCAGCAGGATGCCGGCCGTCGCGAGCACCGACAGCGCGAAGCCGACGGTGGTGGCCAGCCAGGGCTGGAGCAGCAGGAGCACCGTGACCGCGACGCCCAGGCTGCGCGTGCCGCGCCGCAGGCCGTTGCGCCCCATCCCGAGCAGGGCCACCGTGCCCATGGCGGCGGCCCGCACGACGCTCGGCTCGGTGCGGGCCAGGAGCACGAACCCGACGATGCCCACGACCGCGACCACCAGGCGACCGCGACCACGCACCCCGGCCTGCTGCGCCAGCACCAGCAGGAACGCGGTGATGAGGGTGAGGTTGGTCCCCGACACCGCCAGGAGGTGCGTGAGACCGGTCGTCGCGAAGTCCTCGGCCAGCGCGGGGTCGAGGCCGGCGTCGTCCCCGACGACGAGCGACGGGACGAGCACGGCCTGGTCCGGCGGCAGGTGGTCGACGCTCTCCCGCAGCGCCGCCCGCACCGCGGCCGCACCCCGCCACCACACGTCGGGGGCCTCCAGCACCTCCGGGTCGGCACGCGCCCGGAGCACCGCCGCGAGGTCACCGCCGTCCGCAGGAACGAGCCGGCCGGAGACCGCGAGGCGCGCCCCGAGCGGCACGTCGGCCCAGTCCGTGGGTGCCACGACGAGCACCGGTGACCGGACCTCCCACGCCCGCCCCCGCCCCTCCACCACGGTCAGCCGACCACGGACCACGACGTAGTCGGCGAACTGCCCGCTGCGCTCCCGTGGATCACCCGTCACGACGAGCTCGCCCCGCACCGACGCCTGCTCCTCGGCCAGCCCCGCGACCGGACCGGTCGTCGTGCCCACCCGGTGCACCGTCGCGATCCCGGCGGCCGCGGCGAGGAGGAGTGCCGCGGTGAGGGCGGTACCGGTCACCTGCTGGGTGCCGCGACGGCCGAGCAGCCGCGCTCCGACCCCGAGGAGCACGAGCAGGGCGACGACCACGACCGGGGTCGCCCGCACCGGGACCAGCAGCCCGACCAGCGCGCCCACCCAGGCCGTCGCGCCGAGCAGGGGCATGCGGAGGTCGGCGGCGGGCGCCTCCTCCGCCGGGTCGTCCCCCGGCCCGGCGGGGGCACGCCTCCCCTGCCCGCGGGCCACCTCAGACCGTCACGAGCGGGGCCAGCTCGGCCAGCGTGGCCTCGCCGATGCCCTTGACCTCGAGCAGCTCGTCGACGTGGCTGAAGCCGCCGTTCTCCTCCCGCCAGTCGATGATCGCCTGCGCGGTGACGGGTCCGACGCCGGGCAGCAGGTCGAGCGCCGCCAGGTCGGCGGTGTTGAGGTCGACGAGACCCCCGGTCGACGCCCCATCGCCGGGCCCGCCGGGGGCCGCGGCGCCGGGCGCAGCGGGCGCGCCCTCCGACGGGTCGAGACCGACGAGCACCTGCTCGCCGTCGACGAGCACGCGGGCGAGGTTGAGACCGGTCAGGTCGGTGTCGGGGACCGCGCCCCCGGCCGCCTCCACCGCGTCGGCCACCCGAGCGCCGCCCGGGAGCACCACGATCCCCGGCCGCGCGACCCGGCCGGCGACGTGCACGACGACCTCGCCGTCGGTCGCGGTCGGGCTGCCCGCGCCGCCGCCCTCGCCCTCGGCGTCCGAGGCGGACCCGGGAGCGGGCGCGGCCTCCGACGACGGCGTCGCCAACGGCGTCCCGGCCGCCGACGTGGCCACCGCCAGCGGCTCCACCACCTGCTCCTCCGCCCGACCCGCCAGCACCCACCAGCACGTCGCGGCGAGCGCGACCGCGACGAGGACGGCCAGCACGGCGACCTGGGGCGGCCCGATCGTGACCCGACGCCCCGCGCCCGGTCCGCTCGGCCCGTCACCGCCCCCGGTCCCGGCGGGCGGCGGGCCTCCGGCGTACGCCGGGCCGGTCCGCTCGAGCAGGGCGAGGGCGGGCGGCGGCAGCTGCCCGCGCACCCGGCTGAGGACGCTGGGGCGGGCCGCGCGCCGCGCGGCGTGGCGCCCCGGGACCGGGAGCTCGTCACCGGCCCCCTCCTCGCCGACGCCGATGCCGATGCCGATGCCGGTGCCGGTGCGATCGCTCGCCCGGGCCAGCACCTCCGCACGCCAGCGCTCCGCCCGCACGCGCGTGTGGTCGTCGGCCGGGGACAGTCCGGTCAGGCCCGGGAGCCCGGACAGGCCGGACTCCTCCGCGATGCGGGCGAGCCGGGCACGAACGAGGTCGATCGGGGGGCCGTCGTCGGCGGGCAGCGGTCGGGCAGGCATGGCGGCCACGCTAGGAACGGACGGTGCCGCCCGTCGGGCGTGCGCGTCAGCCTGGGGACGACCCAGCCCGACCGGCGTCCTGTGGGCGACCAGCGGGCCGAACCGCGCACCCGACCCGCGTCAGACCGGTAGCGGGGCCACGCAGACGGCGACGGTGCCGGGTCCGGCGTGCACACCGAGCACCGCGCTGAGCTCGCTGCACCGCACCTCGCGGCCACCGAGCTGGTCGGCGAGACGCTTGGTCAGGGCCTCGGTGAGGGTGCCGGCGGCGTCGGGGTTCGCCAGGTGCGCCACCCCGATCTCGACCTGCTGGTCCCCCGACGCCTCGACGGCCAGCGCCTCGAGCCGGGCCAGCGCCTTCGACGCCGTGCGCACCTTCTCCTTGCCGGCGACCGTGCCGTTCTGGATCGTGAGGATCGGCTTGACGGCGAGCACTCCGCCGACGAGCGCGGCGGCGGCGCCGACGCGGCCCCCGCGGCGCAGGTACTCGAGCGAGTCGACGTAGAACAGCGACTCCGCGGCGGCGGCCCGGTCGCGGGCGGCCTTCGCGGCGGCGTCGAGCGTCGCGCCCTCGCGCAGGCGGGCCACGGCGGACTCGACGGCGTACCCGGTCGCCGGGCCCACCTGCCGGGTGTCGACCGTGCGGATCGGGACGTCGACGGTGCGGGCGGCGAGCAGCGCGGACTCGTACGTGCCGCTCACCGCGCCGGAGAGGTGGACCGACAGGATCTCGTCGTGCCCCTCGGCGACGAGCCGGGCGTACAGCTCCTCCAGCACCGCCGGCCCCGGGCGGGACGTGCTCACCGCGGTGCGGCCGCGCAGCGCCTCCGTGATGCGCGCGGCGCTGCCGGCGTCGGTGTCCTCGTCGTAGACCTCGTCGCCGATGACGACCTGCAGCGGCACGACGACGACGCCGAGCCGCTCCACGGTCGCAGCGTCGAGCTGCGCCGTGGAGTCGGTGACGACCGCCGTGCGCCGGGCCGCCACGTCAGCCGACCACCACGTTGACCAGCTTCGGCGCGCGCACGATCACCTTGCGCACCGTCTTCTCGCCGATGGCCGCCACGACGGCGGCGTCGGCCAGCGCCGCCGCCTCGAGGTCCGCCTCGGACACGTCCGGGGCCACCTCCAGGCGCGCCTTGACCTTGCCCTGCACCTGGACGACCGCGGTCACCGAGTCCTCGACCAGCAGCGCGGGGTCCACGGTCGGCCAGCCGGCGCGGGCCACGGTCGGCTCGTGGCCGAGCCGCTCCCACATCTCCTCGGCCGTGTACGGCGCGACGAGGCTCAGCAGGATCGCGACGGTCTCGACGGCCTCGCGCACCGCCGGGTCGGCCGGGCCGGCGCCGGAGTCGATGGCCTTGCGGGTGGCGTTGACCAGCTCCATCGTGCGGGCCACGACGACGTTGAACCGCATGCCGTCGAGCAGCGTGGCGGCCTCGTCCAACGTGCGGTGGGTGACCCGACGCAGCGCGACGTCGCCCGTCGCCGGGTCGACGCCCGGCGCCGAGGTCACGTCGCCCGACAGGCGCCAGGCGCGCGCCAGGAACCGCAGCGAGCCGGACGGCGACACGTCGGCCCAGTCGATGTTGTCCTCCGGCGGACCGGCGAAGACCAGGGTCAGGCGCACGGCGTCGACGCCGAACTCCTCCAGCTGCTCCCCCAGGTTCACGCCGTTGCCCAGGGACTTGCTCATCTTCTTGCCCTGGTTGATGACGACGCCCTGGTTGAGCAGGGCCGTGAACGGCTCGGTGAAGTCGAGCAGCCCCATGTCGTGGAGCACCTTGGTGAAGAACCGGCTGTAGAGCAGGTGCAGCACCGCGTGCTCGACGCCGCCGACGTACTGGTCGACGGGACCCCACCGCTTCAGGTCCGCGGGGTCGAACGGCGCCGTCTCCAGGTGGGCGGACGGGTAGCGCAGGAAGTACCACGACGAGTCGACGAACGTGTCCATCGTGTCGGTGTCGCGCTCGCCGGGGCCGCCGCACGCGGGGCACGGCACCTCGACCCAGTCGCGGGCCGCGCCCAGCGGCGAGGAGCCCTTGGGCTTCAGGTCGGCGCCCTTGAGGTCGGGCAGCGTCACCGGCAGCTGGTCCTCCGGCACCGGCACCTCGCCGCAGTCGGGGCAGTGCACGATGGGGATCGGCGCGCCCCAGAAGCGCTGACGGCTCAGCAGCCAGTCGCGCAGGCGGAAGTTGACCGCCCGACGACCGCGGCCGTCCTGCTCCAGGTGGGCGACGACCGCGGCGATGCCCGCCGCCTTGTCCTCCAGCCCGTCGAGGTCGCCCGAGTTCACGTAGGTGCCGTCGCCCGTGGTCGCGACGAACGTCTCCTCGGGGTTCTCCTCGCCGGTGTCGACCACGCGGCGCACGGGCAGGCCCATCGCCTTCGCGAAGTCGAGGTCGCGCTGGTCGTGCGCCGGCACGGCCATGACCGCGCCGGTGCCGTAGTCGGCCAGCACGTAGTCGGACGCCCACACGGGGATCTGCTCGCCGTTGACCGGGTTGGTCGCCGTCACGCCCAGCGGCACGCCGGTCTTCGGACGGTCCGTCGCGAGCCGGTCGATGTCGGAGGCCTTGCGGGTCTCCTCCAGGTAGGCCGCCAGGGCGTCCGCCTGCTCCGGCGCGACGATCTCCGCGGCCAGCGCGGCGTCGGCCGCGACGACCATGAAGGTCGCCCCGTGCAGCGTGTCCGGGCGGGTCGTGTAGACGGTCACCCGCCGGGTCGCGCCGTCCGCCAGGTGCAGGTCGAAGTCGACGTGGGCGCCCTCGGAGCGACCGATCCAGTTGCGCTGCAGCGTCAGCACCCGGTCGGGCCAGCGACCCTCCAGCTGCTGCATGTCGTCGAGCAGGCGCTGCGCGTAGTCGGTGACCTTGAAGTACCACTGGTTCAGCTCGCGCTTGGTGACGATCGCGCCGCAGCGCTCGCAGGCGCCGTCGACGACCTGCTCGTTGGCCAGCACGGTCTGGTCGTTGGGGCACCAGTTGACGGCCGAGTTCTTGCGGTAGGCCAGCCCGCGCTCCCGGAACTTCAGGAAGAGCCACTGCGTCCAGCGGTAGTACTCCGGGTCCGAGGTGTGCAGCCGGCGCGACCAGTCGAAGCTCAGCCCGTACTTGCGGAACGAGCCGGCCTGCGTCTCGATGTTGGCGTAGGTGTAGGTCGCCGGGTGCTCGTCGCGCTTGATCGCGGCGTTCTCCGCGGGCAGGCCGAAGGAGTCCCAGCCGATGGGGTTGAGCACCTCGTAGCCGCGCTGCCACCAGTAGCGCGCCAGCACGTCGTGCAGCGCGGTGACCTCGGCGTGACCCATGTGGAGGTCGCCCGAGGGGTAGGGGAACATCGTCAGCGCGTAGCGCTTCTCCCGCTCACCGGAGTCGACGAGTGCGTCGTCGGCGCGGAAGGGGTCGAGCGACTCCCACACGGGCAGCCACTTCGCCTGCAGCGCCTCCGGGTCGTAGGTCTCCCGCTCGTCCGCGTGCGTCTCGCTCATCTCTCGCTCTCCCTGGTTCCCTGCTCGTCCGACTCCCGACATGAAAAAACCCCCCGCTCAGGGAGGGTTGCCGCGCGACCGGGGCGGTCAGCGCGGCGGGAGAAGGAGCAGGGGGTACGTCGCCACGAGGGGGATGCTACCGCCTCGGGCGCGCCGGGGACGATCGGGACGGCGCCGGGACCCCACGCGGGCGACGGGCTCGAGCGTCCCGTGCAAAGAGTTTGTAAAGACCGCCCTCCGGCGTGCCGGGCATGACCGGCGTCACACCTACGGTCCACCACTGTGCGGCGGACCCACCGGCCGTCCCCGCACGCTCGTCGACCGGCCGGAGAGGTGAGCGTCATGACCACATCCACCGTCAGTCCGTCCCCCGGGAAGCCGCAGGGCCCGCCGAGCGTGCAGCGGGCCGTGCTCAACACCGTGAAGGGCTCGCTGGGCAACCTGGTCGAGTGGTACGACGTCTACGTCTACACGGTGTTCGCGAGCTACCTCTCCTCGAGCTTCTTCGCCGAGGGCGAGCCCAACGCCGGCATCTACACGATGGCGATCTTCGCGGTCACCTTCCTCATGCGCCCGATCGGCTCCTGGTTCTTCGGCCGGTACGCCGACCGCCACGGCCGCCGCCCGGCCCTCGTCTTCTCCATCACGCTCATGGCGGGCGCCTCGCTCGTCATCGCCCTCACCCCGACGGCCGACACGATCGGCTCGGCGGCGATCGTGGTCCTCATCCTGTGCCGCCTCCTGCAGGGCTTCGCCACGGGCGGCGAGTACGGCACCTCCGCGACGTACATGTCCGAGGCGGCCGCGCCCGGCCTCCGCGGGTTCTTCTCGTCGTTCCAGTACGTCACGCTCGTCGGCGGCCACGTGCTCGCGCAGGTCACCCTCCTCGTGCAGCAGGTGTTCCTCACCGACGCCCAGATCTCCGCCTTCGGCTGGCGCATCGCCTTCGGCATCGGCGCGGTCGGTGCCGTCGTCGTGCTGTTCCTGCGCCGCACCATGGACGAGTCGCTCCACGACAACGGCACCGAGCGCCGCTCGGGCTCGATGGCGGAGCTCCTCACGGCCTACCCGCGCCAGCTGCTCGTCTGCTTCCTCGTCACGCTCGGCGGCACCGTCGCCTTCTACACCTACAGCGTCAACGGCCCGCTCATCGTCAAGAGCACCTACGCCGACGACCCGATGACCGCGACCTGGATCAACCTCGCCGCCCTCGTGCTGCTCATGGTCATCCAGCCCCTCGGCGGCCTGCTCAGCGACCGGATCGGCCGCAAGCCGCTGCTCGTGGGCTTCGGTGTCGCGGGCGTGCTCTGGACGTGGACGTTCCTGCACCTGCTGCCGCAGGTCACGACGCCGATGGCCTCGTTCCTGCTGCTGGCGGGCACCTACGTCATCCTCACGGGCTACACGTCCATCAACGCCGTCGTGAAGGCCGAGCTCTTCCCCGCGCACGTGCGCGCCCTGGGCGTCGGCGTCGGGTACGCCGTGGCGAACTCCCTCTTCGGCGGCACGGCGCCCCTCATCTACGAGGCCGCCAAGGCGCGCGACGTGCTCGACGCCTTCGGCATCTACGTGACCGTCGCGATCGGTGTCTCGCTCGTCGTCTACGTGTTCGTGCTGAAGAACCGGGCGCCGACGTTCCTCGACCGGGAGCAGGCCGTCCGCTCCGACGTCCCGGAGCCCGCGGGCCGCTGACGCCCCTCCCCCACGGCCCTTCCCACGGCGGGGTGCCCCGGCACCCCGCCGTGTGCGACGCTGGGCCGCCGTCCCGGGGTCCGCAGCGGCGCGGTCCGGACGGGGTGGGTCGGAGGGGTCGGAGGAGGTCCGGGTGCGCGCACTGCTCGTCGAGGACGACACCGGCCTGGCCGAGGCCCTCGTGCAGGGCCTGCGGGGCCACGGCTGGAGCGTGCGGCACACCACCACCGGGCGCGAGGCCGTCGCGATCCTCGCGGAGCCCGACGTGGACGTCGACCTGGTGCTCCTCGACATGGGCCTGCCCGACCACGACGGGCTCTGGGTCTGCCAGCAGGTGCGGGAACGCTCGGCCGTGCCGATCGTCGCCGTCACGGCCCGCCGGAGCGAGAGCGCCGTCGTCGGTGCGCTGCGCGCGGGCGTCGACGACTACGTCACCAAGCCCTACAGCCTGGCCGTCCTCCTCGCGCGGATGGACGCCGTGCTCCGCCGCAGCCACGGACGGTCCACCGAGCCCCCGGTCACCGACCTCGGCTTCCACCACGACCGCACCGCCCGCGAGGTGCACCTGCCGGACGGCACGGTCGTCCCCCTCACCGCGAAGGAGTCCGAGCTGCTCACCGCACTGGCCCGCACCCCCGGTGAGCCCGTGAGCCGCGCGGCCCTCATGGAGGAGGTCTGGGACACGACCTGGGTCGGCGCCTCCCGCACCCTCGACGTGCACGTGGCGGCGCTCCGCGCCAAGCTCGCCGCCGGCGCGCGGATCGAGACCGTCCGCGGCGTGGGCTACCGCCTCCACCGCCCCGCTCCCGGCCCCGCTCCCGGCCCCGCCCCCGAGGCAGGTCCGTGAGGCGTCGCCTGCTCGCCCTCAGCCTCAGCGTGACCGTCGCGGTGCTCGCGGCGCTGGTGGTGCCGCTCGTCGCGGCGTACGCCGAGGGGCGGGCCGTGCGCCTCCACGAGGAGCGGCTGGCGGCCGCCACCCGGTTCGCGACGCTCGCCGGGGCGCCCGGTCTCGACAGCGACCCCGCGCTGCTGGCCGCGGACCTCGCGCGGTACGACGACGTCACGGCGACCACCCGCACCTTCCTGCTCGACACCGACGGGACGGTGGTGGCGCCGCCCGGCGCCGACCTCCCCACCGACGTGCCGGGGGTCGAGCGCGCCGTGCGGCGTGCGCTGGGCGGTGCGCCCACGTCGCCGCCCGACGCCCTGTGGCCCTGGAACGACGACCCGATGGTGGTGGCCACCCCGATCGGCCGCGACGCCCAGGTGCTGGGCGCGGTGCTCCTCGTCGAGGACACGGAGGCGCAGCGCGACGCCGTCGCACGCCGGATGGCGGTGGCCGCGGGCGCGGGGGCGGTCTTCGTCGCGCTCGTCGCCTGGCTCGTCGGGGTGCCGCTCGTCGGGTGGGTGGTCCGGCCGGTCGAGGACCTCGAGGAGCGCGCCCGCGACCTGGCGCGCGGCCGCGCCGCGCCCGCCGGTCGGATCGAGGGACCGCCCGAGCTGCGTCGCCTCGTGCAGTCGTTCAACGAGATGGCCGCGAGCGTCGAGCACTCCCAGCGCCAGCAGCGCGAGCTGGTCGCCGACGTGTCCCACCAGCTGGCGAACCCCCTGACGGCCCTGCGGCTGCGCCTCGAGGCCATCAGCGCCCGCGACCCCGAGGTCGAGCCGGTGCTCGCCGAGACCGACCGCCTCGCCCGGGCGCTCGAGTCGGTGATCGAGGTGAGCCGCGCGGGCGGGTTCGACCGGGTCGCCGTGCAGGTCGACGTCGCCGCCCAGGTGCGGGAGCGGATCGAGCTGTGGGCACCGCTGTTCGAGGGCCGTCTCCGCGCCGACCTCCTCGGGGGGCCGCTGCCCGCCGTGCTCGAGGAGGACCTCGTCGCGACGGTGCTCGACGTCCTGCTCGACAACGCGCTCAAGTACGCCCCCGAGGCGACCGTCGAGGTCGCCCTCGCCCCTCGCGACGGCCGCATCGAGCTGACGGTGCGCGACCACGGCACCGGCGTCGACGCGGACGAGGCCGCCACGCTCGGTGCGCGGTTCCGGCGGCTCGAGCGGCACGCCGACGTCGAGGGCACGGGGCTCGGTCTGGCGATCGTGCTCCTGCGCGCTCAGGACGCCGGTGGCCAGGCCCGGGTGGAGGCCGCCGACCCGGGCCTGCGCGTCCGGGTCACGTTGCCGACCGGTCCCGCTCCCGGAACCAGCGCAGCGAGCCCGGGTGGAGCGGGACCGGCTGCGTGAAGATGCCGGCCGCCGCCGTCGGCTGCCGCACGTCCGGTACGGCGCGGGCCAGCGCCTCCTGCCGGTCGAACACGACCGAGGTGAAGCCGTGGGCGAGGTCCTCCGCCAGGGACGGCAGGGCCACGAGGTAGGTCTTGACGCTGACCGTCGCGACCGGTGCGGGCAGGCCGTAGGGACCGGCGGGGAGCGGACCCACGACGTACTGGGGGCCCCAGAGGTCCACCAGGTCGGGCACGGCGGCACCGACGTCGAGCGCGCGCAGCGGCACGCGGCGCCCCAGCTCGACGAGGGCCGGGATGGGGAATCCGCTCACGAAGGCGAGGGCGTCGACCTCGCCGTTCGCGAGGCCCTCGACGCCGTCCCGCAGCGACAGGTCGACGAGGTCCACGGCGGCGACGTCGACGCCGCTGGCCTCGAGGCTGCGGGTGGCGACGACCCGCGTGCCCGAGTCGGCCTCCCCCGCGGTGACGCGCCGCCCGGCCAGGGCGGCGAGGCTCCCGATGTCGGAGTCGGCGCGCACGAGCACCTGGAGGAAGCTGTCGTAGAGCCGGGTGAGGGCCGTCAGGTCGACCGCCGCGATGCCCGGCGCGGCGCCCGCGATGGCCTGCTGGGCGCTGTCGCCGAGGCTGAAGGCGACCTCGGCGCGCCCGTCCACGACGGCGAGCAGGTTGCCGAACGAACCACCCGTCGACACGATCGCCGAGGTCACCGCCGGCATCACCCGACCCACCTCCGCCGCGAGCGCCCGGCCGTAGCGGTCGAAGACGGCCCCGGGGTTGCCCGTGGCGATCCGGAGCCGGCCGCGCACGTCGGCGAGGTCGTCGCCCGCGCGTGCCCGCGCCACGCCCACGCCCGCCGCGCCGACCGCCGCCGCGCCCGCACCGGCGAGGAGCAGCCCGCGGCGGGACGGGCGGTGCCCGGGGGCGGGGGCCGTCGGTGCCGTGGGAGCGGGCGGGCGCGGCGGCACGGGCCTCAGACCACCCGCTGCTTCGGGGTGGACTCGGCGACCAGCGCCGGGTCGCTCGTCACGACACCCTCGAGCGCAGCGTCGATGCGGGCCAGCGCGTCCTCGGGCAGGCGCACGCCGGCGGCCTTGACGCTGTCGTCGAGCTGCTCCGGGCGCGAGGCCCCGACGATCGCGGACGAGACGTTGTCGTTCTGGAGCACCCAGGCGATGGCGAGGGCCGGCATCGAGAGACCGAGGTCCTCGGCGATCGGCTTGAGGTCCTGCACGGCGGCGAGCGTGTCGTCGGCCATGAAGCGCTGGATCATCTTGGCGCCCCCGGCCTGGTCGGTGGCCCGGGAGCCCTCGGGCAGGGGCTGGCCGGGCACGTACTTGCCGCTCAGCACGCCCTGCGCCATCGGCGACCAGACGATCTGGCCGATGCCCAGCTCGGCCGACGTCGGCACGACCTCGCCCTCGATGATGCGCCAGAGCATCGAGTACTGCGGCTGGCTGGAGACGAGCGGGATGCGCAGCTCGGTGGCGAGCTCGTGCGCGGCGCGGATCTGGCCGGCGGTCCACTCGGAGACCCCGATGTAGTGCGCCTTGCCGCTGTGGACGACGTCCGCGAAGGCGGACATGGTCTCCTCCAGCGGCGTGAAGGAGTCGTAGCGGTGGGCCTGGTAGAGGTCGACGTAGTCGGTGCCGAGGCGGCGCAGCGAGCCGTCGATGCTCTCGCGGATGTGCTTGCGCGAGAGGCCGGTGTCGTTCTTGCCCTTGGGGTCGGGACCGACGGGCCAGTAGACCTTGGTGAAGATCTCGAGGGACTCGCGGCGCTGGCCCGCGAGGGCCTTGCCGAGCACCTCCTCGGCCTTGCCGTTCGCGTAGACGTCCGCGGTGTCGAACGTGGTGATGCCGAGGTCGAGGGCACGGTGGACGCACGCGGTCGCGACGTCGTTCTCGACCTGCGAGCCGTGGGTGAGCCAGTTGCCGTAGGTGATCTCCGAGATCTGGAGACCCGAGCTGCCGAGGTGACGGAATTCCATGTCGTTCAGTCTGCCTCGGCCGCCTGACGGGGCGTCCGGCCGGTCCAGCGGCGGTGGGCGTGGATGAAGCTCGACGCCTCGGCGTACCCCAGCCGCAGCGCGACCTCGTCGAGGCTCAGGTCCGTCGCGAGGAGGCCTACCGCCAGCCCGCTGCGCACCTCGTCGAGGAGCTCGGAGTACGACGTCCCCTCGGCCGCCAGCCGCCGCCGCAGCGTGCGCTCGCTCAGGCCGAGGCGCCGGGCCACGACGCCGGCGGCAGCCCCGCCGGCCACCTCCTGGGCGGCCAGCACCCGCACCTGCTGGGCCAGCCCGCGGCGCGAGCGGCGCCGCTCGACCAGCTCCGCGCAGAGCTGCTCGCACGCGGCAGCCGTCTGCGGGTTGCCCTGCGGCAGCGGCCGGGCCAGGTGGGACGCCGGGAAGGAGACGACCGCGCGACGCGGCCCCTCGACGGGCTCGAGCCGCAGCTCGAGGGGCAGGTCGGGCAGCAGCTCGCGGAGCGCCGTACCGATCGCCCGGGCGTCCCGGGCCACCAGCAGCGGGCGCACGTCGGGCGGCAGGGTGGCGCCGTCGACGTGGACCCGCACCGTCCCGGTCGCGGTGTCGCCCTCGAGCTCGGCCCGCGGCATGGCGAAGGTGAAGCTGAGGTCGATGTAGCGCGTGGCCAGCTCGACGGCGTGGAGCAGGGTCGGGCTGGCCAGCATCGCGAACCCGAACACCCCGAACGAGCCGAGGTGGTAGGACGAGCCGATCGCCGCGCCGAGCCGGGCGGGCGGGTCGTCGGGGCGGCGGCGGAGCAGCGCGCGCACGACGGTCAGCTCCTGGTCGGCCGTGACCTCCCCCTCCGCGCCGTCGAGGTCGCCCGGCTCGAGCCCGGTGCCGACGAGCAGCGGGGCAGGTTCGATGCCGTTCGCCCGGGCCCACGCCAGGAGCACCCCGATGCCCGTGGTCGAGCGGGGGAAGTGCCAGTCGTGCGCGACCGTCGGGGAGAACATGGCCGGAATTCTGGATCACCTGGCCGCGAATGTCTCGCAGGTCACAGCGGCGCGTCCCTACGGTCGTGCCATGACCGCTCCCTCCCCCGCCCGTCCCGGCGCACCCGGCGCGGCCGGCACGCCCGGCACGTCCGCGCCGCTCCGCGCGGTGGTGATCGGCGCCGGCTTCGCAGGTCTGGCCGCCGCCCTCCGGCTCCGCGACGCCGGCCTCGACGTGGTGGTGCTCGAGCGGGCCGACGACGTCGGCGGGGTCTGGCGCGACAACACCTACCCGGGCGCAGCGTGCGACGTGCCCTCCGCGCTCTACTCGTTCTCGTTCGACTCCAACCCGGGCTGGCGGCGGTTCTACTCCGAGCAGCCGGACATCCTGGCCTACCTCCGCGACGTCGCCGACCGGCGCGGGATCCGCGAACTCCTGCGGACGCGGACGACGGCGGTGGCCGCGACGTACGACGACGGCACCGGCCGCTGGACGGTCGCGCTCGACACGGGCGAGCACCTCGAGGCCGACCTCGTCGTGCCGGCCGTCGGGCAGCTGAGCGAGCCGGTCGTGCCGGACCTCCCCGGCCTCGCCGACTTCGCCGGCCCCGCCTTCCACTCGGCCACGTGGCGGCACGACGTCGACCTCACCGGCAAGCACGTCGTCGTCGTGGGCACCGGCGCGAGCGCCATCCAGTTCGTCCCCCGCGTGGCCGACGTCGCGGCGCGGGTGACGGTGCTGCAGCGCTCCGCGCCGTACGTCGTGCCGAAGCCCGACGGGGTATACCCCGCCCCCGTCCGGGCGCTGCTCGTGCGGTCCGCGCTGGCGCGGAAGGTGGAGCGGCGTGCGGTCTGGCACCTCAGCGAGTGGCTCAACGGGGCGCTCACGGGTGAGATCCCCGGGTCGCGGCTGCCCGCCGCACTGCGGCGCCTCTGGGGCTGGCAGCTGCGGCGCTCGGTCAGCGACCCCGACCTCCGGGCGCGGCTGGAGCCGACCGACCCGCTGGGCTGCAAGCGGCTGCTGTTCTCCAACGACTGGTACGCCGCGCTCGACCGGCCCCACGTCGACGTCGTGACCGCGGGCGTGACGCGCGTCGTCCCCGACGGGGTCGTCGACGACGACGGCACCCACCACCCGGCGGACGTCGTCATCTGGGGCACGGGCTTCGCGGCGACGGACTTCCTCCGCGGCCTCGAGGTCACCGGCCGCGACGGCCGCCGGCTGGCCGACCACTGGGAGGACGGCGCCACGGCCCACCTCGGCGTGACCGTGCCCGGGTTCCCGGGGCTCGCGATCATGTACGGGCCCAACACCAACCTCGGCGGCTCCAGCATCCTCGGGATGCTCGAGCCCCAGGCCGACTACGTCGCCCAGCTCGCCGCGGGGATCGCCGAGGCGCGGGACCGGGGCGCCCTCGGTCTCGACGTGCGGCCCGAGGCCGCGGCGACGTACGACGCCGAGGTGCAGCAGCGGCTGGCCGGCAGCGTCTGGGCGGGCTGCGCGAGCTGGTACCGCGCGGACGGCGACGGCCGCATCACGACCAACTGGCCGGGCACGGTCGCCGAGTACCAGCGACGGCTCGCGGTGCTCGCGCCGGCCGACTTCGAGGAGGTGAAGGCATGAGCGAGAGCCACTACGACGTGCTCGTGATCGGCTCGGGCTTCGGGGGCAGCGTGACCGCGCTGCGCCTGACGGAGAAGGGCTACCGCGTCGGCGTGCTCGAGGCCGGACGCCGGTTCGCCGACGACGAGCTGGCCGCCACCTCGTGGCGCGTGCGGGACTACGTGTTCGCGCCCCGGCTCGGGATGTCGGGCATCCAGCGGATGGACCTGCTCGGTGACGTGCTCGTGCTCTCCGGCGCGGGCGTCGGCGGCGGCTCCCTCGTCTACGCCAACACGCTCTACGAGCCGCCCGCCGCGTTCTACGAGGACCCCTCCTGGGCCGGCATCACCGACTGGCGCGACGAGCTGCGCGCGTCCTACGACCAGGCCAAGCGGATGCTCGGCGTGACGACGTACCCGCGGCGCACGCCGTCGGACGAGGTGATGCGCGAGGCCGCCGCGGCGCTCGGGGTCGAGGACTCGTTCGTGCCGACGCCCGTCGGCGTCCTGCGGGGCGAGGACCACGGCGTGGGGCCGGGCGAGGACGTCCCCGACCCGTTCTTCGGCGGGGTCGGGCCGACGCGGACCACCTGCACCGACTGCGGCTCGTGCATGACCGGGTGCCGGGTCGGCGCGAAGAACACGCTCGTCAAGAACTACCTCCACCTGGCCGAGCAGGCGGGTGCTGAGGTGCACGCACTGACGACGGTGACGGACGTGCGGCCGCTGCCGACGGGCGGGTACGTCGTCGCCACCCGGCCCTCCGGCGGCGTGCGCGCAGGCCGCGTGTTCACCGCCGACCAGGTCGTCTTCTCGGCCGCCGCGCTCGGCACGCAGAAGCTGCTGCACCGGCTCCGGGCGTCAGGGGCGCTCCCCCACGTCTCCGCCCGGCTCGGGGAGCTGTCGCGCACCAACTCCGAGGCCATCCTCGGGGTGCGCGCGAAGCGCTCCGGCCGCGAGGGCACCACGGACTTCAGCGAGGGCGTGGCCATCACGTCGTCCATCCACCTCGACGAGTCGACCCACGTCGAGCCGGTGCGCTACGGGCCGGGGTCGAACGCGATGGCGCTGCTCATGGCCACGCTCGCGGACCCCGAGGAGGGCGTGCTGCGCTGGCGGGTCGGGCTGCGCCAGATGTGGCGCAACCGCCGCTCGCTGCTCGCCTTCCACGACCCGCGGCACTGGTCGGAACGCACCATCGTGCTGCTCGTCATGCAGTCGCTCGACAACTCGCTGACCACCGGTCTCCGTCGCCGGCGGCTCGGTCGCGGGCCGGGGAAGCGCCTGACCGCACGGCCCGGCACGGGCGAGCCGAACCCGATCTGGATCCCCGAGGGCCACGCCCTGGCGCGCCGGATCGCCGAGCAGATCGACGGCGAGCCGGCCGGCGCCTGGAACGACCTCGTCGACGTGCCGACCACCGGCCACTTCATCGGCGGCTGCCGGATGGGCGCCAGCGCGGAGGAGGGGGTCATCGACCCCTACCACCGCGTCCACGGCCACCCCGGGCTCCACGTCATCGACGGCGCCGCGGTCTGCGCCAACCTCGGCGTCAACCCGTCGTTGTCCATCACGGCCCTGGCCGAGCGGGCGGTCTCCCTGTGGCCGAACCGCGGCGAGGCCGACCCCCGGCCGGCGCTGGGCGCGCCGTACCGGCGGGTCGACCCCGTCGCACCCCGCCACCCGGTCGTGCCCGCCGGCGCACCCGCCGCGCTGCGGCTGGGCCCGACGCGCACGGTGGAGTCGGTGTGAGCGCTCCCTACCCGCCGCAACCCTGGGACCTGACCGGTCGCGGCTGGATCACGGCGTGGTCGCTGCGGGGGCCGCTGCCCGGGATGCCGGACGGCGTGCGGCCGGTGGGGCGGCTCGCGCTGACGATGTTCGTGGACTACCGGCCGCCGGGGCAGATGGCGTACGCCGAGCTCCTCGCCGGCGTCGTCGTGCGGCAGGGGCGACGCGTCGGCCTCGCGATCACCGACATCTGGGTCGACTCCCCGGCCTCCCGGGACGGCGGCCGGGAGCTGTGGGGCGTGCCGAAGGAGCTCGCCGCCTTCCGGATCGACGACGACGCCGCGACCGGGCTCCACGCCGACCGCGACGGCGTGGCCCTCGCGGAGGCGCGGTTCCGGCCGGGCCGGGTGCCCGGCGTCCCGCTGCCCCTGCGCGCCCCCGCCGCCATCGCGCAGTCGATGCCGCTCGCGGCGGACGGCACGGCGGCGCTGCCGGGTGCCCGCACCGTGTGGACGCCGGTGGCGGCCTCGGCCCGGTCCGTGCGACCGGCACGGGCGAGCTGGTCGGCGCCCGCCGACGGCCCGCTCGGCTGGCTGGCGGGCGCCCGGGCGCGCGGCAGCGTCGTCGTCGACGGGTTCGCGATGCGGTTCGGTCGCTGACGGTCGCGGCCGTCGGTCGGGCTAGGGGCGCCAGTCGGGGTCGCGGCCGAGGAACGCCATGAGCCGGTCGGAGGCCGGGGCGTCGGCGGCCACCGGCTGACGGGGGCCGAACTGGCCACTGGCGCGCAGCATCTCCTCCATCGGCTCCATCCCGGCCAGGACCTCGGCGCAGCGGGTCTCGTCGAGGCCGTGCTGCTGCCCGAAGGCACGGGCGAGGTCCCAGGAGTGGAGGAACACGTCGTTCGTGTAGAAGCGGTCGACCGCCTCCGGCACCGGGACGTCGCCGATGTGGGGGTTCGGCAGCACCAGGTCGGCGGAGGCCGGATCGTCGAGCAAGGCCTGCACGGCGGTCGTGTGGTGGGTCCAGGCCGCCACCGGGTCGTCCGCCGCGGACGGCCCCGCGGGCAGGGTGACCGTGGGCGCGAGGAGGGCCGGTAGCCAGGTCACGAGGTGGTCGACGACGTCGCGCGCCGTCCACTCGGGGACGGGCGACGACGCGTCCCAGTCGCGCACCCCCGCCACGAGCCGGCCGAAGTGGTCGGCGGCGGCGCGGTGGGCCGCTGCAGGACCGGCGGGGCCGGTCACGCGACGCCGCCCGCGAGGAGCGCGTCGAGCGCGCGGTAGCCCTGGACCACGCCGCGCTCCATGCCGCTGGCGAGCATCGCGTCGCGCGCCTCCACGGAGGTGTGGACGGCGAGCACCTCCAGCCGGGTGCGTCCGCCGGGGAGCGGGACGAGGGTCAGCACGTCGAGGCTCACCGCGTCGACGGCGCCCTCGAAGGCGAAGGTCTGCACGATCCGCTCCGCGGGACGCACCTCGTGGAAGGAGCCGAAGAAACCGAGCTCCTCGTCGCCGCGGCGACCGACGTAGCTCCAGTGACCGCCCGTGCGCGCGTCCCACGACCGCACCTCGGTGGCGACGTCGTCGGGACCGATCCACCGCACGAAGAGCGCGGGGTCGACGTGGGCGGCGAAGACGCGATCCGGGGCCGCGTCGAGCTCGCGGGTGATCGTGAGGCCGGGCTGGCCGGGGGGTGCGACGATCGCGACCTCGGGGTGCGACGTGGTGGTGGGCTGGGTCATGACGGGTCCTCCTCGGGTGCGGTGCGGGCGAGCAGCAGGTCGAGCGAGCGGAAGCGGCGCTCGACGAGCCGGCGGTGCCGGTCGAGCCAGGTGGTCATGGCGCCCAGCGCGGCTGGCTCGACGCTGCACCGGCGCTGGCGGCCGACGGGGGTGCGTCGCACGAGGCCCGCCTCCTCCAGCACCGCGAGGTGCTTGGAGACGGCCTGGATCGACATCGCGTACGGCGCGGCCACCTCGGTGACGGTGGCGTCGCCGTCGCAGAGGCGGGCCACGATGTCGCGGCGGGTCGGGTCGCTGAGCGCGGCGAAGGCCTGGTCGAGCTGTGCGTCGTCCACTTCATTCAACCTCCTGGTTGAACAATGCGGCGTCCGCCCCCGTGCGTCAAGAGCCGGTTCCGAGGAGCCGCACCCGAAGGGCGGGCGTAGGGTCGACGTCATGGCGGGGAAGCGGGTCAAGCGGGTGCGCGCGCGGCGGGTCACCCCCGGTGAGGCCGGTGATCCGGGGGCGAGCAGGACCCGCGAGGAGCACCTCGCCGTCGAGGAACCGCTGGAGATGCGCGTCGGCGGCAGCTCCTACGCCGTCACCATGCGCACCCCCGGCGACGACTTCGACCTGGTCGCGGGCTTCCTCGTCGGCGACGGCGTCGTGCGCGCGGGCACCGACCTGACGGCGCTGCGCTACTGCGCGGGCCTCGGTCCCGACGGCCTGCAGACCTACAACGTGGTCGACGCCGCGGTCTCCCCCGCCGCCCTCGAGGCGTCCCGGCACCGCGAGCGGCACGTCGACGGCACGAGCGCCTGCGGCATCTGCGGGGTCGCGTCGATCGACGCCGTCGAGACCACGTCGTCGCACGACCTGACCAGCGACGACACGCGGATCCCGACGGCCCTGCTGGCGAGCCTGCCGGAGAAGCTGCGCGCCGAGCAGCGCGACTTCGACCGCACCGGCGGCGTGCACGCGGCCGGCCTCTTCCGCGCCGACGGCACCACGCTGGTGGTCCGCGAGGACGTCGGGCGCCACAACGCCGTCGACAAGGTGGTGGGCTGGAGCCTCCGCAACGGGCTCCTGCCCCTGCGGGGCACCGTGCTCCAGGTCAGCGGCCGCGCGTCCTTCGAGCTCGCGCAGAAGGCGGTCATGGCCGGCATCCCGGTGCTCGCCGCCGTCAGCGCCCCGTCCTCGCTCGCGGTCGACCTCGCCCGCCGCAGCGGGCTCACCCTCGTGGGCTTCTCCCGCGGGGACCGCCTCACCGTGTACGCCGGCGAGGAGCGCCTGGCGCCGTGAGGGCGCGCCGGGGTCAGGGCTCGAGCGTGTAGCCCAGCCCCGCCGACGTGACGAGGTGCCGCGGGTGCGCGGGGTCGGCCTCGAGCTTGCCGCGCAGCTGCGCCGCGTAGACCCGCAGGTAGTGCGTCTCGTGCTCGTACCCCGGGCCCCACACCTCCCGCAGCACCTGCTCACGGGTCACCAGCCGACCGACGTTGCGGGCGAGCACCTCGAGGAACCCCCACTCCGTCGGCGTCAGCCGCACGTCGACGCCGCCACGCGCGACCTTCTTGCGGGCGAGGTCGATGGCGAGGTCACCGACCTCGACGACCGGGTCGGGGGCCGCGGCGGGGCCGGCCCCGCGCCGTACGGCGGCACGCAGGCGCGCCAGCAGCTCGTTCATCGCGAACGGCTTCGTCACGTAGTCGTCGGCCCCCAGGTCGAGGGCCTCCACCTTGTCCTCGCCGTGCTGCCGCGCCGACAGCACGACGATGGGCACGGAGGTCCACCCGCGCAGTCCGGCGATGACCTCGGTGCCGTCGAGGTCCGGCAGCCCGAGGTCGAGCAGCACGACGTCGGGGTGGGTGGAGGCGGCGGCCTCCAGGGCCCCACGGCCGTCGGCGGCCGTCACGACCTCCCAGCCGTGGGCGCGGAGGTTGATCGCCAGCGCGCGGGCCAGGGCCGGCTCGTCGTCGACCACGAGCACCTTCGGACCCGTCCGGTCGCTCAGCCGGTCGCTCATCCGGTCCTCCCCTCCCCCGCGCGCGGCAACGACAGCACGAGCGTGAGCCCGCCGCCGGGCGTGTCCTCCGCCTCCAGGGTGCCGCCGACCGCCTCGGTCAGCCCTCGCGCCACGGCCAGGCCGAGGCCGAGCCCGCCACCACCGGTGTCGGAGAGCCGCTGGAACGGCTCGAACATGCGGAGCCGCTGCGCGGGCGGTACGCCGGGGCCGCGGTCCACGACGAGCACGTCGACCCGCTCGGGACCGGCGTGGGCGAGCACGCGGACCGGCGTCCCCCGCGAGACCCGGACCGCGTTGCCGACGAGGTTGGCCACGACGCGCTCGACCAGCCCCGGATCGGTGCGGACGAGCGGCGTGGACTCCTCCATCTCGAGCGACACGACCCCGGGCGCGTGGCCCGCGACGGCGAGCGGCAGCACCTCGAGCAGGCTGAGGTCGCGCAGCGTGGGGTGCAGCACCCCGGTCTGGAGGCGGGACAGGTCCAGCAGGTTGTCGATGAGGCGCTCGAGCTGGTCGGTGGCGTCGTCGACCGACTCCACGAGGGCGGCCCGGTCCTCCGCCGTGAGCGTGCCCGCCGAGCCGGTCGCCTCGGCGACGAGGCCGTCCACGCTCGCCCGCATCGTCGCGAGCGGGGTGCGGAGGTCGTGCGACACCGCCCGCAGGATGGCGGTCGTCGTGGACTCCGCGCTCTCGAGCGCGGCGGCGCGCTCCTCGCGGGCGCGGAGGCGGCGGTACTCGAGCACGAGACCGGCCTGCACGGCGAACGCCTCCAGCACGCGGCGGTCCTGCACCCGCAGCGGCTCGCCGCACAGCACCAGGACGTGGTCGTCGTCGACCTGGGCCCGCGTCGCGCCCCCGGACGGCTCGACGGCGGCGTCGCCCGTCGCGGCGACCGTCCGCCACGTGGCGCCGTCGCGGGCCAGGAGGGCGACTCCCTCCTGCCCGAACACCTCCCGCACGCGGAGCACGACGGCCTCCGCGGTGTCCTGACCGGTCAGGACGGAGCGGGAGAGGGCCGCCGTCGTCGCGGCCTCGGTGCGGGCCCGCAACGACTCCGCGGCCCGTCGCGACGCCCGGTCCACCACGGAGGCGACCGCAGCGGCCACGGCCAGGAACACCGCGAGGGTCAGGGCGTTGCGCGGCTCGGCGACGGTCAGGTTGCCGACCGGCTGCGTGAACCACAGGTTGAGCGCCACGAAGCCGAGGAGCGCCGCGAGCAGGGACGGCAGGAGGCCGCCGACGAGGGCGACCAGCACCGTGGTCGCCAGCAGGAGCAGGCTCGCCAGCGGCAGGTCGTCGGTGACGGTGACCTCGTGCAGCACCGCCCCGAAGCCGAGGGGCAGCACCAGGGCCAGCACCCACCCCAGCACCTGACGCGCCGCGCTCAGCGGGCTGGGCGCCGACCGCGCGCGGGCGAGACGCGCCACGTTGTCGTGGGTGACGAGGTGGACGTCGATCGCCCCCGCCAGCGACGCGATCCGGTCCCCCGTCGTGCCGGCCACGAGCCGCCGGAGCCGGCCGTGCCGGGACACCCCGACGACGACCATCGTCGCGTTCACCCCGACGGCGAAGTCGACGACGGCGCTCGGCACGTCGTCGGCGGCGACCGTGTGGAAGGTCCCGCCGAGGGAGGCGACCAGCTGCTCCGAGCGCTCGACGCTGCCCGCGGGCGCGCCCCGCAGCCCGTCCGTCGCGATGACGTGGAGGGCGAGCAGCTCCGCGCCCGCGGCCCGCTGCGCCAGCCGGGCACCGCGCCGCAGCAGGGTCTCGCTCTCGGGACCACCCGTCACCGCGACCACGATCCGCTCCTTCGCGGGCCAGGGTGTCGAGATGCGGTGCTCCCGCCGGTAGTCGCCCAGCGCCGCGTCGACCCGGTCCGCGAGCCAGAGCAGGGCCAGCTCGCGGAGGGCGGTGAGGTTGCCGACGCGGAAGTACGACGTCAAGGACGCGTCGACGTTCTCCGGCCGGTAGACGTTGCCGTGCGCCATCCGCCGCCGCAGGGCGTCGGGGGCCATGTCGACGAGCTGGATCTGCTCGGCGGACCGCACGACCTCGTCGGGCACGGTCTCCCGCTGCCGCACCCCGGTGATCCGCTCCACCTCGTCGTTGAGCGACTCCAGGTGCTGGATGTTGACCGTCGTCACCACGTCGATCCCGGCGGCCCGGATCGCCTCCACGTCGGCCGCCCGCTTCTCGTGGCGCGAGCCCGGCGCGTTCGTGTGCGCCAGCTCGTCGACGAGCACGACGGCGGGCCGTCGCGCGATCACCGCGTCGGTGTCCATCTCGGTGAGGGTGGCTCCGCGGTAGGAGACCGTACGACGCGGGAGCACCTCGAGGCCATCGAGCTGCGCGACGGTGAAGGGCCGGCCATGGGTCTCGACGTACCCGACGACCACGTCCGTACCCCGCGCGCGCCGACGGTGCGCCTCGCCCAGCATCGCGTAGGTCTTGCCGACGCCGGGGGCGGCGCCGAGGTAGACGGTGAGGCGTCCGCGCGCGGGGGGCTCGGCCGTCATGGACGCCAACCTAGTCGCCCGCACCGGCGTCACGGGCGGCGCGCACCGCGATGTTGAGCTCGAGCACGTCCACCCGCGGCTCGCCGAGGACCCCCAGCGTCCGACCCGCGGTGTGCTCGGCCACGAGGTCGCGCACGGCGGCCTCGTCCAGCCCGTTGGCCGCGGCGACGCGGGGCACCTGCAGCGCGGCGTACGCCGGCGAGATCTGCGGGTCGAGCCCCGATCCGGAGGCGGTGAGCGCGTCGGGCGGCACGTCGGCGGGGTCCACGCCCTCCCGGGCGGCGACCTCGGCCCGTCGCTCCTCGACGAGCGCGAGGAGCTCGGGGCTCTCCGGTCCCAGGTTCGAGCCGCCGCTGGCGAGCCCGTCCCAGCCGTCGCCGGCCGCCGAGGGCCGCGGCTGGAAGAGGGTGTCGTCGTCGGTCGCCTGGCCGAGGAGCGCGGAGCCGATGGCAGCGTCGGCGTCCGTCGTGCGCTCCCCCGCCTCGGTGAGGAGGGAGCCGTTCGCCTGCCACGGCACGGCGACCTGCGCGATGCCGGTGACGACGAGGGGGTAGGCGACGCCGAGCAGCACGGTCGCGGCGACGAGCACCCGCAGCCCGGCCAGGCTCTGGCGGAGCAGGGCGAGGAGGTCTCTCACTTCGGTGTCCTTCGGGTGGATGGCCGGTCACAGACCGGGCAGCAGGGAGACGACGAGGTCGAGGAGCTTGATGCCGACGAACGGTGCGACGAGCCCGCCGACCCCGTAGACGAGCAGGTTGCGGCGCAGCAGCGCGTCGGCCGGGCCCGGCCGGTAGGCGACACCGCGCAGCGCCAGCGGGATGAGCGCGACGATGACGAGCGCGTTGAACACGACGGCCGAGAGGATCGCGGACTCCGGCGACGACAGCCGCATCACGTTGAGCACGTCGAGCTGCGGGAACGCGACGACGAAGAGGGCCGGGAGGATGGCGAAGTACTTCGCCACGTCGTTGGCCACGGAGAAGGTCGTCAGCGCGCCGCGGGTGATGAGCAGCTGCTTGCCGATCTCGACGACCTCGATGAGCTTCGTCGGGTCGGAGTCGAGGTCGACCATGTTGCCGGCCTCCTTGGCCGCGGTCGTGCCCGTGTTCATGGCGACGCCCACGTCGGCCTGCGCGAGCGCCGGGGCGTCGTTGGTGCCGTCGCCGCACATCGCCACCATCCGGCCGCCGGCCTGCTCCCGACGGATGAGGCGCATCTTGTCCTCCGGCGTGGCCTCGGCGAGGACGTCGTCGACGCCCGCCTCCGCAGCGATCGCCGCGGCGGTCACCGCGTTGTCGCCCGTCACCATCACGGTGCGGATGCCCATCGCCCGCAGCTCGTCGAAGCGCTCCCGCATGCCCTCCTTGACGACGTCCTTGAGGTGGATGACGCCGAGGAGCCGTGCCGGGGCGTCGCCGACACGCTCGGCGACCACCAGCGGGGTGCCACCGGAGGCGCTCACCTCGTCGACCGCGGCGAGCAGCGCGGGCGGCTCGGTTCCGCCGGACTCCCGCACCCATCCGCCGACGGCGGACGCGGCGCCCTTGCGGACCTGGCGCGGGCCCGCGTCGAACCCGCTCGACCGGGTCGTGGCGCTGAACGGCACCAGCACGGCGCCGACGGGGAGCGCGGCGCCGGGCTGCTCGGGCGTGAGCAGCTCGACGATGCTGCGCCCCTCGGGCGTCTCGTCGGCCAGCGAGGCGAGGAGCGCGGCCTCGACCAGGTCGGCGCGCGGCACCCCGGGCACCTCGAGCACCTCGTGGGCGCGACGGTTGCCGTAGGTGATCGTGCCGGTCTTGTCGAGCAGCAGCACGTCGACGTCGCCCGCCGCCTCGACCGCACGGCCCGACATGGCGAGCACTTTGCGGCGCACGAGCCGGTCCATGCCCGCGATGCCGATGGCGGAGAGGAGCGCGCCGATGGTGGTGGGGATGAGGCAGACGAGCAGGGCGGCCAGCACGAGCACCGGGACGCGGGCCCCGGCGAAGTCGGCGACGAACCACAGCGTCACGCAGACCACCACGAACACCGCGGTGAGCGCGCCGAGCAGCACGTTGAGTGCGATCTCGTTGGGGGTGCGCTGCCGCTCCGAGCCCTCGACGAGGCCGATCATCCGGTCGACGAACGACTGCCCCGGGTTCGACGTGATCCGCACGACGATGCGGTCCGACAGCACCGTCGTGCCGCCCGTCACGGCGCACCGGTCACCCCCCGACTCGCGGATGACCGGAGCGGACTCGCCCGTCACCGCCGACTCGTCGACGGACGCGACACCCTCGACGACGTCACCGTCGCCGGGGATCCGCTCCCCCGCCTCGACGACCACCAGGTCACCCACGCGCAGCGCGGTGCTGGGGACCTCCTCGAGGTGACCACCCGCCGTACGGCGCCGCGCCGTCGTCTCCGACTGCAGCGCCCGCAGGCTCGCCGCCTGCGCCTTGCCCCGGCCCTCGGCGACCGACTCGGCGAGGTTGCCGAAGAGGACGGTGAGCCAGAGCCAGACGGTGACCGACCAGCCGAGCACGCTCGGGTCGAGCGCCGCGATGACCGTGGTGAGCACGGCGCCGACCTCGACGACGAGCATGACGGGCGTGGCGAGCAGGGCCCGCGGGTCGAGCTTGCGCAGGGCACCGGGCAGGGCGGTGGCGAGCTGCGCGGGATCCAGCAGTGCGTTCACGAGAGGGACTCCACGATCGGGCCGAGGACGAGCACGGGCACGAAGGTCAGACCGACCACGACCAGCGCGACGCCCACGAGGAGGGTGACGAAGAGGGGACGGTGGGTCGGCAGGGTGCCGGGCCCGGCGGGCACGCGCTGCGCAGTGGCGAACCGACCGGCCAGCGCGAGCACCAGCACGAGCGGCAGGAACCGGCCGAGGAACATGGCCAGACCGAGCAGGGTGTTCCAGAAGGGGGTGCCCGACGTCAGGCCGCCGAAGGCGCTGCCGTTGTTGTTGGAGGCCGAGGCGAGGGCGTAGAGCGCCTCGCTGAGCCCGTGCGCGCCGTCCTCCTGCAGCCCCGCCACGCCGGCCGGGACGCTGAGCGCCACGGCGAGCCCGACGAGCACGAGGAACGGCGAGGCGAGCACGTAGATCGCCACGAGCACGATCTCGCGCTGGCCGATCTTCTTGCCGAGGTACTCCGGTGTGCGCCCCACCATGAGGCCCGCGATGAACACTGTCACGACCGCGAGCACGAGCATGCCGTAGAGACCGGAGCCGACGCCGCCGGGCGAGACCTCGCCGAGGAGCATGCCGACCATGGCGACGCCGCCGCCGGGCGCGGTGAACGAGTCGTGCAGGGAGTTCACCGCGCCGGTCGAGGTGCCGGTGGTCACCGCGGCGAAGAGGGCCGACCCCGCCGTGCCGAAGCGTGTCTCCTTGCCCTCCAGCGCGCCGCCCGCGGCGTGCGGCACGGTGCCCGGGCCGGCCATCTCCGCCCAGGTGAGCAGGACGATCCCCACGACGAGGAGCAGGCCCATCGCGGCCAGCACGGCCGCGCCCTGGCGACGGTCACCCACGATGAGGCCGAAGGCCCACGCCATCGCGAACGGGAGGAGCAGCATCAGCACGATCGCGACCAGGTTCGTCAGCGGGGTCGGGTTCTCGAACGGGTGGGCCGAGTTCGCGTTGAAGAACCCGCCGCCGTTCGTGCCGAGCTGCTTGATCGCCTCCTGGCTGGCCACGGGGCCGCCGGGGACCGACTGCTCGCCGCCGGTCAGGGTGGAGACCGTGCGGGCCCCCGCCAGGTTCTGCACCACGCCGAGGAGCGCCAGGAGCACCGCGGCGACGAAGGCCATCGGCAGGAGCACCCGGACGGTGCCCCGCACGAGGTCCGTCCAGAAGTTGCCGATCCGGCCGCCGGCGCCGCTGCGGGACAGGGCGCGGGCGAAGGCGGCCGCCACGGCCATGCCGGTGGCCGCCGAGACGAAGTTCTGCACCGTCAGGCCCGACGCCTGCGCGAGGTGACCGAGCGTGGCCTCGCCCGCGTACCACTGCCAGTTCGTGTTGGTCACGAAGCTCACGGCGGTGTTCCAGGCGCCGTCCGCGGGGAGCGCCCCGAAGCCGAGCGAGAGCGGCAGGTGCTGCTGGAGCCGGAGCACGGCGTACAGGGCGAGGACGCCCACCAGGGAGAAGCCGAGCACCGACAGCGCGTAGGTGCGCCAGTGCTGGTCGGCGTCGGGGTCGATCCGCAGGAGGCGGTAGGCGCCCCGCTCGACGGCGAGGTGGCCGGGCGCGGTGTAGGTGTGGGCCAGGTGACGCCCGAGGAGCGGCACGGCCAGGACCAGCACCACCACGAGGGCGAGCACCTGGCCGATGGCGGGGAGGAGCTCGCTCACCGGCCGGCACCGCCGTCGGAGGGTCCGGGGGGCGGGACGGCCGACCGGTCCCGGTCGAGCACGCCGACGAGCAGCGTGAGGAGGGCGATCACCCCGAGGGTGAGCGCCACGTAGAGGACGTCGTTCACGCCCCGGATCGTGCTCCCGGGCGAGGGCGCGCCCCACCCGCCTTGACGGTTCCTTGACGCCGGTGGCGCGCGCGCTGACGGGACCCTGACGGTCCGACTTCTCAGTGCTTTCTCACCGGGGTGCGAGGCGTCTCACTTGGCTGACCCCCCGGGTCTTTGCCACCGTGGGGTGATGCCCTCAGGAATCACCGACCTGCTCGTGTCCACGGGGATCGTCGTCGCCGTGGCCGTCGCGCTGGGGTTCGCCGTGCCCGCTGCCGTCAAGCGCCTAGGACGCCGCTGGCCCCCCGCAGAGGCCCTCGTCCGCGCCGCCCGCTTCCCCTTCCGGGTGCTGGTGCTCGTCGTCGGCCTCAACGCCGTCGTGGCCGCCAACCGACCGCGCGGCGACGGCGCCGAGATGTGGGACACCCTCGCCCTCGGGCTGCGCATCCTCGTCATCGTCAACGGCGCCTGGCTGCTCGCCGTCGTCGTGCTCTTCGTGGTCGACGCAGCCCTGCGCCGCGCCGACCTCGAGCTGGACCCCCGCAACGCCAAGCGCATCCGCACGCAGGTGCAGGTCGCGCGCCGCGTCGTGGTGGTCGCGATCGTGGTGCTCGCCTTCGGCGCCGTGCTGCTCAGCTTCGACGGCGTGCGCGCCGTCGGCGCGAGCCTGCTCGCCTCGGCCGGTCTCGTCTCCGTCGTCGCGGCCCTCGCCGCCCAGTCGACGCTGGGCAACCTGTTCGCCGGGATGCAGCTGGCCTTCAGCGACGCGATCCGCATCGACGACGTCGTCATCGTGGAGGACGAGTACGGCACGATCGAGGAGATCACGCTGTCGTACGTCGTGGTGAAGCTCTGGGACGACCGCCGCCTGGTGCTCCCCTGCACCTACTTCACCAACACGCCCTTCCAGAACTGGACCCGCAAGGACTCCGAGATGATGGGCACCGTCGAGCTCGACCTCGACTGGCGCATCGACCTCCAGGGGCTCCGGGCGGAGTTCGAGCGCTGCCTCGGCGAGACGTCGCTCTACAACGGCCGCTCCAGCGGTCTCGTCGTCACCAGCGCCGTGCAGGGCTTCGTGCAGGTGCGCGCCAGCGTCACCGCCGACGACCCCGGCACGCTCTTCGACCTGCGCTGCTTCGTGCGCGAGCGGCTCGTCGGCTGGGTGCAGGCCCACAACCCCGACGCGCTGCCCCGCCAGCGGTTCGAGGTCGTGGGCGAGCAGGCCGCCCCCAGCGCGCTGTTCAAGCCGGGCGCGGCCTGATCCCCGTCGTCACCCGGGTCGTGGCCCCAGCGCACCGTTTTACGTAGCGCTGGGGCCACGACCCGGTTCGTCTCCGGGAGGGGTCAGCCCTTGCGGAGGCTCGACTCCTTGTGGGCGGCCGTGGCGCCGGTCTTCTCCGACTCGACGATCCAGTACGGCTCGTCCTCGCTCGCCTTGAAGTCCTGCTTGTCGTGCTGGAACGGCTTGGTCTTCTTCTCCTTCGCCGTTCCCGTCGTCTCGCCCTGCGAGGTGTTCCAGTGGACCGTGTCACCCTTGCTGATCGCCATGTCGTGACGCTAGTGCGCCCGATCAAGCCCGTACGCCGCGAGGCGGCCCCCGACGGCAACGGGGCCCGCGGCGTGTGCCGCGAGCCCCGTGCCGGGGTGGTGCTGGGTCGTGCTGGGTCGCTCAGGCCAGGTCGAACCGGTCCGCGTTCATGACCTTCGTCCACGCGGCGACGAAGTCGCGCACGAACTTCTCCTTCGCGTCGTCGCTGGCGTAGACCTCCGCCAGCGCGCGCAGCTCGGAGTTCGCACCGAAGACCAGGTCCACCCGGCTGCCGACGAGGGTCTCGCCGGTGGCCGTCGTGCCCGTGTAGGTCTCCTTGGTGTCGTCGGTCGGCGCCCACTCGGTGCCGAGCTCGAGCAGGTTCACGAAGAAGTCGTTCGACAGGGTGCCGACCTTGTCCGTGAACACGCCGGTGCTGGAGCCATCGGTGTTCGTGCCGAGCACCCGCAGGCCGCCGACGAGCACGGTCGCCTCCGGGGCGGTGAGGCCCAGCAGGTTGGCGCGGTCGATGAACAGGAACTCCGCCGGGAGGCGGTTGCCCTTGCCCAGCCAGTTGCGGAAGCCGTCGGCGACGGGCTCGAGGTGGCTGAACGACTCGACGTCGGTCTGCTCGAGCGTGGCGTCGGTGCGACCCGGGGTGAACGGCACCTCGATGTCGACGCCGCCCTCCTTCGCCGCCTGCTCGACCGCCGCGGAGCCCGCGAGCACGATCAGGTCGGCCAGGGAGACGCGCTTGTCGCCGGCCTGGGCGTTGAAGCGGTCCGCGATGCCCTCGAGCACGCCCAGCACCCGGGCGAGCTGGTCGGGGTTGTTGACCTCCCAGCCCTTCTGGGGCTCCAGGCGGATGCGCGCACCGTTGGCGCCGCCCCGCTTGTCGCTGGAGCGGTACGTCGAGGCCGACGCCCACGCCGTACCGGCGAGCTCGCCGACGGACAGGCCCGAGCTGAGGACCTCGCTCTTGAGGAACGCGATGTCCTCGCCGTCGATCGCCTCGTAGTCCGCCGCCGGGACGGGGTCCTGCCAGATGAGGGTCTCGGTCGGGACCTCGGGACCGAGGTAGCGCTGGATCGGGCCCATGTCGCGGTGGGTGAGCTTGAACCAGGCGCGGGCGAACGCGTCGCCGAAGGCGACCGGGTCGTCCTTGAACTTGCGCGAGATCTGCTCGTAGACCGGGTCGAAGCGCAGCGCCAGGTCGGTGGTGAGCATGCGCGGCTCCTGCCGGCCCTCGCCGTGGGCGTGCGGCACCATGTCGGCGCCGGCGCCGTTCTTCGGCCGCCACTGGTTCGCGCCCGCGGGGCTCTGGAAGAGCTCCCACTCGTAGGCGAAGAGGATGTGGAAGAACTCGTTGTCCCAGCGGGTCGGGTGGTAGGTCCAGGTGACCTCCAGACCGCTGGTGACCGTGTCCGCACCGTTGCCGGCGCCGTAGCCGTTCTTCCAGCCGATGCCCTGGTTCTCCAGGGGCGCGGCCTCCGGGTCCGGGCCGAGCTTGTCGTCCTGGTGAGCGCCGTGCGTCTTGCCGAAGGTGTGACCACCGGCGATGAGGGCGACGGTCTCCTCGTCGTTCATCGCCATGCGGCCGAACGTCTCGCGGATGTCGCGGGCGGCGGCCAGCGGGTCGGGCTGACCCTCGGGGCCCTCGGGGTTCACGTAGATGAGACCCATGGTGGTCGCGCCGAGCGGCTTCTCCAGCTCGCGGTCACCCGAGTAGCGCTTGTCGGTGCCGAGCCACTCGGTCTCGGCGCCCCAGTAGACGTCGTCGTCCGGCTCCCAGACGTCGGCACGACCGCCGGCGAAGCCGAAGGTCGTGAAGCCCATCTCCTCGAGCGCCACGTTGCCCGTGAGCACCATGAGGTCGGCCCACGAGATCTTCTTGCCGTACTTCTTCTTGACCGGCCAGAGCAGGCGCCGGGCCTTGTCGAGGTTGACGTTGTCGGGCCAGCTGTTGAGCGGCGCGAACCGCTGCATGCCGGCGCCGGCGCCACCGCGGCCGTCGAAGACGCGGTAGGTGCCCGCCGAGTGCCACGCCATGCGGATCATGAAGGGGCCGTAGGTGCCGAAGTCGGCCGGCCACCAGGGCTGCGAGTCGGTGAGGACGTGGGCGATGTCCTGCTTCAGCGCCGCGAGGTCGAGCGTCTGGAACTCCGCGGCGTAGTCGAAGTCGGGGTCCATCGGGTCCTTGGCCGGGGCGTGCTTGGCCAGGATGTCGACGTTCAGGCGGTTGGGCCACCACACGCGGTTCGGCTCACCCTGCGTCGGGTGGGGAAGCACGTCGCCGTGCGCGACGGGGCAGCCCGACGCCTCGCCGGGCGCCGGTACGGGCTCGTCGGTCGTGATCTGGCCGTGCTCGTTGCCAGGAGTGGGCTCGGTGGACATCAAGTTCCTTCCGGTGGTTGCGGACTGGAGAGCAGGGGAGTCTCAGGGGCTCGCGACGACGGAGGCGGCACCCGCCGCCACGTCGGTCGCGGCGCAGGTGGGGCACGTGCCCCAGTAGATGACCTCGGCCTCGTCGATGGCGAAGCCGTGGTCGTCCTCGGCCGTCAGGCAGGGGGCGTGCCCGACGGCACAGTCGACGTCGGCCACCGCACCGCAGCTGCGGCACACCACGTGGTGGTGGTTGTCACCGATCCGCGCCTCGTAGCGCGCGACGGAGCCGGCCGGCTGGATCCGGCGCACGAGCCCGGCGGTGGTCAGCGCGCTCAGGCAGTCGTAGACCGCCTGGTGCGAGACCGACGGCAGGTCGCGCCGCACGGCGCCGATCACGGTGTCGGTGTCGGCGTGGGGGTGGGCGTGGACCGCGCCCAGCACCGCCAGCCGCGGACGCGTCACGCGGAGGGCGGCACCGCGCAGCATCTGCTGGAGGTCGGGTGCCAGGGTCATGACGACCACCCTGCCGCGTTTTCTTGATCGAGTCAAGAAAGACTCACCCCGCGGTGAACCGCACCTCGTGCCACCCGCTCGCGCCGTCGGGCACCACGTCGGTGCGCACCGACGTCTGGGTCTCCCCGTCACCGTCGGTGGCCCGCACCACGACGGTGTGGTCGCCGGGCCCGCAGGAGACCCGGGTGGACCACTGCACCCAGGTGTCGGCGCTCGGCACGGTCCCGAGATCGCACGTCGTCCAGGGGCCGCCGTCGACCTGCACCTCGACCTTCTGGATCCCCCGGTGCTGCGCCCAGGCGTCGCCGGCGATGTCGATCTCCCCGGCACGCACGTCGGCGCCGTTGCGCGGCACGAGGACGCGCGACTGCGTCTTGACCGGCCCCTCCTCGGCCCAGCCGCGCTGCGTCCAGTAGGCCTCGAAGGCGTCGAACGTGGTGACCTCGAGGTCGACCACCCACTTGGTGGCCGACACGTACCCGTAGAGACCCGGCACGACGACCCGCACCGGGAAGCCGTGCTCGATGGGCAGCGGCTCGCCGTTCATCGCGTAGGCGAGCATCGCGTCACGGTCGTCGGTGAGCACGCCGAGCGGGGTGCCGCAGGTCCACCCGTCCTCCGAGGTCTGGAGCACGGCGTCGGCCCCGGCCTTCACCCCCGCCTCCGCGAGTAGCGGGGCGATCCGCACCCCCGTCCACCAGGCGTTGCCGATGAGGTCGCCGCCCACCGGGTTGGACACGCAGCACAGGGTGGTCCACGCCTCGGTGGCGGGCCGGTCGAGCAGGTCGGCGAACGACAGCTCCAGCTCCTTCTCCACCATGCCGTGGATCCGGAGGCGCCACGCGTCGGGGTCGACCAGCGGCACCGCGAACGCGGTGTCGATGCGGTAGAACTGCTCCCCCGGCACCTGCCACCGCCCCACCCCCGGCACGTCCAGCTGGGCACCCGCGGGCACCTCGCCCGGCGTCGCGCGGAGGCGGTCGAGCAGCGCCGCCCGTGCCGCCTCGACCGTGCGGCGCGAGCGCCCGGCGAACCGACCGGCCGCTCCCAGGACGACGGCGGTCACGGCGACCCCGCCGGCGATGACGAGGAAGCGACGCCGGCCGGCACCGCCCGTGCCGTCCCGCTCCTGGCGCGCGGCAGCACGGTCCGCGTCCTGCAGCACCGCCAGGCACGCGACGCCGACGCAGGTCGCCAGGCCCGGCGGCACGACGAGGGCCGCCTGGGCCGCCCCCACCCCGCTCTCCCCCGGGTTCACGAGGACGGCGACGCTCGCCAGCACGCCGAGGCCGACGAGCACGACCCAGCCGAAGCGCCAGCGGCCCGCCAGCGCGCACAGCGCGAGGGCGCCCACCGTCACGACGGCGACCAGGATCGGCTTGTCGGCGGTGCCGACCAGCTCGATGAACCCCTTGACGAGCCCCGCGGGCGTCAGGTCGCGGACCAGCTCGGCGACGGCGGCCACCGGCCCCGTCCGTTGGCGCAGGAGCGCGGCCAGGGCCTCGCCCACCGCCAGCATCGCCGCGCCGGCGACCATCCCCGCGACGTACGGCGCGACCCGCGCCACCCGATCGGTACCCGTGCTCACGGGCCCAGTGTGCGCGCCGGACCACAGAGGACCCTGAGGACGCTCAGGGGTCCGTCGCCCTCGGCTCCTGCCCGGGACGTCATGCGCCGCGGTCGCCCGGGGCGCCACTCCGCATGACGTCCCGGGCAGGAGCCAGGAGAACGACGAAGCGCCCCGGGTGATCCCGGGGCGCTTCGTCGATGATGGTGGAGCTGAGGGGACTCGAACCCCTGACCCTCTGCATGCCATGCAGATGCGCTACCAGCTGCGCCACAGCCCCATCCGTTTCCCTGCGGTCTCCCGCTGAGCAACGAGAAGGAAGATTAGCCTGTCGCCCGCACCGACGCGAATCGGGGGTCCCCCTGCGTGGCGGAGAGCTCCTCGACCGTGCGGTTGTAGGCCACGAGCCGCCACCGCGGCTCGCCGTCACGCCGCAGCGGACGCTCCTGGAGCATGGCGACGCCGCAGTTGTGCATCCCCCCGTACGCCGACGGCTCGGTCTGCGTCCCGGCCACCAGCGCCTCCACGGCGACGCGCAGCGCGGCCCCGTGGGACACGGCCACCGCGGTCCCGCCCGGCGCGACCGCGTCGGCCAGCTCGTCGAGGCACGCCTCCAGCCGGGACCGCACCGCGGTCAGCGTCTCCGCGCCAGGCACCGAGCTCCACCGCCCGGTGACGAAGTCCTCGTACTCGGCGGGGTGGGCCGCGCCGTACTCCGCGTGCGTCACGCCCTCCCGCTCCCCCAGGCCGAACTCACGCAGGCGCGCGTCGGTGCGCACCGTCAGGCCGGCGGCCTCGGCGACGTGCGACGCCGTCACCGCCGCACGCTGCAGGTCGGAGCTCCAGATCGCGACGGGGCCCAGGGAGGCGACGTACGGCGCGACCCGCGCCGCCTGCGCCCGCCCGGTCGCGCTCAGCTCGGCGTCGACCTGACCCTGGATGCGGTGCTCCGCGTTCCAGGTCGTCTGGCCGTGCCGCAGCAGCACGAGCGTGCGGAGACCGGCGCGGAGGTCGTTCACGCCTCGGCGGACGGGGCGCCCGCGGGGCCCGTGACGTCGGCGGGCAGGCCGATCGTCGGACAGTCGCGCCAGAGGCGCTCGAGGGCGTAGAAGCGGCGCTCCTCCTCGTGCTGCACGTGCACGACCACGTCGCCGTAGTCGATGAGCACCCAGCGGCCGTCACGCTCGCCCTCGCGGCGGACCGGCTTCGCGCCGATCTCGCGCAGCTTGTCCTCGACCTCGTCGACGACGGCCTTGACCTGGCGCTCGTTGGAGGCGGAGGCGAGCAGGAACGCGTCGGTGATCGCGAGCTGCTCGCTCACGTCGAAGGCGAGGAGGTCGGTCGCGAGCTTGTCGGAGGCGGCGCGCGCAGCGGCGTGCACCAGCTCGACGGCTCGGTCGGTGGCGGTCATGCGGGGCCTTTCGTGGAGGACTCGTAGAGGTGGTGCTTGCCGATGTACTGCACGACGCCGTCGGGCACCAGGTACCACACCGGCTCGCCCCGCTCCGTGCGCTCGCGGCAGTCGGTCGAGGAGATCGCCAGGGCGGGGATCTCCAACATGGTGACGCGGCGGTCGGGGATCGACGCCAGCGACGCGGCGTCCATCGCGTAGCCGGGCCGGGTCACCCCGACGAACTGGGCCAGGTCGAACATCTCGGAGGTGTCGCGCCACGTGAAGATGTTGGCCAGCGCGTCGGCGCCGGTGATGAAGAACAGCTCGGCGCCCGGCAGCTGGTCGCGCAGGTCGCGGAGCGTGTCGACGGTGTACGTCGGACCGCCCCGGTCGATGTCGACGCGCGAGACCCGGAAGCGCGGGTTCGACGCGGTCGCGATGACCGTCATGAGGTAGCGGTGCTCCGCCGGGGAGACCCGCCGGTCGGACTTCTGCCAGGGGTCGCCCGTGGGCACGAACACGACCTCGTCGAGGTCGAAGAACGACTGCACCTCGGAGGCCGCCACGAGGTGGCCGTGGTGGATGGGGTCGAAGGTTCCGCCCATCACCCCGATGCGGCGCCCCGTGGCAAGAGGCGGCACCTCAGCTGTGCTCGCGACCACCGGCGAAGGCGAGCAGACCGGCCAGCAGGAGGAGGAAGATCAGCAGGACGACCCCGCCCACGACGTAGGGCCAGGGGCTGTGGCCCTCGCCACCGGCCTCGGAGGCGACCACGGCGAACTCACTCAGCGACATGCGGGTGATCCTAGTGCCCACCGGGTCGCGTTGCCGCCACGGGTCACCGCACGTGCCCGTCGCCGGTGACGACGTACTTCGTGGACGTCATCTCGGGCAGGCCCATCGGCCCGCGCGCGTGCAGCTTCTGGGTGCTGATCCCGATCTCCGCGCCGAAGCCGAACTCGCCGCCGTCCGTGAACCGCGTCGACGCGTTGACGAGCACCGCCGCGGAGTCGACGGCCGCGACGAAGCGACGCGCCGCCGACTGCGACTCGGTGACGATCGCGTCGGAGTGGCCCGAGGAGTAGCGCCGGATGTGGGCGATCGCGGCCTCCAGGTCGTCCACGACGGCGGCGGCGATGTCGAGCGAGAGGTACTCGGTCGCGTAGTCCTCCTCGGTGGCGGGCTCGATGCCGTCGTACTCGCCGAAGCGGGCGTCGCCGTGGATCCGCACCCCGCGCTCCGCGAGCGCGTCGATGACGAGCGGGAGGAAGTCGTCGGCCACGTCGGCGTGCACCAGCAGCGACTCGGCGGCGTTGCAGACCGACGTGCGCTGGGTCTTCGCGTTGACCACGATGGCCAGCGCCTTCTCGAGGTCGGCCGAGGCGTCGACGTACACGTGGCAGTTGCCCACGCCCGTCTCGATCACGGGCACCGTCGACTCCTCGACCACCGACCGGATGAGACCGGCACCGCCGCGCGGGATGAGCACGTCGACGAGGCCGCGGGCCCGCATGAGGGCCTTGACGCTCTCGTGGGTGTCCCCGGGCACCAGCTGGACGACGTCGGCGGGCAGGCCGGCGTCGACGACGGCCTCACGGAGGGCCGCCACGATCGCCGCGTTGCTGGAGCGAGCGCTCGAGGAGCCACGCAGGAGCACCGCGTTGCCCGACTTGAGGCAGATGCCGGCCGCGTCGGCGGTGACGTTGGGACGGGCCTCGTAGATCATGCCGACGACACCGAAGGGCACGCGCACCTGGCGCAGCTCGAGCCCGTTGGGCAGGGCGCCACCACGGACCACCTCCCCCACCGGGTCCGGCAGCGCCGCGACCTCGCGCAGGCCCTGGGCCATCTGCGCGAGCCGGTCGGGCGTCAGCCGCAGGCGGTCGACGATGTTGGGCGCGGTGCCGTTCTCCTCGGCCCGCTCCACGTCCACGGCGTTGGCGGCCAGGATGGCCGGCTCGTGCCCGGCGAGGGCCGTCGCCATGGCCTCCAGCGCCGCGTCCTTCGTCGCGCGGGTCGCGGTGGCCAGCTCGTACGCCGCCTCCCGGGCCCGCGTCGCTGCGGCCAGGACCTCCTCGGTGCTCATGCCGACGAGGGTACGGCGGAAACGCGACCGCGGTGGGAGCGTCCCGTCGAACGGGCGCTCCCACCGCGGTCGGTGGTGCAGGTGGTGCTGGTGCTGCGGGTGCTAGCGGGTGCTGCCGGGGCCTCAGCCCTTGCGGGCCTCGACGGCGTCGGCCAGGGCCGGCAGGACGCTGTGCAGGTCGCCCACGACGCCGAAGTCGACGAGCTCGAAGATCGGCGCCTCCTCGTCCTTGTTGACCGCGACGATCGTCTTCGACGTCTGCATGCCGGCTCGGTGCTGGATGGCGCCCGAGATGCCGTTCGCGACGTACAGCTGCGGCGAGACGGTCTTGCCGGTCTGCCCCACCTGGAAGGTGTGGGGGATCCAGCCGGAGTCCACCGCGGCGCGCGAGGCACCGACGGCCGCGCCGAGCGCGTCCGCCAGCTTCTCGACCGGCGCGAAGTCGCCGCCGGTGCCACGGCCGCCGGAGACGACGATGGCGGCCTCGGTGAGCTCGGGGCGACCCGACGCCTGCCGCGGCTGCGAGGCCACGATCTGCGCCGTCTTGGCGGCGTCGGAGATCGTCACCGCGACCTCCTCGACCGTGCCGGCACCCTCGCCCTCCTCCGCGCTGGCGGAGTTCGGCTTGACGGTGATGATCGGCGTGCCCTTCGTGACCTTGCCGGTCAGCGTGTAGTTGCCCGCGAAGACCGACTGGGTCGCCGTGCCGTCCTCGGCCACGTCGACGGCGTCGGTGATGAGACCGGAGCCGGTCTTGACCGCGAGGCGGGCGCCGACCTCCTTGCCCTCCGCACCCGACACGATGAGCACGGCGGCCGGGGAGGTCTTCTCCACCAGCTGCGCGAGCGCCTCGGCCTTCGGGGCCACCAGGTAACCCTTGATCTCGGCGTCGTCGACGACGTACACCTTCTCCGCGCCGTACTTCTTCACGGCCGCGGCCGCGTCGGCGGCCTCGCCGGCGCCGCCGATGAACACGGCAGCGGGCGTGCCCAGCTTCTTCGCGATCGCCAGCAGCTCGAAGGTCGGCTTGCGGACCGCTCCGTCGACGTGGTCGACGAGGACCAGAACCTCAGACATGACTCGTCCCCAACCCTTCTCAGATGAACTTCTTGGACGCGAGGAAACCGGCGAGCGCCTCGGCGCCGGAGCCGTCCTCGTCGGTCACGATCTCGCCGGCCGTGCGCGGCGGGCGGGCGGAGGTGTCCTCGACCGTGGTCGTGGCCGCACCGGCACCGACCTCGCTCGGGTCGACGCCCAGGTCGGCCAGGGAGTAGGTCTCCACCGGCTTCTTCTTGGCGGCCATGATCCCCTTGAACGAGGGGTAGCGCGCCTCGCCGGACTGGTCCGTCACCGAGAGCACGATCGGCAGGGTCGCGCCGATGACCTCGGTCGCGGTGTCGCCGTCGCGCTTGATCCGGACCTGGTCGCCCTGCGACTGCACGAGGGCGGCGAGCGTGACCTGCGGGAGGTTGAGGCGCTCGGCCACCATCGCCGGCACCACGCCGCCGGAGGCGTCGGTGGAGGCCATGCCGAAGAAGACGATGTCGACCGGCTTCTCCGCGCCCAGCTTCTCGATCGCCTTCGCGAGCACCAGCGAGGTGCCGAGGTAGTCGGACCCGGCGATGGCCTCGTCGCTGACGTGGACGCCCTTGTCGACACCCATCTGCAGCGCCTTGCGCACGGCGTCGAGCGCCTTCTCGGGACCCACCGTCAGCGCGGTGATCTCGATCTCCTCGCCCTCGCGGCTCTCGCGGAGCTGCAGGGCCTGCTCCACGGCGTACTCGTCGAGCTCCGACAGCAGACCGTCGACGCCCGCCCGGTCCACCGTGTTGTCGGACTCGAACTTCCGGTCCGCCGTGGCGTCCGGGACATGCTTCACACAGACAACAATGTTCATGGCGTGTGGCCTCGCGGCCCCTCCTGTGACTCGGATGTGTTGCTGAGGCTACTAGCAGGTAACGCAGGATCGACGTGTCGTGCGTCTCACCGCGCTGTGGTGGTGGTGACGGGCGTCAGGGGCGGACGAGCCGCTCCAGGACCCGGCCCACCACCAGGTAGAACGCGGCCCCGAGGCCGTAGTTGACGAGGGCGTTCTTGGTCTCGGCGTTGTCGCCGGTGAACGCCATGATGCCGTCGTCGAGGGTGAACACGTTCAGGTCGACGACCTTCGCGAGCTCGAGGACGCGCTCGACGAGCGCGTTCTGCTGGTTGGCGTCCACCGCGATGCAGAGCGCGGCCACGGCGAGCAGCGTGGCCGCGATCAGGCACAGCGCCCACAGCACCTGGGCGACGCGGGTGCGCACCTGGTCGACCGAGACCGAGGGCCGGGTCCGGGTGGTGGTCGCGCCCGGGTCGGGCGACGCGCTGGTGCTCGTCGTCGCGGTGGTGTCGCTCGCCGGCGTCTCGGCGCCGCGCTTGAAGATTCCGGCCACGTCACGTCCTCGGTGTCGTCGGGGGAAGCCGTCGCGCGCCAGTGTGGCACACGTCTCGGCGTCCGGCGGGGCTCGTGCGGCGCGGTCCGCACCGCCGCGTCGGCGCGCGTCTCATCGGCCGACGAACCGTGCCTTGCCCGGCCCGTTCTCGACGAACGACCGGAGACCGATCTCGGCGTCCTCGGTCGCGAAGACCGCGGCGAACTGGGTGCGCTCGATGGCCAGGCCCGTCGCCAGGTCGACCTCGAGGCCCTGGTCGACCGACTCCTTGACGGCGCGGAGCGCGAACGCGGCGGCCTGGGTGAACTGCCCGGCCCAGGCGAGCGCCGCGTCGTACACCTCCGCCGCGGGGACGACCCGTTCGACGAGCCCGATCGCGAGCGCCTCGTCGGCCTTCACGAAGCGCCCCGTGAACATGAGGTCCTTGGCCTTCGACGGCCCGACGAGCCGGGAGAGCCGCTGGGTGCCACCCGCGCCGGGGATGATGCCGAGCAGGATCTCGGGCTGGCCGAGCATCGCGTTGTCGGCCGCGATGCGCACGTCCGCCGCGAGCGCCAGCTCGCAGCCGCCGCCCAGCGCGTAGCCGTTGATCGCCGCGACGACGGGCTTCGGGATCGCGGCGATCGCCGTCACGGCCGACTGCACCGAGCCGGCCTTGTCGACCATGCCCGTGTAGGAGACCTCGGCCATCTCCTTGACGTCGTTGCCCGCGGCGAAGACGCGCTCGCCGCCCCAGATGACCACCGCACGCACGTCGTCGCGTTCGGTCGCCTCCCGGGCCACCTCGCGGAGCTCGGCCTGCACGGCGAAGCTGATGGCGTTCATCTTCGGACGGTCCAGGCGGATGGTGCCGACGCCGTCGGCCACCTCCAGTCGGACGTGCTCACCCATGCCGCTCCCGCTTTCGTCTGTCGATCTGACGGTGTGTCGGTCGTACGCCCAGGACCGGCCGGTGGGGCCGGTTCCCCGAGCGCTCGGTCGGCATTGTGCCGTGTCGGCCGACGGTACGGCGTACCGGGTGACCGGGACCACGATCCGGACGGGGGCAGAAGGGGTGTACCGCCACGTCCACGGCCCCGGTCCACCACAATGGCGCCCATGACTCCCGGTCTCTGGAGCTTCGAGGGCCAGGTCTCCCCCGTGTGGCCCGGTCGCAACTGGCCGCTCGGTGCGACCTGGTCGCCCGCCTCGACCAACTTCGCCGTCTACGCACCCCACGCGACCGCTTGCTGGCTGTGCGTGTTCGACGACGAGGGCGTCGAGACCCGGCACGCCCTCACGGAGCGCTCGCTGGGCATCTGGCACGGCGCGCTGCCCGACATCGCCCCCGGAACGCGCTACGGCTACCGCGTCGACGGGCCGTGGGACCCCGCCCAGGGCCTCCGCTTCAACCCCGCCAAGCTCCTCCTCGACCCCTACGCCCAGGCGATCAGCGGCACGATCGACCCCCAGCCCGCCCTGTTCGGCTACCGCTTCGACGACCCGGCGCTCCGCAACGACGACGACTCCGCGCCGTACGCCGCGCGGAGCGTGGTCGTCGACCCCTCCTTCGACTGGGAGGGCGAGCAGCCGATGAAGCGGCGGTGGCGCGACACCGTCATCTACGAGCTGCACGTCAAGGGCTTCACCGCCCTGCACGACCGGGTGCCGGAGCACCTGCGGGGCACCTACGCGGGCCTCGGGACGCCGGCGGTCACCGACTACCTGCGCGACCTCGGCGTCACCGCCGTCGAGCTGCTCCCCGTCCACCAGTTCTTCTCGGAGCCCGGGCTCACCGAACGGGGCGCGGTCAACTACTGGGGCTACAACTCGATCGGCTACTTCGCGCCGCACAACGCCTACAGCGCCGCCGGCGACCGGGGCCAGCAGGTCGTCGAGTTCAAGCAGATGGTCAAGGACCTCCACCGCGCCGGCATCGAGGTCATCCTCGACGTCGTCTACAACCACACGGCCGAGGCCGGCCCGCTCGGCCCGACGCTGTCCTTCCGCGGACTCGACGACCGGGGGTTCTACCGCCGTGTGCAGCGGGGCGAGACCGCGCCCGAGGGCCCGTCCGGCCGCTTCGACGACACCTACTGGGACGTGACGGGCTGCGGCAACACGGTCAACAGCGAGGACCCGCTGGCGCTGCGGATGATCCTCGACTCGCTGCGCTACTGGGTCACCGAGATGCACGTGGACGGCTTCCGCTTCGACCTCATGTCGGCGCTGACGCGCACGGGCTCGCGCGTCGACATGAAGAGCGACCTGCTCGTGGCGATCGGCCAGGACCCGGTGCTGCGCCACGTCAAGCTGATCGCCGAGCCCTGGGACGCCTCGATGGACGGCTACCTGGTCGGCGAGCTGCCGCCGCCGTGGGTGGAGTGGAACGACCAGTACCGCGACAGCACCCGGGACTTCTGGCGCGGGCAGACGCCCGGCCTCCACGAGGTCGCGACGCGGCTCGCCGGCAGCAGCGACCTGTACGCCGACGACGGACGCTCGGCGTACAACTCCGTCAACTTCGTGACCGCCCACGACGGCTTCACGCTGCGGGACCTCGTGTCCTACGACCGCAAGCACAACGAGGCCAACGGCGAGGACAACCGGGACGGGACCGACAACAACCGGTCGTGGAACCACGGGGTCGAGGGCGAGACCGACGACGCCCGGATCCTCGAGCGGCGCCGCCGCCAGGCCGCGAACATGATGGCCACCCTGTGCCTGTCCAACGGCGTCCCGATGATCACCGCGGGTGACGAGCGGGGGCGCACGCAGCGCGGCAACAACAACGCCTACTGCCAGGACAACCCCACGTCGTGGATCGACTGGAGCCCCGACGACGCGTGGCTGGACGTCTACGAGGTCACCAAGGCCGCCCTCCGGCTGCGGCGGGAGCACCCGGCGCTGCGGCAGCGACACTGGTTCGAGGGCCGGCCCACCATCAAGGGCGGCCCCAAGGACCTGGCCTGGCTGCACCCCACGGGCCGCGAGATGCGGGCCGAGGACTGGCACGACGGCAACCTGCGCGCGGTGGGCATGTTCGTCTCCGGCGCTCCGCTCCGCGCCCCCGGGCCGTGCGGCGAGCAGCAGGTGGATGCGTCGTTCGTCATCTGGTTCAACGCCGGCCACGAGCCCGTCCACATCCTGCTGCCGGAGAACGACTGGGTGCAGAAGGGCGCGGTCGTGCTGTCGACCGACGGTGAGCTGCCGCCGGGCACGCCGGTGAAGGCCGGGGACCACTTCGAGGTGCGCAGCCGCTCGGTGCTGGTGATCCAGGCGACCTGAGCCGCCCCCGGTGCGCGCTCAGTCGAGCCCGACCAGGCGACGGAACGGGGCCACGCCCCGCACCTCGACGGGCACGTCGCCCCGCACGAGCGCCTCCGGCCGCAGCACGAGCCGGTGGAGCAGCACCGGCTCCTGCCGACCCTCCCGGGTGCGGACGTCGCGGGAGGTGCCGTCGTGGACGTAGCCCACCTTCCGGCTGACCGCGAGGGACGCGGCGCTGTCGGCGTACGCCGTCGAGGTGACCTCCGCGGCGTCGAGGTGGTCGACGAGGAGGACGCAGAGGGCCCGGCGCATCGCCGTGCCGATGCCGCGACCCTGGTGAGCGGCCCCCAGCCACGACCCGGTCTCGCCGGTGCGGGTGAGCAGGTAGTCGCGCGTCGCGACGGCCTGCACGCCGACGGGCTCGCCGTCCCACAGGGCCGCGAGCTCCAGGGTCCAGGCCTGCGGCGAGAAGCGCGACCGGACGCCCCAGTGGTACTGCGCCACCCGGAACGGCAGCTCGTCCGCCGGGGCCAGCGACCACGGGCTGGCGAACGGCATCCCGTCGGGAGCGTGGATCCCGCCGGCCGCGAGCGCTCCGAGCGGCGCCAGGAGGTCGTCGGTCACCGCGCGCAGCTCGAGGCGACCCGCGCGCACGACGAGACCGGCACCGGGCACGAGGCTGTCGGCGGCGTCGGCCGGGGCGGGGCGGTCGGACATGGCAGCATCCTCGCCGTGGCGACCTCGGCCGGACAACCGCATTACTCCCCGCTCCGGGGCTCCTGGGCCTGGCTGCGCGCGCACCCGTCGGCGGTGCTCATGCTGACCCAGCTGGGCGGCATCCTCGTCTACCCGTTCCTCGGCGACTCCGCCACGGGCCGTGGTGCCTTCGGCACGATCGGCCTGGTCGTGCTGGTGCTGGCGGTCTTCGCGGTGCGCGCCACGGAGGCGCTGACCTGGGTGTCGCTCGTGCTGGGTGGACCCCTCGTGGTGCTCACGGTGCTCGAGGCGATGCGCCCCGACAACGGGGCGATCGTGGTCGGCTCCTCGCTGCTCCACGCGGTCTTCTACTTCTACACGGCGTGGGCGCTGATCCGTTACATGTTCCACGACGACGAGGTCACCAACGACGAGATCTGGGCGACGGGGGCGACCTTCACCGTCGTGGCCTGGGGCTTCGCCTACCTCTACGTCGCGGTGCAGGTCGTCTGGCCGGGGTCGTTCACCGCGGCGGTCGACGCCGAGCAGCAGCGGAGCTGGGTCGAGCTGCTCTTCCTCTCCGTCACGACGCTGACGAGCACCGGCCTGTCCGACGTCGTGCCCGTGCTCCCCCACGCCCGGTCGGTGGTCATGCTCGAGCAGATCGCCGGGATGCTCTACATCGCGCTGGTGATCGCGCGTGTCATGGCTCTCCTGAGCGCCCGGAAGGCGCGTCGCTCCCCCTGATCGTCTGGCCCCACCCACTAGGTTCGGGACCATGGTCGGACGCATCCCCGTCATGAACGTCGCGCCCGTCGTCGACCTCGGCCGCCAACCGGCCAAGGCGACCCGGGACGAACCCTTCCGCGTGACCGCCACCGTCTTCCGGGAGGGTCACGACAAGCTGGGCGCCGAGGTGGTGCTCACGGACCCCGCGGGCGTGCAGCGCCCCCCGGTCCGCATGGAGCTCCACCCCACCGAGCCCAACGAGTACGCCGCGACCGTCACCCCCGACGTCGAGGGGGCGTGGACGTTCACGGTGCAGTCGTGGTCGGACCCGATCGCCACGTGGCAGCACGCGGCCGGGCTGAAGGTCCCGGCCGGTGTCGACGTGGAGCTCACCTTCCTCGAGGGCCGCCTGCTGCTCGAGCGCGTCCTCGCGGCGGGCGACCTGAGCGCCGAGGAGACGGCCGTCGTCACGACCGGCCTCGAGGCCGCCTCCGCGACCGGCGACCCGGCCGGGGCCCGCCTCGCCGCGCTGCAGGACCCCGCCCTCACCGCCGTGCTGGCAGCCCACCCGCTGCGCGAGCTGCTGACGCTCGAGGGCCCCTACCCGTTCTACGCCGACCGCCCGCGCGCCCTCTTCGGCAGCTGGTACGAGTTCTTCCCCCGCTCCGAGGGCGCCCGCATCGACAGCGACGGCAAGGTCGTGTCCGGCACGTTCCGCACCGCGGCGAAGCGCCTCGACGCCGTGGCCGCCGCCGGCTTCGACGTGGTCTACCTGCCGCCGATCCACCCGATCGGCGAGGTCAACCGCAAGGGCCCCAACAACACCCTCACGCCCGGCCCCGACGACCCGGGCTCGCCGTGGGCCATCGGGTCGAAGGACGGCGGCCACGACGCCATCCACCCCGACCTCGGCACCTTCGCCGACTTCGACGCGTTCGTCGCGCGCGCCGGCGAGCTGGGCCTCGAGGTCGCCCTCGACCTGGCGCTCCAGGCCGCGCCCGACCACCCCTGGGTCACCAGCAACCCGGAGTGGTTCACGACGCGAGCGGACGGCACGATCGCCTACGCGGAGAACCCGCCGAAGAAGTACCAGGACATCTACCCGATCAACTTCGACAACGACCCGACCGGCATCTGCCGCGAGGTGCTCCGCGTCGTCAAGCTCTGGATGAGCCACGGGGTGCGGATCTTCCGGGTCGACAACCCCCACACGAAGCCGGTCGCCTTCTGGGAGTGGCTGCTGCGCGAGGTCCGCCGCACCGACCCCGACGTCATCTTCCTCGCCGAGGCCTTCACGAAGCCGGCGATGATGCGGGGCCTGGGGGCGATCGGGTTCCACCAGTCCTACACCTACTTCACCTGGCGCACCGCGAAGTGGGAGATCGAGGAGTACCTCCGGGAGCTGACCTCGGAGACGGACCACCTGATGCGGCCGAACTTCTTCGTCAACACCCCCGACATCCTCCACGCGTCGCTGCAGTACGGCGGGCCCCCGGTCTTCAAGATCCGTGCGGCCCTCGCCGCCACCAGCTCCCCGACCTACGGGGTCTACGCGGGCTACGAGCTGTTCGAGCACGTCGCGGTGAAGCCCGGCAGCGAGGAGTACCTCGACTCGGAGAAGTACCAGGTGCGCATCCGCGACTGGGAGACCGCGGAGGCCGAGGGACGCACGCTGACGCCGTACCTCACCCGCCTCAACGAGGTACGGCGCGAGCACCGCGCCCTGCAGCTGCTCCGCAACCTCACGATCCACCACAGCGACGACGAGAACGTGCTGGTCTACTCCAAGCGCGCCACGGGTACCGCCGGGCCTGATGGAGCAGACGACGTCGTGATCGTGGTGATCAACCTGGACCCGCACGCCACGCGGGAGACCACCGTCCACCTGGACATGCCCTCGCTCGGTCTCGACTGGGGAGACGCCTACGAGGTCACCGACGTCTTCACCGGCGACACGTGGACCTGGCGCGAGCACAACTACGTCCGTCTCGACCCGGGCCACGAGCCGGCCCACGTGCTGACCCTCAGGAGCCTGCGATGACCGCCCACGACGACCCGCTCCCCCACGGCCCCCTGTCCACCGAGGTGCCCGAGGTGCCGGACGCCCCCGACGTCGAGCCCGCCGAGCCGATCGCCAACATCGAGCCCGAGTGGTTCAAGACGGCGGTGTTCTACGAGGTGCTCGTGCGCTCGTTCAAGGACTCCAACGGCGACGGCACCGGCGACTTCCGCGGACTCGTGGAGAAGCTGGACTACCTGGCGTGGCTGGGCGTCGACTGCCTGTGGATCCCGCCGTTCTTCCCCTCGCCGCTGCGCGACGGCGGCTACGACGTCGCCGACTACACGGGCGTCCATCCCGAGATCGGCACGATCGAGGACTTCCGGCACTTCCTCGACGAGGCGCACAAGCGCGGCATCCGCGTGATCATCGACTTCGTCATGAACCACACGAGCGACGCGCACCCGTGGTTCCAGGCGTCGCGCTCCGACCCGGACGGCCCGTACGGCGACTTCTACGTCTGGTCGGACAACGACGACCTCTACAACGAGGCCCGCATCATCTTCGTCGACACCGAGCCCTCGAACTGGACGTGGGACCCGGTGCGCCAGCAGTACTTCTGGCACCGCTTCTTCTCGCACCAGCCCGACCTCAACTTCGACAACCCCAAGGTCGAGGAGGCGATGATCGAGGCGATGGCGTTCTGGCTCGACATGGGCATGGACGGCTTCCGCCTCGACGCCGTGCCGTACCTGTTCGAGCGCGAGGGCACCAACGGCGAGAACCTCCCGGAGACCCACGGCGTGCTCAAGCGGGTGCGGAAGTTCGTCGACGAGAACTACCCGGGCCGGGTGCTGCTGTGCGAGGCCAACCAGTGGCCCGCCGACGTCGTGGAGTACTTCGGGGACTTCGAGTCCGGCGGCGACGAGTGCCACATGGCGTTCCACTTCCCCGTCATGCCGCGCATCTTCATGGCGGTGCGGCGCGAGTCGCGGTTCCCGATCTCGGAGATCCTCGAGCAGACGCCGGCGATCCCCGACAACTGCCAGTGGGGCATCTTCCTGCGCAACCACGACGAGCTGACGCTCGAGATGGTGACCGACGAGGACCGCGACTACATGTGGGCCGAGTACGCGCAGGACCCGCGCATGAAGGCCAACATCGGCATCCGGCGGCGGTTGGCGCCGCTGCTCGACAACGACATCAACCGCCTCGAGCTGTTCAACGCGCTGCTGCTCTCCCTGCCCGGCTCGCCGGTGCTCTACTACGGCGACGAGATCGGCATGGGCGACAACATCTGGCTCGGTGACCGCGACGGCGTGCGCACGCCGATGCAGTGGACCCCCGACCGCAACGCCGGCTTCTCGGTCGCCAACCCCGGCAAGCTCTTCCTGCCGCTGGTGCAGGACCCGGTCTACGGCTACCAGAGCGTCAACGTCGAGTCGCAGCTCGAGAACTCCTCGTCCCTGCTGCACTGGACGCGGCGCCTGCTCCAGGTGCGGCGCGGCCACCCGGCGTTCGGCCTCGGCGAGTTCCACGACCTCGGCGGCTCCAACCCGAGCGTGCTGTCGTTCGTGCGTGAGCACGTCGGTCCCGACGGGCAGCGCGACGTGGTGCTGTGCGTCAACAACCTGTCGCGCTTCCCCCAGCCGGTGGAGCTCGACCTGCGCCGCTTCGAGGGCTGCGACCTCGTCGAGACCCTCGGCGGCGTGCCGTTCCCCCGCATCGGCGAGCTGCCGTACCTGCTCACCCTCGGCGGCTACGGCTTCTACTGGTTCCGCATCACGCCCCCCGACTCCGCCACCACCGGAGGATCCGCATGAGCGAGACGCCCGACCCGACGAGCACCCCGCCGACCGGCCCGCCGGGCGACGACGCCCACACCGTCGAGGAGCGGCTGACCGAGCTGCTCGCCCGCGCCCGCTGGTTCGGCGGCAAGGGACGCCCGTTCACGGTCTCCGACGTGCACCGCGTCGGTGACCTCGGCGGCACCGGCGGCGCCGAGGACCCGCTGGTGGTCGTCGAGCTCGTCGAGGTGACCTACACCGACGACGCCGGGGGCACGGGCGGCACCGAGGCGGCGACGGAGCTCTACCAGGTGCCGCTCGCCTGCTACCGCGACCACCAGGAGCGCCTCGACCACGCCTTCGTCGGGTGGTGGGACGTGCCGGGCCTCCCGGCCGACGAGGACGGCTCGGCGTCGTACGCCCACGTCTACGACGCGGCCCACGACCGCGTCGCCCTCCACGCCTGGCTCGCCGCCTTCGACCGGGCGGGGAACGGCGCGGCTGGGGGCGCCTGGCGGGTCGGGGGCCTCGACTTCCACCGCCTGCCCGGCCACGACCTCGAGGTCGACGCCCGCGCGAGCCTCTTCAGCGGCGAGCAGTCCAACTCGTCGGTGATGTTCGGCGAGGACGCGCTCATGAAGATCTTCCGCAAGGTCACGCCGGGCGTGAACCCCGACGTCGAGGTGCACGAGGTGCTCACGCGCGCCGGCTCCCCCCACGCCGCCGAGCTATTCGGCTGGCTCGACGTCGCCGTCGAGGGCGGCGTCGTGCAGCTCGCGATGCTGCAGCAGTTCCTGCGCACGGCCAGCGACGGGTGGGACCTCGCCCAGGCCTCGGTGCGCAACCTCTTCGCCGAGGCCGACCTGCACGCCGACGAGGTCGGCGGCGACTTCGCCGGCGAGGCCGCCCGCCTGGGCGTCGCCCTGGCCGAGACGCACGCGGCGCTCGCCCAGCACTTCCCCGTCGAGGTACGGCGCGGCGACGCCACCGCCGGGCTGGCCGCCGCGATGACCTCCCGCCTCGAGGCCGCCCTCGCGGTGGTGCCGGAGCTGGAGCCGCACGCCGAGGGCCTGCGCCGCCTGTTCGCACGGGTCGCCCAGCTCGACGAGGTGCCCGTGCAGCGCGTGCACGGCGACCTCCACCTGGGGCAGACGCTGCGCACCACCAAGGGCTGGAAGATCGTCGACTTCGAGGGCGAGCCGGCCAAGCCGCTGGCCGAGCGCGTGCGCCCCGACTCCGTCTGGCGCGACGTCGCCGGGATGCTGCGGTCGTTCGACTACGCCCCCCGGGTCGCCGCCCGCACCCTGGAGGCGCCCGACGAGGCGACGGCCCGCCAGCGCCACCACCGCGCCGAGGAGTGGGCCGGGCACAACCGCCGCGCCTTCCTCACGAGCTACGCCGGACGGGGACTGACCCCCGCCGAGGAGGTCCTCCTCAGCGCGTACGTCGCGGACAAGGCGGTCTACGAGACCGTCTACGAGACCCGCAACCGCCCCGGCTGGGTGGGCATCCCCCTGGCCGCGATCGCACGGATCGGAGCCGCATGACCTCCCCCTCGAGCCCGACCCCGGGACCCGCACCCGTCGACGTCGCGGAGCTGGAGCTCCTCGTCGCCGGCGAGCACGGAGACCCGCACACCGTGCTCGGCCCCCACGTGCACGACGGCGCGGTGACGGTGCGGGTGCTCCGGCACCTCGCCACCGCCGTCGAGGTCGTCCACGCCGGCGGCCGCGTGCCGCTCACCCACGAGCGGGGCGGGATCTGGGTCGGCGTGCTGCCCGTCGCCGACGTGCCCGACTACCGCCTCCGCATCGCGTACGGCGAGGAGGAGCCCGTCGAGGTCGACGACCCCTACCGGTTCCTCCCCACGCTCGGCGAGACGGACCTCCACCTCGTCAACGAGGGCCGGCACGAGCAGCTCTGGACGGTGCTCGGCGCCCACGTGCGCCACTACCCCGGCGCGCTCGGCGACGTGCACGGCACGTCGTTCGCGGTCTGGGCGCCCCAGGCCCGCGCCGTACGGGTCAAGGGCGACTTCTCGTCCTGGGACTCGCGGGAGCTGCCGATGCGCCAGCTCGGCGTGTCCGGGGTGTGGGAGCTGTTCCTGCCGGGCGTCGGCGCCGGTGCGCGCTACAAGCTCGACGTGCTCGGGGCCGACGGCGTGTGGCGGGAGAAGGCGGACCCGCTGGCGTTCCACACCGAGGTCGCCCCCCGCACCGCGTCGGTCGTGCACACCTCGCACCACGAGTGGCACGACGACGAGTGGATGACGGCCCGCGCCGGCAAGCAGCCGGTCGAGGAGGCCATGTCGATCTACGAGCTCCACCTGGCCTCGTGGCGCCGCGGGCGGTCCTACGACGAGCTGGCCGACGAGCTGGTGCCCTACCTGGCCGACCTCGGGTTCACGCACGTCGAGCTGATGCCCGTCATGCAGCACCCGTTCGGCGGCTCGTGGGGCTACCACGTGACGTCGTACTACGCGACGGACGCGCGCTTCGGCGACCCCGACGGCTTCAAGCGCCTCGTCGACCGGCTGCACCAGGCCGGGATCGGCGTCATCCTCGACTGGGTGCCCGGCCACTTCGCCACCGACGAGTGGGCGCTGGCGCGCTTCGACGGCACGCCGCTGTACGAGGACCCCAACCCCCAGCGCGGCTGGCACAAGGAGTGGGGCAGCCACATCTTCAACTTCGGTCGGCGCGAGGTGCGCAACTTCCTCGTGGCGAACGCGCTCTTCTGGCTCGAGGAGTTCCACGCCGACGGCCTGCGCGTCGACGGGGTGGCCTCGATGCTCTACCTCGACTACTCGCGCGAGGAGGGCGAGTGGACGCCCAACGTCCACGGCGGCCGCGAGAACCTCGAGGCGGTGCAACTGCTGCAGGAGACCAACGCGACCGTCTACAAGCGGGTGCCCGGCGCGGTCATGATCGCCGAGGAGTCGACCTCGTGGCCGGGGGTCACGAAGCCGACGAGCAGCGACGGGCTCGGCTTCGGGTTCAAGTGGAACATGGGGTGGATGCACGACTCGCTGGGCTACGTGGCCCACGACCCGGTGCACCGGTCCTACCACCACGGCGAGCTGACGTTCTCGCTCGTCTACGCCTTCTCCGAGAACTTCGTGCTGCCGATCAGCCACGACGAGGTCGTGCACGGGAAGGGCTCGCTGCTGCGCAAGATGCCGGGCGACCGGTGGCGCCAGCTCGCGAACCTGCGGGCCTACCTGGCCTTCATGTGGGCCCACCCGGGCAAGCAGCTGCTCTTCATGGGCTGCGAGCTGGGGCAGGAGTCGGAGTGGGCGGAGGCCCGGGAGCTCGACTGGTGGCTGCTCGACCACCCGGAGCACCGCGGCGTGCAGTCGCTCGTGCGCGACCTCAACCACGTGTACGCCGCCTCCCCCGCCCTGTTCGGCAGCGACAACGACCCGTCGGGGTTCTCCTGGATCGACGCCAACGACGCGGCCCGCAACACGTTCTCCTTCGTGCGGCGCACGCCGGGCGCACCGGACGTCGTCTGCGTGGCCAACTTCTCCGCCGTGCCGCACCGGGACTTCCGGCTGGGCCTGCCGAGCGAGGGCCGTTGGGAGGAGGTGCTCAACACCGACGCGGAGGGCTACACCGGCTCCGGGGTCGGCAACCTGGGCGCCGTCGAGGCCGTCGCGGGCGACCACCACGGCCAGCCGGCCCACGCCGACATCGTCGTACCGCCGCTGGCGTGCGTGTGGTTCCGGAAGGTCTGACCGCCTCCGCCAGGTCGGTAGGGTGGCGTCCGTGAGTGCCGCCCCCGCCCCCGTGTCGGTCACCACGCTCTCGCCGGGCGTCGCGCACGTCACGTGGGGCTCCTCCGTCACCGACCAGGGCTGGACCGCGGCCGTCGGGCTCGTGCGCACCGCGGTCGAGACCGCGCTCGTCGACCACGCGCGGGTCGAGGCGCGGGTGCGCGCCGACGACGCGCTCGGGCAGCGGGTGGCCACCTGGTCGGGCCTGCGCCGCGAGGGCGTGCTGCGCGGCATCCCGCTGCCGGAGGGTCCGGTCGACCACGTGCTCTACGCCCGCCTCGCCGACGACGTGCCGGCCGACGCACCCGAGGGCTTCCGCGCGCTGCTGAACTCGTTCCTGCCCCGCAAGCGCGCGATCGGCCAGATGCTGGTGCGCGACCACGAGGGTCGGGTGCTGCTCTGCCAGCTCACCTACAAGCGCGACTGGGACCTCCCCGGCGGTGTCGTCGAGGTCAACGAGTCACCGCAGCTGGCGACCTCGCGCGAGGTGCGCGAGGAGCTGGCCCTGGACATCCCGGCGGGCCGGCTGCTCCTCACCGACTGGCTGCCGCCGTGGAGCGGCTGGGACGACGCCGTGACCCTCGTGTTCGACGGCGGCGTCCACGACGGCGCGGACCTCGTGTCCCGTGTCGTGAAGGAGGAGAAGGAGATCAAGGGGATCGCCTTCTGCACGCCCGAGGAGGTCCTCGAGCGCTGCGCCGACTTCACCGCCCGCCGCGTCGTCGCGGCGCTGGAGAACCTGGGCGGCGGCGCGCCGGCCTACACCGAGTCCGGACGGCACGGCACCGACTCCCCCGAGGGCTGAAGCACCGGCGCCACCCCCTCCGCCGGGACGGGCACGGGGTCCGTCCCGCGCCGCCGCGTCGGGAGCAGCGCGACCGCCGCACCGGCGAGCAGCACCAGCCCGCCGACGACCTCGAGCGACGCCGGCCGGTCGCCGAGCAGCAGCCACGCCGAGCCCATGGCGACCGGGGGCACGAGCAGGATCCACGGCACGACCTTCCCGGCGGGGTACCGACCGAGCAGCGCGGTGAAGATGCCGTAGCCCACGAGCGAGGACAGCACGGCCGTGTAGAGGGTCGACAGCAACGCCGGCACCCCGATCGCGGCGATGCCGGACGCGACCGCCGCGGGGCCGTCGAGGAGGAGGGACAGCCCCAGCGCCGGCACGGGTACGACGAGCGCCGACCACACCGTCAGGGAAAGACCGCCGGAGGCGCCCGCCGCCCGGGCGGCCACGTTGCCCGCCGCCCACGACAGCGCGCCGGCGAGGCACAGCAGCAGCGCCGGGAGCGGGGTGGTCACGTCGCGACCGACCGCGACGACCGCGAGGCCGAGGCTGCCGACCAGCACCCCGACGCCCTGGCGGGCACTGGGCCGCTCCCCCAGCACGCCGGCCGCGATGACGATCGTGAGCAGCACCTGGGCCTGGAGCACGAGCGCGGCCAGGCCCGGCGGCATGCCGGCGTGCATCGCGGCGTACAGGAACCCGAACTGGCCCAGGGACATGAGCAGCCCGACGCGGGCGACGGCGGTCCAGGGCAGGTCGGGCCGCGGCACGAGGAGCACGGCGGGCAGGACGACGACGGTGAAGCGCAGCGCGAGGAAGAGCAGCGGCGGGATGCCGACCATCCCCCACTCGATGACGACGAAGTTGAAGCCCCACAGCAGGGCGACCAGCAGCGCCAGCAGCGCGTCACGACGGCTCATGGGTCCATGCTCGGGGCGACCGACCGTGCAGCACCAGCGAATGATCACGCACGAAACGTTGTACGGTCGCTTCATGATCGACCTCGGTGCACTCCAGTCCCTCCGCGCCGTCGACGAGCACGGCTCGGTCGTCGCCGCGGCCGACGCCCTCGGCTTCACGCCCAGCGCGGTCTCGCAGCAGGTGAAGCGCCTCGAGAAGCAGGCCGGCGTGGCGTTGCTCGAGCGCGTCGGCCGCGGGGTGCTGCTCACCGGAGCCGGGCGGCGCCTCGTCGACGACGGCGCCCGCGTGCTCGCCGACCTCGAACGTGTCGAGGCCGACCTGCACGCCTACTCCCGCACGGTCGCGGGACACGTGCGCCTCGCCTTCTTCTCCACCGCGATGCGCGGCCTCGCCGCGCCGGTGACCCGGCGTCTCCTCGACGCCCACCCCGACCTGCGGATCACGCTCAGCGAGGAGGAGCCCTGGGACGCCGTCGACCTCGTCGCCCGCGGCCGGGTCGAGGTCGCCGTCGCCCACGCCTGGGGCGACGTCGCGCTCGCGGTCCCGGAGCACGTGGTGGCCACCGAGCTCGGCCACGACCCCGCGCACGCCATCGTGCGGCGCGACCACCCCCTCGCGGGGCGCGGCAGCGTCACCGCCGCCGACCTCGCGGACGAGGAGTGGATCGCCACCCCGCCCGGCACCATCTGCCGCCAGTGGCTCGAGCGCATGCACGACGGCACCGGGCGGCGACCGCGGATCGCCCACCAGTCACGGGAGTTCGAGTGCCACCTGGCGCTGGTCTCCGCCGGGCTCGGCACCGCGCTGGTGCCCCGCCTCGGCCGGGCCCCGCTGGGCGACGACCTGGTGGCGCTGGGCGTCACCGACCCGGCACCGACCCGCACCGTCACGGTGCTGCACCGGCGCACCCTCGCCGGGTCGCCCGCCGTGGCCGCGGTGGTCGACGAGCTGCGCCGCAGCTGGGCCGCCGGGACCTGACTCGCGGCGCCCGACCACCTCAGCGCCCGGCCCGCCGCCGTCCCCCACTCGAGACGTCATGCGCTCCGGCTCCCCCGGCCCGCGACTTGCATGACGTCCGGAGACTCTCCGAACTGTGCGCCTGGTGCACCCCCGACCGAGCCGGACCACCCCCGACCGCACATTTCCGCGCCCACCGCCCGGCCCGCCGCCGTCCCCCACTCGAGACGTCATGCGCCCCGGCGCCCCCAGCCGGCGGTTCGCATGACGTCCGGGAGCGAGCCCCGCCGGCCAGCGATCAGAACAGTGCGGACGCCAGCTGCTGGCGGCCCCGGGCCACCCGCGGGTCGCCGTTGCCGACGACGCCGAAGAGCTCGACGAGGTGCTGCCGGGCGCGCTCACGCTCGTCACCCGCCGTGCGGCGCACGACGTCGATGAGCCGGGCGAACGCGTCGTCGACGTGCCCGCCGAGCAGGTCGAGGTCGGCGACGAGGAGCTGGGCGTCGACGTCCTCGGGCGCCGCGGCGGCCGCCGCGCGGGCGGCGTTGAGGTCGGCGTCGGCCGTGCGCTGCAGGAGCTTGGCGCGGGCGAGGCCGACCGCCGCCTCGGCGTCGGCGGGGTTGGCGGCGACGAGCTTCTCGTACTCCGCCACCGCCGCCGCCGCGTCGCCCGACGCGATCGCGTCCTCGGCAGCCGCGAAGCGCGGGTCGAGGGCGGGCTCGTCGTCACCGTCGGCGACCGGGGCGGCCGAGCGGGGCTGGTGCCGGCTCGTCACGCCCTGGGCCACCAGCTGCTGCATCACCTGGGTGAGCGCGGCCCGCAGCTCCTCGAGCGGCACGACGTCCTGGAACAGCGGCATCGGCCGCCCGTCGAGCACGGCGACCACGAGCGGGATCGACGGGATCTGCATCGCCTGCGCGATCTGGGGCGTCGCGTCGATGTCGACGAGGCCGAGGAGGAACCGGCCCTCGAACTCGCTCGACAGCGCGGCGAGGTCGTCGGCGAGCTGGCCGCTCTCCGGCATCCGCGTGCGCGAGAAGAAGACGAGCAGCACGGGAGCGGTGCGCGACGACTCCAGCACCGTCTGGAAGTTCTGCTCGTCGACGGTCAGCGCGTACGGCGCGACCACGCCGCCCTCGCCACCGGACGGTCCACCGGGAGCACCACCGGGAGCACCGCCGGGAGCACCGCCGGGCCCGCCCGGAGCGGATCCGGGGGCCGGGGCGCCCGCCGGACGCTTGAGGCTCGACAGGTCGATCGCACCAGGACGGGAGAACGGTCGCTGCGTCATGGGCGCCATTGTGGCGGATCGTCCGACGGACGTGCCGGGAGGGCGTCCGGAGGGTGACCACCGCGGAGCGGGTCGTGCATGATGGTCGCTCCTCGTCGACATCTCGGGAAGACAGGGACCGCGTTGAACTACCCCCGCTACGACTACTCCGGCCACCGGGTCGCCGTCCTGGGCGGCACCCAGGGCACGGGCCTGGCGATCGCCCACGCCTTCGCCGACGCGGGTGCCGAGGTGACCGTCACCGGCGCCCAGCACCTCACCGGCTTCTACGACGCCGACCTCTCGCGGTTCCGCTACCGCCCCCTCGCGCTCGACCACCCGGAGGCGATCGTCGACTTCGCGTCCGGCACGGACCGGCTGGACGCGCTCGTCGTCGCCGCGGCGCCGGAGCTGCCGCGCCACCTCGGGCACGCGGACCGCGAGTTCGTCGTCGAGGCGTGCCGGCTCGGCCTGGCCGGCCCCGCGCAGGCCGTGCGTCGCCTTCGTCCGGCCCTGTCGACGAGCGCCGCGCAGGGCGGCGGCGCGGTCGTCCTCACCCCCGCCGCCGCTCGGTGGTGGGCGCTCGGCGGGGACGGCCCGGAGGCGGAGGACACGTTCGTGCGGGCGGTCGGTGACCTCGCTGACGGCATGGAGCGCCACGGGGTGCGGGTGAACGGGTGCCTGGCCACCCCGACGCAGGGTCCGGCGTACCACGTGCAGATCGAGCGCCACGCCCCGCGCACCTCGGGCACGCTGCTGGCCCGGCCCCGCCGCGTGCGCGGCAGCCTCACCGAGGCCACGCGCGCCGCCGTCGTCGATCTCGTGCAGTTCCTCGCGAGCGCCGGCGCGGCGGGTCTGACCGGGCAGACGCTGCGGGTCGGCTGAGCCGGAGGCCCCGCACGGCCTAGGCTGGGCGCGTGGGTGAGGTCTTCGCGGGGCGTTACGAGCTGATCGAGCCCATCGGCATGGGCGGCATGGGTGCCGTCTGGACGGTCCACGACCGCTCCGACGGGCGCGTCAAGGCGGCCAAGATCCTCCGCCAGTCCGATGCCGCGTCGCTGCTCCGCTTCGTGCGGGAGCAGTCGGTGCGCATCGCCCACCCCCACGTCGTCACGCCCGAGTCGTGGGCGGGCATGGACGACCGCGTCCTCTTCACGATGCCCCTCGTGGCGGGCGGTTCGGTCGCCGACCTCCTCAAGGAGCGGGGCGCGCTGCCGCTGCCGTGGGTGGGCGTGCTGCTCGACCAGCTGCTCGAGGCGCTCGAGGCCGTCCACGCCGCCGGTGTCGTCCACCGTGACGTCAAGCCGGCCAACCTGCTGCTCGAGCCCACCGGCACCGGGTGGCCCCACCTGCGCCTCACCGACTTCGGCATCGCCGTGCCCGTCGACGAGCCGCGCCTCACCCACGGCCCGATGGCCGTCGGGTCCCCCGGATACATGGCGCCCGAGCAGTGGCACGGGGGCGACCCCGACCCCCGCCAGGACGTGTACGCCGTGGGCCGCGTCGGCCTCGAGATGCTCACCGGGGTGCGCCCCGAGAAGGGCAGCACCGCGGTGGCCGGCGACGCTCTCCCCGAGCCGCGGGACGTCGCCGAGCGCCTCGTGACGGTGCTGGCGCGGGCCGCCGCCGAGGAGCCGGGCGACCGCTACCCGGACGCGGGGTCGCTGCGCGCCGCGCTCCGCGAGCTGCAGCTCCTCGACCAGCCCGCCGGCGACGTGCCCGTGGTCGTGCCGCAGCGTCTCGCCCTCGACACCACCGGACCGGCGGGCGTCAGCTGGTCGGCGCCGTCCGGCCCCACCGACGTCACGGCGGCCCACGGCGCCCCGACCCAGGTCGGAGGCACCCTGGTCCACGGCGCGGGCGCGACCCGGGTCGACGGCGGCACCCGGGTGGACCGCGGCGGCCAGCGCACGGCAGCCGCGCCGCGCCGCGGCGTCTCCGTGCCCGGCCTCGCACTGCTCGTGCTCGGCCTGCTCGCGGTCGTCGCGGGGCTCTACCTCCTGCTGACGGCCTGACGCCGCACCAGGAGACCCCCGCCGGCGGCGAGCACGAGCCCCACCGCGACGAGCGCGCCACCGGCGACGTACTGCACGGTCGACGACGACGCGTCGTCCGCGGCGACCGGCGCGCCGAGCGGTACGGCGTCGGTCGCGTCCGCGCCGGCGAGGAACGGCGGCGCGGTCGTGTGCTCGACCGTCGTCGGCTCCCCCTCGACGCCCACGCGCAGCGTGTAGGGCACCTCGTCCAGCCCGTCGAGGTCGACGGCGTCCATCGAGACGACCACCAGGTACTCCCCTGGCAGGTAGGGACCGTTGAACGAGTCGAAGCGGTTGCGGTGCAACACCGGGCCGGCGACCGCCTGGGCACGCGCGGGCTCGGAGCCCAGGGACCCGTAGTCGCCGAGCGTGCGGTCCGCGGACAGCATCGGGTCGCGCAGGGTGAGGGTGATGTCGGTGCCGTACCCGAGCTCCGTGGCGTCGTCGGCGGACAGCGCCGGGCTCACCACCTCGGCCCGCAGCGTCTGGCCCTCCGCGACGGCCACGCGGTACGCGACCTGACCGCCCGCCGGCACGGTCCCGCGCCAGATCCCGTCCCCGACGAGCGGGGCGTCGGCGACGTCCCGACCACCCGGCCGGTCCCGGGGGTCCCCGGACGCGTCGACCTGCCCGCGCTCGGCCTCGGCCGGGTCCGGCAGGGCGTCGACGTCCTCGACCGACGACTCCTCGACCACGCGGAACCACACCTCGGTCGAGGCGGACCCCGCGCTGGCCCCGCGGCTCAGCTCGACCTGGAGGGTGGAGGCGTCGACGCACGGCTCGTCGGCGGGGGTCCCGGACGAGGTCGCCGGGTCCGCCGGACCGACGAGGGTGGACGCCGTCACCAGGCCGAGCTCGTCCTCCGTGCGCGACCCCGACGCCTGGACGCAGTAGTCCTCGTCGGCCGTGCTCACCTCGACCGAGAGGGACTCGGCGCTGTCCGGGCTCGCGCCCGGGGTGACGGCCGCGACGTGGATCGTGCTGCCCTCCTGCTCGCGGCGCACCTGGAAGTAGCCGGTCGCCCCGTCGCCCCCCAGCGTCGTGCGGCTCCAGCCCCGCGGCAGCGTCGTGGGCGCCCCGGCGTCGGTGCCGTCCACCGCGGGTGCGTCCTCAGGCAGCGCGAGCTGCACGTCCGCCTCGGCGGCGGCAGCGGGACCGACGAGCACGGCTCCGGAGGCGGCCGCGGGCAGCACGAGGGCGGTGGCGAGCAGGAGGCGGCGAGCGGTGTGGGAGGGACGCACGTCAGAAGTCTCCGGCATCACGGCGCACGGGCGCCAACAGGTCCGACAGGGCGCGCTGCTCCGCGCCGCCGAGGGCACCCAGTGCGAAGTCCGCGGCGAGGAGGTCCGCGGTCGCGCGCTCGACGAGCGCGCGCCCCTCGTCGGTGATGGCGGCGAGCGTGGCGCGGCGGTCGTCGGGGTGCGGACGACGCTCCACCAGCCCGGCAGCCTCGAGGCGGTTGATGATCGACGTGACGGAGGTGGGGTGCACCTGGAGCCGCTCCCCCATCTTGCCCAGCGGTAGCGACCCGCGGGAGGAGAAGACGAGGAGCACGAGCGCCTCGTAGCGGGCGAACGTCAGGCCGTGCGGCTTCAGCAGGGCGTCCAGGCGGCCGATGACGAGCTGCTGCACCCGCATGAGCGACGTGACGGCGTGCATGGCCTCGCCCCCGGTCCAGCGGAGGTCCCACTGACGGCGCGCCTCGGCGATGGGATCGAACGGCAGGGCCATCAGTTCACCTGGGGCCGGCCGCGCACGCCGGAGCGCTGCACGACGCGTTGGATCGCCATGTCGCGCTCGTCGGGCCGCGCCACCGTGCGGATGTCGCGCAGGCCCTGCGCCTGGGCGGCCGACTCGAAGACGAAGTGCCCGTAGCCGAGGATCCGCCCGATGAACGGCTTCTTGACGGTGATGTCGAGGATGCGGGTCAGGGGCATCGTCGCGAGCTGCTGGGAGAAGACGCCGTGCACCCGGAAGACCCGCATGTTGGTGATGACGAAGCGGTCCATGTGCACGCCGAGGCCGCGGTACCCGCCGTACGCGGCGACGCCGAGCGCCAGCAGCAGCGGGAACCAGCCCCAGTCGAGCGGGATGAACGGCACGGAGACGAGCAGCGCCAGGGCGGCGAGCAGCACGAGGCCCGGCACGATGAACGCCACCCAGTGGTGGCGGACCTCGTCGACGATCACCTCGCCCTCCTCGCGGAGCAGGTGCTTGCCGATGTCGGGGTCGGTCAGGGCCGCCAGCAGTCCCACGCGCTCACCCTCCCGCCCTCAGAAGAGGGCGCCGAGGAAGCGGATCGTGGCCTCGAAGACCGACACCAGCGCGTCCCACGCGCCGTCGCCGCCCTCGCGGGCGGTCGCCGCCAGACCCTGCGGGTCGGTGAACATCCAGAAGCCGAGGAACACGACGAGCAGCAGAAGGATCACCTTCTTCACGGCACACAGCTCCTCTCGTTCCCGGACACAGACCGGCATGTTTCTACCAAGCCGGGACCGGTCACCGGCGAAGGCGCGCCCGGAGGGTCGCGAACCTCAGGCGGTGGTGGTCGTCTCGGTCGCGGCCAGGAGGCGGTCGGCCGCCTCGTACGGGTCGCGCCGGCCGCTCACGACGTCGTCGGCGAGCCGGTCGAGAGCCGCGCCCCCGGCGAACCCCGCCCACGTGCGCCGCAGCGCGGTCATCGCGATCGCCTCGACCTCCGCGCGGGCGCGGCGCCGGCGACGGCGCTCCAGCGCGCCGGTGTCGGCGAGCCAGGCGCGGTGCTCGTCGAGCTTCGCGGCGACGGCGGCGACGCCCTCCCCGGTCTGCGCGACCGTCGGGAGGATCGGCTGCTTCCAGGCGTCGGCCGGGCGGTCCGCGAGGTTGAGCATGCCGCGCAGCTCCCGGCGCACCTGGTCGGCGCCGTCGCGGTCGGCCTTGTTGACGACATAGAGGTCGCCGACCTCGAGGATGCCGGCCTTCGCTGCCTGGATGCCGTCGCCCATGCCGGGGGCGAGGAGGACGACCGTCGTGTCGGCGAGGCCCGCGATCTCGACCTCGCTCTGGCCCACGCCGACCGTCTCGACGAGCACGACGTCGAAGCCGGCGGCGTCGAGCACGCGCAGCGCCTGCGGGGTGCTCCACGCCAGGCCGCCCAGGTGACCGCGCGACGCCATCGAGCGGATGTAGACGTCGGCGTCGGTCGCGTGCTCGCCCATCCGGATGCGGTCACCCAGGAGGGCGCCGCCCGAGAACGGCGAGGACGGGTCGACGGCGAGCACGCCCACCCGCCGTCCCCGGCTCCGCAGCTCGGTGACGAGCGCGGACGTCGACGTCGACTTCCCGACGCCGGGGGCACCCGTCAGGCCGACCACGTGGGCACGGCCCGTGTGCGGCGCCAGCAGCGCCATGGCCTCGCGCAGCCGCTGCGCCAGGTCGTCGCGGTCCGGGCGCGAGGCCCCGTCCTCGACGAGCGACACGAGACGCGCGACCGCGCGGGGCGAACCGCCCCGCGCGGCCTCGACGAGCTCCGCGACCGGCGTGGCGCCGGCGCGACCTCCGATCACGCGATCGTCACGCCGGGACGCGGATGATGAGCGCGTCGCCCTGGCCGCCACCGCCGCAGAGGGCGGCCGCACCGGTGCCGCCACCGCGCCGCTTCAGCTCCAGCGCGAGGTGGAGCACGATGCGGGCGCCCGACATGCCGACCGGGTGGCCCAGCGCGATGGCGCCGCCGTTGACGTTCACCTTGTCCTCCGACACGCCGAGCTTGCGAGCGCTCGCGATGCCCACGGCCGCGAAGGCCTCGTTCATCTCGAACAGGTCGATGTCGGAGACGGCGATGCCCTCCTTCTCCGCGGCCTTGAGGATCGCGTTGGCCGGCTGCTCCTGCAGCGTCGAGTCGGGGCCGGCGACCTGGCCCGAGGCGCCGATCTCGGCGATCCAGGAGAGACCGAGCTCCTCGGCCTTGGCCTTCGACATGACGACCACGGCGGCGGCACCGTCGGAGATCTGCGAGGCCGAGCCGGCCGTGACCGTGCCGTCCTTGCTGAACGCGGGGCGGAGCTTGGCGAGGCTCTCGGTGGTGGTGTCCCCCCGCACGCCCTCGTCGGCGGAGACGACGATCGGGTCGCCCTTCCGCTGCGGGATGGAGACCGGCACGATCTCGTCGTCGAAGACGCCGTTCTTCTGCGCGGCGGCGGCCAGCTGGTGGGAGCGGGCCGCGAACGCGTCCTGCTCCTCGCGGCTCAGCTTCTCGGCCTCGACGTTGCGGGCCTCCGTGAGGCCGCCCATCGGCTGGTTCGTGAACTGGTCGTAGAGCGCGTCGTAGGCCATCGAGTCGACCAGCGCGGTGTCGCCGTACTTGAAGCCCTCCCGGGACTTCGGCAGCAGGTGCGGCGCCTGGGTCATCGACTCCATGCCGCCGGCGACGACGATCTCGTGCTCGCCGGCGCGGATCAGCTGGTCGGCCAGGGCGATGGCGTTGATGCCGGACAGGCAGACCTTGTTGATCGTCAGCGCGGGCACGTCCATGGGGATGCCACCGGCGACCGCGGCCTGGCGGGCGGTGATCTGGCCGGCTCCGGCCTGGATGACCTGGCCCATGATCACGTACTCCACCGCGTCGCCCGCGACGCCGGCCTTCTCGAGGGCGCCCTTGATGGCGACGCCACCCAGGTCGGCCGCCGTGAGCGACTTGAGGCCACCGAGGAGTCGGCCGATGGGGGTGCGCGCACCGGCGACGATGACGGACGTGGTCATGAGGTCCTCCTTGAGAGGTGGGTTCGCTGCGTGAGGAACGTGCCGCTGCGACGCGAGCGACGATCTAGGTTAACGAGTCGTCACCTTTCTGGCGAGAGGCGACCGTGCGCTCGGTCGGTGTCGTGGTCGTCACACTCGCGACGGGGATCGGCCTCGTACCATGCGCCCATGTCTGCAGCGCTGGAGATCCCCGAGCACCTGTTCATCGCCATCGACCACGTCGGCATCGCCGTGCCCGACCTCGACGAGGCCGTGGCGTTCTACGAGACGACCTTCGGCATGAAGGTGGCCCACACCGAGACCAACGAGGAGCAGGGGGTCCGCGAGGCGATGGTGGCCGTCGGCGACTCCGGCTCCTTCATCCAGCTGCTCGCTCCCCTGACGCCCGAGTCGACCATCGCCAAGTTCCTCGACCGCTCCGGCCCCGGCCTCCAGCAGCTGGCGTACCGCGTCGTCGACGTCGAGCAGGTCTCCGCGATCCTCCGTGAGCGCGGCGTCCGCCTGCTCTACGACGCGCCCCGCCGCGGCACGTCGGACTCGCGCATCAACTTCGTGCACCCGAAGGACGCGGGCGGCGTGCTCGTCGAGCTCGTGCAGCCCGCGGAGGGCGCGCACCACTGATCCTGCCCCCTGGCACGGGCTCCGCCGGTCACACCCAGCGGAACCCCACCGGGTCGCCCGGCCGCAGCTGGGCGGCCCGGTCCACGTCGGCGTCGACCACGACGCCGACGACCGGGTAGCCGCCGGTGACGGGGTGGTCGGGCCCGAACAGCACCGGCTCGCCCGACGGCGGCACCTGCAGCGCCCCCCGCACGGCACCCTCGCTCGGCAGCTGACGCTCCGGGTCGCGGTGCAGCAGCGGCGCCCCGCCCTCCAGCCGCGTCCCCACCCGGTCGGCGTGCGCCGACACGCGCCACTCCCCCGTGACGAGGCGGTCCGGCTCGACGATCAGGTCCGCCCGCGGACCCGGTACGACGCGGAACAGCGCCGGTTCCGCGAGCGCGTCCACGGGCACCGCGTCGAGCCGCGGCCAGCCCGCCTCACCCGCGTCCGCGTCGTCGCCGATCCCGACGACGTCCCCCGCGTCGAGCGCGGCCGGTCCGAGGCCGGCGAGCACGTCCCGGCTGCGCGAGCCGAGCACCGCACGCGCGTCGATGCCGCCGCGCACGGCGAGGTAGCTGCGCAGGCCGCGCGGCGGCGTACCGATCCGCAGGCGGTGCCGCACCGCCACCACGGCCCCCGGCGGGTGGAGGCGTCCGTCGGCCTCGACGCCGGCGGGTGCACCCGTCAGGCAGCACCAGAGCGGGCCGCCACGCACCTCGACCTCGAGGCCGCCGAGGGTGACCTCGAGCGCCGCGGCGCCGCGGCGGTTGCCGACGGCGCGGTTCGCGAGCAGGTACGCCGCGCGGTCGGCCGCCCCCGAGCGCCCGACCCCGACGGCCGCGTGCCCCGGCCGGCCGAGGTCCTGGACCAGCACCGGGCCGCCGACTGCGCGGACGACGAGGGCGCGGCGGGTCACCGGACGCCGCCGGCGTCGACGAAGCGCACCGTGGTGCCCGCCGCGAGCAGGGCGGGCGGGTCCCGGTCGAGGTCCCACATCGCCAGCTCCGTGCGCCCGAGGAGCTGCCACCCGCCGGGCGACACGCGGGGGTAGACACCCGAGAACCCGCCCGCGAGGGCCACCGAGCCCGCCGGGACGCGGGTGCGCGGCTCCGCACGACGCGGCACGGACCGCAGCCGCGGGTCGCCGCCGACGAGGTAGGCGAAGCCGGGGGCGAACCCGCCGAAGGCGACCCGCCACGGCGTGCCGGTGTGGGCTGCGACCACGTCCGCCTCGTCGAGGCCCGTCAGCCGCGCGACGGCCGCGAGGTCCGCCCCGTCGTAGGTCACCGGCACCTCGACCGTGCGCGGGGCCTCCGCGCGTCGGGCCGGCTGCTCGGGGCGGACGTCCGCGGCGGCGGCCCGCAGCCACGCCAGGTCCTGCGGAGCACCGGGCGCCAGGGCGACGAGCACCGTCGTGGCGGCGGGCACCAGCTCGACCGGCACGTCGCGCCAGGCCGTCGCCGCGGCCTCGACCCAGGCGACGACGCGCGCGGAGGCGACGGCCTGGTCGGTCCCGTCGGTCCCGTCGGGGTCGGCGAGCTCGACGAGGACCGCGCGATCGCCGTACGGCAGCAGCCTCACGCGAACGCCCGCACCGCGATCCCGGCCGCGTCCAGGGCCGCCCGCACGGCGCGCGCCATCGCCACGGCACCCGGGGAGTCGCCGTGCACGCAGACCGAGTCGGCCCGGACCGCGACGTCGGTGCCGTCGACCGCCGTCACGACACCCTCGGTGACGAGGCGGACGACGCGGGCCGCCACCTCGGCGGGGTCGTGCAGGAGGGCGCCCGGGCGGTCGCGCCGCACCAGCGTGCCGTCGGGCTCGTAGCCTCGGTCCGCGAACGCCTCCGCCACGGTGGGCAGCCCCGCGGCCTCGGCGTGTCCCAGGAGCGCCGACCCCGGGAGCCCCAGCACCGGCAGCGACGGGTCGTGCTCGCGGACGGCCCGGACCACCGCGGCAGCCTGCTCGTCGTGGTGGACGGTCGTGTTGTAGAGGGCGCCGTGCGGCTTGAGGTAGGCCACCCGGCCGCCGGTGGCGTGCGCCAGCGCGTCGAGCGCCCCGAGCTGGTAGAGCACGTCGTCGGTCAGCTCGTCGGGCGCGACGTCGAGGAAGCGGCGGCCGAAGCCGGCCAGGTCGCGGTACCCGACCTGCGCGCCGATCACCACGTCCCGCTCCACCGCCAGCGCGCACGTGCGGCGCAGCGTCGACGGGTCGCCGGCGTGGAAGCCGCAGGCGACGTTCGCGCTGCTCACCTCGGCGAGCACCGCGGCGTCGTCGCCGAGCACCCAGCGCCCGAACGACTCGCCCACGTCGCTGTTGAGGTCGACCGCCCGTCCGTCCATGCGCGGGATTCTCCCCCGCCGTGAGCCGAACCGCAGCAGGCGACCCGGCCACGTCACTGTGATCCGCGGGAGCGATCCGCAACACTGGTCCCCGCACCCCGACGAGAGCAGCGACGCGAACGTCGCGTCGACCGGTAGAGGAGTTCTTCACCATGAGCGACAAGGGACTGTCGATCTTCGACGACGAGCCGTCGAAGGGCTCCGGCAACCCCGACCAGCAGTCGACGCAGGCCATCCCGGCCGTGGGCGCCGACGCCACCACGGCGCGGCAGCCCGCGGTCCGCCCCGACGCGGGTCGCGGCGGCGTCCCGCCCCGCCCCCAGCAGTCGACCCCCGGCCCGCAGGCCGCGGCGGCGGCCGCCGCGGCGCAGCGCGGAGTGGTGCCGGCCCTGCCCGTCGTGCGCCGGGGTGGCTACGACCAGATCGCGGTCAACCGCGCGCTGCAGCAGATCGTCGACGAGAAGGCCGGCCTCGCCGCCGACCTCCACGCGACCGAGCAGCAGGTCAGCGGCCTCCAGGCGGAGATCGAGTCGCTGCGCCAGCAGCTCGCCGAGGTCAAGAACCCGACGTACGCCGGCCTCGGCGGCCGGGCCAGCGAGATGCTGCGCCTCGCCGAGGAGGAGGCGGCCGACGTCCGTCACACGGCGCAGGAGGAGAGCCGGGAGATCCTCGACCAGGCGAACCGCGACGCGCGCGCCATCCGCGCCGACGCTGCCCGCGAGGCCGAGGACATGCGCGCCGTCCAGCTGCGCGACCTCGAGGACCAGCGCGGCCGGATCCTCGCCGACGCCGAGCAGGAGCGCACCCTGGCCCGCTCCGAGGCAGCCGACATCGTCGCCTCGGCGAAGCGGGAGGCGGCCCAGCTGCGCCTCGCCGCCGAGCAGGAGGTCAACGACCTGCGCAGCAGCACGACCCGCGAGGTCGAGAAGCTGCGCGCCGGCGCCGACCGCGAGGTGCAGGAGGCCCGCCGCGCCCTCGCCGTCGAGAAGGAGCGCCTCGCCCGCGAGGCGGCCGACCACCACGCGAGCGCCATGGCCCAGACCAACCAGATCGTCACCGAGGCCGAGGAGCGGGCCGCCGCGGCCGAGGAGCGGGCCCGTGAGGCCATCGCCCAGGGCAGCGCGCAGCGCGAGCAGGCCCAGCGCGAAGCCGAGGCCCTCATCTCCCGGGCCCGGCGCGAGGCGGAGCAGATCGTCGCCTCCGCCCGCACCCAGTCGGAGTCCATCAACGCCTCCGGCCACGCCGAGGCGGCCCGGGAGCTCGCCTCCCTCAAGGCGGAGGCCGAGCGGATGGCGCGGCGCCGCGACGCCATCGCGGCCCAGCTCGGGGCGCTGCGCGACGTCGTCGCGGGCTTCGCCGACGACGACGAGGCGAACAAGCCGCAGGCCTGATCGGCGGGGCGGCACCTCAGGCGAAAGAAAACGCGGACCGGGAGGGGCGCACGCTCGGCGTGTCGCTCCTCCCGGTCCGCGTTTTCCTTCACCGGTCCGCGTTTTCTTCTACCGGTCCGCGTATTGTTTCGGCCGGTCCGGGTCTCATCCGGCCCCCGCCGCCCCCGGGACGTCATACGAACCGTCGCCCGGCACCACCGGGACGCATGACGTCCCGTGAGGGGCTCAGGCCGCTTCTGCGACCTCCGCCACCTCGGGCTCGCCGAGGCGCACGTCCTGCACGCCCGACTCGCCCAGCTTCACGACCACGACGCCCGCGAGGATGAGCAGGCCGCCCGCGAGCTGGAGCGGGCCGGGCAGCTCGTCCAGCAGCAGCCAGGCGAAGACGAGCGCCATGACGACCTCCGCCAGCGCCACGAACGACGCCAGGCGCGAACCCAGCCGGCGCGAGGCGGCGATGCCCGTGACGTAGGCCAGCGCCGCCGTCACCAGTCCGAGGCCGAGCACGGGGACCCACCAGGCGACCTCGTGACCGGCGTACTCCACGCCCGCGGTCGTCGCCCGCATCGGGAGGACGCCCACGAACCCGGCGGTGCCCAGCACGACGCCGCCGACCGTCAGGCCGCCGGCCGCCAGCGCTGTGCCCGGCAGGCCGTTGTCGTTGTCGGCGGAGATGACGAAGTACGACGCCGCGCCGACCATGGCGCCGAGGCCCCACAGCACGCCGACGACGTTGAGGCTCACGCCGCTGACGACACCGAGCACGAGGGCCAGACCGACCGCGGCGACGGCGGCACCGAGCACGGTGACCCGGCCGGGCCGCTGGCCGTGCCGCAGCCACATCCAGACGATGACGGCGACGGGCGCCGTGTACTCGATGAGCAGCGCGACGCCCACCTGCAGGTAGGAGACAGCGTAGAAGTAGCACAGTTGGGCGCCCGCGACCGCGAGCACGCCGTAGAGCGCGACGGTGCCGACGTTCCGCGGCTGACCGAGCAGCAGGCCCCACTTGCCGCGCATCGCGAGGGCGGCCGGTACGGCGAGCACGAGCGCTGCGAGGGCGACCCGGGCGGTGACGGCGGCGCCCGCGGTCCAGCCCGCGTCGAGCAGCCCGCGTGCCAACGACCCCGACAGACCGAACGCCGACGCGGAGACCAGCGCGAGGAGGAGACCGGCGCCGAGCTGGGGGCGCGCGGAGGACACGACCGGCGTGTCAGGAGTCAACGTGCTCATGGGTCATGACACTACGACCCGTTTGGTAAGGTGTCAAAATGCTTTTCACGCATGACACCGAGGTCTCGCTGGCGGCGGCGGTCCAGCTCGCGAACACGGCAGAGGAGCCGGACACGCTGACCACGGTGGCGGACCTGGACGCGCACTACACCGAGTACGGCTACACGGGCCGTCACGACCGCACGCGCGCGGAGCTCGACGAGGTGCGGGCGTTGCGTCCGCGCCTGCGCACGCTGCTCACCGGCACCCGCGACGAGGCCGTGGCGATCGTGAACGCGATGCTCGCCGAGGCCCGCGCGCTCCCCCAGCTGGCCCGCCACGACGGCTGGGACTGGCACCTCCACGCCGTCGACTCCGACCGCCCGCTCGTGGAGCGCATCATGGTCGAGACCGCCATGGCGATGATCGACGTCATCCGCGCCGACGAGATGTCGCGCCTCGGCACGTGCGCGGCCGACGACTGCGACGGCATCGTGCTCGACCTCTCGCGCAACCGCTCCCGCAAGTTCTGCTCGACCACCTGCGGCAACCGCACCGCGGTCGCCGCCTACCGCGCCCGGCAGGGCTCCTGACGGCTCAGTCGCCCGCGTCGCGCTGGGCCGGGCCGGGCACCGGCACGTCCCGGTACGCCGCCAGGTTGTGCGCGTTGTAGGCACTGGTGTCGGCTGCGCCCATCGCGCCGTCCCACTCCCGCGGCAACGGCACGGTGACCTCCGGCGCGACCCGCGCGACGATCTCGTCGAGGACGCGCTCCGCCTGGCCGACCCACAGGTGCTTGCCGCCCTCGACCGCGACGACCTCCGCCTGCGGCACCGCGGCGAAGCGCTCCCGGGCCTCGGCCGGACGCAGGTAGTCGTCGAGCTCGGGCACGATCGCGGTCAGGGGACGCCCGGCCTCGGCCCAGGCGGCGAGGTGCTCGGGCTGCGAGTAGCGCAGCGGCGGGCTCAACAGGATGGCGCCGCGGACGAGCGGGTCGAGGCCGTGCATCAGCGTGACGTCGGTGCCGAACGACCAGCCGACCAGCCACACGTCCGGCAGGTCGTGGAACTCGGCGAACTCGATGGCCGCCGCGACGTCGAACCGCTCCCCCACGCCGTTGTCGAAGGCACCGTCACTGGTCCCCTGCTCGCTCCAGGTGCCGCGGGAGTTGTAGCGCAGCACGGCCACGCCGGCGAGGGCCGGTAGGCGGAACGCGGCCTTGCGGAACACGTGGCTGTCCATCATGCCGCCGTGGGTCGGCAGCGGGTGCAGGCAGATGATGGTCGCGACCGGGTCGCGGTCCTCGGGGAGCGCGAGCTCCCCCACGAGGTCGAGGCCGTCGGCCGTGTGGAGGGTCAGCTCCTCACGGCGTGCCGGGAGGACGGAGTTCGCACGGATCTTCTGGCCCACGCGGCGAGGTTAGTCCTCGCACCACGCCCGCTCGCCGTCGGGCGCGAGGTCCACGTCGCGGTAGACGACGGGCACCGTGCCGCCGAGCGCGTCGCACGCCGCCGCGAAGCCCTCCTCCGTGTACTCCACGATCAGCACGTGGTCGCCGAAGAACTCCGTGTAGGCGTCGCACTCGTCGTACGCGCCGCACTCCTCGACGACGGCGAAGTCGTAGCCGACGCTCGTGCCGTCCCAGCCCGCCCGGTTCTTCTGGCCCGCCGCGAGCCCGGCGTCGTGGGCGACGCCCACGAGCGCCTCGGCCCAGGCGTCGGCGTCCTCCTCGTCGAGGAGGCCGTCGCTGCGCGTGAAGGAGTCGAGGTTGTCGAGCTCGACGGCGTCGAAGCCGTCGTCGGCACACCCCTCGATCCAGGGTCCGACGATCTCCAGGAGCGCGTCGCGCTTGTCGACCGAGGAGATGTCGAAGATGTACTCCTGCCACACCTCGTCGATGACCGGCTCACCGGCCGCGTCGCGCAGCACGAGGTCGGAGTCGGTCCAGCGCTCGTCGTCGGGCTGGGACTGGAAGCCGTTGACGTAGCAGATGTCGTAGCCGCCGAGCGGCTCCGCCGTGCGGTCCCGCTCGACGATCGCCACGTCGTCGGGTACGTCGCGGGGACCGCCCAGCTGGATGTCCCAGCGCGCGTCGGCCGGAGGCGGCACCACGGCGGAATCCCCGCCGGAGCCGGACCCGCCGTCGTCCGACGTGTCCTCGGTGGCGGCGCACCCCGTGAGGAGCAGCCCCGCCACCGCCAGCCCGACGACCGCTCGCCGCATCAGTCCTCCACGTCGACCTCGCTGATCGCGCCCTCCTGCCCGGCGCTCGCCGCCTCGTTGGCGACGCGCACGACGATGTCATATCCCGTGCCGTTCCAGGTGCAGTACGACGAGCCCGCCGCGCCCTCGCACATCGCGAACACGGGGTCGCCCGTCAGGTCGTCCTCGTCGAAGAGGTCGTCGACCTCGTCGGGGTCGCGCACGAGCCGCTCGGCCGCGGCACGGTCGCCGGCCTGCCAGGCGTCGATGAGCGCCTGCGCGTAGTCCTGGGCGTCGGTCGGCAGCGGCCCCGTCGCGCTGCCCGAGGTCGGCGCCGACGAGGCGTCGTCGGACGTCGCGGTGGGCTGCTCCGTGGGTGTGGCCTCCGTCGAGGGCGTCGGCGACGACGTGACCGTCTCCGTGACGGTCACGGTCGGGGACGAGGAGTCGTCGCTGTCGGAGCAGGCGGAGAGCGCCGCTCCGGCCAGCACGGCGGTGACGGCGAGGGCGGCGCCGCGGCGTACGGCGAGGGTCGAGGTGGTCATGGCCCCGAGTCAACACCCGGCCTCAAGCACCGCCGCCGTCCCCGGGATGCACCCGGGGACGGCGGCACGACGGAGGCGGGGACGGCCGCGGCGATCAGGCGTAGTCGTGGAAACCGGCGCCCGTCTTGCGCCCCAGGCGGCCCTCGGCCACGACCTTCTCCAGGGTGACCGCCGGGGCCAGGCCGGGCTCGCCGAACTCGGCGTGCAGCTCCTTCTGGATGGCGAGCGAGACGTCGTTGCCCACGACGTCGAGGAGCTCGAACGGTCCCATCGGAAGCGCGACCTGCGCCTTGATGGCGGCGTCGATCTCGGTCAGCGAGTGCGTGCCCTCCTCGGAGAGCTTGACCGCGTCGTTGAGGTAGGGGAACAACAGCGCGTTGACGATGAACCCCGCGCGGTCGCCGCACGAGACCGCCACCTTGCCGGTGCGGGCGCAGAGGGCGCGCACGGTCTCGTCGACGTCGGCGGACGTCTCCGGGGTCGTGACGACCTCGACGAGCTTCATCACGGTCGCCGGGTTGAAGAAGTGCATGCCGATGACGGCCTCGGGGCGCGACGTGGCGGCCGCGCACTCACGGATCGGCAGCGAGGACGTCGTCGTCGCGAGGATCGCGCCCGGCTTGCAGATCCGGTCGAGGTCGGCGAACAGCTCGCGCTTGATCTCCAGGTCCTCCGCGATGGCCTCCACGACGAGGTCGACGTCGGCGAGGGCCTCACGCGACGTCGCCCCGGTGAGGCGACCGAGCACGGCCTCCTTGGTGGCCTCGTCGCCGCGGCCCTTCGCGATGGCGCGGTCCTGGTTCTTGGTGACGGTGCGCACGACACCGGCGAGCTTGTCCTCGCTGCGGCCGACGAACACGACGTCGTACCCGGCCTTGGCGAACACCTCCACGATGCCGGCCGCCATGGTGCCGGTGCCGACGACGCCGACGCGCGCGACGTCGTGCCGCAGCTGCGGCGCGTCGTCCGCCGACGGGGTCTCCTCGTCCGCGACGGGCTCGCCGTCGGCGTACGTGTAGAAGCCACGGCCCGCCGCGACCCCCGTGCGACCCTCGGCGACCAGGCGCTCGAGGAGGTCGGCGGGGCGGTGCAGGGGGTCGCCGGACTCCGCGAACCGCGCCGCCAGGGCGTCGCGCACCACGTCGAGACCGATCGCGTCGGCCTGGGCGAGGGGCCCGGCCGGGTAGCCGCAGCCGAACCGCATGCCTGCGTCGACGTCGGCGCGCGAGGCGTACTTCTCCTCGTACATGCGCACGGCGTGGTTCAGGTACGGGTAGACCAGCGTGGTGCTGATCTGCTCGTTCGTAGAGGTCATGCCCGGGATGATGACATCGCCGCCTACCCCCGGGTAAGTGCCCGACCGGGCGATCCGAGCGATCGATCGGGTAGGTCGCGCCCCCGGGCGGTCGGGTGCGGCCGCACCCGCCCGGACCGGTAGATTGCGCCGACGTGAGACTCGTCGTAGCGCGCTGCCAGGTCGACTACGCGGGCCGCCTCACCGCCCACCTGCCGATGGCCACCCGCGTCATCATGGTGAAGGCGGACGGCTCGGTCCTCGTGCACTCCGACGGAGGCTCCTACAAGCCGCTCAACTGGATGAGCCCGCCGTGCACGCTGCGGGAGGGCACCACCGAGGACGGCGCCGTCGAGTGGACGGTCACGAGCAAGACCGACGACACGCTGCGCATCCTCATCGAGGAGATCCACGCCGACACCCGCCACGACCTCGGCGTCGACCCCGGGCTCCAGAAGGACGGCGTCGAGAAGCACCTCCAGGAGCTCCTCGCCGAGCACCCCGGCACGCTGTCCGCCGGGCTCACCCTCGTGCGCCGCGAGTTCCCCACCGCCATCGGCCCGGTCGACCTCATGTGCCGTGACGCCGCCGGCGCCGCGGTGGCCGTCGAGATCAAGCGGCGCGGCGAGATCGACGGCGTCGAGCAGCTGACGCGCTACCTCGAGCTGCTCAACCGCGACCCCGCCCTGCGCCCCGTGCGCGGCATCTTCGCCGCGCAGGAGATCAAGCCCCAGGCCCGCGTGCTCGCCACCGACCGCGGCATCACGTGCGCCGTGGTCGACTACGACGCGCTGCGGGGCATGGACGACGCCGAGGACCGGCTGTTCTGACCAGCTCGCGCGAGGCGGCTCATGTCATGAAGTGTGACCGGTGGACTTCGCACAGCATCTGGTCGTCAGTGTTGATCACCAGGGGACGCTGACCACAGACGTCGCATCGAAGCGTCCGGTCCGGCGGCGTCCGGCGGGCCCACCGGGGCCGTGGCGCCAGGTGCTGCAGCCCGTGCTGGAGCGACAACGCCTTCGTCTCGCCGTAGTCGAAGTCGATCCACACCGTCGGCACGCCCTTGTAGTCGCTGACTCGTCCGACCGTCCCGGTGCCGAAGGTGGAGTGGACCACGGCACGCGTCGGCACCAGCCACTCCGGAGGGATAGCGTGGGCGTCCGACATGCACCCACGCTCTCACCGCACCCGGCCCTGCGCAGGAGGAACCGCCTGGTCCGACCTCGCCGGCAGCCCGGAAGACCGGAGGACCCGGTGAGCCGGCAAGCGTCCGGGCTGCGGTTGCGCGACGCCTCGGGACGGGGACTCGACCTGGCCGTCCTGCGCTACGAGTTCCCCGATCCGCCCGAGGACTCGTGGGAGTGGGACGCCAACTGGCTGGTCCTGCACGGCGAGGTCGATGACGGAACGCGCCGGTGGGGATTCACGCACCCGTGCACGGAGACGCACGAAGCGCAGGAGACGGTCCGGTGGCTCCGCGCCGCCGGGGACGGCCGGGCACCGGCGACGCTCCGGTTCCTCGAGCCGCTGCTGGCGTTCCGGATCGGCCGCCAGGCGGGCGGCTCCGTCCAGCTCACCGTGACGTTCGACGCGGAGGCCGGACGACCCGACCACGACGCGCCGTGGTCGATCGGCCTCGTCGTACCCTCGGCCCACCTGCACGCCGCCGCCGACGCGTGGGCGGCCCACCTCGATGCCTTCCCGGAGCGCTGATGCTGATCCACCACGTCGCCACCGCCGCCGACTGGGCGTCCGCCCAGGCCACGGGCGCCTACGAGACCTCGACCCGGGGCCGCACGCTCGCCCAGGAGGGCTTCCTCCACGCGGCGCGGCCGGAGCAGGTCGCCGGGGTGCTGGAGCGCTACTACGCCGACGTGACGGAGCCGCTCGTGCTGCTCACCGTCGACACCGACCTCCTCGACGAGCTCGGCGTGCCGTGGCGCGAGGACCCCGTCGGGGACGACACCTTCCCCCACGTGTACGCCGCGCTCCCGCCCCCTGCCGTCGTGGCGGTCGAGCCGATCGAGCCGGGCTGACGGGTCAGGCGGTCCCCACCAGGCGGGTGACCTCCTCCGCGCACCCCCAGGCCAGGGTGACACCGGCGCCACCGTGGCCGTAGCAGTGCACCACGTCGCCCTGGCGCTCCACGCGGACCGCGGCCCGCAGCGGTCGCAGACCCACCTTGTGCCGCAGCACCTTCGCGCCGCGCAGGGCCGGCACGAGCACCGCCGCGCGCTCGAGGATGTCGCGGGCCGCCTCCGGCGACGGCGTGCGGCTCCACTCCCCCTCGACGGCGGTGCCCCCCACGACGATCTCGCGCTCGCGGGGCAGCACGTACGTCGGGTGGTCACCGCCCTCGTCCAGCCACCAGCGCTCGAGGCCGACCTGCTCGACCACGACGACCTGGCCGCGGATGGGCACGAGGGTGCGGTCCCCCGCCAGCAGCCGCGACCCGATCCCGGAGCAGTTGACGACCACGTCGGCGTGGGACGGGAGCGCCGAGAGGTTCATCCGGGTGAGCGTGCCGCCCAGCTCCTCGACGCGCCGCACGAGCCACCGCAGGTGCACCGGCATGTCGAGCACCGGCGCCCGGAAGGTCCATCCGTCGACGTACCCCGGGGGCAGCGCCGTCTCCCGCGCGATCGGCGGCCCGCCGTCGGCCCACCACGGGTCGGGCGTGCGGGTGCGGTGCACCTCGGTGCCCTCGCGCATGCGCACGCCGGCGTCGGGATCGGTGTCGCTGAGGGCGTCGAGGACGGCGTACGACGTGCGCCCCCAGTCACCGACGCGGGCGCGGGGAAAGGCGAGGTAGGGGTACCAGACCGCCCCGGCGACGACCGACGTCGTCTCCAGCGGCAGGTCCCGGGCGACGACGTCGACGCGGTGGCCCGCCTCGAGCAGACGCACCGCCGCCGTCAGACCGACGACGCCGGCACCGACGACGATGACGCGGCTCACCGGCGGGCTCCTCCTGCTCTCCGGGCGTCCGGGCTCAGGCGCCCGCGACGGGCGGAGCGGTCGGGTCGGCGCCAGCACCGCCCTGCTCGCGGGCGACGTACTCCTCGATGTCGTTGACGTCGTCCTTGCTGCGGGTGACGACCGTCAGGAGGTCGCTCATCGTGGCGATCTCCTCGACCTGCTCCTTGATGAACCACTGCATGAACTGCTCGGAGGCGTAGTCGGACTCCTCGCGCGCGATCCGCAGCAGACCGTTGATCTGCTCGGTCACCCGCTTCTCCTGCGCCAGCGCCAGCGCGACGGGGGCGATGACGTCGTCGAAGGTCGAGGTCGGGGCCTCGACGCCCGGGATGGTCACGTCGGCGTCCGTGTCGAGGAGGTACTGCACCATCATGAGCGCGTGCTCGCGCTCCTCGAGCGCCTGGCCGTAGAAGAAGGCCGCCATCTGCGGCATCGTCAGGGCGTCGTAGTAGACCGCGCAGGCCAGGTACTGGTTGTGGGCGGCGAGCTCGTTGCCGATCTGGACGTTGAGCTGCTCGGCGAAACGGGCTGCGGGCATGAGGGCGTCTCCTGGTCGATCTCGTCGGGATGCAGTCGCGGGACGACGGCGGTCACGATCCTGCCAGAGCGGCGACGTCGCGGCATCCCAGGAGAGGCTGGGCTCAGGCGGCCTTCTGCAGCTTCTTCTTGCTGACCTTCTTGCCGTCGACACGCACGAGGTGACGGTGCTTGACGGTGTAGCCGTCCGGCAACGTCCCCTCCTTGAGCATGCGGAGGGGGCAACGGCTGCACTTCGACTTCGACTCGCAGCACTTCAGCTTGGGAAGCTTCTTCTTCCCCTTGGACTTGCCCACGGCGTGGATGCTACGCGACGGCGACGAAGATGAGCGAAGCCTTGCCTCAGTCGAGACCGTTGGCCGCGCGGATGACGTCGACGATCCCGCCCATGATCTCCGTGAGACCGAAGTCCTTGGGCGTGTAGACCGCCGCCACCCCGAGCTCCTGCAGGCGCTTGCCGTCGGAGTCGGGGATGATCCCGCCCACGATGACCGGGATGTCGCCCGCGCCCGCGGCCCGGAGGCCGTCGAGCACGTCGGGCACCAGCTCCATGTGCGAGCCCGACAGGATCGACAGACCGACGCAGTGCACGTCCTCGGCGACCGCCGCGGCCACGATCTGCTCGGGCGTCAGCCGGATGCCCTGGTAGATGACCTCGAAGCCGGCGTCGCGGGCACGCACCGCCACCTGCTCGGCGCCGTTCGAGTGACCGTCGAGGCCCGGCTTGCCGACGAGCAGCCGCAGGCGACCGCCCAGCTCCTCGCCGGTGGCCGCGACCTTCTCCCGCACCGCCGTGAGCTCGGCCCCGGCCTCGGCCACGCCGACGGCGCCGGAGACACCGGTCGGCGCCCGGAACTCGCCGAACACCTCGCGGAGGGTGGCCGCCCACTCCCCCGTCGTCGCCCCCGCCCGAGCGGCGGCCAGGGTCGCGTGCATGAGGTTGGCGTCGCCCTTCGCGTCCTCGGCGAGCTTCGCGAGGGCCGCCGTCACCGCGACCTCGTCGCGCTGCGCCTTCCAGGCCTCGACCGAGGCGATCGCCGAGCGCTCGGCCTCGGGGTCGGCGGTCTGGATCGCGCCGTCGAGGTCGGCCGTCAGCGGCGAGGACTCGGTGGTCGTGAACTTGTTGACGCCGACGATGACCTCGTCGCCCGACTCGATGCGCGCGCGGCGGGCCGCGTGCGACGACACCAGGGCCTGCTTCATGTAACCCGACTCGACAGCGGCGATCGCGCCGCCCATCGCCTGCACGCGGTCGATCTCGGCCTTGGCGCCCTCGACCAGCTCGCTGACCTTCGCCTCGATCACGTGGCTGCCGTCGAAGATGTCGGCGTACTCGAGCAGGTCGGACTCGTAGGCCAGGACCTGCTGCAGGCGCAGCGACCACTGCTGGTCCCACGGCCGCGGCAGGCCCAGCGCCTCGTTCCAGGCCGGGAGCTGCACGGCGCGTGCGCGGGCGTCCTTGCTGAGGGTCACCGCGAGCATCTCGAGGACGATGCGCTGCACGTTGTTCTCGGGCTGCGACTCCGTGAGCCCGAGGCTGTTGACCTGCACGCCGTAGCGGAACCGACGCATCTTCGGGTCCTTCACCCCGTAGCGCTCCGCGGTGATCTCGTCCCAGAGGCGCACGAAGGCGCGCATCTTCGACATCTCCTCGACGAACCGCACGCCGGCGTTGACGAAGAACGAGATGCGCCCGACGACCTTCTCGAAGTCGTCCTCGCTCACCTGGCCCGCGGCCTTCACCGCGTCGAGGACGGCGATGGCGGTGCACAGCGAGTACGCCAGCTCCTGGGTCGGCGTGGCCCCGGCCTCCTGCAGGTGGTAGCTGCAGATGTTGATCGGGTTCCACTTCGGGATCTGGTGGACCGTGTAGGCGATCATGTCGCTGATCAGGCGCAGGGAGTGCTCCGGCGGGAACACGTAGGTCCCCCGCGACAGGTACTCCTTGATGATGTCGTTCTGCGTCGTGCCTGCGAGCTGCTGGGCGACCTCGGCCGGGTCGAGCTCCGGGTTCTGCTCCTCGGCGGCCACCTGGTACATCGCCAGCAGCCACATCGCGGTGGCGTTGATCGTCATCGACGTGTTCATCGACGTGAGCGGGATGCCGTCGAACAGCTTGCGCATCTCGCCCAGGTGGGGCACGGGCACGCCGACCTTGCCCACCTCGCCCCGCGCGAGCGGGCTGGTGGGGTCGTAGCCGGTCTGGGTCGGCAGGTCGAAGGCCACCGACAGGCCGGTCTGGCCCTTCTCGAGGTTCGAGCGGTAGAGCGCGTTGGACGCCTCGGCGGTCGAGTGGCCCGCGTAGGTCCGCATCACCCACGGCCGGTCCTTCGCCGGCCGCTCGGGCACGGCGGCGGGGGTCGGCGCGGCGGCGGCGTCGACGGCGCCGTTCGAGGAGTCGCTCATGATCGCAGAGTATGACGCGAGCGACCGATCGGTAACCACCTCCCGTGGGGCATGGATCACCTCCCCGTCCGGTCAGTTACCCCACGGTCGGCCGCCGGCCCTCACGCCGGTACGGCGAGGCGCTCCACCTCGAGCAGGCGGGCGAGGTGGGACAGGTGCATGAGGCGCACGACGACGGGACGCGGGGAGCTCAGCACGAGGTGGCGCCCCTCGTGGTGGGCCCGGCGGCTGGCCGCGGCCAGCACCCGCAGGGCCGTCAGGTCGACGTTCGCGACACCGGCGAGGTCGACCACGACCCGCTCGTGGGCGGCCATCGCCCCGTGGAGCACCGGACGCACCTGCGAGGTGCTGCGCGCGTCGAAGTCGCCGACGAGCTCCAGCCGCGGACCGTCCATGACGATCTGCAGGCGGTTCCCCGTGCTCGTGCGCCGTGCGATCGTGCCGGTCGTCCCGGTCGCCGCCGTGTCAGCCATGTCGATGCCTCGTTCCCCGGTCTTTCCGGATCGCGTTCCCACAAGCACAGACGTCCCGAGAGGCGGATCGGTTGCACCGGACCGCTGGAGCGACATGGTGTGACGTGGCACACACTGTACGACGCGGCTCACCCGGGTGCCGGCAGCCTGCGCGCGGCGCGCCCTCCGTGCGTCCGGGTCGATGACCTACGGTCGAGCCATGGTCAACCTGACGCGCATCTACACCCGCACCGGCGACGCCGGCCGCACCCGGCTCGGCGACATGAGCGAGACCAGCAAGACCGACGCGCGCCTCGAGGCCTACGCCGTCGTCGACGAGGCCAACGCCCACATCGGCGTGGCGCTCGCGACGGGCGGCCTCGACGAGGACGTCGTGGCGGTGCTGACCCACGTGCAGAACGACCTCTTCGACGTCGGCGCGGACTTCTGCACGCCGGTCGTCGAGGAGCCCGAGTTCCCGCCCCTGCGGATCGAGCCCGACTACGTCGAGCGCCTCGAGGGCTGGTGCGACCACTACAACGAGGACCTGCCGAAGCTCCGGTCGTTCATCCTCAACGGCGGCACCCCCGCCGCCGCCCACCTCCACGTGGCCCGCACCGTCGTGCGCCGCGCCGAGCGCGCCGCCTGGGCGGCCTGGGACGAGTACGCCGAATCCATGAACGACGTCGCCATCAAGTACCTCAACCGGCTCTCGGACCTGCTCTTCATCCTGGCGCGGCACGCGAACCGCGTGAACGGCGACGTGCTGTGGGTGCCGGGCGGCGAGCGCGGCTGACGGCATCACGACCGCTTCTCGGAGCGCCGCTCCCGGAGCGCGTCGGCGACGCGCAGCCCCCCGACCGCGACGAGGACGATCCCGAGCGGCCGACCGTCCCACCAGAGCTCGGCATCGGACAGCCCCAGGACGAGCACGGCACCGGCCGCGAGGAGGAGGATTCCGACGGCGGTCTGAATGGTCCTGGTCACGGCTCGAGCCTCGCCCGGTTCGACCGCCGATGCGAGCGACCATGGTCGCGTCGCGGGCGACTTCAGTCGCCGCGCACCCGGTCCGCATGGCCGAGGTCCCGGCCCGGCGCCGCCAGGTCCCGCACCCGCCGCTTCAGCTCCGTGATCTCGGGGAACCCGCCGTCGGTCTTGCGGTTCCACACCCGGTGGCGCTGACCGTCGACGAGCACGTCCACCCGGAACACGCCGCCCGTGGCGGGGGCGAGCGCGACCTCGTCGAGGTCCCCCTCGAAGGTCTGCAACAGCTCGCCGGCGTACCAGGTCGCGCGGAGCAGCCAGCGACACTGCGTGCAGTAGGTGATCCGGACCGACGCCACGCCCCCGATCCTCCCAGACGGCGGGGGCCTAGGGTCGGGGGAATGGAGAGCCCCCAGGACGAGCGCCCCCACCGCATCTCGGACGCTGAGGGGCAGGAGCTGTTCCAGGCGCTCCGGCGGGCGCTCGCCTCGGGCCGGCCGCTCGACCTCCTCGTCAGCGTCGGCTCGCTCCTCGACAGCATCGACGCGCGCCACGGCGACCCTGCTCGCGCGCTGGGGCCGACGCTCGGCGACCTCGTGCTGTCGTTCGTCGACACCCCGTACGCCGAGACCACCGCCGCCCTGCTCGCCCTGCGCGAGCTCCACCCGGCCCTCCCCCACGCCGACCGCGTGGCGGCCGAGGTGGCCCGCCGCACCGACGACGTCCCCGGCTGGCTGCGGAGCCTGGGGGGCACTCGGCCTGCCGACAGCACGTGGACCATCACCGAGGTGGGCGGCGACGCGGTCGACCACCTCGCCGGGGTGCGTCTGCCGGACGGCACCGCCCTCACGACGGCCGTGATCGTCGACCGCGCGAGCGGCGACCACGTGCTCGACGCCGTGGTGCTGCCCCTCTCCGTCGACGACGTCGTCGCCCAGGCGCGCTCCCAGGCGGGCGACGCGATCGAGGTGGCGGCCCTGCCGCCGGACGCCTGGGTCGCGTCCGTGACGCGGGCGATCGACGGCGGGGCGGCGCAGGAGACGCCGGTGGTCACGGCCACGTGGCCGCTCTGCCGGCCGGTCGTCGAGTGGGTGCTGCGCCTCAACGCCCCCACGCTCGACGCCTGACGCGCCCCGGCCCTGGCACCGGCCCGTGTAACGCGGTGTCCGGGCTACTCAACACGTGGTCGACCACCGCACAAGTAGCACGGACACCGCGTTACACGGCGAGGGGCGGGCGGCGGCGCCAGCAGGGTAGGGCGACGGACGGCGTCAGATGTGCTCGGCCGTTCCCGGTGGGGCGGCCTCGATCCACGCCTGCAGGCCCATGAGGGAGGACGGTGCGAGCGCGAGCTCGACGGTGCCGTCGGGCGTGCGGCACTCCACCACGAGGTGGTCGGCGTAGAGCGTCGCGCACTCGGGACCGGTCGGGACCCGACGCCCGACGTACTCCAGCTCCGAACGCCGCCACAGGCGCTTCGGCCGCGGCGACACGGAGAAGATGCGGAACCACTCGAGCGTGTCGCCCTGGTAGCGCCCCAGCCCGAGCACCCAGCCGCGACCGGGCCGGTCCTGGCGGAGCCGCACGCTCAGCTCGAAGGTGGCCCCGTGCCGGGAGACGGCACGGCGCCGCACCACGAGTGCGACGCCGTAGAGGACGACCAGGACGACGAGGACAGCGACACCGTCGAGCAGCCACTGCCACAGCGGCATGCGATCTCCTCCTCGACGGGTCGACCCGCCTCGTCGGAGCGGGACGGGGAAAGACTACTGCCCGGCCCCGCCAACAGTGGCGGGGGCCGGGCAGCAGCTCAGAGCGTCGTACGACGCGGGGCGAGCGAGCCTCTCAGGAGGCCACCTCGACCGCGCGGATGCGGGCCTCGGCCGTGCGGAGGACGTCGAGCGCCTCCGTGTCGTCCTCGCCCGCAGCCTTGGCGCGCTCCACGTCGGCGCGCGCCTTCTCGACATCGATCTCGTGGGACAGCTCGGCGTACTCGGAGAGCACCGAGACGCGGTCGTCCGCCACCGACAGGAACCCGTCGGAGACGGCCGCGATCCAGGTCTCGCCCTCGGTCGACTGGATGTCGACCACACCGTGCGACAGCGCGGACAGCAGCGGCGCGTGACCCGGCAGGATGCCGACGTCACCCGCGACCGTGCGGGCGATGACCCGGACGGCCTCGCCCGACCACACCACGCGCTCGGCGCTGACCAGCTCGACGTGCAGGGAGCCGGCCATCGTCAGAGGCTCTTCTGGATGTCGGCCCACTTGGCCTCGACGTCGTCGAGGCCACCGCACATGAAGAACGCCTGCTCGGCGACGTGGTCGTACTCGCCCTCGGCGATCTTGTTGAACGCCTCGATCGTGTCGGCGATGGTGACCGTCGAACCCTCGATGCCCGTGAACTGCTTGGCAACGTAGGTGTTCTGCGAGAGGAAGCGCTGGATGCGACGCGCGCGGTGCACGACGACCTTGTCCTCCTCGGAGAGCTCGTCCACTCCGAGGATCGCGATGATGTCCTGCAGCTCCTTGTTGCGCTGGAGGATCTGCTTCACGCGGATGGCGCAGTCGTAGTGCTCCTTGCCGATGTACTGCGGGTCGAGGATCCGCGAGGTCGACGTGAGCGGGTCCACGGCCGGGTAGATACCGAGCGACGCGATGTCGCGCGAGAGCTCCGTGGTGGCGTCCAGGTGGGCGAACGTCGTCGCCGGCGCCGGGTCGGTGTAGTCGTCGGCGGGCACGTAGATCGCCTGCATCGAGGTGATCGAGTGACCACGCGTCGACGTGATCCGCTCCTGGAGCTGACCCATCTCGTCGGCCAGGTTGGGCTGGTAGCCCACCGCGGAGGGCATGCGGCCGAGCAGCGTCGACACCTCGGAACCGGCCTGCGTGAACCGGAAGATGTTGTCGATGAACAGCAGCACGTCCTGCTTCTGCACGTCGCGGAAGTACTCCGCCATCGTCAGCGCGGACAGGGCGACGCGCAGCCGGGTGCCCGGCGGCTCGTCCATCTGGCCGAAGACGAGCGCGGTCTGCCCGAAGACGCCCGCCTCCTCCATCTCGACCATGAGGTCGTTGCCCTCGCGGGTGCGCTCACCCACGCCGGCGAACACCGACACACCACCGTGGTTGCGGGCCACACGCGCGATCATCTCCTGGATGAGCACGGTCTTGCCCACGCCGGCGCCGCCGAACAGGCCGATCTTTCCGCCGGTCACGTAGGGCGTCAGCAGGTCGATGACCTTGATGCCCGTCTCGAACATCTGGGTCTTCGACTCCAGCTGGTCGAACGCGGGCGCCTTGCGGTGGATGCCCCAGCGCTCGTTGACCTCGAGGGTCTCGCCCTCGGGCAGGTTGAGGCAGTCGCCGGTGGTGTTGAACACCTTGCCGAGCGTGACGTCGCCGACCGGCACGGTGATGGACTCACCGGTGTCCGTGACCTGCAGGCCACGCACGAGGCCGTCGGTCGGCTTCATCGAGATGGCGCGGACCATGCCGTCGCCGATGTGCATGGCGACCTCGAGCGTGATCGTGGTCGACTCGCCGCCGAGGTCGAACGTGACCTTGAGGGCGTTGTAGATCGCCGGCATGGCGTCGGACGGGAACTCGATGTCCACGACCGGGCCGATGACGCGGGCGATGCGACCGACGGAACCAGCAGCCCCGCCGACCTGGGTCTCTTCAACAGTGGCAGTCATTGTCTTCACTCACTCCCGGCCTGGGCGTCGGCGAGCGCGTTGACGCCACCGACGATCTCGCTGATTTCCTGGGTGATGCCAGCCTGGCGGGCCTGGTTGGCGATCCGCTTGTACTTCTTGATGAGCTCGTCCGCGTTGTCCGTCGCCGACTTCATCGCCTTCTGACGGGCCGCCAGCTCCGACGCCGCCGCCTGCAGCAGGGCGAAGAAGATCCGGCTTTGCACGTACTTCGGGAGCAGCGTGTCGAGCACCTCGGTGCCGGACGGCTCGAACTCGTACAGCGGGAGCAGCTCGTCCTTCGCCGGCGCCTCGGTGCCCTCGACGACCTCCAGCGGCAGCAGGCGCATCGCCTGCGGCTCCTGCACGAGCATCGACTTGAAGCGCGTGAAGACCACGTGCACCTCGTCGACGCCCGTGATGTCGTCCACGACCTCGCCGGTCTCCGTCAGGAACGCCGAGATGAGCGCCTGGCCGATGGCCCGGGCGTCGTCGTACGACGGCTGGTCGGAGTAGCCCGTCCACGCCCGCGCGATGGGGCGCTGACGGAACTTGAAGTACGCCTCGCCCTTGCGGCCGCTGATGAACGCGTCCACCTTCTTGCCCTCGCCCCGCAGGCGCTCGATGAGGCGCTCGGCCTCCTTGAGCACGCTCGAGGAGTAGGCACCGGCCAGACCGCGGTCGCTCGTGACGATGAGGACCGCGGCCCGGGTCGGGTTCTCGGGCTCCGTCGTCAGCGGGTGGTCGACGTTGGAGAACGTCGCCACCGCCGACACGGCGCGGGTGAGCTCGCGGGCGTACGGCGCGGCGGCCTGCGCCCGCTGCTGCGCCTTGATGATGCGGGACGCAGCGATGAGCTCCATGGCGCGCGTGATCTTCTTCATCGACTCGGTCGATCGGATCCGCGCGCGGTACTCACGCAGCGAAACGGCCATGGGTCAGCCCCGCTTCTGCTTGACGATCTGCTCCTGGCCGAGCTCGTCGTCCTCGAGCGCCTCGTGCGACTCCTTGCCGGCCTTGATCGACTGGCCGTCGGAGGTCTCGAACTGGTCGAGGAACAACTCGTAGGCGTCGTTCAGCGACGACTCGGTCGAGTCCTCGAACTTGAGGCTCTCGCGGATGCCGGCGAGGACGCCGTCGTGCGAGCGGCGCAGGTAGTCCAGGAACTCCTGCTCGAAGCGGAGGACGTCGTCCGTGGGGACCTTGTCCAGGCGACCCGACGTGCCCAGCCAGAGCGAGACGGTCATCTCGTCGACGGGGTACGGCGAGTACTGCGGCTGCTTGAGCAGGGCCATGAGGCGCTGGCCGCGGTCGAGCTGCTGACGCGAGGCGGCGTCGAGGTCGGACGCGAACATCGCGAAGGCCTCCATGGCGCGGAACTGCGCCAGGTCGACCTTGAGCGAGCCGGTGACGGCCTTCATCGCCTTCGTCATCGCCGCACCACCCACGCGGGAGACCGACACACCGACGTCGATCGCGGGCCGCTGGTTGGCCGCGAAGAGGTCGGACTGCAGGAAGATCTGGCCGTCGGTGATGGAGATGACGTTGGTCGGGATGAACGCCGAGACGTCGTTCGCCTTCGTCTCGATGATCGGGAGGCCCGTCATCGAGCCCGCGCCGAGCTCGTCGCTCAGCTTGGCGCAGCGCTCGAGGAGCCGGCTGTGCAGGTAGAAGACGTCACCCGGGTAGGCCTCACGGCCCGGCGGACGGCGCAGCAGCAGCGACACGGCGCGGTAGGCCTCGGCCTGTTTGGTCAGGTCGTCGAACACGATGAGGACGTGCTTGCCCTCGTACATCCAGTGCTGGCCGATGGCCGAGCCCGTGTACGGCGCCAGGTACTTGAAGCCCGCCGAGTCGGACGCCGGGGCGGCGACGATCGTCGTGTACTCCAGCGCGCCGGCCTCCTCGAGGGCGCCACGCACGGAGGCGATGGTCGAGCCCTTCTGGCCGATCGCCACGTAGATGCAGCGGACCTGCTTGGACGGGTCGCCCGAGGCCCAGTTCTGCTTCTGGTTGATGATCGTGTCGATCGCGATCGTGGTCTTGCCGGTCGCGCGGTCACCGATGATCAGCTGGCGCTGGCCGCGGCCGATCGGCGTCATGGCGTCGATCGCCTTGATGCCGGTGGAGAGCGGCTCGTGCACCGACTTGCGCTGCACCACGGTGGGCGCCTGCAGCTCGAGGGCGCGGCGGCCGGTCGTCTCGATGTCGCCGAGACCGTCGATGGCCTTGCCGAGCGGGTCCACCACGCGGCCGAGGTAGCCGTCGCCCACGGGGACGGAGAGGACCTCGCCCGTGCGCTTGACGGCCTGGCCCTCCTCGATCTTGTCGAAGTCGCCGAGGACGACGACACCGATCTCGCGGGCGTCGAGGTTGAGCGCCAGGCCCAGCGTGCCGTCCTCGAACTCGAGGAGCTCGTTGGCCATGGCCGACGGCAGCCCCGTCACGCGGGCGATGCCGTCGGCGGCCTCCGCGACGACGCCGACCTCTTCACGGCTGGCGGTCTCGGGCGTGTAGTCCGACACGAAACGCTGGAGCGCGTCGCGGATCTCGTCCGGACGGATCGAAAGCTCCGTCATCACTCTTCCTTCTGGTTCTCGGCCCGGGTGGTGGAGGGCGCGGGTGCGGCTGGGATCGGGGCCGGGGTCAGCCGGCGAGGCGGCGGCGTGCGGTGTCGAGGCGCCCGGAGACCGTGCCGTCGATGATGTCGTCGCCGATCTCGACGAGGACACCCCCGACCACGGACGGGTCCACGACGACGTTCAGGTGCACCGGGCGTCCGTACTGTCGCGACAGTACGTCGACCAGTCGAGCGCGGTCGCCCTCGGCGAGCGGCTTCGCGACGGTCACCGAGGCGACCCGCTCGCCGTTCACGTCAGCGGCGACCCGCTCGTACGTCGCGAGTGCGGCGCTCACCGTGCGATAGCTGCCGGCCAGTGCCTGCTTGGCCAGCGCGACGGTCGCGGGGAGCGCCTTGCCGCCGAGCAGGTCGTCGACCAGGCGGGCCTTGTCGTCGACCGAGCGGGCCGGGTCGGACAGCGCGTCGCGCAGCGACGGCTCGCCCTTGACGACCTGCCCCAGCTCGAACAGCTCGTTCTCGAGCCGGGTGCTGTCGGCCCCCGCGGAGCGGACGACCGCGATCTCACCGAGACGCTCGATGGCGTCGGCGAGGTCCCGGCCCACCGTCCAGCGGTGCCCGACGGCGGAGGCGACCAGCGGCAGGGTCCCCTCGGCGACCTTGCCCTGCAGGATCTGCCGGAGCAGGCCCTGCTTCGCCTCGGCGGGCACCGACACGTCCGTGACGACCCGGCGCAGGGCCGGCTCGCCGCGGAGGATGCCGGCGACCGCGAAGAGGTCGCCACCGACACGGGCGAGGTCGCTCTCGGCGACGGCCCGCAGCTCGACGGTCAGCGCCGCGAGCGCGTCGGCCGACGTGCCACGGAAGTCGGCCATCAGTTGACCCCGCCGGAGGACTCGAGATCGGCGAGGAAGCGCTCGACGACGCGGCTCTGGCGAGCCTCGTCCTCGAGGCTCTCCCCGACGATGCGGCCGGCGAGACCGGTCGCGAGGGTGCCGACCTCGGCACGGAGCGAGGTGACCGCCTGCTGGCGCTCGGCCTCGATCTGCGCCTTGCCCGCCTCGACGATGCGCGCGGACTCGGCCTGGGCCTGCTCGCGCATCTCGGCGACGATGGTCGCGCCCTGCTCGCGGGCCTCCTCACGGATGCGGGCCGCCTCGTGGCGGGCCTCCGCGAGCTGCTGCTCGAGCTCGGCGAGCTTGGCGTCGGCCTCGGCCTGCTTGGTCTCGGCCGCGGCCAGGCCGCCCTCGATCGCCGACGTGCGCTCGGCGAACGTCGCCTCGAAGTTCGGGACGACGAACTTCTTGACGAGCACGAAGAGCAGGGCGAAGACGACGACGCCGAGGACCACCTCGGGGATGTGCGGGATGAGCGGGTTCGGCTCTTCGCCCTCCGCTGCCGCGAGAAGGTAGTTCATGGGCTGTCCTTCGGTGAGAGTGCCGCTCGGCTACGTCAGAGGACGAAGGCGAGGGCGATACCGATGATCGCGAGCGCCTCGGCGAGGGCGAAGCCCAGGATGGCGATGGTCTGGAGGCGGCTCTGGGCCTCCGGCTGACGGGCGACGCCGTTGATGTAGGCGGCGAAGATCAGACCGATGCCGATACCCGGGCCGATGGCAGCCAGGCCGTAACCGATCATGTTGAGGTTGCCGTCCACGGCGATTTCCTTTCGGTTGGTTTCCCCGCGGTTGCTGCGGAGAAGTGCTGGGGCGGTTGAGCGGGATAGATCAGTGCTCGTCGGCGAGGGCGCCGGCGATGTACATCGCGTTGAGCAGGGTGAAGACGTAGGCCTGGAGGAACTGGATCAGCAGCTCCAGGAAGAAGATGGCCGTGAACAGCACCCAGGCGAGGATGCCGACCGGCACGTAGCCGAGCACGCCGCTCTGGAAGATCAGCCAGTACCCGCCCATCGCGAAGAGGATGAGCAGCAGGTGGCCGGCGAACATGTTGCAGAACAGACGCAGCGCCAGCGTCACCGGGCGGACCACGATGTTGGAGAAGAACTCCAGCGGCACGATCAGCAGCAGGATGGGGCCCGTCACGCCGCTCGGCATGCACTGCAGCTTCAGATAGCCGCCGAGGCCGTGCTTCCTGATCCCGACGTAGTTGTAGACCAGCCAGCTGATGGCGGCCAGGCCGTAGACGAGACCGGCCCGCGAGAACGTCGGGAACTGGATGAAGGGGATCGCCGCGGCCCAGTTGTTGAAGAGCAGCAGGAAGAACATCGACACCAGGTAGGGCACGAACTTCTGGAAGTCGTGGCTGCCGATGATGTCGCGGCCCAGCGAGTTGCGGACGAAGCCGTAGCCGGCCTCGCCGACGTACTGCAGCCGACCGGGCACGAGGGCGCGCTTGCGGGACGCGAAGTAGAGGAACGCGAAGGCCAGCACGGCGAACAGGACGATCTGCACCATGGGCTTGGTGACGATCGTGCCCTGACCGAAGATCGGCGGCAGGTCGAAGCTGGAGGGACCCGGGATGTACGGGTCCTCCGTCGCGGCCAGAACGTTGACGCTCAACGCGTGTGCTCCTTCGTGAGGTCGGCCATCAGGTCCGGGTGGTCGATCGCAGCGGTCCAGCCAGGACCGCCCGCGTTCAGGTCGTCGGTTTGTCGGTGGGGGCTTCGGGGGAAGCCCGGTTGTAGCGTGCGAACGTCATGTAGATGCCCAGACCCGCGCCGACCAGGATGCCGATCGCGACCAGGAACGTCGTGCCCAGCCATCGGTCGGCGAGCCATCCCAGCAGCCCGTACATCAGCACACCCGACGTCATGTAGCTGAACGACCGCCAGGGGTCGGCCATCGGCCCGTCGGGAGTTGCCCTCGAGGGTTCCAAGGGAGGCTGGTGCGGTGTCATCGCGCCCCGGACGATAGCAGGCAGGAGCGGTCATCACGCACCTGCCCTCTCCGACGGGACGACCGCTCGGTCGGGCAGGTCGTAGAGCGGGATACGGGCCCGCACCGTGACCGCCACGTGCGCCACGGTCCAGGCGAGGGCCGCAACCACCACTGCGCCGGCGAGCCACCGAGCACTCAGGACCGAGTCGGTGAGGCCGGACTCGCGCACAGCGAGCAGCGCGACCAGCACGAGCAACACGTTCAGCGCGTAGGTCATCAGGCTGACCAGGAAGACGGGGGCGCCGGCCGCCGAGGCGACCACGTCCACGACGAGGGCACTGGACGTGAGCACGACCAGCAGCAGGACTCCCCCGACCAGCGCGCCGAGCGCGGCCGGTGAGCCGCCCACGACGGCACCGACCAGCGTCAGGACGAGCACGGACAGAGCCACCGGGACGGTCGTCCGCAGCACGAGGCGCGCGGCGCCGCGGGGGCGCTGCGTGCCGGCGGCGGGGGCGGTCGTCATCAGGGCGGCCGTTCTCGTCGGGGGTGCGGGAGTGGTGCGGAAAACGCGGTCAGACGGCGGCCCGAGCGCTCGTGAAAGTTATCACAAGCCCTCCCCCGAGCCCTCCTCGGGGGGCGTCGCGAGCTCTTCCGGGGGCGCCGCCAGGGCGACCTCGTCGACCGGCTCCGCCGAACGCACGACCAGCGTGACGGCGAGCGTCGCGACGAATCCGACGGCCAGCACGGCCGCCACGAGCGCTCCGGAGTAGAGGCTCATGGTCACCGTGCCGAAACCGACGAGCGCGGCCCACATCCACATGACGAGCACCGCCCGGCGGTGGGAGTGCCCGATCTCGAGCAGGCGGTGGTGGAGGTGCTGCTTGTCGGCCTCGAAGGGCGAGACGCGCTTCTTCGCCCGCCGCAGCACGGCGAGCACCAGGTCGGTCAGCGGGATGATGAGGATGGCCACCGGCAGCAGCACGGGGAGCAGCACGGGCAGCAGGCTCGCCGTACCCCCGTCGGCCCCCGCGGTGAGCTCCGTCGCCGGGAACTGGCCCGTCAGGGTGATGGCGCTCGCCGACAGCATGAGGCCGATGAGCATCGAGCCGCTGTCCCCCATGAACAGCCGCGCCGGGTGGAAGTTGTGGCCCAGGAAGCCGAGGCAGGCTCCCGCGAGCAGCGCGCTCAGCAGGGCCCCCGTGTTGGCCAGGGTCGCGCCGTTGACGTTGGCGAGCTGGTAGCAGAACCAGAAGAACGCCAGCGCTCCGATGCCGACCACGCCGGCCGCGAGGCCGTCGAGGCCGTCGACGAAGTTCACGGCGTTGACCGTGACCACCACGATGATCACGGTCAGCAGCGCGCCCTGCAGCTCGTCCATGACGAAGATGCCGCCGCCGGGCAGGGGCACCGAGTAGAACTGCACGTTGCTCAGCACCAGGCCCGACGCCACCAGCACCTGCGCGCCCGCCTTCATGAGCGGGGAGATCTCCCAGAGGTCGTCGGCGATCCCGACGAGGCAGATGACCGCGCCGGCGAGCACCACGACCCCCGCGTCGCGGAACATCGACTCCGAGCCCCGGTAGGACAGGAAGGGGAGCTGGCGGGCCACGGCGTACGCCGCGACGATGCCGACGAGCATCGCCATCCCGCCGAAGTACGGGATCGGCGTGACGTGCACGTCCCGCCCCCGCACCTTCGCGACGGCGCCCCAGCGCAGCGCGAGCTCGCGCGCCACCACCGTCGCCAGGTAGGTGACGGCGGCGGCGACCAGGACGACGAGGAGGTACTCCCGCACGCGCGCCCCTCTCAGCCGTTGTCGACGAGCGTGGCGCCCTGGGGCTCGAGCACGGCGTTGAGCTCCTCGAGGCTGAGCGCCCCCAGGCGCAGCACCCGGCCCTGCGGACCGGTCGCGTCGACGATGGTGCTCGCGCTGCCGCCCGGCGAGGTGCCGCCGTCGACGATCACCTCCACCGCGTCCCCGAGCATGCCGTCGGCCTGCTGCGCCGTGGTGGCGGCCGGCCGCCCGGTGAGGTTGGCGGAGCTCACGGCCAGCGGGCCGGTGCGCTCGAGGATCTCGCGCGCCAGCTCGTGGTCGGGCATCCGCAGCGCGACGGTGCCGCGGGTGTCGCCGAGGTCCCACTGGAGCGAGGCCTGCTGGTGGAACACGATCGTGAGCGGACCGGGCCAGAAGGCGTCCATCAGGGCGCGGGCCCACCCGGGGACCTCGCGGGCCAGGGCGTCGGCCGTCACCGCCGAGCTGATGAGCACCGGCGGCGGCATGTCGCGACCGCGACCCTTCGCGGCGAGCAGCTTCGCCACCGCGGTCGGGTCGAACGCGTCGGCGCCCACGCCGTACACCGTGTCGGTGGGGAGCACGACGACCGCGCCGCGGCGTACGGCGAGGGTGGCGGCCTCGACGGCCGACTCGCGCTCCTCGGGGGTGGTCGTCGGCAGGACGCGGCTCGGCGTCGCCGCCTTCTCCAGGCGGGGCGTCTCGGGCGTGCGGTCCTCGGGGGTCTGCGGCTCGCTCACGGGGCTCATCGTGCCAGCCTCGCCGTCGTGTAGCGCGCACGACCTGCCAGGTCGAGGTGGTCGCGCACGTCGCTCCAGCGACCGTCCGCGACGACGACCGCCGGTGCGCTCTCCCCCTGCTCGTCGGCGTGCTCGAAGCCGAGGTGCCCCCCGGGGCGGAGCAGCGCTGCTGCACGACGTACCAGGGAGCGGATCGCGTCGAGCCCGTCGTCGCCGGAGAAGAGCGCCAGGTGGGGGTCGTGGTCCCGGGCCTCCGGGGCGACGGACTCCCAGGCCTCGAGCGGGATGTACGGCGGGTTGCTCACCACCACGTCGACGGTGCCGTCGAGGTCGACGAACGCGTCGGCCAGGTCGCCCTGGCGGAGGTCGACGCCTGTTCCGGCCAGGTTGCGCTGCGCCCAGGTGAAGGCGTCGGGGTCGAGCTCGACCGCGTGGACGCGGGCGTGGGGCACCTCGTCCGCCAGCGCGCGGGCGATCGCGCCGGACCCCGTGCAGAGGTCGACGACGACCGGCCGCTCCCCCGCCTCACGGGCGCGGTCGACGGCCCAGCCGGCGAGCAGCTCCGTCTCGGGTCGCGGCACGAAGACGCCCGGGCCGACCGCCAGCTCGACGTGCCGGAACGCGGCCGAGCCGGTGAGGTGCTGCAGCGGTTCGCGCGCGGCGCGGCGGGCCACGAGCTCGTCGAGCACCGCGGCCTGGGGCGCCTCCAGGGAGCGCACCAGCGCGAGGTTGCCCAGGCGCACGTCGAGGACGTGCGCGAGCAGCAGCTCGACGTCCCGCTCCGGGCTGGCCACCCCGGCCGCGGCGAGCACGGCCCCCGCACGCCGACGGACGGCGGCGAGGGGCTCCGCGCCGGTCACCGGACCACTCACCGGGCCGGACCCGCCTCGACCGACGCCAGCCGCGCCTCGAGGTCGGCGTCGACGGCGGACCCGACGACGGGGCCGAGGTCGCCGTCGAGCACGGCGTCGAGGTTGTAGGCCTTGTAGCCCGTGCGGTGGTCGGAGATCCGGTTCTCCGGGTAGTTGTAGGTGCGGATGCGCTCGGAGCGGTCCACGGTGCGCACCTGGGAACGTCGGGCGTCGCTGGCCTCCGCGGCCGCTGCCTCCTGCGCCGCGGCGAGGAGCCGGGCGCGGAGGATGCGCAGCGCCTGCTCCTTGTTCTGCAGCTGGCTCTTCTCGTTCTGGCAGCTCACCACGATGCCCGAGGGCACGTGGGTGATCCGCACGGCGGAGTCCGTCGTGTTGACGCTCTGGCCGCCGGGGCCCGAGCTGCGGAAGACGTCGATCCGCAGGTCGTTCTCGTCGATGCTGACGTCCACCTGCTCGGCCTCGGGCAGCACCAGCACGCCCGCGGCACTCGTGTGCACACGACCCTGGGACTCCGTCACGGGCACCCGCTGCACCCGGTGCACCCCGCCCTCGAACTTCAGGAGCGCGTACGGCGCCGTCCCCGGCTCGGGCGTGCCCTTCGCCTTCACCGCGACGGTGACGGACTTGTAGCCCCCGAGGTCGGACGGCGTCGCGTCGAGCACCTCGGTAGTCCACCCCTGGCGCTCGGCGTACCGGGCGTACATCCGGAGGAGGTCGCCGGCGAACAGCGCCGACTCCTCGCCGCCCTCCCCCGACTTGAGCTCCAGCAGCGCGTCCTTGCCGTCCGCCGGGTCCCGGGGCACCAGCAGCCGCCGGAGGCGCTCGGCGGCCTCCTCGCGGCGTACGGCGAGCTCCTCGGCCTCCGCGGCGAATGCCTCGTCGTCCGCGCTCAGCTCACGGGCGGCACCGAGGTCGTCCCCCAGGTCCTGCCACTCGCGCCAGGTGCGGACGACGGCGCTGACCTCGGCGTACCGCTGGTTGACGCGCTTGGCCGCCGCCTGGTCGGCGTGCAGCGACGGGTCGGCCAGGGTGCGCTCGAGCTCGGCCTGCTCGGCGGCCAGGGCCTCGACGGCCTCGAACACGGGGGCTCCTCGATCGGTTCAGGGGCGGGAAATGCACAGCGCCGGCTGGCTCCCTCGACATGGAGACCGAGAGGAGCCAGCCGGCGCTGAGACGGGCCTCAGTTCTTCTTGGCCGCGCCAGCCTTCGCGTAGCGCGCTTCGAAGCGGGCCACGCGGCCGCCGGTGTCGAGGATCTTCTGCTTGCCCGTGTAGAACGGGTGGCACTGCGAGCACACGTCGGCGTGGATCGAGCCGGACGTCGCGGTGCTGCGGGTCTCGAACTTCGCGCCACAGGTGCAGGTGACCTGGGTGACGACGTAGTCGGGGTGGATGTCCTTCTGCATGATGTGTCCTCTTCTCCTCGGCCGCCGGGTCGTCCTCCCCCGGTGGGAGGCCGTGAACCGGAGCCAGCGATGGATTGTGCCACCGGGGTCAACACGGAGACCAATCCGTGTGTTCCCCCGGTGGCGACGGGTGGGTGAGCGCCCGTGGGCGGGGCTCAGTGTCCGTTCTCGCCGGCGCCCGGCATGGTCTTCTGCACCTGCATGAGGAACTCGATGTTGCTCTGCGACTTCTTGAGCCGCTCGAGCAGGAGCTCCAGCGCCTGCTGGCCGTCGAGGCCCGACAGCAGCCGGCGCACCTTCCAGATGATCGCGAGCTCGTCCTTGCCGAGGAGCAGCTCCTCGCGACGGGTTCCCGACTGCACGGCGTCGATCGCCGGGAAGATCCGCTTCTCCGCGAACTCGCGACGCAGCCGGATCTCCATGTTGCCGGTGCCCTTGAACTCCTCGAAGATCACCTCGTCCATCTTCGAGCCGGACTCGATGAGGGCCGTGGCGAGGATGGTGAGCGAGCCGCCGTTCTCGATGTTGCGGGCCGCACCGAAGAACTTCTTCGGCGGGTAGAGCGCGGCCGAGTCGACACCACCGGACAGGATGCGTCCGCTCGGCGGGGCCGCGAGGTTGTAGGCGCGACCCAGGCGGGTGATGCCGTCGAGGAGCACGACGACGTCGTGGCCCAGCTCGACGAGCCGCTTGGCCCGCTCGATCGCCAGCTCCGCGACCGTCGTGTGGTCGCCGGCCGGCCGGTCGAAGGTCGAGGAGATGACCTCGCCCTTGACGGAGCGCTCGAAGTCGGTGACCTCCTCGGGACGCTCGTCGACGAGGACGACCATGAGGTGGCACTCGGGGTTGTTGCGCGTGATCGAGTTGGCGATCGACTGCATCACCATCGTCTTGCCGGCCTTGGCCGGGGACACGATGAGGCCGCGCTGGCCCTTGCCGATGGGCGCCGCGATGTCGATGACGCGACCGATGAGGTTGTGCTGGTCGGTCTCGAGGCGCAGGCGCTCGGAGGCGTAGAGCGGCGTCAGCTTCGCGAACTCGGGCCGGTTGCGGGCCTTCTCGGGGTCGTCGCCGTTGACCGAGTCCACCCGCACCATCGGGTTGAACTTCTCCTTGCGCTCGCCCTCGCGGGGCTGGCGCACCTGGCCGACGATCGCGTCGCCGCGGCGGAGACCCATCTTCCGCACCATGGGCAGCGAGAGGTAGACGTCCTCGGGCGCCGGCAGGTAGCCGCTCGTGCGGACGAAGGCGTAGCTGTCGAGGACGTCGAGGATGCCGGCTGCGGGCACCAGGACGTCGTCCTCGAGGATCGTGGTGTCGGGCTCGCGACCACCCCGGCCGCCGCGGTCGCGGTTGTTGCCGCCCCCGCCGCCGTCACGGTCGCGGCCCCGACGACGCCGGCTGCGCCGACCGCCCTCGTCGTCGCGGTTGGACTGCGGGCCCTGGTTGCCACCGCGGTCCTGGTTGCCGCCCTGGTTCCGGTTGCGGTCCTGGTTGCGGTCCTGGGTGCGGTCCTGGCCCTGGTTGCGGTCCTGGTTCCGGTTGCCCTGGTTGCGGTCCTGGTTCCGGTCCTGGTTCCGGTCCTGGTTCCCGCCCTGGTTCCCGCCCTGATTGCGGTCCTGGTTCCGGTCCTGGTTGCCCTGGCCGTCCCGGTTGCCGCGACCCTCGCGCTGGTCGCCGCGCTGCTCGCGCTGCGCGTCGCCCTGGGCGCGGCCGGAGTCGTCGTTCGTGCCGGAGGCCTCGCCGCCGTCCGGCTGCTGGCGCTCACGGCGGCGCGCCGGCCGCTCGGCGCGGTCGGTGGCCGCGGACGCGTCGGGCGCCTCCGACGCCGGGGCGACGGTCTCGCTGGTGGTGGCGGGCTGGGCGTCGCCCTCCACCTTGCGCGCACGACGGGCGCGCGCGGGGCGCTCCGCCGCCGCGTCGGCCGGGGCGCCCTGCTCGGGCGCGGCGGCGGACGGCTCGGCGGGCGCGGTGGTCTTCCGGGCGCGGCGCGCCGGGGCCGTGCCGGACGCGGACGCACCGCCGCCCGACTGGGCCGCCTTGATCGCGTCGACGAGCTGGGCCTTCTTCATGCCGCTCGCACCCGCGATCCCCAGGCCGCCCGCCATCGACTTCAGGTCGGCGAGCAGCAGGGAGTTGAGCCCGCCGCGCTTCTTCGGGGTCTGCTCGGCTGCGGCGGAATCGATCGTCTCAGTCACGTGAGGTCCTTCCCACGTTTGTGCGCTGGGCGGAGAACGCGCGGTCCGCACCGCCAGCTGGGGTCATGGCCTCCACGCCGCAGGGCCGACCCGTCACGGCTCGCGGGCGAGCCGGACGGGCAGGAGTGGATCCGCGTCGGGGACGTGGAGGAGGTTGCACCGCGCGGGATGATCCCGGTGGGCGCCGCGCCGCACGATCGGAGCAGACCGATCGGTGACGCGCTGGTTACCGTACCACCACACCCCGCGGATCGACCGCGAGGTGGTGGGCGCGCCACCCGTCGGGGCACCGCGCGAGCAGCGCCTCCGCGCTCGTGAGCGCGCGCCGCGCGTCGGCGGGCGACTCGACGTGGTCGTCGGGGTCCGCGTCCCCGACGAACGCCAGCACCGTGGGGCCGGCGCCCGAGATGACCGCCGCCACCCCGTCGGCACGGAGGGACCGCACGAGCTCGGCGCTGCGCGGCATGGCCGAGGCGCGGTAGTCCTGGTGGAGGTAGTCCCGCGTGGCGGCCGGCAGCAGCTCCGGGCGCTGGGCGAGCGCCAGCACGAGGAGCGCGACCCGTGCCGCGTTGGCGGCGGCGTCGGCGTGCGGCACCGTCGCCGGCAGCAGACCGCGGGCGACCTCCGTCGACACCGGCTCGTCGGGCACGAAGACGACGGCGGAGACGCCGGCGGCGACCGGCGAGGGCACCGCGAAGAACGTGCCGCCCTCCGAGCCCGAGACCGTGAACCCGCCGAAGACCGCGGGGGCGACGTTGTCGGGGTGGCCCTCGAGCCGGGCCGCGAGGGTGAACAGGTCGGTGTCGTCGAGCCGCTGGGCGCCGTCGGCGACGAGGGCGCGCGCGAGCGCCAGGCCGCCGACGATCGCGGCCGAGGAGGACCCCAGGCCCCGGCTGTGGGGCAGCACGTTCTCGCACCGCAGGCGCAGGCTGGGCTGCGCCAGCCCCATCTGCTCGAAGGCGCAGCGCATCGCGCGCACGACGAGGTGGGACTCGTCGAGGGGCACGTCGCCGGCACCCTCGCCGACCACCTCCACCTCGACCCGCGCCGGTGTGCCGTCGGCCGGCGCGATCACCTCGCCGGTCAGCACGTCGCGCAGGGCGAGCGCCAGGCCGAGGGTGTCGTAGCCGGGACCGAGGTTCGCCGAGGTCGCCGGCACCGAGACCGAGACCGGCCCCTGCACGAAGGCGGCACCCGGGTCCGTGCGGTCCAGCGGGGCGTCGATGGCCCCCACGTCAGGCGAGCCCGGCTGCGCGCGCCACGTCGGCCACGTCGGCGTCGACCACGGAGTCCACGACGTCGCCGAGACCTTCGAGCGCGGTCACCGTGTCCTTGAGCCCGTGTCCCGTGACCGTCACCGCGACGGTGAGCCCCGCGTAGGACTCCCCGCGGTCGAGGTCGTCGAGCAGGCCGGCGACACCGGTCGCGGAGGCAGGCTCGACGAACACGCCGTCGCGCCGCGCGAGCTCGCGCTGGGCACCGAGGATCTGCTCGTCGGTCACGGCACGGAACCGGCCGCCCGACTCCTCGGCGGCGGCCACGGCCAGCTTCCACGAGGCCGGGTTGCCGATGCGGATCGCGGTCGCCTTCGTCTCCGGGTCCGCCACCGGGGCGCCGTTGACGAGCGGGGCCGCGCCGGCGGCCTGGAACCCGCGCATCACCGGACGGCGCGTGGCGTGGCCGGCCGCGGCGTACTGGGTGTAGCCGAGCCAGTACGCCGAGATGTTGCCGGCGTTGCCGACCGGCAGCACGTGCACGTCGGGAGCGTCGCCGAGGAAGTCGACGATCTCGAAGGCGGCGGTCTTCTGGCCCTCGAGCCGCGCCGGGTTGACGGAGTTCACGAGCGCCACCGGGTAGGAGTCCGCGAGCTGCCGCGCCAGCGTCAGGCAGTCGTCGAAGTTGCCGCGCACCATGAGCACCTGCGCGCCGTGCATGATGGCCTGCGCCATCTTGCCGGCCGCGATCTTGCCCTCGGGCACGAGCACGAGCGGCGTGAGGCCGCAGTGGGCGGCGTAGGCCGCCATCGCGGCCGACGTGTTGCCGGTCGAGGCGCAGACGACGGCGCGGGCGCCCTCGTGCTTCGCCAGCGAGATCGCCGCCGTCATGCCGCGGTCCTTGAAGGACCCGGTCGGGTTGTTGCCCTCGACCTTGAGCCAGACCTCGGCCCCGGTGAGGCCCGACAGCCAGCCGGAGCGCACGAGCGGGGTGCCGCCCTCGCGCAGCGTCACCGCGGGCAGCCCGGCGGGCAGGTCGAGCAGCTCGCGGTACTCGTCGATCACTCCACGCCACTGCGGGCGCGCGGTCGTGGTGCTCATTCCGTCTCCCCCTCCACGCGCATCACCGAGGTGACCTCGCGGACGATGTCCATCTGCTGCAGGTGTGCCACCGTGGCGGCGAGCTGGGCGTCCGTGGCCCGGTGCGAGACGACGACCAGCTGCGCGTCGGCGCCGCGGCCCTCCTGGCGGACCGTCTGGATCGAGACGCCGTGCTCGGCGAAGGCCGTAGCGACGAGCGCCAGCACACCGGCGCGGTCCTCGACGTCGATCGCGACGTGGTAGCGCGTGAGGGTGTCCCCCATCGGGAGCACCGGCCGCGCCGTGTACGCCGACTCCCCCGCGCCGCGCGTGCCCGCACGGTGGTGGCGGGCGATCGTGACGAGGTCGCCCAGCACGGCCGAGGCGGTCGGCGCACCGCCGGCGCCCGGACCGTAGAACATGAGCCGCCCGGCGGCCTCCGACTCGACGAAGACCGCGTTGTAGGCCTCGCGGACCGACGCGAGCGGGTGGCTGCGCGGGATCATCGCGGGGTGCACCCGGGCGGAGACCGCCTGCCCGTCGGGACCGTCCCGCAGCTCGCAGATCGCGAGCAGCTTGACCACGGCGCCCATGTCTGCGGCCGAGCGCACGTCCGCCGCCGTCACGTCGCTGATGCCCTCGCGGTGGACGTCGGCCGCGGTGACCCGCGTGTGGAACGCCAGCGACGCCAGGATCGCGGCCTTGGCCGCGGCGTCGAAGCCCTCGACGTCCGCGGTGGGGTCGGCCTCGGCGTACCCGAGCTCCTGCGCCTCCCCGAGCGCGTCGGCGAACCCGGCGCCCGAGCTGTCCATCTTGTCGAGGATGTAGTTCGTCGTGCCGTTCACGATGCCGAGCACCCGGGTGACGGTGTCACCGACGAGCGACTCCCGCAGCGGCCGGATGATCGGGATGGCCCCGGCGACGGCGGCCTCGTAGTAGAGGTCGCGGCCCGCCTTCTCGGCGGCCTCGAAGAGCGTCGCGCCGTCCTCGGCGAGCAGCGCCTTGTTGGCGGTCACCACCGACGCGCCGCTCTCGAGCGCCGCCAGGATCAGCGAGCGCGCCGGCTCGATGCCGCCGATGACCTCGACCACGAGGTCGACGCCGCTCGTGACGAGCGCGGTCGCGTCGGTCGTGAGGAGGTGGCTCGGGACGTCGACGTCACGCGGGGCGTCGAGACGCCGCACGGCGACCCCGACGAGCTCCAGGGGGACACCGGCGCGCATCGCGAGGTCGTCGGCCTGCTCGGTCAGCAGGCGCACGACCTGCGAGCCGACCGACCCGCAGCCGAGCACGGCGACGCGGAGGGCGTCCTTGGTCTGCATCGTTCTCAACCTTTCCACCGCCGGCCGGACGGCCCGCGGCGCCGGGGTGGCTCGCTCGGGGAGGGCCCCGCGACCGCCTCGGCGGCGGTCTCGATGACGGCCTCGAGGGTGCGGGGAGTCCCCGCACCGTATCCGGCCCGAGCCCCCCGCACGGGATCGGGCCCGTGCCGGCTCACGCCTCGGACCCGCCGACGTCGGTGGCCAGGAGGTCGTCGAGCGTCTCGCGGCGCACGACGACGCGGCTCTCGCCGTCGCGCACGGCGATCACGGGCGGCCGCAGCGCGTGGTTGTAGTTGGACGCCATCGACCGGCAGTAGGCGCCCGTCGCGGGCACGGCCAGCAGGTCGCCCGGCGCCACGTCGGCGGGCAGGAACTCGTCCTTGACCACGATGTCGCCGGCCTCGCAGTGGTGACCGACGACGCGGGCGAGCTCCGGCGCCGCGTCCGAGCTGCGCGAGGCGAGGGTGCAGGAGTAGTCCGCGTCGTACAGGGCCGTGCGGATGTTGTCGCTCATGCCCCCGTCGACGGAGACGTACGTGCGGCTCGCGCCACCGTCGAGCGCGACGGCCTTGACGGTGCCGACCTCGTAGAGCGTGAAGGTGGACGGACCGACGATCGCCCGGCCGGGCTCGATGGAGAGGTGGGGCACGGCGATCCCGAGCCCCCGGCACTCGTGCTCCACGATCGCCCGCATCTCGGCCGCGAGCACCGCGGGGGTCGAGGGGTCGTCCTGCGTGGTGTAGGCGATGCCGAACCCGCCGCCGAGGTCCGTCTCGGGCATGGTGTGGCCCAGCTCGGCGGCCACGCGGGCGTGGAGCGCCAGCACCCGCTTCGCCGCGACCTCGAACCCGGCGGAGTCGAAGATCTGGCTGCCGATGTGGCTGTGCAGCCCGCGCAGCTCCAGACCGTCGGCGGCCAGGACCCGCCGCGCCGCCTCCAGGGCGTCGCCGGACGTGATCGAGAAGCCGAACTTCTGGTCCTCGTGGGCCGTGGCGATGTACTCGTGCGTGTGGGCCTCGACGCCGGCGGTCACCCGGATCATCACCGGGGCGCGGCGCTCGGCGCCCGCCGTCAGCTCCGTGAGCCGCTCGATCTCGTGGAACGAGTCGACGATGATGCGGCCCACGCCGACCTCGAGCGCGCGCCGGAGGGCCCGCACCGACTTGTTGTTGCCGTGGAACCCGATCCGCGCCGGGTCGACGCCCGCCCGCAGGGCGACGGCCAGCTCGCCCTCGGAGCAGACGTCGAGGCAGAGCCCCTCCTCGGCCACCCAGCGCGCGACCGCGGTGCACAGGAAGGCCTTCCCCGCGTAGTAGACGTCCCAGCCGGCGAAGCCGTCGCGGAAGGCCCGGGCGCGGTCGCGGAAGTCGTCCTCGTCCAGCACGTACGCCGGCGTGCCGTGCTCGGTGGCGATGCGCGACACCGGCACGCCCGCCACGGTCAGCTCGCCGGACGCGTCCTTGGCGACGTTCGCCGACCACAGGTGGTCGACGAGCGCGTTCGTGTCGGCGGGCTCGCGGAGCCAGGCCGGGCCGCGCAGGGCACCCTCGGCGTGGGCCCAGCCGGCCTCGTGGGCGCGGACCACCTCGTCACATCCTCTCGGGAGCGGAGACGCCGAGCAGGCCGAGGCCGTTCGCGACGACCTGGCGCACGGCGTGGGCCAGCACGAGGCGCGCCTCGTTCGTCGGCGAGACCGGCTCGTCGCCCTGCGGCAGCATGCGGCACTCCTTGGTGTCGTACCACTTGTTGAACACCGACGCGGTGTCCTCGAGGTAGCGCGCGATGCGGTGGGGCTCGCGCAGCTCGGCCGCGGTCGCGACGACGCGCGGGAACTCGGCGAGGGCGCGCAGCAGCTCGCCCTCGCGCTCGTGGGAGAGCAGCGCCGCGTCGAAGTCGTCGCCCAGGGCGTCCGGCAGCCGCATGCCGAGGTCCGTGGCGTTCGCGATCATCCGGCAGGTGCGGGCGTGCGCGTACTGCACGTAGTAGACCGGGTTGTCCGCGGAGGCCCGCGTGATCTCGGCGATGTCGAGCGTCAGCGGCGAGTCGGCCGGGTAGCGCGCGAGCGAGTAGCGCAGCGCGTCGACACCGATCTCGTCGGCGAGCTCGTTGAGGGTGACGATCGTGCCCTTGCGCTTCGACAGCTTCACCTCGACCCCGTCGCGCAGGATCTTCACGAGCTGGCCGATGAGCACGTCGAGGGTCTGGTCGGGGTCGTCGCCCACGCAGGCGGCCATGGCGCGCAGGCGGTTGACGTACCCGTGGTGGTCGGCGCCCAGCAGGTACAGGCAGCGGTCGAACCCGCGCGCCCGCTTGTTCAGGTAGTACGCCGTGTCGGACGCGAAGTAGGTCAGCTCGCCGTCCGACTTGATGAGCACGCGGTCCTTGTCGTCGCCGAAGTCGGTGGTGCGCATGAAGAGCGCCCCCTCCGACTCGTAGACGTGGCCGAGGTCCTTGAGGCGCGCCAGCGTCTCGGGCACCGAGCCCGACTCGTGCAGGGAGAGCTCCGAGAACCACACGTCGAAGTGCGTCTGGAACGCCTCGAGCGTCTCCTGCTGCTCGCGCAGCTGGAGCGCGTACCCCTCGGCGCGCACCGCCGCCCGGCGCTCGTCGGGCGGCAGGTCGAAGATCCCGGGCCGCGCCGCCTCGACGGCCGTGGCGAGCTCCGCGACGTACGCCCCGGCGTACCCGTCCTCGGGGGCCGGCTGGCCCAGCGCCGCCGCGATGATCGAGTCGGCGAAGTGGTTCATCTGCACGCCGCGGTCGTTGATGTAGAACTCGCGCGTGACCTGGGCGCCGGCGGCGTCGAGGACGCGACCGATCGCGTCGCCGAGCACGGCCCAGCGGGTGTGGCCCAGGTGCAGCGGCCCGGTGGGGTTGGCGGAGATGAACTCGACGTTGACCGTGAGGCCGTCGAGCGTGTGCGAGCGCCCGTACGTCGCGCCCGCGGCCACGATGTCGGCGGCGACCTGCCCCTGGGCCCCGGCGTCCACCGTGATGTTGAGGAAGCCGGGCCCGGCGATCTCGATGCCGGCGACACCGGCGGCCCGCTCGAGCCGCTCGCTCAGGAGCCCCGCGAGGGCGCGCGGGTTGGTGCCCGCCTTCTTGGCGAGCTGGAGCGCGACGTTGGTCGCGTAGTCGCCGTGGCCCTTCTGGCGGGGTCGCTCGATCGTCACCGTCGTCGGGAGGTCGGCGTCGGCCAGGGCGAGGGAACCGTCGGCGACGAGCGCCACCAGGGCGTCGCGGACGGTCGTGGAGAGCTGCTCGGGGGTCACCGACCCAGCGTATCGATGCCGGGCGCCGGGCCCGGCATCGATATCGGGGCCGACCTGATTCGCCGCGGCCCTGGCGGGGTTGTAAGGTCGTCCCAGCCCCATGACCGGTCGCGACCGGTCGGGCGGGCCTCCGTAGCTCAGGGGATAGAGCACTGGTTTCCGGTACCAGGAGTCGCAGGTTCGAATCCTGCCGGGGGTGCAGCACCGAAGGGCCCGGACCGCGTGCGGTCCGGGCCCTTCGTCGTACCGGCCCACCGCGCCCTCCCCCTACCCTGGGCGCGTGACGATCCTGGGCACCCCCCTCTCCCCCGGCGCCACCCGCGCCCTCCTCCTCGGCTCCGGCGAGCTCGGCAAGGAGGTGGCCATCGAGCTGCAGCGCCTCGGCGTGGAGACGATCGCCGTCGACCGGTACGCCGACGCCCCGGCCATGCAGGTCGCCCACCGCAGCCACGTGATCGACATGCTGGACGGCGCCGAGGTACGGCGCGTGGTCGAGCTCGAGCGGCCCGACTGGGTGATCCCGGAGATCGAGGCCATCCACACCCCGACGCTGCTCGACCTCGAGGCCGAGGGCGTCACCGTGGTGCCGACGGCCCGCGCGGCGCGCCTCACGATGGACCGGGAGGGCATCCGCCGGCTCGCCGCCGAGGAGCTGGGGCTGCCCACCTCGCCGTACCGGTTCGCGGACACCTTCGAGGACTTCGCGGCGGCGGTCGAGGCCGTCGGGACCCCGTGCGTGGTCAAGCCGGTGATGTCGTCGTCGGGCAAGGGCCAGTCGGTCGTCCGCACCCCGGCCGACGTCGAGACGTCGTGGCGCTACGCGCAGGAGGGCGGCCGCGCGGGTGCGGGGCGGGTCATCGTGGAGGGGTTCGTCGACTTCGACGTCGAGATCACGCTGCTGACGGTCAAGCACGCCGCGGCCGACGGCGGGCCGGACGTCATCTCCTTCTGCGCCCCCATCGGCCACGTGCAGGTCGACGGCGACTACCGCGAGTCGTGGCAGCCCCAGGCCCTCGACGACGCCGTGCTCGCGCGGGCCCAGGAGGTGTCCGCCGCCGTCGTCCGCGAGCTGTGCGGCGAGCACGGCCGCGGGCTCTTCGGCGTGGAGCTGTTCGTCGCCGGCGGCGAGGTGGTGTTCTCCGAGCTCTCGCCCCGCCCCCACGACACCGGTCTCGTCACCCTCGTCTCGCAGGACCTCTCGGAGTTCGCGCTGCACGTGCGCGCCGTGCTCGGGCTGCCCATCCCGAACGTGCGCGACCGCGGCCCCGCCGCCTCGTGCGCCGTCTTGCTGGAGGGCGAGCTGACCGCACCCCGGTACGCCGGCCTCGATGCCGCCCTGACCGAGCCCGACACGGCGGTGCGGGTGTTCGGCAAGCCCACCGTCGCGGGACGTCGGCGGATGGCCGTCACCCTGGCCCTCGGGGACGACGTCGAGTCCGCCCGCGCGACCGCACGCCGGGCCGCGTCCCGGATCACCGTGACGGAGTGACGGGTCCCCTCACCACCCCCAGGTGCCCGGGCCGCCCTTGAACGGCCCGACGACCCGCGAGGTGATCCAGCCGCCGTAGAAACCGCCCGGCTGGGGCTCGACCTCCTCGCCGTCCACCGTGCAGCGGTCGACGGCCCCGGGCATGACCGCGAGGGTGCCCACGAGGTCGACGAACCGCGGGGTGGGCTCGGGGTAGGTCCACGCCGCCCGAGCGGCCGTGCGCGTGCCGCCGACGAGGTCGAAGTACGCCGCCTGTCCCTTCCACTCGCAGGTGCTGGTGCCCTCGGCCGGCCGGACCGCCCCGTCGACGAAGGCCTCGCGCGGCAGGTAGTACGTCGGCGGGTGGCTCGTCTCCAGCACGCGCCAGGCCGCGTCGGTCGACGCGATCCGCACGCCGCCGAGCCACACCTCGACCTGTTCGGTCGAGCGCTCCAGGGACGGCGGACGCGGGTAGTCCCAGACCGACTCCTGACCGGGACCGGGCTTCTCGGGGCGAGGACGCATGCCGCCAGGCTAGGTCGGGGGTCGACGGACCGCCCGCAACGGCGTGATCTCCGCCACGATGAACGGTCCAATCGGACGGGTCCGGCCAGTACCGACGGGTAGGGCGACCGGCCAGCGACCCGGTCCCTGCAATTGTTGCCGTCAGGGACTAGCCTGGGTGGCCGCAACCCACCCCGTCGCGTACTCCCGGAAGAGGCGAACCTAGCCGTGCCGCAGTCCCCTGGCAGCCCATCCACATCGACCGTCGACTTCGGAGCCAACGAGTGGCTCGTCGACGAGATGCGTGAGCAGTTCGAGCGTGACCCGGACAGCGTGACCCCGGAGTGGAAGGCGTACTTCACGACGGGCACCACGCACGGCTCGAACGGCAACGGCTCGACCCCCGCCCCGTCCGCCTCGACGGCCTCGGCGCCCGCCGCCGCCCCGGCGAAGGCACCCGCGGAGGCACCCGCGAAGGCACCGGCCAAGGCCCCCGCCAAGGCACCGGAGAAGGCGCCCGCGAGGGCCGCCGAGAAGGCTTCCGAGAAGGCGGCGGAGAAGGCCCCCGCGAAGGCGCCCGAGAAGTCCGCCCCCACCCCGCAGTCCAAGCCGCGCCCCGCGGGCCAGGCCCCCGAGCCCGGCCAGGGCGGCACCAAGCCGGTCGCGAAGGAGAACCCCGTGACTGCCGCAGCGGCCACGTCCGACACCCCGACGTACACGGTGCTCCGCGGCGCCCCGGCCCGCACGGTGCAGAACATGGACGCCTCGCTCGAGGTGCCGACGGCGACCTCCGTGCGCGCCGTCCCCGTGAAGCTCCTGTGGGACAACCGCACCGTCATCAACAGCCACCTCGCCCGCGCCCGCGGCGGCAAGGTGTCCTTCACCCACCTCATCGGCTACGCGCTGGTGCGGGCCCTCACGACCATGCCCGAGATGAACGTCGGCTACGAGGTCGTCGACGGCAAGCCCAACCTGGTCACGCCCGCCCACATCAACCTCGGGCTCGCGATCGACATCCAGAAGGGCGACCAGCGCCAGCTGCTCGTGCCGTCCATCAAGGCCGCCGAGTCGATGGACTTCGCCGCCTTCTGGACGGCCTACGAGGAGATCGTGCGCAAGGCGCGCGACTCCAAGCTGACGATCGCCGACTTCCAGGGCACCACGATCTCGCTGACCAACCCCGGCGGCATCGGCACCGTCCACTCCGTGCCGCGGCTCATGAAGGGCCAGGGCGCCATCATCGGTGTCGGCGCGATGGAGTACCCGGCGGAGTGGCAGGGCGCCTCCGCCGAGGCCATCGCCCGCAACGGCATCAGCAAGGTCATGACGCTGACCTCGACCTACGACCACCGCGTCATCCAGGGTGCGCAGTCGGGCGAGTTCCTCAAGCGCGTGCACCAGCTGCTGCTCGGCGCCGACGACTTCTACGACGACATCTTCCGGGCGCTGCGGATCCCCTACGAGCCGATCCGCTGGAGCAACGACATCGCGACGTCGCACGACGACGAGATCTCGAAGCAGGCGCGCATCCTCGAGCTGATCCACGCCTACCGCGTGCGCGGCCACCTCATGGCCGACACCGACCCGCTGGAGTACAAGCAGCGCAGCCACCCCGACCTGCGGGTCGAGACGCACGGCCTCACCCTGTGGGACCTCGACCGCGAGTTCGCGACCGGGTCCTTCGGTGGCGAGGGTCGCCGCTTCATGAAGCTGCGGGACATCCTCGGCATCCTGCGGGACAGCTACTGCCGCACGATCGGCATCGAGTACATGCACATCCAGGACCCCGAGCAGCGTCGGTGGATCCAGGAGCGCGTGGAGCAGCCGCACCGGAAGACGCCGCGCGACGAGCAGCTCCGGATCCTGCTGAAGCTCAACCAGGCCGAGGCGTTCGAGACCTTCCTGCAGACGAAGTTCGTCGGCCAGAAGCGCTTCAGCCTCGAGGGTGGCGAGACGACCGTCCCCGTGCTCGACGAGATCTGCGAGGCCGCCGCCGAGGCGTCGCTCGACGAGGTCGCGATCGGCATGGCCCACCGCGGCCGCCTCAACGTGCTCGCCAACATCGTCGGCAAGAAGTACAGCCAGATCTTCCGCGAGTTCGAGGGCAACATCGACCCGCGCACCGTGCAGGGCTCCGGCGACGTCAAGTACCACCTGGGCGCCGAGGGCGAGTTCGTCGCCGAGAACGGCGACAAGGTCAAGGTCTCCGTGGCGGCGAACCCGTCGCACCTCGAGGCCGTCGACCCGGTGCTCGAGGGCATCGCGCGCGCCAAGCAGGACGTGCTGAACCGCGGCGACGCGTTCCCGGTGCTCCCCCTCCTCGTGCACGGCGACGCGGCCTTCGCCGGCCAGGGGGTCGTCGCCGAGACGCTCAACCTGTCGCAGCTGCGCGGCTACCGCACGGGCGGCACGATCCACGTGATCGTCAACAACCAGGTCGGGTTCACCACCTCCCCCGGTTCCTCGCGCTCGACCCTGTACGCGACCGACGTCGCGCGCATGGTCCAGGCACCGATCTTCCACGTGAACGGCGACGACCCGGAGGCGTGCATCCGCGTCGCCCGGCTCGCGTTCGAGTACCGCCAGGCCTTCAACAAGGACGTCGTCATCGACCTCGTCTGCTACCGCCGCCGCGGTCACAACGAGGGCGACGACCCGAGCTTCACGCAGCCGCTCATGTACGACCTCATCGAGCAGAAGCGCTCGGTGCGCAAGCTCTACACCGAGTCCCTCATCGGTCGTGGCGACATCACGATCGAGGAGGCCGAGCAGGTCCTGCGGAACTACCAGGAGCAGCTCGAGCGCGTCTTCACCGAGGTGCGGGAGGCGACCAGCCAGCCGTCCGAGTGGACGACGGTCCCCGACTACCCGGAGAAGCCCGCGGGCGAGACGCAGACCGCGATCTCCCTCGAGGAGATGAAGCGGGTCGCCGACGCCTACACGACGCCGCCCGAGGGCTTCACGGTGCACCCGAAGGTGCTGCCGCAGCTGCAGCGTCGCGCCGCGGCGATCGCGAACGGCCCGATCGACTGGGCCACCGGCGAGATCCTCGCCTTCGGCGCCCTGCTCATGGACGGCCGCCCGGTGCGCCTGGCCGGTCAGGACTCGCGTCGCGGCACGTTCGTGCAGCGCTTCGCGACGATGATCGACCGCACCAACGCCGACGAGTGGACGCCGCTGTCGAACCTCACCGAGGACCAGGCGAAGTTCCACGTCTACGACTCGCTGCTCAGCGAGTACGCCGCGCTCGGCTTCGAGTACGGCTACTCCGTCGCGCGTCCCGAGGCGCTGGTGCTGTGGGAGGCGCAGTTCGGCGACTTCGTCAACGGCGCCCAGACGGTCATCGACGAGTTCATCTCCTCCAGCGAGACGAAGTGGCGCCAGCGCTCGGGCGTCGTGCTGCTGCTGCCGCACGGCTACGAGGGCCAGGGCCCCGACCACTCGTCGGCCCGCATCGAGCGCTTCCTGCAGATGTGCGCCGAGAGCGCGTTCGTCGTCGCGCAGCCCTCGACCCCGGCGTCGTACTTCCACCTGCTGCGGCAGCACTCGCTGAGCGAGCGCCACCGGCCGCTGGTGGTCTTCACGCCGAAGTCGATGCTGCGTCGCAAGGAGGCCGCGTCGCAGCCCGACGAGTTCACCTCGGGCACGTTCCAGCCCCTCATCGGCGACGCCGAGGCGGACCCCGCGAAGGTCTCGACCCTGCTGCTCTGCTCGGGTCGCGTCACGTGGGACCTCGTGGTCGAGCGCGCCAAGCGGGACAACGGTTCGTCGTTCGCGATCGCCCGGGTCGAGCAGCTCTACCCGACGCCCGACACGGCCATCGCCGAGGAGATCGCGAAGTACCCGAACCTCCAGGAGGTGCGCTGGGTGCAGGACGAGCCCGAGAACATGGGTCCGTGGCCGCACCTGCAGCTCAACTCGTGGCCGCTCATCGAGAAGTTCACGGTGCAGCCGGTGACGCGCAAGCAGTCGTCGTCCCCCTCGGTCGGCACGGCGAAGCGTCACGCCGAGGAGCAGAAGGAGCTCCTCGCCCGCGCGTTCTCCTGACGCACTGACGCACGACGGGCCGGTCACCCCCGCGGGGTGGCCGGCCCGTCGTCGTACCGGGGGCGTGCGGGGAGTCGTCCCGCAGCCGGTGGGGGGAGAATGTCCGGCATGTACTTCACCGACCGCGGCATCGAGGAGCTGGAGAAGCGACGGGGCGACGAGGAGGTCACGCTGGCCTGGCTCGCCGAGCAGCTGCAGGCCTTCGTGGACACCCACCCGGAGTTCGAGACGGCCGTCGAGCGGCTCGCCACGTGGCTGGCGCGGCTGGACGACCCGGAGGACTGACCACCCTGCGGGGCCGGTCCGCGGGTCAGTCGTCGGGCTGCTCCTGCTTGGTGCCGACGATCTCGTCGATCGGCTCGGGGATGATCTCCCCCGACTCGTCGTAGCCCAGCACGCTGAACCGGCCCGACTCGAGGTCGTTGTCCGCGTCGATGGGCGCGTCGACGGCCACCCCGCGGTACGTCACCTCGTGACCGCCCTCGAGCAGCGCCGCGCAGCGCCGGAAGGTGACGCACTCGGTGCCGCCTTCGCTGCCGGCGACCGCCCGTAGGTTCTCCGCGATGGTGACGCCGTCCGTCGCCTCCCCCCGCACCGCCGCGAGCGCGGACAAGACGACGGCGTCGTAGGTCTCGGCCGCGAGCGTCGAGATCGTCAGGTCAGGCCCGTCGGTGGCCTCGGTCCAGCCGCCGAGCCGCTCCACGAACGCCTCGCTCGGCCGGGCGCCGTTGACGAGCGCGGAGACGGTGCCGAAGAAGGCGGGGTACCCCTCGACCGCCAGCTGGAAGCTGGCACCGACGGTGAGCACGTTCGCCCCGGTCTTGGCCGGGGCGTAGGCGTCCATGAACGGCGACGTCGGCTCGGTCAGCACGACGACGGTCTCGGCACCGCTCGCGGCCACCGCCGCCGCGTCGTCGGAGAAGTCGGTGTCCTCGGCCAGCTCGGTGTCGTCACAGCCCCAGACACACGTGGAGCCGGCCGCCTCCACGGCATCGCGGAGGCGGTCGCGGTCCTCGATCTGGTCCGGCACCCGCTGCAGGACGAAGGCGACGGTGTCGGCCGTGTTCTCCTGGGCCAGCTGCGCGAACGCGGCGTCGAAGGTCGTGGTGTCGCCGATCGTGCGGAAGAAGTACGGCGAGATCCCCGACAGCTCGCTGTCCGCGGCACCGACCGCGACGAGCGGGACCTCGGCGTCGCGGAACTCGGGCACGACCGCCTCCGCGACCTCGGACCGCGTCGTCCCGACCACGACGGACATGCCCTGGTCGATCAGCTCCGCCGCGCCCTCCTCCCCGGACTCGAGATCGATGGCGTCACCCGCCTCCTCGACGGACTGGCAGACGGGCCGGCCGAGCACGCCGCCGGCGGCGTTGATGTCGCTGACGGCGAGCCCGAGACCAGCGGTGGTCGGTCCGCGGTACGCCGAGTCGTTCGACCGCAGCGGCAGCAGGCCCCCGACGCGGAGGGCGTCCGTGGCGGAGCCGGCGTCGCCGCACGGCGTGACCGTGTAGTCGGCGTCGACGACCCCGGGCTGGTCGTCGTCGGCGAACGCGACGTCCGCGAGCGGCACCGTGCCGTCGCCGCCCTCCGGGTCGTCGTCGCCGAGGACCAGCACCCCCACGAGGGTGCCCGCCACGAGCACGACGCCCGCGAGCCCGGCGGCCAGCAGCCAGCGACCCCGGCCCGTGCCCGACGTGGTCCGGCGCTCGCCGTGGGCCGGGGCGGACCCAGGCCCGGGCTCCGCACGCCGCCGGCCCTGGGTCGGCAGGTCGCCGGACGCGGTGCGGCCGGCGGGGGCGGGCGCGGACGGTGGGGCCTCGGCGACCGCGGGGCGCGCGGGGGCGGGACCCGGCCCGCCCGTGCTGCGGGACACGCGGTCGAGCATCGGCAGCAGCGCCCGGGCGGAGGCGGGGCGCTGGGCGGGGTCCTTGGCCATCAGCTGACGCAGGAGGTCGTTGATCGCCCGCTCCTGCGGCCCGTGCTCGGGCAGCTGCGGCACGGGCGCGTTCATGTGGGCGAGCGCGACCTCCATCTCGCTGGCCGCCTCGTAGGGCGTGCGCCCGGTGAGCATCACCCAGAGCAGGCAACCCAGCGCGTAGAGGTCGCTGCGCACGGAGGCCGGGACCCCGCGGTGGCGCTCGGGCGCGAGGTAGGCCCAGGTGCCGACGACCCCGCCGGTGCGCGTGTGGCCCGCGTCCTCGGTCTGCGCGATGCCGAAGTCGCAGAGGTAGGCCCGGAGGCCGCCCTCCCCCAGCCGGCGCAGCAGCACGTTGGAGGCCTTGATGTCCCGGTGCAGCACGCCGGCCTCGTGGGCGGCCAGGAGTCCGCTGGTCACCTGCCGGAGGAGGTCGAGGGCCATCGCGGGCGGCAGCGCGCCGTACTGGCGGAGCCACGCCGCCAGGTCGCCGTCGGGGACGAGCTGCATCGCCAGGAAGAGCGAGGAGTCCCGCTCCCCCGCGTCGTGGATGGTGACGACGAAGGGGGACTCGAGGCGGGCGAGCGTGCGCGCCTCGCTGAGGAACCGGGCACGGTAGTCGGCGTCCGAGGAGAACTGCTCGGAGAGCACCTTGAGCGCGACCTCGCGCTGGAGGTCGCGATGGACCGCGCGGTAGACGACGCCCATGCCGCCCCGCCCGATGCGCTCGCCGACGTCGTAGCTCCCGAACTCGGCTCCCGGTCGCGGCAGCACGGCTCTCCCCTCGTCTGGTGGATCAGGTGGGCGTCGGAGCCCGGCCCGGGCTCGATACCCCGGCAGAGCCTGTCACGAACCCGGCCCGACCGCGACGACCGGGCGGTCAGCGCTGGCGGCCCAGGACCTGGTTGTCGCCGCGCACCGCGTTGCCGGCCTCGTCGAAGGTGATGGTGCTGAACAACGCCTCGGTCAGGTCGTTGTCCTCGTTGAACGGCCCCCGCACCGCGACACCCCGGTAGACGATCTCCTCGCCGGCCTCCAGCAGGGCCGCGCACCGGCGGAAGGAGGCGCACTGGGTGCCGCCTCCGCTGCCGGAGACGGGGCCCATGTTCTCGGCGATCGTGTCGCCGTCGGTCGCGCCGCCACGCACCGCGGCCAGGGCCGCCAGCACCACCGCGTCGTACGACTCGGCGGAGAGGAACGGGGTGGGCACGGTGCCGCCGGAGTCGAGGGCGTACCAGTCGGCGACGCGTGCCTGGAAGTCCTCCGAGGACTGCACGGCCGGGAACACCGAGAACGTCCGCGCGAGGATGTCGGCCGGCACGTCGACGAAGTCGGTGTCGCTGACGGCCGAGAGGTAGACGGGGCCGTCGAAGTCGGTCGCGGCGAGCGCCACCAGCAGCGCCGAGCTGTCGAGGTAGCCGTTCACGACGACCGCGGTGGCGCCCGACGTCGCCACCTGCTGCGCGATGGCGGTGAAGTCGGTCGTGGACTCGGGGACGTCCTGGCCGGCGCCCGGACAGGCGAGGAGGCACTCCATCGAGACCTCCTCGAGCGCGGACTCGATGGCGGCGCTCGACCGGAGCGAGAAGGGCTCGTCGGCCGTCACGAACGCGACGTCGTCACCGCTGCTGACCCGGTCGAGCATCGTGCGCACCAGCGCGTTCGCCATGGTGTCCATGTCGCCGATCGTGCGGAACGCGTAGCGCGAGACCCCCGAGCGGTCGTTGACCCACGACGAGGGCGTGATGTTGACGACCTCCTCGTCGTCGAGCACCGGCGGCAGCGTGTCCGAGAGCTCCGACTGGATCGGGCCGACCACGACGTCAGTGTCGACGCCGTCCGCCAGCAGCGACGCGACGGTGTCGTCGTCGCCGCTGTCGACGACGTCCTGGCAGACGTCCTGCCCGAGCACGCCGCCCGCGTCGTTGATGTCGCTGACCGCGAGGCCGAGGCCACCCAGCACGGGGGGTGCCTGCTGGGCCAGCACGCCCGTCTCCGGCAGCACGCCGGTGACGCGCAGGCCCTCCGTCGAGCCGTCGCACGGGGTGGTGGTGAGGGTCGCCCCCTCCACGATGCCGGGCACCGTGTCGTCCGCGAACGGCACGTCCCCCGTGCCGCCCCCGTCGCCGTCGTCGTCGCGCGAGGTCAGCGCCCAGACGCCCACGCCCAGGCCGGCGACGAGGACGAGCGCGAGCGCACCCGCGACCAGGCCACGTCGGCGCCGCACGGGCGCTCCCCCCGCACGGCCGGGGGCGCCGGGGGCGCCGGGGCGCCCGGGACCCCCGGGGCCTCTGGGACCCCCGGCCGGCAGGTCGCTCCTCGCCCCGGTCGGGCCGCCGTACGACGCGGTGCGGGTCCGCTCGGCGCCGGCGGCGAGCGGCGGCCCGCCGGGGCGGACGGCGGCCGCGACCCGGTCGATCTCCGCCAGGACCTCGCCGGCCGAGGAGATCCGCCGGGCCGGGTCCTTGTCGAGCAGGCGCGCGAGCAGGTGGTTGAGCGCACGGACGTCGCCGGAGCCGCCGGGGAGCTGGGGCACCGGAGCGTTCATGTGGGCCAGGGCCACCTCCATCTCGGTGCTGCCCTGGTAGGGCGTGTGCCCGGTGAGCATGGCCCACAGCAGGCAACCCAGCGCGTAGAGGTCGCTGCTCACGGAGGCCGGCACGCCGCGGTGCCGCTCGGGCGCGAGGTAGGCCCAGGTGCCCACGACGGCCCCGGTGCGGGTGTGGGACTCGTCGGCGGTCTGGGCGATGCCGAAGTCGCAGAGGTAGGCGCGGGTGGCGCCGCCCGGGAGCCGCCGCAGGAGCACGTTGGAGGCCTTGATGTCGCGGTGGAGCACCCCGGCGTCGTGCGCCGTCGCCAGCCCCGTGGTGACCTGGCGGAGCAGGTCGAGCGCCATGACCGGCGGCATCGGACCGAACCGGCGCGACCAGGACGACAGGTCGCCGTCGGTGACGAGCTGCATCGCCAGGTAGAGCGAGCCCTGGTGCTCGCCCGCGTCGTAGATCGCGACGATGTGGTTGGACTCCAGGCGGGCGAGCGTGCGCGCCTCGCTCAGGAACCGCCGCCGGTAGTCCTCGTCACCGGAGAACTGCGGGGCCAGCACCTTCAGGGCGACCTCGCGGTCGAGGTCGCGGTGGACGGCCCGGTAGACGACGCCCATGCCGCCATGACCGATGCTCTCGCCGACCTCGTAGCTACCGACCACACTCCCGGGCTGCAGCACGGGCACCTCCTCCACGACACCGGGACGACCGACGGCCCCGGCGGGGGTTACCCCGCCGGGGCCGTCCTGAACCGTACGACGTCAGGCGTCCGGATCCTCGCTGCGCACCGGGTCGAGCTCGGCGGTGGCCCGGCGGGCCGCGTCGCGGAGCTCGAACGCCTCGGTGGCGCCCTCGCCCACCGCGCTCGCGACGTCGCGCACGGCACCGGTCACGATGGAGGCGACGCGGCCCACCGTGGTGGCGGCGATCTCCACCGAGGTCTGCACGACGTCCTTCGCGATCTCGGCCCTGCTGAGGCGGTCGCCTCCCGTGCGCTCGTCGGTCATGGGACGAGTCTCAGGCAGCGTCCGGCACTACGGCAACCGGGGCCGGCTTGCGGCGTCCCAGGAGCCGCTGCACCAGCGACACACCGGGCACCTCGGCCACGTCGTCGGGCAGCGCGTAGCGGCAGATCTTCTTGGCGACGCTGAACAGCTGGCGGTGCAGCGGACCGGTGTTGTACTGCAGGCCGTAGCGCTCGCAGATCTCCCGCACCTCGTCCGCGATCTCCGGGTAGCGGCGCGCCGGCAGGTCGGGGAACAGGTGGTGCTCGATCTGGTGCGACAGGTTGCCGCTCATCACGTGGAAGAGCGGGCCGCCGGTGATGTTGGCCGAGCCGAGCAGCTGGCGCAGGTACCACTGGCCGCGCGACTCCTCGTCGGACTCCTCGACCGAGAAGGTGGCAACACCCGCCGGGAAGTGCCCGCAGAAGATGATGTTGAAGGCCCAGATGTTGCGCACCAGGTTGGCGGTCGCGTTGCCCGCGAGCGTGAGCGGGAAGAGCGGACCGGTCAGCGCCGGGAACAGCAGGTAGTCCTTGAGGGCCTGGCGCTTCACCTTCCGCATGATGCCGCGGTGCAGGGCGGCGTTCTCGGAGATCTTCCGCTTGCCGGCGACGATGTTCTCGACCTCGAGGTCGTGCATCGCCACGCCCCACTCGAAGAAGATCATGAGGAGGAACGCGTAGACCGGGTTGCCCAGGTAGTACGGGTGCCACTTCTGGTCGGGGTCCATCCGGAGGATGCCGTACCCGATGTCGCGGTCCTTGCCGACGATGTTGGTGAACGTGTGGTGGATGTAGTTGTGCGAGTACTTCCACTGCTCCGAGGGGCACACGTTGTCCCACTCGAACATGCGCGAGTTGAGGCCGGGGTCGCCCATCCAGTCGTACTGGCCGTGCATGACGTTGTGCCCGATCTCCATGTTGTCGATGATCTTGGAGATGCTGAGCGAGGCCACGGCGAGCGGCCAGGCGGGCGGCAGGTAGAACAGCGCACGACCCGCGACCTCGAAGGCGCGCTGCGCCTTCACGACGTTGCGGATGTACGACGCGTCCTCCTCCCCCAGGCTGGCGATGATGCGCTGGCGGATGGCGTCCATCTCCTCGCCGAACGCCTCGAGCTGGCTCGGGGTGAGCGGGAGGTTGGGGCTGATGGACTCCTCGCCCGGCTCGGGGGCCGGAGCGGGACGCAGTGCCTCGGTGGGGGCGGCGGTCATGGGGTGCTCCCTTCGTGGGGTGACGACGGGTGGTCGGTGGGGGTCAGAGGTCGACGACGCAGTCGCCGACGGGGGCCGACACGCAGATGCGGACCTCCTCGTCGGGGAGCGAGGACTCCTCGCCGGTGAGCACGTTGCGCACCGTGCCCTCGCTCTTGCGTGCGGTGCAGGAGAAGCAGATGCCCATGCGGCAGCCGAACTCGGGCGTCAGGCCGGCGGCCTCGGCCTGCTCGAGGATCGAGGCACCCGAGTTGGGCGCCTGCTCCCCCGAGCGGGCGAAGACGACGTCGCCCTCGGCGGTGCCGGCCGTGACGACCGGGGGCTTGAACCGCTCGAGGCGCAGCCGCGGCGAGCCGTCGTAGGCCGTCTCGACCCGCTCCATCAGGCCGGCGGGCCCGCAGACCCACGTGTCGACCTCGCGGAAGTTCGGCACCTCGCGGGCCAGGTCGATCGCGCTGAAGAGCGGGTCGCCGGCCGACTCGTGCCGCAGCACGACCCGCACGCCGTTGTCGGCGGCGGCGATCTCGGCGAGCTCGTCGGCGAAGATCTGGTCCTCGGGGCCGCGTGCGTAGTGCAGGAACGTGACCTTGCGGCCGGCGTGGCCGTCGTACCCGTCCCGCAGCAGCGTGCGCACCATCGACATCGCCGGCGTGATGCCGGACCCGCCGGTGATGAAGAGCAGGTGGTTGTTGGTCGGCGTCGCCGGGCTCTCGTCGAGGCAGAAGTCGCCCTGGGCCTGCGAGAGGTGCACGAGGAAGCCCGGCTGGGCCTGCTCGACGAGGTACTTCGAGACGAGACCCTCCGCGTGGGCGCGGACGGTGAGCGTGAACCGCTCCCCCGGGCCGGAGGCCGCCGAGGAGATGGTGAAGCAGCGCGTCGTGCGGCGGGCGCCCGGCACCTCGATGCCGACCTGCACGTACTGGCCGGCGCGGTGCCCGCGCCACGTCGACGTCGGCTGGAGGGTGATGGTGGCGACGGGGTGCTCGCCGTGGGTCTCGCGCCGGACGTCGACCACGCGGGCCCGCACCTCGCGGGCGGCCCACATCGGGTTGACGAGCTCGAGGTAGCGGTCGACGCCGTGCGGCGACGTGAGCGCGGCGACGGCACGGGACCGCAGGAGGGCGCTGGTCAGGCTCATGGCGTGGCTCCAGAGGTCGGCGGGACGTCCACCGTTGAGTGAACGCTTGTGCACCGACAAGGATGCCGAGACGGTTACCCGCGGGTCAAGGACCGGTGGTCCAGGACACACGTGGCCCGGGCCACGCTCGCAGCCGTGCGGCGCGCGCCCACCCGTCCGTGGGACGATGAGCCCCGTGTCCAGCCCGTCCGCACGTCCCGGCGCCGCCGCCGACGGGCTCAGCCGCGTCGAGCGCAAGGAGCTGACCCGGCAGTCGATCCTGGCCGCGGCCCTGCGGCTCGCCGAGACGGGCGGGCTCTCGGCGGTCTCCCTCCGCCAGGTCGCGAAGGACGTGGGGATCGTGCCCACGGCCTTCTACCGGCACTTCGACTCCATCGAGGAGCTGGGGCTCGCCCTGGTCGACGAGGCCTTCGTGTCCCTGCGGGCGATGCTGCGCGACGTACGGTCCGCGGACCCCACCTTCAAGGACATCATCGACAGCTCGGTGCGGGTGCTGACCGAGCACGTGCGGGCCCAGCGGGGGCACTTCCTCTTCATCGCGCGCGAGCGCTTCGCCGGGCCCGCCGCCGTGCGGTCGGCCATCCGTCACGAGATCGAGCTGTGCGAGCGCGAGCTCGCGACCGACCTCGCGCGCCTGCCCGGCCCCGATGCGTGGGCGAGCGAGGACCTCTACGTGCTGGCCAACCTCATCGTCAGCGCCGTGGTGTCCACCGCCGAGGAGCTGCTCGCCGCCGAGGGGCGGCGGTCGGCCGAGGACGCCGTCGCCGAGCGCGCGCGCACCCAGCTGCGGATGATGCTCGTCGGCGCGCTGCGCTGGCGCTCGCGCGCCTGAGCCGCCGGGTCAGGGACCAGGGCGGAGGACAACCTCGGCCAGGGCCGCGTCACCGGGCAGGTCGACGCAGGCCAGGATCGTGTCGGCCACGGTCCCCGCGGCGGTCCACGCCCCCGGGTCGTAGTCGGCGCCCTCCTGCGCGTGCACCTGGGCCTGCATCGGCGTCGCCGTGCGGCCGGGGAAGACGGTGGACACGCGTACACCGTGGGGGGCCTCCTCGGCCCGCAGCGCGTCGGCGAGGGCCCGCAGCGCGAACTTCGACGCGGCGTACGCCCCCCACTGCGCGTGGGCGTTGATCCCGGCGCCGGAGTTGACGAAGACCACCGTGCCCCGCCGGGCCCGGAGGGCCGGGAGCAACGTGCCGGTCAGCAGGGCGGGCGCCGTCACGTTCACGTGCAGCGTGCGCTCCCAGACCGCGCGGTCGGTCGTCGCCACCGGTCCGAGCTCGACGTAGCCGGCGACGTGGAGGAGCGAGTCGACGCCGTCGAGCCCCTCGGGCGGCCGCCACGCCTCCACCGCCGCGGGGTCCGCGAGGTCCAGGGCGACGACGTCGGCGCCGGGGTGGGTCGCCGCGAGGTCCTCGGCCCGCGCCTCGTCGCGGGCGAGGAGGACGAGGTGGTCGCCACGGGCCTGCAGGCGCTCGGCCACGGCCGCGCCGATGCCGGACCCGGCGCCGGTGAGCACGTGGGTGCGGTGGGGGCCGCCGGGGCCCTGCGAGCCTCGGGGCCCGGGAGGCATCGTCACCGGGTCATCACCACCTTGCCGAAGACGTCGCCCTCGGCCAGCGTGGCGAACGCGTCGCGGGCCTCGACCATGGGCACGACCCGGTCGACGAGGGGCCGCACGCCGGTGGCGTCGAGGAACGACACGAGGGAGACCAGCTCGTCGCGCGTGCCCATGGTCGACCCGATGACCTGCAGCTGGCGGTAGAAGATGCGGGTGAGCTCGGCGTCGTCGGGCTGCGGACCCGAGGTCGTGCCCGAGATGACGATCTTGCCCCCGGGCCGCAGCGACCGCACCGAGTGCGACCACGTCGCCCGGCCGACGGTCTCCATCACCGCGTCGACCTTCGCCGGCAGCCGCGTGCCGCTCTCGAACACCTCGTGGGCGCCGATGGCGAGGGCCCGCTCCCGCTTCCGCTCGTCGCGGCTGGTCGCCAGCACCCGCAGGCCGGCCGCGCGCCCGAGCATGATGAGCGCCGTCGCCACGCCGCCGCCCACGCCCTGCACGAGCACCGTGTCGCCGGGCTTGCACGCGCCCTGCGTGAAGAGCATCCGGTAGGCCGTCAGCCACGCCGCCGGGAGGCACGCGGCCTCCTCGAACGAGAGCGACGGGGGCTTGGGCACCACGTTGCGTCGCGGCACGACCACCTTGTCGGCGAACGTGCCCTGGTGGACCTCCGAGAGCAGCGTGCGCTGCGGGTCGAGCGTCTCGTCGCCCGTCCAGGACGGGTCGCACAGCACGGCGTGGACGACGACCTCGTTGCCGTCCTCGTCGTGGCCGGCGGCGTCGCAGCCGAGGATCATCGGCAGGTGCTCGGCCTTGAGGCCCACCCCGCGCAGCGACCAGAGGTCGTGGTGGTTGAGGGCGGCGGCCCGGACGGTCACGGTCGTCCAGCCGTCCGGCGCGACCGGGTCGGGGCGCTCCCCCACCACCAACCCGCTCAGCGGGTCGTCGGTCGAGAAGCCCGCGGCGTACACAGCGAACATGACGCCAACCTAGCCGGGCGGGCGAGCGGTCGGTCCAGTGCCCGACCGGGTAGAGCGGGGTGCCCTCCGGTGGGTAGTCGTCGCACCTGGGGGTACGGCGCGGGGCGGGCCCGCGCCGTACCGCGGGTCAGCGGCGGGCGACGCCGTCCTTGCGGGCCGCCTCGGCGACGGCGGCCGCGACGGTCGGGCCGACGCGGGGGTCGAACGGCGACGGGATGATGAGGTCCTCGCGCAGGTCGTCGCCGACCAGGCCGGCGAGGGCGTGCGCCGCCGCGAGCTTCATGCCCTCGGTGATGGCGGTGGCGTGCGCGTCGAACGTGCCGCGGAAGATGCCGGGGAACGCGAGCACGTTGTTGATCTGGTTGGGGAAGTCCGAGCGACCGGTCGCGACGACCCGCGCGTGGCGGTGGGCCACGTCCGGGTGCACCTCGGGGTTGGGGTTCGCCATCGCGAAGATGATCGCGTCCTCCGCCATCGTGGCGACGACCTCCTCGGGCACGGTCCCGCCCGAGACGCCGACGTAGACGTCGGCACCGGCCAGCGCGTCCTCGAGGCTGCCGCCCCGGACCGTGCGACCCGACGTGAGACCCGCGAGGGTGCGCTTGATGGGCGTCAGGTCGTCGCGGTCCTCCGAGACGATGCCGTTGCGGTCGGTGACCGCCAGGTCGGTGATGCCCGCCTCGAGGAAGATCTTCGCGACGGCGACCCCGGCGGCGCCGGCGCCGGAGATGACGACGCGGGTGCCGGCGTACGTGCGCCGGGTCAGCTTGAGCGCGTTCTCGAGCGCCGCGAGCGCGACCACCGCGGTGCCGTGCTGGTCGTCGTGGAAGACGGGGATGTCGAGGAGCTCCTTGAGCCGGTCCTCGATCTCGAAGCAGCGAGGCGCCGAGATGTCCTCGAGGTTGATGCCGCCGAAGCTCGGCGCGAGCCGCACGACCGTCTCGATGATCTCCTCGGTGTCGGTCGTGGCGAGGCAGATCGGCACGCTGTCGACGCCGCCGAACTCCTTGAACAGCACGGCCTTGCCCTCCATCACGGGCATCGCGGCAGCGGGGCCGATGTCGCCGAGGCCGAGGACCGCGGTGCCGTCGGTGACGACCGCGACCGTGTTGGGCACCCACGTGTAGACCTGCGTCAGCGCCGGGTCAGCGTGGATGGCCTCGCACACCCGGGCGACGCCCGGCGTGTAGGCCTTCGACAGCTCCTCGCGGCTGTCGACCGCCGCCGTCGCCGCTACCGCGAGCTTCCCGCCCACGTGGGCGTCGAAGACGGGGTCCCCCTGGAAGGGGTGGTCGGTGATCGGCTGGGGTGCGACGTGTGCGGTCATGGCCTACTTCTCGGTGGGGCTGCGGGGACTGCCGCAGTGTTCCACACCACTCTCGTCCTCCGAGGTGGTTGATCTCACACCCGACGCGGCTGCGGCCACAGCCGCGCGCGGACGACGCCGATCACCGCGTCCGCGGGCACGACGCCGCGGTGCCGCGAGTCCACCCCGACCTCCGGGGCGTCGCTCAACAGCCACCAACCGGGGGCGCCGGTACGCGTCGGACGCGCCTCGACTGCGCGCTTGACCGCGACGGTGCCGTCCACGAACCGGGCCACCACGACGTCGCCCGGGCGGACCGGCGCGTCGTACCGGACCAGGAGCCGGTCGCCGGGACGCAGGCCGGGGCGCATGGAGTCACCCGTCACGCGTGCCGCGCCCCAGGGCAGGAGCGAGCGACGGGCCGCGCGCTCGGCGCCCGGACCGGACTGCCGCCGTCGTGCCATGCGGAGTAGTGTCGCAACCACGCCGCGGCCCTGCCGCGACCGGACCCGCGGGACCGCCGTCGAGGCGGCCCCCACCACGACCGAGAGGATGCTCCGCTGATGCGTCTGTTCGCTCCCACCGTCGACGTCGCGGCCCACTGCGACCTGCCCTGCGGTGTCTACGACCCCGCCCAGGCCCGCATCGAGGCCGAGTCGATCAAGGCCGTCATCGCCAAGGTCGCCGACTCCGACGACCCCGACTTCCGCACCCGCGCCGTGCTCATCAAGGAGCAGCGCTCCGAGCTCGTCAAGCACCACCTGTGGGTGCTGTGGACCGACTATTTCAAGCCCCCGCACTTCGAGAAGTACCCCCAGCTCCACACCCTCGTGAACGAGGCCACCAAGCTCGCGGGCGCCACCGGCACCAAGGGCAGCCTCGACGCCGAGGTCGCCGACCAGCTCCTCGCCAAGATCGACGAGATCGCCGAGATCTTCTGGGAGACCAAGAAGGCCTGACGCCTCCCGGCTCCGACGACGCCGTCCGCGCCACCCCCCGGGGTGGACCGGGCGGCGTCGTTGCGTCCGGGGGCGGGCGGGTACCGGTCGGCGGACATCCCCGACCCGAGGAGCGGCATGAGCGAGACCGACGGCGAGACCTACCACGACTACTCGGTGGACGACGAGGACCAGCCGCAGAGCACCGGGGACAGCCTCGTCGACGACGACCGCGGGCTGGCCGAGCCGCTCGACGAGGGCTACTCGCCGCCCGAGCGGTGGTCGGCCGGGCAGCGCTTCGGCAACACCCCGCTCGAGGAGAGCCTCGGCGAGTCGCTCGAGCAGCGCGTGGAGCAGGAGGAGCCTGAGTCCGACCCGTACGCCCAGGCCGAGCGCGAGGCCGCCGAGGGCCGGCTCGACGACCTGGTGAAGGACCGCGAGGTCGGCGACGAGCGGTCGGGCCGCCTCGTCGCGCCGGACCAGGGGGTCCGCACCGACACCGAGAAGGACCTGGTGGCCGAGGACGTCGGCATCGACGGCGCGGCCGCGGGGGCGGAGGAGGCGGCGGTGCACGTCGTCGACGAGGACGAGCTCCCGGGCTGAGGTCGCCGTGGACTGGACGCTCGCGACCCACCTCCTCTACCTCCTCCTCACGCTGCCGCTGACGTTCCTCGTCGCCCGGTCGCTGGCCCGGCACGGCACCGCGTTCCTGGCGGACGCCTTCGCGCACCGCGAGGGGCTGGCGCACTCGGTGAACCACCTCCTGCTCCTCGGGTTCGGGCTCGTCAACACCGGCTTCGTGCTCCTGCTGCTGCGGGCCGGCGGTCCGGTGCGTGACGCCACCGGCGCCGTCGAGGTGCTGAGCGTGAAGCTCGGCGTGGTGCTGCTGGTGCTCGGCCTGCTGCACCTGGCGAACGTCGCCGCGCTCGGGGGCGCCCGCCGCCGGCGGGTCGAGCTCGCCGAGCGCGAGGCGGCGCTGCCGCGCGGGCGCGAGGTCCGGTAGTCCCTCCCGGTAGTCCCTGACGTTCCGGTCCGCTCGCTCGGCGTGTCGCGACCGGAACGTCAGGGACTACGACGGGACCACTCACTTTGAACACGTTCAAAACTGGCGTACGATCACGCCGTCCGCATTTTTGAACACGTTCAAACCGGAGGAACCATGGACTGGACCGTCGCCACCTACGTCGCCTACCTGGCCGTCGCCGTGCCGCTCACGATGTGGGTCGCCCACGTCCTCTCGACCAACGGCACGATCTTCCTGGCCGACGTCTTCGAGGGGCGGCACGACCTCGCCGGGGCCGTGAACCGGTTGCTCGTCGTGGGCTTCTACCTGCTGAACGTCGGCTTCGTGCTCCTCTTCCTCCGCATCGGCGAGCCGGTCACCGGCGCGAGCGCGATGCTCGAGAGCCTGAGCGTGAAGCTCGGCGTGGTGCTGCTCGTGCTGGGCGCGGTGCACTTCACGAACGTCCTGGTCTTCAACTCCATCCGCCGTCGGCACCGCTTCGAGCAGTCGACGATGCCGCCCGTCGCGCCCACCCGCGTCGTGCCGGGCGCGTTCGCGCCGTACCCGGGCGCCCACCCCGCCCCCGGCAGCTGAGCGGTCGCGCCGTGCGTCTCGTGCTGCTGTACGACGCGGACTGCCGCCTCTGCGTGCCGTTCGCCCGCTGGGTGTCGCAGCAGGCGCTGCTCGTGCCCCTGGAGCTCGTGCCGTGCGACTCCCCCGCGGCCCACGCGCGGTTCCCCGGCCTCGACCACGCCGCCACCCGCGCGGAGATCACCGTCGTGGGCGACGGGGGCGAGGTGTGGACCCACGACACCGCCTGGCTGATGACCCTGTGGGCGACGCGGCAGCACCGCCCGCTGGCCCACCGCCTCGCCCACCCCGGGCTCGGACGCGGACTGGCCCGGGGTGCGGCGTGCTCGGCCGCGGGGCTGCGGCACCTGCTCGGCGGTGGGGCCCGCACGGGAGGGGGTGACTACCCTGGCGGCTGTGCCGACGCCTGCTCCCCGCTCCGCCAAGGCTGAGGCGACCCGCGCCGCGATCGTGGGGGCGGCGATGCGGCTCTTCCGCGAGGGCGGGTACGACGCGACCACCATGCGCGCCGTGGCCGACGCCGCGGGGGTGTCCCTGGGCAGCGCCTACTACTACTTCGCGTCGAAGGAGCACCTGGTCCAGGGGTTCTACGACCAGCTCTCGGGCGCGCACCACGACCTCGTCGGCGACGTGCTGGCCACCGAGACCGGGTTCGCCGAACGGCTGACGGGCGTGCTGGAGGGATGGATCGACCTCGCGGAGCCCTACCACGACTTCGCGGCGACCTTCTTCCGCAACGCGGCGGACCCCCGCAGCCCCCTCTCGCCCTTCTCCCCCGAGTCGGCGGCCGCCCGCGCGACGTCGGTCGACATCCACCGTCAGGTGCTCGCCGGCTCGGACCTCCGCCTCGCCCCCGCGCTCCGCGAGGAGATGCCGGAGCTGCTGTGGCTGCTCCAGATGGGCGTCGTGCTCTTCTGGGTGTACGACGCGTCCGAGGGCCAGGCGCGCACCCGCGCCCTCGTGCACGGCGTCGTGCCGCTCGTCGACCGGCTGTGCCGGCTGACGCGGCTGCCCGTCGTGCGCGGCGTCGCCAACGACGTCGTCGCCCTCGTGCGGTCGCTGCGTGCCTGAGGCGTTCGCGGGACAGCGGCCGTGTCGTCGCGTCACCCTGGTCCCGTGACCCTGCGCCGCGCCCGCGACCTCGCCGCGACCGCCCTGCTGCCGGCCGTGCTGGTGCTCCTGCTCGTCCCCACCGGGTGCGGGGACGTCGGCGGGCCGGGCGACACCGACCCGGTGCGGGCCGGAGCCGGAGCGGAGACCACCCGCGAGGCGTGGGTGGTCGAGGGCGAGGACGACCTGACGCAGGCGGAGATCGACGAGCTCGCGCTCGAGGAGTGGCGGGAGGGCGAGGGGCCCTGGGTCGACGACTGGTACTGCGACGAGCCGGGCTACGGCGAGACCGAGGAGATCGACATGAGCATCCCGACCGGGACCGCCCTGTCCCAGGTGTTCGCGGACGACGGCACGACGGCCGCGCTGCTGCGGACCGACCGCTCCGACGACGCCGCCTGGGCGACGCTGGCCGAGCTGGTCACCGCGGAGGTCGACCTCGACGGCAGTGTCGACGCGTGCGGGGACCCCTACCTCTACCAACCGGCCGTCGTGTCCTCCGGCGACCCCGCCTGGGACGGCCTCACCGCCGACGCCGCCCTCACCGGGCTCGCCGACGTGCGCTGCTACCTGGTGCTCGCCGACGCGCGCTCGATGCAGGAGGTCGCGGCGGGCGGGGAGGTGACCGTCCTCTGGGTCGACCTGTGGACCACGGCCGCCGAGGCGGCGGAGCACGGTCTGTCGCGCTCCTTCCGCAGCACCGTCGGGGCGGTCGCGGAGATCGAGGCGAACCTGGCGATCGCCAACATGAGCTTCTTCGAGTACGCCGACAACGTCGACCCCGACGGCGTCTACCGCACCTTCTGAGGCAGGGCCCACCGGGCATCCCGGGGGCGAGGAACCGTCGGGGCCGAGGAACCGTGGGGGGCGGGGGCGCGTCGTACCCCCATGCGCCCCTCCCTCGCCGCCCTCCTGCCGCTCCCCGTCGCCCTGGTGGCCCCGCTGCCTCTCGTCGGTTGCTCCAGCGAACCCGAGTTCGCCGAGGTGCGGATCGTCTCGACGACGTGGAACGGCTGGGACCCGGACTACGAGCCCACCACCACGACGTCGACGCTGCTCCCCGCCGAGGGCGAGGACACCGTCGTCGGCTGCGGGGTCACGATGACCGTGGTCGGCGTCGAACGCGACCGCGTGCTGCTGCGCAGCGACGAGTCCCTCGCGCCGGTGGGTGACGCGGGCGGCATCTCCCTGCGCGACACCCAGCGCGAGGTCGAGGTCGCGGTGGGCGAGGTCGTCGAGATGTCCACCGCCACGACGGACGGCGGCTGCCGCTTCGAGCTGTCGGCGGGGTGACCCCGCGCCGTCCCACCGGCGGCGCCCTACGCTGACCCCGTGCAGCATCGGACCTCGTTCGGGCGTCGTGTCGCCCTCGCGGGGCGCGGCGTGCGCTCGGCGCGTCCCGCGGTCTGGCTCCTGGGGGTCCTGCGGTCGTTCGTGCTGTCGTTCGTCGCGATGGCCGTCACCCTCCAGCTCGTGCCCGGCGAGCAGGTGCCCGAGAACGGCAGCCTCACGGTGGCGCTGCTCGTCGGCACCGTGCTCCTCGTCGGCGCCCTGCTGCGCCCCGTGCTCACCCGGCTCACCGTGCTCACCGGCGTGGTGGGGTTGCTGCTGTCCGGCTTCCTGGCCCAGGCCCTCATCCTGGCGGTCGCACTGTCGCTGGTTCCGGCCATCGAGCCGATCGACTTCCTCGACGTGGTGCTCATCGCCTGGGGGGTCGCGGTGGTCGCCGCCCTGCTCGACTGGGTGGTCGACGCGAGCTCGAGCGAGGTCTTCCTCGCGCAGGTCATGGGGCGCTCCGTGCGCACGGCCCGGCGCACCGACGTCAGCGGCCCCGGCCTCCTCGTCGTGCAGCTCGACGGCGTGGCCGAGCCGCTCGTGCGCCAGGCCGCGGCGACGGGAGCGATCCCGTTCCTCAGCAGCCTGCTCCGCTCGGGCAGCCACCGGCTCCGCGGCTGGCACACCGGGGCGCCCTCCACGACGCCTGCGGGGCAGGCTGTGCTGCTGCACGGCGTGGACACGGCCATCCCCGCGTTCCGGTGGTTCGACAAGGAGCAGGGCCGGATGCTCGTCTGCAGCCGCCCCGCGGACGCGGCCGAGGCGCAGACCGCGCTCAGCACCGGGCGCGGGCTGCTCGCGGACGACGGCGCCAGCGTCGGCAACCTCTTCTCCGGCGACGCCTCCCTCCCCGCCCTCACGATGGCCCGCGCCCGTCCGCCCGGCTCCGAGCGGGGGGCCGCCGAGTTCGCCGTCACCCGGTCGGGGTTCGTGCGCTCCGTCGTGCTGTTCGTCGGCCAGATGCTGGCGGAGTGGTTCCAGGGCCGGCGTCAGCGGCGTCGCGGGGTGCTCCCCCGGGTCCACCGCGGAGGAGCCTTCGTCGTGCTCCGCGGCCTGACCACGGTGCTCCTCAAGGACCTCAGCGTGGCCATCGTCGCCGACCAGATGGCACGGGGCGCCCCGGTGGTCTACGTCGACCTGCTCGACTACGACGAGGTCGCCCACCACGCGGGACCGACCCGCCCCGAGGCGATGCGCACCCTCGAGGGCCTCGACCGCGTGCTCCGCTTCCTCCACGACCTCGGCCGTGAGGTGGGGCGCGACTACGAGATGGTCGTCGTGTCCGACCACGGCCAGACGCAGGGCACGACCTTCCTGCAGCGCCAGGGCCGCACCCTCGCCGAGGCGGTCAGCGACCTCACCTCGGGTGTCGTGGACGGCGCAGCCGGGTCGGGCGAGACCGTGGGCCCCGCCCACCTGCTCCACTCCACGGGCAACCGGGCGCCCGGGCTGCTGCGCCCGACCCTGAGCCGGATCGTGGCCGACCGGTCGGAGCACATCGACCCGGCCCGTCCCGCGACGGACGCCGCGGACGCCGCGAGCCCCGTCCCCCGCACGAGCGTCCGGGTCGCCGCCTCCGGCAGCCTCGCCCACCTCTACCTGCCCGAGCACCCCGGCCGGCTCTGCCGCGAGGACGTCGAGCGTCTCCTGCCCACCCTGCTCCCCGGCCTGCGTGCGCTCGACGGCGTGGGGGTCGTCCGGACCCGCCGCGCCGACGGGGTCCTCGTCGTCGAGAGCGCGACCGGCTGGCGGGCCCTCAGCCCCGACGGGGTGGTCGACGGCGACGGCGAGGACCCGCTCGCGCCGTACGGCTCCCTCGCCGCGGACGACCTGCGGCACCTCGACCGGTGCGACCACGTCGGCGACGTGGTGGTGCTCGGCGACTACGACCCCGCGCTCGGCGAGGTCGCGGCGTTCGAGGAGCTGGTCGGGTCCCACGGGGGACTCGGTGGCTGGCAGACCGAGGCGCTCCTCGTGCACCCCGCCGACTGGACCGTGCCCGACCGGCTGCTGCGCGGCATCGACGTGCACCGCCTCCTCGTGGACCGGCTCGTGGCCCACGGGCTCCGCACGCCGGAACCGGTCTGCGGGATCGCTGCCGGGACCGACGTCTCTCCCGAGGCCCGGCCCGACCCGACCGCGGAGCCCGTCGGATGACCCGGCTCGCCGTCACCTGGTGGGGCCACGCGAGCGCGACCGTCGAGCTGGCGGGGGCACGGGTCGCGACCGACCCGCTGCTCGGCCGGCGCCTCCTCCACCTGCGCCGCACCTCGCCGGTGCCCTCGCCGGCGGCCGCCGAGGCCGACCTGGTGCTCGTCTCCCACCTCCACCACGACCACCTCCACCTGCCGTCGCTGCGACGCCACGGCACCCGCGTCCCCGTCGTCGTGCCCCGTGGCGCCCCGCGGGCGGTGCCGGCACTGCGGCGTCTCACCTGCATCGAGGCCGCCCCCGGCGACGTGCTCGACGTCGCGGGGGTGCGCGTCGAGGTGCTGCGGGCGCACCACGACGGCCACCGCGACGTACGCCGCGGACGGGTGCCCGGTGGCCGTGGCGCCCCGGCGCTGGGCTTCCGGTTCGAGCACGGCGGGCGGTCCTGCTGGTACCCCGGCGACACCGGGCCGCTGCCGGGGCTCGAGGCCGTGGCCCCCGTCGACCTGGCCCTCGTGCCCATCGGCGGCTGGGGCCCGAGCCTGGGCGAGCACCACCTCGACCCCGTGCAGGCGGTCGCCGCCGTCGCAGCCGTGGGCGCACGGGTCGTCGTGCCCGTGCACTACGGGACGTTCTGGCCGGTCGGCCTGCGCCGGGTGCACCCGCGCAGCCACCGCGAGCTGTTCGTCGACCCGCCCGGGCGCTTCCGCGCTGCGGCCCGGGAGGCGGGCCTCGCGGCCGAGGTCGTCGTCCCGGCCCCCGGCGAGCGGGTCGAGCGATGACCGACCTCGGGCTCGGCGGACTGATCGGCCTCTACGCGCTCGTCAGCCTCGGTGCGGTGGTGCCCGTCGTGCCCACGGGGGCGCTCGTCAGCGCCGGAGCCGTGCTCGCGGCGGTGGAGCGTCCGTGGGAGATCGTGCTCGTCGTCGCGGTCGGCGCCGCCGGCGCCTACACCGGCGACCTCGTCACCTACGTCGTGCTCCGCCGGGCCGGCACCCCCCTGGCCCAGCGGCGGGGCTGGCTGCACGCGGAGGACCCGGACGGCGCCCTGCGCCGCCTGCGCACCCGCCTGGAGCACAACGAGGTGCGCTCGCTGCTGCTCTCCCGCCTCGTGCCGGGCGGCCGCATCCCGGTGCTGCTGGTGGCCGCGCTCGGGGGCTACCCGACCGCACGGTTCGCCTCGGCCAACGTCGCGGCCGCCGCGCTGTGGTCGGTCGCGTACGCCGCCATCGGCGTGCTCGGCAACTGGCTCGTCCCCGACCCGGGCCTGGCTCTCGCGCTCGTCGTCCTCGTGGTGCTGGCCGTGGGGGTGCTGCCCGGTCTGGTGCGCCGACTCCGGCTGCGCTCGCAGGCCGCGCGAACCGCCGGGTGAAGTCCACGCAGAAGCCCGCGCGCCGTGGGTACCGCAGGAGTAGCGTGCCCCTGCGGCACGCCCGTGCCGGCCCGCACCAACCGATCCGAGGTCCCCGCGGTGAACGATCCTGACCGCCCGCGCCGCCGCTACGTGTCGCCGCTGCGCACGGCCGCCCTGGAGGCGACCCACGGCCGCATCATCGCCAGCGCCCGCGAGCTGTTCGGGACGCTGGGCTACCAGGCCACCACGCTCGCCGCGATCGCGGACGCCGCCGGGGTCTCCGTGCCGCGCGTCAACCTGTCCGGCTCGAAGGCCCACCTGCTCGTCGAGGCCTACCAGCGCACCATCAGCGACCAGGCGGACGTGCGACCGATCACCGACGAGCCCTCCATCCAGCAGATGATGGCGCTGCCGACGGAGGAGGCGCTGACGACGTACGTCGCGTGGCTGGCCGACCACCACGCACGCTCCGTCCGCCTCTGGTTCGCGCTGCGGGACGCCGCGGGCCTCGACCCCGAGGCGGCCGCCCTGTTCGAGACGATCGCCGCCCGGGACGACGACGCGTGCGTCGCGGGGGTGGCCTGGGCGGCCGAGCGGGGGCTGCTCACCGGTGACGTGCCCACGGCGGACCGCGCGTGCACGTGGAACGTGGTGGCGTCGGCGGAGGTCTACCACCGCTACGTCGAGCGCCACGGCTGGACGCCGGAGCAGTACGGCGCGTGGGTGCGCCGCGCGCTCGACCACCTGGTCTTCGACCTGGGCTGAGGGCCTGCGAGGGTGGACCCGGCACACCACCCGGGGGAAGGAGCCACCCGACGATGACGTCGACCACCCGCACCACGAGCACCAGCAGGCCGTCCGCACCCACGATCGAGGTCGAGGCGCTGACCAAGGTCTACGGCGGTCTGCCCGCCGTGGACGGACTGACCTTCTCCGTGCGACCCGGTGCGGTCACCGGCTTCCTCGGCCCCAACGGGGCCGGCAAGACCACCACGATCCGGATGCTGCTGGGCCTCGCCACGCCCACCGCCGGGCGCGCCCTCATCGGCGGCCGGAGCTATCGGGACCACCGGTTGCCGGCCACCGTCGTGGGCAGCTCGCTCGAGCCCGGGTTCCATCCCGGCCGCAGCGGCATCGACCACCTGCGGTCGTTCGCCGCACCGTGCGGCGTGGGGCCGGCCCGCTGCCGGGAGCTGATCGCGCTCGTCGGGCTGGAGGGCGCCGAGCACCGGCGGGTCGGCGGCTACTCGATGGGCATGCGGCAGCGCCTCGGGCTGGCGACCGCCCTGCTCGGCGACCCGCCCGTCCTCGTGCTGGACGAGCCCGCCAACGGTCTCGACCCCCAGGGCATCGTGTGGTTGCGCCACCTCCTCCGCCAGTTCGCGGCCGAGGGCCGCACGGTGCTCGTCTCGAGCCACGCGCTGCGCGAGGTGCAGCACACCGTGGACGACGTCGTGATCGTCGCGCGCGGCCGTCTCGTGCACGCGTCCTCACTGGCGGCCCTGGCCGAGCTGGCCGCGGTCGCGACGTACGTCTCCTCCCCCGACGTGGCCGCCCTCGGGCGCCTCGTCACCCAGCAGGGGTGGAGGGCGGAGCGGCACGAGTCCGGGCTGCTCGTGCAGGACGTCGCGGCCGCGCGCGTCGGCGACGCCGCCTTCGCGGCCGGGGTGCCGCTGCACCGCCTCGAGCCGCGGGACGTCGACCTCGAGGAGGTCTTCCTGCGCCTGACGAGCCCGACGACGCCGGCGCCCCTGCACGCGGCAGGGGGCCGCTGATGGGCGCCGCGATCCGCTCGGAGCTGACCAAGCTGACCAGCACCCGGATGTGGTGGGTGCTGGCGCTGGCCATGTTCGGCTACCTGGCCTTCATCGGCGCCGTCATGGCCTTCGCCCTCACCGTCGCCGCGGGCGACTCCACGGCAGCGGTCGCCCCCGTCGAGGGCGAGGCGGCCGCGACGACCGTCTACGGGCTCGTCAACGCCGTCGGCTACGCCTTCCCGCTCCTCGCGGGCAGCCTGCTGATGACGTGCGAGTTCCGCCACCGCACGATCGCGCAGACGTTGCTGGTCGAGCCGCGTCGCACGGTCGTGCTGCTCGCCAAGCTGGCCGTCGGCGTGCCGCTGGGGCTCGTGTACGGGCTGGCCGGCGTCGCCGGGATCGTCGGCGCGGCCGCGCCGGTGCTCGCCTGGCGCGGCGACGGGGCCTACCTGGACAGCGGCGAGGTCTGGCGTGTCATCGCGCTCACGGTCGTCGCGACGGTGCTCTGGACCGTCATCGGCACCGGCTTCGGCGCGGTGCTCACCCAGCAGGTCGCTGCGATCGTCGTCATCCTCGTCTTCACCCAGTTCGTCGAGCCGGTCGCCCGGGTGGCGCTCGGGGCGTTCGACGGCCTCGGCCGCGTCGCGATGTTCCTGCCGGGTGCCGCGGCCGACGGCCTCATCGGCTCGAGCTTCTTCGGGGAGCTCGGCGACAGCGAGCTCCTGCCGCGGTGGGCCGCGGGGCTCGTGATGCTGGCGTACGCCGTGGGGCTCGCCCTCGTGGGACGGCTCACCACCCTGCGCCGCGACCTCGGCTGACCATCCCTCGGCCCGAGGAACAGATCCCCGGGCCCAGACATTAGATTCGGTGCTCGGACGTCGCCCGTCAGGACCGCGTCCGTGCCCGTGACCCCCGTGACCCCGACGACGGAAGACTGATGAAGGCGCTGCTGCTCGAAGACATCCACACCTCCTCGCAGGAGGTTTTCGACGACGCCGGGATCGAGGTGCTCCGTCGGCCGGGCTCGCTCGACGAGGACGACCTGATCGCCGCGCTCGACGGCGTGGAGCTCCTCGGGATCCGGTCCAACACCCGGGTCACCGAGCGCGTCCTCGACGCGGTGCCGCACCTGCAGGCCGTGGGCTGCTTCTGCATCGGCACCAACCAGGTCGCGCTCACCGCCGCGGCCGAGCGCGGGCTGCCGGTCTTCAACGCGCCGTACTCCAACTCCCGCAGCGTCGTCGAGCTCGTCATCGCCGAGATCCTCGCGCTGGCCCGGCGCCTCACGGAGAAGACGGAGCGCCTCCACAACGGCATCTGGGACAAGTCGGCCAAGGGCAGCCACGAGGTGCGGGGACGCACGCTCGGCATCATCGGCTACGGCAACATCGGCACCCAGCTCTCCAACGTCGCCGAGGCGCTCGGCATGCGCGTCGTGTTCTACGACATCGCCGACCGTCCGGCCCATGGCAACGCGCGGCGCATGCGCTCCATGGACGAACTGCTCGCGCACGCGGACGTCGTGAGCCTCCACGTCGACGGGCGACCGGGCAACGCCGGGCTCTTCGGCGCCGAGCAGTTCGCGGCGATGAAGCCCCGGGCGCTGTTCATCAACGCCTCCCGCGGCATGGTCGTCGACGACGTGGCCCTCCGCGACAACATCCTGTCGGGCCACATCGCGGGTGCCGCCATCGACGTGTTCCCGATCGAGCCGAAGGCGCAGGGCGACACGTTCGAGTCGGTGCTCCGGGGACTCGACAACGTCATCCTCACCCCGCACGTGGGTGCCTCGACGCTGGAGGCGCAGGAGGAGATCGGTCGCTTCGTCGCGGGCAAGCTGACGGGCTTCGTGCGCCAGGGCAGCACGGCCCTGTCGGTCAACCTGCCCGGCGTCCAGCCGGCGCCGCTGACCGTCGGCACCCGGGTCGGCCTGCTGCACGAGAACGCCCCCGGCGTGCTCGCGCGGCTCAACCAGACGCTCGCGACCACCGGCAACATCACGGCCCAGGCGCTGGCGACCGCCGGCGAGCTCGGGTACGTCGTGACCGACGTCGACTCCACGACCCCGCAGGACACCCTCGACAAGCTGCGCGCCGACGCCAACACGCGGTGGGTCCGCACCTGGGTGCCGAACCAGGTCGTCTGAGCCCACCCCCTCCCCTCCCGGGACGTCATGCGGAGCGGTGGCCCCGGCCCGCGCTCCGCATGACGTCCGCGAGGGAGGGGGCCAGGTCCCTCCGGGACGTCATGCGTCCCGGCGGTCGCGGCCGCCGCTTCGCATGACGTCCGGAGAGGTGGGGCGCGCCCGGCGGGCTGCTCCGTCGGCAGCGGGCCCGATGTCCTAGAGTCGGCCGGGACCTCGTCGCCCTTCGGAAGGACGCTCCCCATGACCGTGCCCGGTGCGGCGCCCACCTTCCCCACGGGCCGTGCGGACGTCGAGCTGCGGCTCCCCGCCGACGGCGCGTTCGTGTCGGTGCTCCGCACCACCGCCGCCGGTCTGGCCGCGCGCCTCGACTTCACGATCGACGACATCGAGGACCTGCGGATGGCGGTCGGCGAGGCCACCGCGCTCGTGCTCCCCGAGGCCGATCCCGAGAGCGACCTGCGCTGCGCGTTCCACCTGGGTGACCGGGCCCTGACCGTCGAGGTCGGCGTCACCACGTCGACCGCTCCCGAGCCCAACTACGAGAGCTTCGCCTGGCAGGTCCTCACCACGATCGCCACCTCGGCCGAGGAGGTCACCACCGCGGACTCGTTCACGGTGCGCCTCACGATCGTCTCGGGCACCGACCTCTGAGATGACTCCCACCCTCCCCGGTCGTCCCGACCAGCCGAGCGAGACCGAGGTCGATCCCGACACGGACGCCCCGCAGGAGCCGTCCGCCGAGGACGCGGCCCTCGTCGCCGAGGTCGTCGCCTCCATGACGGAGGCCGACGGCGGCGCCGCCCCGGAACCCGTCACCGGCCCCGAGCCGGACGCCCGCGCCATCGGCATCGAGCAGACCCGGGCCCGCAGCGCGGCTCTCTTCGCCGACCTCCGGCACGAGCTGTCGGGCGAGGCCACCCGCCAGGAGGCGCGCGACAACCTCGTCCACCTGCACCTGCCGCTCGTCGAGCACTGCGCCCGCCGGTTCCGCAACCGCGGCGAGCCGTTCGAGGACCTGGTGCAGGTCGGCACGATCGGCCTGCTCAAGTCGATCGACCGCTTCGACACCGAGCGCGGCGTCGAGTTCTCGACGTACGCGACGCCCACGATCATCGGTGAGATCAAGCGCTACTTCCGCGACAAGGGCTGGGCCATCCGCGTGCCGCGCCGGTTGCAGGAGCTGCGGATGCAGATCAGCGCCACGACCGCGGAGCTCACCCAGCGGCTCGGCCGCTCCCCCACGGTCAGCGAGCTGGCCGAGGCAATCGGCTGCAGCAGCGAGGAGATCGTCGAGGGCATCGAGTCGAGCAACGCCTACTCGACCCTGTCGCTCGACGCGACCGACAACAGCGACGACTCCACCATGACGATGCTCGACACCATCGGCGTCGACGACGAGGGCCTCGAGCACGTCGAGATCCGCGAGTCCCTCAAGCCGTTGCTCGACCAGCTGCCGGCGCGGGAGAAGAAGATCCTGCTGCTGCGCTTCTTCAAGAACATGACGCAGTCGCAGATCGCCGCCGAGATCGGCGTCTCGCAGATGCACGTGTCGCGCCTGCTCGCCCGCACGCTCGACCAGCTGCGCACCAACCTGCAGGCCGAGGACTGATCCTCTCCGGGTGACCTCCGGGGAGGTCAGGCGCGCCGGGTGGGGCCTGCGGCCTCCGGGTCGCCGTCGAGCAGCCAACGGTGGCTGCTGCGCCAGAAGAGCCCGAGCAGGGCCAGCACCGCCGAGACCGCGAGCGCGACCCCGGCGAGCGTCGTCGGCTCGTCCCGCATGTTCCACGCCAGCCCCAGGTGGAGGAGCTGCGCCAGCACGAGGGGGGACCGCGCGGACGAGCGGCACCGGAGCAGCAGCCAGGCGGCCCACCCGATGCCCACGCCGTACGCCCCGAGGAACAGCGCGACCGCCACCGCGGTGCCGGAGCGCTCGACCGCGCCGTACACCAGCTCGGTGAGGGCGTAGCCGACCACCACGAGCGTCTGCAGGCCGATGACCCCGACCCCCAGGCGGAGCGCCACGGGAACGGGGCCGGGAGCGGGCGCGGCGGTCGGGTCGACGGTGTCGGGGGACGTCACCGCGCCAGGCTACGGCCAGGAGAAGGACACGGAGAAGTCACACCGTTGTCACACCTGTGACACACCAGACCCCCGAAAGGGGTTGTGCGGCAGTCGACTTCTTGTCAGTGTTGAGGTCATACGTGTTCGGGCGCCGGTCGGCGCGCTGCCCGGCTGCGTCACCAGCTGCGAGCGGGCCACCAGCCCGCTCGTCACCCCCGATTGCAAAGGACTGCCCGATCATGGATTGGCGTCACCGTTCGGCCTGCCTCGACGAGGACCCCGAGCTCTTCTTCCCGATCGGCAACACCGGCCCGGCCATCCTCCAGATCGAGGAGGCCAAGCAGGTCTGCCGCCGCTGCGACGTGCGTGAGCAGTGCCTCGCGTGGGCCCTCGAGGCCGGCCAGGACCACGGGGTCTGGGGCGGTCTCAGCGAGGACGAGCGTCGCGCCCTCAAGCGCCGCACGGCCCGCGCGCGCGTCCGCACCGCCTGACCCACCGCACTCCCGAGCCCTCCGGCGTCGAGCCCCCTCCCGGGGCGACACCGGGGGGCTCACTGCTCCACCGGGACGTCGACGACGAAGCGCGACCCCGGCCCGTCCTCGCGGCGGCCGTGCTCGAGACGGCCCCCGAGCTCGGACTCGACGAGCGTCCGCACGATCGTGAGCCCCAGTCCGCTGCCGCCGTCGAGGTCGAACCCGGGCGGCAGCCCGCGACCGTCGTCCTCGACGACCACCCGCAGCCGGCCGTCCACCCGCTGCGCGTCGGCGGTGACCGCCCCTGATGCCTCCGGGTCGTCCAACGCCCCGAAGCCGTGCTCGACCGCGTTCTGCAGGAGCTCGGTGACGACCATCGCCAGCGGGGTCGCCACCTCCGACGGGATGGTGCCGAACGCGCCGGTGGCCCGCACGGAGATCCGCTCCCCCGCCGCGCTGACGTCGACGACCATCCGCAGCAGACGCTCCGCGACCTGGTCGAAGTCGACGTTCTCCTCGACGACCTGGCTCAGCGTCTCGTGCACGATCGCGATCGACCCGACCCGGCGCACGGCCTCCCCGAGCGCCGCCCGCGCCGCGGGCTCGTCGATGCGCCGGGCCTGCAGCCGGAGCAGCGCCGCGACGGTCTGCAGGTTGTTCTTGACCCGGTGGTGGATCTCCCGGATGGTCGCGTCCTTCGTGACCAGCTCGCGGTCGCGGCGGCGCAGGTCGGTCACGTCGCGGAGCAGGATCAGCGCACCCACGTGGTCGCCGTAGGGACGCAGCGGGATCGTGCGGAGGATGATCGCGACCGCATCGGTGGCGACCTCCGTGTCGCGGTGGGCGCGCCCGCCCAGCACGGCCGACAGGGTCTCCTCGTCGGGTCGGCGCCGCGGGGGCACGAGGGCGCGCGTGAGGTCGGCGAGGTTCACGCCGACGAGGTCGCCACGATGACCGAGCCGGCGGAAGACCGAGAGCGCGTTGGGGCTGGCGTAGCGCACCCGGCCGTCGGCCTCGACGCGCACGAAGCCGTCGCCGACCCGGGGCGAGTCGGCGTTGGCGCTCCGCTGCCCCGCGACCGGGAACTGCCCGCCCGCGATCATCCGGGTGAGGTCCGAGGCCGTCTCGAGGTAGGACAGCTCGAGACGGGAGGGCGTGCGCACGCCGAGGAGGTTGGTGCTGCGGGCGATGACGCCGATGACCCGGCCGCCCCGCTGCACGGGGATGCTCTCGACGCGCACCGGCACGTCGTCACGCCACTCGGGGTCGCCCTCGCGGAGGAGCTTGCGGTGCCGCAGCGCCCCGTCGAGCAGCGGACGCTGCCCGGCCTCGACGAAGTCGCCCACCACGTCGTCGACGAGGGCGGTCGGTCCGGTCGTGGGCCGCATCTGCGCGACGGCCCAGAACCCGCGTCCGTCGCGGTCGGGGAGCCACATGACGAGGTCCGCGAACGACAGGTCGGCGACGATCTGCCAGTCCGCCATGAGCAGCTGCAACCAGACGAGGTCGTCGTCGTCGAGGTCGGTGTGGTCCCGCACCAGGTCGCTCATCCACGCCACGGCACCAGCGTAGGCCGGGCTGACCTGGGACTTCGCGGAGGGCTGTCCGGGGGCCGTCGCCGGGGCCGTGCTGAGGAGCTGCTGAGCGTCCCCTGAGCGCCTGCCGAGCGTCTCGGCGGGCCTCACCGGGGGCCTCGCCGGGGGCCGGACCACCCGAACGAGGGACGGCCCGCGACTGGCAGGATGGGGCCCATGGTCGGCGCGTACTGGAGGCAGGTGATCGACTCCGGCCTCGGGGTCCCGACCGACCGTCCGCTCGGTGACCTGACGGCGGAGCTCACCCGGATGCTGGGCTCGAGCGACCCCGCCGAGCGGGACCACACGGCGTACCCCATGCTCGCGACCTGGATCGACCGCGGGGTCTACGACGACCTGCTGGCGGGGCTCGGCGACGGCATCGCGACCGGTCTCGCGGTCGGGCTGGGCGAGGTCGGCACCGACACGGTCTTCCGGCGCAGCTTCTCGGCGCTCCTGCTGGGCGAGTGCGTGGCGCGCGACAACCGGCGCGCCCTCGTGCGCAGCACGAAGGTGCTCGACTGGGGGGACCGCCTCGTGTCGTGGTACCTCCGCGAGCGCGACGATCGCGGCTTCGTGGAGGACAAGGGCTGGGCCCACGCCGTCGCGCACGGCGCCGACGCCATCGGCACGCTCGCCGAGTCGCCCCACCTCGCCGCCCCCGAGCTGACCGTGCTCCTCGACGTGCTCGCCGACCGCGTGCTCGCCGACGGTGCGCGCCTCCTCGTCTCGGGCGAGCCGGACCGCATCGCCGAGGCGACCATGCGGGTGCTGCGCCGCAACGTGCTGCCGCTGTCCGTCGTGGAGCCGTGGGTGCGGCGCATCGCGGCGCGCGCGACGGCGTACCCCAGCGAGCGGCAGGACCCCTACCTGGTGACGGGCAACCCCGAGGCCTTCCTCCGGGCACTGCACCTGCAGCTCGCGCTGGCGCCGGACCCGCCCCAGGTGCGTTCCGACCTGCTGCTGGTGCTCGTCGACGCGCTGCGGCAGACCAACCCCGGGCTGCGCACCCGCGCCTGACCTCACCCCCGAGGGGGCTCGAGCGGGACGGGGGCTCCCCCTGGAGGTGACCGGTGAGTAACGTGGGTCACATGACGACGACCGACCCCACGTCCGACGCCACCGCTGCCGGCTCCTCCAGCCCCGACGCCGCCGAGATCGAGGGCCACGCGGGCACGCTCGCGGTCGCCGCCGCTCGCGCGCACGGGGTCGAGACCATGTTCACGCTCTCCGGTGCCCACGTGTTCCCGATGTACGACGGCGCCGTCAAGGCGGACCCGCCGATGCGGCTCGTCGACGTGCGGCACGAGCAGACGGCCGCGTTCGCCGCGGAGGCGACCGGCAAGCTGACCCGCCGTCCCGGCCTGGCGGTGCTCACCGCCGGTCCCGGCGTGACCAACGGCGTCAGCGCGATCGCCCAGGCGACCTTCGCCGGCTCCCCCATGGTCGTCGTCGGCGGCCGCGCTCCGGCGAACCGGTGGGGCTCGGGCAGCCTGCAGGAGCTCGACCACCCGCCGATCGTCGCCCCGGTGGCGAAGGACGCGCGCACGCTGCACCTCGCCTCCGACGTGCTCGGCGGCATGGACGCGGCGTTCGCGACCGCCGGCGCCTCCCACCGCGGGCCGGTCTTCGTCGACGTGCCGATGGACGAGTTCTTCAACTCGGCGTCGGGCCCGGCGCCGACGGGAGCGCCACCGGCCCCCGAGCAGCCCGACCCCGACGCGCTGCGCACGATCGGCCGTCTGCTCGCGGAGGCGAGCCGGCCGGTGCTCGTGCTCGGCACGGACGTGTGGGCCGACGGCGCCGAGGAGGCCGCCCTGCGCCTCGTCGAGGAGGCCGGCCTGCCCGCCATCACCAACGGCATGGGCCGGGGCGTCGTCCCCGGCGGCCACCCGCTGCTCGTCACCAAGGCCCGGAGCGCCGCCTTCGGGGGTGCCGACCTGGTCGTCGTCGTGGGCACGCCGCTGGACTTCCGGCTCGGGTACGGCGTGTTCGGCGGCAAGGACGGCGCCACCCCCGCCCGCGTGGCCCACGTCGCCGACTCCGCTGCCCAGGTCTCGGGGCACGCGGAGCTCGCCGCCTCGGCGTACGGCGACCTGACCCTCGCCCTCGACGGCATCCTCGCCGCGCTGCAGGCCCAGCCGCGCAAGCCCGACCACGCGGCGTGGGTCACCGACCTGCAGGCGAAGGTGGGCGCGGCGGCGGAGCGCGACGCGCAGCTCCTCGCGGCGGAGGCCGACCCCGTGCACCCGGCGCGCATCTACGGCGAGCTCGTGCCGCGTCTCGCCGACGACGCCGTCGTGATCGGCGACGGTGGCGACTTCGTGTCGTTCGCCGGCAAGTACGTCGAGCCCAAGCGCCCGGGCGGCTGGCTCGACCCCGGGCCGTACGGCTGCCTCGGCGCCGGCCTCGGCGCCGCCATCGCCGCGCGGATCGCCCGCCCGTCGGCCCAGGTGGTGCTCCTGCTGGGTGACGGCGCCGCCGGCTTCTCGCTGATGGACGTCGACACGCTCGTGCGCCACGACCTGCCCGTCGTCATGGTCATGGGCAACAACTCGGCGTGGGGCCTGGAGAAGGGCCCGATGCAGATGCTCTACGGCTACGACGTGGCGGCCGACCTGGCGCCCCGCACGGCCTACCACGAGGTCGTGAAGGCCCTCGGCGGCGCCGGCGAGGTCGTCACCGACCCGCGGCAGATCGGCCCCGCGCTCGACCGGGCCTTCGCCTCCGGCGTGCCCTACCTCGTCAACATCATCACGGACGTGGAGGCGGCGTACCCCCGCGCCACGTTCGGGATCTGACCCCGTGCTGGTCCGACGCCTCCGCCCGGAGGACGCAGCGGAAGCGGAGGCCGTCGGAGCACTGACCGTCGCGGCCTACGAGCCCTTCCTCGACGGACCCGACGACCCCTATGTCGCCCGCCTCCTCGACGTGGCGTCCCGCGATGTCGAGGCGGAGGTGTGGGTCGCCGTCGACGACGGGGGTACGCCGCTGGGCGCGGTCACGTACTGCCCCACCGGTTCGCCGTGGCGCGAGGTCGGCCGGGCGCACGAGGGCGAGTTCCGCATGCTGGCCGTCGCCCCCGACGCCCAGGGCCGGGGCGTCGGCCGGGCCTTGGTCGCGGCGTGCCTGGAGCGTTCGCGCGACGCCGGGTTCACCGGGATGGCGCTGTCGTCGCTCCCGGAGCAGACCGGCGGGCACGCGCTGTACCGCTCCGTCGGCTTCGAGCGGGCGCCCGAGCGCGACTGGGCGCCGTACCCGGGCGTCGACCTGTGGGTGTTCGCGCGGGGGTTGTGAGGGGGGTTCCGGGCGGGGGCCGGGCCGGGCGACCTCGCGCCTGTCGTTTGCGACCCTTGTCTAGTCCGGCGGCGAGGGCCGCTGCTCGGCTACCTCGAGGCGCACGGTCGCGCCGCGGGGCAGGACCGTGCTCACCGCCGGTTCGACGGCGACGAAGTTCAGCGCGTCGGGAGACGGACGCGGCACCTCGACGACGTCGACCTCGAGGCCCGCGGCCTCGAGGCGATCGCGGTAGTGCGTCATGTCGTCGTCGCCGAACCTCATCCAGTCACCCTCGAACCGTGACGGCACCACGACCTCGTCGTCGGCGAGCAGGAAGACGGCGTCGGCGAGCCGGTCCACGGCGGCTGCCGCGGCCTCCGGGTCGCCGATGGTCGAGCTCACGGTGAGCGCAGACTCGGCCCCGTCGGTGACCGTCGCCGAACAGCGGACGAGCATCCGCTCGCCGGTGCTCGGGTCGACGGGTGGGACCGCCGTCGTGTGGTCGACGCTGCACCTCGTGGGTCCGCGCTGGGGGACCGGGCCGCTCATGCCCACCCCCACGGCGTCTCCGCCGCTGCCCAGCTCGACGCTCGTGACGTCCGCGGGCGGTGGCCAGATCAGAGCGAGACAGGTCCCACCCTGGGGGTCGATGACGGTGTCCTCCGTCGGGGTCCCGCAGTACGTCGCATCCGTCGCCCACTCCGCCGGCACCGCGAGGCCGAGACGTCCGTGGCCGACGAGCCGGTACCCCTGCGGCACCCGGCGGTCCAGCGCCGGCTCCGGGTCGGCAGCGACACCGACCGACGCCGACGGGCGGTGCCCCGGTGCGCTCGCGGCGACCATCCCGACCGTCCCGGCCGCGAGCGTGCCCGCACCGACGGCGCCCAGCGTCGCGGCCACCACCAGTCCTCGACGTACCTGCGGCACCGCCCCACCCCCTCCGTCGTGAGCGGTCGGCGGCGCACCCCCGTGACGCCTCCCGACCGCTGTCGGGATGAGACGCGCGAGGGGGCTGGATCGGTTGCACGATCCGGCGAGATTCTCCGAGGAGGCCTCAGAGACGTGCCATGAACCTCTCGGCGTCCACGACGACCCGGGTGATCTCACCGGTGGCAAGCACCTTGCCGAGCTGCTCCGCGTCGTCGTCGGCACCCGCGACGACCTCGCGGGCCGCGACGCTGAAGCGGACGAGGCGCCCGTCGAGGTACGACTGGGCGGCGTGGACCTCCACCACGCCGCCGACGGGCGTGGCGGAGCGGTGCTCCAGCTCGACCCGGGTGCCCACGCTGGTCGCCCCGTGCGCCATCCCGGGCTCGAGGGCGGCGACCGTCGCGGCCTCCAGCCATGCGAGGAGCCGGGGCGTGCCGAGGACGGGGAGGCTGCCCGAGCCCACCGCCTCCGCCGTGTCGTCGTCGGTCACCTCGAACCGGAGACGTGCCTCGACCGTGGGGGTCCCTGCTGCGTCGGAAGGAGCCATGCGCCCATCTTGGCCTGCCCCCGGAAAACGGCCCGAAATGCGACGCACCCCCGGAGCCGAGCGGCTACGGGGGTGGCGTTGAGTGCGACAGGCGCTCAGGCGTTGGGGCGCTTGCCGTCGTAAGTGTCCGTGGTCCCTACTGACACGACCGCGGGGAGTCTCGACCCGATGCCACCACAAGCCACCACGAAACGGCGCACAGACCGCGCCATCGCCCTCATCCGCGTCTCCAAGGAGGGCGGGCGCGGCGACGCCCTTCTCTCCCCCGACCTGCAACGTGCCGCGATCGACGAGATGGCCGCGCGGACCGGCACCACTGTCGTCCAGTGGGTCGAGGCGATCGACGAGTCCGGCTCGCAGACACGATCCACGTGGTGGCCCCGGCTCGAGGAGGCAGTCGCGTCCATTGAGCGCGGCGACGCCGACGTCGTGATCGCGTGGAAGTTCTCCCGCGTCGCCCGCAACCGCGCACGGTGGGCCGTCGCCGTCGACCGCATCGAGCGAGTGGGCGGGCGCGTCATCTCCGCCACTGAGGGAGTCGACGACACGACCTCGACCGGACGGTTCACCCGCGGCATGCTCGTCGAGATGGCCGCCTTCGAGGCGGAGCGTATCGGCGAGACCTGGCGGGAGGTCCAGCACCAACGCGTCAGCAAGGGCCTCACCCACAACGGCCGCCGCCGGTTCGGCTACCAGCTCGACGAGAAGCGGGTCCACCAGCCTGACCCAGAGACCGCGCCCATCCTCGTCGAGCTGTACCAGCGGTTCACCCGCGGCGAGAGCGTCTACCGGCTCACGCAGTGGCTGAACGCCGCAGGCGTGCCGACCACAACCGGCGCGCAGTGGACCGACCGCACCCTCCGCCGGATGATGAACGACGGGTTCGCCGCCGGCCTCATCCGCAGCCGCGACCAGCTCCTCCCCGGAGCCCACCCCGCTGTCATCACGGAGGCCGCGTGGTCGGCGTACCAGACCGCCAAGGCGGCCCGCACTCGGTCGGCCTCGCAGATGAAGCGATCGCCGTACCTGCTGTCGGGCCTCGTCAGGTGCGGGCACTGCGGCGGGTCCATGCACGCGGGCACCTTCGGAGAGAACCGCACCCCCAAGTACCGCTGCGAAACGAAGCGAGGCACCGGCGGCTCCGGATGCGCCGAGGGTGGCTACGTCTCAGCCCGCCAGGTACACGACGCCGTGCTCGGATGGCTCGCAACCATCGCGTCCCAGCTCGACGACGCCACCGCCACGGTGGAGCCGGATGAGGACCCGACGATCCACCGCCGCGTGCGAGCAGCCCAGGCCGAGGTCGACCGCGTCGAACGAGCTCTGGTCAAGCTCTCTCAGCAGTGGCTCGAGGACGATCTCGACGAGGACGAGTACCGCGTTCTGCGTACGTCGTATCGCGAGAGGCGTGAAGCCGCCCGGGCCGAGCTGGCCGCTGCCGAGTACGTCGAGCAGGTAGCCCAACATGCCTCACCCGCCGTCGTGATCCCGATCCTCGAGGCCTGGGACACGCTTGCCGTCGACGCGCGCCGCGACATGCTCCGCTCGCTCGTATCGCACTTCGACGTCTTCAAGGAGGGCCCTCGTAAGCCGCCCCGCGTCGTGCCGGTCACATACGCCGAGAGCACCCCTACCTCAAGTTAGGCAGGCGGTTCCAGCGTTCCCCGGACACCCACAACTTCACGTGGCACGCTGCTTCGCGAAACCCACATCGAACGTCCTGAACGGGGAACCACCACCATGCGCAAGACCGTCCTCTCGGTCATCACCGCCGCCACCGTCGCCCTCACGCTCAGCGCGTGCAGCGACTCCGACTCCGACGGCAAGGTCGACAACGACCCGCCGGCCGGCTCCAACGCCGCCGGCTCGAAGGATGACGCCGACGAGGAGGACGAGACTGTCATCGCCGAGGAGGTCGAAGAGACCGAGGAGACCGAGGAGCCGGCCACGAACCCGGCCTTCGGCCAGGCCTACACCTGGGACAACGGGCTCACGGTCACCGTGAGCGCTCCCGAGCAGTTCCAGCCGAGCGAGTACGCGTTCGTCGAGGGCGAAGGCACTCCCCTCAAGTTCACCATCACCGTCGTCAACAACACCGGTGACAACTACGAGCCGGTCGGCGACTACATCACCCTGCAGTCCGGCAACGCCGAAGCCGCGAGCATCTACGACATGGAGACCCTCAGCGACACCCCCAGCACCGTGCTGCTCGACGGACGAGAGATCGTCTACAGCATCGGCTTCATGGCCGCGGACCCGGCGGACCTCGTCATGGAGTTCCAGCCGAGCGACTACGCCCTGGACTCGGTCATCTTCGTGAGCTAGCGCCGACGTCGCCCCCACCGAGGCACAGCAGCGGTCTCGGTGGGGGCGTCCGGCCCGTCGACTCCCCGGTCGACCAGCCACGGCTTCCAGGCCGTGCGGGCGGCCATGACGGCGTACCGGAACCCGTCGCAGCCGTGGTCCTCCTGCCCCGACGCGGGCTCGTCGACCGCTGGGTCGTCGTCCCACACGTACCCGAGCATCTGCCCCTCAAGGACGGGTGCCGCGCCCTCGACGAACAGCAGCCGGTCGAGGGCGAGCAGGCTGCCGGCCGTCCTCAGGCCCGTCAACATGCCGTTCTCCGCGTTCCGCAGACCGCGCACGCCGTCGCGGCGTAGCTGTGCCTTGAGCGACGCCGCCGAGGGGTCCACCGCGTACGCACGCGGCTCCACCGCGCCAGCCTCGACCAGCTCCTGGCGGACCCTCGAGTAGGCACGCACGCCGGCACCGTTGATGAGCCAATCCCGGATCGCGCGAGACTGCTCGGCGTCGGTCATGTCTCGGCCGGTGTCGCGGCCCGAGTGCGTCCACTCCCCCACCACGAACAGTGCGGCGGTCCGGGTCGAGCGGCGGTGCCCTGAGCACAAGAGGACCGCGTGGGTGGCGTTCTTCGTGCCGTAGTCGACGCCGAGGAAGTAGCCGTCGGGGTCGAGGACGATGTCGTCTGCGGCGACCCGATGCCGGGCGTCGAGGTCGAGCATGTCGTAGATCGCGCCCGTCGCGGCGACCCATTCGCCGAGGATGAACCGGCGGTAGAACAGGCCCGTGAAGCTGGCCTTCATCTGCTCGACGTACGGCGCGTCGAGACCGGGGTTGTCGTCCATGGTGAACGACCACACGCGGTAACCCAGCTCGGCGGCCTTATCGATCACCTCGAGCTTCAACGGGTGGCGAGGATGGTCGGGGTTCGTGGTCGCGAAGAGCTTTGCGCCCGGCACACGGAGTCGGGTCAGCAGCATGTTCCAGAACCCCTTGGGCAGCAGCGTGGCCTCGTCGACGTACGCGCCGGCCAGGGTGAGGCCACGGATGCGGTCCTCCGCGCGGGCGTCATTCGCCCCCAGCACCCACACCAGCCGGCCCATGATGACCGCCGTATCGGCTCCTCTCGTGTGCTGGACAGCGCCCGCAGGCAGGAGGTCACGCAAGGGGTCCACGACGTTCCGCGTCGCTGTGGTCTGCGTCTTGCCGATGATCGCGAGAGCCCCGCCGTGCGGTGCTTCGTCCACGAACTTGGCCCACGCGATCAATGACGCGAGGGTCTTGCCGGCGGAGACCGCTCCGTTCCACAAGTTGACCCGGGCGTCTGCGCGACGAATGGAGCTGAGCTGCTTCTGCGACAGCTTCACGCCGCCTCCTCCGTACAGCAATCGGTCGGTCGCTGGACGTCATCGTTGCTAGCTGGGCAAGCACCCGATGAGAGCGCACGCATGAAGTCGGCCAGTCGAGGGCGCGGATTCAGCTCCTCGAACTCAGCCATCTCGCACGCGTAGCCCACCGCGAAGGCCTCGCGCTGCGACTCCCAGACGAGCAGGGCCGTGCAGTGCGCGTCGGTGATCATGTCCCGCCAACGGTGGACGCGACGTTCAGCCCATGAGTCGCACGCGCAGGTGAGGCACCCTTCGGCGTCGTGGCGGCTGCGTGTGTGCGAGCACTCGGCGCAGCGACGGGACTGTGCCGGGACGACCAACTCGCCGCGGGGGATGATCGCGCGGGGCCGCTGACCGTTGCGGACCTGGATGTAGTGGGCGTTGCAGAGCTGTCGGGTCCGGGTGGGGCGGTCGCAGTCGACGACCCGACAGGGCTCGGCACCCGTCATCAGGACGACCCTGCGTAGACGCCGCCGAACCGGATCACCCGCAGCGCGTGCCGCAGGTCGCGGATGACCTCACCGGACGAGGGGCCGTTCCGCTGGTTGAAGTTGACCTCACCGATGAGTGGCGCGCCCTCGCGCTCGCCCTTCCGGCGGCCCGTCTCGTGGCCGCGCTCCACCAGGCCACGGAGCACGGAGTCGGGGAGCACGGTCTCTGCCTCCCGGCCCTCGCCGATCCACGCCAGCGTGGCCCCCTCGACACGACCGCCGGTGGCGAAGCCCGGGATGTTCGGGATCGGGTTGTGCGGGAGCGGGATGTCGGGCAGGCCCGGGACCGGGATGCTGTTCGGGATCGCCTGGTTCATCGCGTCGATCACGTCGTTCAGGACACCCATCACCGTCGCGCCGAGCCCGGCCGCGATGTCACCAGCGAACGACGGCACGGACGTGATGCCGTCGACGAGCCGGCCGAGGATCGCGGACCCGGCGGTGTAGAACTGCTGCCCCTTGGCGGCGATCTTCCCCGGCACCGCTGCGACGGCGGCCTCGATCGTGGCCACGCCGTTCATGAACCGGGTGGAGACGTCCGACCACATGCCGCCGAAGATGCGCCCGGCCGCGCCTCGGAGCGACTCGAAGGCGAGCTGGATCGTGGCGAGCGGCAGTGAGATGAGCCCGGTCAGGACCGTCATCGCACCGGACCCGACCGTCTTGAGGCCCTCCCACATGCCCTCCCAATCGCCGGTCAGGAGCGCCCCGAACATCGAGAACTGGCCCTCGAGAATCATGAACAGGCCCTCGACGACCTGCAGGATGCTCTCCGCAACGGTCTGCAGGTAACCCAGCATGTCGTCGCCGAACAGCTCCCAGATCACGCCCGCGCCCTCGGAGAACCCTTCGAGCGCGGTGGTAATCGAGTCGAGCATGTTCAGCACGGAGTCGAGGGACTCCTCGGTGCTCTCGGGGAGCTGGTCCCACAGGTCGATGAACGGCTGCACGCCGCCGGCGAGGTCGTCGAAGTCGAGGTCGGCGATGTCGGCGAGCCGGCCCCCGGCGTCGTCGAGAGCCGGACCGAACCGGGTGTTCAGCTCGTCAGCCAGCTCCTGCAGCCGCGGGATGGCCTCCTCCTCGACGACATCGACAAGGTTCCCCATCAACTGCCGCTTGAGGCCCTCGAGCTTCGCCGCGAACGAGCCGCCGAGCGTCTCGCCCGCCCGGTCGGTCGCACCTTCGACATCGGCCAGGGCCTGCTCCGTGTCTCCAAGCGACCCCAGAAAGTCGTCGATCGTCGAGGTGCTCAGGTCCTCCATGGGCGTACCGAACAGTTCGAGCGCGGTCTGTGCCCGCGTCGTCGGGTCCTCGATGCTCTCGAGCCCCTGAACGATCTGCTCGAACGCTCCTGCGGCTTGGTCGCCGCCAGCGATGATCGCGGTCGCCATGTCCTCGTAGTCGAGGCCAAGACCCTCAATGACCGGCTGGGCCCTCGCGGCGTCGCCCGTGACGATCTTCGTGAACTCGGCGACGGCGTCGGCGGCCTTGTCGATGCCGATCGCGCCCTGATCCGCGGCGCGGGCCAACACCGAGAACATCTCCTCGCCGCCAAGCCCCACCTGGTCGAAGAAGTTGCTGTATTCGTTCGTGGCCGCGAGCAGCTCCTCGCGGTGGATCGCGGCGACTCGGGTTGAGGCGGCGGTGAGGAGGTCGAAAGCGTGCCCCGCGTCCCGCGCGAGGCCAGCGGTCATGAGCCGGTTCGCAGCGGCGATGCTCTGTGCGACGTCGAGGTCGTAGACGTTCGCGTACGTCAGGGCCGCCCGGGTGACCGACTCGAGGTCAGCCTCGGACGCCTCACGCATCCCCGCCATCGAGGCCATGACCTCGCCGATGGCGGTCTGCACCTCTTCCATCGACTCGCCGTAGTTCGACGCGTACACGTCGCCGGCAGCGGCACCGGACACGGCGGCCTGCTGCTCCGTGAGCCCGAGCTGCGCCTGCAGCTTCCCCGCGCCGGCCGAGATGTCGAGGCCCTGCGCGAACGCGGAACCGACAGCGACAGCGAACGCGCCACCGGCAGCGAGCCCGATCCCACCGAGGAGCTTCGCCGCCCCACCACCCCAACGGGTCAGGGCCCGGTCAGCGTCGCCAATGCTCCGCTCCATGCCCTGCCGCATGTTGCGGGGGTCGACGTGGATGATGGCCTGCAGGTCGGCAACGGTCAGCGGCATCGGTCAGCCCTCGCGGTTGGCGACACGCTCGAGCAAGCCCTCGCGGACCCCGATGGCGAAAGCGGTCTGACTGTCCGTCATCGGTGCTGCCGCGATGGTGCCCTGCACCACGCCGTCGAGGTAGTCGGCCGCGATGAGGCACTGCTCGTCGGTCATAGGAATCCCCGCGAGCTGCCTGACCGCGACGTCCGGGAACCCGGCGAGACCGGTCTCGCGGCCCAGCAGGTACCGGTCGACGGGAGCTGCATCTGTCGCCATGGGTCGCCTCTTCCTCGGATCGTGAGCTGGAGCAATGACGGCCCCGCCGAAACGCGCCACCACGACTCGTTTCGGCGGGGCCGTACAACAAAGGTTCGATCGGTGTACGTCAGGAGGTCGCGGAGCGGATCGCATTCGCGATGTGGTCGACGTACCGCTGCTCGTTCCGCTCGAACGTCTTCCGCAGCCACCCGGCCTCCCCGCCGCGGGGGTGGTTCAGGGTGGTGTCCTCGTGCTGCCGGGCGGCGTAAGGGATGTCGTACGCGACGATGGCCGCGCACTCGTCGGAAACAGCGAGCACCTCGCCCGCCCTGCGGAGGTCGCCTTGGTCGACGGGCACGTCGTCGCTCGCCTCGGTCAGGGCGTCCTCGGCGACCTCCACCACGGCCGCAGCAGCGGCGGCCTCGATGGCTCGCGCCACCTCCTCGACGTGCGACACAGTCCGGCCCCTCACCGGCGCGACTCCGGCAGCGCCTGCGCAGCCCGCTGCAGGCGTTCGTACGACCCCGGGTCGTCGGCGTGGAGCCGACACTTGGCGCGGTAGGACGCTGCCCGGAACTCCTCGGCCGTGGTCGGCACGTCCGGCTCGGCAGCTCGCGCGGCTGCCGACCGGAGGTCAGCCAGGTTGCTCGGCCGGAGGCGGCTGAACGACGACCGCTGCTCCGGGGTGCCGGCGTCGAACTCGGCCAGGGTGCGCGGGTTCCACCACAGGCCCTCCGTCCCGGTCACAGGTCGTGCTCCGAAGACCCCTCGGGCGCGCCGTACCGGGTCTCGAAGGTCTCCGATCGGTCCTGCGACCACGGGGCGGACCGGGTTCCGCTCCGCGGGTCGTACTTGCTCAGGACGTCGTACCAGGCCGTTCCGCTGACCTTGCCGGCTGCCTTGCCGACCTCCCGCACCAGTTGACCGACGACGAGGTCGCGGTGACGGTCGTCCCACCTCGACACGTACCCCTGCAGAGCGGGCGGGATGGAACCGGGCGGCGGGGGGTTGAGGTAGTCGGTGAAGGAGACGCCGAGCGCTCGCTGCAGGTCGGCGGCCATCTCGGCACCGAGTGCCTGTGCCGCCTCGACGGCCTCGAACAGCTCGTCGAGGCGCGCGGTCACGGCTTCCCACTCGAGCAGCACGCGGGCACGGGCGTCGCGCAACTCCGGTCCGTCGATGCGGTCACGGATGGCGTCGACCTCGGCCTGCGCTGCCTGGTCCTGCTCGGCCTTCTGCCTTGCGATCATGCCTTCGAGGTTCAGGTCAGCGAGCTCGATCTCGGCCTGAGCCTCGGCGTACGCCGCGCGATTGACTCCCCCCGTGAGCGCTGCAGCTCGCATCTCGGCGAACGCACGGTTCGCCGCGTCGACGCGCTTGCGGGCGTCGCGCAGGTAGCGGGGCTCGGCACCCTCATCGGACACGACGGTGATGTCGTCGTGCCGGCGGTGCAGCGCGCTCACGCCTGGGCCTCGATGCCGTAGCGCGTGGAGAACGACGCGGCTCGCTTGCGGAGCACGCCGTCGTTGAACCCGGTCGCGGGGCCGGCCACGTCGTGGCTGCGGCCCACTCCCGCGATGGCCGCCGCCAGCGCCTCGCTGGCGGCGTGGAACGTGGTCCCGCGCCCGTGGCTGGTGAAGTGGTCCAGCCGCGTGGGCACAACGGATCGGGGGTCGGGCGGGCCGGTCAGGTGGGGGGCGTACTGCTGGTCGAGCGTGGTCGCGGCCTCGTGGGCGGCGGTCACGACGTCGACGAGGTTCTGCAGGGCGTCGACCGCGTCGGCCACGGCCGTGCGCACCTGCAGGGAGGCGTCGTCGAGAAGGGGGTCGACCTGTGCGTCGAGCTGGTCGCGGGGCGTTGTGGTGGCGGATGTCATGCGCCTGAGGTTGCTGCCCGACGCGTCAGGGGCCAGTTGTCGCGCGAGCCTGTCCAGCAACGAGCGTTTGCTGTACGCTCACCGCACCACCACCACAGCAGGAGCCACCATGTACGTGATCGGGCGCGCCACGAACGGCACCACACACGCCGCCCCGGTCGACCGCCTGCAGGGCGACCGCAGCGTCGCAGCCTGCCGGCGCAGCATCGCCGTCACCGTCCGCGCAGGGGCAGTCCCGGCGCGAGACGCACTCGACGTCACCTGTGGGCGATGCCAGCGCACCCTCCGCGCCCTGCCCAACTCCCCGGAGCCAGCGCCCAGCATCGACGACACCCGGCCCCTCGGGCTCGCCTACATCCGCGTGTCGACCGAGGGCCAGGTTGAGCACGGCGTCAGCCTGGACGCCCAACGCGCCTCACTGCTCGAGGCCGGCGAGCGACGCGGCTACCGGGTGGAGGTCGTGGCCGACGAGGGATGGTCCGGGAAGAACATGCGCCGACCCGGCCTGCAGGCCGCTCTCGCGCGCCTCGACGCCGGCGACGCTGCCGCCCTCCTGGCGGTCCGCATCGATCGCCTGAGCCGCTCCGTCCTCGACTTCGCGAACCTCCTCGCCCGGGCGGACAGCCACGGGTGGGCCCTGGTGATGCTGTCCCCCGACATCGACACGAGCGACCCGTCGGGCCGGTTCTCGGTCAACGTGCTCGTGGCCGCCGCCGAGTACGAACGGCAGCTCATCAGCCAGAGGACCCGCGAGGGCCTAGCTCGTCGGCGCGCCCAGGGCGTCCGGCTAGGCCGGCCGTCAGCGCTGCCGCCCGAGGTGGTGCAGCGCATCCTCGGCGAGCGTCACGGCGGGGCGTCGCTGCGCGCGATCGCCGACAGGCTCAACGGCGACGAGGTCCCAACGGGGCAGGGTGGGCGGCGGTGGCACGCGTCGTCGGTCTCCGCGGTTCTCGCGACTGCAAGCCGGGCTACCGCCGTCGGCTCGTGAGCGAGTCGGGCACCTCACCGCGAAGGCCGGCAATCACACCCTCGATGTAGGCACGCTGTGCCGTCGAGATGTCGGCGAGCTGCTCGAGCGCCACGGACAGCCGTTCGGCCTCCCGAAGGCGTTCGGCGTTCGTCAGTCGTCGGGGCACGGTGCCTCATCATCCTCGCCGGCGACGAGCTCCTCAAGTAGGGACCTCGCTTGCCCAACGGCCGGGTTGACGCTCAGCTCGCCGTTCAGCTCCCCCACGCGGACCACGAGCGACGCGGCTTCCCGCACCATTGCGGGGGCCTGCGGGCTCCTGGCCCTGAGCATGTCGTGCGCGGCCGCAACGGAGCCGTCGCGCAGACCCTGCAGCAGCGTCATGCTGGTGGCCGTCGGGGCGTCCTCGCTTCCCTGGTCCGCGCCGACGCGTGCAGGCAGGCACTTCTTTGAGTGACGCGAGAGCGTGCTCGTCGCGAGGCCGAAACTCCTGCCCACCTCAGCCTGCGAGCTGCCTGCGATCAGCAGACTGTTGATCCCCGCGACGTCCGGACGACGGCACACGGTGCACTCCATCGCCATGACCGTATCGTCAGGCAGTGGGCGTCAGACACGGGACAGTCCCGGGACGTTCCCAGCGCCCGAAGCCGCAGGTCAACAACGAGCAGGCCACCACATGCCGGGCCGCCCCCGCAGTGGCCCGCTATCCCGGGCGGGCGGGGGCCGGCGGGTCGGGCAAATGCAGAACCCCCGCCACGCCCGTGAGGGGCGAAGCGGGGGCGGCAGCGTTTCTGGAAACGCGCGGTGGCCAGTTCTGCTAGCCCTAAGCCACCTGGAGTTCCGGCGACGCCGGAACCATCTCGGGGGTCACGTTGACGTACTCGAACAGGTCGGGGAACTTCGGCCATCCGGCCGTGCCGCCCTCGCAGGCGTGGAAGGCGGCGCGCACAGCGCCCATTCCGATGCCGACCGCAGTCTCGACGGATGCACCCTCCTGGATGACCAAGAGTTGGACGATGACCCGCGTGGCCTCTTCGTCCAGGTAGAGGGTGGCATCGTGGATACTGTCGAGCCCCTCGAGGTGGTCTACCACCTTGTCGAGGAAGTCGATGATTGAGGCCTCGTCTTGGTCGAGTTCGTATCCGAACTTCGCTTCGAGTCCGTATGCCAGCGTTGTCATTCCGTCCCCTCCTTCCAACATGTAACCGAGTGTAGGCGCTTGCGGGCTTTTTCGAAATATGTTAAGGACCGCGGCTGCACCTCTACCCACACACAGTGCTTCCGCTCACAGGGGCACCAGAACCTGACCTTTGCCGGGGTCACGACGGCCACCGACCACCCCTGCTCAGCCAGCGAGGCCGCCAGCTCTCGCGCTTCTGGATGCCCATCGGCGAGCACCTCGTCAGCGTCGTACCCCACTCAGCGCCCCCCACACGTCGGCCTAAAAGTTGTCGGAGGCTAACACGCAGCGACGGCCGGCCCTGGCGTAACACCAGAACCGGCCGCGCTATGCCTGCCGAGACCTCAGGAGACCAGCGTTCCGAGGTCGAGGGCGTCGTCGTACTTGTAGATGCCGCGCGCCGCCCACGCGAGACAGTGGGTGTTGACCTCGAGCTTGGTGAGGCCGAGCTGCTCACCTGCGGCGCGGGGGGTCAGGTTGCGGTTCTGCACGGCGGACCAGAGCAGGCGTTCGTTGGGGGCGTCGTTGATCTCGCTTTCGTGCTCGGCGAGGTCGGGGTACTGGCGGTCCTGGTGGTTGGCGTACCGGGTCAGGGTGTCGGCGAGGCGGCGTGCCTCGCGGGGACTGAGGAGGGTCGCGGCCAGGATGGGGCGCTCTCCGACGGTGGCGGCGATGTCCCGTTCCACGGCGGTGTCCATCTCGAGGGCGAGCTCCACCAGGTCGCTGGTGAGGTTGACGGTGACGCGTTCGAGGTCGACGACTGCGCCGTCGGGCCAGTTGCCGGCGGGGGCGGCGGCGAGGGGTGCGGTGGCGGGGGTGTCGGCCACGTTGTTCGGGGTAGCGTTCTTCATGTCGACTCCTGCTGTCGATCGTGGCCCCGGGACCGTGCCAGCGGTCGCCGGGGCCTCTTGTTGGGTGGGTTGGCTACTTCTTCGGTCGTGCGTATCGGCGAAGGAACCCGATCACGGCGTCGGTGAGGGTCTCGTCGCGACGTGCCGCCTCGGCCTTCGCCGCTTCCCAGACGTCGTCGGGGATGCGCAGAGTGCGGTTCGGGGTGTTGCCGGTTCCGGTGTTCTTCGCCATGCAAAGAAGGTACGTCGAATTGTCGCCGGTTGCAATGGCAACCGCCATTGCAACCGGTAGCGCCGCCGCAGACTTCTCATAGAGGAGCCGCCTGCGGCGGTAGATGAGAGTCATAGAGAACGGCTGCGTTTTCCCAGGTCAGCGCCATGTCACTTGACCCTGAGTGCCAAGTGACATGGCTGCCAGTGTCAAGAAACGGCGCATCGCTTGTCACTGAGTGCCAACTTTCCCGTGGACGGGGCATACCTCGTCGGCGCGTCCCCTGCCGCCGTTTCCACCACTGATCGCATGGCTGGGGACGACGAGGCAGCGCGCCTTGGAGGTGGGTGCGAGCGCCCCCTTCTGAGCCGCCGTCCTGATGGCACGAGATACCTGCGTCGGCTCGGCCCCAAGTAGCCGGGCCAGCTCGCCGACACCGAAGCAGGCGTGCCCGTTTATCTTGTGGCGTTCGAACGCCGCCCAGCTCGCCCGAAGCCACAACGGCACCTCTGGGTTGTGTCGCAGCATCTCGCCATACCAGGCCTGGCGATGCTTGGCCCACGACTGCTCGCGGGGCCTTGTTTGGGTCCTGGTCACGCTGCATCGGCCTCCACCTCTCGAAGGCCGATGCCGTCGTAGTCGCACATCGCGCGAACGTCTGGCAGGCGCTTGCGGTCGAGCACCCACCCGCGGCCGACGCCTGACCACAGAGGCTTCATGCCGTGCCCACGGAGCCGGTCGCCGGCCTGGAAGCCGCGGACGAGAATCACGCGCGGCTTGATCTCAACGACGTACCGGAGACCGCCCCTCACGAGGCACGCCCCATCACGTCCGCCTCAGCGGAACGGAGAGCGTGGGCGACGTCGGCGTCGATGCCGTCGTGGAGGCGTGCGGCGGCAGCACGGGCTCGGCACGCAGCGATGGTTGCTCGGAGCGCGCGCTCCCGTTCGGCCCGCTGCGCGGGGGTCACGTCGCGTCCCTGGAAGTCGCCCTCGCGGGGCAGGGCAGCCTCGAACTGGCGGGCGCGCCTCTCCCAGGTGGCCGCCAGGCCGTCGTTCATGGCGTCCTGCAGGACACGCAGCCGGAAGTGCTCGAGGTCGCCAACGATTCCCGGCTGCCGTCGGCCTGACCGCCGCGCGCGTACATTCGTGTTGTCAGCCGCCACGTTGACACTCGAGGTCGTCCGGTCACCACCCGGGCGGCCTCGGCCATTCTCAGGCCACGTCATCGGGGGCCCCCGAACGCGCTCGTCGAGCGTCCGCCGAGCGCGCGGCGAGGTCTGCGAAGTACGCGCGGCGCGCCTCGATGGCTCGGCGCTGCCTCTCGTGCTCGGGCAGGGTTCCGTCGGGGTCGACCTGCTTCTCGAAGCGGGTCAGGAAGGCGACACGGGCAGGCGCGGTGGCGGCTGTCCGGTCGGCAGTGTTGGCCCATCGTGCGCCAACAAGGGCGCGTCCGCGGGCGGACAGGGCAGGGTCGGTTGCAGGGGACATGAGTAGTCCTCGGTCACAGGGCAGCACGAAAGGTGCTGCGGAAGCTGCCGGGGAGTAGCCGGCGGAGACCTCCGACGACGCAGTGTTTCAGCGCCATCCCCGTTTATCGCCCGTCGGCGACAGGTGACTAGCCTGCAGGAACGCAATCGCTGCCGAGCCCAAGTCCACGGGCTCGCCCGCCGGTCAGCGGGACGCAGGGCGGTCCGACGTCTTGTTGATGCCCTCTCGATGGGCTCCGTCCGCGATGGACGGAGCGCTGTACGTGCAACGTTATCACACGGGTGTCATTCGGCCGTCGACGTGCGGAAATGCAGTTCGGGAGCACCTGCCCGATGGGCGGATGCTCCCGAAGAACCGGAGGGCGTGCTAGAACGTGTCTGCGGACGCCTTCCGCGGGTCAGTGCGAACGCACTGCAGCTCCAGAAAGTTGAAGCTTCAGTTACGCGTTCGGACGCTTCCCGTGGTTCGCGCCCTTCTTCTTGCGAGCGCGGCGCTTGCGGCCGGTCTTGCCCATGGTGGGTCCTCCTCGAGTGGTGCGGCCCGAAGGTCGGTCTCCCACAGGCCAGCGGGCATCTTCTCAGATCGGTGTGGGCCGCGCCAAAGCGACCTCCGCGCGGCTACTCGCTGATCCGCACCTGCACGGCGCGGATCTGGAGCATGACGCGCTGGCGCAGGGCATCGGGAGCGGACTCGCGGCACGACCGCGCGACGACGGCCTTGACGGTGCGCTCGAGGTCGTACTTGCGCAGGCACGGACCGCACTCGTCGAGGTGCGCCTGCACGACGGAGCAGTCCGTCTCGTCGAGCTCGTTGTCGAGGAAGTAGATGATCTGCTCGAGGAAGTCGGCGCAGCTCTCGACCTCGCCCGACGGGCTGGTGCCGTGGGAGTGGGCGTCGGTGCTCATCGGGCGCCACCCTTCTGCATCGCGGCGCCGACCGTCTCGGGCGAGACGAGGTCGTGGGTGCGCACGTAGTCGGCCAGCATGTCGCGCAGCTGTCGCCGCCCGCGGTGGAGTCGCGACATCACGGTGCCGATGGGGGTGTCCATGATCTCGGCGATCTCCTTGTAGGGGAAGCCCTCCACGTCGGCCAGGTAGACCGCCAGCCGGAACTCCTCGGGGAGCCGCTGCAGAGCGTCCTTCACCTCGCTGTCGGGCAGGTGCTCGAGCGCCTCGTGCTCCGCCGACTTCAGCCCCGACGACGTGTGCGACTCAGCGCGCGCGAGCTGCCAGTCCTCGACGTCCTCCGCCATCGACTGCTGGGGCTGCCGCTGCTTCTTGCGGTAGTTGTTGATGAAGGTGTTCGTGAGGATCCGGTAGAGCCACGCCTTGAGGTTCGTGCCCGGCCGGAACTGGTGGAACGAGGAATACGCCTTCGCGAACGTCTCCTGCACCAGGTCCTCGGCGTCGGCGGGGTTGCGCGTCATCCGCATCGCCGCGGAGTAGAGCTGGTCGAGGAACGGGAGCGCGTCGCGCTCGAAGCGCAGCGCTCGCTCGTCGTCCGTCTCGGTGGCACGGTCGACGGTCTCCGTCGGCTCGACGGTCTCGGGGGTGGCGGTGTCGTCGCTCATCGTCCACGAGCGTACTCCGCCGCGCGCGAGCGGTCGCTCGTCGCACACCAGCATGCGCTGCCTCCTCGGGGCGGGGGTCCCGGGGATCCCCCCGGGGTCGGTACGCCGAGCACAACCCCCGCCGCCGCGGAGCTATTCCGGAGGCGTGCGGCCCCGCGTCAGCCGGCCGCCTCCCGCACGATCCACTCCAGCACGGACTCCACGACGAGCGCCCGCACGTCCTCCACCGAGAGCGGCGCCCGCTTCGGGACCGTCAGGCCGTGGTCGGCGTCCGGCACCACCACGAGGTCGAGACGCTCCGCCCGTTCGTCCGCGAACGCGGCGGCCAGCTCGTCCGCCCGCCCCATCGCGTCCTTCTCCCCCTGGACGACCAGCGCGGGCACGCCCGCCGCGACCGCTCCCGCCAGCTCGTCCCGCCGCGACCGCTCCGGCTTCCCGGGCGGGTGCAGCGGGAAGGCGAGCAGCACGAGCCCCGCCGCGCCCAGCTCGGCGGCGCAGCGGGCCGCCGACCGCGCTCCTGCCGACCGCCCGCCGAGCACGAGCGGTACGCCGCGGTCCGCCTCCGGCAGCGCCGCGACCGCGAGGCGCAGGGCCACGTCGAGGGTCGGCGGCGCCGAGGCGACCTTGCGTCCGGCGACCCGCCACGGCTGCTCCAGCCGGACGACCCCGACGCCCTGGGCGGGCAGGTCGGCGGCCAGCGCGGCGATGTCGTGGGTCTCGACGCCCCCGCCCGCACCGTGGCCGAGGACCAGGGTGGCCACGGGCGCCACCCCGGCCGGCACCGGGTTGCGGTGGAGGCGGGCCGCGCCGTACGGGGTGGGGAGCTCGACGATCTCCCCCGCGGGGACGTCGAGCGTGCTCATGCGTCCTCGAGCGGGATCGGCCGGACGAGCTCGGGGCCGTCGTTGCGGACGTTGGAGACGAGGGTGGAGACCGGGTACGCCGTGAGGCGGCCGGGCGCAGCCGGCTCGAGCAGGTCGAGGAGGTCGTCCGAGGCGCCCGACGTGGGATCGAGCCAGGTGTCCCAGTCGTCGCGGCCGACGGTGAGCGGCATGCGGTCGTGGATGCGGCCCAGGTCGTCGGTGGCCGAGGTGGTGATGACCGTGCAGCTCCAGAGGAAGCGGTCGGGGTCGTCGTCGGCCCGGTCGGGGTCGCGCCAGATCTCGTAGAGCCCCGCCATCGCCAGCACGCTACCGTCGGCCGGATGGATGTAGTAGGGCTGCTTCACGGGCTTGCCCTTCGCGGTGGTGCGGTCGGTGACGTACCACTCGTAGTACCCGTCGGCGGGCACCAGGCAGCGCCGGGCCGCGAACGCGCGCCGGAACGACGGCTTCTCCGCCACCGTCTCGCGGCGGGCGTTGATGAGCCGGGCCGCGCCCTTCGCGTCCTTCGACCACGACGGCACGAGGCCCCACCGGAGCGCCCGCAGCTGACGGCGGGCGTGATCGATGCCCTCCTCGGGCTTCGGCGGCCGCTCGAGCACGACGTGGACCGGGTCGGTGGGCGCGACGTTCCAGCTCGGAGGCAGCCGGTCGGCGAGGATCGTCTCGGCGACGTCGAACTCGTCGACGAGGTCGTCGGACTCACGGCTGGAGGCGTAGCGACCGCACATGACGTCAGCCTAGGCCGATCCGCGCGCCGAGACCCTGGGCCGCGTTGGCGTGGTCGTGTATCAAGAGGTGCATGACCGTGACGCGACTGATCGCCCGTCCGCTGCTCGCCTCCATGTTCGTCGTGGGCGGGATCAATGCGTTCCGCAACGCGGACGCCATCGCCCCCCGGGCGGCCAAGGTGACCGACAAGATCGTGCCGCCGGCGCAGCGGGCCGGCGTGCCGCTGCCCTCCGACGCCGCCACCCTCGTCCGCGCCAACGCGGCCGTCCACCTGCTGGCCGCGGCCGGCCTCGCGACCGGCCGCGCGCCGCGCGTCTCCGCCATCGTGCTCGCCGCGACGCTCGCGCCGACCACGGTCGCGGGCCACCCGTACTGGGAGGAGTCCGACGCCGGGGCGAAGGGCAACCAGAAGGTCCACTTCTTCAAGAACCTCTCGATCCTCGGCGGCCTCCTGCTCGCCGCCGTCGACACCGACGGCAAGCCCGGCCTCGCCTGGCGCGCGCGTCGTGCGGCCAAGGACGCGAAGCGCGAGGCCAAGCACGTCACGGCCACGGCGAAGCGTGAGGCCAAGCTGGCCAAGGCACAGCTGACCTGAGGACCGATACCCTGCGTCCGTGACGACCACGGCCGCTCCTGCTCCCGCCGACCTCTGGCCCGCGCCCCACGTGCCGGCGCCGGTGGACGTGACCGTCACGCTGCCCGGCAGCAAGTCGCTCACCAACCGCGCCCTCGTGCTGGCGGCGGTCGCGACGGGGCCGTCGGTGGTGCGCCGGGCGTTGCGCTCCCGCGACACGCTGCTGATGGCGGCCGCGCTCACGTCGCTCGGCTCCGCGGTGGACACCAGCGGCGAGGACTGGACGGTGACGCCCGGTGTGTTCGACCGCGACGCCGTCGTCGACTGCGGCCTCGCCGGCACCGTCATGCGGTTCGTGCCGCCGCTCGCCGGTCTCGCCCGCGGCGAGGTGTCGTTCGACGGTGACGCGCACATGCGCACCCGACCGATCGGCGAGGTGCTCACCGCCCTCCGCTCGCTCGGCGTGGTGGTGCGCGACGACGGGCGCGGCACCCTGCCGTTCACCGTCGCGGGAGCCGGTGCGGTGCGCGGCGGCTCGGTGACGATCGACGCGTCGTCGTCGTCGCAGTTCGTGTCGGCCCTCCTGCTCGCCGGCGCGACGTACGACGAGGGCGTCGAGGTGCTCCACCGCGGTGCGCCGATCCCGTCGCTGCCCCACGTCGAGATGACGACCACGGTGCTCCGCGCGCACGGTGTGGAGGTCGACGACAGCGTGCCCGACCGCTGGCGCGTCGCGCCCGGCCCGATCGCCCCGGTCGACCACCTCATCGAGCCCGACCTGTCCAACGCCGGCCCGTTCGTGGCCCTCGCGGCCGCGACCGGCGGCAGCGTCACCGTGCGCGACTGGCCCACGGTGACCACCCAGGCCGGTGACGCCCTGCGCGAGATCCTGACCGCGATGGGCTGCACCGTGGAGCGCGTCGCCGACGGCGTCCGCTTCACCGGCCCCGACCGCCTGCAGGGCGTCGACCTCGACCTCCACAACGTCGGCGAGCTCACCCCCGTCGTCGCGGCCCTCTGCGCGCTGGCCGACGGCCCCTCGGTGCTGCGGGGCGTCGCCCACATCCGTCACCACGAGACCGACCGGCTGCGCGCCCTCGCCACGGAGCTCGCCGGCCTCGGCGCCGACGTGACCGAGCGGCCCGACGGCCTGGAGCTGCGCCCCGCCGCCCTGCACGGGGGCGTGTTCCACACCTACGCCGACCACCGCATGGCCCACGCCGCGGTCGTCGTCGGCGCCACCACCCCCGACGTCCTCGTCGAGGACGTCGCGACCACCGCCAAGACCTTCCCCGACTTCGCCGGCGCCTGGACGGGCGTCACCGGCGGCTCCGCGACGAGCTGAGGCAGCGGTGGTGGCACGGGGGTACGGCACGCACGACCACGAGCACTACGAGCGTCCCCGCCGGCGGACGCGCCCCCGCACGAAGGACCGCCCCACCTACGACGACGCCGAGGACGGGCGCGTCGTCCGCGTCGACCGCGGGCGCTACACCGTGCTCGTCGACGACCAGGACGAGCTCGTCACGGCGATGAAGGCGCGGCCGCTGGGCCGCAAGGGCGTCGTCGTCGGCGACCGCGTGCGTCTCGTCGGCGACACGACGGGCGCGGAGGGGTCGCTGGCACGCATCGTCGAGGTGCGGGAGCGCGCGACCGTGCTGCGCCGCACCGCGGACGACGACGACCCCGTCGAGCGGGTCATCGTCGCCAACGCCGACCAGCTCGTCATCGTCACCGCCCTGGCGAACCCCGAACCACGCCCGGGGCTGCTCGACCGGGCGCTCGTCGCGGCGTACGACGCCGGCATGGCCCCGCTGCTGGTCCTCACGAAGGCGGACCTGGCCGACCCGGAGTCGTTGCTCGCGACGTACCGCTCCCTCGGCGTGCCGTGGGTGGTGACGCGCAAGGGCGCCGACATCGACGAGATCCGTGACCGGCTCGCCGGTCGCACCAGCGTGCTCATCGGGCACAGCGGCGTCGGCAAGTCGACCCTCGTCAACCGGCTCGTGCCGGGCGCCGACCGCGAGGTCGGCCGGGTCAACGACGTCACCGGCCGCGGGCGCCACACGTCGACGTCGGCCATCATGCTGGCGCTCCCCGAGCACGACGGTCGGCCCGGCTGGATCGTCGACACCCCGGGCATCCGGTCGTTCGGGCTCGCGCACGTGCGTCCGGAGCACCTCATCGAGGCGTTCCCCGACCTCGACGAGATGACCGAGGACTGCCCGCGTGGCTGCACCCACGGCGCCGGCGAGCCGGAGTGCGGGCTCGACGCGGCCATCGCCGCCGGAGCGGCCGACGTGGACCGCGTGACGTCGTTCCGCCGCGTGCTCGCCGCGCGCGAGAGCGCGGACGTCTGGGACTAGGCGTCCTGACCGGGCAGCCGGGCGATGCCCTAGCCTGAGCGCCATGGCCATCGCTGACGGTGCCGACCACACCGACGACCTGCGGCTCGCGCACCTCCTGGCCGACGACGCGGACTCCATCAGCCTCGACCGCTTCAAGGCGGTCGACCTGCACGTGATGAGCAAGCCCGACCTCACGCCGGTGACCGACGCCGACCAGGCGGTCGAGTCCACCATCCGGGCGAAGCTCGGGCGGGTGCGCTCCCGCGACGCGATCCTGGGCGAGGAGGAGGGCGTGACGCCCGGGCAGGGCACGGGCGGCCGGCGCTGGATCGTCGACCCCATCGACGGGACGAAGAACTTCGTGCGGGGCGTCCCCGTGTGGGCCACTCTCATCGGGCTCGAGGTCGACGGCGAGATCGTCGCCGGCGTCGTCTCCGCCCCGGCGCTGCAGCGCCGCTGGTGGGCGGCCAAGGGCCAGGGCGCCTGGACGGGCCGGTCCCTCCTCAAAGCGACCCGCTGCGCGACCTCGGCCGTGCGCGACCTGGGCGACGCGTCGCTGTCCTACAGCTCGCTCTCGGGCTGGGACGAGCGTGGCCGGCTCGACGACTTCCTCGCGCTGTCACGGCGGGTGTGGCGCACGCGGGCGTACGGCGACTTCTGGTCCTACATGCTCGTCGCCGAGGGCTCCGTCGACGTGGCGGCCGAGCCGGAGCTCGAGGTCTACGACATGGCGGCGCTCGACGTCATCGTCCGCGAGGCCGGCGGCTCCTTCACGGGCCTCGACGGCGCGACCGGACCGTGGAGCGGCAACGCGATCGCCTCCAACGGCCACCTCCACGAGCCGGTGCTCGGCTTCCTGGGTACGGCGGGGGGCGACGACCCCGACGACCCGCCGTTCACCGGCGGTGTGGTGCGGCAGCTGCGTCCCTGACCCTTCCGGAGTGACGTGCGTCACAGGTAGCGTGTGCCGCCAGCGACGCGACCCGGAGGTGGCCATGAGGATCCAGGACGTCATGCGGGGCGAGCCCGTGGTCACGATCGGGCCCGACGCCACCGTCGGTGAGCTGGTCCTGCTCCTCGAGCAGCACAACATCGGCGCCGTGGTGGTGAGCAGCGACGGATCCACGCTCGACGGGATCGTCAGCGAGCGCGACGTGGTGCGGCGGTTGGCCGCCGGCGACCCCGGGGAGCTGCTGGACACTTCGGTGCGTGACCTCATGACGGCATCGGTACGCACGTGCGGGGCCGGCGAGGAGGTCGCCCACCTCATGCAGGAGATGACGACCTACCGCATCCGCCACCTGCCCGTGGTCGAGGACCAGACCCGCATCGTCGGCATCGTCAGCATCGGCGACGTCGTGAAGGCCCGCATCGACGAGCTCGCCTTCGAGCGGGACCAGCTCGACGCCTACGTGCACCAGGGCTGAGCACGGTGGCTGCCCCGGCTCGAGGGGCGGGCTCTAGGGTGGTCGGCATGGACAAGCCCGAGATCGACTTCTTCGACCCTGAGCCCCCGGCCGACCTGGTCATCACCGACGTCACCGTCGGCGACGGCGAGGAGGCCAAGGCGGGCCAGACCGTCTCCGTGCACTACGTGGGCGTCGCCCACTCCACCGGCGAGGAGTTCGACGCGTCGTACAACCGCGGCGCGCCGCTGCAGTTCCGCCTCGGCATCGGCCAGGTCATCTCCGGCTGGGACACCGGCGTGCAGGGCATGAAGGTCGGCGGCCGCCGTCAGCTCGTCATCCCGCCGCACCTGGGGTACGGCGACCGTGGCGCCGGCGGCGTCATCAAGCCCGGCGAGACGCTGATCTTCGTCGTGGACCTGCTGAGCGTCTCCTGACCCCCGGTCCCCCGCCGGTGACGGTCCCCCGTCGCTGACGTCATGCGCCCCGCAGGCTGGAGCCTGCGGGGCGCATGACGTTGCGGGAGGGCTGGTGGCTCACCACGGGAGGCCGTCGTCGAAGCCCTCCGCGTCGACGGCACGGGCGCTCTGACCGTCGAGCGTGACGACGTCGCCGACCACGAGCTGTCGGCCGCGGCGGGTGTCGACCTCGCCGTTGACGAGCACACGGCCCTCGGCGATCACGGGCTTCGCCTGGGCCCCGGACTCCACCAGGTTCGCCAGCTTGAGGAACTGCCCGAGACGGATGGAGCCGTCACGGACGGGTACGTCGAAGGGATCGCTCACGCGACCCATCATCGCACCGGGCGGGCCGTCGCCCGCGTTCGCGCGGGTACGGCGCGGGGTCAGGGCAGCAGCAAGTCGATGGCGTGGATGAGGACGCCCACGAGCCCGCCCACGACCGTGCCGTTGATACGGATGAACTGCAGGTCGCGCCCCACGTGGAGCTCGATGCGCTGCGCTGCCTCGTCGCCGTCCCAGCGCTCGATCGTGGTGGTGATGACGCCCGTCAGCTCGGTGCCGTAGCGGTTCACCACGAACACGACCGCGTCGGACAGCATCTGGTCGAGGCGACGTCGCAGCGCGGCGTCGGTCGTGAGGCGACGACCGAACTTCACGAGCTCGTGCTCGAGGCGGACCCGCAGCATGCTGGCCTCCTCCTCGAGCCCCGCCACGAGCGCACGCTGGAGCGCCTTCCACAGCGAGACGGCGGTGGCGAGCACCTGCGGGTGGCCAAGCACGCGCAGCTTGAGCCGCTCGGCGCGCTCCGCGGTGTCTCGGTCGTGGACGAGGTCCTGGGCCAGGTCGTGGAGCATCGAGTCGAAGGCCTGCCGCGCCCGGTGCTGCGGATCGGCCTGGATGTCCTCGACCCACTTGATCGCCTCGGCGTGGACCCGTTGGGTGACGGCGTCGTTGAGCTTCGTCGGCGTCCACCACGGAGCCCGCTCACCGAGCACCTCGGTGAACGTCTCCTCGTTGTTCCGGAGCCAGCGCAACAGCTCGCCCAGACCGAGGTCGACGACGCCGTGGTGCAGGTCGTCCTCGACCATCTCGCCCAGCAGGGCCGCCGCGATCGGCGCGATGGGCTCCTCGCGGAACCGCGGGAGCAGGACGGTCTCGGCCAGCTCGCTCACGTGCTCGTCGCGCACCTTCGCCAGCCCGATCACCGCGACGTCCGCCACCTCGTCCACCACGCGCCGCGCGTGCGCCGGATCGGCGAGCCACTCCCCCACCCGACGGCTCGCCTCGGCCGCGCCGACGCGCTCACGCACGACGCCCTCGGCCAGGAAGTTCTCCTTCACGAACTCCTGCAGGCCCTTGCCCAGCTCGTTCTTCCGGCGGGGGACGAGCGCCGTGTGCGGGATCGGGAGGTGCAGGGGGTGGCGGAACAGCGCAGTCACCGCGAACCAGTCCGCGATGGCACCCACCATCGACGCCTCGGCGCCCGCGTTGACGAAACCGAGGAACCCGTCCTGGCCACGCGTCGCGACGTAGACGACCGCCGCCGCCACCAGCAGACCCGTGGCCACGGCGCGCATCTTGTTGAGGTCGCGGCGCCGCACCAGGTCGGCCTCGGCCGATCCGGGGACCGTGAACGCGCTCGAGCTCATCGTCACCCTGCTCCTCGTCTCCGGTTCCGCGGCTCGCTCACTTTAGGAGGTGGAGCCAACAGACGGCCGGGGGCTCGGACGGGCTCGGGGGCGGGCGGCGGACCTCGGTTGGAGCCCGAAACTGGGACGTTGGTGGGTCCCAGAGGGGGTGGATGGGTCTCCAGCTGCACAGTTCGTGTGGCGGGGCTGGGCCTGGGCCGCGGGGCCGTGGGGGCTCTGTGGGGCTGGGTGGAAAGGGTCACGAACGACGGTGCTTCGGTGGGGATGGGTGTCGTTGGTGACCCTTTCGTGGTTGGTGGCTGTTCTGGTTCTGCTGGGTGGTCATCCGGTGAGGACGGGGGTGGCTTCGCGGACCTGGAGGTCGAGGGTGGGGCTGGTCATGTCGACGGTGCCTTGGACGCGTTGCCAGGGGCGGTCGGCGACGCGGAAGTCGGCGGACCAGGTGGTGGTGAGGCGGGTGGGGTAGGTGCCGGTGCGGGTGTAGACGTGGGTGATGTCGAGGTGGGGGTAGGGGGCGCCGGGGGTGGTGGTGGTCGTGGTGGTGCCGTCGCCGAAGTCCCAGGTGTAGCTGGTGGGGGTGATGTCGAGGTCGACGGTGTAGCCCAGGACGGTGATGGTGGTGGTGAAGGGTTCGGCGGTGGTGAAGAAGTTGGTCTCGAGGTTGACCAGGGTGGTGCCGTCGGGGGGTTGGATGTGGAGCACGGTCTCGGGGAGCGGTACCTCGCGGAAGGCTTGGTAGACGGCGGCGTTGACGACGGCGGCGGGGTCCTCACCGGGGGTGGGGGTGCAGTTGGTGGGGCGTCCGGTGCCGGTGGCGAGGTAGGGGTTCTGGAGGTAGCGGCCGAGGGTGTTCTCGTCGCAGGCGGTGCGTCCGGCGCAGATGTTGCCGAGTGTGAGGCCCGCGATCGAGGAGGGCAGGCAGATGGAGGCGTCGACGTAGGACTGCCGCGCAGCCATGACCTGCGCCTCGCTCGGCGCCACTGCGTCCGATTCTCGTCCGTCATTCGACCTGCTGTGGCTCTCGTGCACCTCTCCGGACACGACGAAGCCCCCCTCGCCGGCGCTGGCGTCACCGCCTTCGCTCGCGACGGCGTCCGGCAGGATCAGGGCCATCGTGGCCAAGGTCAGTAGGGCTCGTTCAACAACCACTGCACCCGCCACCCATCGTCCGAAGTCGTCAGTCCTAGAGCCGTGGCCCCGAAGGGGTCGGGTTTCGAGCCTTCAATACTCACCTGTCCCGCGACAACGGTCGGGGACGGCGCCGGGTCATCAGAGCTCGGTGGGCGTGTGGTCAGGTCCCTCAGGGTCCAGAAGCCCTCACCAAGCCGTTCTGAGCCCGCGATGTAGTCGAGGAGGACGCCACACGCCTCGCAGTCCGGCGATGTAGCGCGCGCCGGCGCCGTGTCACCCGTCGCGATCGCGTAGTTCACCAGCTCCACCCAGTGCTCCACGAACGCCACGGCGGCCGCGTCGTCATCACCCCGCGCCTCGTCCGGCAACACCGGAACCGCCGCCTCCGACGAAGACGACACCACCGGCGACGACGGCGACGACGACGGCGCCTCCGACGCACCCTCCTCCGCACCACCCCCGCCCCCGGTGCACGCCGCGAGCAGCGACGTACCGACGACGAGTCCGACCAACCTGCCTCCACGGCCCTGCATGCGGTCCTCCGACGAGCCCGGGTCGACGCGCCCGATCGCGTCGACAACCGCGCCCAATCTAGGACAGCCACGACCTACTCGACCACCCTCGCGCGGCCGACCTGTGGAGAACGTGCGCGGGTTCTGCCGGAGCCCAGCGCACTGTCACCGCGGACCCCTAGGGTGTCGCCTGTCCGCACCGGGCGGACGCTCGTCCTGGGGGAGGATCCCTATGCGTTATCTCGCGCGGCCCGTCGGAGTGGCCGCTGTCGCCGTCATGCTGGGAGCGACGTTGCTCCCCGGTGGCGCCGCTCGAGCGGAGGCCCCGTCCTCGGCCGCGGTCGTCGCGCTCGACGAGCCGACCGACCCGCCGGCTCCGCTCTCGCTGCCCGCCGATCCCGACGACATCACGCCCGAGCAGGCCCAGCAGGCGCTCGAGCGTGCGGAGGTCCTCCTCGCCGGCGACGGTCCCGCCGTCGCGGCCGACGGCACCACCGCGTCGCCCACCCTGGCGCTGCGCGACCTCATGATCGCCAAGCCCAAGCTGCGGGGCGCCGACCGCGCGTCCGCCGACCGCCTGCTGGCCCGCCCGGCCGACGGGCCGAACGAGCCCGGTGGGGACGGCTACCCGGCCGGCTCGACCGTCAAGTCGGGCTGCACCGGCGGGATCTGCGTGCACTACGTGGACCGCGCGCAGAACGAGGAGATCGGCGCCACACCGGCGTGGGCCTCCCAGACCGCGCAGGTGGCCAAGAACGCGTACGCCTACCTCGTGAACAGCCGCGGCTACCGCGCTGCTCCGTCCGACGGCACCCGTGGCGGCAACGCCAAGCTCGACATCTACCTGACCGACCTCGGCAGCCAGGGCGTGTACGGGTACTGCGCCCCGGAGGCCTTCGTCTCGGGGTCGGACTACCGCGCGACGTCCTACTGCGTGCTCGACAACGACTACGCGGAGTTCGGACCGGCCGCGCCGATCGACAACCTGCGCGTCACGGCGGTCCACGAGATCTTCCACGCGATCCAGTTCGGGTACGACGCGTTCGAGGACGCCTGGCTCTACGAGGCGACGGCGACCTGGATGGAGGAGGTCTGGGCCTCCGACGTCAACGACAACCGGCAGTACCTGGGCGACGGCCAGCTGGCCCGCCCCCTCGTGCCGCTCGACCTGTTCGACGACGCGACCGGCAACTCCTACGGCAACTGGATCTTCTTCGAGTACCTGGAGGAGCGCTTCGGCGCCAACATCGCCCGCAGCGTGTGGGAGCGGGCCTCGGCGACGAGCAGCCCGGGCCAGCACTCGCTCTACGCGCTCCGCACCGTGCTCAACGGCCTGCGCGACGCCTCGGGCGCCCGCACCGAGTTCGGTCGTGAGCTGGCCGGCTTCGCAGCCGCCAACCAGATCCCGGCCGCGTTCTACGACGAGGGGTCGAGCTACACGGCCGCCCCCGTGAACGCCGGCTACGCGGTCACGAAGAGCACGACGCCGGTCTCCCGACGCTTCACCGTGCCGCAGCAGACGACGTACACGGTGCGGTTCCAGCCGAGCTTCTCGGCGCCGAGCCAGCGCTACCGCCTGCGCCTGCGCTTCTCGACGCCCGCCGCGGCGACGTCTCCCGGGGCGTTCGTGGTCGTGCAGTACACGAACGGCACGGTCAAGCGCGGCGCGATCAGCCTGAAGTCGGGCACGACGACGCAGTACCTGGCGTTCCAGCCCGGCCAGGTGCGCAACGTCTACGTCTCGTTCGCCAACGCCTCGTCCCGGGTCGACTGCAACCAGGACACGGCGAGGGCCTGCGGCGGCGAGCCGCTCGACGACGACGTGCGCTACACCCTCGACGCGGTGGCCCAGGCCTACTGACCCGAGAACGACGACGCCGCGTGCCCCCGGTCCGGGAGCACGCGGCGTCGTCGCGGAGGCCTCAGTCCTGCGGGTCGTCCTCGATGGTGTGCATGGCGGCCTCCTCGGCGCTGGCGCCGGCACCGTCGATGCCGCCGTCGGTGGCGAAGCGGTCGTCCTCACGCAGGTTCCCCGAGCCGTCGTCGCTCGCCACGAGGCGGCCGGTGCGCTCGGCCCCCACCTCGCCGCCGACCGGACCGTCGACGACGTCGGCGTCGAGCTCGTCCTGGAGACCGTCCCAGACGTCCGGCTCCTCCTGCGCGACGCGCTCGTCGATCGTCTCGCCCTCGAGCTCGCCGGCGGCGGTGACGTCCTTCAGGTTCGATCCGCGCAGGCGCTCCGGCGGCGAGATGCCCTCGTCGAGGATGTCGTCGACGCCGCGGTCGTCGAGCGTGTCCTGGGGCTGCAGCTGGTCCTCACTCATGGAGTGAAGGTAGGCACGCGACACAACCTCACGTGTCCGCCGCCGTCCACAGCAGCAGTGCTCCCAGGGCCGCACCGCCCGCGGTGACCAGCAGGAAGACCGCCACCCAGAACCCGCCCGGGAACGGCGTCAGTCGACCCAGCATGTCGGCGTCGGAGTGGGGCGCTCGCCCCTGCCGACGTTGCTGCTGCAGCTCGAGCACCGGTCGTGGCGCGCTCAGGAGCAGGAACCACGTGACGACGTACGTCGCCCCCACCTGCACCGGCCCGCTCGCCCACCAGGTGACGGCGAAGACGCCGAGCCCCGCGACGAGCACCGCCCACAGCCCGAAGAAGTTGCGGATCTGCAGGAGGAGCAGCGCGAGCAGCAGCAGCGCCGTCCACAGCCCCGCGACGGCGTACCCGCGGGAGACGACGAACGCAGCCACCAGCCCGAGCAGGGTGGGGGCGACGTATCCGCCGAACGCGGTCACGATCATCCCCGGGCCGCGCGGCCGTCCCCGCGACACGGTGAGGCCGGAGGTGTCCGAGTGCAGCCTGATCCCTGCCAGACGCCGGCCGCTCAGCAACGCGGCGACGCCGTGCCCGCCCTCGTGCACGATCGTCACGAGGTGCCGGGCGCGACGCCAGAGCGGGCGGTGGAGGACGAGCACCACGGCGAGTCCGGCCGTGAGCGCGACGAGGCGGGGGTCCAGCGCCGGCTGTTGCGTGACGACGTCGCCCAGGACGCGGTCGAGGAGATCGGGCACGCCCCCAGCATGGCCCAACCGGCGATGCGCCGAAGGCGGCCCGGGCCGGCGAGCAGTCGTGTCCCCATCGTGACCCCCCGGCCGCTGTCGAGTGTCGGTGGGCGTGGCTAACGTGCGCAGGGTGACTTTCTCGGACCACGCTCATGACGACCACGATTCCGCCGCGGCCCCCGCTCCGCCGCCGACCGGCTCGCCGTTCGCGGACCTCGCCGACTACGTCGCGCTCCCCCGCGTGGAGTCGCTGACGCGGTCGGCGGACGGCTCCCGCGTCGTGCTGACGGTGGCGACGCTCGACGCGGACCGCACGGCGTACGAGCGCGCTCTCTGGGAGGTCGACGCCGCGGGCGGTGGGACTCCGCGGCGGCTCACCCGCAGCACGGCCGGCGAGTCCGGCGCGGCCTTCACCGGGGCCGGCACCCTCCTGTTCACCTCGTCCCGCACCGGCGGTGGAGGGCCGGAGCGGGACGGCAAGCCGCTCACGCAGCTGTGGGCGGTCGACCCGGCCGGCGGCGAGGCCCGCCCCGTGACCGCCCTCGCGGGTGGCGTCGGCGCGATCGCCGCGACGGCGCGTGCGTCCGAGACGGTCGTCCTCGCGGCCGACCTCCTGCCCTCGGCGACCACGTTCGAGGACGACGCCCGGCTGCGGGAGGAGCGGGCGAAGCGGAAGGTCGCGGCGATCCTCCACGAGCACTACCCCGTGCGGGTCTGGGACCACGACCTCGGCCCCGACGAGCCGCACCTCCTCGCCCTCGACCTCGCGGCGCTCGCTCCGGAGACCGTGGCTCCCGCCGCCCCCGACCGGAGCCCGCAGGACGCCGGGAACGCCGGGGGCGCGCCGACGCCGTACCCGGCGCACCTCCCCCGCCCCGCCGACCTGACGCCGCACCCGGGCCGCAGCGCCGACACCGCGGGCGTGGCCCTCACGCCCGACGGCCGCACGCTGCTCGCCGCGCTCCGGCGCCGCCAGGGTCGGGGCGACCGCTTCGCGCTCGTCGCGATCGACGTCGCCACGGGCGCCCACACGACGCTCGTGGACGAGCGGTCGACCTACGTCGAGGGCCCGGTCGTCAGCCACGACGGCGCCTGGGTGGCCTACGTGCGGTCCGCGTTCTCCACGCCCGCTGGGCCCGCCGACCAGCACCTGTGGATCTCCCGCGTCGACGGCAGCGAGGCGCGCGAGGTCGCGGTCGGCTGGGACCGGTGGCCCACCGAGGTCGCCTTCGCTCCCGACGACCGCTCCCTGGTGGTCGTCGCCGACGACGACGGTCGCGGACGGATCTTCCGCGTCCCGCTCGACGGCGGCGAGGTCACCGCGCTCACCACCGACGACCACGGCTACACGCAGGCCCACGTGGGCCCGGACGGCTCGGTCGTCGCCCTGCGGTCGAGCTGGCAGGTCGCGCCCCACCCGGTCCACGTCGCGCCCGACGGCACCGTCACCGAGCTCGCCACCCCCGCGCCGCCGCCCGCGCCGGTCGGCACCATGACCGACGTGGAGACCGTCGCCGAGGACGGGTCGCGGGTGCGCGGGTGGCTCCTCACCCCGCCCGACGCCTCCGCGGACTCGCCCGCCCCCCTGCTCCTGTGGATCCACGGCGGCCCGCTCAACAGCTGGAACGCGTGGAGCTGGCGGTGGTGCGCGCAGCTGCTGGTGGCGCGCGGCTACGCGGTGCTGCTGCCCGACCCGGCCCTGTCCACGGGCTACGGCCTCGAGTTCATCGCGCGGGGCTGGAACGCCTGGGGCGGTGCGCCCTACACCGACCTGATGGCGATCACGGACGCGGTCGTGGCCCGCCCGGAGATCGACGAGGGACGCACGGCCGCGATGGGTGGCTCCTTCGGCGGCTACATGGCGAACTGGGTCGCCGGCCACACCGACCGCTTCCGCGCCATCGTCACCCACGCCAGCCTGTGGGCGCTCGACCAGTTCCGCGGCACGACCGACGGCGCCTACTACTGGGACGAGATCTTCGACGACGCGGGCCTGGCCGCGAACTCCCCCCACCAGTTCGTCGAGCGCATCTCGACGCCGCTGCTCGTCATCCACGGCGACCGCGACTACCGGGTCCCGATCGGCGAGGGCAACCGTCTGTGGGCCGAGCTCGCGCAGCACCACGCCGACGAGCACGGCGTGATGCCCCACCGCTACCTCTACTTCCCCGACGAGAACCACTGGGTGCTCAAGCCCCAGCACGCCGTCGTCTGGTACGAGACGGTCCTCGCGTTCCTGGCCCAGCACGTGCTGGGCGAGGGATGGGAGCGCCCGGCGCACCTCGGCTGAGGACGCACCCTCGAGCGCTCAGCCCAGGGCGCGGGCGGCGAGCTCGGCGACGTACGCCGCGTAGACCGCCCGCAGCCGCTCCCCCGGCCACCCGGGCGGGCGGAGCGGGGGCGGCAGGAGCGGGTCGGTGCCGATGTGGCGCACCAGGGCCGCCGCTCCGGCCAGCCGGTGGGCGGGCGTCGGCGCCTCGGCGACGTACGCCGCGAGCTCGTCCCCCTGCGCCGCCCACCCCGCGAGGTCCCAGAGCCGCGCGACGATCCGGGCGGGGTCGTCGGGCCGGCTGGCCATCGTCTCCAGCAGGTCGGGCTCGGCCACCGGGCCGGGGCGCGTGAGGTTCGCCGGGCGCATCCACACGCCCTCCCGGAGCTCGGCGAGCCGCAGTCCCCGGAGCTCGTCGCGCAGGGCGACCCGGGCAGGCCCGGGTCGCCCCCCGGCCACGACGACCGCGGTCTCCCAGGCGCCGTCCCAGTCACGCTCGCTGTCGGCGACGGCCTCGTCCTGGCGTGCCCGCCGGGCGACGTGGCGCTCGCCGAGGAGGTAGGTGCCGTCGTCGCGCACGAGGTCCCCGGCGGCGACCGCGCGGGTCAGCGCGACCCGCATGGTGGCCGCGGGCACCCCGACGTGCTCGCCGGTGGCGACGAGCTGCGCGGCGGTCAGGCGGGCGGGGTGGGCGCCGAGGAGCACGCTGACCGCCACCGAGCGGGCGCTGAGGAGGGGGAGGTCGACCACGGGCGCCATCGTGCTGCATTACATCTCTCGACACAATCGTCGTCCGGTGCGTAACATCGCAGCATCCGGCAACCCGAGGAGCAGCCATGACCACGACGCACGAGGTGCTCAACCAGGCACCGCCCCTCGAGGGCCACGACACCGCGCACGACCCCGCCCTCCTCGAGGGCCTCGAGCGCGAGGGCGCCGCCTGGGCACTGGACGAGATCCACGAGCTCGGACGTCTCGCGGGCACCGCCGAGGCCCGCGAGTGGGGCCGGCTGGCCGAGCGCGTGCCGCCGCGGCTCCACACGCACGACCGCTACGGGCACCGGGTCGACGAGGTCGAGTACGTGCCGGCGTACCACCGCCTCATGGAGACCGCCGTGACCCACGGCCTGCACGCGGCCCCGTGGGCGGACGACCGACCCGGCGCCCACGTCGCGCGCGCCGCGAAGTTCATGGTCTGGTCGGTCGACGCCGGCCACGGCTGCCCGGTCTCGATGACGTACGCCGCGGTGCCGGCCCTCCGCCACGCCCCCGACCTCGCCGCGCGGTTCGAGCCGCTGCTGACCAGCCGGGAGTACGACCCCGGCCTCCGCGACCCCGCCACCAAGCGCGGCCTCGTCGCCGGCATGTCGATGACCGAGAAGCAGGGTGGCTCCGACGTCCGGGCCAACACGACGACGGCGACGCCGCGTCCGGACGGCACCTACGAGGTCGTGGGCCACAAGTGGTTCACGTCGGCCCCGATGTCCGACTTCTTCCTCACCCTCGCCCAGGCACCGGGCGGCCTCTCCTGCTTCGCGCTGCCCCGCGTGCTGCCCGGCGGCGAGCGCAACCCGATCCGCTTCATGCGTCTCAAGGACAAGCTCGGCAACAGGTCGAACGCGTCGAGCGAGATCGAGTACGACCACGCCACCGGTTGGCTCGTCGGCGAGGAGGGCGCGGGCGTGCGCACCATCGTCGAGATGGTCAACATGACCCGCCTCGACTGCGTGATCGGCTCGGCGAGCGGCATGCGCACCGCCCTCGTGCTCGCGACCCACCACGCCCGTCACCGCCGCGCGTTCGGCAAGGCGCTCCTCGACCAGCCGCTCATGCGCAACGTGCTGGCCGACCTGACGATCGAGTCGGAGGCGGCGACCACGGCGATGCTGCGGCTCGCGGGGGCGAACGACCGCGCCGTACGGGGTGACGAGGGCGAGTCCGCCCTGCGGCGGCTGGCGCTGGCGGTGACGAAGTACGCCGTGTGCAAGCGCGCGCCGATGGCCGCGGGCGAGGCCCTGGAGTGCCTGGGCGGCAACGGGTACGTCGAGGACTTCGACCTGGCGCGGATCTACCGCGAGCTGCCGCTGCTGTCGATCTGGGAGGGCTCCGGCAACGTCGCCGCGCTCGACGCGCTGCGCGCCATGGCGCGCGAGCCGCACACGGTCGACGCGTTCTTCGCGGAGGCGGACCTGGCCGTCGGCGCCGACCGCCGGTACGACGAGGCGCTGGCCCGCCTGAAGAAGGAGCTGACCTCGTTCGACGACATCGAGCTGCGCGCCCGGCGCGTCGTCGAGCAGCTCGCGCTCGTGTTCCAGGGCAGCCAGCTCGTGCGGCACGCCCCGACGGCCGTCGCCGACGCGTTCTGCGCGACGCGGCTGGCGGGCGACTGGGGTCACGCCTTCGGCACCCTGCCCGCGGGCCTCGACCTCGACCCGATCCTGGAGCGCGCCGCGTCGGGCGCCTGAGACGGGGCGCGGAGGTTTCGCGCGCGCCACGAGGGTCAGGGTGACGGCCATGTCCGACCACCGTCCCGAGCCCCCCTCCGACCCCACGCGCCAGTCCGGCAGCCCGTCGTACGACGAGGCCCGCGCCGCGCTCGACGACCCCACCAGCAGCGCGGAGCGGCTGCTGGGCGCCGGCAACGGCCTGCGCGGCGCGTTCGCGCGGTCCGACCACCTCATCGGCCTGCTCCCGCCGGACGCCTTCGACGTCATGCTCGAGGCGTACCGTCGCGCCGACGCCGCCGGGTCCCGCGAGGGGGCCCTCGTCTGGGTCCAGCACGCCTACTTCGAGCGCCTCGACGGCCTCGCCGACGCGGCCGCCGCGCGGGTGGACACGCTGGCGCAGGACGATCCCGACGGCACCGCCCACCTGCTGCGCGGCTGGATGCGGTTCAACGGGTTCGGCTTCGCCCGCGACGGCGCGGCGGCGGTGGCCGACCACGAGGCGGCCGCCGCGCGCGGTCACGCGGCCGCGGACTTCGAGCTCTCGGTGCTGTTCGGCACCGGACAGGGCGTGCCCGTCGACGAGGAGCGGTCGCTGCGCCACCTGCGTGCCGCGGCCGAGAAGGACCACCCCCGGGCGCTCTACAACCTGGCCGCCAGCCACGCCACCGGGCGCGGGGTCCCCCTCGACGCCGCGCGGGCCCTCGAGCTCTACGTGCGGGCCGCCGAGCACGGGCACGCCGGTGCCGCGTTCACCGCGGGCGTGATGGTGCTGACCGGCGAGGGCACTGCGCCCGACCCGGCGATGGCCGGCGAGCTGTTCGCCGAGGCGCAGGACCTCGGTCTCGACGTCGAGGAGCAGCTGGCCACCTTCCCGCCCCCGCTGCGCGACCGGGCCCTCGCCGCCCTCCGGTCCTGAGGGCCTCCCCCGCGGCGCACCCAGGTGGGAGGATCGATCCCGTGACCTCGACCGGCGCAGCCCCGACGGACACCGGCACCGACTGGCCGGAGCACGGCACGGAGCGCCGCCCGTGGCGCTCGTCGTCCGGCCGCGGTCCGCGCGCGGACCGCGCGGTGCGGGCGATCGACGTGCGGTTGCCGCCGCGGATCGCGGAGGTGGCCTACGAGCCGTCCCGCGCCCTGCGCACCCACCTCGCCCAGGCCGGGGACGGTCTGGTGCGGCTCGACCAGGTGCACGGCCGCAGCCTCGGTGCGCTCAACCAGCTGTTGCTGCGCACGGAGTCCATCGCGTCGAGCAAGATCGAGAACATCGAGGCGAGCCTGTCCGACTACGGGCGCGCGCTGGCCGGTCAGCGGGCCAACGCCTCCGCCGTGTCGATGGCGGCGGCCACCGAGGCGCTGGCCGGGATCATCACGACGACCGGTGCCACCGGGGAGCTGACGCTGGAGGCGATCCTGCGCGGCCACCACGCCCTGTTCCGGCAACACCCCGACCTCGGCCCCGGCGCCGGACGGGTGCGCACCCGCCAGAACTGGATCGGCGGGTCCGACTACTCGCCCCGCAACGCGCTCTTCGTGCCGCCGCCCCCGGAGACGGTGGAGCCCTACCTCGCCGACCTCGTGGCCTTCGCCAACCGCGACGACGTGCTGCCGCTGGCCCAGGCGGCGATCGTGCACGCGCAGTTCGAGTCCATCCACCCGTTCGTCGACGGCAACGGTCGCATCGGCCGCACCCTCATCCACGCGGTGCTGCGACGGCGCGAGGTCACCCGTCGCCTCACCGTGCCGATCGCCTCGGGGCTGACGGCCCACCGCGAGCGCTACTTCGACGCCCTCGGCGACTACCGCACCGGCAACGCGGCCACGATCATCGGGCTGCTCGCCTCGGCGACCATGTGGGCGACCCACGAGGCGCGCCGCACGGTCACCAACCTGCAGCTGGTGCACGACGACTGGGCCGAGGCGCTCGGGCACCCCGAGCCCGGCACCCCCGACTCCGCCGCCCTCCGGGTGCTCATGGCCGAGCCGATCATCACCACCCCCGCCCTCGGCGACCGGCTCGCCCTCGAGGCCGCCGCGACCGACGCGCTCCTCGACCGCCTGCGGCGCGGTGACGTGGTCGCCCCCCTCACCCCGAAGCGCAGCGACCGCGTCTGGGGCGCCCACCTCGTGCTCGACGAGGTGCGCGACCTCAGCTCCCGCATCGAGGCGCTGAGCCGTCGCGACGCCGGCGACCCCGGCAACGAGGGCGGGCCGGTGTGGGCGCGTCCGTGGCTGGGGCACTGACCGCCCCGCTGGCAGGATCGGGGCGACCCCACCCCCGGCAGGAGGAGACCCCATGGCCCGCACCATCGCCACGTCCGAGCGCGTCGAGCGCGACGAGCTGCTCGACTTCGTGCGTCCCCGGCACCGGATGGTGCTGCTGACGGAGCGCGCCGACGGTACGCCGCAGGCCTCGCCCGTCACGGGCGGCCTGGGCGACGACGGCTCGATCCTCATCGCCACCTACCCGGAGCGCGCGAAGACGACGAACGTCCGGCGACGCGCCCGTGCCAGCGTCGTCGTGCTCTCCGACGACTGGGACGGCCCCTGGGTGCAGGTCGACGGCGACGCCGAGGTGCTGGACGTGCCCGAGGCGCTCGACGCGTTCGTCGAGTACTTCCGCAACATCGCGGGCGAGCATCCCGACTGGGACGAGTACCGCCAGGCGATGCTCGACCAGGGCAAGTCCCTCATCCGGATCACGCCGACCCAGTGGGGTCCCGTGGCGACCGGCGGCTTCCCGGCGCGCCTGGCCTGAGGCGGCCCCGGAGCGGGACCGGCGTCAGTCGTCGGCCGCCTCCAGCTGGGCGACGACGGCCGGCCACGTGTGGTGACGTGCGGCGCTGCCCGCGACCAGGCCGAGGTGGCTGAAGCCGGTCACCTCGACGTACCTCATCGTCGCCGCCGACGGGAACGACCGCGTCCCGGCCTCGACGGCCGCGGCCGACGCGACGGCGTCGGTGGTGGAGCCGACGAGCGTCACGGGGGCGACCAGGCGGTCGAGCTCGACGACGACGCCGCGGCCGAGGTGCACCGTGCCGGTCGCGAGCTCGCGTCGCACGATCAGCCGGGTGTGCATCTGGTGGTAGAGCCGCCCGGGGTACCCGGGCATGGCCGCCATGAACTGGTCGATGGCCTCGCTGCGCGCGAGCGTCTCCGTGTCGGCGAGGTTCGTCAGCAGGAACCAGGGCTTCTTCAGCTCGCGCGTGGGCGCGAGCCCGCGGTAGACGAGCTGCACCAGGGGCGCGGGCACTCCCCCCAGCAGCGCGGTCGGGGCGGTCATGACGCGTGACCCGAGGCGCTCGTCGAGCCACCGCAGCGGCCGCGCCGACGCGTTGAGCCCGTAGTCGATCGGCGTGCCCAGCGCCGTGATCGACGCGATCGGCAGCTCGGGCTGCGCCGCCCCGGCCAACAGCGAGATCGTGCCGCCGAGCGACCAGCCCACGAGGTGCACCGGAGCACCGTCGTGGAGGGCCGACACGCGCCGTACGGCGTCGGGGACGATGCGGCACGCGAAGTCCTCGAACCCGAGCTGGCGGTCGGCGAAGGTGATGTCGCCGTAGTCGACGACGTACGTCGGACGTGCCGCGCGGTCCTGCTGGCCGTCCCCCTCCGCCAGGTACGCCGCGAGGCTCTGCCCCGGCCGCAGGTCCCAGCACGTCGCGGGCACGGCCAGCGGGGGCACCAGGAGCACGGGCCGCCCGGTGGGCGGGGTCGACGAGGTGAAGCGACGCAGCTGCGCGTGGGGCGCGTCGTGCACGACCTCGCTGGGGTGGGGCCGGGGCCGCTCGACACCGGGCCCGAGCCACGACACGGCCCAGGCGTTGCGGGCCGCGGAACGTACGACGCGGGAGCGGGCGAGGAGGGCGTGACCGTCGAGCATGCCGAGGATTATGACCCGCGGGTAACAAGTGGTCGCGGGAGTGTGACGCAGACGGCTCCTGCCCCCACCCGGGACGTCATGCGGTTCGGTGCCCTGGGCCACCGCGGCGCATGACGTCCCCGTGTCGAGGGAGGAGCCCCTGGGCCGATAGGAGGGGGGAATGACGAACGGCCCCCGATCCAGAGATCGGGGGCCGTTCCTTTGTAGCGGGGGCAGGATTTGAACCTGCGACCTCTGGGTTATGAGCCCAGCGAGCTACCGAGCTGCTCCACCCCGCGTCGGTGAACAGAACATTACGCGGAACGCCTCCAGACGCCAAATCGGGGCCGGGTGAACCAGGTCACCCAGCCCCGATCGGGGTGTTGTCGCAGGTCAGCGACCTACTCGGTCGACTCCGTCGTGGGCTCGTCCGTCGCGCCGTCGCCGGCATCGCCGGTGTCCGCGCCGCCGCCGGGCAGGCCCTGGGCCAGCTCGAGCGCCGTCTCGACGAGCGCCTGACCCTCGGCGACCTTGTCGCCGTACGTTCCGAGGTCACCCTCGGCGAGCGCGGCATCGGCCTCGGTGAAAGCGGCGTCCGCATCGGCGAGGGCGTCGCGGATCTGCTCCTCCAGCGAACCCGTCGGCTCGGTCGGCTCCTCGCCCTCGCCGCCCTGGCCCTCTCCGTCCGGCGTCTCGACCGGCTCGTCGATGGGGCCGACGTCGAGCACGTCCGCCAGCGCCTGGGCCAGCGTCTGGCCGATGCCGACGCGGTCGTCACCGAAGGAGACGGCGACGAAGCGCAGCACCGGGTAGTTGCCGCTGCCCTCGGTGCGGATGGAGTACAGGGGCTGCACGTAGAGCAGGCTCTGCCCCACCGGCAACGTGATGAGGTTGCCGTAGATGGTGCTGATGTCGTTCCGCGAGTACGGCAGCAGCGCGTCCGTCACGTCCTCGTCCGACTGGATCTGGTTCGCGATCTGCCCAGGTCCCGACACCTGGCTCTGCGAGCTCAGGCGACGGGCGCGGAACTCGCCGTAGTCCTCCGACGAGGCATCGCCGTTGACTTGGAGGAACGCCGCCAGGTTCTGGCGGTTGGCCGGCGTGTACACGCTCGTCAGCGAGAAGGTGTCGGGCACGAGCGGGTCGTCCGAGGGCACCGACAGGCGGTAGGCCGGCTGGAGGCTCGACGCGTCGTTGGGGTCGGCCGGGACCTCCCAGCGGTCGTTGCCCTCGTAGAAGTCGTTGGCGTCGTCCACGTGGTAGGAGGCCAGCTGGTAGCGCTGCACCTTGAACATGTCCTCGGGGTACCGCATGTGGTCGAGCAGCGCGTCGGGGATCTCGCTGCGGTCCTTGACCGTGCCGGGGAAGGCACCCATCCACGCCTTGAGCATGGGGTCCTCCTCGTCCCAGGCGTAGAGCGTGACGGTGCCGTCGTAGGCGTCCACGGTGGCCTTGACCGCGTTGCGGATGTAGTTGATCTCGTCCGTGGGCACCGTCTGGAACGGGTTGTTGTCGGCGAGCGAGTCGTCGGTCATCTCATCGAACGACTCGCTGTTGGACAGCGGGAACCGGTCCGTCGTGGTGTAGCCGTCGACGATCCACACCACGCGGCCGTCGACGACGGCCGGCAGCGCGTCGTTGTCGACCGTCAGCCACGGCGCGGCCTTCTCGACGCGGCGCTGCGGCTCACGGTCGTAGAGGATCTTCGAGTTCTCGTTGACGCGGCCCGACAGGACGATGTTGGGCTCGCCGAACTTCACGGCGTAGAGCAGCTTGTTGAACAGCCCACCCACCGGCACGCCGTCCGCGCCGTCGTACGTCGTGGTGGTGCTGCCGTCGTCGCCGCGCGGAAGGTCGAGCTCGACGTCGTTCGCGCCCTCGCTGGCCTTGCCCACGATGGAGTAGGACGGGCTGTTCTCGCCGAAGTAGATCCGGCCCTCGTAACCGTCCTCACCGGACAGCGTCGTCAGGTCGCCCTGCGGCGGGAGCTCGCGCTCCGCCCAGGCGGGGGTCTGCGCCTGGATGGTGCGGTTGTCGGCCGCCTTCTGGTTGCCGTACGCCGCGATGACGCCGTAGCCGTGGGTGTAGACGGTGTGGAGGTTGGCCCAGTTCTGGCTGCTCTCCGAGATGCCCTGCTGGTTGAGCTCACGCACGCCGAGCACGACGTCGCGCTCGATGCCGTCGATCTCGTAGGTGTCGACGTCCAGCACCTCCGGCACCGTGTAGTAGCCGCGCACCTGCTGGAGCTGCTGGAACGTCTGGGGCACGACCGCCGGGTCGACGAGACGGACGCCGCCGGAGTTGGCGACGGTCGCCGCCAGCCGGCTGCGCGTCTCCTCGGTGGTGTCCGTGAGGTCGGTCTGCGCGTCGAAGTCGTCGATCTGCACGTCCGCGATGTCGAACGCGTCCTTCGTCGCCGCGAGGTGCTTCTCGATGTACGGCGCCTCCTTGTCGGCCTGGGTCGGCAGCACCTGGAAGCGCTCCATGATGGCCGGCCAGATCATGCCGAGCAGGATCGAGGAGAGCACGAGCAGGCCGAGGCCCACCGTCGGCAGCATCCACGTGCGGCGCCACACGTTGAGGAAGAACAGCACGGCGCAGATCACGGCGATGCCCATGAGGATGTTCTTCGCCGGGAGCACGGCGTTCTCGTCGGTGTAGCCCATGCCGTCGATGTAGCCGCCGGTCGCCGAGAGCAGGTCGTAGCGGTCGAGGAAGTAGTCGACGCCCTTCACCAGCACGAGCAGGCCGACGAGGATCGAGAGCTGGATCTGCGCGGGGCTCGACAACTTGTCGCGCGCCGCCTGCAGGCGGACCCCGCCGTACAGGTAGTGCACGACGACGGCACCCATGATCGCTACGACGAGCGCGGCCATGGTGAAGTCCACGAGGAAGTGGAGCCACGGAAGCTCGAAGACGTAGAACCCGAGGTCCTTGCCGAAGAACGGGTCGTCCCGGCCGAAGTCCTGCGCGTTGCGCCAGAGCTGGTAGTCACGCCACTGCCCCGACGCCGAGGTGCCGGCGAACACGCCCATGAGCGCGCCGATGATGGCGAGCAGCCACCGGCGGACCGGCGTGACGGCCTCGCGGTAGCGGTCGAGGCTCGTCTGCTCCCCCGTCGGTGGCCGGAAGGTCGGGCGGAACCGGTACGCCAGGTACATGTTGAGCGAGACGATGCCGGCCATGAGCACGCCGAAGAGCGCGAACAGGCCGATGCGCGTCCACACGAGCGTCGAGAAGACGGACGAGTAGCCGATCGAGTCGTACCAGAGCCGCTCGGTCCAGAACGTCGAGAAGCCGGCGAGCAGCACCAGCAGCGCGACGATGACGATGGCCGTGATGAGGAGGGCCCGGGAGCGCCCCGACGGGGCGGGCCGACCACCGGACCCGCGTCCTGGTCGTCGGGGTCCCGGGTCGAACAGCTCGCTCACGTGTCTTGCTCCTCGTCGTCGAAGGTGGTGTCGTCGAAGGTGGTGGACAGCAGCTGGACGAGGCCCGGCACCAGGTCGGTGCCTCCGACCACGGAGTGCTCGTCGTCGTGCGACCGCATGCGGAGGGCGCAGTACGCCGCGCCGGCGCGCGTCACGCCGACGACCATGCGGACCTCCTGGCGGAGCGGGTGGGACCGCGCGAACTCCGCCGCCTCGGTCGGGTCGGCGGGGATCTCGGCGTCGACCTCGGGGGGCAGCACGAGCCGCTCGAGCGTCGCCGCGCACCCGGCGACCTGCGACGGCCAGGCGATCTCGGCGACGGCCGACTCGAAGGACACGTCACCGGGCAGCTCGTCCTGCTCGACCGGCGTCAACGACCCGGCGGCGTCGTCCTCGTCGAGGCCCATGGCGGCAGCGAGGCCGGGGGCCTGCGCGGCGAGCAGCGCCGTGTCGACCAGCGCGTAGAGCCGAGCGGGCTGGCCCCACCCCTCGCTCGCGGCGTGGGTCTCGAGCTCGAGCACGGCGGCCGCGAGCGCGGGGTCGGTGTCGAGCCCGGCGTCGAGGTCGGCGCTCCGCTCGCTGCCCACGACGGCGTCGAACGCGCGGGGGTCCACCGGATCGTTCGGGTCGAAGCTGGTCATCCCACCACGTCCTCGCAGGTCAGCACATCGGCGTCGGGGTCCTGGGCGAGCGCCTCGACCGTCGAGACCGCCCGGTCGAAGGTGTCGATCGCGACGATGCGCATCGAGCCGCGGGCGGCTTGGAGCGCCTCGCCGCAGTTGGGGGCGGGCACGAGGAAGACGTCGGCGCCCGCGTCCCGGGCGCCGGGGATCTTCTGCTGGATGCCACCGATCTGGCCGACGTCGCCCGCGAACGAGATGGTGCCGGTGCCCGCCACGTCGAGACCGCCCGTCAGGTTGCCGGGCGTCAGGTAGTCGTAGACCGCGAGTGCGAACATCGTGCCGGCGCTCGAGCCGCCGATGCCGGGCGGCGGCGTCAGCGTCACCGGGAACGGGAACTCGAAGCCCTGGAGGGGCGTGATGCCGATGCGGGCCACCGTCTCTCCGGTGCGGTCGTCCTCGTCTGCGACCGACGCGACCTGGACCTCCCGCTCGGTGCCGTCCCGCTCGACGCTCATGTCGAGCTGCGCACCGACGCCGGCACGCCGGACGATCTCGCCCAGCTGGGCGGGATCGGTCAGCTCCTCGCCGTCGACCGAGCGGAGGACGTCCCCGGGCTGCAGCACGCCGGCGGCGGGGAACCCGTCCTCGACCGCCCCGACCTGCACGGTGGACGTCACCTCGATGTCGAGCGCCTCCAGCGCCACCGCGATGGACACGTCGACCGAGCCCGTCATCTGCAGCGCCGACTGCTGGGCGGACGTCTCGTCGTCCTCGTCCTCGCTGTAGACCGTGTCGTAGGGGCGCACCGACGCATCCGGGTCGCGCCAGGCCAGGAGGGCCTCCGCAAGCGTCAGTTTGGTCTCCGGGCGGGTGATGCTCGCCGTCGTCATCCGCAGCTCCCCCGCGGTCGGCGGGTAGACCTCGTGGTCCTCCACCGTGATCGTCGCCCCGTCCTCGTCGCCGATCAGGTCGGCGGTCTGGCCCGGGTAGTAGGTCACGAACGGAGCGGGCAGGAAGAACGCGGCCGCCCAGAGCGCGACCACCAGCGGCACGGCGACGATGCCCGCCAGGGTCCGCTGGTTCATGGACCAAGCCTCTCAAATGACCGCAAGGGTCCGGGCGGCCGGTCCGATCAGTCCGCGCCGGGGCGACGGACGGCGACCCCCGTGCTGCGGTCGCGGCGCGACGGCGGCACGGCGTAGCCCGCGCGGGGCGGCTGCTCGAGGGCGGTCCCGATGCGGCGTACCTGCTCGTGACGGTCGGGCGCCGCGCGCTCCCGTCCCAGCCACGACACCCAGACCATGGCGACGACGGTCACCACCGCCGGGGGCACGAGCCAGAGCAGGATCTCCACGCCGGGAGCGTACGCCGCGGTGCGGCGCCCGCGGCGTACCCGCGCCGTACCGGCGGGACGGTCAGGGCGTGCCGACCCAGGAGTCGGAGCCGTCGGCGTAGCGCTGGTGCTTCCAGATCGGCACCCGGGCCTTGAGCCGGTCGATGAGCGCGCGGGTGGCGTCGAAGGCGACCCCGCGGTGCGCCGCCGCGGTGCCGAGCACGACGGCGAGGTCGCCCACCTCGAGCGCTCCCGTGCGGTGGACGACGGCGAGCGCCTTCACGTCGAACTCGGCGGCCACCTCAGCGCAGACGTCGTGGAGGGCGGCGAGGGCTCCGGGGTGCGCCGTGTAGTCGAGGGCGCCCACCTCCTGGCCGCCGTCGTGGTCGCGCACGCGCCCGATGAAGAGGTCCACCCCGCCGGCCGCGGGATGGTCGAGAGCCGCCAGCACCTCGTCGACCGACAGCGCGGTGTCGCGCACGCCGACGAGGCGGACGACGTCGCCCGGGGTCGCGCCGGTCGCGGCAGGAGTGGTCACCGACCCGATGCTAGCGATCCTCGTGGGACGGGGCGTCGGCTGTGCGGCGACGAGTACCGTGGGAGCCATGAACGACAAGCCCGGAGACCCCCACGGCGACCAGCCCGGCGACGACCAGAACCCCTTCCGCGGCACCCCGTTCGAGCAGATCTTCTCCGCCGGCGGGCTCGGAGGGCTCCTCGGCGGCGCGGGCGGCGCCGGCGGCATCCCCGACCTGTCCGCGATCATGCAGCAGATGCAGGCCTTCATGCAGCCCCACGACGGGCCGCTGAACTGGAACCTGGCGACCGACATCGCCCGCAAGCAGGTCGCGGCCTCCGCCGACCCGTCGACGACCACCGCCCAGGCGGCCGCGGTGGACGACGCGGTGCGCCTCGCCGACCTGTGGCTCGACGCCACCACGGACTTCTCCAGCGGCGTCACCTCGACCGCCGCCTGGAGCCGCGCCGAGTGGGTCGTCGGCACGATCGACGTCTGGAAGGTGCTGGTCGAGCCGATGGCGGCGCAGGCCGTCGGCTCCATCGGCGACGCGCTCCCCGAGCAGGCCAAGGCCATGGGCGGCCCGCTCGTCGAGATGATGGGCCGCGCGACCGGCGCCATGCTGGCGTCCCAGATCGGCCAGGGTGTCGGCGGCCTCGCCGGCGAGGTGCTGAGCGCCTCCGACATCGGCCTCCCCCTCGGCCCGACGGGCAAGGCCGCGCTCGTGCCGGCCAACATCGCCGCCTTCGCCGAGGGCCTCGACGTGCCCGCCGGTGACGTGCTGCTCTACCTCGCGCTGCGCGAGGCGGCCCACCAGCGGCTGTTCGCGCACGTGCCGTGGCTGCGCGACCACCTGGTCGGCGCGGTCGCCGACTACGCGCGGGGCATCGACATCGACATGGGCGCCATCCAGGAGCGGCTGCAGGGCCAGCTCGGCAACATCGACCCGTCCAACCTCGCCGATCTCCAGCAGGCGATGGAGGGCGGGCTGTTCGAGATCGAGGCCTCCCCCGCGCAGAAGGCGGCGCTCGAGCGCCTCGAGGTGACCCTGGCCCTCGTCGAGGGCTGGGTCGACGAGGTCGTCGGCCAGGCCACGGCCGACCGCATGCCGTCGGCGGCCAAGCTCGCCGAGGCCGTCCGCCGGCGTCGTGCCAGCGGCGGCCCGGCGGAGCAGACGTTCGCGACCCTCGTCGGGCTCGAGCTGCGTCCGCGCCGTCTCCGTGACGCCTCGACCCTGTGGGGTTCCCTCCGTCAGCGCCAGGGCGCCGAGGGGCGCGACGGTGTCTGGATGCACCCGCACCTCCTGCCCACCGCCGCCGACCTCGACGACCCGCTGGGCTTCCGCGAGGACGCGCTGACCACCGACGAGCTCGGCACGAGCAGCGACGAGGACTTCGACGCCGCCCTCCGCGACCTGCTCGACGGCGGCGAGAAGGGCGACGGCTCCTCCGACGGGCCCGGGGCGCCCGGGTCACCCGAGTCGCCCGACGACGAGGCGTGAGCCTCCACGCCGACGCGCGCGCGGCCCTCGCCGGCTGGCGCGCGCCCGACGACGAGCAGGAGCGGCTGCGCCGCCGGTACGTCGCGCACCTCGACGCCCACGCCGACGGGGTGCTCCGGAGGAGCGTGCCCGACCACCTGACGGCGAGCGCCGTGGTGCTGGACGCCGCGGGCGAGCACGTGCTGCTCACCCTGCACGCCAAGGCGGGCCTGTGGTTCCAGCTGGGCGGTCACTGCGAGGAGACCGACGCGACGCTCGCGGGTGCGGCCTACCGCGAGGCCGTGGAGGAGTCCGGCATCGCCGCCGGTCGACTCCGCATCGACGCGTCGCCCGTGCAGCTGTCGCCCCACCCGGTGCCGTTCTGCCGACCCGACGGGCTCGGCGACGGGGAGGTCGTGCACCACCTGGACGTCCGCTACCTCGTGGTTGCCGACGCGCGGGTCGACCCCGCGGTCAGCGAGGAGTCGCTGGACGTGCGCTGGTGGCCCGTCGACGCGCTGCCCGAGCCCGAGCCGGAGCTGGTCGAGGCCGTCGCGCTGGCGCGCGCCCGTCTCGCTCAGTCGACGTCCGTCGCCGCAGGCCCGTCGGTGTCGTCGGCGTCGTCGGGCTCCTCCGGGGGCTCCACGTTGCTCGCGGCCGACCAGCCGAGCAGGTAGCCGCGCGCCCGCTCGGACTGCGGGTAGTGGGCCACCCAGGCCCAGAAGTCCGCGTCGTGGCCGGGCACCAGCAGGTGGGCGAGCTCGTGCACCAGCACGTAGTCCACCACCCAGGCGGGCATGCCCCGCAGCCGCGTCGAGAGCCGGATCGTGCCGTCAGCGGGGGTGCAGGAGCCCCAGCGCGAGTTCTGGTTCTCGACCCACCGCACCGAGGTCGGCTGGGCGAGTCCACCCAGGTAGCGGTCGCTCAGCCGCGCGGCCCGCGCCATGAGCGCGTCCTCGGTCGGCCGCCGCCGCTCGTCGGCCCGGTCGAGCCGCCCGACCATCTCCTCGACCCAGCGGTCGACCTCGCGGGCGGAGAGGGATGCGGGCACGAGCACGATCACGCGGCCGTCCTGCCGGTAGGCCGAGACGGTGCGTCGGCGACGACGCGAGCGCCGTACCTCCACCTCGGGGGCAGGGGCCTTCCCGGCAGCCGTCTCCCCGGCCCCGCCGTCCCGCGCCCCGCGCTCCATGGGCCGACGCTAGCGCCTCAGCGGGGTCGCGCCCAGGAGATCAGGCGATCGCGCGACCACGTGTTGACGATGCGGTCGGGATCGATCCCCGCGGCCTCGGCGCGCTCGCACCCGTGGACCTGCAGGTCGAGCTGCCCCGGGGCGTGGGCGTCGGAGTCGATCGAGAACAGGCAGCCGAGGTCGCGTGCGAGCTCCAGCAACGCCGTCGGCGGGTCGCGACGCTCGGGGCGCGCGTTGATCTCGACCGCCACGTCGTTCTCGGCGCACGCCGCGAACACCTCCTCGGCGTCGAACGTCGAGGGCGGTCGCGTGCCCCGCCCTCCGGTGACCAGACGCCCGGTGCAGTGGCCCAGCACGTTGACGAACGGGTTGCGCACCGCGGCGACCATGCGACGCGTCATGGGCCGGCTGTCCATCCGGAGCTTCGAGTGCACGCTCGCCACCCGCAGGTCGAGCTGCGCCAGCAGCTCGTCGGTCTGGTCGAGTCCACCGTCGTCGAGGATGTCGACCTCGATCCCCTTGAGCAGCCGGAAGCCGTCGGCGGCGCCGGAGGCGGCCGCGCCGAGGTGCTCGTTCACGGCGTCCACCACCTCGAGCTGTCGCGCCAGCCGGGAGGCGCTCAGCCCGTTGGCGACCTTGAGCCGCGGGGAGTGGTCGGTGAGCACCAGGTAGTCGTGACCGAGCTCCATCGCGGTCATCGCCATCTCCTCGATCGGTGAGCCGCCGTCCGACCAGTCGGAGTGCGCGTGCAGGTCCCCGCGGAGCGCTGCGCGCAGCGCGTGACCGCCCGACGTCTGCGGGCCGCCGAGGCGACGCTCCAGGTCACCGAGGCGCTGCGGCAGCCGGCCGTGCGCCGCCTCGGTCACCACCGCCGCGGTGCTGGCGCCGATGCCCGGCAGCTCCGTGAGCGTGCCCGCGGCCACCCGGCGCGCGAGCTCCTCGTCGCCCAGCTGCAGCACGGCTCCCGCGGCGGCGCGGTAGGCCTTCACCTTGTAGGTGTCCTCCCGGGCCCGCTCCAGCAGGAAGGCGATGCGACGCAGCGCAGCGACCGGACCCGCGTCGTACGCGTCCGTCATGCTCGTTCCTCCCCAGCTCGTCCACCGATCCTGACGGATCTCCACACACCGTTCCACACGTCGTCCACAGGTTCATCCACAGCGGTGGACAAGACCGCCGGCAGCTCCTGTGGACGGGACGTTGACCGCGGCTCCCGCACCCCCTAGCGTTGCGGGCGACGAGGCCCCCGGGCGCTCGTGCCACAGGCAAGGGGAAGGCCGGTGGCGCGGGCACCGGGGGTCTCGCTCGTCCAGGCTCTCATCGGTCGCGGAAGACCGGCGACCGCCGCCCGCGCGCGGCGGCGAGCCCCTCCTGCAGGTCCTCCGTCGCGAGCGTGATCGGCTGCGCCAGGGCCTCCCACTGCAGCGCCGCCTCCAGGTCGCGGTGACCAGCACGCAGCGCCAACGTCGCGAGCCGGCTCGGCTGCGGCGCGGTGGCCGCGATCCCGTGGGCCGCCGCGCGCACCTCGTCGAGGAACACGTCCGGCTCGATCACCCGGGACGCGAGCCCGAGCGCCACCGCCTCCTCGTCCCGCACGAGCCGCCCCGTGAGCACGAGGTCACGGGCGTGGGCCGGTCCGACGACGTCGGGCAGCAGGTAGGTCGTCGCCATGCCGGGATGCATCCCGAGGCCGACGAACGGCACGCCGAGCTTGGCGCCGCGCGCGGCGTACCGGATGTCGCAGGCGAGCGCGACCGCCAGCCCCGCGCCGATCGCCGGGCCGTTGAGCGCCGCGATGGTCGGCACCTCGAGCCGCCGCACGGAGAGCCACGTGCGGTAGAACGGCAGCATCCGCGCCCGCAGCCGGTCCACGGTCGCGTCGGGCTCGGAGGCCAGCCACGACAGGTCGCCACCCGAGCAGAACGCCGAGCCCTCGCCACGCACCACCACGACCCGCACGGACCGGTCCCCCACCAGCGACTCCACGGCCGTGCCCCACGACGCCGTCATCTCCCCCGACATCGCGTTGCGCTGCTCGGGGTTGTCGAGGACCAGCTCGACCACCCCGTCGTCGTGGCGCTCGATGCGGAGGTGGGGAAGCCGTTCGGTGGCGAGGTTCGTCATGGACGCAGGCTAGCGACGCCCACCGACGACCCCGCCCCGCGCCACACCGGCCGGGCCGGCCCTGTGGAGGAGCGCCGACGCCGGGCCCGCGATCGTGCCAGGGTGCCGCGCATGGACTCCTCGCGACCGATGCTGCTGCGGCCCGGTGCCCACGTCGCGCGCCGCACCGACGGTCACCTCCACGTGGGGTTCCCCGGCGGGGCCGCGACGACGGTGCCCGACGCGGACGACGTACGGCGCCTGCTCACCGCCCGGCGCAGCGGCGCCGATCCGGAGGACGTGCTCGGCCCGGTGGCGTCCTGGTCGGCCCGGGTCCGGCTGGCCGACGAGCGGCTGCGGGGGCGTCACCTCGTCGTCGACGCGGCCGGTGCCCTCGCGTCGGCGCAGGCGGCGGACCGCGCCGTCCGCGGCGGCGCCATCGCGGTCGCGGCCCTCCTCGCCGCCGATCCGGAACGGGGCGCGGCGCGCGCCGAGGCCCGCCGCGCACACCGCGTCGTGCTGGACGGGACGGTCGGCACCGCACCGCTCGCCGACCTGCTGGAGCGGGCCATGGTGCCGTGCACGACGGTTGCTGCGGAGGAGGATGCGGCACGCACCACCGCCCTCACCGTGGTGGCCACGGTGGGCGAGCCCGACCGCGCCATCTCCGACGCCCTCGTGCGGGCGGGACGCGACCACCTCTGGGTCGCCGTGCTCCCCGACCGCGTGCGGGTGGGGCCCTTCGTCGGCCCGGGGGCGACCGCGTGCCTCCGCTGCGTCGACGCGGCCCACCGGGAGCAGGACCCCCAGCACCCGGTCGTGCTCGCCCAGTCGACGGGGTCGCCGCCGGGCGTGCTCCCGCCCCCGGTGGACCCGATCGGCCTGGCGCTCGGGGTGGCCGTGGCCGCCCGGGACGTCGTGCGGTACGTCGACGGCGGCGTCCCCCGCACGTGGTCCCGCACGGTGGAGGTGTTCCCCGACGACCCCGACGCGGACCGGGCGTGGCCGCGGCACCCGTGGTGCGGGTGCTCCTGGCAGGACGGGACGGACCCGCCGGGCTGATGCCCGACGGGTCCGTCGTGGGGTTCGTGCTCCTCGGCGTGGCCCCCTCGGTCCGGGGCCGCCGCGTCAGAGCGAGCGCGCGAGCTTCAGGCGAACCTGCTGCGCGGCCGCCTCGGCCCGTCGGCTGAGGCGACGCGCGGCGAGCAGACGCTGCACCTGGTGGCGCTGCTCCGCCTCGCGGAGCAGCTCGGCTGACTGTGCTCGGGCCAATTCTTCGTTGAGAAGTTGCATCTCGGTGTTCCTGTTCTGGCTGGTGAGGACGGAGGTGGGGGTCGGGGTGGTCACGCGGTCACTGCTCCGAAGGCAGCGGCCGTGGCGCGGGGCCGGTCGATCAGCGGTCGGATGAGCTCCATCGGGTCCTCCTGGGACGTGGGTTCGGGTCGTGCGGTGGGTCGTGCGGTGGGTCGTGCGGTGGGTGGTGCGGCGGGACGGGTGGTGCTGGCGGGCTCACGCGGCCACCGGGTTCTTCCGGGGCCGTCCCCGGGGCCTCTTCCGGGGGATCACCACCCCCTGGGCGAAGAGCTCTCCTCCCCAGACGCCCCACGGCTCGCGGCGCTCGAGGGCGCCGTCGAGGCAGAGCGCTCGCACCGGGCAGTCCAGGCACAGCGCCTTGGCGGCCTCCACGTCGGCGGGGGACTCGGCGAACCAGAGCTCGGCGTCACCGTTGCGGCACGGCAGCAAGCGCGGGTCCACCTGGTCCGCCGCGTCGTGGAGCGCGGTCAGCGCCACGTCCGGGTGCGGTATCAGCTCGTGGACGGTCATGTCGTCACCTCCTTCGTCGACCTTCGTGGGTGGGCGGGAAACAGAAAGGCCACGGTTCCCTGTGGGGACCGTGGCCTGGAGGCGCCGACTGAGCTGTCTCAGACCGGTGGTCTCCAGGCGTGGATCCGCGTGGCGGGGGCGGCGAACGCGCCGAACGCGTCGACGGCTCCGAACGCCTCGGACGCGTCGAACGCCGCGGGCGCGTCGAAGGCACGGGCCTTCGCACCCATCGGCTTCGCCGCAGCGAACGTCGCGATGCCGCGGTCGCCCGCACGCAGACGCACGTCACCCGCGGACGCCACGACGGCGCCGAGGGCACCCGGGGCGCGGTGGCCGCCGAGGACGCACGCAGCGTCGTTCGACTGCTGCCACGTGGTGCTGGTGTAGATCTCCATGGGTGCCACCTCCTCAGGTTGCGTCTCGTGCGCGGGCCGTGCCAGGGCCGGGATGCGCGGTGCGATCAGGACTGCGGGCGACGTTACCCCGCCGCTTCTGTCATGGGCAATTCAATTTCTGACTCATTTCACGATGTCTCCTCCGCCAGCCCCGGAGGCGTCTCCCCCGCGACGACGGCGAGGACGTCGTCGCCGTACTTCTCCAGCTTGGAACGGCCCACCCCGTTGACCTTGAGGAGCGCCTCCGGGGTGCGCGGCAGGCATTCCGCCACGAGCTGCAGGGAGGCGTCGGTGAACAGCACGTAGGCCGGCACGCTCTCCGCCGCGGCCCGCTGCCGGCGCCAGTCCCGGAGGCGCTCGAAGATCTCCTCGTCGTAGGACGACGGGCAGTCGCTGCACCGGCCGATCTTCTTCTCGGCGGCCGTGTCGAGCGGCTTGCCGCACTCGCGGCAGTGGACGGCCTTGCGGGAGGCCTTCTTGCTCCGCGCCCCACCACCGGACCCCGCCTGCTCGTCGAAGGCGCCGGGCGCGATCGGGCGGAGGAACCGCGACGGCTTGCGGGACCCGCGGCCGCCCGGCTGTCGGGCGCTCGCCCAGGAGATCAGCAGCTCCCGGCGGGCGCGCGTGATGCCCACGTAGAGCAGGCGACGCTCCTCCTCGATGGCGGCCGGCCCCTCGGCGTACGTGATCGGGAGTGCGCCGTCGTGGATGCCGCAGAGGAGGACGACGTCCCACTCGAGGCCCTTCGCGGCGTGGAGGGTCGCGAGGGTGACCCCGTCGGCGACGGGGGCGTGCTGCTCGGCGGCACGGCGCTCGAGGTCCTCGACGAACGCGGCCAGCGTGGTCGACGCGTCGGCCGCGTGGACCGACTCCGCGAGGTCCACCAACGCCTGGAGCGACTCCCAGCGGTCGCGCGTCTGGCCGCGGGCCTCCGGGGGCGTCGGCGCCCAACCCATGCTGGCGAGCGCACCGCGCACCCCCTCGACCAGGCCGTCCTCCGCGCCCGAGCGCGCGGTGCCGCGGAGCAGCGTCACGGCCTGGCGCACCTCGGGGCGGTCGAAGAAGCGCGCGGCACCGCGGATCACGTAGGGCACCCCGCGGGCCGCCAGGGCCTCCTCGAAGACCTCCGACTGCGCGTTGATGCGGAAGAGGATCGCGATCTCGGCCAGCGAGGTGCCCGCGTCGCGCAGGCGCACCACCTCGGCCGCCGCGGCCTCCGCCTCGGCCACCTCGTCGGGGAGGAGCCGGGTGCTGATCTCCGGACCGGCCTCCCGCTGGGCGCGGAGCCGCACGCCGGCGCTCGACGTGCCCGCGAGCAGGCTGTTGGCCGCCCCCACGATCTGCGGCGTCGACCGGTAGTTGCGCACCAGCTCGACGGACGTGACGTCCTTGCGGGACTTGTGGAAGTCGCGCAGGTACGTCGCGTCGGCCCCCGCGAAGCTGTAGATCGTCTGCGCGGGATCGCCCACGACGCACACCTCGTCACGGCCCCCGAGCCACAGCTCGAGCAGCGCGTGCTGCAGGGGCGAGACGTCCTGGAACTCGTCGACGACGAACCACCGGTACTGCCGCCGCACCTGGGCCGCGACCCGCTCGTCGTCCGCCAGCAGCCCGGCGGTCCAGAGCAGCACGTCCTCCATGTCCATGCGGCCCTGGGCGCGCTTCGTCTCCTCGTAGGACTCCAGCAGCCGGGCGACCGACGCGGCGTCGAGGCCGTTGACGGAGCGACCGCGGGCCGGGGCGATCCGCTCGTAGGCCTCCGGCGAGACGTTGCTGACCTTCGCCCACTCGACCTCGCCGGCGAGGTCGCGCAGCAGCGCCGCGTCGGTGCCGATCCGCAGCCGGCGGGCGGCGGGGCCGATGATGCCGAGCTTCGACTGCACCAGCTCCGGCAGCTCGGTGCCGTGGACGCGGGGCCAGAAGTACCGCAGCTGCCGCAGCGCGGCCGAGTGGAAGGTGCGCGCCTGGACCCCCGGGGCCCCGAGGTCACGCAGCCGCGTGCGCATCTCCCCCGCGGCGCGGGTCGTGAACGTCACGGCCAGCACCTCCGTCGGCGCGTAGACCCCCGTCGCGACGCCGTACGCGATCCGGTGGGTGATGGCGCGGGTCTTCCCGGTGCCGGCACCGGCCAGGACGCGCACCGGCCCGCGCAACGCCTCGGCGACGGCGCGCTGCTCCGGGTCGAGAGCGGCGAGCAGCGCGTCGGGCGACGGCGTGGCAGGCATGCGGGGCGGTCCTCCGGGAGTGGTGGGTGCGGGGCGTCGCCGACCTTAGACGGGGGCGCCGACAGTCCTGCGTGCGCGGTGCCCGGGTGCCGGACGTCATGCGGTCCGGCGGCTGGGGGCACCGCACCGCACGACGTCCCGCGCGGGGGTCAGGGACGCCGCCCCGCCGGCGACGAGCACTGTGCGGTTGGTGCACCCGGCGTCGCCCCGGGCCGACCCCAGCTGCACATTTCGTGGCCCAGCGGCCGTCCGACGACCGCCCCGCGCACCAGCGCACCCGCGGCGAGGGGCGTCACCGGCCTCAGGGTCCGTGCGGGATGATCGGCGTGGCGCCGGTTGTTGACGCCTGCACGACCATCCACCACCGACCGAGGGGCAAGTCATGAGCGCGACCTTCACGATGTACAGCACGCCGTGGTGCGGCTACTGCCACCGCCTGCGGGGGCAGCTCGACCGCGAGGGCATCACCTACGACGTGGTCGACATCGAGCAGCAGCCCGACGCGGCCGAGCTCGTCGAGAAGGTCAACAACGGCAACCAGACCGTGCCGACGCTCGTCTACTCCGACGGGTCGGCCCAGACCAACCCGAGCCTGGCGCAGGTCAAGGAGAAGCTCGCCGCCCTGGCCGGCTGAGCCCGCAGGACCCCGGCTCCCCGCGAGCCCGACCGCCCCTCGTCACCAGCTGGTGGCGAGGGGCGCGCCGTACCAGCCCTGGATGAGCGCGTGGGAGATCGACACCGGGCCGGGCAGCAGGAGCGAGCCGTCCGCGAGCCCGCGCGCGATGTCGTCGCGGGTGAACCACGCCGCGTGGGCGATCTCGGCCCCGTCGACGTCGATCGCCGTCGTGGCGGCCCGCGCCCGGAAGCCGATCATGAGGCTCGCCGGCAGCGGCCACGGCTGGTTGCCGACGTAGGTCACCGCTCCGACCCCCACGCCGGTCTCCTCGTGGACCTCGCGACGCACCGCGTCCTCGAACGTCTCACCGGGCTCGACGAATCCGGCCAGCGTGGAGTACCGCCCCTCCGGCCACGCCTGCGCGTGCCCGAGCAGGCAGCGCTCGTCGGGACTGCCCGGCTCGCCGTCGGTCACGAGCATGATCACGGCCGGGTCGGTGCGCGGGAAGTGCTGGCGCCCGCAGCCCTTCTTCGACGAGCAGCGCAGCACGTGGCCCGCGTGCGTGGGGGTCAGCGGACCGCCGCAGCGCACGCAGAAACGGGTCGCCCAGTGCCACTCCGCCATGCCCATCGCGTGGAGGAGCAACGGCCCGCGCTCCGAGCCCAGCACCGCCTCGAGCACCTCCCGCGTCCCCTGCCACTGCTCGGCGGGGTGGGGGGCGCGGGCGGGGTCGACGACGGCGGCGAAGTACGTCGCGCCCTCGTGCTCGCCGACGAGGAGGCGCAGCGCGCCGTCCTCCTGCGCGACGGACGGCAGCTCCGCGACCGGCAGCCACGCCGGGACGCCGTCCCGCACCAGCATGCGGTTGCCGGCGATGGCGAGCACACGGGTCGTCGGATCCGCCCAGGCCCGTCCCAGCCAGTCGGCGTCGGTGCGCTCGAGACCGTGCCGGTCATGGGCGAAGGAGGAGAGGGCGACGTGCGGGAGCGGACGGGAGTCGTCGACGCGGTCATTCACCCCGCGAGCCTACGGCGGGGCTCCCGACCGCTCACAGGTCGGTGACCAGTCGTTCCAGGGCGGCGCGGTCGGGCAGCGAGCGCGGCTCGACGAGCTTGCCCGTGCGCACCCAGCAGAACGCCGCGCGCACCCGTTCCGGCGGCAGCCCGTGGAGCTCCGCCCACGCCAGGCGGTAGACCGCCAGCTGCATCGGGTCGGCGCGACCCGACCGGCCCGTCTTCCAGTCGACCACGAGGAAGTCGGCGTCGGAGCCCGCCGGCTCGGCGTAGACCGCGTCGATCCGGCCGCGCACGACCTGCCCCGCGAGCACGAGCGCGAACGGCGCCTCCGTCGCGTGGGGCGGGCGGTCCGCGAACGGTCCCGCCTCGAAGGCCGCGACCACCTCGGCCAGGTCGTCGTCGCCGTCGATGTCGGCGTCGCCCTGCCCCCAGACCTCCTCCTCAGCGAAGAGGTCCTGCTGGCCGAAGCGCGCCTCGACCCAGCCGTGGAAGCGCGTGCCGAACCGCGCCGTGGGCGACGGAGGACGCGGCATCGGTCGCGCCAGCTCCCCCGCCATCACCTCGGGGTCGTCGCGGAGCCGGGCGAGCGAGGTCGCCGAGAGGCTCGAGGGCACCGGCACCTCGAGGACCGGCCGGCTGTCGCGGCGGGCCTCCGCCAGCAGGCGGTCGATCTCGTCGTCCCACTCCGCGACCTCGGCGATCCCCACGAGGTCGAGGTCCGCGTCGTCCTCGGGACCGGCCTCGCCGGCGGCCAGCCGACGCTGTTCCGCCCGCACCACCGCGGCGGTCGCGATGCGTCGCTCCGCCTCCGTGGTGTGCTCCGTGACGGGCCACGGCACGGGCGGGCGCTCGGCCTTCAGCGGGTTGGGCGTGCCCTTCTCCGGTCGTTCCACCCACCGCTCCGGCTCCCGACCCGCCTCCTCCAGGACGGCCACGAGGGGCTGCAGGTAGGGCGAGGGGCCGACCGGGGACGACCGTGTCTCCGTCCACAGGTAGGCCGACGCGACCAGCTCGTGGCGGGCGCGCGTGAACGCGACGTACCCCAGCCGCAGCTCCTCCATCGCCTCGTGCGCCCGGGCGGCCTCGCGCAGCGCCTCCAGGTCGGCCTTCTCGTAGCCGGCGAGCTGCGGCACGTCCCGCGCGTCGCCCCGCAGCGGCGACGGGAGCACGGCGGGCCCCGTGATCCACTGGGTGCGGGTCTGCTTCGTGGGGAACTTGTCCTCGCCCACGCCGACGAGGAACACGACGTCCCACTCCAGGCCCTTCGCCCGGTGGACCGTGAGCAGCTTGACCGAGTCGGCCTCGGTGGGCGTCGCGACGTCGAGCCCGGTGCCCATCTCGTCCTCGGCGGTCAGGTAGGCCAGCAGCGCGCCCAGGCTGACGTCGCCGTCGATCGCCTGGAAGTCCGCCACCGCGCGCACGAAGATGTCGAGATTGTCCCGTCGGGCCGCCGCGGACGGGGACGTCGCGCTCGCCAGCTCGACGTCGATGCCGCAGGTGTCGATGATGCGCCGCACGAGGTCGAGCAGCGGTTCCCCGACGTGGGTGCGCAGCATCCGCAGCTCCCCGGCGAGCAGGCCGATCCGCGTGCGCGCCGCGGGCGAGTAGGGATAGTCCGGCGCCTCCCCCGGCGACTCCAGCGCGTCGCAGAGCGACGACAGCTCGGTCGGGTCGGCGCCCTCGACCGCGGCGGCCAGCGAGTCGGCGACCGCCGCGTGCGGCCCCGTGTCGTCGCCCGCCGCCAGGTCGTGGGCCCGCCGCCCGAGGATCGCCAGGTCGCGCGGACCGATCGCCCACCGGGGACCCATCAGCAGCGTCAGGGCCGCCGCGTTGGCGGTGAGGTCGTGGAGCAGCGTCAGCGTCGCGACGACCTCGGCCACCTCGGGCAGGCGGAGCAGCCCGGCGAGACCGACGATCTCGACGGGCACCTCCCGCGCCGTCAGGGCGTCGAAGACGTCGGCGGCGTGCTTGTTGTCGCGCGTCAGCACGCCGATCTCGGCCCACGCCGTGCCCCGCCCGTGGACGGCCAGCACCTCGTCGGCGAGCCACGCGAGCTCCTCGTCGTACGTGTCGTGGACCGCCACCCGCACCGCCCCGTCCGCCGCCCCCGGAGGCGGCTGCAGGGGGCGGACCCCCGCGTACGCCGCGTAGAGCGGCTCGGCGAGGAGGTTGGCCGACGCGAGGATGCGCCGGTCGGAGCGCCGGTTGACCGTCAGCGTGTAGGTCGGCACGTCGGTGCGGCCGTCGGCGGCCGGGAAGTCGGCGCCGAAGCCGAGGATGTTGGAGACCGAGGCCCCGCGCCAGCCGTAGATCGCCTGGTTGGGGTCGCCCACGGCGGTGACCGCGTGGCCGCGGCCGTCCTGCGGACGCGGCCCCGAGAACAGCCGGCTCAGCAGCAGGGCCTGGGCGACCGACGTGTCCTGGTACTCGTCCAGCAGCACCACGGCGAACTTCTCGCGCTCGACCCGGCCCACGTCGGGGTGCTCGTCGGCCAGGCGCGCGGTGAGGGCGATCTGGTCGGAGAAGTCCATGAGGCCGAGCCGGGCCTTCAGCTCCTGGTACTCCTCCACGAGGTCGAGCAGCTCCTCGCGGCGGCGGACCGCGTGGAGCACCTCCTCGATCGGCTTCTTCGCGCGCGACGTCGCGAGGCTCGCCTCGAACCGGGGCACCTCGCGGGCGTGGAAGGCCCGCACGTCCGCCACCGTCACGAGGTGCTCCGAGAGCGCGCCCTCGAGGGCCACGATGTTGCCGACCACGGTCGCCGGGTGGTCGCTCAGCAGCTCGACGGGACGCCGGTGCCGCAGCACGACGCGCTCCGCGAGCTGGTAGCGCGACGCGTCCGCCATCACGCGGGTGTCGGGCTCGTGACCGATCCGCAGCCCGTGCTCGGTCAGCAGCGAGGCCGCGTAGGCGTTGTAGGTGGCGACCGTGGGTTCCAGCACCTCCGCCTCGTCGTCCGGGACGGGACCGGCGACGCCCGCGCCGTACCCCGCCACCTCGAGCGCGTCACGGACGCGCACGGAGAGCTCGCGCGCCGCCTTCGTGGTGAAGGTGAGCCCCAGGACCTGCTCGGGGCGCACCTGGCCCGTGGCGACGAGGTAGACCACCCGGGCGGCCATCAGCGTCGTCTTGCCGGACCCCGCGCCGGCCACGACGACGGCCGGCTCCAGCGGGGCGCTGACCGCCTCCCACTGCTCGTCGCTGACCGGGAAGTCGGCCTTCATGACCCGCTGCAGCGCCCGCGGGTCGGAGATGGCGATCGGTTCCCGCGTGGTCACGACAGCACCGTCCCCGCGCCGCGCGCCGGACAGACGGCGACAAACGCACAGGTGTCGCAGTGGCCGCCCGGACGGGCCCCGAACTGCTCCGAGCGCATCACCGTGGCCGTGTGCAGCAGCTGGGCCTCGACCAGGCGCACGCCGGCCTCGTCCGGCTCTTGCGGCGGTTGCGCCTGCACCTTGACGCTGCCCCGCGTCTCCTTGCGCAGCTGGACGAGCTCGGCACCCCCGGCGCGCAGCGGCCGGCGCTCCGGCGGGACGAGCCCGTCGGCGGCGCCGGAGTCCACCGCCAGCTGGTAGAGCCCCAGCTGGGGGTGCTCGGCGACCTCGGCCCCCGTCGGCGGGTACTTCCCCGTCTTGAGGTCCACCACGACCACCCGGTGCTGGTCGTCGAGCTCGAGACGGTCGGCGAAGCCGTGGACGACGATCCGCTCGCCGCCGAGCACCACCTCGGCCCGCAGGGCCTGCTCCACGCCGATCACGGCGCGCGCGTCCGGCCGCGTGTGCCAGCGCAGGAACCGCAGCAGCGCCGCGCGCGCCTCGGTGCGCTCCCGGGCGCCCGACCACGGCGTGCGGAAGGAGAGCTGCGGCCACACCTCGTCGACGTGGGCCATGAGCTCGTCGACGCGCTCCGGCGACGCCGGCAGCTCACCGCGGGCGACCTTCTCGGCGAGGGCGTGCAGCACGAGGCCGAAGCCCTGGGAGGCGCTGCTGACCTGGCTGCCGCCCGCCTCCCGCTCGAGGAACCACCGCAGCGGGCACGTCAGCACCGAGCCGAGCGTGCTGGCCGAGATGCGGAGAGGCTCGTCCGCCGGGCGCACGGGCTGCTCCGCGTGGGTCAGGCCCCGGGTGCCCCACCACGTGCCGGGGTCGGCGCCACGGACCAGCGGGCGACCCTGCTCGTCCTGCACCGCCGCCAGCCGGGCGAGCCGTCGGGCGGCCGCGAGCCGCACGGCCTCCGGCCGGTCGGGGTCCGCCGCGGTGCGGCGCAGGTGGGCCACCATCCCGGCCATCGACAACGGGCGGCCGGGACGCCCCGACCGGTGCTGCACGGGCGCGCCGGTCTCGGCGAGGAACCGCGACGGCTGCTCGCCGTCGTCGTCGCCGGAGCGCACGGCCGTGACGACCAGCCGCTCCTTCGCGCGCGTGCACGCCACGTAGAACAGACGACGCTCCTCCATGAGGGCCTCGCGGACGCCCGGGGGCGGCAGCAGGCCGTCCTCCCGGCGGCCGATCCGGTCCGGCCCCAGCAGCGAGGCCCGCCGCCGCAGGTCGGGCCAGCCCTCCTCCTGCACGTGCGCCACGACGACCACGCGCCACTCCAGCCCCTTCGAGCGGTGGGCGGTCAGCAGTCGCACCGCCTCGCCCCGCACGCCCCGGTCGGCCAGCGAGTCCCCGGGGATCTCCTGGGCCGACAGCGTGGCGACGAAGCCCGCGACCCCGCTGTGGCCCCGCTGCTCCTCGAGCTTCGCCGCGGCGTCGAACAGGGCGCACAGCGCGTCGAGGTCGCGGTGGGCCCGCCGTGCGGCGGGGCCTCCCCGGAGCGCGGACCGGCGCAGCCGCTCCGGCCACGACGTGCCGTCCCACAGCTCCCAGAGCACCTCCTCCGCGGTGCCGCCCTCGTCGAGCCGGGCGCGGGCGCGGCGCAGCAGGGCGCCGAGGACCGCGGCTTTCGCCGCACCGGGCACGTCGGGATCGGTGAGCACGCCGTCGACCAGCACCGCCTCGCGCAGGAGCTCCGCCGACGAGCGCGGGGCACCACCGGTCTCCGCCACCCGTCGCTTCTCCACGGCCCGGACGTGCCGGGCCAACCCGCGCACCTCGACCGCGTCGAGGCCCGCGAGCGGCGACATGAGGAGCTGCTCCACCGTCGCGCCGTCGACGTGGCCCGGTTCCCCGGGCGGCGTCCCGAGGTGCACGACCGCGTCCACCGCGGCCAGCAGCGCTGCCACGGCGGGCTCGCGCACCAGGGGCAGCTCGTCGGCGGCCACTTCCACCGGCACCCCGGCCGCGGCCAGGGAGCGCCGCAGCGCCGGCAGGGTGGCGCGGCCCGAGCGGGCCAGCACGGCCATCTCGCTCCAGGGCACCCCGTCCTCCAGGTGGGCGCGCCGCAGCAGGTCGGCGACGTGCTCCGCCTCCGCCCGCTCCGTGTCGAAGGTCAGCACGTCGACCTGCCCGCGGGGCACGCCCGTGGCGGCCACGGGAGCGGCGAACGCCCGCCGCGCGGCCGGGTCGATGCTGCCGGTGAGGCTGAGCCGGGACGCCACGGAGCTCGCTGCGCGGAGCACCCGGGGCCCGAACCGTCGGGTCGTCGACAGGACCGCGACAGGGGCCGGCGACCCGTCGGCCTGCGGGAACGCCCGCGGGAAGTCGAGGATGCCGCGCACGTCGGCGCCGCGGAAGGCGTAGATCGACTGGTGGGGGTCGCCCACCGCGACGAGGTCGCGCCCGTCCCCCGCCAGCGCCCGCAGCAGGTCCACCTGCCCGGGGTCGGTGTCCTGGTACTCGTCGACGAACACGCACGAGAAGCGCGCCCGCAGCTCGTCGCGGTGCACCTCGGCCTCGATGACGGCGCGGCGCACCAGGTCGGCGTAGTCGATCGCCCCGTGGGCGTCGAGGACGTTCAGGTACTCCTCCAAGAAGTGCCCCGCCGCGGTGAGCTCGCCGAGCCCGTTCGCCGCGCCGAGGGCGACGAGGTCCGCGGGGTCCAGGCCCTTCTCCCGCGCCCGCGCCAGCACGGCCTGCACCTCGCGCGCGAAGCCCCGCGTGCCGACCGCCCGTCGCAGCCCCTCGGGCCACCGCACCGCCTCGGGCGCGTCGTTGAGGAGCTCGGCCAGCACCACGTCCTGCTCCGGCGCGGAGAGCAGGCGCAGGGGCGCGGCGTACAGCTCCGGCGGCGCGTAGCGCCGCACCAGCCCGTAGGCGAACGAGTGCACCGTCGAGCAGATGGCGGCCCCCGTCGTGCGCCCCAGCCGCGCGGTTACGCGGTCGCGCAGCTGCTCGGCCGCCTTGCGGGAGAACGTCAGCGCCAGCACCTCGGACGGGTCGACGCCCCGGTTCTCCACACGGTCGACGATCGCCTCGACGAGCGTCGTGGTCTTGCCCGTGCCCGGGCCGGCCAGGACGAGCAGCGGACCGCCCGGGTGGTCGACGACGCGCCGCTGGTGCTCGTCGAGCCGCGGCACCGTGACCGACGCGTCGACGCGCACCAGCCGGCGCGGCGCCTCGGCACCCACGCCGCCCCCGGCGCGTCTCACTGCGTTCCCCACGTCCACCACGTCAGGCATCCCAGCACGGGCCACCGACACTCCTGAACCGGGGGCGCGTCACGTCCCGCAGAAGGTGCGGTATCCCTCGAGACCGTCCGGCGACGGCTCGGCGTACCGCTCGAGCCCCGGCCGCTCGTCGTACGGCGCGGCGAGTGCCTCGAGCAGCCGTCCGGTCGGTGCGAGGTCGCCGTCCCGCGCGGCGGCGAGCGACTCCTCGACGAGGTGGTTGCGCGGGATGTAAACGGGGTTGGCGCGGTCCATCGCGGCGGGGTCCGGCCCCAGCGCCCGCCACCGCTCCAGCCAGGCGTCCAGCTCGGGCAGGTCGAGGACCATCCCCCGCAGCCGCTCGGGGTTCCCGCGTCCGGCGTCGGCGAGCGCCCGGAATGACGACGTCCAGTCGACGCGGCCCGACGCGAGGACGCCCTGCAGGCCCGCGGCCAGCTCGAGGGTCTCCTCGTCGGTCGGCCCGCCCGCCGTCGGCTCGGCCAGCCCCAGCTTCGCCCGCATGCCGGAGGCCCAGGCCGCGACGTACTCCCCCGGGAACGTCCCGAGGAGCTCCGTCGCCCGGGCGATCGCCCGCTCCTGGTCGTCGTCGAGCAGCGGGAGCAGCGCCTCGGCGAACCGGGCGAGGTTCCACTGCGCCACGGCCGGCTGGTTGCCGAGCGCGTAGCGCCCGCCCGTGTCGATCGAGCTGAAGACCGCCCCGGGGTCGTAGCCGTCGACGAAGGCGCACGGACCGTAGTCGATCGTCTCCCCCGAGATCGTCATGTTGTCGGTGTTCATCACCCCGTGCACGAAGCCCAGCAGCACCCACTGCGCGACGAGCCGCGCCTGGGCGGCGACGACCGCGCCGTAGAGGCCCGCGTAGGGCTCGGCGGTGCCGGCCAGGTGGGGGTGGTGCCGCGCGATGGCGTGGTCCGCCAGACGGCGCAGCAGCGTGGGGTCGTCGCTCGTGCGGGCGTACTGGAAGCTGCCCACCCGCAGGTGGCTCGCCGCCACGCGCGCGAGCACCCCGCCCGGCTCGACCTCGTCGCGCTGGATACGGCGGCCGGTCGCGAGGACCGCCAGGGACCGGGTCGTCGGCACGCCGAGCGCGTGCATCCCCTCGCTCACGAGGTGCTCCCGCAGCATCGGACCCAGCGCCGCGAGCCCGTCGCCGCCCCGCGCGAACGGGGTGCGCCCCGAGCCCTTGAGGTGCAGGTCCCGCACCGCGCCGTCGGGGGTGGTCAGCTCACCCAGCAGCAGCGCCCGGCCGTCGCCGAGCCGCGGCGAGAACCCGCCGAACTGGTGACCCGCGTAGCCCTGCGCGACCGGACGCGCGCCCTCCGGGACCGCGGCGCCCACGAGGAGCCGGACCCCGTCGGGGGAGCGCAGCTCGTCGGGGTCGAGCCCCAAGTCGCGGGCGAGCGCGTCGTTGAGCACGACCAACCGCGGGTCCGGGGCCTCGGCCGCCCGCCAGGGCAGCGCGAGCTCCGGCACCGCGGTGGCGAAGTCGTGGTCGAGGGTGAGGTGCACCGCGCCGGCGGGCAGGACCGGGGTCGCGGGCACGGTGGGGGTCTCGGTCACCTGCTCGAGCGTACGCCGCGGCCGACCCCCGTCGGCCGCGGCGACCACCCGTCCAGGTGGCGGGACGTCAGCCGATCGGGGCCGTGCCCGACTCGTTGGCGACGATGTCGCGCGCCAGCGGCTCCCACTTCGCGTAGGCGTCCGGGTAGGCCGAGCGCTGGACCGCCTGCGCCGCCTGCGTGACGGACATGGACTGCCAGCCCGCGATGTCGAGCAGGCCGGGGTTGGGCGTGTGCGAGGCGACGCCGTAGAAGGCCTTCGACGCGAGCACCGGGTCCTGCACCTGCGCCTCGCTCCCCCAGCCCTGCGAGGGACGCTGCTGGAACAGGCCGAGCGAGTCGCGGTCGCCGTAGGCGACGTTGACCAGCGTCGACTCCTGCATCGCCGTCGCCAGCGCGACGACCCAGCCGTACTCCGGCACGCCGGCGCCCTTGCCGACGCCGATGATCGTGCGCGCGTTGGCCTTCTGCTCCTCGCTGAGCGAGGCGTAGGTGTCGCCGGGCGGCTGCGTCGACCCCGAGCCGAACAGCGCCGACCAGCTCTGCGGCCCGGCGATGCCGTCGGAGGAGAGGCCCCGCGCCGACTGGAACGAGCGGAGCGCTGCGTCGGTGGCCGGCCCGAACGCGCCGTCGGTCGTGAGGGAAGCGCCCCGGGCGTTGAGGAGCACCTGGAGGGCCTGCACGGCGGGCCCGGAGTCACCCTGGCGCACCGTCACGACGAGCGCCCCGAGGGTGGCCGGACCGGCGATGCCGTCGGCGGCGAGGCCGTTGGCGGACTGGAAGTCGGTGACGGCGGCGGCCGTGCCCGAGCCGTACTGCCCGTCCGCCGCGGTCGAGCGACCGTGGTGGGTGAGCAGGTGCTGCACGGCCGTCACGTCGGGTCCGGTGGACCCGACGGAGAGCGTGGGGTACGCCGCGTGCGCGGCCGGCGAGGCGCCGGGCAGCACGAGCAGGCCGAGGGCCAGGAGCGGCGCGACGAGGGCTCCGAGGAGCAGGCGGACAGGACGTGGTCGAGTTTCCCGAGATCGAACCATGCGTCCCAGTCGAGCACGGGCGGCCGCCGCTTGTGAACCCGGAAGTTGCCGGTCTCACGCCCGCGTCAGGCGCGGGCGTAGCGACCGCGGCGGTGCACGAGCAGGGCATCGGCGCTGTCGGCCGAGCCGTCGGACGTCCCCTCGTCCGCGAGCTCGACGGCCTCCACGACACAGGTCACGAGGCGGGACCAGCCCACGTCGACGGCGCTCTCGAGCCGCACCTCGGCCCAGCCCGCGGCGTCCGTCAGCCGCGGCCCGGCGGGACCGTCGGCGAAGTCGCCGTGACGGAAGACGCCGCCGGGGGCCGGCGCGACCCCGGCGAACATCTCCGCCAGGTCGCGGTGCCGCCAGCGCAGCAGCTGCACGACGCCCCGCTCCGTCTCCTCGAGCGCGAGGGTGAGGTCGGCGTCGGGGTCGAGGAGGCCGAGCACGCGTCCGGGCTCACCGTTGGCCACCATGAGCGAGGTGACCGTCAGGCCCGCCCGGTCGCCCCCGCCGCCCCCGCCGCCCCCGCCGCCCGCGCCGCCCGCGGTCCACAGCGTCACCACCCCGCCCAGGCGTCCCCGCAGGGCCCGGAACGGGTCGCGGTGGGGATCGGCGAAGGGATGCGTGCTGTGGATGGTCACGGGGCGGCCTCCTCGGGGGCGCGGGGGACGGTGAGCTCCCACTCGGTGCCGAACGAGCCGGTGGCGAGCTCGGCGGTGCCGCCCAGGTCGGCCAGGCGACCACGGATCGATCCGGTGACCCCCAGCCGCCCGGCGTCGGCGGCCTCCTCGAGGCGACCCGGCGGGATGCCCGGGCCCTCGTCGCGCACGGTGACGACGACCCGGTCCTCGAGGTCCTCCAGCAGCACCCAGGCCGGGGCGTCCTCACCGACGTGCACGGCGACGTTGTCGAGGCAGGCACCGGCGGCGGCCACGAGCTCGGCGACCTGCCCGGCGGGGAGCCGCACGGGCACCCCGGGCGTGACGACGGAGACCCGGGGCCGGTCGCGGCGGCCGAGCTCCTCGACCGCGCTCGCGAGGTCGACGTCGCCCGCGGCGGTCGCCGGGGCGAGCGTGTCCTGCTGGCGGATGAGGGCCCGCAGGGCACCCTCCTGCTCGCCCGCCAGGCGCGCCAGCTCCGCGCCGGCGGGCCCCAGCTCGGCCCCGCGCCGCTGCGTCAGGGCGAGCACCTGCAGCACGCCGTCGTGCACGGCGCGCGCCAGCCGGGCGCGCTCGCCCGCCGCGGCGGCCTCCCGCTCGGCGCGGTCCCGCTCGGCGGCCATCCGCTGCAGCGACTCGCAGAGGTAGCCGACGACCGGTGCGCCGACCCCGATGAGGAACAGGTGGCCGTAGTTGGTCTGCGTGAGCTCCTGGCGCATCGACACGTCGGTCACGATGAGCACGACGGCGGCGACCGCACCGCCGCGCCAGCGCCAGTGCACCGCCCAGGCGAGCAGGGCGCCCATGATCCAGAACCCGGGGATGCTCGCCCGGAAGCCGTCGCCCTTGATGGGCACCGTCAGCAGCATCAGCGCGACCGCCACGGCCAGGTCGAGAAGGAGCAGCAGGACCCGGCGACGCCGGGGGGACGCGTACCCCCACAGGGCGACCCCGGTCCACACGACCATCGCGACGACGCAGAGCCAGAGCGCCCACGGCACCTGGGCGTTGTCGCGGCGCACGACGTTGAGGGCGACCGCGTTGACGAGCAGCACCACCCGCAGCAGGGCGAGCGCGCGGAACATGCGGTTCTCCACCGCCACGGCGGCGGCGTCCCGCCAGCCCGGCGGGAGGATGCGCAGCGCCACGTCAGGAGGCCTTGCGGTCGCCTTCCCGCGGGGCCTCGTCGTCGCCGGCGCGGGCGGCCTTCTTGGCGTCGGCCTTCGCCCGCGAGGCGTAGACGTCGACGTACTCCTGCTCGGAGAGCTTCATGATCGCGTACATGATCTCGTCGGTCACCGAGCGCAGGATGTAGCGGTCGCCCGCCATGCCCTCGTAGCGCGAGAAGTCCAGCGGCTCGCCGAACCGCACCGTCGGGCGCGCCAGCCGGCCGAACTTCTTGCCGGGGGGCGCGACGGTGTCGGTGCCGATGACGGCGACCGGTACGACGGGGACCCCGGTCTCGAGGGCCAGTCGCGCCACGCCCGTCTTGCCGCGGTAGAGGCGACCGTCGTGGGAGCGGGTGCCCTCCGGGAAGATGCCGAACAGCTCGCCGCGGCCGAGCACGCCCTTGGCCGAGATGAGCGCGCCCTCGGCGGCGTTGGCGCCGGAGCGGTCGATGGGGATCTGGCCGGAGCCGGAGAAGAAGGTGCGCTGCAGGCGGCCCTTCACCCCCGTGCCGGTGAAGTACTCCGCCTTGGCGACGTAGCTGACCCGGCGCGACAGCACGAGCGGCATGAAGAGCCAGTCGGCGTAGGACAGGTGGTTGCTCGCGAGGATCGCGGCGCCCTGCGACGGCACGTTCTCGAGACCCTCCGCCCGCGGGCGGAACACGACCCGGAGCAGCGGGCCCAGGGCGATGAACTTGAGGAACCAGTAGAACACCGCGCCACCTCTCTGTCGGCCGGCCCGAGCGGGCCCGTCGGGCACCTCCGCGGGCCCCGTCCTGCGAACGCACCCTAGACCCTGGAGGTGCTGCGGCAGAATGCCCGCCATGACCGTTCACCCGCTGGCCCACCCCTACTCGGCCGAGGGTCGCCCCGACGAGACCGGGGGGCGTCGCATCGGCGTGCTGCTGAGCCACGGCTTCACGGGCTCGCCCGCGTCGATGCGGCCCTGGGGCGAGGCGCTGGCCGACGCCGGCTACGCCGTCGAGGTGCCGCGCCTGCCGGGGCACGGCACGTCGTGGCAGGAGATGAACACGACGACCTGGGCCGACTGGTCGGGCCACCTCGACCGGGTGCTGACCGACCTCGCGGACCGCTGTGACGCCGTCGTCGTCGGGGGCCTCTCGATGGGCGGTGGCCTCGTGCTCTCGCTGGCGGCGCGCCACCCCCGGCTGGTGCGCGGCGTGCTGCTGGTGAACCCGGCCGTGACGAGCACGAACAAGCAGCTGCTCGCCGCTCCGCTGCTGCAGCGCGTGGTCGCCTCCGTGCCCGCCATCGGCAACGACATCAAGAAGCCCGGCGTCGACGAGCACGCCTACCCCCGCACGCCCCTGCGCGCGCTCGTCTCCATGACGCGCGGCTGGGCGCAGGTGCGCCAGCAGCTGCCCCTGGTGCAGGCGCCGGTGCTCCTGTTCCGCTCGGCGGAGGACCACGTCGTGGACCCGTCGTCCGCCGCCCTCATCCGCGACCGCGTGCCCGACGTGATGGAGCGGATCCTGACCGACAGCTACCACGTCGCCACGCTCGACAACGACGCCGACCGGATCATCGAGGAGTCGCTCGACTTCATCGCCCGGGTCGCGGTCTGACCCCGGGCCCGGGACCGACCTAGACTCGGCGGCGTGAACCGCGGCGCCGACGACGAGGCCTGGCGCGCGATCGTCGAGAACTACGGCGACCGCGCCGAGCTCGACGACACGTGGGACGGCCCGGACAGTGCGGACGGCGCGGACGACGCCGGGACGGCCACGGACGCCGCTCCGCGGACGAGCGACGCCGACGACCGTGCGGAGCTCCGCGACCTCGACGCCCTCGGGGGCGCAACCGAGGAGCCGCCTGCGCGGGTGCCTGCGCCGGAGGAGCGCTACGTGCCCCCGCCCCCGCCGCCGCTGCCCCGGCCGGCCCCGCCGCGCCTCGCGGCGTGGATGGGCGTGCTGGGCATGCCCGTGCTGGTGCTCGTGCTCATCGTGCTCCAGGTCGCCGTGCCCCCGTGGGCGACGACCGGCATGGTGCTCTGGTTCCTCAGCGGTTTCGCCTACCTGGTGGTGTCCATGCCGGCTCAGCGCCCCGACGACGGGGACGACGGCGCCCGGGTCTGATCCCCTCAGCTGGTCGGCGTGCGCCCGGTGACCTCGGTGCTCCAGCGCTCGTCGCTGAGCGCGGTCCCGCGGGAGGGACGCAGCCGCAGCTCGTAGGAGTGCCCCGGGGCGAACCCCTGGAGCCGCTGCTCCTCCGCGCCCCAGGCAGACGTGGCCAGCGGCGTCCACCGACCGCCGGTGGTGAGGTCGCGGCCCTCGATGTGGACCTTGGTGACGCCCCGGGGCAGCGACCAGGCGAGCCGCAGGCTCGTCGGGCTCCGGTCGACGACACGCGCTCCCTCGACCGAGCGGTCCGGTCCGGGCGCCGGCAGGTCCTGCACCGTGGCCGGTTTGGCCGCGTACCCCAGCTCCGACAGCGCCGCCACCACCTCGTGGGCGATCGCGATCTCGCCGACGGCGTTGGGGTGGATCCCGTCCCAGGTGTCGCCGGTCGCGTCGTACCCCGCCGGCACCCGCGCGAGCGCCACCCGCGAGCGCTCCGTGTCCAGCTCGTCGGCGAGCGCCCGGATCCGCTCGTTGACGGCGGGCACGCCCGGCAGCCAGGTGGTGGTCTGCTCGGCGAGCACGACGTCGGCGTACGGCGCGACCGACCGCACGTCGTCGACGATGCCGCGCAGCCCCGCGGCGACGTCGTCCGGGTCGTGCCCCTGGAGGGCGTCGTTGACGCCGAGCGAGACGACCACCAGGTCGGGCCGGGTCGCCGCGGTGAGGCCGACCACGTCGTACTCCGGGTCCGTGGCGGTCATCCCGGCCACGCCGGCGTGGTCGCGGTCGAAGTCGGGGTCGGCGTAGTCCTCGACCCGCTCCTTCGTGACCGGGTCGACCGTGTCGGTGCGGTAGCCCACGAAGTCGGGGACGACGCCCTGGTCGAGGAGCAGGTGGTAGGCCCGGTAGCGCCACGTGTGGTCGCCGGTCATCCCCTGCGTGATCGAGTCGCCGACGAGCAGGATCCGCGGCTGGCGGGCGACCGCGTCGGCGCGAGTCGTGCCGGCGGTGCCGGAGGCGTCGGTGCGGGGCGTCTCACCGGTCCGCTGCACCGACGGGTCGGTGGCGCCGGCGGCACCGTCCTCGGCCGAGGCGTGGGCAATCCCGACGGCCGCCACCAGGGCGGCGACCGAGGCGACGACGAGGACGCGGAACCCGCGCTCGTGCCACATCGCCATGCTCGCCCCGTCCCCGTCCGGCTCCTGTCGCGCCCGCCGATCGACGCCGGGCGGGCGTCGGTGGAGTCTAACGAGCCGCCGCAGGGCCGCCGAATCGCGCGGCGGCGAGGGTGGCCGCGCCGACGATCGCCGCCTCGGGCCCCAGCTCGGCCGGCCGCAGCAGGGGTACGACGCGGTGCGGCGCCCCCACCAGCGAGCGCCCGAGGGCGGCGCGCGCCGGGTCGAGCAGCAGATCGCCGACGGCGCTGACGCCGCCCCCGACGACGACGACCTCGGGGTCCAGCGAGGCGACCAGGTTGGCGATGCCGACCCCCAACCAGTCGCCCACGTGGCCGAAGGCCTGCAGGGCGACCAGGTCCCCCGCCGCGGCGGCGTCCGTGACCATCGGGCCCGTGAGCCGGTCGGGGACGCCCCCGCACCAGTCGTCGAGCACCGTCGGCTCGCGCCCCACCCGGGCGCGGGCGAACGCGACGAGGGCGTTGCCCGAGGCGTACTGCTCCCAGCACCCCCGACCGCCGCACTCGCAGGCGACGCCGTCCGGCACGACCTGCTGGTGGCCGAACTCGCCGGCCATGCCGTTGCGCCCGCGGAGCAGCCGGGGCTCTCCCCCGTCGGCCCCGTCGGCCCCGTCGCCCCCCAGCACGACGGCGCCGCCGATCCCCGTCCCGACGGTGACGGTGAGGGACAGGGACGCGCCGCGGGCCGCGCCGTACCGGTGCTCGGCCCAGCCGGCGGCGTTCGCGTCGTTGTCGAGCAGCACCGGGGCACCGAGGGTGGTCTCGAGCCGGCGGCGTACCGCCTCGCCGCGCCACGGCAGGTGCGGGGCGAACATGACCCGCTCCCCCGCGCCGTCGACGAAGCCCGCGGCGGCCAGGCCCACGGCCACCACGGGGCGGCCGTCGACGACCTCCTCGACGGCCTCCGCGACGGTGCTCTCGAGGAGCAGCACCGAGCTCGTGCGGCCGGGGGTGCGGCGCACGGCCACGTCCTGCACGACGCCGTCGGCGTCGACCACCCCGGCGAGGATCTTCGTGCCGCCGACGTCGACGCCGACCCGGACGGGGCGGGGCTCGCTCACCTCCGGGTCACCGCCGCGCCAGGTCGGCGGCGCCGATCATCCCGGCGTCGTTGCCCAGCTCGGCGAGCCGGATCTCCGGCGCCGGGCGGTGACCGCGACCACTGAGGGTGCGGAGGAAGGTCTCGCGCAGGCTGTCCATGAGGAGGTCGCCGGCGGCGGAGACGCCGCCGCCGACCACCACGACGCCCGGGTCGAGCACGGCGACGAGGGAGGAGATGCCCTCCCCCAACCAGCGGCCGAGGTCGGCGAGCTGCTCGACGCAGAACGGGTCGCCCGCCGCGGCCAGCTCGGTGATCATCGGGCCCGTGATCGCGTCGACGTCGCCACCGGCGCGGTCGACGAGCGCCCGCGCGAGGAGCGAGCCGCGGGCCTCCTCGCGGGCACAGCGGACGAGGGCGGACCCGCTCGCGTACTGCTCCCAGCACCCGTGGTTGCCGCACCCGCAGAGCCGTCCGCCGTGCACGACGCGGAGGTGGCCGATCTCGGCCGCGATGCCGAACGCCCCGCGGCGCAGCGCCCCGTCGGCGACGATCCCGCCGCCCACGCCCGTGCCGACCGTGACGAGCAGGAGGTCGGAGGCGTGGTGGCGTCCGGCGCCGAAGGCGAACTCGCCCCACGCAGCGGCGTTGGCGTCGTTCTCGATGACGACGGGCAACCCCAGCCGCGTCGCCAGCTCTGCACCGAGGGGCTCGTCGCGCCACGCCAGGTTGGGCGCGAACAGCACCGTCGAGCGCGCGGCGTCGATGAAGCCGGCCGCACCCACCCCGACCCGGTCGACGGGGTGCTCGCGCGACAGCTCGCGCACGAGGCCCACCACCGTGTCGGCGATGGCGGCGCTGCTCGTCGCCGGCGACTCCGCGCGGAGCCGCGCGAGGATGGTGCCGTCGTCGTCGACGACGCCGCCCGCGATCTTCGTGCCGCCGATGTCGATGCCGCAGGCCAGGCTCATGAGGGGCTCCCCTGCCGGAACCCGAAGGGCTCCTCGTCGTCGGAGTCGTCGGGGTCGAGGTCGAGGTCGATCCGTTCCACGCCGTCCGCGCGCTGCGGGCCGGTCGGCCGGTCCGTGCGGGGCGGGGCGCTGGCCGCAGCGAGCAGCCCGGCAGCGGCCTGCATCAGCGAGGCAGCCGCCGACGCGAGGTGGTCGCGCACCTCGGGGGCGCACTCGCGGAGCAGGTGGACGCCGCGGCAGAACGGGCAGTAGGTGCACTCCGGGGCACCGGTCGCGAGGTGCTCGTCCACCGCCGACGCCGCACCGGCAGCCCCCGCGGCGGCGGCCGACGTCGCACCGGAGGCCGCGTCGGCGACACCGTGCCCGAGGTCGCCGCCGTGCTCCCTCGCCCAGTCCGCGAGCGCGCCGATCAGCTTGGCGGCCTCCTCGCCCACCGAGCCGACCTGCTCCTGCTCGCCCCTGCCGTCCGCCGCGCTCACGTGACCTTCTCTCCCGACCGCTCTCCCGATCGCTCCACCGGCCGCTCCTCGAAGCGGACGCGCAACCGGCCGTCCTCCACCCGGGCGCCCGCGATCCGCATGCGGGCCAGGCCCGCAGGCAGCGTCAGGAGCCGACGATACGACCCGACCGTCACGACCAGCTCGTCGCCGTTGCGGGCGAGGGCGACGTCCCTGCGGGCCACCAGCGGCAGCGCGAGGCCGATCTCCCCGCGGCCCTCCGCGAGCTCGACCGTGTAGGGCCCCGAGCCGCTCGGCGGCGCGACGGGGTCGTCCGCGCCGTACACCTCCGCCGCGAGGGCGGCCAGCTCACCGGGCCCGACGGGCTCGGCGGTGCGGTACTCCGAGCGCCACAGCGGCAGCCCCTCGAACGAGGCGGCCGTCTCGGCGAGCACCTCGGCCTGGGCCGTCACCCACCCGGCGCGCCAGGGGTCGGCGCCGTCGGCGGGGAAGACGCGGTTGGCCACGACACCGTCGACGCGGTAGCCGAAGAGCGAGAGGTTCGTGTAGGCCCGCCGGGCCTCCGCGAGCACCACCCGCTCGGGCGTGAGCACCACCCGCACCGAGGCGGTCGGGCCGGTCAGCAGGTCCCGCACGTCCCGCAGGTCCGCGTGCAGCCGCTCGACCGCGTCGAGCACGGAGTCCCCCGGCATCGGTACGCCGGCGGCGCGGCCCAGCACGGGCTTGAACGCCCGCAGGAGCGTGCGCTGCGCCGGGAAGATGCGCTGCATGTACCACCCGAGCGCCTCCGGCAGCGCGAGCAGGCGCAGGGTCTCGGCCGTGGGGGCGCAGTCGACGACGAGCAGGTCCCACCGGCCCGAGCGCGCCTGGTGGTGGAGCTCGAGGAGGGCGAGCACCTCCTCGGCGCCGGGCAGGACGGTGAGCTCCTCGGCGGCGACGCGGTCGACGCCGACCACGTCGAGCACGGAGAGCAGGTAGCGCTGGACCTCGGCCCACGACTGCTCGAAGCGCAGCTGGGCGTCGACCTGCTGCACCCACAGCCCGTCGGCCACCGCCGTGGGCTCCGCGGCCACCGGCACGCCGTAGGCGTCCGCCAGGGAGTGGGCCGCGTCGGTGGACAGCACGAGGGTGCGCAGGCCCCGTTGCGCGGCCAGGGCGGCCGTTCCTGCCGCGAGGGTCGACTTGCCCACGCCCCCCTTCCCCGTGAGGAGGAGGACGCGTGGATCAGGCAAGACCCTCGACGCGCTTCTTGAGGCCCTTGAGGGCCGTGTCGATGAGGATCTTCTCGCCGCGCCGGCGCAGCATCCCGATGAGCGGGATGGTGACCTCGAGCGCGAGGCGGTAGGTGACCTCGGTGGAGCCGGTGCCCAGGTCGCGGAGCGTGTAGGCCCCGTCGAGCGCGCGCAGGATCCCGCCCTGGTCCAGCACCCACGTGACCTCGGTGTCGCCGTGCCACGTGTAGGCCAGCGTGTACTCGTCCTTGATGGGCGCCACGTCGAGCACGAACCGCACCTTGCGGGGCCGCTCCCCCGCGGCACCGGGCTCGACGACCTCGACGCTCTTCATGCCCGTGGCCCACTGCGGGTAGGCCGGGAAATCGGCGATGACGGCCATGACCTCGGCGGGAGGGGCGTCGATCACGATCGTGGACGACGTCTGCTCTGCCACTGCGACCTCCGCGCGCTCGGGGACTGCCCCTGGGTGTCTCGACCGGGCCGGCCGACGCCCGGCGAGCGTACCGGATCGACCTCCGCCCGCCCGCGGGCCGGTAACGTGCGGCTCGTGCGCGAGTACTCCACCCCGTTGACCATCGAGATCCCGACCACGGGCAACCTGACGGACGACGTCGTCCGCAACGCCGCCGAGGCTCCGGACACGCCCGTGCTGAGCCGCCCCGACGGGCGCGGCGGCTGGGTCGACACCACTGCGAGCGAGTTCCTCGCGGAGGTGCGCGCGGCCGCGAAGGGCCTCGTCGCGGCCGGCGTGGCTCCCGGCGACCGGGTCGCCCTGCTGTCGAAGACGCGCTACGAGTGGACCCTGCTCGACTACGCGATCTGGTTCGCGGGGGCGGTCGGCGTCCCCGTCTACGAGACGTCCTCGGCCGAGCAGATCTCCTGGATCCTCGCGGACTCCGGCGCCGTCGCGGTGCTCGCCGAGACCGCGGAGCACCTCGAGCGCGTGGCCGCCGCCCGCGCGGAGGCGCCCGCGCTGCAGCACGTCTGGGGCATCGACGACGGCGCCGTCGCGACGCTCGGGGCGCTGGGGGCCGAGGTCTCCGACGCCGACCTGGAGGCGCGCCGCACGGCGGCGACGCCCGCCGACCTGGCCACGCTGATCTACACGTCCGGCACGACCGGACGCCCCAAGGGCTGCGAGCTCACGCACGGCAACTTCATGTTCGAGCTGGGCGTGGCGGTCGACGAGCTCGACGAGCTGTTCGCGGAGGGGGCGTCAACCCTGCTCTTCCTCCCCCTGGCCCACGTGTTCGCCCGGATCATCCAGGTCGGCGCCGTCAAGGCGCGGGCGCGGATGGGCCACTCGGCCGACATCAAGAACCTCGTGCGGGACTTCGGCGTCTTCAAGCCGACCTTCATCCTCGCGGTGCCGCGGGTGTTCGAGAAGGTCTACAACACGGCGTCCCAGAACGCGGCCGCCGACGGCAAGGGGAAGATCTTCGACCGCGCCGCGGACGTCGCGATCGCGTACTCGCGGGGCCTCGACCACGGCCGCCCCTCGCTCGCGGTGCGCCTGCAGCACGCCGTCTTCGACAAGCTGGTCTACGCGAAGCTCCGCACCGCCCTCGGCGGCCGCTGCGGGTACGCCGTGTCGGGCGGCGCACCGCTCGGCGACCGCCTCGGGCACTTCTACCGCGGGATCGGGCTCGTCGTGCTCGAGGGCTACGGCCTCACCGAGACGACGGGCGCCGTCACCGTGAACCTGTCCGACGCGGTCAAGATCGGCACCGTCGGGCGGCCCCTGCCGGGCACGGGCGTGCGCGTCGCCGACGACGGCGAGCTGCACTTCCGCGGCGGCCAGGTGTTCCGCGGCTATTGGGGCAACCCCGACGCCACCGCGGAGGCGCTCGACACCGACGGCTGGTTCCGCACGGGCGACGTCGGCGAGGTCGACGACGAGGGGTTCGTGCGCATCACGGGCCGCAAGAAGGAGATCATCGTGACGGCCGGCGGCAAGAACGTCGCCCCGGCCGTGCTCGAGGACCGCCTGCGCGCCCACCACCTCGTGTCGCAGTGCATGGTCGTCGGCGACGGCCAGCCGTTCATCGGCGCCCTCGTCACCATCGACCCCGAGTCCTTCCCGGCCTGGGCCGCCGCCCACGGCAAGACCGGGACGATCGCCGACCTCGTCGACGACCCCGACCTCGTCGCCGCCATCGAGTCCGCCGTCGACGACGCCAACCAGGCGGTGTCCAAGGCCGAGGCGATCCGCAAGTTCACGATCCTGCCCGTCGACTGGACCGAGGAGGCGGGACAGCTGACCCCCAGCCTCAAGCTCAAGCGGAACGTGGTGATGCGCGAGTTCCGCGCGGAGGTCGACGCCCTGTACGGCGCCTGACCGGGCCGGCCGACCTCAAGGCCACTGCAAGATCGGCCAGAGGCTCCCGCAAAGGGCTCAGGATCGTCCCAGGTCAGCGGACTGGTCTAGACCAGTAGGTGCACTTAGGGCGAATCCGTCCGGATTGCGCCGCTCCTGGTCCGCCGATCGTGCAGGGTGCTGCATCGGGAGGGACGGTCGACGGCGTGCTGGTTGCGCTGGGCACCGGAGGCTCGTCGTTCCCCGATGGACGTCACGCCTGAAAGGTGCAGCAGCGATGGATCGACGCAGGGTCCTCCTCATCGTCGCGGCCGTGGTCGCCGCGCTCGGCCTCGTGCTGGTCTTCCTGTGGGCCCGCGGCGCGGACGCCCGCGCCGACGCCCGCTACGACACGGTGGAGGTCTACAAGGCCGCCGAGCCGATCCAGCTCGGCGAGGCCTTCGACGACGCGCTCAACACCGGCAAGATCGTCCGGGCGAAGGTGCCCGAGGGGCAGCTGCTCGAGGGCTACGTGACCGTGGAGACGGCCGGCCAGCTCGACGGCCAGCTCGCGGCCATGGACATCGCACCCGGCGAGCAGATCACCACGGCGAAGTTCGCCGAGGAGGTGCGCACCGGCGTGGTGCTGCCGGTGCCGGAGGGCCGCGTCGCCCAGGCCGTGGAGCTCGACGACGCCGGCCGCGTGGCCGGCTTCGCGAACCCGGGCGACGACGTGGCACTGCTCGCGGTGCTCGAGACCGGGGAGGGCATCGTGCTCATCCCCGACACCCAGGTGCTCGGCGTGGGCAGCTCCGGCGGCCTCGACGAGACCGACCCCCAGGACGGCACCACCGATGGCTCCGCCGACCCGGTCGAGAACACGATCGTCACGCTCGCCCTCACGCCCGACGAGGCGCTGGACCTCACCAGCGCCATCGGTCAGGACGCCGTGATGTCCCTGGTGCTGCGCGGTGACGGTGTCGAGCTCGTGCGCGGTCAGACCGTCTCGCTCGGCAACATCACCGCCCCCTGAGCACCACGCCCCCATCCGACCGACCCCAGCGAGGAGACCATGCCCGTCGTCGTCGACCCCGACAGCTCGGTCCTCGGTGACCTGCTGACCGCGCTGCCCCCGGGCGGCCACGGGATGGACACCACCGAGAAGCTCGCCGCCTGGCTCGACAACCGCCCCGACGAGTACGTCGCGGTCATCGGCCCCGGCGTCGACTTCGCCGTCGCGCTCGAGGTGTGCGAGACCCTCCGCTTCACCCGTCCCACGGTGAGCGTCGTCGTCGTGCGCGACCATGTCGACACCGACGTGCTGACGAAGGCGATGCACGCCGGCGTCCGCGACGTGGTGCCGACCCGTGACCTCGCGGCGGTCAGCGGCGCCGTCGAGCGTGCCTACCAGCTCTGGATCGCGCTGCGCGGACCCGGCGGCGCCGCCCGCCAGGGCCGCATCGTCGCCTGCTTCTCCCCCAAGGGCGGGGTCGGCAAGACGACCGCGGCCGTCAACCTCGCGCTCGCGCTCGCCGACCGGGGGGCGCGCCAGGTCTGCCTGGTCGACCTCGACCTCGCGTTCGGGGACGTCGCCATCACGCTGCAGCTCTTCCCGTCGCACTCCATCGAGCACGCGATCGGCAGCGAGGACGTGCTCGACTTCCACCTGCTCGAGCCGATCCTCACGCGCCACGAGGACTCGCTCATGGTGCTGGCCGCGCCGAGCACGCCCGACGCGCGGGACCGGATCACGCCCACGCTCGTGGCGCGGACGCTCCGCGTGCTGGCCGAGAACTTCGACTTCGTCGTCATCGACACGGCGCCGGCCTTCGACGAGCTGACCCTGACGGCGCTCGACGAGGTCGACGAGTGCGTGATGGTCGCGACCCTCGACGTACCGACCCTGAAGAACGTCAAGGTCGCCCTCGAGACGATGGACGCGCTCGGGATCGCCCAGGGCCACCGTCACCTGCTCCTCAACCGCGCGGACGACGAGGTCGGGATCGGCGCGGAGAAGGTCGAGGCGATCCTCGGCCTGCGGATCGCCGCGCAGGTGGCCACGTCGGTGGAGATCGCCGCGGCGACCAACGCCGGCCGCCCGATCGTCGCGGCGAAGCCCGACCACGCCTCGAGCACGGAGTTCCAGCAGCTCGCCTCCCGGTTGTCCGGGACCCCGGCGGCGCCCACCCCGGCGTCGACGATGAAAGCAACGACCCCGCAGAACCCGCGCGAGGAGCGTGGGGGCTTCTTCCGTCGCCGGAGGTGACCTAGATGAGCACGCTCGCCGAACGACTCGCCGCTGCCGCCGCCCGCCGCCAGGCGGAGGAGGCGACGGCCGCACCGGAGCCCCCGCCGTCGCCGGAGCCCACGCCCGAGCCGGAGCCCACGCCCGCCCCGGAGCCCGCGGCCGCACCGCCGCCCGCACCGGCCGCGGCCGCACCCCCGGCGGCCGAGGACCTCCTCGACGCCACGATCGCCCGCTCGGTCGGCACGCTGGGCACGACGCCCGAGCCGTCGGCCCCGTCGACCGCGAAGCCCGTCCCCTCCGCGGGGCGCGCCGGCGAGGGCGTCGGACGCCACCGCCCGCTGCCGCCGAAGTCGGAGGTCCCGTCGTCCTCGGGCCCGCGCAAGGTGCTGGCCGCCCAGCAGGCCGACCGCATCGAGGAGATCAAGGCCAGCGTGCACGGGCAGCTCCTGCAGCAGCTCGGCCCGCAGCTCTACGACGCGAAGATGGACCAGGCCGACCTCGAGGGTCGCGTCAAGGTGGTGCTCCAGGAGGTCCTGTCCGCGCAGGAGCGCCCACTGAGCAGCGCCGACCGCGTGCGGGTGACGCAGGAGATCAGCGACGAGATCCTGGGCTACGGCCCCATCGAGGCCTACCTGCGCGACCCCGAGGTCTCCGAGGTCATGGTCAACGGCCCCCACCAGGTCTGGGTCGAGCGGAACGGCCGGCTGGAGTCGGTCGACACCGTGTTCACCGACGAGGCCCACCTGCGCCGCATCATCGACAAGATCGTGTCCCGCATCGGCCGCCGGGTCGACGAGTCGAGCCCCATGGTCGACGCGCGCCTGCCCGACGGCAGCCGCGTCAACGCGGTCGTGCCGCCGCTGGCGATCGACGGCTCGGCCCTGACGATCCGGAAGTTCGCCGCGGACCCGTTCACCGTCGACGACCTCATCTCGTTCGGCTCGCTGACGCCCCGCACGGCGGACTTCCTCGAGGCCTGCGTGCGCGGTCGGCTCAACATCATCGTCTCGGGCTCCACGGGCGCGGGAAAGACGACGACGCTCAACGTGCTCTCGTCGTTCATCCCCGCCGACGAGCGGATCGTGACGATCGAGGACGCCGCCGAGCTTCAGCTCAAGCAGGACCACGTCGTGCGGCTCGAGTCCCGGCCGCCCAACATCGAGGGCAAGGGCGAGGTGCAGATCCGCGACCTCGTCAAGAACAGCCTCCGCATGCGGCCCGACCGCATCATCGTCGGCGAGGTGCGCGACGCCTCGGCGCTCGACATGCTGCAGGCGATGAGCACGGGCCACGACGGCTCGATCGCCACGGCGCACTCCAACGGCCCCCGCGACACGCTGTCGCGCATCGAGACGATGGTGCTCATGGCGGGCATGGACCTGCCGATCCGCGCCATCCGCGAGCAGATGGCGTCGGCGATCGACCTGATCGTGCACCAGACGCGCTTCAAGGACGGCTCCCGCCACATCACCCACATCACCGAGGTGGAGCGGATGGAGGGCGAGGTCGTGACGCTGCAGGACGTGTTCGTCTACGACCACGGCGCGGGCTTCGACGCGGCGGGACGGTCGCTGGGCCGGCTGCGCTCGACGGGCCTGCGGCCGAAGTTCCTCGAGAAGATGGCCTACCACAACGTCACCGTCGACCCGATGGTGTTCGCGCTGGACCGGCACTGATGCGCGGCCGCACCACGGTCCCGCGGAGGGCGCGGGCGGGCGCGCTGCTCGGCGGGCTCCTCCTCACTGGGTACGCCGCGGCCCCGGCCCTCGCGGCCGAGCCGGGCGAGGTGTCGATCGACCTCATGGAGCCGGGCGAGTCGTCCCTGCGCGTCCTGGTGTCCCTCCCGGACGGGGTGCAGGCCGACCTCAACGACGTGGCCGTCACCCTCGACGGCCAGGACGCGCCGACGACGGCGTCGGTCGCCGGGGACCAGGTGCGCCGTACCGCCGTCCTCGCCATCGACACCAGCCTGTCGATGCAGGAGGACGACCGCATCGGCGCGGCGGAGACCGCCGCGCTCGCGTTCCTCGCGACGGTCCCGGACGACGTGTTCGTCGGCGTCGTGACGTTCGACGACGAACCCCAGACCGTGCTCGAGCCGACCCAGGACCGCGCCGCCGCGGAGGCCGCCGTCAGCGACCTGCAGATGAACGCCGACACGGCGCTGTACGGCGGGGTCCAGGCCGCGGTGACGCTCACCGGCAGCGAGGGAGCGCGGCAGGTGCTGCTGCTCTCCGACGGCGAGGACAGCGTGGGCGGCGACCTGGCCGCCACCGTCCAGACGTTGCAGGACGCGGGGGTGCGGCTCGACGCCGTCGCTCTCGACGAGGACTCCCCCGCCACCGCGCTGGGCCAGCTCGCGGCCGCGGGCGGCGGCGAGGTGGTCGCCGCCGACCCCAACAGCCTCACCGCGGTGTTCTCCGAGCAGGCCCAGGCGATCGCGGCCCAGCTCGTGCTCGACGTCGAGGTGCCCGCCGGCGTCGACGGCGCCACGGCCGCCCTCGCGGTCACGGTGGGATCCGCTGCCGGTCCCCTCACGGCCTCCGCCGAGGCGCCGCTGGGCGAGCTGGCCAGCGCGGCGACCGCGGACGCCGCACCGCTCGCGGCCGCGCCGGCCTCGGACTCCTTCGCGATACCTGCGTGGGGCCTCTACGTCGGCCTCGCCGTGTGCGCCCTCGGCCTGGTCGCCGTGCTCGTGCTGGCGGTGCCCCGCCGGCCCGCCGCGCTGTCCCCCGCGGAGCGGGTCACGACGTACGCCGAGACGGTGTCCGCCACGCGTCCGTCGGCCCCCGCGCCGACGAAGGGCGCCGAGGACCCCTTCGCCACGACCAAGGCGGCCGCGACCAACGTCCTCCAGCGCAACCAGGGCCTCGAGGCCCGCATCGCGGAGCGCCTGGAGGGTGCCGGCAGTGCGCTCAAGCCCGCCGAGTGGCTGCTCGTGCACCTCGGCGTCTTCTTCGTGGTGGGGCTGCTGGGCCTCCTGCTCGGCGGCGGCAACATCGTGGTCGGCCTGCTGTTCCTCGTGATCGGCGCGGTGGCGCCGTGGGTCTACCTGGGGATGCGGCGCACGAGGCGGCGCAAGGCGTTCAACGCCGCGCTGCCGGACACGCTGCAGCTGCTGTCGAGCTCGCTGGCCGCCGGGCTGTCCCTCGCGCAGGGCTGCGACACCGTCTCCCGCGAGGGCCGCGACCCCGTGGCGGGCGAGTTCAAGCGCGTGCTCGTCGAGACGCGGCTGGGGGTCGACCTCGACGTGGCCCTCGCCGACGTGGCCGAGCGCTACGACAGCAAGGACTTCCGCTGGGTGGTCATGGCCATCCGCATCCAGCGCGAGGTCGGCGGCAACCTGGCCGAGCTGCTCGACACGGTCGCGGCGACGATGCGGGAGCGGGAGTACCTCCGGCGCCAGGTCGACTCGCTCGCCGCCGAGGGCAAGCTCTCGGCGTGGATCATCGGCGGGCTGCCTCCGGCGTTCCTGCTCTACCTCGTGCTCGTCCAGCGGGACTACGTCATGCCCATGTTCACGGACCCCCGGGGGTGGGTGATGCTCGGACTCGCCGGCGTGCTGCTGGGTACCGGCGTCTTCTGGATGAGCCGGCTCGTCAAGGTGGAGGTGTGACGACGTGGTCGTGATCGCCGTGTTCGGAGCGCTGCTGCTCGTCGGCGCGTTCGTCATCGCCTGGATGGCGCTGAGCCGCACCGAGGCCACGGGAGGCCTCAACCGGTCGCTGGCCTACCTCGAGGCGCTGGGCAACGCGCCCGAGGAGCTCCGCCAGGACGCCGACCGGTCCTTCGAGGAACGCGTCGTCACCCCGCTGCTCAACCGGTTCTCGCGGCTCGGCCGCCGCCTCATCGGCGGGGACTCGGCGCAGCGCTGGCAGCGCAAGCTGGAGCAGGCCGGGAGCCCGGCCGGCTGGACGGTCGACCGCGTCGCCTCCGCGAAGGTGGTGGGCGGCATTGCGGGCTTCGTCGTCGCCCTCCTCCTCGTGCTCCTGGTGAGGCCGGGGCTGCCGGTCCTGGTGCTCCTGCTCGGCGGCCTGACCGCCGGCGGCTTCACGGCCCCCAACATGTGGCTCTACCAACGCGCCTACGACCGCGCCGAGACGACCCGACGGGAGCTGGCGGACGCCATCGACCTGCTCACCATCAGCGTCGAGTCGGGCCTCGGGTTCGACGCGGCCGTGCAGCAGGTGGCGCGCAACACGACCGGGCCGGTCGCCGAGGAGTTCTCCCGGGTGCTCCGCGAGATGCAGCTCGGCTTCAGCCGTGCCGAGGCGCTGCGCGGCATGGCCAACCGCAGCAAGGTGGACGACCTCCAGTCGTTCGTCGGGGCGCTGGTGCAGGCGGACTCCTTCGGCGTGCCCATCGGCCAGGTGCTGCGCACCCAGTCGAAGGAGATGCGCATCAAGCGTCGGCAGCACGCCGAGAAGCGCGCCCAGCAGGTGCCGGTCAAGATCACGGTCCCCCTGATCCTGCTCATCCTCCCGTGCCTCTTCATCGCCGTGATGGGGCCGGCGGTCATCGGCATCCTGGACTCCGGCTTCGGAGGTTGACGCCCTGAGGCTCCAGGTGGTCCGACCCGTCGAGATCGGGGCAGTCGCCCGGATCCTGGGGCTGTGTGCGGTCGCCGGCCCGGCGCTGTGGCTGCGCGACTCGACCAGCCTGGTGATCGTGCTGCTCTTCGCCATCGTCTGGTTGGTGGCGACCTCGTTGTCGGCGCTCCGGTGGGTGCCGCCCCGCGCCCTCCTGGTCGCCGAGGCCGTCGCGTCGGCGGCGATCTGCGGCTTCGCGGTGGTCCAGGCCGACGCGGTGCCCGTGCTGGCGCTGGCGATCCCCCCGTTCCTCGGCGGTCTCGCCCGCGGCATCCGCGGCGCGACCGGGCTCATCCTCGTCGAGGTCGCCGTGCTCGCGCTCGTCCTCCTCCAGCTCGAGGCGCGACCGGCGGCGGACGTGGCCGGACAGCTCGTCGCGAGCATGGTCGTCGGCCTCGGCGTGGGCCTGATCGGTGCCTACGTCCGGCTCAGCCAGGGCCGCCAGGCGGAGCTGACGCCCTACCGCGACGCGATCGACCTGCTGCAGCAGCTGCTGGCGCTGACCGACGTGCTCGACGCCGGTCTCGATCCCCAGTCGATCGGCGCGCGGCTGCTCAGCTCGCTCCAGGACGACATCCCCGCCATCCGTGCCTCGCTGTGGTTGCGGGACGAGCGCGGCCTGACGCCGGTGCCGACCGGGTCCCTGCTCGAGAGCGCCCCCCACGGTGCGCAGGGTGACACCGACCCCCCGGAGGTCCTGCTCGCGGCGCTCGACGAGGGGAGGCCCGTGCTCCGCGGCGGTGCCTTCGCCGTGCCGCTCGCCTCGATCGGCGGACGCTCCCTCCTCGTCGAGGGCGAGCTGTCCCCGTCCCTCGCCGTGGGTCGGCGGAGCCTCGTCCAGCGCCTCGAGGCGGCGAGCGGTCGCCTGGTCGGCCTGACGACCCAGCTCGACACCGCGCTCGTCTTCGCCGAGGTGAACGCGGCCGCCACCCGCAACGAGCGCCACCGCCTCGCCCGGGAGATGCACGACGGCGTCGCCCAGGACATCGCGTCGATGGGCTACCTCGTCGACGCGATGGCGGACGGTCCGCTGCCCGACGACCTGCGTCCCCAGGTCGAGCTGCTGCGGGGCACCATCTCGCGGGTGGTCGGGGAGGTGCGGGCCTCGGTCACCGCCCTGCGCATGGACGTCGACGCCAACCAGAGCCTCGGCGAGGCCATCTCCGGTCTCGCGCGCCGGCTCAGCGACTCCTCGGGCCTCTCCATCCGCTGCACCGTGGACGAGCGCGCGACCCGCCTGCGACCCGACGTCGAGGCCGAGCTGCTCCGCATCGCCCAGGAGGCGATGACCAACGCGGTCAAGCACGCGGGCGCCAGCGAGATCGACGTCGAGTGCCTGGTCGACGCCCCCCGCGCCCGGATCGTCGTGCGCGACAACGGCACCGGGCTGGGGCCGGCCCGCGAGGACTCCCACGGGATGACCATCATGCGGGAACGCGCGCACCTCGTCGGCGCGTCGCTCTCGGTGGACAGCTCGGCCCTGGGCACCGTGGTATACGTCGCCCTGGGCGCCCGGCGCCCAGGGACCCGACCCCGACCCGACGGAGGACGACCGTGACCGACGACCCCACCACGGTCCTCCTGGTCGACGACCACGAGCTGATCCGCGCCGGTCTCGCCGCTGCCTTCACCCGCGACCCCGGCATGCGTGTCGTCGCGCAGGCCGAGGACGTCGCGGGCGCGTCCGCGGCGTACGACGACCTGCAGCCCGACGTGGTGGTGACCGACCTGCACCTCCCGGACGGCACCGGGCTCGACATCGTGCGGCGGTTGCGGGCCCGGTCCGAGACCGTCGGGCTCGTCGTCCTCACCATGCACTCCGGCGACGACCAGATCTTCGCCGCGATGGAGGCCGGGGCCTCCGGCTTCGTCGGCAAGGACGCCCCGGCCGCGGAGGTCCTGCGCACGGCGGCCCACGCCGCGCGGTCACCCCGCACCTTCATCTGCGCGGGCCTGGCCCAGGCCATGGTGCGGCGCATGTCGGGTGAGTCGACCCGGCTCTCGGAGCGCGAGCACGAGATCCTCCTCCACCTCGCCGACGGTCTCGGCACCCAGCAGATCTCCCAGCGGCTGCACATCAGCGAGTCGACGACGAAGTCCCACATCGCGCGGATCTACCAGAAGCTGGGCGCCACCAACCGGGCGCAGGCCGTCGTCACCGCCATGCGGGTGGGCCTGCTCTCCAGCGTGCAGCGCCGCGCGGACTGAGCGCCTGCCCACGACCCGAACGGGTGTGGGACTTCAGGTCCCGGGCCCGCCGAGCGTCCTAGTCCCAAAGGACTACACGAGTGCGGACGATCACACGATGTGCGCGGGGGTCCGCCTGGCGGAGGATCAGGTCATCGCCCGGGGGAACCCGGACCGACCTCCCCGAGAAACCCGAACGGCGACTCGTTCAACCCCCGAAAGGTGTCCATCATGATCCAGTTCCTCGCCATCCTGCTCGGCGCTCAGAAGGCCAAGGCCGACCAGCGCGGCGCCTCCGCCGTGGAGTACGGCCTGCTCGTCGCGGCGCTCGCGGCCATCATCATCGTCGCCGTGTGGGCGTTCTACGGCCAGCTGTCCGAGATCTTCGGCGGCGCCAGCGAGGACCTCCAGGACGGCCCCCCGGCGCCGGCCGCCACGTGATCTCTGGACCTGCGCTGACCCAGCGCTGACGGTCGGCCCCGCTCCCTCAGGAGCGGGGCCGATCTGCATTTTCCGCAGCCCTACTCCCCCGCCACCTGCCGCGCGGTGGCGACGCGCTCGAGCATCGTGGGGTGGCTGCCGAACCACAGCTGCCCCCACGCGTTGGGCGTGGGGTCCGCCACCGACCGCACGGCGAGCTGCCGCTGCAGCCCGATGAACGCGTCGGGGTCGTCGGTCGTCCGCAGCGCGACGACGTCGGCGCGGCGCTCGATCTGCCGGCTGATCCCGTTCTCGACGGGCGACGCCAGGAACGAGCCCACCGCGAACAGCGCCAGCACGAGCGGCACGACGGCCGGGTCGGCGAGCCCTCCGACGCCCGAACGCCTGCGCAGCGGCCCCGCGCCGACGAGCACGGCGAGCAGCCCGACCCCGACCAGGGCGCCGGCCGCGCCGAGGGCGGTGCCGACCGCGACGTCGTGGTTCTTCGCGTGACCCAGCTCGTGCGCCACCACCGAGAGCAGCTCGTCCTGGTCGAGGCCGTCGACCGCCGTGTCGTAGAGCACCACCCGATGTGTGCTCCCGAAGCCCGAGACGTAGGCGTTCAGCGTGGTGGTGCGCCGCGAGGCGTCGGCGACGAGCACGTCGTCGACGGGCACGCCCTCCGCGTCGGCGACGGCGAGGACCTCCGTGCGCAGCTGTCCGTCGGGCAGGGAGGTGAAGTCGTTGAAGAGCGGCTCGACGACGACCGGGTAGACGAAGGAGCCGAGCACGACGAGGGCGGCTGCGATCCCGCCCGCGATCGCCGGCCACCACGTGCGCCACCGGCGGGCGCACCCGATCACCACGAGCAGCGCGATCGACGTCCCGACGGCGCCGACGACGAGGTCGAGCAGCAGGTCGGCGAACCAGGCGCCCCAGCCCTGGGTCGAGAGGCCCTCGCTCACCCGGCGCCGCCACAGGGCGAGGGCGAACGGCAGCGTGGCGAACCGGCCGATCGCGAGCACCGCGAGCGTCCCGAGCGGCACCTGCACCCACCACGGGCCGGGCACGCGGCGTACGAGGGCAGCGCCCCGCGCGCCGAGACCCAGCCAGAGCGCCACCGCCAGCGAGACCGCCAACGAGCTCCAGCTGACCCAGCGCGCGTAGGCGCCGAAGGCCTCGCCCCGGGCGATCTCCTGCGTGGTCAGCACCGACGACGCCGGTGCGGGATCGGGCACGCCACCCGGCACGGGGTGCCACGGCACGAGCACGGCCGCGAGCACCGCGAACACCACCGCCCCGCCGGCGGCGACCAGCAGCCCGACGCGGCGAGACCCCCGCTCCGGGTGCGGAGCGGGGGTCTCGGGGTCCTGCGAGTCGTGCGGCACGACCGGCACGGTAGCGGTCGCGGCTGAGAGGAGCCTCAGCCCGGGCGGACGGCGCCCGAGTAGGGCATCGAGCCGACCGAGGCGATAGCGACACCCGACCGGGGGTTCGCCGCGTGCACGATCTGGCCGTTGCCGATGTAGATGCCGACGTGGCTGATGGGGCTGTAGTAGAACACCAGGTCGCCCGGCTGCAGCTCGCTGCGCGACACCTGGCGGCCCGAGCTGAACTGCGCCTTCGACGAGTGCGGCAGCGAGACGCCGGCCTGGGCCCACGCCATCGAGGTCAGGCCGGAGCAGTCGAACGCGTCGGGGCCGGAGGCGCCGTAGACGTAGCTGTCGCCCACCTGGGCCAGCGCGTACTGCACCGCCGCGCCCGCGCGACCGGAGACGGGGACGTCGGAAGCGATCTCGGCGGCCTGCGCGGTGTCGGCGGTGCCCTCCTCGGCGAAGAGCGTCGCGGCCTCCTCGGCCGCCTCCGCCTCGAGCTCGGCGAGCAGCGCCTCGGCCTCGTCGACCTTCTGGTCGATGGTGGCGCTCTCCTCGGCGGCCTGCTCCTCCACCGCGGCGATCTGGGCGACCCGCTCCTCGGTGGCCGACCGGCGGACCTCGAGGGCCTGCAGCTCGGTCGAGTAGGTGTCGACGAGGCGTCCCTGGATGTCGCTGTAGGTCGACGCCGTCGAGAGCTGGGCGAGGAAGGCGCCCGTGTCCTCGGAGAGCGCGGCCTCGGCGACGGGCGAGATGCTGCTGCCCTGCGACTGGGCCACGACGGAGTCCGCCACCTGGGAGCGCACGGAGTCGAAGCCGTCGCTCTGCGCGGCCTCGTCCTGCTGCAGGAGCTCCAGCTCCGACTGCAGGCGCTCCAGCTCGAGCTCGGCGTCGTTGCGACGCTCGGCCGCCTGCTCCGACTCGTGGTAGAGCTGCTCGATCTGAGCCTTCACGTCCTCGATGTCCGGCTCCGCCGCCGCGGGGGCGCTCGGGAGCAGGGACACACCGATCACTGCGGCCGCGGCCAGTCCAGCACCGATCCGCTTACGTCCGTCCAGCACGAGCCGGCGATCTCCTCACACGTGTCGTACGCCTACCGGGTGAGCTGACGGGTTCGGGCACGACATTGCCCTACACACGCTCCTCGCGGACCGATCGGTCCACGCCTCGCGCGCGATTCACCCCAGGGGGATTGGTTCCCCGGCTCCGGACCACCCGCCACCGCTGCTGCGACGGCGCGCTCTCCGAACTCGGCGCGACCTCCGCGCGAACCGGTCGGTCCACTTCCACGGAGGCCTCGCCCGAGGGTAGTCGCGCGGCACCACGGCGGCAAACCTCCGGTCCGGGTGTCGGAGCGAGACCGTCGCCACGCCCGCGCAGCACCCGTCCCGGGGCTCAGGCGGTGCCGGCCTCCGGCCCGCGGACGGGCTGGACGAGCCGCAGCGGCGGCACCAGACCACCCGCCGCGAGCACGTCGAGCGCCCGCTGCTCCTCGTTGTCGAACCCCTGCTCGGGGGGCGGGCCGAGGAGGGCCGTCACCACGCAGTCGTGGCAGTGCAGCCCCCGCACGAGACAGCTGTCACAGTCGATCGTCGTCATGGGAGCGGACCGTGCCAGCAGGCACCGACAGTTCTGGACGGGCCGCGCCGCCGGCCGTCGCAGGACCATCCGCGGTGGCCCGCTCCGGACGCCACGACACCGCTGCCAGCACCACGTCGGCCACGGTGTGCACGAGGCGGGCCAGCAGGGCGATCGCGGTGGCGACGGGTAGCCCGGTGACCGGCGCCAGCACGGCCACGAAGGTGGCCTCCCGCGCCCCGAGGCCGGCCGGGGCGACGACGACGAGCACACCCGCGACGTACCCCAGCGCGAACGCCCCGGCGAGCGCTCCCAGGAGCGCCGGGGAGCGGTCCTCGACGAGCAGCAGCAGCGCCGCCGCGTAGCAGGCCCAGGCCACCGTCATCAGCCCGACGACCGCGAGGGAATCGCGCCACCCCACCACCAGGTCGGTCCCCGCGGCCCGCCGCAGCAGCCGACGGTTCACCACCGGCACGAACCCGCCGACGCAGGCGAGCGCGCCGAGCCCCCACAGCCACCGCGGACCGGGCGCCGGCGCCGCGCCCGCCGCCACCAGCGCACCGCCGAGCAGTCCCGCCGTCAGCAGGTGGATGCCCGTGAACGTGAGGGCCGTCGTGACGGTCACGCGCACCGGGACGGCGTGCCGCGCCGCCAGCCGGGCCTGCACGCCGATCGCCCAGACGGCGCCGGGCACGTACTTGCCGAGCTGGCTCACGAAGAACACCGAGCGTGCCTCCCGGCGCGGCACGGCGTGCCCGAAGGCGGCCAGCGTCCGTCGCCACACCACGGACGTGGCGAGCAGGCCACCACCGGTGAGGAGGACCGCCGCGGCCAGGGCGAGGGGATGGACCCGCCGGACGGCCCGGGCCACCTCGTCCCACCGCCCGTCGAGGCTCCAGGCCATGCACCCCACCACGACCGCGAGGAACGCCGCGCGCACCAGCCACGGCCGCACGGACGACCCCACCGGCCCCACCGACCTCACGGGCTCGGCTCGAGCAGCGCGGTGCGGGTCGGGTAGGGCAGCGTGGGCGTGCGTCCCCGCGTCCACGTCACGCGCGCCCGGCCCCCGAGCCGCCCCTCGACCCGCGCGATGGCGTCGCGGTAGCGAGCGCGGTCGACGTTGTCGACCACGACGAGCCCGCCCGGCGCGACCCGTCCGACGGCCCGCTCGAGGCACGCCTCCCGGGCGCGGCCGTCGACGACCACGAGGTCGAACGCGCCGGGCACCCGGTCCACCTCGGCCACGTAGTCCGCGAAGTCGAGGTCCGCGAACCCCGGCTTGGCCGACGCCACGACCTCCCGGGTGAGCCGGGTGCGCGCGTCCTGGGGCGGTACGACGCGGAGCTCGGCGTTCGCCGGCAGCACGGGCCGCATGGACGCGGCCCAGTCGACGTCGTGCTCGATGGAGACGACCTCGGCGCACCGGGCGGCGAGCCACACCGTCGAGGCGCCGGAGCCCCACTCGAGGGCGCGGGCCCCCGGGCGACCGCGCAGGAACGCCTCGACACGGTCGGCGGCGTCGAACGTCCACCACGGCACGTCGTGGCGCACCAGCTCGTCGAGGTCGTAGATCGACAGCCAGGACCGCACCCACAGGCCCGTGCGCGAGCGCGCCGCCCACCGGTCGAGCAGCCGCAGCAGCCCGGTCGTCCGCAGCACGCCCCGCAGCACCCGCAGGAGCCGCACGTAGAGACCCTTCACCTCATCCGTCCCCTTCTCCAGCAGGGAGCCCGGCCACGTCGGCGAGCTCCATCGTCAGCAGGCGCGGCGCGACGTCCGCCGCACGCTCGACGGCGACGACGACCCGTCCCCCGCCGTACGCCGCCAGCACGTCCGCGGGCACCGCGGCGGTCAGCCGCGTCCCGGCCGCCCCGGCTCCGCTCCCCCGCACCGCGACCTCGGTGCCGTTGACGCGCACCCGGACCGCGTCCGGCGCCACGGGGTCGACGAGCCCGATCCGCAGCTCGGCACCGCCGGGCCGGGGCGACGTCAGGGTGAACCCGATCTCGCCGCGCTCGCCCGTGAGCCGGATGCCCGCGGCCGTGGCGTGGGCGGTCCACCCGCCGAGCTCCAGGTCCCCGGCGTCCCCGCCCGGCCCGAAGGTCATCGGACCTCCGTCGTGGACGGGGAGCACCAGCGCGCAGCGGGCCAGCCGGCTCATGACGTCGCGGGCGGGCAGGCCGAGGAGCGTGCCGATCCCCGGCAGGGGACCCGGCCGGTCGACGCGGGCCACCTCGACGCAGTTGGTGCCGGGCCGGCGGGGGCCGGCCGTGACGGCCCAGAACTCCGTCGGCCCGAGCGGCTCGCCCGCGACGGGGTCGGGGGCGGGGTCGGTCCCCCGCACACCGGCCCAGGCCGACAGCGGCCCGATGAGGTCGCGCGCGCAGTCCTCGTCGCCGTCGAGGGAGCGGCGCAGCGAGCGCCGCTCGTCGTCGAGCGCCGGGGAGCAGGTGACCCAGCCCGCCGGCACCGAGGGCGCCAGCTCGCGCGCGCTCGTGCGCCAGTAGTCGGTGTCCGCGGCCTCCGCGACGGCGTAGGACGGCAGGGTCGCGAACGTGTAGCCGTAGGGGTGCAGCCGCACCTGGTCGAGCGTCGGCGCGAGGAGGCCGAGCGCGACGGCGCCGAGCAGGAGGGCGGGCGCGACCCGGAGCGACCGCTCGCGCCACCGCGCCGCGGCCCCCACGGCCGCCGCGATCGCCAGCGTGGCCAGCAGCGCCATCGCGGGCACCATGAAGAGCAGCTGCCGCAGCCCGTTGTAGAGGTTCGACTCCCGCACCACCGCCAGGAGCGGCAGCGTCCACGCCTGCACCCCGACGAGCAGCCAGGCGGTCGTCGTCGTGCCGACGGACAGCACCCGCACGTCGGTCACCACGCGCCGGAGCGCGAGCACCGACCCGACGAGCACCAGCACGAGGAGCACCAGGGGCACCTCGCCGACCAGCAGCGCCGGCACGTAGAACCACCGGCCGGTCCGCTCGTCGAAGCGCGACGACGACAGGGCCGACTCCCGCAGGGTCGTCAGCGGCGTCGCGAAGACGGCGGGATAGATCGCCAGCAGCACCAGCCACGCCGCGACGGGCACGAGCGCGACGAGCGGCCCGGCGGCACGCACGGCCGAGGCGCCGGCGCGCAGCCGGGGGTGGAGCAGCACCGCCGCGACCACGTGGCTGGCGACGAGCGTGGGCCAGATGCCCGGACGCGTGCCCATCGCCAGCACCCAGCCGAGGAGCACGACGAGGCCCGCCCCCACGACGTACGCCGCGGAGCGCGGCCCTCCCGGTCGGCCCGGCCCGCCCGGCCCGCCCCGTCGGCGGGTCAGCAGCACGACGAGGCCGGCGGTCACGAGCGTGCAGCCGGTCGCGACGGGCACGTCCTTGACGTTGAACATGGTGTGGCCGGTCCACATCGGGATCGCCCCCAGCACCGCCGCAGCGACGACGGCCCAGCCCCACGACCGCAGCAGCACGCGGGCGGTGACGGCCACGGCCGCGGTGCCGACGAGCCCGACGGCGACGACGACGAGGTGGCGCACCGCGTAGGCGTCGCCGGTGGCCACGACCTCTCCCGGGCCCTCGAGGCCGGCGACGACGACCGCGGCGTGCATGAGGAGCGCCGTCACCGGCGCGTAGACGTAGGCCTGGTCCTCCCACGCGCCCGGCCGGTCGCCGTCGAGGTCGCCCTCGAGCAGGTACCAGCCGTGCTCGAGGAAGCTCCGCATCCGCCCCACGTGGTAGGTCTCGTCCCACGACACCCCGGTCGTCCAGGCGCCGTGGACCGCCAGCGCCACGGAGGTGAGCAGCACGACCGCGGCCACGACGAGCAACGGCCGCGGCACCCGGGGGTGCGGGTGGGGTCCGCTCACGCGTCGGTACGCCGCACGTCGGCCACCAGGCGGCCGGCGTCGTAGGTCGGTCGCACGTCGCGGCCCGGCCGGGCCTGCTGCCGTGCGTGCACGACGAGCTCGGCGAGCAGGCCGAAGAGGAGCAGCTGCAGGCCGACGAGCACGAGCAGCACGCCTGCGAGCAGCAGCGGACGGTCGCCGATGGTCGCGCCGGTGACGATCTTGAGCACCGTCAGGTAGGCCAGCACCAGGCCGCCGAGGACGAAGCACGCGGAGCCGATGCCGCCGAAGAGGTGGGAGGGACGGTTCTCGTAGGACAGCAGGAACCGCACCGTCACGAGGTCGGCGAAGCCGCGCCAGAACCGCGCGAGGCCGTACTTGCTCGACCCCGACATGCGCGGGTGGTGCTCGACCGGCACCTCCGCCACGCGGTGGCCCAGGTCGTGGGCGATGACGGTGAGGTAGCGGTGCATCTCGCCGTAGAGCATCGGCGCGACGTCCGCCGCCACCTCGGCGCGCATCATCTTGAAGCCGGAGTTGAAGTCGTTGCCCGGCGCCCCGGACAGCAGGGCCGTCGTGCGGTTGTAGAGCCGCGACGTCGTGCGCTTCACGAACCGGTCGCGGCGGGTGAGGCGCGCCCCGGTCACCAGGTCGGCGCCCCCGGCGAGGGCGGCCGCGAGGGCCGGCAGCTCCGCGGGGTCGTCCTGCCCGTCGGCGTCCATCATCACCACGACGTCGGCGCCGCCCTCGAGCGCGCGCTCGAAGCCGATCCGTAGGGCGGCGGCCTTGCCCCGGTTGTGCCGGAGCATCTCGAGCTCGACGCAGGGGTGCGTCGCGGCCAGCGTCCGCATCACCGCGGCGGTGTCGTCCGTCGAGCCGTCGTTGACGAGCAGCACCCGGGCGTCGGGGTGGAGCGCGAGCGCGTGCTCCACGACGCGCGGCACGAGCACGCGGAGGTTGTCCGCCTCGTTGAGGGCGGGGATGACGACCCAGGGCAGCACGGGGACTCCTCGGTGGCGCTCGGTGACGCACGACGACGCTCGGCCGCGACCGGGACACACGTGACGGCCGCTCGAGCCGTTGTCGCCGGTCGAGGAGAACGCCAGCCCAACCCGGGCCGACTCCTGGGTGCCGGGTGGCCTGCTAGCGGGTGAGGAGTCCCGCCAGCGCCACGGCGTCCATCACGGTGGCACCCGCCCGCCGTACGTCGCGGGCGAGCGCCTGGTCGCTCGTCACGACCACGACCACGCGGCCCGTGGGCTCCAGGTTGACGAGGTCGCGGATGACGTCGTCGGCGATGACGTGCTCGGGGCTGAACGCGACCCGCACCCCCCGCGGGGCGGTGATGACGGGGCGGGTCGGCGAGGAGGCGGCGTCGAAGACGACGGTGGTCTCGGCGCCCGAGCGGGCGACGACGGGCGCGATCCCGTTGACGAGGCGCATCCGCTGCACCTCGAGCGAGGAGCCGCCCCACGTCTGCTTCGTGACGTTGTAGCCGTCGACGATGAGCCGCGCCCGCGGCATGCCGATCAGCTGCTCCAGCAGCGCCGGGCTCCCCGACCCGAGCGCGCCGGCGGCGGAGGTCGTGCGGGCCCCGGTCGCCACGAGCGACGACTCGTGGCGCTCCCCCGGCGTCGCGGTGTCCAGGGCGGCGGGCAGGCCGAGCTCGCGCTGCAGGCCCTGGGCCGAGGCGACGAGCGTCTCGAGGAGCAGGCGGGTGCGCATCGTCGCGTCCTCGCGCTCGGCGCGCGCCCCGCCGCGCTGCTGGGCCACCTGGGCCTGGAGCTCCTCGACCTGGCGGCGGAGCCGGCGCGCCTCGCCCTCGGCCGCGGTCGCGGCGGCGGTCGCCCTCTCCTGCGCCCGGCGCTGCTCCTCGAGCGCCCGCTCGCGCGCCTCGTCGGCACCGCGTCCGGCTGCGCGCGCCTCCCCCAGCTTGCGTCGCAGCGCGGTGTTCTCGGCGCGCAGGGCGTCGTGCTGCTCCCGCGCCTCGCTCCGCTGCCGGGCGAGCTCGTCCTCGACCGCCGCGAGCCGCCGCTCCAACGTGCGCCGGGCCTCGGCGTCCTCCGCGGCGACCGCCGCGTCGCGCACCTCGTCGAGGCGGGCCAGGGCCGCGGCGTACGCCGTCTCCCACCCCGCGGGGCGCACCAGCCACAGCAGCGCGGCGACGTCGACGGGATCGTGGAGCGGCAGGTCGCGGACCTCGCCGGCCCCCTCGCCGCCCTCGTCGTCCCCGGGAGCAGCGTCGAGCAGCTCCGCCGCGAGCGCGCGCAGGTCGGTGCGGGCGACGACCTGCGTGGCGATCCGGCTACGCAGGTCGTCGTCACCGAGCGCGGCGGCGACCTGCCCGCCCCCGAGCCGGGCGCGGCGCTGGGGGGCGAACGTCGCGACCTTGCGCAGCGGGGGCGGGAGCACCCCGACGTCGGGCAGCACCTGGGCGCTCAGCTGCACCACCCGGGCCCGCAGGGGCTCGGGCAGCGCGGCGGCGTCGGTGCTCGTGGTGGTCACAGTCCGACCAGCCTAGGCCGTGGGAGCAGGACTGTCGGTGCCGTTCCCTAGCGTCCCGCGCCATGAGGCACCAGCACACCCGCCCCGCCACACCGCGCCCCGCTCCGGGGCCGGGGCCGCAGCCCGGTCCGCGCCCCACGGGGCGACCGCGGGGCGAGTCCTCCCGCTGGGAGGAGCAGCGCGGGTTCGACGAGCTGGGGCGCCTGCTGCGTGACGTCACCTTCTGCGTCGTCGACCTCGAGACGACCGGCGGCTCCCCGGCCGCAGGCTCGAAGATCACCGAGGTCGGGGCGGTCAAGGTGCGCGGCGGCGAGATCCTCGGCGAGTTCCAGACCCTGGTGAACCCCCACGAGGAGATCCCGGCCTTCATCACCGTGCTGACCGGCATCACGACCGCGATGGTCGTCGACGCCCCGACGATCGACACGGTGCTGCCCTCGTTCCTCGAGTTCGCCCAGGGCTGCGTGCTCGTCGCCCACAACGCGCCCTTCGACGTGGGGTTCCTCCAGCACTTCGCGCGCGAGCAGCAGCGGCCGTGGCCCGCGTTCGAGGTGCTCGACACCGCCCGCCTCGCCCGTCGCGTCGTGACGCGGGACGAGACGCCGAACTGCAAGCTCGGCTCGCTCGCGCAGCTGTTCGGCGCCACGACGACCCCCGACCACCGGGCGTTGCACGACGCGCGGGCGACGGTCGACGTGCTGCACGGCCTCATCGGTCGCCTCGGCGGGCTGGGCGTCCACACCCTGGAGGAGCTGCAGGCCTTCAGCTCGAAGGTGACCACGGCGCAGCGCCGCAAGCGCCACCTGGCGGAGGGCCTCCCCCACGCCCCGGGGGTCTACCTGTTCGTCGACGCCGCGGACCGGGTGCTCTATGTGGGCACCTCCAAGGACCTGCGCACCCGGGTGCGGTCCTACTTCACGGCCTCCGAGACCCGCTCGCGGATGGGCGAGATGATCCAGATCGCCGAGCGGGTGCGCACGATCGAGTGCGCGACGCCGTTGGAGGCGCGGGTGCGGGAGCTGCGCCTCATCGCGGAGCACAAGCCGCGCTACAACCGCCGCTCGAGGTTCCCCGAGAAGACCCACTTCGTGAAGCTCACCGACGAGCCCTGGCCGCGCCTCTCCCTGGTGACGCGGGTGCTCGACGACGGGGCGACCTACCTCGGTCCGTTCGGCTCCCGACGCGGCGCCGAGGCCACCGTGGTCGCGCTCCACGAGACCTACCCGCTGCGCCAGTGCTCCGGACGGATGGCCCGGGTCCCGAACGGCACGGCGTGCGCCCTCGCGGAGATGGGGCGCTGCCTGTCGCCGTGCGACGGGAGCGTGTCCCCGGAGGAGTACGACGCGGTGGTCGGCGCCACCCGCGCCGCCCTCGTCGCCGACCCCACCGAGGTGGTCGAGCGGCTGGGTGCCCGGATGACGACGTTCGCGGAGCAGGAGCGCTTCGAGGAGGCCGGCCTCCACCGCGACCGCCTCGTGGCGCTGGTCCGCGCGGCGGCCCGCACCCAGCGCCTGGTGGCGCTCACCCGGCTGCCCGAGCTCGTGGCCGTGCACCGCGGCGAGGACGGTCGCTGGGCCGTCCACGTCGTGCGGCACGGACGGCTGGCGGCGGCGGGCGTGATCCCGCCGGGCCACGACGCGCAGGCCTACGTCGCGACCCTCCGGGCCGGCGCCGAGACCGTGCGCCCGGCCCCGGGTCCGGTCCCGGCGGCCAGCGCGGAGGAGACCGAGGCCGTCCTGACGTGGCTCGAGCAGCCCGGGGTGCGGCTCGTCGACGTCGACGGCGCCTGGACCTGCCCCGTGGCGGGCGCCGCGCGCCACCTCTGGATCGGCGAGGCGCAGCACCAGGCCCGCGCCGCGGCGGCCCCGTTCGACGACCGGCGCCCCCTCGGCACCCACCACCGCCCGGTGCGCTGAGCGCCTCGGCCGGGCCACTGGAAGTGTGCGCTTGGTACGGCCCGGGGCGGACCGGCGACGTACCAACATCCCAGTTCCCAACGCCCGCGGCGGCGGGCGGCTCCGGCCCACCCCGGACGTCATGCGCTCCGGTGCCCGGGGCGACCGCGACGCATGACGTCCGCAGCGGCCGCGCCTCCGGCGAGCGTCGCCACCGGTGACGTCACGCCCTAGGCTCTCGACCGTGATCACCGCCATCGTGTTCGTCAATGCCGAGGTCGACCGCATCCCGGAGGTCGCCGAGTCGATCGCCGCGCTCGAGGGGGTCAGCGAGGTCTACTCGGTCACGGGCCAGATCGACCTCATCGCCCTCGTCAGGGTGCGCCAGCACGACGACATCGCCTCCGTCGTCGCCGACCGGCTCAACAAGGTCGAGGGCGTCCTGGCGACCGAGACGCACATCGCCTTCCGGGCCTACTCGCGCCACGACCTCGAGTCGGCGTTCTCGCTCGGTCTCGACTGACGGCGGGCAAGCCCCTCACCCGAAGTGATGCACCTCACGTCACGCTTCGGTTAAGGGGCCCGGTGGCCGATCGGGGCCTTCGTACGATCGCGACTGTGACCCTGATCATCGACCACTGGCCGCCCCTCGTGGGGCTGCTGGCAGTCGCGTCGGCGGTCATCGTGCTGTGGACCACCCGTGCCAAGCGCTCGGCGTCCGCGACAGCACCGTCGGCACCGGCGCGGGTCCGCAGCTTCACGGTGCTGGCCGTCGGCTCGGACGACGCCTACCTCAACCACGTGCTCCGCACCCACGACGTCGACATCCACGAGCACCAGCCCGACTTCGCGTGGTACCCCACCCGCACCGACCTGCAGGCCTACCTGGTGCAGGAGGGCGACCAGACCGTCGGCGTGGTCGTCCTGCGGACCGCCGGCGACGTGGCGCACGTCGAGCTGGACTGGGTCACGCCCGGGTTCCGCGACTGCGCCGCGGGCGAGTACGTCTGGCTCCGCAGCGACATCCTCCGCAACCGCGGCATCCGCCGGGTGATCACCCCGGCGAACATGAAGGACCCCTACTACGCGCGGCTCGGCTTCCGCCGCCTCGGCGAGTCGTACGCGCTCGACCTCCCCGCGACGCTGCCCGCTCCGGTCGTGCCGCCGCCGGCCGCCGAGCCCGCTGCCTGACCGGGCCCACCGGACCCGCCGGCACCTGCCGGAGCCGCCCGTGCCGACCGTCAGGCGGCCGAGGCCTCCACCCACTTGGCCAGTGTGGCCTCCGCGGCACCGGAGTCGATGGCGTCCGCCGCCCGCCGTACGCCGCGGGACAGCTGCTCCGCGACCGGCAGGGCGGCCGCCGCCGGGTCGTCGAGGCCGTGGACGGCGAGGGCGGCACCGGCGTTGAGGAGCACCGCGTCGCGCACGGGCCCCCGGTCGCCGGCGAGCAGGCGGCGGACGACCGCGGCGTTGTAGGAGACGTCCCCGCCGCGCAGGTCCTCCGTCGTGGCGCGCGCGATCCCGAGGTCCCCGGGCTCGATGCGCTCCTCGGTGACCTCTCCCCCGCGGACGATCCACACCGAGGATGTCGTGGTCGTCGTCAGCTCGTCGAGACCGTCGTCGCCGCGGAAGACCCACGCGTCGACGCCGCGCCGCGCGAACACGCCCGCCATGACAGGGGCCATCGCGGGGTCGGCGCACCCGATCGCCTGCGCACCCGGCCGGGCCGGGTTCGTGAGGGGGCCGAGGAAGTTGAAGGTCGTGCCGATGCCGAGCTCGCGCCGGGCGACGGCGGCGTGCCGCATCGCGGGGTGGAACGCCGCCGCGAAGCAGAAGGTGATGCCGACCTCCTCGGCCAGCTCGCCGACGCGAGCGGCCGGCAGGTCCAGCCGCACCCCGAGCGCCTCCAGCACGTCGGCGCTGCCCGACTTCGACGACGCGGATCGGTTGCCGTGCTTGACCACCCGCGCGCCGGCGCCCGCAGCGACGATCGCGGACATCGAGGAGATGTTGACCGACATCGACCGGTCGCCGCCGGTGCCGACGACGTCGAGGAGACGTCCGGGGACGGTCAGCGGCGTACCGGCCGCGATCATGGCGTCCGCGAGGCCCGAGACCTCGTCGATCGACTCCCCCTTCGCGCGCAGGGCGACGGCGAAACCGGCCACCTGCGCCGGCGTGGCCTCACCGGCGAGGACCTCGCTCATCGCCCAGCCCGCCTGGGCGGGCGAGAGGTCACGACGCGCGACGAGCGCCGACAGCACCTCGGGCCACGACGACGCCGACGAGCCCGCCGACACCGACGAACCGGGCGCGCTCACCGCGCCGTCACCGCGGTCTCCGCACGCAGCAGCGAGACGACCGTCTCGGCGAGCAGCACGGGGTCGAGCGGGTGCGGCACGGCGGCCTCGGCGCGGGACCAGGTGGCGAGCCACGCGTCCTGCGGGCGGCCCGTGAGGACGACCACCGGCGGGCAGTCGTAGACCTCGTCCTTCAACTGCTTGGCGATCCCCATGCCGCCGGCGGGAACGGCCTCGCCGTCGAGGACCGCGAGGTCCACGTGGCCGCCGGCCATCTGCTCGCGGACGACCGGTTCGGTCGCCACCTCGACGTACCGCACCTCCGGCAGGTCCGGGTGGGGGCGACGGCCGAGAGCCAGCACGACCTGTTCCCGGGTGCGGACGTCGTCGCTGTAGACGAGGATCGTCAGCGGCTCCTCGGCGGTCGTCGCGGCAGCGGGCCGGTGCTCAGGGATCGCGCTCACCCGCGCGATGCTACCCGTCCCTGTGGGGAGCCTGATTTCAACGTAAATTCCGCGCCGCTACGCGGTCTACGACGCTGTGTCGGACTTTGTGGGGGCCCAGTGGTCACAACCCACCCGTCCTCGGGCCATAATGGCGCTCGTGGCGACAGCAACTGCAGCGATCCCGGCCTCCCGCCTGCGCGGGCAGCACGGCCGCCCCGACATGGTCAGCGTGGGCACGATCATCTGGCTCTCGAGCGAGCTGATGTTCTTCGCGGCGCTGTTCGCGGCCTACTTCACGATCCGTGCCGCGGAGGTGGACCTCTGGGCCACCGACACGCAGCACCTCAACGTCCCCTTCGCGCTCGCGAACACGACGATCCTGGTGCTCTCCTCGGTCACCTGCCAGATGGGCGTGTTCGCCATCGAGCGGCCGGCCGCGAAGGGTGGCCCCCGCGTGGCCCGCATCGGCAAGCTCCACCAGGTCGGCCTGTGGGGCATGCGCGAGTGGTTCATCCTCACCTACGTCATGGGCGCCATCTTCATGGCCGGCCAGGCGCTGGAGTACACGGAGCTCGTGCACGCGGGTCTGACGATGCAGAGCTCGGCCTACGGCTCGATGTTCTACCTGACGACCGGCTTCCACGGCCTCCACGTGACCGGCGGTCTGATCGCGTTCCTGCTCGTCCTGGGACGCACCTACATCGCGAAGCGGTTCACGCACGAGCAGGCCGTGTCCGCGATCGTCGTGTCCTACTACTGGCACTTCGTGGACGTCGTGTGGATCGGTCTGTTCGCGACCATCTACCTGATCATGTGACCCCCGGGTCGCCCCTCTTGCCCCCGACCTACCGCACGAGCAGTTTCGTCCGGACCTGAACAAGGGACATCACGTTGCGTTTCCTCAACCGATCTGCGGGCCGGCTCTCCCGCCACCGTCGCGGCCGCTTCGCCGGCCTCGCGGTCCTCCTGGTCGCCCTGCTCGTGACGGGCGGTGCCTACGCCGCCCTCGCCCCCGCCGGCCAGGCGGAGCAGTCGCAAGACAACGCCGAGCTCGTCGAGCAGGGCCGCGAGCTCTTCCTCGTCGGCTGCTCGACGTGCCACGGCCAGAACGGCGAGGGCGTCCTCGACGTCAACGGCAACCAGCTCGGCCCCTCGCTGCAGGGCGTCGGCGGCGCGGCCGTGGACTTCCAGGTCGGCACCGGCCGCATGCCGATGGTGCAGCCGGGCCAGCAGAACCCGCGCAAGAACGTCGCCTACAACGACGACGAGATCGCGGCGCTCGCCGCGTTCGTCCAGTCGCTGGCCCCGGGCCCGGACGTGCCGGCGGAGTCGGACTACGACACGAGCTACATCTACGACCTCCCCGAGGACGAGCGCGACGCGGCGATCAACCGCGGCCAGCAGATCTTCCTCACCAACTGCACCGCCTGCCACAACTTCAACGGCCGTGGCGGCGCCATGCCGCGCGGCGGTTACGCGCCCACGCTGCGCGGTGTGAGCGACAAGCACATCTACGAGGCCATGCTGACCGGCCCGTCGCAGATGGACGTGTTCTCGGACGGCAACATCCCGCCGGAGAACAAGCGTGAGGTCATCGCCTTCCTGGAGACGCTGCAGGAGCAGCCCCAGCAGGGCGGCTTCAGCCTCGGTGGCCTCGGCCCCGTGGGCGAGGGCCTCTACGTCTTTGTCGTCGGCATCGGCGGCCTCGTCGGATTCGCCGTGTGGATCGCGGCGCACACGACCCGCACCAAGAAGGGCAAGGAGACGGCGTGAGCGACCAGAGCAACCTCCCCGCCACCGGCGACGGAGCGGGACACTCGCGGGTCCCGGAGCCCCTGGAGGACCAGGGCGTCGCACCCGGTCTGCCGGCCCACGTCTGGCGTCCGACGGACGTCGACCCCAAGGCCGAGAAGCGCGCCGAGCGCCAGGTGGCCACGCTCTTCGTCTTCTCGATGATCTGCGCCGTCCTCTTCGTCGTCGCCTACTTCAGCTTCGAGATCGGTCGCGAGATCGACACGTTCCTCGGCTTCGGCGCGTCGAACCTGTTCCTGGGCCTCACGCTCGGCCTGGGCATGCTGGCCATCGGCGTCGGCGTCATCCAGTGGGCCCGCAAGCTCATGAGCGACGTCGAGATCGCCGAGCTCCGCCACCCGGCCGCCTCGAGCGAGGAGGACCGGGAGACGACCCTCAAGGCGCTCACCGCGGGCCTCGAGGAGTCCGGCATCGGCCGTCGTCCGCTCATCCGCAACACGCTGCTCGGCGCGCTCGCCTTCGCGGGCGTCCCGCTCATCGTGGCCCTGCGTGACCTGGGCCCCCGCAACATGAGCGCCAGCCGGCTCGAGAAGACCTTCTGGATGGAGGGCATGTACATCGTCCGCGATGTGCTCGGCACGCGGATCAACCGTGCCGACCTCGAGATCGGCGACCTGCTCAACGGCGAGCCCGAGGGCCTCGTCCCCAACTCGGAGGGTCACCTCCCGGCGCCGATCGGTCCGGACGGCCAGGAGCTGCGCCCCGCGCTCGACCACGAGCAGCTGCTCATCGAGAAGGTCAAGTCCGCCGTCATCGTCCTCCGCATGTCGCCCGGCGACATCGTCCGCAACCCGGACCGTGAGAACTGGGACGTCGACGGCATCGTCTGCTACTCCAAGATCTGCACGCACGTCGGTTGCCCCATCGCACTGAACGAGCAGCAGACCCACCACCTGCTGTGCCCCTGCCACCAGTCCACGTTCGACCTCGCCGACTCCGGCAAGGTCGTCTTCGGACCGGCCGGGCACGCCCTCCCGCAGATGCACCTCGCTGCTGACGACGAGGGTTTCCTCTACGCGATGGGCGACTTCGACGAGCCCGTCGGTCCGAGCTACTGGGAGCGTGGCTGACCATGAGCACGACGTCCAAGGTTGCCGACACCAACGGCGGCACCGCTGCACGCAGCGGCAAGCCGTCGAAGGTGGGTGCAGCCGCCAACTGGGCCGACGAGCGTCTCGGCCTGGCCGGCCTGGCCAAGAAGAACCTCCGCAAGGTCTTCCCCGACCACTGGTCCTTCATGCTGGGCGAGATCGCCCTGTGGAGCTTCGTGGTCCTCCTCGTCACGGGCATCTTCCTGACGTTCTGGTTCAACCCGAGCATGACCGAGATCGAGTACCAGGGCTCCTACGCCCCGCTGCGCGGCTCGTACATCTCCGAGGCCTTCAACTCCTCGCTGCACATCTCGTTCGACGTGCGCGGTGGCCTGCTGCTCCGCCAGATGCACCACTGGGCGGCGCACCTGTTCATCGGGTCGATGCTCATCCACATGATGCGCGTCTTCCTGACGGGCGCCTACCGCAAGCCCCGCGAGATCAACTGGGTCATCGGCGTCCTGCTGCTGACGCTCGGCACGCTCGAGGGCTTCACCGGCTACTCGCTCCCCGACGACCTGCTCTCCGGCACGGGCGTCCGCGCGGCCGACGGCTTCGTGAAGTCGATCCCCGTGGTCGGCACCTACGGCTCGTTCCTGCTCTTCGGTGACGAGTTCCCGGGTCACTCGATCATCCCGCGGCTCTACATCATCCACGTGCTGCTGATCCCCGGCCTGATCCTCGGTCTGATCGCCGCCCACATGCTGCTGCTCGTCTACCACAAGCACACGCAGTGGCCCGGCCCCGGCCGCACGGAGCAGAACGTCGTCGGCTTCCCGATGCTGCCGGTGTACGCCGCGAAGGCGGGTGGCTTCTTCTTCATCGTCTTCGGTGCCACCGCGCTGATGGGCGGCCTGATGACCATCAACCCGATCTGGATGTACGGGCCCTACGACCCGACGAAGGTGACCGCAGGATCCCAGCCCGACTGGTACATGGGCTGGCCCGACGGACTCCTCCGCATCATCCCGGGCTGGACCGAGGTCAGCTTCTGGGGCGTCACCCTCGCGCTGCCGGTGTTCCTCACCGTCATCATGGTGCCGACGCTGATCATCATCTTCCTGATCCTCTACCCCTTCATCGACAACTGGATCACGGGTGACAAGCGGGAGCACCACCTGCTCCAGCGTCCGCGCGACACCCCTGCGCGCACCGGCCTCATGGCGGCGCTCGTGACGTTCTACGTCCTCGCGCTCTTCGCGGGCGGCAACGACATCATCGCGATCAGGTTGGACCTCTCGATCAACCAGATCACCTACTTCCTGCGTGGCGCGATCTTCCTCGGGCCGATCCTGGCCTTCTGGATCACGAAGCGCTGGTGCATCTCGCTCCAGCGTCACGCCAAGGAGCAGGCGCTGCACGGCTACGAGACGGGCATCATCGAGCGGTCGCCGGACGGCGCCTACTCGGAGCGGCACCTGCCGCTGCCCGACGCCAAGCAGGCGCTGATCGTCGAGCGCGAGCGCGACCAGCTGCTCGAGCTCGACCCCGCGGTCGACAAGAACGGCGTGGAGCGTCCGCACAACCGCAAGGAGCGGCTGCGCCTGGCCCTCAACCGGTTCTGGTTCGCCGACAACCTGCAGCCCCCCACGGCTGCGGAGCTCGAGGCGGCGCACCACCACCACGACGGGCACGACGGCCACGAGCTCGAGGCCGGCTCGCACGACGACGACCGCGACGCGCTGGTCAAGGGACACTGAGGGCGGCCGGCCTCCGGGCCGGCTGACCTCCACCCCATGGTGACGTCCACCTCCGCACGGGCGCCCGGATCCGACGAGGATCCGGGCGCCCGTCGGCGTTCGCCGACGACGCTGCTCGACGCCCTCCCGTGGTGGCTGCCCCCGCTGACGCTGGTGCTGCTGACCCGGCTGGTCGACGCCTGGATGCTCGTGCGGATCGGGGCCGACCAGGTCGCCCTGGAGGTGGGCCAGGGCTTCTACCTCGTGGAGCCCGTCCCCGCCGATCCCGGGTACTTCGACCTCGTCACCAACTGGGACGGGCAGTGGTACCGCACCATCGCCGAGCAGGGCTACCCCACCGAGCTGCCCCGGTACGACGGCGAGGTCCAGCAGAACCCGTGGGCGTTCTTCCCCGCGCTGCCCGCCCTCGCGCGGCTCCTCATGACCCTCACGGGCGCCTCCTTCGGCGTCGCCGCCTCCACCGTGAGCCTCGTGGCGTCCACGCTGGCCCTGGTGCTGCTCTACCGCCTCCTGGCCCGCCACGGGGGCCGCTACGTGGCTCTGGTGACCACGACGGCCATCAGCGCCGCCCCGGCGGGCGCGATCCTCCAGACGTCGTACACGGAGGGTCTCAGCCTGCTGCTCATCGTCCTCATGCTCGACGCCCTGTCCCGACGTCGGTACGGCGCGGTGGCCGCCTGGGTGGTGCTGCTCGCCCTCACACGGCCGGTGGTGCTCGCCCTCGTGCCGGTCCTGCTCGTCCACGGCTGGTGGCGGTGGCGCGCGGAGGGCCCCCTCCCCCACCGCGACCTCCTCCGCCTCATCGGCCACGTGGTCCTGACGGGTCTGTCGTTCGGGCTCTGGCCCCTCGTCGCGGCCGTGGTCACCGGGGAGCCGAACGCCTACCTGCTCACCCAGGGCGCCTGGGTGCTGACCGAGGAGCGCAGCTGGCAGACCTGGCTGGGCCAGCTCCTCGGCGTCACGGGGGCGACGCTCGCCGCCGACGTCGCCGTCGTCGTGCTGCTCGTGCTCGCCATCGTGCTGCAGCCGGCGGCGCGGGTGTGGACGCCCGAGCTGCGCGCGTGGGCCGTCTCCTACGGGGCGTTCCTGCTCGTGACGGCGCGGCCCACCCCCAGCATCACGCGCTACGCGCTCCTGCTGCTTGTCGTCTGGTGGCCGTTCCCGACACTGGGCCGCCGGTGGCACCGCGCCGGGCAGGCGGCCGTGCTCGGCGCGGTGCTCGTCGTCGGCCTGCTGCTCCAGCACGCGTGGCTGGAGTCGTCGTTCCTGCTCACGATGCGTCGCACCGCCTACCCGTGAGCCAGCGCTGACGCGAGAGGCCCTAGAGCGCCGAGCCCTCGGCGTACGCCTCCGGGGTGGCGTTCCAGTCACCCCACCCGTTCTCGAGGGTCATCTGCCGGTCGGTCCCGGTGACCTCCACGACGTCGCCGCGCCGGGAGTTCTCGAACACCCAGCGAGCGTCCTCCGTCGCCATGCCCACGCACCCGTGGCTCACGTTGGCCACGCCCTGGGAGCCCGCGGACCACGGCGCGGCGTGCAGGAACTCGCCGGAGGTGGTGACGCGCAGCGCGTACTGGACGTCGGCGATGTTGTAGTAGTCCGGGTCCCCCGGCTCGATGCCGGTGGTGGCCGCGTCCATGGTCTTCTCGCGGAACTTCTCCATGATGACCTTGACGCCCGACCGGGTCTCAAAGCCCGGCTTGCCGGCGCTGATCGGCATGGTGCGCGCCGTCGCGCCGTCGACCTCCGAGGTCATGGTGTGCGTCGTCGCGTCGACGCGGTGGATGACCGAGCGCCCGACGGTGAACGCGACCTGGCGGCTCTCCTGGCCGTAGACACCGCCGCCCGCGGGGAGGCTCTTCACGTCGACGTCGACCGTCACCGCGGTGCCGGGCTGCCAGTACTCCCGCGGCCGCCAGCGGACCTCGTGGTCGTCGAACCAGTGCCAGGAACCCTCCTGCGCCGGCTCGCTGGTGACCCGCATGTGCTGCTCGAACGTCGCGTGGTCCGTCACCGCGACGTCGAAACGCACGACGACGGGCATCCCGACGCCCACCTCCTCGTCCGCCAGGGGGGCGATCGACGGGTAGGTGAGCTGGTCGAGGGGGAGGTCGACGGTCGCGAAGGACCGCTCGGCCGACGTGTCGCCACCGTCACCGGTGGCCTCCACGGTCAGCGTGTACGTCGCGCCCGGGTCGAGGAGGCTGCCGGCGGCCCAGCTGATGCCGCCCTCGCGCATCTCGCCCGCCACCTCGGCGCCGTCGGCCGTGACGAGCGCTACCGTCGTCAGGGTGCCGTTCTGCGCCTCGACCTGCACCTGGGTGTCGACGGCGACCGGCTCGTCGCCCTCGGGCAGGTTGGTCACGATCGTGACCGGGTCCGCCCCGCCGCCGTTCGCGGCGCCGCCGCCCCCGCCGCGGGACCCGCTCGTGCCGTCCTCGTCACGGCTGCACGCGGCCACGGACCCGCCCAGTGCGGCCGCCACCCCGCCGGCGCCGACCACGCGCACCAGTCCCCGGCGGGTGAACCGCCAGCCGTCCGAGCCGGTCGTGAGGTCGTTCGAGGCCATGCGCTGCGTCCTTCCCGAGTGCTGCTGGGTGTCGCCGGGTCCCCTCCGGAACCGCGAAAGCGCCCGTCGGAACGAGTCCGACGAGCGCTTCCAGCGTAACCCCGCCACCTGTGCGGGACCTGATCAGTGGGCGTGCACCCCGCGGTAGTACTCGAACACCCAGCCCGACAGGGTCAGGATGCCGAAGGCGCACCCGATCATGAAGAGCCACCAGCCGAAGATGACGCCGAGCACCAGGACGCCGAACACCATGGCGTTCCAGAGCGGCCACCACGAGTAGGGCGGGAAGAACCCGAGCTCGCCCGCGCCGTCGGCGATCTCGCCGTCCTTGCGGTCCTCGGGACGCTCGTCGAGCTTGCGGGCCTGGAACCCGAGGTACCAGGTCACCATGGCCGCGAGCAGCGTGGTCATGACGAGCGCGGAGGTGCCCGTCCAGTCGCCACCCTCGTCGCTGGCGTCGGTGACGAACCAGTACGCCGGCGTGACCAGCACCAGGAAGACGGTCGTGATCAGGAAGATCCAGACCTCGGAGCGGAGCGCCTTCACTTGTCCTTGCCCTTCGTGTCGTCGGCGTGGTCGACGTCGGCGCCGCGCGAGCGCAGGTGCTCCTCGCGACCCTCCATGTCCGGAGCGTCGGCCACACGGCCGTGACGCTCCGCCGAGTTCTGTGCGAGCTCGAGGGCGGCGATCTCCGGGTGGTGGAGGTCGAACGCCGGCGACTCCGAGCGGATGCGCGGGATCGAGTGGAAGTTGTGACGCGGCGGCGGCGAGGACGTGGCCCACTCCAGCGAGCGGCCCCAGCCCCACGGGTCGTCCACCTCGACCTTCGGACCCTTCGCCGACACGTACACGTTGTAGAAGAACGGCAGCATCGAGGCCGACAGGATGAAGGCACCGACCGTCGAGATCTGGTTGAGCAGCGTGAAACCGTCACCCTCGAGGTAGTCGGCGTAGCGCCGCGGCATGCCCTCGACGCCGAGCCAGTGCTGCACGAGGAACGTCGTGTGGAAGCCGACGAACAGCAGCCAGAAGTGCACCTTGCCGAGACGCTCGTCGAGCATCTTGCCGGTCATCTTCGGCCACCAGAAGTAGAAGCCGGCGAACATCGCGAACACCACGGTGCCGAACACCACGTAGTGGAAGTGCGCCACCACGAAGTAGGAGTCCGAGACGTGGAAGTCGAGCGGCGGGCTGGCCAGGAGGACACCCGTCAGACCACCGAAGAGGAAGGTCGTGAGGAAGCCGATCGACCAGAGCATCGGGTTGTCGAACGAGATGGACCCGCCCCACATCGTGCCGATCCAGTTGAAGAACTTCACGCCTGTCGGCACCGCGATCAAGAACGTCATGCCGGAGAAGAAGGGCAGGTTCACCGCACCCGTCACGAACATGTGGTGAGCCCACACGGCGACGGACAGGATCGCGATGCCCAGCGTGGCGCCGACGAGACCGACGTAGCCGAAGATCGGCTTGCGGCTGAACACCGGGAGGATCTCCGTCACGATGCCGAAGAACGGCAGCGCGATGATGTAGACCTCCGGGTGGCCGAAGAACCAGAACAGGTGCTGCCACAGGATCGGCCCGCCGTGGGACGCGTCGAACACGTGGGTGCCGATGGTCCTGTCGGCCTCGAGCATGAGCAGCGCGCCGGCCAGGATCGGGAACGCGATGAGCACGAGCAGGCTCGTGATGAGCGTGTTCCAGACGAACAGCGGCATCCGGAACATCGTCATGCCGGGCGCGCGCATGCAGATGATCGTGGTGATGAAGTTGACCGCACCGAGGATCGTGCCGAGACCGGCCATGTAGAGACCCATGATCCACAGGTCGCCACCGACGCCGGGGCTGCGCACCTCGTTGGAGAGCGGGGTGTAGGCGAACCAGCCGAAGCTGGCCGCGCCCTCGCGGGTGAAGAAGCCGCTCGCGGCGATGATGCCGCCGAACAGGAACAGCCAGTAGCTGAACATGTTGAGGCGCGGGAACGCCACGTCGGGCGCGCCGATCTGCAGCGGCATGATGACGTTCGAGAACCCGAAGAACAGGGGCGTCGCGAACAGCAGCAGCATGATCGTGCCGTGCATCGTGAACATCTGGTTGTAGACCTCGTCGTTCACGACCTGCTGGCCGGGGAACGCGAGCTCGGACCGGATGACCAGCGCCATGACGCCGCCGATGCAGAACCAGGCGAACGAGGTGACGAGGTACATCTTGCCGATGAGCTTGTGGTCGGTCGTCGTCAGGAGCTTGACGACCATCTCGCCGAGCGGCTTGCGTCCGGGGACGAGCGTCTCGGACGGCTCCGACGGCTGGCTCGCCGCCGGTGCAGGAACAGTGGCGGTCACTCGGAGCCTCCGTTGTCGTCGTTGTGCAGACCACGCGTGGTGCGGGCGTCCTCGCCGCCGACCAGCGGGCCGTTCGCGGAGACGTCACCGTTGTCGGCGAGCTCCTCGACGTACGCGTCGTACTCCTCCGGGGAGACGACCTCGACGTTGAACAGCATGCGGGAGTGGTAGACGCCGCAGAGCTCGGTGCACTTGCCGGCGAACGTGCCCTCCTCGGTGGGCGTCACCTGGAAGTGGTTGAGGCGCCCGGGGACGACGTCCATCTTCATGAGGAAGCCGGGGATCCAGAAGCCGTGGATCACGTCGGGCGAGTGCAGGTTGAACCGCACCGTCTCGCCGACGGGGAGCACGAGGGTCGGGATCTGCGAGGCGGTGCCCACAAGGTACGCGTACTCGGAGCTCTCGACCTCCTCACGGTCCCCGCCACCGACGCCGTCGGTCGGGTAGTTGAAGGTCCACGACCACTGCTGGCCGACGATCTCCAGCGTCAGGTCGGGCTCGGAGTCGTCCAGCACGGTGTTCTGCACCTGCACCGTGTGGAAGAAGAAGACGATCACCATCATGACCGGGGCGATCGTGTAGAAGATCTCCAGCGGCAGGTTGTAGCGCGTCTGCACCGGGACCTCGTCCGCGCTGCGGCGGCGGTAGCGCACGACGACCCAGAAGATCAGGCCCCACACGAGGATGCCGGTGGCCAGGGCGGCGACCCACGACCAGATCCAGAGGTCGGCGATGTGAGGCGCCTCCTCGGTGGCCTGACCAGGCAGGCCGAAGTGCTTCAGCTGGTACTGCGTCTCCTCCGAGCAACCGCTCAGGAGGACGAGGGCAGCGCCCAGGGACGCGGCCAGCGCGACGCGTCGGGGCGCGCTCGCGGCGCTACGCCGAACGGCACCGGCGCCGGACCGGGAGAGTTGCAGACCCACGAACGAGCCTCTCTTTCGAGATGATCACACGACGGACGTGACTTTATCTGAATGTAGCCCTCAGGTCGCGCACAGGGTGGCCTCATCTACTACGCGATGTCGTCGATCCCGCGTCCCGCCTGCGGATACGGTCCTCAGGTGACCTCAGGACCCCCCGCCGCGCCCCCTCCGCCGCCGTGGACCGACCTCGACAGCGCGTCCGCGCGACCGCTCCACCCGGCCGCCCGCGAGGCGCTCCTGCTGGCCCACGAGCACGGCTACGCCGACCCGCGCCGGCTGCACCACGCCGGTCGCCGCGCGCGGCAGCTGCTCGACAACGCCCGCGAGGTCGTGGCGGCCTCCCTCGGCGCGCGGCCGGACGAGATCACCTTCACGGGGTCGGGCACCGAGGCGGTGCACCGAGGCCTGCTCGGGCTGGCCCGCGGCCGGCGGCGCGCGGGCGGCGTGGTCGCCCACACGGCCGTCGAGCACTCCGCGGTGCTGCACGCGGCGGACTTCTCGGCCGCGGAGCACGGCACCACGACCCGCGTCGTCGACGTCGACCCGCGCGGCCGCGTGGACCTGGACGCCGTGGCCGCGGCCCTCGCCCCCCGCGACGTCGCGCTGCTCGCCGTGCAGAGCGCCAACCACGAGGTCGGCACCCGCCAGCCGCTCGCCGACGTCGCGCGCCTCGCCGCGGCGTACGGCGACGTCCCCCTCCTCGTCGACGCCTGCGCGTCCGTCGGCTGGGAGCCGCTGCCGACGGCCTGGTCGGTCGCCGCGGCGTCGGCCCACAAGTGGGGCGGTCCGCCCGGCGTCGGCGTGCTGGCCGTCCGGAAGGGCGCGCGCTGGCGCGACCCCTCCCCCGCCGACGACCGCGGCGACCGCCGTGCGCTCGGCTTCGAGGACGTGCCCGGCGCGTTCGCCGCCGCGGCGGCGCTCCAGGCCGTGCTGGCGGAGGCCGAGGAGGCCGGACGCCGGGCGGCGGCCCTCGTCGACCGCCTCCGCGCCGAGGTGCCGCGCCTCGTGCCGGACGTCGACGTCGTCGGCGACCCCGTCGACCGGCTGCCGCACCTGCTGACGTTCTCCTGCCTGTACGTCGAGGGCGAGGCCCTGGTGACCGCCCTGGACGGCGCCGGGTTCGGGATCGGCAGCGGGTCCGCCTGCACGGCCAGCACCCACGAGCCGTCCCACGTGCTGGCCGCGATGGGGGCGCTGACCCACGGCAACGTGCGGCTGTCGTTGCACCCGGGCACGAGCGACGACGACGTGGACCGGTTCCTCGGGGTGCTGCCCGGGATCGTCGCCCGCCTGCGGGCGGAGGTCGGCCTGTGAGCGCCGCCGCGTTCGGCGGTGCGCCCGGCGTCGCGGTCGACGCGGAGCTCGACTGCCGGGGGCTCCCCTGCCCCGCGCCCGTGCTCGCGCTCGCGAAGGCCGCCCGCGCCCGGGGGGACGAGGCGGCCGGCACGGTGCTGGCGGTGGTGGCCGAGGACCCCGCGGCGCGGGTCGACGTGCCGGCGTGGTGCCGGATGCGCGGGCACGCCTACCTAGGGGCGGACAGCGCCGACGACGGCGTCGCTCGCCACGTGGTGCGGCTCGGCGGCGCCGTCTGAGGAGCCCCGCAGTGCGGGGTCGCCGTCAGTCGCGGAACGTCTGCAGGTGCGCCGCGACGTCGGCGACGGCGTCCGCGCCGTACGCCGCCTCGAGGCGCTCCAGGAAGGCCGTGCGGCCGAGCACGTACTCCTGGGTGCCCACCTGCTCCACGACGTACACGGCGAGGAGGCACCCCAGCTGGGCGGCGCGCTCCTGGTCGAGGCCCCAGCTGAGCGCGGCGAGGAACCCGGCCCGGAAGGCGTCGCCCACGCCGGTCGGCTCGACCTTGGCGATCTCGGGGACGGCCGGCACCACGACGGGCTCGGCGCCCTTCGTCTCGAGGCGGACGCCGTCGGGACCGAGCGTGACGACCCAGGTGCCCACGCGGTCGAGGACCTCCTCGTGGCTCCAGCCGGTCTTCGACTCGATGAGGGCGGCCTCGTACTCGTTGGAGAAGAGGATCGCCGCTCCGTCGATGAGGGGGCGGATCAGGTCGCCGTCACCGAACGCGAGCTGCTGCGAGGGGTCCGCGACGAACGCGTAGCCGCGCTGGCGGCACTCCTCGGTGTGGCGGACCATCGCGTCCGGGTCGTTCGGGCCGACCAGCACGAAGTCGACCGGGCCGACGCGGTCGACGATCGGCTTCAGCTCGATCTCGCGCGCCTCGCTCATCGCCCCTGCGTAGAAGGTCGCGAACTGGGCCATGGCGGCGTCGTTGGTGCAGACGAAGCGCGCGGTGTGGCGCGTCTCGGAGACGTGGACGGAGTCGCAGTCGACCCCGTGGCGCTCGAGCCAGGCGCGGTAGTCGACGAAGTCCTCGCCGACGGCGCCGACGAGCACCGGCCGCAGGCCGAGGTTGCCGAGACCGAAGGAGATGTTGGCCGCGCACCCGCCCCGCCGGACCTCGAGGTCGTCGACCAGGAACGAGACCGACAGCTTGTCCAGCTGGTCCACCACGAGCGAGTCCGAGAACTTGCCCGAGAAGGTCATCAGGTGGTCGGTGGCGATGGAGCCGGTGATGAGGAGCGACACGTCGGCCGACCCTACGCGACGCGCGCGAACACTACCGATCGGTACCCCTCGGCCTACCCGGCGGTAGTGCCTACCGTCGAGGTCATGAGCACCACGACCCCCACCGACCGGCTCGCGTACGACGACCACGCGGCCCCCGCCGACCTGCAGCGCGACTGCCGCGAGACGCGCGCCGCGCTCCGCTCGAGCGGCACGGATGCGATCGCCGCCGCTGCCCGCCGCCCGGCGCCGTCCCTCGACTGGGCCGACCAGCGGCGCGACCTCAAGCCGCAGATCGAGGTCAGCGAGGCGGCCGCCCGCATCGCCGCGGCTCTCTACCAGGACTGAGCGGCCCCACCGCCGCACGCGAACGGCCCCCGCCCTCCTCGCGGAGGACGGGGGCCGTTCGGCGTCAGCGGCGCGCGGCCGGACGACTCAGTGGAACGAGTCGCCGCAGGCGCAGGAGCCCGTCGCGTTCGGGTTGTCGATGGTGAAGCCCTGCTTCTCGATGGTGTCGACGAAGTCGATCTCCGCACCGTTGAGGTACGGCACGCTCATCCGGTCCACGACGACGGAGACGCCGTCGAAGTCGGTCACGATGTCGCCGTCGAGCGTGCGCTCGTCGAAGAAGAGCTGGTAGCGCAGGCCCGAGCAGCCGCCCGGCTGCACGGAGATGCGGAGCGCGAGGTCGTCGCGACCCTCCTGCTCCAGCAGGCTCTTGACCTTGCTCGCGGCCGTCGCGCTCAGGTTGATCTGGTCGGTGCGACGCTCGGTCGCCTGGGTGTCGACCTGCTCGGTCATGTGCGTTCTCCCTACGGGATCTCGACGATCGGTGGTGCTGCGGCGCGGTCCTCTGCGTCGTGCAACGTCATCAATGGTTGCACACCGGTGCCCTATTCCCGAGGTCGTGGGGGCACTTTATCCGGACCGCGGTCCGCTCGCGCGGCGTCAGCGTGACCAGGTCCGCGCGACGCGCTCCGTCGTGCGCACGAGCGCGTCGTACGCCGCCTCGACCGCCTCCGTCCGGCCCACCTCGTCGACGACGGAGTACGCCGCCTCCACCCCCAGCGCCCGCATCTCGCGGGTGCCGACGAGCACCTCACCGGCGACCACCACGCACGGGCGCACCGCGGCGGCCGCGAGGAGCGCGACGCCGTGCGGCACCGTCCCGGCGCGGCTGGCGAAGTCGAAGCGCCCCTCGCCCGTCACCACGAGGTCGGCCCGCCGGCAGCGCTCCGCCAGGCCCACGGCGTCCAGCACCAGCTCGGCCCCCGGCCGGTATCCGGCGCCCAGGAGCAGGGGGCCGAACCCCACGCCCCCGGCCGCCCCCGTTCCCTCCCGCAACGAGAGCCGACGGTCGGTCGCGTGCGCCCAGGCCTCGAGCGCGTGGTCGACCGCGAGCACGCCGTCGTCGCCGAGGCCGAGATCGGGCCCGAACGTCTTCGCGGCGCCGAACAGCCCGGTCAGGGTGCATGCGACGTCGACGGCCACGGTGACCGTCACCCCCTCGAGCAAGCGGCGGGGGGCGGTCAGGTCGACGTCCCGGACATCGGCCAGGGCGAGCGGGCCGGCCTCCAGCGGGGCGTCAGCGGTCGCCCCCAGCGCGGCGAGCAGACCGGCGCCGCCGTCCAGCACGGCCGAGCCGCCCAGGCCGACGACCACCCGTCGCGCCCCGGCGGCGACGGCGTGCCCCACGAGGTCCCCCACCCCGGCGGACGAGGCCGTCAGGACGCGGGCGGGGTCCGCCACCGCGTGGCCGCAGGCCTGCGCGGCCTCGACGTACGCCGCGGGGCCGCCCTCCTCCTCCACCACGAGCACCGCGCCGGGGACGGGCGCGCCGAACGGGTCGCGCGTCGTCACGCCGAGGAGCGATCCGCCGAGCGCGTGGTGGAGCACGTCGAGGAAGCCGGGACCGCCGTCGGCGACGGGGGCGAGGTCGACCTCGTCGTCCGGGGCGCGCCGACGCCACCCCTCCGCCATGGCGCGGGCCGCCTCCGCCGCGGTCAGCGTGCCGTCGAAGCGGTCGGGAGCCAGGAGCACGCGCACGGGTCCATCCTCACCCACGGCCGGAGCCACCCCTCTAGGATGGAGCCCGTGACGACCGTCGATCTCCCCCTGCTCCCCCTCGGCCGCGGCTCCGACCCGGCCACCGAGCCGGGCGTCGAGTGCCCCGGCGACCTCCCGCCGGCGTCCGACCCACACCTGGTCGAGCGCGCCCGCGCCGCGAAGGAGGCGTTGGGCGACAAGGTCTTCGTGCTGGGCCACCACTACCAGCGCGACGAGGTCATCCAGTTCGCGGACGTCACCGGCGACTCCTTCAAGCTGGCGCGCGACGCCGCGGGGCGCCCGGACGCGCCGTACATCGTCTTCTGCGGCGTGCACTTCATGGCCGAGTCGGCGGACATCCTGACGACGGACGCGCAGCAGGTCATCCTGCCCGACCTCGCGGCCGGGTGCTCGATGGCCGACATGGCGCTCATCGGACAGGTCGAGGACGCGTGGGACGCGCTCGTCGACGCGGGGATCGCGGACGACGTCGTGCCGATCACCTACATGAACTCCTCGGCCGACATCAAGGCCTTCTGCGGCCGCAACGGCGGCGCCGTGTGCACGTCCTCGAACGCCGACGTCGCGCTCGAGTGGGCCTTCGACCAGCGCCCCGAGGACACGGGCAAGGTGCTGTTCCTGCCCGACCAGCACCTCGGTCGCAACACCGCGGTGCTGCAGATGGGCATCGCGCTGGAGGAGTGCGTGGTCTGGAACCCGCACCGCCCCAACGGTGGCCTCACCGCCGATGAGCTCCGCAACGCCAAGATGATCCTGTGGAAGGGCCACTGCTCGGTCCACGGCCGGTTCTCCGCCGAGTCCGTCGACCAGCTGCGGGCGACCGTCCCCGGGGTGAACATCCTCGTGCACCCCGAGTGCCGCCACGAGGTGGTCACCCGCGCCGACCTCGTGGGCTCGACCGAGTTCATCATCCGCACCATCGAGGCGGCCGAGCCCGGTTCGTCGTGGGCGATCGGCACCGAGCTCAACCTGGTGAAGCGGCTCGCCGACGCCCACCCCGACAAGAACATCTCGTTCCTCGACCGCACGGTCTGCTACTGCTCGACGATGAACCGCATCGACCTGCCCCACCTCGTGTGGGCGCTGGAGTCGCTCGTGGCCGGGCAGGTCCCGAACGTCATCGCCGTCGACGCCGAGACGCAGGAGTGGGCGCGGGTCGCGCTGCAGCGGATGCTCGACCTCCCCGGCCGCACGGCCCGCTGACGCTCAGGCGTCGGGCAGCCAGACCCACGCCACGGCGCCGCCGCCCTCGCGCGGCTCGATCCCGATCCTGCCACCGTGGGCCTGCACGACCCGGCGGCAGGTCGCGAGACCGATGCCGGAGCCGTCGGCGCCCTCGTCGAGGCGCACCAGCGGCTCGAACACCCGCTCCGCGTCCGCCGCGTCGATCCCGCGACCGCGGTCGGCGACCTCGATGCGCCACCCCTCCCCCGACCGGCTGCCGGTGATGGTGATCTCGGCCGGCTGGCCGGGCCGGGTGAACTTGGCCGCGTTGGCGACGAGGTTCTGCAGCACCGCGCGGAGCTGCGTGGCGTCGCCGCAGACGGTGGGCAGGTCGCCCAGCGTGACGTCCGCGCCCCGGAGCGCTCCGGCCAGGTCAGCGAGGATCACGGGGACCTCGGCCGCCAGGTGGACGTCCTCCCGGCGGAGCGATCCCCCGACCCGGGCGAAGGCCAGCAGGTCCTCGATGAGCGCCTGCATGCGCTTCGTGCCGCGCAGGGCCCGCTCGACGGTGCTGGCCCCGGCCGGCACCTCCTCCTCGTCGAGCTCCTCCTGCAGCAGGTAGAGCGACATCGCGACGGTCGAGAGCGGGTTGCGGAGGTCGTGGCTGACCTGCCCGGCGAACGCGGCCAGGTGCTCGTTGGAGCGCACGAGCTCGTCGCGCATCTCCTCCATCCGCTCGAGCGAGTCATTGAGGGCCCGGGTGCGGCGCGAGAGCTCGAGGATGTCGACGATCCGCTCCGCCATCGTGCGGAGGGCCGTCTTCTGGTCCTCGTCGAGCTCGCGCGGCTCGGTGTCGAAGATGCAGAGCGTGCCGATCGCGAAGCCGTCCGGGGTCAGCAGCGGCTGCGCGGCGTAGAAGCGGACGTCACCGAGGGGGCCGCTCACGAACGGGTTGTCACGGTAGCGCTCGTCCTTGCTGGCGTCGGGGACCACGACCTGGCCGCCGATCGACAGCGAGATGGCGCACATCGAGTCCTCGCGACGGCAGACGGAGGCCTCGAAGCCGACCGCGGCCACCTGGTGCTGCTCGTGGGAGGTGATGACGTTGACGGTCGCCATGGGGACGCGCGCGACGTACGCGGCCATCTCCACGACCGCCTGGAGCTCCTTCGGAGGAGGGTCCGAGATGATGGCGTAGCTGGCGATCGCCTCGTCCACCCGCCGCAGCTGCTCCTGCGTCATGCCCGTTCCTCCCCGCGGCCCCAGCCGCATCCCGCCGACGTCACTGCCTCACCTAGAGACCCGGTGCTCCCCAGAGCGCCAGCCAACGCTGCAGGCTCTCCTCGACGGGGAGCTCGCCGGCCAGCTGGTCGCGCACGTTGATCTCCAGAAGGTTGTCACGCTGCTGGGGTCCGGTGGGCGCGAACGGGTAGAAGGTGCCCTGCTTGTAGAGGTACACGAGCCCGACCGCGCGGCCGTCGGCGCCGGCGAAGCCCACGACGGAGCACAGGAGTGCCGGCCCGAAGCCCTGCTCCTCGAGCAGCACGTTGACGGCGTGCAGGTCGGTGCACAGGCCGGCGACGTCCTCCGGGTCCCGGCGGACGACCAGCCAGGTGAACCCGAAGTCGTCCACGGTGCGCTCGACCGGCGGCGTGCGCGGGTCGGCCTCGAGCAGCGCCTCGATGTCGTGCTGCGTCGCCGCGAAGGCGGCGCCCTCGGCGGCGCGGAAGCAGACCGAGCCCACTCCGGTCGCCCGCATCCCGAGCCCCGTCTCGAGGGTGATCGCCGCGCTCGGCACCCCGAACAGCGCGTCGAGGTTCGCCTGCCGGGGCGCGCGGCGGCCCCGGATCGCGTCCCAGAATCCCATCGTCGTCCCGCTCAGGCGCCCGGACCGGGCCGGCTCAGGTCGGCCTGGATGCGCGCCAGCTGCTCGAGCCGCTGCTCGAGGGAGGGGTGCGTCGAGGTGAGGGTCGACAGCGACGCCCCGCTGATGGCGGGGGCGATGAAGAACGCGTTCATCGCGCTGGTCGTGCGCAGGTCGCGCTGCGGGATGGAGGCCATCTCGCCCGTGATCTTCTGCAGCGCCGAGGCGAGCTTGGCCGGCTTCATCGTCAGGTACGCACCCGCACGGTCCGCGCACAGCTCGCGGTAGCGCGACAGCAGGCGCGTCAGGAAGAAGCTGATCGCGTAGACGACGAGCGAGACGACGAGCGCCACCAGCAGCAGGGCGCCGCTGTTCTTGTCGTTGCGGCTCCGCCCGGCGCCGGAGAAGGCACCGAACTGCGCACCCCGCGTCACCATGCCGGCGACGATGCCGGCCGACGAGGCGATGGTCATGACCATGACGTCCCGGTGGGCCACGTGGGACAGCTCGTGGGCGAGCACCGCCTCGAGCTCCTCCGCGTCGAGGCGGCGCAGGATGCCGGTCGTCACGCAGACGACGGCCCGGTTGGGCGAGCGTCCCGTGGCGAACGCGTTGGGGATGTCCATGTCGGCGACCCCGACGCGCGGCTTGGGCATGTCCGCCAGCGCGCAGAGCCGGTCGATCATGCCGTGCAGCTCCGGGGCCTCCTGCGGGCTGACCTCGCGGGCCCGCATCGCCCGCATGGCCATGGTGTCGGAGGTCCACCACTGGAAGAAGGCGATGGCCAGTCCCGCGATGCCCACGACCATCGCGAGACCCGGGCTCCGCACGGCCACCATGAGGGCGACCACGAGGGCGACGAACAGGCCGCCCAGCAGGAACATCACCAGCGTCATCCGGGCGGTCAGCCCGGAGTCGTGGAGGAAGCGCGTGCGCGCCATCGGCGACCCGGCGTCAGCCGGGGATCAGGCCCTCGTCACCCAGCATCTCCCGCACCTCGTCGATCGAGGCGTCCTCCGGGGGCAGGATGAGGTCGGACTCGTCGAGCGACTCCGGGTCGTGGGGCACGCCCTCCGCGCGCACGCCGGCCAGCAGGGCCGCGAGCGCGGGGCGGAAGGCCGCCTCGTCGCCGTCCTCCACGGCCTTCTCGACCGCGTCGTCGAGCACGTTCAGCGACTCGAAGCAGGCGTCGGTGATGTCGAACTGGCCCTCGCCGAGGATGCGGACGATCATGCCTGCCCGCCCTCCTTCTGCTTCTGGGCCTCGCCCTGCAGGATGTCGCCGCTGCCGGCCCCACCCTCGATGGCCTGGGGCGAGGACGGGGCGGAGAGACCCTTCAGCGCCGCGAGCTCCGCCTCGACGTCGGCGGACGAGCTGAGCGCGTCGAGCTCGCGGGCGATGTCGTCGCCGCGGTTGAGGGACGAGGCGTCGTCGAGCGCGCCGGAGGCGAGCAGCTCGTCGATCGCGCCGGCGCGCGCCTGCATCTGCGCCGTCTTGTCCTCGGCCCGCTGGATGGCCATGCCGACGTCGCCCATCTCCTCGCCGATGCCGGACATCGCCTCGTTGATGCGCGTCTGCGCCTCGGCGGCCGTGTAGGTCGCCTTGATGGTCTCCTTGCGCGTGCGGAAGGACTCGACCTTCGCCTGCAGGCGCTGCTGGGCGAGAACGAGCTTTTCCTCCTCGCCCTGGAGCTGCGTGTGCTGGGTCTGGAGGTCGGCGATCTGCTGGCCGAGGCCCGACTTGCGGGTCAGCGCCTCGCGCGCCAGGTCCTCGCGCCCGACCTGGATGGCCTTCTGCGCCTGGTCCTGGAGCTTGTCGGCCTGCTGCTGGAGCTGGTTGATCTGCAGCTCGACCCGCTTGCGGCTCGTGGCGACGTCGGCGACACCGCGTCGTACCTTGCTCAGGAGCTCGATCTGGCGCTGGTAGCTGTAGTCGAGCGTCTCGCGAGGATCCTCGGCACGGTCGAGGGCCTTGTTCGCCTTCGACCTGAAGATCAGGCTCATGCGCTTCATCAGACTCATCGGGGTGCCTCTCCTCGAACGGCTCGCGACCTGAGCGGACGATCGGCCGCGACGACGCGGCCGGCCGCCGCTGCGGCTTCCCGCTCCACACTAGGGGCAAACCTCAAGCGGGGGCGACACCGGTGCCGGGCTCCGCGGAGGGGGCCGACCGCTAGGATGCGCACGTGTGGCGCGCCGGTGCGGCGTGCCCGTCCCGCCCGATCCACCGGTCCGCCGCGCGGGCCGCTCGTCCCGTGAGGCCCCGTTGTTCCGTCGCAGCTCCACCGCCAGCGAGAAGTCCACCCCCTCCCCCGCGGAGGAGGTCGCCGCCGGCGACGCACCGCGCCCCGGGGGCAAGGGACGCCCCACCCCGTCGCGGCGCGAGGCCGAGGCCGCCGCCCGTGCCCGCGCCAAGCCCGCGCGCTCCCGCAAGGAGCTGAACGCCAAGGCCCGCGAGGAGCGGATGGCCCGGCAGAACAAGGTCCGCGAGGCCATGCGCACCGGCGACGACCGGTTCATGCCCGCGCGCGACCGCGGTCCCCGCAAGCGGTTCGTCCGCGACCTCGTCGACACCCGCTTCGGGTTCACCGAGCTCGTGCTGCCGCTGATGCTCCTCTCGCTGGTGCTCCAGTGGTCGGGTAACGCCAGCATGGTCAGCGCGGGCTACCTCATCTTCACCGCCCTGCTGCTGCTCATCGTGCTCGACCTGACCTGGCTGCGGATCCGGCTGGCGCGCGAGGCCCGCAAGCGTCTCGAGGACCCCTCGGCGAAGGGCCTGATGTTCTACGCGGTGACGCGCTCGATGCAGATCAAGCCGCTGCGCCTGCCCAAGCCGCAGCGCAAGATCGGTGAGCGGATGGCGGACACCTACCGGTGACCGACCACGGCGTGCGGGTCGCCTGGGCCCGCGACGCCGAGGCGCTGGCCGAGCTGCAGCTCGCCGCCTGGACGGAGCGCCTCACCGCGCCCCACGCCCTTCCCGAGGCCTCCGACGTCGCCACCGCCTGGCGACGCTCGCTCACCGCCCCGGGCGACGCCCGGCTCCGCGTGCTGGTCGCCCTCGAGGGCGACCGGCTCGTGGGATACGCCGTGGTCGGCCCCGATCCCGACCCCGACGCCTCGCCGGCTCGTGACGCCCAGCTGGCGGAGATCGCGGTCGCGCCCTCGGCGCGCGGCCGCGGGCACGGCTCCCGCCTCCTCCACGCCTGCGTCGACACCTGGCGCGCCGACGGTTTCGAGCACGCCACCGCCTGGCTCGAGTCGACCGACGACCCGCGGCGCGCGCTCCTCGCCGCGGCCGGATGGGCGCCGGACGGGGCGCACCGGGCGCTCGCCGACGAGGACGGCACCGAGGTGACCCAGGTCCGCCTGCACACCTCCCTGGTCTGAGGTGAGCCCGCGGATCACCCCGAGGGAGGTTGGTCTCCGCGGCCCGATCGGGCATGATGTGACCCCCGTCACCCATTCAGACCCGAGGAGGAAGCGCGTGCTCGGTCCCCTGCCCCGGCGTCACCGCCACCTCCTCGTGCTCGTCGCCCTCGTGGCAGGCGTGGCCGCCGGTCTGCTCGCGGGCATCGGCAGCGCCGTACCGGTGGTCGTGCCGACCGGCCTGGCCGCGGGGATCGCCGCCGGCCTGCTCGCCGCCGTCGTGCTCGTGCGCGACCCCCACCACGGCTGACGGGCCCGACCGACCCGACCGACCCGACCGACCCGACCGACCCGACCGACCCGACCGACCCGGGGGACCGGGCGACCCGGCCCGCGCCCGGGCGACCGCGTGACCTAGCCTCGCGGGGTGCCCGACCCGACCGCCGAACGCCGCGCCCTCGTGCGTCAGGGTCTCGCGATCGGGGTCGCGACGGGCCTCTACGGCACGTCCTTCGGCGCCGTGGGCGTCGCCTCCGGCCTGAGCGTCCTCCAGACCTGCGCCCTGTCGTTCCTGGTGTTCACGGGCGCCTCGCAGTTCGCCTTCGTGGGCGTGCTGGCCGCGGGCGGGTCGCCGTGGTCGGGCGCCGCGACCGGGCTCATGCTGGGCGCCCGCAACACGCTCTACGGGCTCGGTCTCGCCGACCGCCTCCGGTGGCGCGGACTTCGCCGGGCCGGGGCCGCCCAGCTCGTGATCGACGAGTCGAGCGCCGTCGCGACCGTCCAGGACGACCGGCCGCTGGCACGGCTCGGCTTCCTCGTCACCGGCGGCGCGGTGTTCGTGCTGTGGAACCTCATGACCTTCGTCGGCGCCCTCGCGGGCACGGCCCTCGGCGACCCCCGCACCTTCGGGCTGGACGCCGCCGTGGGCGCCGCGTTCCTCGCGCTGCTCTGGCCCCGGCTCGCCGACGGGTCCGCCGTCGCCGTGGCGCTCGCCGCCGGGGCCCTCGCGCTGGCCCTGGTGCCGTTCACGCCCGCCGGGGTGCCGGTGCTCGCCGCGGCGTCCGTCGCCGTGGTCGCCGCGCTCCTGCCCACCCGAACGCCGCCGGGGTCCGGGGCGTCCGGGGCGTCCGGGGCGTCCGGGGCGGCCGCATGAGCTCGACGTGGGCGGCGATCCTGGTGCTCGCCGGCGGTTGCTACGCGCTCAAGCTCGCGGGCCTGTCCCTGCCGTCCGGGGTGCTGGAGCGACCGCTGGTGCGGCGCATCGCGCTCACCCTGCCCGTGGCCCTGCTCGCCGCGCTCGTCGCGGTGCAGGCAGCGGCGGACGGCGCCCGCCTGGTCGTCGACGCACGCCTGGCGGCGCTGGCGGTGGCCGCCGTCGCGCTGACGTTGCGCGCGGGCTTCCTCGTCGTCGTCGTGCTCGCGGCGGCCACGGCCGCCGGGCTGCGCGCCGCCGGGCTCGGCTGAGGGTCAGTCGAGCTCGAGCAGGTGCTCGAGACCGACCGTGAGGCCCGGGTGGTCGGCGATCGCGCGGACGCCCAGCAGCACGCCCGGGGCGAACGAGGCGCGGTCCATCGAGTCGTGGCGGATGGTGAGCGTCTCCCCCGGTCCCCCCAGCACGACCTCCTGGTGGGCGATCATCCCGCGGATCCGCAGGGCGTGGACACGGACGCCGTCGACGTCGGCCCCGCGCGCACCCTCCAGCCCGGTGGACGTCGCGTCGGGCATGGGCGGGCTGCCCGCCGCCCGGCGGGCGGCGGCGACCAGCTCGGCGGTGCGCCGGGCCGTGCCCGAGGGGGCGTCGGCCTTCGTGGGGTGGTGCAGCTCGACGATCTCGACGGAGTCGTAGAAGCGGGCGGCCTCGGCCGCGAAGCGCATCATCAGCACCGCGCCGATCGAGAAGTTGGGCGCGATGAGCACGCCGGTGGCCGGCGCGTCGGCCAGCCAGCCGCGGAGGGTCGCGAGCCGGTCGTCGTCGAAGCCCGTGGTGCCCACGACCGCGTGGATGCCCTGCGCGATGCAGAACTCCAGGTTCGCCATCACGACGTCGGGGTGGGTGAAGTCGACGACGACCTGCGCCCCGTTGGTGCGCAGCACGTCGACATCGTCACCGGCGTCGACCTCCGCGACGAGGGCCAGGTCGTCGGCCGCGTCCACCGCGGCGCAGATCTCCCGACCCACCTTGCCCCGCGCGCCGAGCACGCCGACACGGAGGGGGCTGGACGTCGTCGTACCCGCTGCGTTGTCGCTCACGAGGCCCCAACCTAGGGCACGCGGGACGCCGCAGGGCGAGGCGGTCGGTGCAACCGCTCCGGCGAGGTGGCAGGCTGTACCGCATGAGGCAGCAGACCATCCCCGCGCGCATCCGCTGGGGCGTGGACGTCATGGACGTCCAGCCCGGCGACCAGCTGCTGGAGATCGGTTGCGGTCCCGGCGCGGCCGCCGAGCTCGTCTGCTCCCGTCTCGAGTCGGGCAAGCTGTTCGCGATCGACCGCTCGGAGTCGGGGGTGGACCGCACGAAGCGACGCTGCGCGCAGTACGTCGAGGCGGGGCGCCTCACGGTGCGCCAGATCGACCTCGCGACGCTGCGCGTGCCGGTCAAGCGGCTGCACAAGGCCTTCGCGTTCAACGTCAACCTGTTCTGGGTGCGCCAGGCCACCGACGAGATCGCCCTGCTCCACGAGAAGCTGCTGCCCGGCGGCCGGGCGTACCTCTTCTACGAGGCGACCATGCCCGAGGGCAGGGCGCGCGTCATCGAGGCCGCCACGACCGCGCTGGCCGACGGCGGGTTCCGCGTGTCGGTGCTGCAGAGCCAGCAGCCCGCCGCGTTCGCCGTCATCGGCCAGCGCGTGACGGCCCAGGACTGAGCGGGCTGAGCCGGGACCGGCGAACCGGCCCCGGCTCCAGCACCGGCACGGGTCTCAGCCGGGGCGGACGACCGCCAGCACCTCGGGCCCCCGCAGCACCTCCGCCGCGAGCGCGGCGACGTCCTCCGGCGTGACCGCGTCGATGCGGGCGATGACGGCGTCGACGTCCAGCAGGCGGTCGCCGATGATCTCGGCCTTGCCGAGGCGGTGCATCCGGGAGGCGGTGTCCTCCAGCCCCATGACGAGCCCGGCCCGCAGCTGGCCGGCCCCGCGGCGTACCTCGTCGGCGTCGAGACCACGCTCGGCGACGACCTCGAGCTCGCGGCGCACCACGTCGAGCGTGGCGTCCAGCTTGGACGGCAGCACCCCGACGCCGACCCCCACGAGGCCTGCGCCGACGTGCTGGGTCGTGAAGGAGTAGACCGAGTAGGCCAGGCCGCGGCGCTCGCGCACCTCCTGGAACAACCGCGACGACGTGCCGCCGCCGAGCCCGGTGGTGAGGATGCCCATCGCGAAGCGGCGCTCGTCGCCGCGAGCCAGGCCGCGGCGACCGAGCACCACGTTGACCTGCTCGAAGCCCCGCTCGGCGACGATCGTGCCGGCGTTGACGGGCTGCGCCGCCGGCCGCGCGGGCGCGTGCAGGAGCGGCGCCGGGACCGGGTCGGCGACCTGGTCCAGGAACCCGCGGCGGCCGAAGGCTGCGAGCACGAGGCGCACCACCTCGTCGTGGTCGACGTTGCCGGCCGCGGACACGACGATCCCGGGGGCCCGGTAGTGCGTGCGCCAGAAGTCGCGCACCTGCTCCGCCGTGAGGGCGGCGATCGAGTCCTCCGTCCCGGCGATGGGCCGGCCGTACGGCGTGTCCCCCCACGCCTGCTCGGCGAACAGGTTGTGCACCACGTCGTCCGGGTCGTCGTCGTGCATCGCGATCTCGTCGAGGATCACCTCGCGCTCCGCCTCGACGTCCTCGTCCGTGATCACCGAGGAGGTGAGCATGTCGCCGAGCACGTCGACGGCGAGCGGCACGTCGGTGTCGAGCACCCGCGCGTGGAAGCACGTGTACTCCTTCGCCGTGAAGGCGTTCACCTCCGCGCCCACCTCGTCGAGCTGCACCGAGATGTCGAGCGCCGACCGCGTGTCGGTGCCCTTGAAGAGCACGTGCTCGAGGAAGTGCGAGCCGCCGTGGAGCGCCGGGGTCTCGTGGGCAGAGCCCACGCCGATCCAGACGCCGATCGCGGCGGACCGCACGCCCGCCACGTGCTCCGTGACGATCCTCAGCCCGCTGGGGAGCACCGTGCGTCGCACACCCGCGGGCAGCGGCTGCAACGCGACCGGCCGGTCAGCAGGGAGCTGCTGACCGGCCGGGGCGTGCTCGTGGAGCGAGGTCACTCGGCGGAGTCGCCACCCTCGGCGTCCGCCGCGGGAGCGTCCGCGTCCTCGACGACCGGGACCAGCGACAGCTTGCCGCGGTCGTCGATCTCGCCGATCTCGACCTGGATCTTCTGGCCGACCGAGACGACGTCGTCGACGGACTCGACGCGCTTGCCGTCGTTGAGAGCCCGCAGCTTCGTGATGTGCAGCAGGCCGTCCTTGCCCGGCATCAGGGCGACGAACGCACCGAAGTTCGTCGTCTTCACGACGGTGCCGAGGTAGCGCTCGCCGACCTCGGGCATCGTCGGGTTGGCGATCGCGTTGATCGCGGAGCGGGCGGCCTCGGCGGCCGAGCCCTCGTTGGCACCGATGTAGATCGTGCCGTCGTCCTCGATCGAGATCTGGGCGCCCGTGTCGTCCTGGATCTGGTTGATGACCTTGCCCTTGGGGCCGATGACCTCGCCGATCTTGTCGACGGGGATCTTCACGGTGATAATCCGCGGCGCGGTCGAGGACATCTCCGCCGGGGCCTCGATGGCGCCGGCCATGACGTCGAGGATCGCGAGACGGGCGTCGCGGGCCTGCGTCAGGGCGCCGGCCAGGACCTGCGCCGGGATGCCGTCGAGCTTGGTGTCGAGCTGCAGCGCCGTGACGAACTCGCGCGTGCCGGCGACCTTGAAGTCCATGTCGCCCATCGCGTCCTCGGCGCCGAGGATGTCGGTGAGCGCGACGTACTGCGTCTGGCCGTCGACCTCACCGGAGATGAGGCCCATCGCGATGCCCGCGACCGGCGCCTTGAGCGGCACGCCGGCGTGGAGCAGGCCGAGCGTCGAGGCGCAGACCGAGCCCATCGAGGTGGAGCCGTTGGAGCCCATGGCCTCGGAGAGCTGGCGGATCGCGTAGGGGAACTCCTCGCGCGACGGCAGCACCGGCAGGAGCGCGCGGCGGGCGAGCGCACCGTGGCCGATCTCGCGGCGCTTGGGCGAGCCGACGCGGCCCGTCTCACCGGTGGAGAACGGCGGGAAGACGTACTTGTGCATGTAGCGGCGGTGCTTCTCCGGCGACAGCGTGTCGAGCTGCTGCTCCATCTTGAGCATGCCGAGGGTGGTGACGCCCAGGATCTGGGTCTCGCCGCGCTCGAAGAGCGACGAGCCGTGGACGCGCGGGATCACGCCGACCTCGGCGTGCAGCGGCCGGATGTCGGCGAGGCCGCGCCCGTCCATGCGGACCTTGTCGCGCAGCACGCGCTCGCGCATGAGCTGCTTGGTCAGCGAGCGGAACGCGGCGCCGACCTCCTTCTCACGACCCTCGAAGTCCGCACCGATCTTCTCGACGAGCTCGGCCTTGACGGCGTCGAGGCGCTCCTCGCGCTCCTGCTTGCCGGCGATGGTCAGCGCGGCGGCGGTCTGCTCGGAGACGGCGCCCTCGACCGCGGCGTACACGTCGTCCTCGTAGTCGAGGAAGATCGGGAAGTCGACGACCGGCTTCGCGGCGGCCTTGGCGAGCTCCGCCTGGGCCTCGACGAGCTGCTTGATGAAGGGCTTGGCCGCGTCGAGACCGCCGGCGACGACCTCCTCGGTCGGCGCCTGCGTGCCGCTGCGCACCAGGTTCCAGCTGCCCTCGGTGGCCTCCGCCTCGACCATCATGATCGCGACGTCGCCGGTCTCGGTGACGCGGCCGGCGACGACCATGTCGAAGACCGCGTCCTCGAGCTGCGTGTGCGTCGGGAACGCGACCCACTGGCCCTCGATGAGGGCGACGCGCACGCCGCCGACGGGGCCGGAGAAGGGCAGGCCCGAGAGCTGCGTCGACATCGACGCGGCGTTGATCGCGAGCACGTCGTAGGGCGCGTCGGGGTTGAGCGCCATGACGGTGATGACGACCTGGACCTCGTTGCGCAGGCCCTTCTTGAAGGTCGGGCGCAGCGGGCGGTCGATGAGCCGGCAGGCGAGGATCGCGTCCTCGCCCGGGCGCCCCTCGGAGCGGAAGAACGAGCCGGGGATCTGGCCCGCGGCGTACATCCGCTCCTCGACGTCGATCGTCAGGGGGAAGAAGTCGAAGTGGTCCTTGGGGTGCTTGCCCGCGGTGGTGGCGGACAGCAGCATCGTGTCGTCGTCGAGGTAGGCCGTCACGGAGCCGGCGGCCTGACGGGCCAGCAGGCCCGTCTCGAACTTGATGGTGCGCTTGCCGAAGCGGCCGTTGTCGAGGACGGTCTCGACCGCCGAGATGACGGGGCCGGCAGGAGTGGTCTCGGTCAAGGAGATCCCTGTTCTGTGTGCGGAGCGAGCCGCGATGCCCACCCGGCACTCGCCGCGTGGTGGCCGTCCGCGCACGGCGGGGCCGGTAGTAGTGGTTCCCGCGGTGCTGCGTGCCGGTCTTCGATCGAGGCCCGCGGAGCATCCGGGCGGCCTCCGTGAGGAGGCCACCGGGGATCCGAGGGCCACTACCGAGGACCGGGCCGGACGGTGCGGGCCGCTCCTGGTGTGGATGGAACTCAGTCGATCAGTGGTGCAGGTGGTGCGGTGGTGCACCGGCTCCGACCTTAGCGGGTCGTCCCGCCGAAGTGGAGCAGGCCGGATGCAGCAGGAGCGGCCGCCCGGGCTGGGCGACCGCTCCTGGCGCGATCAACGACGGAGGCCGAGGCGCTCGATGATCGAGCGGTAACGGTTGATGTCCGTCTTGTTCAGGTAGTTGAGCAGGCGGCGACGCTGGCCGACGAGCAGCAGCAGACCACGACGGCTGTGGTGGTCGTGCTTGTGCTGCTTGAGGTGCTCCGTCAGGTGCGAGATCCGGTGGCTCAGCAGTGCGATCTGGACCTCGGGCGAGCCCGTGTCACCGGGCGTCGTGCCGTACTCGGCCATGATCTTCTTCTTGGTCTCCGCATCGGTTCCGATCGACATGCGGGCTCCTCTCGCTCGTTGCGCGGCGCGCCGGGGCCTGTCCACCCGGGCACTACGATCCGCGGCCGTTCTGACGGCAACCGCAGAAAGGTAGCAGCCCCCGGGGAGGCCCCCCAAAACGCCGGGACCAGCCGGGATCAGCCGGGATCAGCCGACGAGCACCGCGCGGGCCGCGGCCCGCGCCGCCGTCGGGTCGACCGCCCCGAGCACCGCGTCGGCCGCCTCCCGGCACTGCTCCGCCGTCACCCGCGCCAGCTGCGCCCCGACCGCGCGCACGGCGCTGGGCGCCATCGACAGCGACGTGATGCCCATGCCGACGAGCGCGCAGGCGAGCAGCGGGTCCGCCGCCGCCTCGCCGCAGACGCCGACGGGCTTCCCGGCCTGCTGGCCCGCCGCCGCCGTGATGGCGACGAGGTGCAGGACAGCGGGCTGCCAGGGGTCGGTGAGGTGGGCGAGGTCGCTGGCGAGCCGGTCGGCGGCCATCGTGTACTGCGTCAGGTCGTTGGTGCCGATCGAGAGGAAGTCGACGACCTCGAGCACGCGGTGGGCGAGCACCGCGACGGCCGGGACCTCGACCATGGCGCCGGCCTTGAGCCCGCGGGCGTGGACCTGCTCCGCGAAGGCCTCGGCCTCGTCGCGGGTCGCGACCATCGGCGCCATCACCCACGCCTCCACGCCGGTCGCGGCCGCCGCGTCGGCGACGGCGTCCAGCTGGTGGGTGAGGAGGCCGGGGTTGTCGGCCGCGAGCCGGAGGCCGCGGACGCCGAGCGCCGGGTTCTCCTCCCCCTCGTGGGTCGCGAAGGCGATCGGCTTGTCGGAGCCCGCGTCGAGCGTGCGGACGACCACGTGGTGGCCGGCCTCCGCGTACGGCGCGAAGACGGCCTTGTAGAGCTCCGCCTGCTCCGCGGTGGTGGGCTCGGTCGGGCGGTCGAGGAAGGAGAGCTCCGTGCGGAACAGGCCGACGCCCTCGACGGGCTCCTCCGTCGCCGCCCGGGCGGACGCCGGGTCCGCGACGTTGGCGAGGAGCTTGACGCGCACGCCGTCGCTGGTCGCCGCCGGCCCGGTCCAGGCCGCGGTCGTGGCGCGGAGCTCGGCGTCGTCGCGCACCCGGCGCTCGGCGGAGGCGGGGTCGGGCCGCACCTCGAGCACGCCGGCCGTGCCGTCGACCAGCACGTCGACGCCCGCCTCGACGGCGAGCACCCCGGCGACGCCGACCACGCAGGGGATGCCGAGCTGGCGCGCGATGATCGCGGTGTGGCTGGTGGCGCCGCCGCGCTCGGTCACCAGGCCCACCACGACCGTCGGGTCGAGCCCGGCCGTGTCGGAGGGGGCGAGGTCCGCGGCGACGAGCACCACGGGGCTGCTCGGCATGACCACGCCCGGCTCCGGCGCGCCGGCGAGCCGCGCCACCAGGCGGCGCTCGATGTCGCGCAGGTCGGTGACCCGCTCGGCCATGAGCCCGCCCTGCTGCTCGAAGAGGGCGACGAACGTGTCGACCGCGGCCTCGACCGCACCGAGGAGGTCGGCCCCCGCCCGCAGCTGCTTGCGGACCGCGGAGCGCAGACCGCGGTCACGGGCGAGGCCCGCGCTGGCGGTCAGCACCTGGGCCGCGGCCCCCTCCACGCGCCCCGCCCGTTCGGAGAACCCGTCGGCGACGGCGGCGGCTGCCGCGTCGTACGCCGCGAGAGCGCCCTCCTCGTCGGCCGGCGCGGCGGCCCGGAACCGGGCCACGGCGGCGGGGTCCACCTCGGTCGCGACCCGCAGCACGGGCGCGTGGGCAACACCCGGGACGACGGGGGTGCCGCGGAGGACGGGGGCGTCGGTGGAGTCAGCAGCGGTGAGCACGCTCACAAATTACCCCCCTACCCCCCTTGACAGTCAACACAATCGGGCATAGAACAACACAAACACAGGTTTCAGCCACATGAACCAAGATCGCCAGGAGGTGAACATGTACGCCGAGGAACGTCAGAACGCGATGGCCCAGCGCATCGCGACGGAGGGTCGGCTCTCGGTCGCGGCCCTGGCGAAGGAGTTCGACGTCACCACCGAGACCGTTCGGCGCGACCTCACCTCGCTCGAGCGCCAGGACCTCATCCGCCGGGTCCACGGCGGCGCCGTGCCGTCCAGCGCGCTGCACGTGATCGAGGCGGGCGTGCAGGACCGGGCACGCACCCGGCCCACGGAGAAGGACGCGATCGCCCAGCGGGCGCTGCGCTACCTCCCGGCGCCCGGCAGCACGATCCTGCTCGATGCGGGCACCACCACCGCGGCCCTCGCCGCGGCGCTCCCGCCGGCACACCGGCTCACCGTCGTGACCCACTCGGTCCCGATCGCCGCCCGCCTCGCCGGGCTGGCGCAGGTCGAGCTGCACGTGCTGCCCGGGCGGGTGCGCCCCACGACGCTCGCCGCCGTCGGCACCGAGACGGTGCGGGCCCTCGACCAGCTGCGGGTCGACGTCGCCTTCGTCGGCACCAACGGGGTGTCGACCGACCACGGTCTCTCGACGCCCGACGCGGACGAGGCGCACGTCAAGGCCGCCATCGTGGGCGCGACCCGTTCGGTCGTCGTGCTCGCCGACGGCAGCAAGATCGGCGAGGAGCACATCCGCCGCTTCGCCGCGATCGAGGACGTCGACACGCTGGTCACCACCGGCGACGCCGACGACGACGAGCTGGAGGCCCTGCGCGCCAGCGGACTGGAGATCGACCTCGCATGATCCTCACCCTCACCCCCAACCCGAGCGTCGACGAGACGATCGCGCTCTCCGAGCACCTCGAGCGCGGCGCCGTGCACCGCGTCGCGACCACCACGTCGCAGTCCGGCGGCAAGGGCGTCAACATCTCGCGCGCCTCGGTCGCGGCCGGCGAGCCGTCGGTCGCGGTGCTGCCCGCCGACGCCGACGACCCGTTCGTGCTCGAGCTCGCGGCCAGCGGCATCGAGCTGCGCGCCGTGCCGACCGGGGGCGCCGTGCGCGTCAACGTCACGATCGCGGAGCCCGACGGCACCACCACCAAGCTCAACAGCCCCGGCACGGAGATCTCCACCGCCGTGCTCGAGCGGCTCACCGCCGAGCTCGAGGACCTGGCGGCCACCGCCGACTGGACCGTGCTCGCCGGGTCCCTGCCGCCGGGGGCGCCCGTCGACTGGTACGCCGCGCTCGCCGCCCGGCTCCGGGCCCGCGGCACCCGCGTCGCGGTCGACACGAGCGACGCCCCGCTGAAGGCGCTCGTCGCGGCCCTCCCGGGCTCCGCTCCCCACCTGATGAAGCCCAACGCGGACGAGCTCGCCTCGTTCACCGGGCTCGACGCAACGACGCTCGAGGCGGAGCCGGAGGCCGCGGCGGGAGCCGCGCGCCACCTGCTCGACCGCGGCGTCGACACCGTGCTCGCCACCCTCGGTGGCCACGGCGCGGTCCTCCTCGAACGGGGCGTCGACGGCACCGTCGGCGCCTGGCACGCGTCCCCACCGCCGACCACCGTGGTCAGCACCGTGGGCGCGGGCGACTCCAGCCTCTTCGGCTACCTGCTCGGCCACCGGCGCTCCCTGCCCCCGCAGGAGCGCCTGGCCCTCGCCGTCGCGTACGGCAGCGCCGCCGCCGGGCTCCCCGGCACGACCATCCCCCACCCCGACCAGGTCCGCCCGGACCTGGTCATCACCCGCACCGTCCAGTTCACCCGAGGTGACGCATGACCCACGACACCAGCCCCGCGCTGATCACGCCCGACCTGGTCCGGCTCGACGCCGACCTCGGGACGGACAAGGACGGCGCCATCCGTGCGCTCGTCACGGTCCTGGCCGACGCAGGTCGCGCCCGGGACGCCGCCGTCGTGCTCGACGACGTCATGGCCCGCGAGGCCAAGTCGAGCACCGGCCTGCCCGGCGGGATCGCCATCCCCCACTGCCGGACGGCGGGTGTCGAGCACCCGACGCTCACCTTCGCGCGGCTGGCGCCGCCCGTGGACTTCGGCGCGAAGGACGGCGCCGCCGACCTGGCGTTCCTCATCACCGCGCCCGAGGGCGGCGGCTCGCTGCACATGAAGATCCTGCAGCAGCTCGCCCGCGCGCTCGCCAAGCCGGCGTTCACGCAGGCGCTGCGCGCCGCGACCACGCCGGAGGAGGTCGTGGCCGCCGTCGAGTCCGCCGTGACGCTGCCCGCCGAGGCCGCCGCTCCTGCCGCCGCCCCGGCCGCTGCCGCCGCGTCGTCCACGCCGCCCTCGATCGTGGCGGTCACCGCCTGCCCGACCGGCATCGCGCACACCTACATGGCGGCCGAGGCCCTCGAGGCCGCCGCCGCTCGCGCCGGTGTCACCATCCACGTCGAGACGCAGGGCTCCGCCGGCTCCACGCCGCTGGCCTCCTCGGTCATCGCCGCCGCCGACGCCGCGATCTTTGCGGTGGACGTCGGGGTGCGCGACCAGGGCCGCTTCGCGGGCAAGCCCCTCGTGCGCTCCTCGGTCAAGCGGCCGATCGACGACGCCGACGCCATGATCGCCGAGGCGCTCCGCGCCGCCAGCGACCCGTCCGCGCGCCGCGTCGAGGGCGGCTCCGGCAGCTCCGCCGGCGACGACGACCAGGCGACCGAGTCGTGGGGCGGGCGCACGCGCCGCGTGCTCATGACCGGTGTGTCCTACATGATCCCGTTCGTCGCGGCCGGCGGCCTGCTCATCGCGCTCGGCTTCCTGTTCGGCGGCTACGACATCACGAACGCGTACGGCGCGATCGCCGTCGACCACACCCTCACCAACCTGCCGAACCCGGCCGACTACGGCCTCGAGCACGTGCTCTTCGACTCGGGCCTCATGGCCTACCTCGGCGCCCTGCTCTTCATCATCGGCAAGACCGCCTTCATGTTCTTCATCCCGGCGCTGTCGGGCTACATCGCCTACGCGATCGCCGACCGCCCGGGCATCGCCCCCGGCTTCATCGTCGGCGGTCTCGCGATGAACATCTTCAACGTGACCGACGGGGCCGAGCAGGCCACGTCGCTCCCCGCGACCGGCTTCCTCGGCGCGATCGTCGGCGGTGTGCTCGCCGGCGTGATCGCCCACTGGCTCGCCGTGCGCAAGGTGCCCAGCTGGCTCCGCGGCCTCATGCCGGTGCTGATCATCCCGCTCGTCACGTCGGTCGTCGCCGGCCTGCTGATGATCATGGTGCTCGGCAAGCCGATCAACTGGCTCATGACGAACCTAACCGACGGCCTCAACTCGCTCTCCGGCTCCAACGCGATCCTGCTCGGCGTGATCCTCGGCCTCATGATGGCGTTCGACATGGGCGGCCCGCTCAACAAGGTCGCGTACAGCTTCGCCGCCGTCGGCGTCGGCTCCGCGAGCCTCGCCAGCGACGCCCCCGAGCTGAAGATCATGGCCTCCGTCATGCTGGCCGGCATGGTGCCCCCGATCGCCCTGGCCCTCGCCACGGTGCTGCGCCCGCGCCTCTTCACGCAGGCGGAGCGCGAGAACGGCAAGGCCGGCTGGCTGCTCGGCGCCTCCTTCATCACCGAGGGCGCCATCCCGTTCGCCGCGGCCGACCCGCTGCGCGTCATCCCCTCGATCATGCTCGGCAGTGCCGTCACCGGTGGTCTCTCGCAGGCCCTCGACGTCACGGTCCGTGCGCCCCACGGCGGCATCTTCGTGCTCTTCGCGGTCGGCAACGTGCTCGGCTTCCTGATCTCGCTGGCCGCCGGCACCGTCGTCGCGGCCCTGGCCGTCCTCGCGGCGAAGACCTTCTTCGGCGCCACCCCGGCCGCCGTCGCGGGCGACGTCGACACCGACCCGGCCATCCCGCTCACCAGCCCGGAGACCGCCCGGTCCCGCCGGGCCACCGCCTCGGCCTGAACCGACCGAGCACACCCAGGAAGGGAACGACATGCCCACCGTGACCGCCGTCGTCGGCTCCGCCGACGGACTGCACGCCCGCCCCGCCGGCCTCATCGCCGACGCCGCTGACGAGCTCGACGCCGACCTGACGATCGGCCTCCCGGGCGACGAGCCCGTCGACGCCGCCTCCGCCCTGATGATCATGACGCTGGGCGCCGGCAAGGGCGACACCGTCGAGGTCGCCGGCGACGACGAGGCGGCCGTCGCCGCGATCGTCGCGCTGGTCGAGAAGGACCTCGACGCCTGATCCGCGCCTGACGCGAACGGCCCGCACCCCTCGGGTGCGGGCCGTTCGTCGTGCGGGCCCGTCCGGGCCCCCTGGTCGGTTCACGTCCACAGCGGTCGGTTCCCCGGTCAGCCGGGGAACCGACCACTTTGACCATCAAATTTGATGGTCAAAGCGGCGTGTTCCCCGGCTGACCGGGGAAAGTGTCGGCCCCGCTCAGCCCAGCAGGGCGCGGGCGCGCTCGACGTCGTCGGCCATCTGCGCGACGAGGGCGTCGACGCCGTCGAACCGCACCATCCCGCGGAGGTGCGCGACGAACGAGACCTCCACCTCGACGCCGTACAGCTCCAGGTCGTGGCGGTCGAGCACGTACGACTCGACGCGCCGCTCCCGGTCCCCCTCGAACGTCGGGTTGGTCCCGACCGAGATCGCCGCGGGCAGCTCCTCGCCGGTGTCGACGCGGCGCAGGCGCCCGGCGTACACGCCGTCGGCGGGAGCCGCGACGAGGGCCGAGGTGGGGACGTTCGCCGTCGGGTACCCCAGCTCGCGGCCACGTTGGTCGCCCTGCACCACGACGCCACGGACCGTGAAGGGCCGGCCGAGCGCCTCGGCGGCCCCCTCGACGTCGCCGGCGGCGAGGCACGTGCGGATGTAGGTGGAGGACCAGACCTGCGGGCCCCCGTCCAGCGCGATGCCCTCGACGACGAAGCCGTCCTGCTCGCCCTGGGCGCGCAGGCTCGCCACGTCGCCCGCGGCGCGCGCGCCGAAGCGGAAGTTCGCCCCGACGACGACACCCTTCACGTGGAGCGCGTCGACGAGGACGCGCTGCACGAACTCCTCGGGCGTCCACGCGGCGACGGAGCGGTCGAAGGGCACCACCAGCGCGTGGTCCACCCCGGCCGCGAAGAGCAGCGAGAGCCGCTCGTCGACCGTGGTGAGGGCGAGCGGCGCGTGCTCGGGACGCAGCACGGCCATCGGGTGCGGGTCGAAGGTGACGACCACGACGTCCTCGACCCCCAGCTCGGCCGCGAGCTCGCGGGCGCGACGCACGACCTGCCGGTGCCCGAGGTGGACCCCGTCGAAGTTGCCGATCACCGCCACGGTGGGACCGATGTCCGCCGGGACCTCGCTCCACGATCGCCACGTCGTCACGGCGCCGATCCTAGACCGCGCGCCCTCGCCGCCCGCGAGCGCGCTCAACAGAACACCGCCACGGCGCGCGCGGCCCCGTCGCGCGGCTCGTAGAGCGCCAGGAACTCGCCATCGGGCGCGAACAGCGCCGTCAACCCCTCCAGCGGTACGTCGAGCGCGCGGCCCACGCGGACCGCCCCGGCCTCGCGCGGGTCGAGGTCGCGAGCCGGGAACGCGGCCCGGGCCGCGTCGGCGAGGGGCAGCGCGACGTAGTCCTCCTCGAGCTGCTCGAGGGTGCGCGCCTGCGCGAGGCCGTAGGGCCCCACCGCGGTGCGGCGCAGGGCCGTGAGGTGCCCGCCGAGCCGGAGGGCCGCCCCGGCGTCGCGCGCGATCGCGCGGACGTAGGTGCCGCTCGAGCACCGCAGCGTGACGTCGACGTCGACGACGTCCACCCCGTCCGCGTGCAGACGCCGCACGTCGCCGACCACCAGCTCGTGGACCGTCACCCGGCGCGCGGCCAGGGCGACCTCCTCGCCGTCCCGCACCCGCTGGTAGGCCCGCTTGCCGTCGACCTTGATCGCCGAGACCGCGGTGGGGACCTGGTCGATCTCGCCGATGAAGCCCGCGAGGACCGAGCGCACCGCCGACTCGTCGACCGCCGCGACGGCGCCGGGCTCCGCCGTGGCCGTCACCTCGCCCTCCGCGTCGTCGGTGGTGGTGGCGACGCCGAGACGGATCGTCGCGGCGTACCCCTTCTCCGTCAGCATGAGGTGGCCGAGGAGCCGGGTGGCGCGCCCGATGCCGAGCACGAGCACGCCGGTCGCCATCGGGTCCAGGGTGCCGGCGTGCCCGACCTTGCGCGTGCCGGCCAGCCGCCGCACACGGGCGACGACACCGTGCGACGTGAGGCCCGCCGGCTTGTCGACGACGACGAGACCGGCAGCGGGCTCCGTCATCGCGCGGCGTCGTCCCCGTCGAGGTCGTCCTCGAGGTCGTCGTCCTCGTCCCGCGGCTTCTTGTACGGGTCCTCCTCGCCGGCGTACGCCGAGCCCCGCGCGGCCGCGACGGCCTCGTCCTGCGCCTTGGCGCGGGCGAGCACCTCGTCGAGCTGGCGCGCCGACTCGGGCAGCGCGTCGGCGATGAACTCGAGCGTCGGGACGTGGCGCATCCCGAGCTGCTTGCCGAGCTCGGAGCGGATCAGGCCCTTCGCCGACTCGAGCGCCGCCGCCGTGCCCGCGAGGTCGTCCTGCTCGCCGAGCACCGTGTAGAAGACGCTCGCGTGCTGGTTGTCGCCCGTGACCCGGACGTCGGTGATGGTGACGAAGCCGAGGCGCGGGTCCTTGAGCCGGCGCTCCAGCATCTGGGCCACCACGACCTGGACCCGGTCCGCGATCCGCCGCGATCGGGGGTTGCTCATCTCGTTCTCTCCTGTGTCGTGGAAACCGACCGCGGGCCGGGGCCGAGGGCTGTCGCCCCGGGCTCCGGCCCGCGATCGTGTCGTGCCTGTACGCCGCTGGTGTCAGCCGCGCGGGATCTCGCGGAGCTCGAACGCCTCCACGATGTCGCCTTCCTTGATGTCCTGGAAGTTGCGCAGCACCAGACCGCACTCGAAGCCCTCGCGGACCTCGGACGCGTCGTCCTTCTCGCGCTTGAGCGACGCCAGGTCGAGGTTGTCGGCCACGACCTTGCTGTCGCGCAGCACGCGCACCTTGGCGTTGCGACGGATCGACCCGCTGGTGACCATGCAGCCCGCGATGTTGCCGATGCGGGAGCTGCGGAAGATCGCACGGATCTCCGCCTGGCCGAGCGTGTGCTCCTCGTACTCCGGCTTGAGCATGCCCTTGAGGGCCGCCTCGATCTCCTCGATGGCCTGGTAGATCACCGAGTAGTACCGGATCTCCACGCCCTCCTTGTCGGCCATCTCGGTCGCCTTGCCCTGCGGGCGGACGTTGAAGCCGATGATGATCGCGTCGGAGGCCGCCGCGAGGTCGACGTTGGTCTCGGTGATCGCACCGACACCGCGGTCGATGACCCGCAGGTTGACCTCGTCGCCCACGTCGATCTTCGCGAGGGCGTCCTCGAGGGCCTCGACCGAACCGGACACGTCGCCCTTGAGGATGAGGTTGAGCTCCTGGCTCTCGCCCTTCTCCATGGAGGCCATGAAGTCCTCGAGCGTGCGACGGACGCGACGCTTCGCCTGCAGCGCCGCCCGCTCGCGGGCCTCACGCTTCTCGGCGATCTGACGCGCCATCCGGTCGTCCTCGACCACGATGAAGTTCTGGCCCGCACCCGGCACCGCCGAGAGGCCCAGGACCATCGCCGGACGGGCGGGGTCGACCTCGGTGAGCTCGTTGCCGTGCTCGTCGAGCATCGCCCGGACGCGGCCGTAGGCCGGACCGGCGACGATCGAGTCGCCCACGCGGAGCGTTCCGCGCTGCACGAGGACCGTGGCCACGGGACCGCGACCGCGGTCGAGGTGCGCCTCGACCACGAGGCCCTGCGCGTCCTGCGTCGGGTTCGCCCGCAGGTCGAGCGAGGCGTCGGCCGTGAGGACGACGGCCTCGAGCAGACCCTCGAGGTTGAGCCCCGCCTTGGCCGAGACGTCGACGAACATCGTGTCGCCGCCGTACTCCTCGGGAACGAGGCCGTACTCCGTGAGCTGGCCACGGACCTTGGTCGGGTCGGCGTCCGGCTTGTCGATCTTGTTCACCGCGACCACGATCGGCACGCCGGCGGCCTTGGCGTGGTTGAACGCCTCCACCGTCTGCGGCATCACGCCGTCGTCCGCCGCGACCACGAGGATCGCGATGTCGGTCGCCTGCGCACCACGGGCACGCATGGCGGTGAACGCCTCGTGACCCGGGGTGTCGATGAGGGTGATGCGACGGTCGGCGCCGTCCACCGTCGTGGCGACCTGGTAGGCGCCGATGTGCTGCGTGATGCCACCGGCCTCCTTGTCCACCACGTTGGCGTTGCGGAGCGCGTCGAGCAGCTTGGTCTTTCCGTGGTCGACGTGACCCATGACCGTGACGACCGGCGGGCGGACAACCAGGTCGCCCTCGTCGCCCTCGTCGCTGCCGAACTCGAGGTCGAACGACTCGAGCAGCTCGCGGTCCTCGTCCTCCGGGGAGACGACCTGGACCTCGTAGTTGAGCTCGTCGCCGAGCAGCTGCAGCACGTCGTCGTTGACCGACTCGGTGGCCGTGACCATCTCGCCCAGGTGGAAGAGCATCTGCACGAGCTGGGCCGCGTCGACGCCGATCTTGTCGGCGAAGTCGGTCAGCGAGGCGCCACGGGAGAGACGGATCGTCTCTCCGTTGCCCTTGCGCACGCCCTTGACGCCGAGCGTCGGGGCCTGCATGGCCTCGAACTCCTGACGCCGAGCGCGCTTGCTCTTGCGACCGCGACGCGACGGGCCACCGGGACGACCGAAGGCGCCCTGCGTGCCACCGCGCTGGCCGGGACGACCACCGCCGGGACGACCGGCACCGGGGCCACCGCCGTACCCGCCGGGACCGCGACCCGGGGCACCGCCGCCGGGAGCACCGCCCGGACGACCGGGACCGCCGGGGCGACCCGGACCACCGGGACGACCGCCGGGGCCTCCGCGACCGGGGGCCGGACGGGCGCCGGGGCCCGAGCCGAACGCAGCCGGGGACTTCGGCATCATCGCCGGGTTGGGCCGGGGCATGCCCGGACGACCCGGAGCGCCACCCTCACGGGCGGCCGGCGGCCGCGGGGGACGCTGGTCGTTGCCCGCACCGGCAGGCGCACCGCCGCCGGCAGCCGGGGCGGCGGGCCGACGGCCCATGCCCTGGTTGGAAGCGAACGGGTTGTTGCCCGGACGGGGCGAGCCGGGGCGACCGACGGGACGCGGGCCGGGACCCTTCGGACCCGGGCGGGAACCGCCACCGGCCGGACCGGGACGCGGCGCACCGCCGGACGGGGCACCGCCGGACGGGCCGGGACGACCCGGCGTCGGGGCACCCGAGCCACCGGAACGCGCGGCCGGAGCCGACGGCTGGGCCGGGGCGGCCGGGCGCGCTGCCGGACGGGCAGCGGGCTGGGCAGGCTGGGCAGGGGCCGCCGGCTGCGCGGGCGCCGCGGGAGCGGGCTGCGCAGGACGGGCCGCCGGAGCAGCAGGCGCGGCGGGCGCCGGGGTCGCCGGCTTGGGCGCAGGGCGGGGACCCGGCGTCGCGGGACGCGGGCCGGGGGTCGCCGGGGCACCGCCGGAGGGGCGGGGACCGGGCGCGGCCGGGCGGGCCGCAGGCTGCGCGGGGGCGGCCGGGGCAGCGCCGCCGGCCGTCTTCAGCTCGTTGCCGAACTGCTTCTTGAACCGCATCTCGACAGGCGGCTCGATCGTCGAGGAAGCCGACTTGACGAACTCCCCCATCTCCTTGAGCTTGTCGAGAACGAACTTGCTCTCGACGCCGTACTGCTTGGCGAGCTCGTGAACTCGGGTCTTGGCCACGTTTCTCCTTCTGGCCTGCGACCCGGTTCCGGGGGGTCTCAGACCGTTGGTGGGTGTTGCAAACTCATTGCGAGTTACTCATCGAGTGCTCATGAGCTGCTTGCTCCAGCTTCTGGTCGCGGTCGCCCACGGCGGGCGACCTCGTCGGTCGGTCAGGTCGTGCTTCCACCGCTCCGCGAGGGGGTGGTGGCGAGCGTGTCGAGGTGCTCCCCCACGGCGTCGACGGGCAGCCCTCCGCGCCGCAGGGCACGGGAGAATGCCTTCCGCCGGACCGCGAGGTCGTAGCACTCGCGCACGGGGTGCAGGTGGGCGCCCCGCCCGGGTGCGGTCGCCGACGGATCCGGCGCCACGACCTCTTGGCCGTCGGCGCCGAGCCGCACGGTCACCCGCAACAACTCGCTCTTCGTGGCCCGTCGCCGGCACCCGATGCAGGTCCGGACCGGGCCCGTCCCCTCGAGGGGGTCGAGCGCTCCGTCCGTACCCGCGTCAGCATCCCGACCGCGAGCCACTCGTCACACTCTACTCCTCCGCCGCTCGCGGACCGAAACCGCGTCGGGGAGCAGCGGACGAGGCGCGGGCGGGCCCGCGGACCTCAGTCCTCGGTCGCGGAGCCGCTCTCCGGAGCGATCTCCGGTGCGTCCTCCGGGGTCTCCTCGTCGGAGCGGATGTCGATGCGCCAGCCGGTCAGCCGCGCGGCGAGCCGGGCGTTCTGCCCCTCCTTGCCGATGGCGAGGGAGAGCTGGAAGTCGGGCACGACCACACGGGCGGCGCGCGCGGCCGCGTCGACGACGGTCACGCTCGTCACCTGGGCGGGCGACAGGGCGTTGGCCACGAGACGCGCGGGGTCGTCGGCCCAGTCGACGATGTCGATCTTCTCGCCGTTCAGCTCCGACATCACGTTGCGCACGCGCTGGCCGACGGGGCCGATGCAGGCGCCCTTGGCGTTGACGCCGGGCACGGTGGTGCGCACCGCGATCTTGGAGCGGTGACCGGCCTCGCGGGCGATCGCCGCGATCTCGACGGTGCCGTCGGCGATCTCCGGCACCTCGAGGGCGAACAGCTTGGTGACGAGGTGGGGGTGGGTCCGCGACAGCGTGACCTGCGGGCCGCGCATGCCCTTGCGCACCGAGACGACGAAGCATTTGATGCGCTCGCCGTGCACGTACCGCTCCCCCGGCACCCGCTCGCCCGGCGGCAGCAGCGCCTCGAGGCGTCCGAGGTCCACCATCACGTCGTCGGGGTTGCGGCCCTGCTGGATGACGCCGGAGACGATGTCGCCCTCACGGCCGGAGAACTCGCCGAACTTGATCTCGTCCTCGGCGTCCCGCAGGCGCTGCAGCATGATCTGCTTCGCCGTCGTCGCAGCGATGCGACCGAAGCCGGCGGGGGTGTCGTCGAACTCGCCCACCGGGTTGCCCTCGTCGTCCAGCTCCGTCGCGAGCACGCGGGCCCGGCCGGACTTGCGGTCGAGGTCGACCCGCGCCTTGGAGCTCGCGCCCGGGGACTTCTGGTAGGCCGTCAGCAGGGCCTGCTCGATGGCCTCGACGAGCACGTCGAAGGGGATCTCCTTCTCGCGCTCGAGGACGCGCAGGAGGCTCATGTCGATGTCCATCAGGCGTTCTCCTCCTCGGCGGCACGCCGCCGGTTGAACTCGATCTGCACGACGGCGCGCGCGATGTCGGCGTACTCCACGCGGGCGGGCTCCGCGCCCTTCGTCTCCGGGTCCACGAGGGCGCCGGTCTCGTCGCTGCCGACGATGCGCCCGACCAGGTCGCCGCCCTCGACGAGCGAGACGCGCACCAGCCGGTCCGCGTTGCGACGCCAGTGGCGGGGGTGGGTCAGGGGCCGGTCCACGCCGCGGGAGGTGACCTCGAGGGTGTAGGGCTGCTCGCCCAGCACGTCCGCGTCGTCCAGCACCGTGGAGATGGCCTTCGTGGCGGCAGCGACCTCGTCGAGGTCCACCCCGCCGTCCTTGTCGACCGCGATCCGCAGCACCCTGCGCTTGCCGGCGGGCGTCAGCTCCACCGCCTCCAGGTCCATCCCCAGCTCCGCGAGAGGGCCGGCGATCGCCGACTCCACGGCGCCGACGACGGCGTCCTGCTTGCTGCTCACGCCTGCTGCCTCCTGTGCTGTTGTCGTGCTGCCCGGCGCACACGCATGCGCGCCGTCGACCACCATAAGGCAGCCGGGGCGCCCCCCGAAACGGAGCGGACGCTAACCTCCCCGCGTGGTCCCTGCCCCGTCCCGTCCGTCGGCCCCGGCGCTGTCTCCGGCCCTGGCGCCGGCCGCCCGGCGCACCTCGCGCCGGGCCGTGGTCGCCGCGCCCGCCGCGTTGGTCGCCGTGCCCCTGCTGGCCGCCTGCGACGGCGACCCCGGCACGCCCGACGGTGTGGTGACCGCCACGGAGGACGGCACGTCCGCCGACGTGGAGCGGGTCGACGAGGCCGTGGCAGCGATAGGTACGGCGCGAGACCTGGCCGCGACCGCCCGCGCGACCCACGCGACCCTCGCGCCCGCGTTGACGCCCCTGCTCGACGTCCACGACGTCCACCTCGGCCTGCTCGCCGAGGCGGCCGGCTCGGACGACCGCACCGACGACACCGGCGCGCCGACCGGTGCGGGCACGACCGAGGGGGCGGGGACCTCCGCGGACCCCGTGCTCGACCCGGCGGCCGCGCTCGCGGAGGTGCGCACGGCCGAGAACGACCTCGCCGCGACGCTCACGGAGCTCGCGGTCGCGGCCGACAGCGGCCCGCTGGCCCGTACCCTCGCCGCGATGGCCGCCGCCGTCGACCAGCAGCTGCTCCTCCTCGCCCGGGCGTCCGCATGACGACCGAGGCGCTCCAGACCGCCCTCGAGGCCGAGCACGCGGCCGTCTGGCTCTACGCCCTGCTCGGCGCGCGGACGTCCGCCTCGGCCGAGCCGGAGCTCCACACCGCCCTCACGAGCGCGTACGTCGCCCATCGCGCCCGCCGCGACACCCTCGCCGCCCTCGTGCTCGACGACGGGGCGGAGCCTGTGGCGGCCGCCGCCTCGTACGTCGCGCCGACACCCCTGACGACGTCCGACGAGGTACGGGCGGCGGCCGTCGCTGCGGAGGGGGCCGCAGCCGCGACGTACGGGTTCGTGGTGGCGAGCACCAGCGGCGAGCGGCGCCGCACGGCCGTGGCCGCGCTGCGGGACGCCGCCGTGCGCGGTCTCGGCTTCGGCGGCGGCGCCGAGGACCTGCCCGGCGCGGACTGAGCCCGACGGCCCGGCTGGGGTGCTCGGAGACGCACGAAGGGCCTCGGCCAGCTGGCCGAGGCCCTTCATGACTCGCGGCCCGATCCGCGAGATTCCCCGAGAAGTGCGACGTCGGACTCGGCTCCTCCGAGGAAGTCCCGAGATCTCCCCCGAAGGAGCCGAGTCCGTCGTTGCTGCGAAACGTCCGTCAGTTCGTTCCGTCTGCAGAAGTTTGTAACGCGCCGCCGCCTCCCGTAAACGGCTGATGCGTTGCAACTTTCTGCATTGCGAGAATGTGAAGGTGCCTCCGGTCTCACATCCGGCCGTCGCGGAGGAACGCCCGGTGCCATCCCAGGGCCTCGTCCAGCAGGTGGGGGGTGTGCCGGGCCTCGGGCCGGGACGCCTTCGCCCGGTCGACGTAGTCGCGGAGCCGATCGGCGTAGTCCGGGTGCGCGCAGTGCTCGATGACGCGGTCTGCCCGGTCGGTCGGCGAGAGCCCGCGGAGGTCCGCCAGGCCGCGCTCGGTCACGAGCACGTGCACGTCGTGCTCCGTGTGGTCGACGTGGCTGACCATCGGGACGATCGACGAGATGCTGCCGCCCTTTGCCGTCGAGGGCGAGACGAAGAAGTTGAGGTAGGCGTTGCGGGCGAAGTCCCCGCTGCCCCCGATGCCGTTCATGATCGCGCTGCCCATGAGGTGGGTGGAGTTGACGTTGCCGTAGACGTCCGCCTCGATCATCCCGTTGATCGCGATCACCCCGAGCCGGCGCACGAGCTCCGGGTGGTTGGAGATCTCCTGGCTGCGCAGCAGGATCCGGCCCTTGTAGTGCCCGGGGTCGGCGAGGAAGCGTCGGGCCCCGTCCTCGGACAGACCGAAGGAGGTCGCCGACACCGCGTCGAGCTTGCCGGCGTCGAGCAGGTCGAGCAGCCCGTCCTGGATGACCTCGGTGAAGGCGGTCATGCCGGTGAACTCCGCCGTGAGCAGGCCCTCCATCACCGCGTTGGCCACGTTGCCCACCCCCGATTGCAGCGGCAGCAGGCTCGGCGGGATGCGGCCGGCGGCGACCTCGTGGCGCAGGAAGTCGACGAGGAAGCCCGCCATGTCGCGCGAGGCGTCGTCGGGCGCGCTGAGCGGGGAGTTGCGGTCGGGGGCGTTCGTCTCCACGACCGCGACCACCTTCGCGGGGTCGACCCGCAGGTAGGGGTCGCCGATCCGCTGCATGGGGTGCGTCATCTGGATCGGCAGCCGGTGCGGCGGCAGGGCGGTGCCGTAGTAGACGTCGTGGAACCCCTCGAGGTCCCGCGGCTGCCAGTGGTTGACCTCGAGCACGACCTTCTCGGCCCGCTCCAGCCACGCCTTGTTGTTGCCGACCGAGCTGCCGGGGACGAGGAGCCCGTTGGGCAGCACGGCCGCGACCTCGACGATCGCGAGGTCCAGCGGACCGTAGAAGCCGAACCACGCCTGCTGGGCGGTGTGGGAGAGGTGGGCGTCGACGTAGTCGACCTCGCCGGAGTTGATGAGCCGCCGCAGGGTCGGGTCGCCGTTGTAGGGCAGCCGCTTGTCGAGCCCGTGCACCTCGGCGAGACGTCCGTCGACCTCGGGCGCGGTGGAGGCCCCCGACCACAGCCCGATGCGGAAGTCCTCCCCGCGGTCGTGGGCGACCGCGATCCGGTCGGCCAGCGCACCGGGCACGGCCTTGGGGTGCCCGGCGCCGGTGAAGCCGCTGATGCCGACCGACATGCCGTGCTCGACGTGCCGCGCCGCCTCCTCGGCCGTCGTGACGCGCGTGGACAGGACGGGGCAGGTGATGCGGTCCGAGTGGCCCATCGAGCGACTCCCGGCGTCAGCCGCGGACGGCGGCGAGGGTGCGCTCGACCACGGCGTCGATCGCGACCTCCTCGCGGTCGCCGCTCCGGCGGTCCTTGATCTCCACCACGCCGTCCGCCAGGCCCTTGCCGACCACGACGATCGTCGGGATGCCGATGAGCTCGGCGTCCTTGAACTTCACGCCGGGGCTGACCTTGCCGGCCCGGTCGTCGTAGACGACGTCGAGCCCCGCGGCCGACAGCTCGGCGCTGATCCGCTCCGCGGCGGCGAAGAGCTCCTCGCCCTTGCCCGCCGCGACCACGTGCACGTCCGCCGGGGCCACCTCACGGGGCCACACGAGACCGGCCTCGTCGTGGTTGTACTCCGCGATGACGGGGACGGCCCGGGAGACGCCGATGCCGTAGGAGCCCATGGTCACCGTCACGAGCTTCCCGTTCTCGTCGAGCACCTTGAGGCCGAGGGCCTCGGCGTACTTGCGGCCGAGCTGGAACACGTGGCCCATCTCGATGCCGCGGGCGAGCTCGAGCGGACCGGACCCGTCGGGGGCGGGGTCGCCGGCGCGGACCTCGGCGGCCTCGATGGTGCCGTCGGGGGTGAAGTCACGGCCGGCGACGAGGTCGATGACGTGCTGGCCCTCGACGTTCGCGCCGGTCACCCAGCGCGTGCCCGTGACGACGCGGGGGTCGACCAGGTAGCGGATCCCCGACTCGGACTCCTCGCCCAGGATGGTGCGGCCCTCGTGCGCGGGACCGATGTAGCCCTTGACCAGCGCCGGGAACTCCTTCAGCTCCTCGTCGGTCATGGGGGCCACCTCGATCGGCTCGAGCTGGCCCTCGAGCCGCTTCTGGTCGACCTCGCGGTCACCGGGCAGACCCACGGCGAGCGGCTCCCGGGTGCCGTCGGGGTGCGTCAGCATGAGCAGCACGTTCTTCAGCGTGTCCGCGGCGGTCCAGGGCCGGTCCTCGCGGGGAAACGCCTCGTTGAGGTGGTCGACCAGCGTCGCGATGGTCGGGGTCGCGGGCGTGTCCTCGGCGTGGGCGGCGGGCACGTCGTCGTACGGCAGGGGGTCGGGCGCCGGGGTCGTGACGGCCTCGACGTTCGCGGCGTACCCCCCGGGGCTGCGCACGTAGGTGTCCTCGCCCACGTCGAGCCGCGCGAGGAACTCCTCGCTCCGCGAGCCGCCCATCGCGCCGGACGTCGCCTTCACGATCGCGTAGTCGAAGCCGAGGCGGTCGAAGATGCGGACGTACGCCGAGCGGTGGGCCTCGTAGGACCGCTCCAGGCCGGCGTCGTCGACGTCGAAGGAGTAGGAGTCCTTCATGACGAACTCGCGGCCGCGCATGAGGCCGGCGCGGGGACGCGCCTCGTCGCGGTACTTCGTCTGGATCTGGTAGAGCCAGACGGGCAGGTCCTTGTAGGACGAGTAGAGGTCCTTCACCGTGAGGGTGAACATCTCCTCGTGGGTGGGACCGAGGAGGTAATCGGCGCCCTTGCGGTCCTGCAGGCGGAAGATGCCGTCGCCGTACTCCGTCCACCGGTTCGTCGCCTCGTAGGGCTCCTTGGGCAGCAGCGCGGGGAACTGCAGCTCCTGCGCACCGATGGCGTCCATCTCGTCGCGCACGATCTGCTCGACCTTGCGGTAGACGCGCAGGCCCAGCGGCAGCCAGGTGTAGATGCCCGGCGCGGCACGACGGATGTAACCCGCGCGGACCAGCAGCCGGTGGCTCGGCACCTCCGCGTCGGCGGGGTCGTCGCGGAGCGTGCGGACGAACAGCTGGGACATGCGCAGGATCATGGGACGAAGGCTACTGGCGGGTGCGGCGGCGGCGCGCACGGGTTTCCACAGCCGCCCCGCGGCGTCAGCGCCCGGCGCGCAGGGCGGCGCGCACGAGCGGCACCTGCAGGGGCAGGCGCGCGACGGTGCCCCAGCGGTACGCCGCGTTGCGGCTCCGGCGGGCCCGCCAGGCCATCGTGACGTTGCCCGGGAACACGCCGACCAGGAGCGCCGCGCTGGCCAGGCCGGCCGCCCGCCGCGTGCGGGGGTGGAGCAGCCCCGCGGCGCACGCCAGCTCGGCCACGCCGGACCCCTTGATGAGCTCGGTGTGCGCGGGCAGGGCCTTCGGCATCAGCGGCGCGAAGGTCTCGGGGCGCACGAGGTGGACGACGCCGGAGACGGCGAAGGCGGCGGCGAGCCCGCGGGCGGTCGGGCTGAGCGGCTGGACGTCGGTCGAGGTCATGGCCCGGAGGTTACCGGTGGGTCACCAGCGGCCACCGGGACCGATCCCGTGCAACGTCGCGCAGCGCTGTCGCCGGCACCGCGGCGTACCTAGCGTGCGTCGGTGATCCCCACCCACCCGCGACGAAGGGCACCGAGATGAAGGCAGCGCGCTACCACGACCGGGGCGACATCCGCATCGAGGAGGTGCCGGAACCGGCGGTCGCGCCGGGCACGGTCGGCATCGAGGTCGCGTTCTGCGGCATCTGCGGGACCGACCTGCACGAGTACCTCGACGGTCCGATCTTCGTGCCCCCGCACGGCCACCCGCACCCAATCTCGGGCGAGGCGGCGCCGATCACGCTGGGGCACGAGATGTCGGGGACGGTCTACGCGCTCGGCGAGGGCGTCGAGGACCTCGCCGTCGGCGACAGCGTGGTGGTCGAGCCCTACATCGTGCGGGACGACGTCGACACGAGCAGCGCCAACGACTCCTACCACCTCTCCCCCGACATGAACTTCATCGGGCTCGGCGGCCGCGGCGGCGGCCTGGCGGAGCGCATCGTGGTGGAGCGGCGCTGGGTGCACCCCGTCGGCGACCTGCCGCTCGACGAGGCGGCGCTCATCGAGCCCCTGGCCGTGGGCTACCACGCCTTCCAGCGCTCGGGCGGGCAGCGGGGCGACGTCGCCCTCATCACCGGCGCCGGCCCGATCGGGCTCCTGACGGCGGCCGTGCTGCGGGCCGAGGGCACCACCGTCATCGTCTCGGAGCCCAGCCCGCTGCGCCGGCAGAAGGCCCTCGAGACCGGCGTCGCCCAGCACGTGCTCGACCCGACGGCGCAGGACGTCGTCGCCGAGGTGCTGGCCCTCACGGACGGGGTCGGGGCCGACATCTCCTTCGAGGCGACGAGCGTGCAGCCGGCCCTCGACACGCTCGTCGAGGCGACGAAGCCGCGGGGCGTCGTCGTCGTGGTCTCGATCTGGGGCCACCGCGGCGAGCTGGACGTGCAGAAGCTGGTGCTCAAGGAGCTCGACCTGCGGGGCACGATCGCCTACGTCAACTCCCACCCGGCCACGATCGCGCTGGCGCGCGAGGGCAAGGTCGACCTCAAGCCGTTCATCACCGGCGTCATCGGGTTGGACGAGCTCGTCGACGCCGGCTTCGACACGCTGATCCACCGCAACGAGACCGCGGTCAAGATCCTCGTCGACCCGCGGCGCTGAGCGGCTTCCTCAGAACATCACGGTCGTGAAGCGCGCCGTCTCGACGAAGCCGACGCGCTCGTAGGCCAGCCGCGCCCCGGTGTTCCACTCGTTGACGTAGAGCGAGACCACCGGGGCGATCTCGGCGCGGACCCTCTCCACGACGGCCGCCATGCCGGCCGTCGCCAGCCCGGCGCGCCGGTGCTCGGGCGCCACCCAGACCCCCTGCACCTGCGCGGCGTGGGGCGACGTGCACGCCACCTCCGCCTTGAAGATGACGCGGCCCCGGTCGTCGAAGCGGGCGAAGGACCAGCCGCGCGCGACGAGCTGGGCCACCCGCGCGCGGTAGAGCTCCGCGCCTCCCCCGCGCTCGGGCGAGACGCCGACCTCCTCGGTGTACATCGCCACGCACGCCGGGTACAGCGCGTCCATGTCTTCCGTCGTCGTGCGGCGCACCTCGGGGTCGGGCGCGACGAGGGGAGCGTCGCCGATCTCCAGGTGCGGCTGGGCGAAGCGGATCTCGCGCGGAGCCCCCCAGCGGGGGGAGACGCTGCTCCAGAAGGCGTCCACCGCGGGCTGCGGACCCACGATGGTCGACACGGAGCGGATGCGCTGCGGGGCGTGGGCCGCGAACGCGCGGACCGCCTCCGCATCGGCGTTGACCGGCACCAGGTTCGCCGCGACGTGGCACGCCGCGACCAGGTCGCCGGAGTCGTAGTGGCCCCACACCTCACCGCCCAACCAGCGCGGCTGGAGGCGCGTCGTGCGGGCCCGGTGGTCGACGAAGACGTTGATCACAGGGTCGCGCTCGACGAGTGCCAGGAACTCGTCGAGGTCGGCCGGGCCCAGCACCCGGACCCCCTGCTTCGTCAGCACCACGATGCGAGCCTAGGCGAGTCCGCCCCGTCGTCCACAGGTCGGCCGCACGAGGGTGGTCGAGTAGGTCGGGGCTGTCCTAGATTGGGCGCGGTTGTCGACGCGATCGGGCGCGTCGACCCGGGCTCGTCGGAGGACCGCATGCAGGGCCGTGGAGGCAGGTTGGTCGGACTCGTCGTCGGTACGTCGCTGCTCGCGGCGTGCACCGGGGGCGGGGGTGGTGCGGAAGAGGGTGCGTCGGAGGCGCCGTCGTCGCCGTCGTCGCCGGTGGTGTCTTCTTCGTCGGAGGCGGCCGTTCCGGTGCTGCCGGACGAGGCGCGGGGCGACGACGACGCGGCCGCCGTGGCGTTCGTGGAGCACTGGGTGGAGCTGGTGAACTACTCAGCTATCTCGGGGGACGTGTCTGCTATCGAACAAATCACCGGCGCCGAATGCGAGGTCTGCCAGTCGCTGTACGCGTCGATGGACGGTCAACCGCTTTCATCGACTGACGGCGCATGGTCGACGGTTGACCTCGAGACCCGTGGGCCGGTTCCCGACGACCCTGTCCCGTCCGATCTAGTGGTCACTGGGGACGTGGACATCAGCGGCTCAGAGTCCTCGCCATTCGGCTCGCTCGCATTGGGGCTCACGCAGGATGAGAACGGCTGGAGCGTCTCGTGGCTTCTCACCGAGCAGTACTGACAGCCCTGGCGGCCGCGATTCTCGTTCTCGGCGGATCCGATCTGGCCTCTGGCCTTTCCGCGGTCGCAGACGAAGACGACTCGCCGGTCGCAGCGAGGCAACAGCACTTCCTCGTCACCGTCGAGCGCTCAGACGCCGTTCGCGCTGAGGGTGCAGCACCGAGGGGGTCCGACTCCCGTAGACCTTCCCAGGCTCAGGTCATGGCTGCGCGGCAGTCCTACGTCGACGCCTCCATCTGCCTGCCCTCCTCGATCGCGGGCCTCACACTCGGCAACATCTGCGCCGGACGCACCGCCTGCGACGAGAACACCCTCGGCCGCTACCTCCAGAACCCCTACCTCGCCACCGGCACCGGACGCCCCACCAACTGCACCCCCACCCCCGGTGAGGACCCCGCCGCCGTCGTCAACGCCGCCGTCTACCAAGCCTTCCGCGAGGTACCGCTCCCCGAGACCGTCCTGCACATCCAACCCCCCGACGGCACCACCCTGGTCAACCTCGAGACCAACTTCTTCACCACCGCCGAACCCTTCACCACCACCCTCACCGTCCTGGGCTACACCGTCGACCTCGACATCACCCCCACCATCTACACCTGGGACTTCGGCGACGGCACCACCACGACCACCACCACCCCCGGCGCCCCCTACCCCCACCTCGACATCACCCACGCCTACACCCGCACCGGCACCTACCCCACCCGCCTCACCACCACCTGGTCCGCCGACTTCCGCGTCGCCGACCGCCCCTGGCAACGCGTCCAAGGCACCGTCGACATGACCAGCCCCACCCTCGACCTCCAGGTCCGCCAAGCCACCCCCGTCCTCACCGGATAGGCCACCCACCAGAACCAGAACGCCCACCACCCCCGAAAAGGGTCACCAACGACACCCATCCCCACCGAAGCACCGTCGTTCGTGACCCTTTCCACGGAGACCCCCAAGCCGAGGCCCAGGCCCGCCCGCGCGAACTGTGCAGCTGGAGACCCATCCACCCCATCGGGCACGCACCAACGTCCCAGTTCTGGGCTCGGGACTCGGCGCTCGGCGCTCGGGGCACAGCGCGCGAGGGCGACTGCGCTGGGCTGGGCTGGCCCACCTCATCCGAACCGATCGCGGACGCGGACGCGGCCTAGGCTCAACCCCGCCCCACCGCGGCCACGCGAGATGTGCGGATGGGACAGGTTCGGCTCCATGACGGACGCACCAACGTCCCAGTTCCGGGCGCCACGGCGATCCCGCCCCGGTCGACACCCGTGCTGGGCCCCGATCCGCCGACTCCGGCCCGTCCCTCGACGTGTGCCGCTAGAACGGCGACCGGCGCGGACGCGCGCCGTACCAGCGGGTCAGGAGACGGAGACCTGGGCGCCGGAGCCCTCGACAGGCTCCATGCTCTCCGCGATCCGCATGGCCTCCTCGATGAGGGTCTCCACGATCTGGCTCTCGGGCACGGTCTTGATGACCTCGCCCTTGACGAAGATCTGGCCCTTGCCGTTGCCCGAGGCGACGCCGAGGTCGGCCTCCCGGGCCTCGCCGGGCCCGTTGACGACGCAGCCCATGACGGCGACGCGGAGCGGTACCTCGAGGCCGTCGAGGCCCGCGGTGACCTGCTCGGCCAACGTGTAGACGTCCACCTGCGCGCGGCCGCAGCTCGGGCAGGAGACGATCTCGAGCCGGCGGGGGCGCAGGTTGAGCGACTCGAGGATCTGCAGGCCCACCTTGACCTCCTCCACCGGCGGGGCGGAGAGGGAGACGCGGATCGTGTCGCCGATGCCCTGGCTGAGCAGGGCACCGAAGGCGGTCGCCGACTTGATGGTGCCCTGGAAGGCCGGGCCGGCCTCGGTCACACCGAGGTGCAGGGGCCAGTCGCCGGCCTCGGCGAGCAGCTCGTAGGCGCGCACCATGACGACCGGGTCGTTGTGCTTGACCGAGATCTTGAAGTCGCGGAAGCCGTGCTCCTCGAAGAGCGAGGCCTCCCAGACGGCCGACTCCACGAGGGCCTCGGGAGTCGCCTTGCCGTACTTCTCCAGCAGGCGCTTGTCGAGCGAGCCCGCGTTGACGCCGATCCGGATGGACGTGCCGTGGTCGGTGGCCGCCTGCGCGATCTCCTTGACCTGGTCGTCGAACTTCCGGATGTTGCCGGGGTTGACGCGCACGGCGGCACAGCCGGCCTCGATGGCGGCGAAGACGTACTTCGGCTGGAAGTGGATGTCGGCGATGACGGGGATCTGCGACTTCCGCGCGATCGCCGGCAGTGCGTCGGCGTCGTCCTGGCTCGGGCACGCGACGCGCACGATGTCGCAGCCCGAGGCGGTCAGCTCGGCGATCTGCTGGAGGGTCGCGTTGACGTCGGACGTCAGCGTCGTCGTCATCGACTGCACCGAGATCGGGTGGTCGCTGCCGACGCCGACGGAACCGACCTTGATCTGACGGGTGGTGCGGCGCGGGCTGAGCACCGGCGGCGGGGCTTCGGGCATGCCGAGGGCGACAGAGCTCATGGCTCGATGCTACGCGGCACTCCCCCACCCCACCGACTCGGCAAGGTGCTGTGGGCCGCGCTCACGAGTACGGGCTGAGCGGCACCACGAGGTCGCCGACGATGAGCACGATGCCCATGACGAGGATGGCGGACCCGACGACGTACGCCACCGGCAGGAGCCGGGCCACGTCGACGTACCCGGGGTCGGGGCGACGCCGCAGGCGGGCGAGCCGGCGACGGACGCCCTCGTACGCCGCGCCCGCGATGTGGCCGCCGTCGAGCGGCAGCAGCGGGATGAAGTTGAACATGCCGATGAAGAAGTTGAAGCCGGCGATGAGCAGGAGCAGGAAGACGACCTTCTCCTGCACCGGGAACTGCTCCAGCGCCGTGGTCTCGCCGGCGATCCGGCCGCCGCCCACGATCGAGACGGGGCTCTCCGGGTCGCGCTCCTGGAGACCGACGATGGCCTTGCCGACCCCGAAGACCTTCGCCGGCAGCTGCACGAGCGCCTCGACGGTGCGCACCGCCATCGTGCCCATCTGGTCCACCGTGTAGAGCGGCCCGCCGGTCCCGAGCTCGGTGGTCGGCGTCACGCCGAGGAAGCCGACCTCCGTGGTCGCCGCCGGGTCCGCGTCCTCGTCGTTGCTGGGGCGCGCCGTGACGGTGGTGTTCGTCGTCAGCGTCAGCTCGCGGCCGTCGCGCTCGACGACGATCTGCGCCTGCCCGTCGGAGTTGCCGCGGATGAGGTCCTGCATCTGGCGCCAGTCGCGGATCCGGGTGCCGTTGAAGGCGACGATCTCGTCGCCGGGCTGGAGCCCGGCGGCCACGGCCGGCGTGACCGGGTCGTCCGCCGTGCACTCGCGACCGGACTCGGCGTAGGGCACGACGCACTGCGAGATCGCCCCCACCGTCGTGGTGGTGCGCACGTCGTCGGGGTTGCCGTACGTCGCGAAGACGCCCGCGAAGATGCCGAAGGCGATCGCGATGTTGACGGTCGGGCCGGCCGCCATCACGACGATCTTCTTCCAGGGCGGCATCTTGTAGAAGAGCCGGTCGGCGTCCTCCGGACCGATGGTCTCCCACTCGGCGGCCCGCGCGTCGCTCACGAGCTGCGTGAACATGCCGGTGTTGGACTTGCGGACCCGGTAGACGGGCTCGCCGCCGGGGTCCACCCCGGCCTGCTCCGCGAGGTCGTCGGCGCCGGGCGGCAGCATCCCCACGATCTTGACGTAGCCGCCGAGCGGGATCGCCTTGACGCCGTACTCCGTCTCGCCGACCTGCTTGCTCCAGACCGTCGGGCCGAAGCCGACGAAGTACTGCGTCACCTTCCCGCCGAACGCCTTCGCCGGGATCATGTGGCCGAGCTCGTGCAGGGCGATCGAGACCAGGATCGCCACCACGAAGACGACGACACCGAGGGTGTACAGCAGGGCGGCGGTCATGACGGTCCTTCGGTGTGCGGAGCGGGTCGTGCGGGTCTGCTAGGCCGAGGCCGTCCCGAGCAGGGACCGGGCGGTCTCGCGAGCCCAGGCATCGGCGTCCAGGACGGCGTCGACGGTGAGCGGCTCGATCGAGGGTACGTCGTGCCGCCCCAGAACGTTGGCCACCGTCGGCACGATGTCGACGAACGGCAGGCGACCGGCCAGGAACTCCTCGACGCACACCTCGTTGGCGGCGTTGTAGACGGCCGGGGCGGTCGACCCCGCCGTGCCGGCCCGGCGGGCCAGGTCGACCGCGGGGAAGGCCTCGTCGTCGAGCGGGTGGAACTCCCAGGTCTCGGGCCGCGACCAGTCGACGGCCGGCGCCGCGTCGGGGACGCGGTCGGGCCAGCTGAGCCCCAGGGCGATGGGGATCATCATGGTCGGCGGGCTCGCCTGCACGAGGGTCGAGCCATCGACGAACTCCACCATCGAGTGCACGACGCTCGTCGGGTGCACGACCACGTCGATGCGCTCGAACGGCAGGCCGAAGAGCAGGTGCGCCTCGATCACCTCGAGCCCCTTGTTGACGAGGGTGGCCGAGTTGACGGTGATGACCGGCCCCATCGCCCACGTCGGGTGCTGCAGCGCCTCGGCGGGTGTGACGTCCGCCAGCTCTGCCCGCGAGCGGCCACGGAACGGCCCGCCCGAGGCGGTCAGCACGAGCCGCCGCACCTCCTCGGCGCGTCCGCCGCGCAGGCACTGGGCGACCGCGGAGTGCTCCGAGTCGACGGGCACGATCTGACCGGGCGCGGCCGCCCCCACCACGAGCGGACCGCCGATGATGAGCGACTCCTTGTTGGCCAGCGCGAGCGTGGACCCGGCCTCGAGCGCCGCGAGGGTCGGGCGCAGGCCCACCGCGCCGGTGATCGCGTTGAGCACGACATCGGCCTCGAGCCCGGCCGCCTCGACGGAGGCCTCCTCCCCCAGCCCGGAGTACGCCGGCGCGAACTCCGCGACCTGCTGCTCGAACAGCTCCGGGTTGGATCCCCCGGCCGTCAGTCCCACGACCCGGTAGCGGTCCGGGTGGCGACGGGCCAGCTCGAGCGCCTGGGTGCCGACCGATCCGGTGGATCCGAGCACGACCACGTCACGGCGGCGCGGGGCGGAACCGTCCCCCGTGCGGGGTGCGGACGGCGAGGACGAGGTCGTCGAGGTCACGGGCGGAGTCTGGCAGGCCGCCCGCGGCACGTGACCTCCGGCGCCGGGGATCGTTGACATCCTCAAGCAGATCTCCACGAATCTTCAAGGAATCTGCAAGCATGGCACGGGGCGGACGGACGCACTGGGGCGCGTCCGTCCGCACCGCCTCCTGATCGGACCGTGGATCGACCGCCCGTGGGTCCGTCCCGGCTTCGGTCTCCCGGCAGACTGGCGACGATCCAGACCCGACCGGAGGAGGCCCCTCTTGATCTTCATCACCGCCGTGTTCGACGTCCTGCCCGAGCACGCCGACGACTGGCCCGAGATCTCCCGCGAGTTCACCGAGGCCTGCAACGCCGAGCCCGGCTGCAAGTGGTTCTTCTGGTCGCGCTCGGTGACCGACCCCCACCAGTACGTGCTCGTCGAGGCCTTCGACGACGGCGACGCCGGCGCGGCCCACGTGCAGTCCGACCACTTCAAGGCGGCGCAGGAGAAGCTCCCGCGCTACCTCGCGTCGACTCCGCGGATCGTGAGCCAGGACGTCGACGCCGACGGCTGGTCCGAGCTCGGCGAGATGGCCGTCGACCGGGGCTGATCCGGCCTGCTCCGGGTGGTCCCTGACGTTTTCGACCGTTGAAACGATCCAGGACGACCGAAACGTCAGGGACTACCGCCGGACCCGCGTCAGCGCCCCAGCGTGACGGGGCGCCCGGCGAGCAGCCCGCCGAGCCGTCGACCGACCTGGGTGCCCACCTCGGGCACCTCGCGGTGCAGGACGGCGCGGTTTCCGACGACGTACGCGCACGCCTCGGCGGCCGCCTCGTGGGCGTCGGCCGCAGGCCCGTCGGCCTTTTCGGCACGGGTTGCGGGCGCCGGGTCGGTGCGGCCGGCCCGCAGCGCCAGCTCCCAGGCGACCTCGGTCTCCGGGTCCTGCGGCTCGGGTCCCCGGTAGAGCACGGCCGCCGGGCGGTGCACGTGGCCGGGCCACGGCGCCGCCGACACGACCAGGTGGGGGCGGTGCCGCACGGCGAGGGTCGCCGCCGACGGGAGGTGCGCGGCCGGAGCCACCTCGGGCGCCACCGCCGCGTGCACCCGGTCCACCAGCACGGGGACCGCCCGCAGGCGCAGGACGGCGAGGAAGGCCAGCAGCTCGTCGTACTCGTCCTGCAGCGCCACCAGGACCGACGCCCCGGGCGTCACGCCGAGCGCCCGCATCGCACCCGCGAGGGCGCCCACCTCCTCCAGCACCGTCGCGAAGTCGAGCTCGCGGTCGGGGGTGGCGACGGCCGGCGCCTCGGCGTGGCCGCGGATGACGTGGAGGTCGAGGGCGTCGAAGGCGAGGTTCGTCACCCTCCCGAGCCTAGTGGCGGCTCAGGCCGCGCGGGCCGCCCGCACGGCGCGGCGGTCCGCGAGCACCTCGCGGTAGTGCCGGACGAGCAGTGCGTTCACGGCCGCCCAGGACCGTCCCTCGACACTGCGGCGCGCGGCCAGCGCGGCGCGGCGGCGCAGGGGCGCGTTCTCGTGGAGCATCCGCACGTAGGTCGCCATCGCGGCCCCGTTGCCCGGCTCGTAGAGGTAGCCGGCGGTGCCGTCGTCGACGACGTCGATCGGTCCACCGGCCCGCGGCGCGACGACCGGCACCCCCGAGGCCAGCGCCTCCTGCGCGGCCTGGCAGTACGTCTCGTGGCGACCGGTGTGCACGAAGACGTCGAGGCTGGCGTACGCCGCGGCGAGCTCCGCGCCGTGCAGCACGCCGAGGAACGCGGCTCCGGGCAGCAGCGTCCGCAGGCGCTCCTCCTCCGGGCCGCCGCCCACGATGACCACGCGCACACCGGCGAGACGGTCGACGTGGGTGAGGAGCTCCAGCTCCTTCTCCGGCGCGAGGCGACCGACGTAGCCGACCAGCAGCTCGCCGTCCGGCGCGAGCCGGCGGCGCAGCTCGTCGTCGCGACACGCGGGGTCGAACTGCGTGAGGTCGACCCCGCGTGGCCAGCGGCCCAGACCGGGCACCTCCATCTGCTCGAGCTGACGGAGGCTGGCGGTCGAGGGGGCGAGCGTCCGGTCGACGCTCGTGTGGATGCGGCGCGTGAGGTAGGACATCGCGCGCGTGCCGCCCGCAATGCCGTAGCGGTCCGCGAACCCGACGAGGTCCGTCTGGTAGATCGCGACCGTGGGGATGCCGAGGTCGGCCGCGGCCCGCGCCGCCTGGTAGCCGAGCGTCGCGGGCGAGGCGATGTGCACGACGTCCGGGCGGAAGCGCTCCATCGCGGCCCGCAGCCGACGCTGGCTCTCCAGGCCGATGCGGAAGTCGCGATAGAACGGCAGGTGCGCGCCGCGGCAGGTCGTGACGGGGAACCCCGCGTACGTCGCGGGCCCGGTCGGCGCGACCAGCTCCGCCTCGTGCCCCTCGGCCGCGAGGTGCTCCAGCACCCGGCGCACGGAGTTCGTCACCCCGTTCACCTGCGGCAGGAACGACTCGCTGACGACCAGCACCCGCAGGCGGTCGCCGCGGCGCGGGAGGTGCGTGACGGTGCTGGGGCTCGAACGGTGCAGCCGCATGCGGCGGTCCTCCTCCGTCGGTGCACAGTCGTCGTCGCTGTGCGCTCACTGACGGGTCGGACGCTAGGAGCGGGCCGGAACGGTGGGGGGCGGTGCCGGTGGACGCCAGTTGAACCGGGCGGGAACCTCCACGGGACGCCGCTGCCTCCGCGTCATGCGGCGTTCACCTGGGCGGGAACGACAGCGCGGTGGATCGCTGAGCAGGCGGGTGCTCAGCGATCCACCGCGCTGGTGAACCGGAGGTCGGGCGGACTACTCCGCGGCGGCGAGCTGGCCGCAGGCGGCGTCGATGTCGTCGCCGCGGGTGTCGCGGATCGTCGTGCTGATGCCCTTGGCCTCGAGCCGGCGCACGAACTCGGCGGTGTCGGCGTCCCGCGACCGCGTGAAGCGCGATCCGGGCACCTCGTTGAGCGGGATCAGGTTGACGTGCACCCAGCCCCAGTCGCCGCGCGCGTTGAGCACGTCGGCGAGGAGGTCCGCCCGCCACGCCTGGTCGTTGACGTCGCGCATCATCGCGTACTCGACCGACACGCGACGCTTGGTGCGACGCGCGAACTCCCAGGCGGCGTCCACGGTCTCCGCCACGGAGTAGCGGGTGTTGATCGGCACGATGTCGTTGCGCAGCTCGTCGTCGGGGGCGTGCAGGCTGAGCGCGAGCGTGACCGGCACGCCCTCCTCCGCCAGCTGCAGGATGCGCGGCACGAGGCCCACGGTCGAGACCGTGACGTTGCGGGCCGAGAGACCGAGGCCTGCCGGCGCCGGGTCGGTGAGCCGGTGCACGGCGGCCACGACCGCCTTGTAGTTGGCCAGCGGCTCGCCCATCCCCATGAAGACGACGTTGGAGAGGCGGCCGGGACCGCCGGCGATCTCACCGCGCGCCATGGCCCGCGCGCCGTCGACGACCTGGTCGACGATCTCCGCCGCGCTCATGTTGCGCTGCAGGCCGCCCTGGCCGGTGGCGCAGAAGGGGCACGCCATGCCGCAGCCGGCCTGGCTCGACACGCAGATGGTGGCCCGCTGGGGGTAGCGCATCAGCACCGACTCCACGAGCGCCCCGTCGAAGAGCCGCCAGAGCGTCTTGCGGGTGGTGCCCTTGTCGGCCTCCATCGTGCGCACCGGCGTCAGCAGGCGCGGGAACAGCGCCGCCGCCAGCTCCTCGCGCTGGGCCGCCGGCAGGTCCGTCATCTCGGCCGGGTCGGAGGTCAGGCGCCCGAAGTAGTGGTGCGAGAGCTGCTTGGCCCGGAAACCCGGCAGGCCGGACTCCTCGAGCAGCGCCTTGCGCCCGGCCTCGTCGAGGTCGGCCAGGTGGCGCGGCGGCTTCGCGCGCCCCCGCGGGGCCTCCATGACGAGGGGCAGGGAGGTGCGCTGGGGCTCGGGCGTGGGGGTGTTCTCGGACATCGCCCCCCGATCATCCCACCGCGGCCACGCCTGCGCCGAAACGTGAGCGGCCCGCGGCAGGCTCGCGGGGTCAGCCGGCGCGGACCAGCAGGTACAGCACGACGATCGCGGTGGCCGCCACCACGACCCCGGTGAGGGCGAGCCCGAGCACCATGTAGAGCCCGAACCGCCGCGTGCGCGGCACCGCCACGAGGATCGCGGGCACCGCCAGGAGCAGCAGCACGAACGGCGTCAGCTCCGCCGAGGTCTCCGCGTCGAACAGCCAGTCCGTGGCGCTGAAGTAGAGGACCGGCGCGAAGAGCATGCAGACCAGACCGACGTAGAACCCACTGAGCGCGACCTTCGTCGACCCCGGATCGTCGTCCTCGTCGGGGTCCTCCAGATCCTGTGACCGCTCGGGCTCGGGCTCGGGCTCCGGCTCGGGCTCCGGTACGACGCGGGCCACCGGCACCTCGACCGTCGGAGGCGCGACGGGCTCCGGCGCAGGCCCCGGCTGGGGCTCGGGCTCGGGCGGTACGTCGCGGACCGGCTCGAGCGCCCCGGTGGCGGTCAGCACCTCCTCCGCGACGGGTTCGGGTGGAGCCACGGGCTCGGGCGGAGCCACGGGCTCAGGATCACGGGCCGCGACCGGCGTCGCCGACGGAGCCGACGACGGAGCCGACGACGGAGCCGACGACGGGGTCCCGACCGGGGCTGCCGCGCCGACCGTCACGACCTCGCGTCCGCGGCGGGCACGCTCCGCGGCGTACGCCGCTCCGGCGCCGGCCACGGCGACCGCCACCCACTTGGCTCGCACGGTGCGGCCCCCTCTCGTCGGCGCTCACCCTAGTGGCGGCGCGAGCGGCGGGCGCACGGCGCGCCGGGGGTCAGAACACCAGGTAGTGCAGGAGCAGCCACGTCGGGGCGACGGTGGCGAGGAGCGAGTCGAGCCGGTCCATGAGGCCGCCGTGGCCGGGGATGACCTGGCTCATGTCCTTGATGCCGAGGTCACGCTTGATGACGGACTCGCACAGGTCGCCCAGCGTCGCCATGACGACCGTGATGAGGCCGAGGCAGATGCCGACCCACCAGTCGCCGTCGAGGAGGTACGCGACGAGGAGCCAGCCGACGACCACACAGGCGACGGCGGAGCCCGCGAAGCCCTCCCACGACTTCTTCGGGGAGATCACGGGGGCCATCGGGTGCTTGCCGAAGAGCACCCCCGCGACGTACCCCCCGATGTCGGAGGCGATCGTCACCAGCACGAAGACGATGACGCCACGCACCCCGTCGTCGTAGCCCTCGAAGCCGGTCGCACCGCCCTCGGCGAGCAGCAGCGCGACGAAGGAACCGAGGAACGGGATGTAGATGAGGGCGAAGATCGCGGCCGACGCGTTGCGCACGTAGCCGTCCACGCCTCGGTGGAGCAGCCACAGCATGATCGCCAGACCGGTTACCGCCGTGGCGGTGACGAGCGCCGGGGGGCCAAAGAAGTAGGCCACGACGACCATGACGACGCCGCCCACCATCAGCGGCTGCTCGGGGAGGTCGATGTCCTTCGCCGCGAAGCCCTGGTGCAGCTCCCACACGGCGACCACGACGGCGACCGCCACGATCACCATGAAGGCCGTCTTGTAGAACGCCAGGGACGCGGCGATCGCCCCCAGGAGCACCACCGCGGACGCGACCGCGGCGGGCAGGTTGCGGCCTGCCCGGCCGTGGTCCTTCACGGGGGGTGCTGCCGGGGCGCCGGTGTCGGGGGGAGTCACGCTCACGCTGTAGTTCCGGGCTGCTCAGACCTCGAGCAGCTCGGACTCCTTCGACTTGAGCATCTCGTCGATCGCGTCGACGTGCTTCTTGGTGAGACCGTCGAGGCGCTTTTCGGCACCGGTGACGTCGTCCTTGCCGACCTCGCCGTCCTTCTCGAGGCGCTCGAGGTTCTGCTTGGCGGTGCGGCGCAGGTTGCGCACGGCGACGCGGCCCTCCTCGGCCTTCGTGCGGGCGACCTTGATGAACTCCTTGCGGCGCTCCTCGGTCAGCTCGGGGAAGACGCAGCGCAGCACCTTGCCGTCGTTGGACGGGTTGACGCCCAGGTCGGAGTCGCGGATCGCCTTCTCGATGCCGTTCATCGCGCCCACGTCGTAGGGCGAGATGAGGATGACGCGGGCCTCGGGGGCGGTGAACGACGCGAGCTGCTGCAACGGCGTCGGGGAGCCGTAGTAGTCGACGACGATCTTGCTGAACATGCTCGGGTGGGCACGGCCGGCGCGGATGGCGGCGAACTCCTCGCGGGTCGCCTCGACCGACTTGTCCATCTTGCCGTCGGCCTCGTTCAGGACCTCGTTGATCACTGCTAGCTCCTCATCATCTGCATCATCTGCGCGCGTCGCGCGTCGGGCTGACGCCCAGCGACTCTGGTCTACGTTCGGTACCCGCCGCAACCGGGCCGTGGCCGGTCAGGGCGGACTCAGCTCAGCTCTCGGCGCTGACGAGCGTCCCGATCTTCTCACCCTGCACGACGCGCAGGATGTTGCCCTGCGGCTGCATGCCGAAGACGACCATCGGCAGCTTGTTCTCGCCGCAGAGGGCGAAGGCCGTCTGGTCCATGATCCGCAGGCCCTGGCTGATCGCCTCGTCGTAGGTCACCGTGTCGAGCTTGACCGCGTCGGGGTGGAGGCGCGGGTCGGCCGAGTAGACGCCATCCACGCCGTTCTTGGCCACGAGCACGGCGTCGCACTTGTTCTCGAGCGCGCGCTGCACGGCCACGGTGTCGGTGGAGAAGAACGGCATGCCCATGCCCGCGCCGAAGATGACGACGCGGCCCTTCTCCATGTGGCGGATCGCGCGGCGCGGGATGTAGGGCTCCGCGACCTGGCCCATCGTGATCGCGGTCTGCACCCGCGTGTCGACGCCGAGCTTCTCGAGGAAGTCCTGGAGAGCCAGGCAGTTCATGACGATGCCGAGCATGCCCATGTAGTCGGCGCGCGAGCGGTCCATGCCCCGCTGCTGCAGCTCGGCCCCGCGGAAGAAGTTGCCGCCACCCGTGACGACGGCGACCTGCACGCCGGCCTCGACGACCGACGCGATCTCGGCGGCGATCTCCTGCACGACGTCGGGATCGACGCCGACGCTCCCTCCTCCGAAGACCTCACCGGAGAGCTTGAGGAGGACGCGGCGGTATGCGGGCACGGGGTTCCTTTCGGTACGGCGCTGCGGCGGGTGGGCGTGAGCGGCTCGGTCAGGCGGTGGCTGCACTCGCGACGACGCGGTCGGCGTCGGTGCGGTCGGCGTCGGTCCGGGGGTGGTCCGGGCACGACGAAGGCCGGCCCGCGTGACGGCGTGGTGCACTCGTCATGCGGACCGGCCTCCTCGTGTGGCGATGGATCACGAGGACCACCGCCGGGGTCTGTGCTGCCGGTGGACAGCGGGCCACACCTTACTGGCCCGCGTGCCCGGAGGGGACGCCTCGGATCAGGCGCCGGCCTCGAAGCGCGCGAAGCGCGTCACCGTCGTGCCGGCGGCGTCGAGGATCTGCTTCACCGACTTCTTGTTCTCCGTCACCGAGGGCTGCTCGAGGAGCACGACGTCCTTGAAGAAGGCGTTGAGGCGACCCTCGGCGATCTTCGCGGCGACCTGCTCGGGCTTGCCCTCCTCCTGGGCCTGCGCCTGGGCGATCTCGCGCTCCTTCTCGACGACGTCCGCGGGGACCTCGTCACGCGTGAGGAACTGCGGACGCATCGCGGCGGCCTGCATGGCGGCGCCGCGGGCGGCCTCGGCGTCGCCCGAGTACTCGACGATGACGCCCACGGCGGGCGGCAGGTCGGCCGAGCGGCGGTGGAGGTAGACGACGGTGTCGCCCTCGAACACGGCGACCTGGCCGAGCTCGATCTTCTCGCCGATCTTGACCGCGAGGCCCTCGACGAGCGAACCGACGGTGCCGTCGCCGAGCGGGACGGCCTTGAGCGCCTCGGCGTCGGCCGGCTTGGCCTGCGCGGCGGCATCCGCGATCTGCTGGGCGGCGGCGACGAAGTCCTCGCTCTTGGCGACGAAGTCGGTCTCGCTCTTGAGCTCGATGAGGGCGTTGCCCGACGCGGCGACGAGGCCGGCGGAGGTCTCGCGCTCGGCGCCGCGCGCGGCGGCCTTGGCGGCGCCCTTGACGCGGAGGAGCTCGACGGCCTTGTCGAAGTCGCCGTCGGTCTCGGTCAGTGCCTTCTTGCAGTCCATCATGCCCGCGGCGGTGAGCTCGCGGAGCTTCTTGACGTCAGCGGCAGAGAAGCTGGCCATGGTGTCTTCTTCCTCTGGCTTCGGGGGTGGGGGGTGGCGCTACGTCGCGCCGGGCCCGCGGAACGCGTCCACGAGCCCGGCGCGACGTCGGTGCTGGTCAGGTCGAGCTGAGGCTCAGGCCTCGGCGGGAGCCTCGGTCGACTCGGCCGGAGCGGCCTCGGTCTTGACGGCCTCGACAGCGGCGTCGGCCTGGGCGGCCTCGGACGCGGCACCCGTGGCCTCGGCGGCCGGGGTGTCGCCCGCCTCGCCACCGGTCGCGGCGACGGCAGCCTGCTCGGCGTCGCCCGTCAGGAGCTCGCGCTCCCAGGCGGCCAGGGGCTCCTCGGCGGTCGCGCCGGCCTTGCCACCCGAACGCTCGATGAGGCCCTCGGCGACGGCGTCGGCGACGACGCGCGTCAGCAGACCGACGGCGCGGATCGCGTCGTCGTTGCCCGGGATCGGGAAGTCGACCTCGTCGGGGTCGCAGTTGGAGTCGAGGATGCCGATGATCGGGATGCGCAGCTTGCGCGCCTCCTCGACCGCCAGGTGCTCCTTGTTGGTGTCGACGATCCACACGGCGGAGGGCGTGCGGCTCATCTCGCGGATGCCGCCCAGCGTCTTGTCGAGCTTGTCCCGCTCGCGCTTGAGCTGCAGCAGCTCCTTCTTGGTGCGGCCCGAGCCGGCGACGTTCTCGAAGTCGAGCTCGTCGAGCTCCTTGAGGCGGTTGATCCGCTGGTGCACCGTCTGGAAGTTGGTGAGCATGCCACCGAGCCAGCGCTGGTTCACGTAGGGCTGGCCGACGCGCGTGGCCTGCTCCGCGATGGCCTCCTGCGCCTGCTTCTTCGTGCCGACGAAGAGGATCGTGCCGCCCTTGGCGACCGTCTCCTTGACGAACGCGTAGGAGCGGTCGATGTAGGCCAGCGACTGCTGGAGGTCGATGATGTAGATGCCGTTGCGGTCCGTGAGGATGAACCGCTTCATCTTCGGGTTCCAGCGACGGGTCTGGTGTCCGAAGTGGACGCCGCTCTCGAGGAGCTGGCGCATGGTCACGACTGCCATGGTGTTCTTCTCTTCTCCCGGAGGCGCACCCGTTGCGTCCGCCCTTGGCACGACGCGGACGTCGTGAGGCGCGGACCGGGAGCGGAGCTCCTGATCGTTCCCAGTTGTCACGACCGGCGGTTGCCGGTCGTCCTGGTGCTCGCACGCGACCGGACCCGGTGGACACCGGGACTGAAGGTCGCGCCCCCGGGCGGTCACCCTGCACCGCCGGAGCGGTGCGGGGTGTCGCGGTCAGCGAGCACGCGTAGTCAACCCGCACAGCGGGCTGCGGCCGCCAGCCTAGACCCGTGCCGCCGTCGTACGCCAATCGTCCACAGCCCGCCCCCGGCACCCGCTCGTCCACAGGCCGCGCCGGCACCGTCCCGCACGCGGTGCCGGAGCACCACGCTTCCTGTATGTCCCGTCGCCGTCGTGCCCTCCTGCCCGCCCTCGCCCTCGCCGGCCTGCTGCTGCACGGCGGCGCCGCGCACGCGGCGGACGATCCCGTCGGCGGGTGGCCGCTGCGCCCCGAGCCGAGCGTGGTGACGCGCTTCGACCCGCCGACGAACCCGTACGGCGCGGGCCACCGCGGCGTCGACCTCCTGGGCACCGCGGGCCAGTCCGTCCACGCCGCCCTGCCCGGGACGGTGACGTTCGCCGGGCGGATCGCCGGGCGGGGCGTCGTCGTGGTGGGCCACGGGGCGACCCGCACGACCTACGAGCCCGTCGCCGCCTCCGTCTCCGTCGCGGACACGGTGGCGGGCGGTGCCCCGATCGGCACGCTGGAACCGGCCGGGTCCCACTGCGCGCCCCGCGCGTGCCTGCACTGGGGATGGCTGGAGGGCGAGCAGTACCTCGACCCCCTCCGCCTCGTCGGCGACGGACCCGTGCGCCTCGTGCCGCTGGACGGGCTGGACGTCTCCCGCGCGGCGCGGCCCGCTCCCCCCTCGCCGCCGCCCGTGGTGCGTCCGCACGAGGCCGACGCGCGCAGTGGGACGGCGCGGGTCGGGACGGCGCGGGTCGGGACGGCGCGGGTTGGGACGGCCCACGCCGGGCTGCGGGCCGTCTGAGGGTCGGTCTCGGCGGGCGCTGTCGCAGCCCCCGCCGGCCCGCGGGGACGTCATGCGAAGCGGCGCCCCCCACCGGCGAGTTGCATGACGTCCCACGCGCAGCGCGACCCCGACCGGACCGCCCCTCGCGGACGTCATGCGAAGCGGCGGCCCCCACCAGCGGAACGCATGACGTCCCGGGAGGGGCGGGGACGACCGTGCGGCGGAACACGACGAAGGGGCACGAACGACGCCCGGATCGCGCTCCGGCTCGTCGTTCGTGCCCCTTCCTGCGTCGGCTTCGGCCTCAGCGGGCTCAGCCCGTGTCACTCCCCGGCCGCGGCGCCAGGCGCCATCCCGCGCCGCTCTGCTCGACGAACCCGTCGGCGTCGAGCTCGGCGATGTCGCGCTGTGCGTCGTCCGCGGTCACGCCGGCCGCGCGGGCGATCGAGGCCACCGTGGCGCCGCGGTGCACCGGGACCGCGTCGAGCACCTGCTGCTGCCGCCCCGTCAGGCGGTCGCGGGGCCGGGCCGGCCCGCGGGGTACGGCGAGGAGGTGCTCGCCCGACGCGCCGACGGCCTCGAGGACCTCGGCGCCGCCGGTCACCAGCAGCGCCGCACGCGACCGGATGAGCTCGTGCACGCCCTGCGAGAGCCCGCTCGTGACCGGCCCCGGGACGCCCATGACGACCCGGCCGACGGACTCCGCCCAGCTGGCGGTGTTGAGCGCACCGCTGCGCAGGGCGGCCTCGACGACGACCGTGCCCTGGCACAGCGCCGCGATGAGGCGGTTGCGGGCCAGGAAGCGGATCCGGGTCGGGGCGTTGCCGGGAGCGGCCTCGGACACGATCGCGCCGTGGTCGGCGATGAGGTCGAGGAGCGCGGCGTGCGCGGCCGGGTAGGCCTTGTCGACACCGCTCGCCAGCACCGCGATCGTCGCGCCCCCGGTGGCGAGAGCGCCCCGGTGCGCGGCCTGGTCGACGCCGAAGGCGGCACCCGACACGACGCACAGGCCGGCTGCGCCGACGTCGGTGGCGATGTCGTGGGCGGCGCGCCCGCCGTACGTGGTCGCGGCCCGCGAGCCGACGATCGCGACCGACCGGCTCACCTGGTCGAGCCGGAGCGGTCCCCGCACCCACAGGCCGACCGGGACCTCGCCGCGCCGGTGCAGCGGCGGGAGGTCGGCGAGGTCGTCGAGCGCGGTCGGCCACTCGTCGTCCCCCGGCACCACGAAGCGGGCCCCCTGGCGCATCGCCAGCTCCAGACGTCGCCCGGGCTCGACCCCGTCGACCCGTGCCGCCACCCCGGACAGGGCGCGGTCGACCCGCCGCGGGTTCCGGTGCACGTCGCGCACGGCCTCGTACACGGCCTCCGCGCCGACGCGGCGCACCATCTCCAGCAGACGCACGTCGCCCGGCTCGCCGATGTGGCTGAGGGCGACGCGAGCGAACCGCTCGCCGTCGTCGACGCTCATCCGGCACGCTCCACCAGCGCGGCGGGCAGGGGGTCGCCGAGCCGCAGCGCCAGGGCGACCTCGACGTCGCGGAGCCCGGGCTCGGACGAGCCCGCGAGGTCCGCGACCGTCCAGGCGAGGCGGTGCACCCGCGTGGCGCCCCGCCGCGTCAGCAGCCCGTCGTCGACGTGCTGCTCCACCAGCTGCGCGCTCTTCTCCTCCAGGGGCCACGCCGCTCGGAGCGCCGCACCCGGCGCGTGCCCGTTGAGGCGCCAGCTGGCGCCCGCGTACCGCTTCGCCTGCCGCTGCCGCGCCGCCGTCACCCGGGCGCGGGCGTCGGCGCTGGTGGTCACCGGGACGGGCGACGACCCGCTCCCCCGTGGCGGTGGACGCACGTCACGCAGGATGTCCACGCGGTCGGCCACCGGACCCTCGAGCTTCTCCTGGTAGGTCCGCAGCTTCACGGACGGGCAGGTGCAGGCACCCGTGCCCGAGTCGCGCTCGCCGCACGGGCACGGATTGGCGGCCAGGACCACCAGCGCGCGTGCCGGGAAGGTCGCGGTCTCCTCGCCCCGCGCGATCGTCACCTCGCCGCTCTCCAGGGGTTCCCGCAGCCCCTGCACCACGGTGCTGGAGAACAGGGGGAACTCGTCGAGGAACAGCACACCGCTGTGGGCGCGGCTCACCGCACCCGGGCGGGCACGTCCGCTGCCGCCACCGAGGATGCTGGCCTGGCTCGCCCCGTGGTGCGGTGCCAGGTAGGGCGGACGACGGATCAGCGTGGTGGCCGCCGGCCCGCCGGCCAGGGAGTGGATCGCGGTCAGCTCGAGCGCCTCCTCGTGGTCGAGGTCCGGAAGGATCGAGGGGATGCGCTCGGCCAGCGTGGTCTTGCCCGAGCCCTTCGGGCCCCGCAGCAGCAGGTGGTGACCGCCCGCGGCGGCGACCTCCGCGGCGTACACGGCCTCACCGATCCCCACGAGGTCGGCGAGGTCGCCCTCCTCGAGACGCTCCTGACCCCGCCACGACAGCAGCCGGCTCCCCGACTCCGCCGCGACCGGCGGCGCCTCGGGCACCTCGAGGCCGCGGAGCTCGGCGACGACCTGGGCCAGCGAGCGCATGCCGAAGACCGCGACATCGGGCACCAGCGCGGCCTCCGCGGCCTGCGGCTCGGGCACGAAGACGCGTCGGATGCCGTGGCTCGCCGCGGCCAGCACCATGGGCAGCACCCCGGGCACCGGGCGCAGGGCGCCGGCGAGGGTCAGCTCGCCGAGGAACAGCGCGTCGTCGGTCGGGATCGGCGCATCCTTGCGGGGATCGACCGCGGCCGCCAGCACGGCGACGGCGATGGCGAGGTCGAAGTGCGTGCCCCGTTTCGGCAGGTCGGCGGGCGACAGCAGGATCGTCGTGCGGCGCGTGGTCGGCCAGGCGAAGCCCGAGTTGGACACCGCCATGCGGCAGCGGTCGCGGGCCTCGCTGATCGCCGCGTCGGGACGGCCCACCATGATCGTGGCGACCATGCCGGGCGAGACGTCGACCTGGACGTCGATGAGGTGACCGGTGGCGCCCTGCAGCGCGATGGTGCGGGAGGTGGCGACCGCCATCAGGCGGCCCGGTGGTGAGGAGTCATGCGTCGATCCTCGGAGCGCGTGCGCTGCCGCGGGGCCGGGCTGACGGCCGCTGTGGAGAACCCCCTGCGGGGCATCGGCTGGGGACGGGGAGCGGGCCGCGCTACCCGATGCCGGCGACGTGCTCGACCTCGGGCGGTCCCGTGCGCGGGCACAGCACGCCGACCATGTCGATGCGCACGTGCTCGACCCGCAGCCGGCGCTCGGTGACCCACCGGGCACCCAGCCGACGGAGGCGCGCGAGCTTGGCGGGCGTCACCGCCTCGAACGGCGACCCGTAGGCGACCGAGGTCCGCGTCTTCACCTCGCACACGACGAGGACGTCGCCGTCCCGCAGCACCAGGTCGAGCTCGCCGGCCTCGCAGTGCCAGTTGCGGTCGAGCAGCACCATGCCGCCGGCGACGAGGTGGCGCGCGGCGAGCTCCTCGCCGTGGGCACCGAGGGCAAGGCGGCGACGGGTCACCGCACCACCGTGGGCCGTTGGGGCGTAAGCCGCCAGCAGGACCCGGGCGCCTGTGGACAGGCGCGTCTCAGATCGACGCTGGGGACGGCGCCCGGGCCTTCACTGCCGCAGACGAGGAGCCCGGCAGGTCGGTTCCCGGACCGCGAAGACATCGGCTCCGCCCAGCTGTACGCCGAGGAGCTCGGCCAACGGCAGCACGAGAGCGTTCTGGAGCGTTGTCACGAGGGGCGCCAGCACGGATCCGGTCAGCGACGAGAGGACGGGATTGACGACCGAGCTGAACAACGGCGCCGTGTCGAGCACGCGTTGCGTGCGGTACTGCGCCCCGATGCCGAGCAAGCCGGGGTCCCAGTACCGCAGGTCGAGGGTGGTCGCCGACGTGACCGAGACCGACGGCACCGTGAGCAGCACACCCGAGCCCGATCCCTGCGGCACCTCGTAGCTGCCCGGGAGCCGCAGGTCGAGGGTCTTGTCGAACCCGCCGGCCGTCGCGTGACCGGCGATCGACACCGGGGCGTCGAGCTCGAGCGTCGGCGGCCGCAGCAGGCTGCCGAGCCCCAGCAGGTTCAGGATCGGTGTGATGAGCGCGTCGCCCAGCGGCACCCCGATCGACGCCCGCAACCGGGTGGATGCAGTGAGACTGATGGCTCCGACGAGTGCCGACTTCACCCGCACCCGCACGAGGTCCGGCCCGGTCGGGTTGCACTGCACACCGAGCAGCGTCGCCACTGCCTTCCCCAGGTCGATCGACAGACTGAGGTCCGTCGCCTCCATGCTCACGCTGGATCCCAGGGCACTGATCGTGCGAGCCCCCACCCGCGCCGTGAGGTCGAGCCGCACCTGGGCGGTCTCCGCGGAGTCGTTGACACCGAGGCATGCGCCCTGTGTCGGCTCGACGATCGTCAGCTTGGTCGACGTGACCACCGCACCCGGCAGCCCGATGCCGAGGTTGGGCACGTTCACAGTGCGCCCGTCGTTGACCAGGTACGCCGCGCCCGTGATCAGGTCGAGCACATTGAGGCTGGCAGCCAGCGCGGCCTGCGGCGTGCCCCGCACGCCGAGCAGCTCCGCCACCGAGATCGTCGGCGTCGGCACCGCCGCGGCGAGGGCCCGCAGGACAGTTGCCTGGACCCCCTTGCCCTGACGGTCCAGCACCGTGGCGGAGGCGACGAACAGGTCGGCGACCCGCACCGCGGGCAGCTCGAGCAGCTCGTCGACGGTGCCGACCCCGAGACCCGGGACGTCCACGAGGTCGAGCAACGACACGTTGGCCCCGGCCAGCCCCTGGTAGGAGACCGCGCTGAGGTTGACGGCGCTGCCGAACAGCGCGCTGAGGAGGGGGTTCAACAGGGCGCTCTGCGCCGTGTCCAACGAGGCGAGGAACGAACCGACGCGGATGCACGCCGACTGGTCGGACGTCGAGACCGCGCTGCGCGTCACGCCGCCCCGACCGCCGGTGAACAGGTAGCCCACCGAGCCGACCGCCGTCACCTTCACCGCCGTCGCCGTCACGCTCCCGCCGATCGACTCGAACGAGCCCGTGGCACCCAGCCGGCCCAGCTCGTAGGAGTAGTCGTCCGGCTCCGCGCCGAGCCCGTCGTCGTTGCGGTCGATGCTCGCCTCGAAGGCGCGGTCGAGCGCAGCGGTCGAGTACGCGCTCTTGGCCCGCCCGTCGAGCTCCCGGGCCATGTCGAGGGACACCAGGTCGGCGATGGCCTGCGCGTCACGCCGGGCGACGCGCTGCATCCCGAGGTCGACGGCGAAGGCGGTGATGATGAGGAGCACCGCCAGGCTCGCCGCGACGAACAGGGCGACCGCACCGCGTTCGTCCCGCGACGTACGCCCCGACGGGCCGACCAGCAGGCGCCGCAGCATCAGCTCGTCCTCGCCGAGGCGGAGTAGCTGAGGGTGTCGGGCATGACCGCGCCGACGAGCGGCAGCGGGATGAGCGGGTGGCCGTCGTAGTCGTAGGAGAGGCTGACCTGGAAGCAGCTCGTGCCGGTGGCGCACCCCGTGGGTGCCGGGTCGAACGTGCAGGTCATGCCCGCGTCGGAGCACGAGACGCCGTAGGCCCGCAGGGCCTCCTCGACCGCCGCACGGGCGTTGCTCTCGCGCTTGCTCGCGTCGACGGACACCGCCGCGGCGCGCGCACCCTCGGCTGCGGCCTGGCTCATCGAGCCACGGAAGCTCAGCATGTAGCCGTACGCGATGATGCCGAAGAGCAGCAGGAGCAGGATCGGCAGCACGAGCGCGAACTCGACGGCGGCCGCGCCTCGCTCGTCCCGCGTCGCGTGCCGCGCCCGGAGCCGGGCCACCAGAGCCGCTACCACCATCGCCGTACCTCGACCTGATCCCGGGGACGCAGTTGTCCCCTCCCGCAGGTCAGGCTAGGACCGGCGGCGCCCCGTGTCCCCGGAGTCGCACAACAAACCTCTAGGAAAGCGCAAGATTTTGCCCGCGGCCTTGAGGAACGGCCTGCTCAGCTCTTCGGCGGCTCGAAGTCGTCGGGCGCGAGCTCCTCCACGTTGACGTCCTTGAACGTCAGCACGCGCACGTTGCGGGCGAAGCGCGCCGGCCGGTACATGTCCCACACCCAGGCGTCCGACATCGTGACGTCGAAGAACACCTCGCCGTGCTCCGACTTCGAGCGCACGTCCACCTTGTTGCAGAGGTAGAACCGGCGGTCGGTCTCCACCACGAACTTGAAGATCTTCACCACGTCGCGGTACTCGCGGTAGAGCTTGAGCTCCATCTCGGCCTCGTACTTCTCGAGGTCTTCGGTGCTCATCGAGGCTCCTTCTCCAGGGGGACGGGCGGGATCACGCGGGTGGCGCCGGGGGCGACTCTAGCGAGCGGGCGGCGGCCGCGCGCCGCACGTTGACGAAGCACCACCGGTGGATGGCCGAGGGCCCGTGAGCCGTCAACAGCTCCTCGTGCAGCGGCGTGATGTAGCCCTTGTGGACGTCGAACCGGTAGTCGGGGTGCTCGTCGTGGTAGCCCGTCATGATCCGGTCGCGCGTGACCTTGGCGATCACGGACGCCGCGGCGACGCAGCCCGCCACCCGGTCGCCCTTCCACACCGCGAGGCTCGGGGCACGCAGCCCGTCGACGGGGAACCCGTCGCTCAGCACGTACGACGGGGCGAGGCCCAGGCGCGCCACCGCCCGTCGCAGCGCCTCGACGTTGGCGACGTGCATCCCCAACCGGTCGCAGTCCCCGGGCTCGATCACGACGACGCTCCATGCGAGCGCGCGACGCACGACCTCGTCGTACGCGCGCTCGCGGGCCCGGGCGGTGAGGAGCTTGGAGTCCGCCAGGCCCGGTACGACGCCGGCCCGGCCCTCGGGGAGGATGGCGGCGGCCGCGACGAGCGGCCCGGCGCACGCACCGCGCCCGGCCTCGTCGACACCCGCCACCGGGCCGAGGCCGTGGCGTCGGAGGGCGCGCTCGTAGCCGTAGAGCCCGGCGTCCCGGCGGATCGTGACGCCGCGGGGACGCGTGGTCACGCGGGCGTCACCGGGGGTCGGGGACGTCGGCGAACGTCGCCGGGCGCTCCAGCCAGTCCCAGCTCGACCGCGGCCACACGACCGCGAAGACCTTGCCGACGACGAGGTCGGTGTCGACGAACTCGCGCCCGGTCGTGCACGCCGTGTTCACGGCGGGATCGCAGATGCGGGCCGCGGAGTCCTCCGACTGGGCGCGGTTGTCGCCCATGACGAACATCTGGCCCTCGGGCACCTCGACCGTCTCCCAGTCGGCGGTGCAGCCGTTCACCTCGGGACCGTTGCACTGCAGGCCGTCGGCCAGGTAGGGCTCGTCGAGCGGCTGGCCGTTGACCAGGATCCGGCCCTGCTCGTCGCAGCAGGAGATGACGTCGCCCTCGAGGCCGATGACGCGCTTCACCAGGTGGCCGCCCGTCGGGTAGAGACCGACCTTCGACATCACCTGCGCGATCGGGTTGCTCGGGCCCTCCGCCGCGGTCGGCCCCAGCCAGCCGCCCGGATCCTCGAACACCACGACGTCGCCGCGCTCAGGCCCGTTGTCGCCCCAGTAGGAGGGCTTCTCCACCAGGATCCGGTCGTTGACCTGGAGGCCCGGCACCATCGACTCCGACGGGATGTAGAACGCCTGGAGGAAGAAGGCCTTGATGACGAAGGCCAGCGCCAGGGCGACCGCGAGGAGCAGGACCGTCTCCTGCCAGAGCGGCAGCTGCTTGCGCTTGCGGCGCGACCGCTTCGCGCGACCGGCGGACGCGGTCTCCGCCGGCTCGTCCGCCGCCGTCGAGGGCGTCGGGCGCTCCCCCTCCGTGCCGGAGAACGACGACGACCGCGGGTCCCCGTCCTCGTCGTGAGGGTGGGGGGACACGCGGTCGTCGGACGTCACGGGGACGAGACTAGCCACCTGCGCGGCACCCTGGTCGGGCGCCTCGCGGCGAGCCGGGTCAGCTGTCGCGACGCTCCTTGATCTTGGCGGCCTTGCCGCGGAGGTTGCGCAGGTAGTACAGCTTCGCGCGACGCACGTCACCGCGGGTGACGACCTCGATCGTCTCGAAGATGGGCGAGTGCAGCGGGAAGGTGCGCTCGACGCCGACACCGAAGGAGACCTTGCGGACGGTGAAGGTGCGGCCGATGCCCGAGCCCTGCACGCGGATGACGACGCCCTGGAAGATCTGGACGCGGGAGCGGTTGCCCTCGACGACCTTCACGTGCACCTTGACGGTGTCGCCGGCGCGGAAGGCCGGGATGTCGCTGCGCTTGCTCGCCGCGGCGAGCTCGGTGATGACGTTGTTGCTCATGTCTGCTCCTCGCGAGTGCCACAGGTCAGCCGCGGTTCGATGGTGCGGATCCGATGGAGTAGCGCCGGCACGGCAGTTCCCCTGTGGCAGAGGCGTGCATGGCGCGACTGGTGATGTTCGCACAGACGGCCCGCCCCGATCCAATCGGGGCGGGCCGCGTGCGGGTGGTGCAGTCCGGCTCAGTCGAAGGCGTAGGCCTCGCCGTGCTGCAGGTCGACACCGGCGACCTCGTCCTCCTCCTTGACGCGGAAGCCGATGGTCTTCTCGATGACCATGCCGATGACGTAGGCCATGACGAAGGAGTAGGCAAGCACCGCGACCGAGGAGACGACCTGGGCGATCAGCTGGTCGGCGTTGCCGCCGTAGACGATGCCGGTGCCCGGGTCGAAGGCGAAGAAGCCGAGCCAGACACAGCCGATGAAGCCGGCGACCAGGTGCAGGCCGACCACGTCGAGGGAGTCGTCGAAGCCCAGCTTGTACTTGAGGTCGATCGCGAAGGCGCAGACCACACCGGCGACGAGGCCGAGAACCATCGCCCAGACCGGGGTGATGTGAGCACAGGCAGGTGTGATCGCGACGAGGCCCGCCACGATGCCGGAGGCGGCGCCGACGGCGGTGGACTTACCGTCACGGACCTGCTCGATGATGATGAAACCGATCATCGCCGCCGCGGGGGCCACGATCGTGTTGAGGATGATGAGGCTCGTCTGGCCCTCGTCGGCACCGAAGACGCCGGCGTTGAAGCCGAACCAGCCGAACCACAGGATGGCCGCACCGATGAGCACCAGTGGCACGTTGTGCGGGACCGCCTCCTCCTTGGTGAACCCAGCCTTGCGTCGTCCGAGCACGAGCGCCAGGGCGAGCGCAGCGGCGCCCGCGTTCTGGTGGACAGCGGTGCCGCCGGCCCAGTCGAGCGTGCCGGTGGAGCCGAAGTTGTAGATCCAGCCGTTGTCCGGGTTGAACACCCAGGCCTGCACCGGGAAGTAGACGAGCGCGGCAAAGACGCCGGAGAAGATCATCCAGGGCCAGAAGCGTGCGCGGTCCGCGATCGCGCCGGAGATCAGAGCGACGGTGATGACCGCGAAGGTTCCCCCGAACGCGGCCGAGGCCAGCGTCGCGTCGGTGGCCTTGGTGGCGTCGAGGAGGCCGACGTCCTGGAAAGGGTTGCCGAAGAACTTGGTGATGCCGCCATCGGAGATCGCGCCGATGCCGCCGGCCCCGATCAGCACCCACAGGATCCAGACGATGCCCATGGCGCCGAAGCTGAGCATCATCATCGACACGACGCTCTTGGCCTTCACCAAGCCGCCGTAGAAGAACGCCAGGCCCGGCGTCATGAAGAGGACCAGGGCCGTACAGACCAGGGTCCACGCGAGTTCGGTGGTCATCACTACCTCGTTCATCTCGGAGAGAGGGCGGGCCGCACGAGCACCCTTGCGGCGCGGCACGACGCTGCCGAATGTTTCCGACGCCGTGTTGCGACAGGCACGCCGCGTTGTTTCGGCGGCGTAACACCCTCGATGTCTGTGTGACGCTCAGGTCACGCAGACGTCATCGCGCCCTCAGATGTGGCTCACGTGACACTCAGGGAGCCCTCAGGCTCCGTCGCGACCGCCGAGCAGGTCCGGCCGGCGCTCGGCCGTGCGGCGCCGCGACTCCTCGCGGCGCCAGCGCGCGACCGCGCCGTGGTCGCCGCTGAGCAGCACCGGCGGCACGTCGTGCCCGCGCCACGAGGCCGGCTTCGTGTAGACGGGGTACTCGAGCAGGCCGTCCTCGTGCGACTCCTCCACGAGCGACTCCGGGTTGCCCATGAACCCGGGCAGCAGCCGCACCACCGCCTCGACGATCGCCAGCACGGCCACCTCGCCGCCGTTGAGCACGTAGTCGCCGATCGACACCTCGCGCACCTCGGCGCCCGCCTCCGCGGCGTGCTCCACCACGCGGGCGTCGATCCCCTCGTAGCGTCCGCACGCGAACACCAGCCGCTCCCGGGTGCTCAGCTCGCGCGCCGTCGCCTGGCGGAAGACCTCGCCCGACGGCGTCGGTACGACGAGCGTCGCGCCCCCGATGTCGAGGGCGTCCAGCGCCTCACCCCAGGGCTCCGGCTTCATGACCATGCCGGCTCCCCCGCCGTACGGCGTGTCGTCCACGGTGCGGTGCCGGTCGTGGGCGTGGTCCCGCAGGTCGTGCACCCGCAGGTCGAGCAGCCCGGAGCGCTGCGCCTTCCCGGGGAGGGAGAGGTCGAGCGCCCGGAGGTACTCGGGGAAGATCGTGACGACGTCGACGCGCACGCCTCAGGCCCCGGCCTCGGGCTCGCCGCCGTCGCTCTCCTCGGGGTACGGCGCGACCAGCCCCGGCCGGTCGGCGACCACCACGCGGCCCGCGGCCAGGTCCACGGTCGGCACGAGCGCAGCGACGAAGGGGACGAGCGTGTCGCGGCCGTCGGGGGTGCGCACCCCGAGCAGGTCCTGCGCCGCGCCGTGCAGCACCTGGGTGACCTCGCCGATCACCCGGCCCTCGAGGTCGTGGACCGCCAGCCCGACCAGCTGGTGGTCGTAGAACTCCTCGGGGTCGTCCGGGGTCTCCCCCGCCTCGATCGTGGCGTGGAGCATCAGCCCCCGCAGCGCCTCCGCCTCGTCGCGCGAGGACACGTCCTCGAACCGCACGAGGAGCACCCCCTGGTGCCAGCGGGCCGACTCGACCCCGATGCTGGTGCGCGCGGTCGTGACGTCGCGCGGAGCGGTGACCCGCAGCCGGCTCCCCGGGGCGAACCGGCGCTCGGGCTCGTCCGTGCGCACGTCGACTGTGACGTCCCCCCGGATGCCGTGCGGCTTCCCGATGCGACCCACGAGGACCTCGATGCTGCTGCTCACGGGCCGGATCCTACGTGTCCTGGAGCGGTGGAAATGACGGACGGGCGCCACCCCCGAGGGGGTGACGCCCGTCCGGCGAGCGGTGGCGTCAGCGACGGCGGTCGACGTCGACGAAGTCGACCCGAGCGCCGCCCCGACCGGCGAGCGCACCGATGACGGTGCGGAACGCCGTGGCGGTGCGGCCGTTGCGACCGATGACCTTGCCGAGGTCGTCGGGGTGCACCCGGACCTCCAGCACGGAGCCGCGACGCAGCTCCTTGTCCCGCACGGTCACGTCGTCGGGGTGGGCCACCACCCCGCGGACCAGGTGCTCGAGCGCGTCGGCCAGCACGGTGCTCAGGCCTCGGTGCTCTCGGCGGGCGCCTCGTCGGCCTTCGGCTCCTCGGCCTTGGCCTCGTCAGCCGGGGCCTCGTCGACCTTGGCGTCGTCGGCCTTCTTGGACTTCTTCGTCACGGCGGCACCCTTGGGCTCGTTCTGAGCCTCCTTGAGCGCGGCGTTGAAGATCTCGAGCTTGTCGGGCTTGGGGGCCGCCGTCTTCAGCGTGCCCTCCGTGCCCGGGAGGCCCTTGAACGTCTGCCAGTCGCCGGTGATCTTGAGGATGGCCTCGACCGCCTCGGTCGGCTGCGCGCCGACGCCGAGCCAGTGCTGGGCCCGCTCGGACTCGACCTCGATGAACGAGGGCTCCTCCTTGGGGTGGTACTTGCCGATCTCCTCGATCACCTTGCCGTCACGCTTCTTGCGCGAGTCGACGACGACGATGCGGTACTGCGGCACCCGGATCTTGCCCAGGCGCTTCAAACGGATCTTGACGGCCACGGTGGGTGGTGTCTCCTCGAACGTTGCGGGTTGATGAGGGACGTCGCGACGGCGTGGGGCACCGGCTCCGGACCTCGAAGGGCGAGCGACCAACGGATGAGAGGGTCCGCGGGTCGCACGACTCGACCGATCATTGTGCCAGAGCACGCACGTCGCGGCGAATCGGGTCCGACCTCGTCGTACGCGCCCCGGCGGCGCCGGACGTCAGCTGACGCCGGCGTCGTCCAGCAGGGCGTCACGTCGGGCGCGACGCGCCCGCTGCTCCACCGGGTCGGGCACGGGCACCGCGGCGACGAGGCGCTGGGTGTACGGGTCCTTCGGGTGGTTGATGACCTGGGCGCTGGGGCCGATCTCGACCAGCTTGCCGTGGTGCATCACCGCGATCCGGGAGGCCAGCATCTCCACGACGGCGAGGTCGTGGCTGATGAAGAGGCAACCGAAACCGTGCTGCGCCTGCAGCTCGGAGAAGAGGTCCAGCACCCGCGCCTGCACCGAGACGTCGAGGGCCGAGGTCGGCTCGTCGGCCACCAGCAGCCGCGGCTCGAGCGCGAGCGCCCGGGCGATGCCGACGCGCTGCCGCTGACCGCCGGACAGCTCGTGGGGGTAGCGGTTGCGCATCGCCCGGGGCAGGTGCACCTGGTCGAGGAGCGTCTCGACCCGCTGGCTCAGCTCCTTGCCCTTCACCCCGGTGTGCAGGTGGAGGGGCTCGCCGATCGACTCGCCCACCGGGATGCGGGGGTTGAGGGAGGAGCCCGGGTCCTGGAAGACGATGCCGACGCGGCGGCGCAGGTCGCGCAGGGTGCGACGGTTCGCGTCCGCCATGTCCACGCCGTCCACCATGAGCCGACCGCCGGCGACGGGCAGCAGGCCCACGACGGCGCGTCCGATGGTGGTCTTGCCCGAGCCGGACTCCCCCACCAGCCCGACGACCTCGCCCTCGCCGATCTCGAGGCTCACCTCGTCGACGGCGCGGAAGACGGGCTGCGAGCCGCGCTTGGGGTACTCGAGCACCAGGTCCTCGATGACGAGCACCGGCTCCCGCTTCTCGGTGGACGCCGACTCCGGCCGCGGCGCGGCACCGTCACGGGCCTCGGTGCGGGTGGCCTGGCCGAAGTGCGGCACCGCGGCCAGCAGCTGCTGGGTGTAGGGGTGCTGCGGTCGGGCGAAGACGTCGGCCGTGGTGCCGGTCTCGACGATGCGTCCGTCCTTCATGACGACCATCCGGTCGGCCATGTCCGCCACCACGCCCATGTCGTGGGTGATGAGCACGATGCCCGAGTCGATGCGGTCCTTGAGGTCGGCGATGAGCTTGAGGATCTCGGCCTGCACGGTGACGTCGAGCGCGGTGGTCGGCTCGTCGGCGATGAGCAGCGTCGGGTCGCAGGCCAGCGCCTGGGCGATCATCGCGCGCTGCCGCTGGCCGCCGGAGAGCTGGTGGGGGAACGAGTTGAACCGACGCTCCGGCTCCGGGATCTCGACGAGCCGCAGGAGCTCGAGCGCCCGGGCCTTCGCCGCGGACGGCGACAGCGGGAGGTGGGTGCGCAACGCCTCCACCACCTGGGCGCCGATCGGGTAGACGGGGTTGAGCGCCGTCATCGGCTCCTGGAAGATCACGGCGATCTCCTTGCCGCGCAGTCGGCGCTGCGCGGCTCCGCGCAGCCCCAGCACCTCGGTGCCCTTGAGCTTGGCGCTGCCGGTCGCCCGTCCGTTCGGCGGCAGGAGGCCGAGGAGCGACATCGACGACTGGGTCTTGCCGGACCCCGACTCACCGACGATCGCGAGCACCTCGCCCGCGCGCACCTGGTAGGACACGTCGATCGCGGCCGGCACCCACTCGTCCTCGACGAAGAAGTGGACGCTGAGGTCCTCCACGTCCAGCACGACCGGCTTGTCCGCGGTGCCGTCCGTCGTCGGCTTCGACAGCGACGGGCCCTCGGGGGTGCCCTCGGGGGTGGTGGTCACAGCTCACCTTCCTGGATGCGTGCCCGGGCCGGGCCCGGGGTGCTGCTCTGCTGGTCTGCGTGCCGCTCTGGGAGGCTGGCCCCATGGCCACCCCGTACGTCCAGACCTACCGATCCACGGGCGCCCGCCGTCTGGCGGTCGCCCTCATGGGCGGCGCCGGCGTCGTGCTCGTCGGACTGGCGGTCGGCGGCGACGTCGAGCTGCTCCTGCGCTGGGGCGGTGCCGTGCTGCTCCTCGGCGCGATCGGCTGGGTCGTGTACTGGCGTCCCGCCCTCCACCTCACCGACGACGGCCTGCAGGTCGTCAACCCCTTCCGCACCGTCGAGGTGCCGTGGGGTGCGCTGGTGGAGGTCGACGGCCGGTACGGCGTGCGCCTGGTGCTCCTCGACGACTCGACCGTCGACGCCTGGGCCTGCCCCCCGCCGCTCGGCATGGACCGGGCGAAGGGCAAGGAGTCGGAGGCCGCCGGCGCCGTGCGCGAGCGCTGGCGCCGCGAGGAGACCACCGGCCGGTCCGCCGGTCCGGACGCCACGCGCACCGTGGTGCGCCCCGACCCGACCGCCGCCGCCACGCTCGCGCTGCTGGCGCTGGCGGCGGTCGTGACGCCCTTCCTGGTCTGAGGTCCGCTGGCGGCGCGAGGTCACGCCGAGCCGCCCGGCTCGTCGTCGCGACGGTCCGTCTCGCGCGACCTCTTCTCGACGTCGACACCGGAGACGTCGGCGCCGGTCGGCAGCGCCGGGGTGGCCGCCACGAGGCTCTCCTGCTGCGCGAGGCGCGCCCGGTTCATCGCCCGGAGCGACGGGATCTTGCGCTGGCGCGGGTCGAAGGCGTCGCGGAGGCCGTCGCCGATGAAGTTGACGCAGAGGGCGATGACGATGATGAACGCACCCGGCCACCAGAACAGCCACGGCCGCGTCTGGAAGTAGGACTGGTAGTCCGACACCATCTTGCCGAGCGAGATGTCGGGCGCCTTGACGCCGAAGCCCAGGTAGCTGAGGGACGCCTCGAGGAGCACCGCAGCCGACATGAGCAGCGTCGTGTTGACGATGATCGGGCCCATCGCGTTGGGCAGCATGTGCTTGAGGATGATGCGGGTGTCGCTGGCCCCGGCCACGCGTGCGGCGTCCACGAACTCCCGTTCACGCAGCGACAGGAACTCCGCGCGCACCAGGCGCGCCAGTGTCGTCCACACCACGAGGCCGAGCACGAGGGCCAGCACGTAGACACCGGAGTCGCCGGCCATCTTGCCCAGCACCGCGCCGATGACGATGAGCGGGAAGGTGATGACGAGGTCCGTGAAGCGCATGAGGGCCTGGTCGGTGGCCCCGCGGTAGTAACCGGCGAGCGCGCCGACGGCGATGCCCATGACGGCCGCGACGATGCCCATGATCGCCATGACGATGAGCGAGGTCTGGGCGCCGAGCATGGTGCGCGCGAAGATGTCGCGCCCCAGGTTGTCACGGCCGAAGGGCGCGTCGCCCCAGGCGAGGCCGCTGCCGCCGAGCCAGGTGGGCAGCCCCAGGGTCGGGGCGCCGCGGTCGGTGACGGCGTCGAAGTCGGCCGGCCGGTCGGTCGGCGCGTACTTCCACCAACCGGGGATGCCGCCGACGCCGATCGAGCTGAAGGCCAGGATCGCGACGAGCGCGAGCACCACCATGCCGACGAGCGCGCCGCGGTGGCCGAGGAAGCGCTTGAGGACGATGCGGCCCTGCGAGAGACCCGCGACGTCGCGGTTCTCGATGCCGTTCTCGTGGGGCTCGTCCGGCGTGGCGGCCGGAGGCGGGGTCGTCATGGTCATGCGAGGGATCCTCCGTGCAGAGGTCGGCGGGGGGCGGGCGCGGCACCCGAGCAGGTCGGGCTCCCCGCGCTCATGCGTTCACCCGGATCCGCGGGTCGAGCACCGCGTAGACGAGGTCGGCGACGAAGTTCGCGACCACGGCCAGGATGGCGACCACCAGCAGGTAGGCCATGATCGGGTCGATCACGTTCTTCTCCAACGAGTCCGCGAACAAGAAGCCCATGCCGCGCCAGCCGAAGATGCGTTCCGTGATCACCGCGCCACCGATGAGCGTGATGATGTCGACGGGCACGATCGAGGCGAGCGGGATCAGCGCGTTGCGGAAGGCGTGGCGCATGATCACGGTGCGCTCGGTGAGGCCCTTGGCCCGAGCCGTGCGGATGTAGTCCTGGTTGAGCACCTCGAGGGTGCTCGCCCGGGCGTACCGCGTGTACGCCGCGAACGAGATGAGCGTCAGCGTCAGGGTCGGCAGCAGCAGGTGGCCGAAGAGGTCGAGGGTCTCCATCCAGAAGTTGCCCTCGAAGTTCGGCGTGCGTCGCCCGGACGTCGCGATGGGGCGGCCGTTGATGCGCACGTGGTTGACGTAGACGTCCCACGTGGAGAACAGCCGGTCGAGGAAGAGGTAGAGCGACACGGGGACCGCGGTGAGGGCCGCGGTACGCACGACCGTGCTGCGGTCGGGGCCGCCCCACAGGTAGCCGACCAGGGCGCCGACCAGCACGGCGAGCACGCCCATGCCGATGACGATGAGCCAGCTGGCCCCCGCGTAGTACCAGAAGTAGCGCATCGGCTGGTAGAGCACGATGCCCAGACCGGCGACGGTGAGCGCGGCGTAGAGCGAGCGCCGGTCGCTGAGGCCCGTCGACAGGATGGTGACGCAGAGGGCCGTGCCGATCGACAGCACGGCGACGCCCACGATGCCGAGGGTCGGGTCCGCGATGAAGTCGGTGAGCTCGACGTAGAGGAGCACGACGAGGGTGGCGCCGCCCGCGATGGCGAAGTTGCGCACCCGGTTCTTCGTGGTGCCGCCGAGGGCGGCCATGAGCGTGAGCCCGGCGAGCACGACGCAGATCACGTAGAACCACCACGCGATCGACGGGTCGGCCAGGAAGTCGTTGAAGCCGATGGCCAGGAACTGCTTGAGGAGCACCGCCACCCAGAAGGTGGGGAGCGAGTAGAGCAGGAACGACACGAAGGTGATCGAGTAGTCGAAGCCCGAGTACTGCCGCAGCGCGCTCACGATGCCGATGAAGACACCGATGAGGATCGCGAGCACGGTGGCGAGCGAGACCAGCTGCAGCGTCGTGAGGATGGCCCCGCTGAGGAGGTCGGTGACCTGCTGGTTGGTCTGCCAGTTGGTGCCCAGGTCGCAGTTGCCGACGACGCAGCCGGCTGCTCCGCTCAACCAGTCGAAGTACCGGTGGAACACCGACTCGTCGAGCTGCAGCGACTGGCGCCGCTGCTCGATGAGCTGCTCCTTGTTGGGCGACGTGCTCTGGCGGAGATCGGCCAACGGGTCGATCGCGATGCTCACGAGCACGTACATCACGAACGTCGAGACCAGCACGACGAGGCTCGAGGTGAGCAGTCGTCGGACGAAGAACATGACCATCGGTGTGCCAGGACCTTCGGAGTGAGGGGGGCCGTGGTTTCGACCCCGAGGGGCGGACGATCGCAAGCAGGGGCCGCCGGCCGGGCGCGGCCGACGGCCCCTGACTCACGGGTGGAGCTGGTGGGTCACTCCTCCTCGGGACCGGTCCAGTTCCAGTAGCCGTAGAAGATCGTCGGGTTGAGCGGCGCAGCCGTCACGTTGCCCAGGACCTCCTTGTTGTAGGCCACGACCGCCGGGAACTGGAAGACGGTCGAACCGATCGCGTCCTCCACCAGGAGCGCCTCGATCTCCTCCTGGATGCCCTCCTGCTCGTCGGCGTCCGAGGTGACCGCGAGGTCGTCGAACAGCGCGTCGACCTCGGGGTTGCTGTAGCCGATGAGGTTGTTGAGGCCGCCGGTGACGTAGGTCGCCTGCGACTCGGTCACCGCGGTGGAGGTCGACTGCCAGCCGAAGGAGACGGCGTCGTACGTGCCGTCACCCAGGTCCTCGCCCCACGTGCCGCGACGGTCGGCGATCAGGTTGAAGCCCGCCTCCGCCAGGATCGGCTGGACGATGTCGAACTGGTCCGAACGGCGCTGGTTGTCGGCCGGGATCAGCACACGGACGTCGATCGGGCCCTCGACCCCGGCGTCGGCCAGGATCTGCGCGGCCGCCTCGGCGTCACCGTCGCCGTAGGCCTCCTGCATGCCGCCGGCCTCGGAGACCGCGTCGTACGACGGCGCGCCCGGGGTGACGAGGAACGAGTTGCGCACCTCGGCGTCGGGGTTGATCGGCTTGATCAGCGTGTCGACGATGTCCTTGCGCGGGTACGCCGTGAGGAACGCCTGGCGGACCTGCAGCGCCGTCTCGGCGTCGCCGCCGTAGGCCGCCGGGTCGAACGGACCACCGTTGTTCTGCACGAGGTCGATGTGCTCGTAGGTCGCGTCGACGCCGGTCTCGATCTCGGCCTGGTCGACGGCCTCGAGCGCCTCGACGACGTCGGTCGTGGCCTGCGGGCCGAAGAGGTCGAGCTCGCCGTTCTGGAGCTGCTGGACCTGCGCGAGCGGGTCCTCGTTGTAGGTGACCGTGACCTCGTTGATCGCGGCCGGACGCTCTCCGTCGTAGTCGGGGTTCGCCGTGAGGGTCACGTACTCGCCCTCGACGAAGTCCGTCATCTCGTAGGCGCCGCTCGACAGGTAGAGCAGCTCGTCCTCGGGCAGCGACGTGAAGTCGTAGCCGGTGTTCCAGAACTCGGCGATCGGCGAGAGCGCGGCGGCGTCGTTGTTCTGGACCGCCTCGACGAAGGCGTCCTTCGCCTCCTGCGGGTCCTCGATGCCGAGGCCCTTCATCGCGGTGACGTGGGCGGGGACGCCGAAGTCGAGCGCCACCTCCCAGTCGGCGAAGGGCTCGGAGTAGACCAGCGTCAGCGTCTTGTTGTCGTTGCTGAGCTCGGGCGTCTCGGTCACCAGCGGGAGGCCGGCCGACGAGGAGTTGAAGAAGACCTCGCCACCCAGGTTGCTGACGTCGTCCGCCGCGTCGATGGTGTTGAAGTTGCCGCTCTGGCCCACGAAGGACAGCAGGAGGTCGGTCGCGTCCATCGGCGTGCCGTCGGACCACGTGGCGTCATCGGCGACGGTGTACTCGACCGTCAGCGGGTCGTCGCTCGTCTTCTCGAACGTGCCCAGGGACTCGTCGCGGATGAGCTCCTGGTTCTCGTCGTAGTAGAAGAGGTCGCCACGGAGCATGTAGTTGATGATCGAGTTGGCGGTGGCGTTGCCGTCCGACGTGTCGTCGTTGTACGAGTAGTACGGCTGGTTCCAGCCGATCGTGATCGCGTCGGGCGCCTCGCCGGCAGCGACTCGGTCGGAGTCCTCCCGGGCCTGCTCCTCGCTCTCGTCCTCCGGTGCCGAGCACGCGGTCAACGCCAAGGTGACCGCGATCGCGGCCACGCCGATTCCCCTGAGTCTCACAGGTCCTCCCGCTCTTTCCGTCTCACCGGTGCACCCCACACCCCTCGGGTGGGACCGAGTGGCACCGCGGCGAGAAGTTAACGCGCGGGTCGAGCCCACGAACAGAGAGCAGTCGCGTCTAGACCTCTATCGTTACTCAAGCGAGACTTGCGGTGTCCTCCCCGTTCAACCGCAAGGTCCCGCCTCCACGCCAGGCACGCCGGAAGATCTTCGCCCCGGTGCGGACCTGTCGGACCGATCTGCGGTGGAGCGCTCGCGTCAGCGGACGCCCGCCACCACACGGCCGCGGAGCACGACGGCGCGGGGCGCGAAGAGGGTCGAGAGATCGGCCAGCGGATCGGCGCGCGTGACCACGAAGTCGGCCGGCGCGCCCTCCCCCAGCGTCGCGTTCCAGCCGAGCCAGCCGCGCGCCCGCCACGACGCGGCGCCGAGCGCGTCGTACGCGGGGAGGCCGAGCGCAGCGAGCGCGACGACCTCGCCCACGAGGTTGCCGTGGCGGGCGACGCCGCCGCCGTCGGACCCGGCGTAGAGCGGCACCCCCGCCTCGAAGGCGCCCATGAGCGTGTCGCGGCGACGCACGTGCAGGTCGGTCATCGTGGCGGCGTAGGCCGGGAACCGGGCCGCCCCGCCGCGCGCGTGCTCGGGGAACTTGTCGAGCTGCATCACCGTCGGCACCAGGGCGGTGCCCGCCGCGACCATCCGCTCCACGAGCTCCGGCGTCAGCCCCGTGCCGTGCTCGATGCAGTCGATGCCCGCGTCGAGCAGCCCGGCGAGGACGTCGTGGCCGAAGCAGTGCGCCGTGACCTTGGCGCCCTGCTCGTGCGCGGCGGCGATCGCGGCGGCGAAGGACGCCGCGTCGAACGACGGCGCGAGGTCGCCGGTCTCGCGGTCGATCCAGTCCCCCACCAGCTTGACCCAGCCGTCGCCGGCCCGGGCCTCCTCGGCGACGCGGGCCGCGAGGTCCTCCGGCTCGACCTCGTGGGCGTAGCCCCGGATGTAGCGCTTGGTGCGCGCGACGTGCCGGCCGGCCCGGATGAGCCGCGGGAGGTCCTCGCGCTCGTGCATCCAGGCCGTGTCGAGGGCCGAGCCGCAGTCGCGGATGAGCAGCGCTCCGGCGTCGCGGTCCGCGATCGCCTGCTCCTCGGCCTCGGCGTCCGAGACGGGGCCGTGGTCGTCGAGACCGATGTGGCAGTGGGCGTCGACGAGGCCGGGCACGATCCACCCCTCGGCGGCCGTCTCAGCGCCGGCCTGGGGCTCGTAGGTCACGTGCCCGTCGACCACGTAGAGGTCCGCGACCTCACCGTCGGGCAGGACCGGACCGGAGAAGCGCAGCGCCGTCATGCGGCGGACGTTACAGGCGGTCGAGCAGCCAGGTCGGGCCCACCGCGAGCGCACCGACGTGGGTCACCCGGGCCTGCAGCGCGCGGTCCCCCGTGACCACCGTCGTGCGCGCACCGTCGGCCACGGCCGCCTCGGTGCGCGCGACGATCTCGGAGTCGCCGTCCCGCGGGGCGTGGACGACGAGGACGTCGCCGTCCCGACCCGCGCGGACGCCGCCCTTGGCACCGCCCTCGAGCACGAGGACGACGCGGTCGACGTCGAGGTCGGCGACGAGCAGCCCCTCGTGGAGGCGGCGGGCCGCGCCGGCCCGGTCCTTCCACCACCCGTCGGGACGGGCGCCCACCACGTTGGCGCCGTCGACGACGAGCACCCTCACTTCAGGAACTTGGAGAAGTCCGAGGGGAGGTCGAGCGCCGCGGCGGCCTTCTCGTAGTCGACCGGCTCGTCGTTGCCGCCGAACGGGTTGCCGCTCGCGGCGGCCGCCTTGTCCTTCGACGCCCGCTCCTGCTGGGCCGCCTTGGCCGGGTTGCCGGACACGCGCCGGCCCTTGCCCTTCTTGGGCTGCTGCTTCGCCTTCGCCTTCTTGCCACCGGCGCCCGGCATCCCGGGCATGCCCGGCATCCCCGGCATGCCGCCGCCCCGGGCCATCTGCTGCATCATCTTGCGCGCCTCGAAGAAGCGGTCGACGAGCTGGTTGACGTCGGAGACCTGGCGGCCGGAGCCCTTCGCGATGCGCGCCCGGCGCGAACCGTCGATGATCTTCGGGTTGGCCCGCTCCGCCGGCGTCATCGACTGGATGATCGCCTGGATCCGGTCGATCTCGCGCTCGTCGAAGTTCTCGAGCTGCTCGCGGAACTGCCCCATCCCGGGCAGCATCCCCATGATCTTCGACAGCGAGCCGAGCTTGCGCACCTGCTGCATCTGCTCGAGGAAGTCGTCGAGGGTGAACTCCCCGTCGCCGCGGCCCGCGAGCTTGTCCGCCGCCTTCATCGCCTGCTCGGCGTCGAAGGTGCGCTCCGCCTGCTCGATCAGGCTCATCATGTCGCCCATGTCGAGGATGCGGGAGGCCATGCGGTCGGGGTGGAAGAGGTCGAAGTCGGTCAGCTTCTCGCCGTTGGAGGCGAACATGACCGGCTTGCCCGTGATCGAGGCGATCGACAGGGCGGCACCACCGCGGGCGTCGCCGTCGAGCTTCGTGAGGACGACGCCGTCGTAGCCGACCCCGTCGAGGAACGCCTGGGCGGTCGAGACCGCGTCCTGGCCGATCATGGCGTCGACGACGAAGAGGACCTCGTCGGGCCGCACCGCGTCGCGGATGTCGGCGGCCTGCTGCATGAGCTCGGCGTCGACGCCGAGACGGCCGGCGGTGTCGACGATGACGACGTCGTGCAGGCGGCGCTTGGCCTCCTCGATCGACGCCCGCGCGACCGACACCGGGTCGCCGACGCCGTTGCCCGGCTCCGGGGCGTAGACCGGCACGCCGACGCGCTCGCCGTTGACCTGGAGCTGGTTGACCGCGTTGGGGCGCTGGAGGTCGCAGGCGACGAGGATCGGGGTCTTGCCCTGGTCCTTCAGCCACAGCGCCAGCTTGGCCGCGAGCGTCGTCTTGCCCGCGCCCTGGAGGCCGGCGAGCATGATGACCGTCGGCCCGTTCTTGGCGTACCGCAGCCGTCGGGTCTCGCCGCCGAGGATGGCGACGAGCTCCTCGTTGACGATCTTGACGATCTGCTGCGCCGGGTTGAGCGCCTTCGAGACCTCCTCGCCGCGCGCCCGCTCCTTGACGGCACCGACGAACTGCTTGACGACCGGCAGGGCGACGTCCGCCTCGAGCAGCGCGATGCGGATCTCGCGCGCGGTGGCGTCGATGTCGGCCTCGGAGAGCCTGCCCTTGCCGCGCAGGTTCTTGAAGGTGTCCGACAGGCGGTCGGAGAGTGTGGCGAACAACGAATCGTTCCTCAGGCTCGTGCGGACGGTGCGCGGCCCGGCGCCGCGACGTCCCAGGGTAACCGGCGGGTGCCCCTCACCGGTCCACGGTGGCCGAGAGCAGGGCCCGGAGCGCGTGGGCCGCCTCGGCCGCCCGCTGCTCCGACAGCGCCCCGGCCGACGCCTCCTGCACGTAGAACACGTCGACGGCCTGCGGACCGAGCGTGGAGATGTGCGCCGAGCGCACCGAGATGTCGAGCTCGGCGAGCGCCCGGCACACCAGGGCGACGACGCCCGGCCGGTCGTCGGTGCGCACCTCGAGCACCGTCGCGCGCCGCGACGCCTCCGGGCGCACGACCACCGACGGCTCCCGCGTCGAGCGCACCATCCGGGCGATGCGGTCGCGGGGGTCGAGGCGGGCGTCGACGATCGCGGCCACCCGCTCCCGCAGCACCGCGGCGTCCACGTCGCGCTCCCCCGTCTCCCACACCGACACGGCGTAGCGCCCCTGCGACCACGCCCGCGCGGCCCGCACGGCGACCCGTTGCACGGCGAGCGCGGCGGCCACGTCCGCGAGCACGCCGTTGCGGTCCACGGCGAGCGTCGTGATGCGCGAGCCGTCCGCCGTGTCGGCCACCGTCACCGTGACGGCGCGGGGGTCGCGCCGTACCTCCTCGGGCACCTCCAGCTCCACCTCCCCGGCGACCGGGGCCGCCGCGCCGGTGGCGCGGGCGAGCAGGGACGCGAGGGTACGGCGCGCCAGCTGCCGCACGAGGCCGGCCCGCCAGCTGGACCACGCCTTGGCGGAGGCCGCGCGGCTGTCCGCCTCGGTCAGGGCCACGAGCAGGGAGAGCGCCTCCGGGGTCGTGACGTGGCGGGCCACGAGGTCGACGGTCGCCGGGTCGTCGGGGTCGCGCGTCGTCGCCGTCTCCGACAGCAGCAGGTGCCACCGCACCAGGTCGCCCACGAGGTCGACCTCGTCGGGGGCGAAGCCCATGCGGGTCGCCACCTCGCGGGCGATCGGCTCGCCCGCGACGCTGTGGTCGACGAGGCCGCCCTTGCCGATGTCGTGGAGCAGCGCCGCGACCATGAGCACGTCGGGCCGGGCGACGGTGCGGATGAGCGCCGCGGCCTCGATGCAGGTCTCGATGACGTGCCGGTCGACGGTGAAGCGGTGGATCACGGACGCGTGCGGCAGACCGTGCACCCGCGACCACTCCGGCAGCAGGCGCTCCGCGACGCCGGTCTCCTCCAGCGTGCTCCACACGTCGAGGAGCCCGCGGCCCGACGCCAGCAGGCGGACGAAGAGCTGCCGCGCCTCCGACGGCCACGGCACGGGCAGTGGCGCCGACTCGGCCCCGAGGCGGGCGGCCGTTGCCGGGGCCAGCAGCACGTCGCGCTCCGCGGCCTCCGCGGCCGCGCGCAGCACGAGCAGCGGGTCCGCCGACGGACGGGCCCCCTTCTCGAGCACGATCTCCCCCGCGGCCAGCGCCACGCCGGGGGCGACCCGCTCCAGCTGGGGGCGGCGGGGGCGGGTGGGCACCCGCTCCTGGGCGAGCACGGCGTCGACGCGGCGCCAGGTCGTGCGCGAGATGTGGTCGATCCGACGACCGATCCCCCGCACGTGTCCCTGGGCCGCCACGGCGTCCGCGAGGCCGAGCCGGGCAGCGAGCTCGTCCCACATCTCGGGGGCCACCCGGTCGGTGGCCCGGCCGGCCGCGGCGTGCAGGTGGTCCCGCACGTCGAGCAGGGCCCGACGGCTCAGGTCGAGGTCGGTGTGGGGGATGTCGACGAGCCAGGTCGCCACCAGCGCCTTGAGCACGGTGGCGTCGCGCAGGCCGCCCTCCGCCTCCTTGAGGTCGGGCACCGAGACGTGGGCGAGCTCCCCCACGAGGTCGTGGCGCGCCCGGGTCAGGGCGCGCAGCCCCGGCAGCCGGTGCCGGGCGTCGCGTCGCCACGCGGCGAACAGCTGCGCGCGGAGGCGCAGCGTCACGTTGGGGTCGCCCGCGAGGTGCCGCGCGTCGAGCAGCCCGAGCGCGACCTTGAGGTCGTCGGCGGCCGCGGTGAGCGTCTCGTCGACGTCCCGCACCGCGTGGTCGACCTTGAACCCGCCGTCCCACAGCGGGTACCAGAGTCCCCCCGCCAGCTCGTCCACGTCGACGCCGCGGTCGTGCACCAGCAGGAGGTCGAGGTCGGAGTACGGCGCCAGCTCGCGCCGCCCGTAGCCCCCGACCGCGACGAGGGCGACGCCCGTGTCGGGGCCGCCTCCCGCGTCGTACGCCGCCGTGCACGCCGCGTCGGCTGCCGCCGTGCGCTCGCTCCGCTCCGCTCCGCTCACGTGCTGCTCCCTCCCGGACACGCACGACGCCCGGCCGCACCGAGGCGGCCGGGCGTCGTGGTGACGTCGTCGTCGGCGTCGTCGCTCAGCGGTCGGTCAGATCGCCGAGGCGTCGCGGTCGCCGGTGCGCACCCGCACGACCGTGTCGATGCCGGAGACCCAGACCTTGCCGTCGCCGATGCGACCGGTCTGCGCGGTCTTCACGATGATGCCGACGATGTCGTCGGCGTCGCCGTCCTCGACCACGATCTCGATGCGGATCTTGGGGACGAGCGCGATGTCGTACTCCGCGCCGCGGTAGACCTCGGTGTGGCCCTTCTGCCGGCCGTAGCCGCTGACCTCGCTGACGGTCATGCCGGTGACCCCGAAGGTCTCAAGCGCCTCGCGCACGTCCTCCCACTTGTGGGGCTTGATGACTGCGGTGACGAGCTTCATGTTCACACTCCCTCGGAAACGTGCGTGGACCCTGCCAGGTGCTTGGAACCGCCGAGACCACCGCTCCGGGCGCCGACGAGATCGTAGGCCGACTCACCGTGCTCGACGCCGTCGATGCCCTCGACCTCGTCGTCCTCGTGGACCCGCAGGCCGACGATCGCCTTGACGACCAGGCCGACGACCAGCGTCGCGACGCCGGACCAGAGGACGGCGAACACCGCGACCGCGACCTGCACGACGAGGAGCTTCGCGCTGTGCCCGTAGGCGATGCCGCCCGAGGTGCTGAGGACACCGATCGCGACGGTGCCGATCAGGCCGCCGACGAGGTGGACGCCGACGACGTCGAGCGAGTCGTCGTAGTTCCAGCGGTACTTGAGGCCGACCGCCAGTGCGCACGCCACGCCGGCCACGATGCCGAGCGCGATCGCGCCCAGCGGCGAGAGCGCGCCGCAGGCGGGAGTGATGGCGACGAGGCCGGCGACGACGCCGGACGCCGCACCGAGCGACGTCGCGTGACCGTCGCGCAGCTTCTCCACGACGAGCCAGCCCACGATCGCGGCGCAGGTGGCGACGGTCGTGTTGAGCCAGACGAGGCTGGTCTCGTCGAGCCAGTACTGGCCCATCGCCTCGCCCGTGAGGTCGCCCGGGACCCACGAGCCCACGTTGAAGCCGAACCAGCCGAACCAGAGGAGACCGGCACCGAGCATGGTCAGCGTCAGGTTGTGCGGCTTCATCGGCTCCTTGCCGAAGCCGATGCGCCGGCCGAGGAGCAGCGCGAGCACGAGGCCGGCCACACCCGCGTTGATGTGCACGACCGTGCCGCCCGCGTAGTCCACCGGGGCGACGGCCGCACCGCCGTTACCGGAGAAGAGGAGGTCCGCCAGGCCGTTCTGCGCACCGCTGAGGAAGCCCCCGCCCCACACCATGTGCGCGAGCGGGAAGTAGGACAGCGTCACCCAGAGCGGCACGAACAGCAGCCACGCCGAGAACTTGAGGCGGTCGGCCACTGCGCCGCTGATGAGCGCGGCCGTGATGACGGCGAAGGTGAGCTGGAAGCCGACGGTGAGGTACGTCGCTCCCCCCACGTCCCGCAGGCCGAAGTGCTCGATCGGGCTGCTGAACAGCAGCGCGACGTCCTGGGTGCCGTAGGTCATCGACCAGCCCCACAGCACGTAGACGAGGCCCACGACGCCCGCGGCCGAGAAGGACATCATCATCATGTTGAGGACCGACTTGGACCGGCTCATCCCCCCGTAGAACAGGGCGAGGGCCGGGGTCGTCATCAGAAGCACCAGCGATGCCGAGGCCAACATCCAGGCCTGGAGCGCGTACTCCATGGAAACTCCCGTCGTCGTACGTCGTCCTGCCCGTCCGCGACGGCGGTGTGCGGCGCACGGGAGGACCGGTGGAGGCAACCATCGAGTCCCGAGGTTTCCGAGCCGACCTCGACTTGTTTCGCGCAGGAAACACGTCCGGGCGCTTTGTTACGTTCCGGTGAACCGCGTGGTGGACGTTCAGCCGTTGGTCGGCGCGGTGGCCCGGGCCTCCGCCACCGCGGCCTCGACGCGGTCGATGAAGAACGGGGTCAGCGTCCGCACGAAGGTCGCCGTCATGTGGGTGAAGTCGCGGTAGACCGCCACGTTGCCGATGACCGGGGAGCACGAGTCCTCGGCGCACTGGAGGTCACGGAGGCTGACGAGCGCGCTGCCCGGGGTCTGCTCGACGGCGGGCGCGATCGCGTCGAACCCGGCGAAGGCCCGCGACGGCGGCTGCGCGCACTCGGTGACGGCCGCGAGGCCCTCCCGCTCGACGCACTGCACGACGTCCTTGTCCATCATCGGGTTGTCCTGGATCGCCACGACGACCGCGCCGCGCGCGATCTGCGACTCCCAGGCCTCCCGCAGCCCGCGGACCGTCGTCTCCTCCTGCGTCTCGCCGTCGACGGGCTCGGCGAGGAAGCCGGACTGCAGGCTCGTCGTGATGATCAGGTCGTAGGGGTCGGACTCGGCGAGCAGGTCGGCGACGTTCCGCTTCCACTCGTTGCACTCGTCGCGGCGCGCGCCGACGCTGTTGCCCTGCGGCACCGTGCTCCAGGAGCACCCCGCACGACCCGTCACGTCGATCTGCCAGCCGAGCTCGGAGTACATCTGCTCGTAGGCCGGCAGGAACACGTTGTTGTGGGAGTCCCCGACCGCGAGCACCCGGAGCGGCTCCGCGTCGGCCGGCGGCTCGGGGGTGTCGTCCTCCAGCGGCAGCCGGCAGACCTGCGGCACGCTCTCGCCGTACGGCGCCCAGCAGCGCCCGTCGTTGTAGTCGTCCCGCCCGGCGACGGACGGGTCCGGCACGATGACGGTGCCGAAGTCCCCGCACTCGTCGTCGTTGACGAGCTGGCCCGCGCCGAGGCAGCGGAAGTCCGCGCTGGCGAGGAGCGCGTTGGCCTCGGCGATGAGCTCGTCCTGGCGGTGCTCGGCGTAGCGGATACCGCCGAACGCCGAGCCGGCCACCACGCAGGTGACGGCCAGCATCCACGCCCCGACCGCGCGGGCGGACCGTCCTCCGCCGAGCAGGCGCGGCGAGAAGCGGACCGGGTCCTCGATGAAGCGGGTCGACCCCCACGCGAGCAGCACCGTGACGACGGCGATCCCCAGCTTGTCCACCGTGCGCAGCGGCTGCTCGGTCACGAAGGGCACGAGCACGATGAGGGGCCAGTGCCACAGGTAGATCGCGTAGGACAGGTCGCCGATCCACGTGACGGGGCGGAAGCGGCTCGCCAGCGCGACCGGGCCGGCGTCGGCCGCGGCCAGCAGGGCCACGGTGCCGAGCACGGGCAGGGCGGCGGCGTACCCCGGGAACGCCGTCTCCCCGGTGTAGGTGACCACGGTGACGAGCACGGCGGCGGCGCCCGCCCAGCCGAGCACCTCGCGCGTCCAGCGCGGCAGCCGCGGCGCGACGGCGGCGAACAGCACGCCCGCGAGGAACTCCCAGGCGCGGGTCCAGGTGGAGAAGTAGGCGACGCCGGGCTCGGCCGTCGTGAGGTGGACCGAGTAGGCCAGGCTGGCGCCGGCGAGCACGGCGAGGACGGGGATGACGACGGCGCGCCGCGGCAGGCGGGTGCGCCCGTCGCGACGACGCAGCAGCAGGGCCAGCACCGCGAGGATGAGGGGCAGCAGGATGTAGAACTGCTCCTCGGTCGACAGCGTCCAGTAGTGCTGGATCGGCGAGGGCGCGTCGCCGGCGGCCAGGTAGTCGACCGCCTCGTTGGCGAGCACCCAGTTCTGGACGTAGAACGCCGAGCCCACGACCTCCTTGAGCACGTCGGCGCGCTCGCTCAGCGGCATCACGACGTGGGCCGCGATCGTCACGACGAGCAGCACCAGCAACGAGGCCGGGAGCAGGCGCTTGGCGCGCCGGGCCCAGAAGCGCCCCAGGCGGATGCGACCGCTGGACTCGAGCTCCTTGAGCAGGTGGGAGCCGATGAGGAAGCCGGAGATGACGAAGAAGACGTCCACGCCGACGAAGCCGCCGGTGAGCCGGTTCGGCCACAGGTGGTAGAGCAGGACGGAGCCGACCGCGACCGTGCGCAGGCCCTGGATGTCCGGTCGGAGGTCGCCGGGCGCGGGCGCGGCGGCACCCGGCTTCAGCGGGGCGGGCGCGCGGTGGGCGCCGCGCCTGCTGCCCCCGGAGGTGGTCGACACCAGGGTCAGCCCAGCAGGGCGTCGACGAAGGCGCCGGCGTCGAACGGCGCCAGGTCGTCCGGGCCCTCGCCCAGGCCGACGAGCTTGACGGGCACGCCCAGCTCGCGCTGGACGGCCACGACGATGCCGCCCTTGGCGGAGCCGTCGAGCTTGGTGAGCACGATGCCGGTCACGTCGACCACCTCGCTGAAGACGCGCGCCTGCACCATGCCGTTCTGGCCGGTGGTCGCGTCGAGCACGAGGAGCACCTCGGTGACCTCGGCCTGCTTCTCGATGACCCGCTTGACCTTGCCGAGCTCGTCCATCAGGCCAGCTTTGTTCTGCAAGCGCCCCGCGGTGTCGACCAGCACGGTGTCGACGCCGTCGGCGATGCCCTGCTTGACGGCCTCGAAGCCGACGCTCGCAGGGTCGGAGCCCTCCGGGCCGCGGACGACCGGGACGCCGACACGCTCGCCCCACGTCGCCAACTGCTCGACCGCAGCCGCGCGGAAGGTGTCCGCCGCGCCGAGCACGACGCTGCGGTCCTGCGCCACGAGGATGCGCGAGATCTTGCCGACCGTCGTGGTCTTGCCGGCGCCGTTGACGCCCACGACGAGGACCACGCCGGGCTTGCCGTCGGCGCCGCTGACCCTCAGCGTGCGGTCCATCGTCGGGTCGACGAGGGTGACCAGCTCCTCGCGCAGCACGGCGCGGACGTCCGCGGTGCCGCCCTCGACCCGCAGCCGCGTGCGGAGGTTGTCGACGAGCTGCTGGGTCGGCGCCACGCCGATGTCGGCCGTGAGCAGCGTGTCCTCGATGTCCTCCCATGCGTCCTCGTCGAGGCGGTCGCGCGACAGGATCGCGAGCAGTCCGCGACCGAGGCCGCCCTGGGAGCGGGAGAGGCGCTGGCGCAGCCGCACCAGGCGCGACTGGGTGCCCTCGGGGCGGTCGAGCTCGGGGGCCGGGGTCGGCGGCTCCTCGACGGTGACGGGACCCTCGGGGAGCTCCGTGAGCGTCCCGGTCCCGCCGGCGGACGCGTCCTCGTCGCCGAGGTCACCGAGGTCACCGGGTCGGGGCTCGTCGACCGGTCGCTCCGGGGCCAGCACCCCGCCGGTGCGGTCCTCCGGGGCCTCCACGGGCGGCGCGCTGCGTCGGCGACCGACCGTCGCGACGAGTCCGACGATGGCGACGACGGCCAGGACGCCGATGCCGATGACGAGGTAGAGCCACTCACCCATGGACCCAATCCAACCATCCGCGAGCGGTCCGACCGGCATCCGCGTCGTCGGGGGCGGCGGTGGCGGGGCTCGTCGTCGCCGGCGGGGTGCTGCCTCGGGCAGAGCCGGAAATGTGACGTCGGTGCGCCGCCATGCCGGGCGGTTTCAAGGGGTTAGTGCAACGCCCTGTGTGGATGGGGTGTGTGGTGGCGATCTTGAGGTCGGTGCGGCTGGTGTTCTGGGCTGCGGTCGGGGAGGGGATGTCGATCGATGCGGCCGCGAGGTCTGCGGGTGTGTCGAGCCGGGCTGGGCATCGCTGGTTCGCTCAGGCTGGCGGGGTGAAGCCAGTTGCTGCACCGACCGCAGCCGGGTATCGACGGCTCTCAATCCTCGAGCGTGAACGGATCCATGCCGGCATGGAGCGAGGTGAGTCGATCCGGATGATCGCGGCGGCGCTCGGTCGGGCGCCCTCGACGGTGAAGCGTGAGATCGACAAGAACCTGTTCCACCAGCGGTACGGCTCCCCGGGTAGCCGTGGCCCGAAGCGGCGGGTGCCGTGGAACTACTCGCCCCACAGCGCGCAGCTACGGGCAGAGCGTCGGGCTCGTTGCCGGGCCCGGCCCGCGAAGCTGGTGCTGAACCAGCGGCTGCGGCAGGAGGTGCAGAATCGGCTGAGCGATGAGCACAGTCCCGCTCAGATCGCCTGGCGGCTGCGCCGTGACTTCCCCGACGATCCGGAGATGTGGGTGTCTCACGAGACGATCTACCAGTCGCTGTATGTGCAAGGCCGCGGCGCGTTGCGTCGCGACCTGCATACCCGGCTACGGACGGGACGAGCGTTGCGCAGACCGCGGCGCCGAGACGGTGAGCGACGCGGTCGGATGCCGGGCATGGTCAACATCAGCGAACGCCCCGCCGAGGTGGCCGACCGAGCTGTGCCCGGGCATTGGGAAGGCGACCTGATCATGGGCGGCACCGCCTCACGCAGCGCGATCGGCACCCTGGTCGAGCGGGCCACGCGTTTCGTGATGTTGCTGCACCTGCCCGAGGGCTACGGCGCCGACGCCGTCGAGCGCGCCATGGTCACCACGATGAGCCAGCTGCCCGAGGTGTTGCGCAAGACCCTGACCTGGGACCAGGGCCGAGAGATGAGCAACCACGTCCGGATCGCTGCCGCAACGGATCTGGAGATCTACTTCTGCGACCCCCACTCGCCCTGGCAACGCGGCACCAACGAGAACACCAACGGGCTGCTGCGTCAGTACTTCCCCAAGGGCTCCGACCTATCGGTCTATCAGGCCGACTACCTCGACCACGTCGCCCGCAAGCTCAACAACCGGCCACGCGCCACCCTTGACTGGAAGAGCCCAGCCGAAGCCCTCGACGAACTACTGTCCAACCCGACAGGACCAACCGGTGTTGCGCTAACAGGTTGAAACCGCCCCGGTCAGGTCCGCACCAACCGCACAGTTCGAGACGCGGCGCGGCACGGCGGACCCGGAACGTCAGCGACGCAGGTGGACGTCCTCGTCCTCGCGGATCACCGGGAGGCTCGGCACCGAGCCGCGCAGACGCTGCACCCAGCGGTTGTCGCTCTGCTCGGCCTCGGCCGAGGTGCTCGCCGCGACGGCGACGACGACGCCGGCGACGACGAGGACGAGGAAGAGGGACAGCCAGACGACGAGCACAGGGGCCTCCGAGAGGTGGGACGGGAAGGAACGCAGGGCTGAACCACACGTCTGCGATTCAGGGTGCCACCTCCACCCAAGCGGCGACGAAACCACGCCCCCGTGACGACGCCCGTCCCGCGGTCAGGTCCGAAGCAGCGGCTCCACCGCGGCCCGGATGGCCGCCGGGAGCGGGGCGACGGGCCGGTCGCCGGGACCGCCGGTGTTGTCGACGTAGACGTGGACGAAGCGGCCCTCGGCCGCCGCCTCCTCGTCGGGTCCTCCGTCGGGTCCCTGGAACAGGCCGATGCGGTAGATCACCGACGACGTGCCCACCCGGTCCACGACCAGGCCCATGTCGATGGGGGCGGGGAACCCGATCTCGCGGAAGTAGCGGCACGAGGTCTCGGCGACGATGCCGATCTGCGGCTGGGCGCGCACGTCCAGCCCGGTCGCCTCGTAGAGGTAGGCGTTGACGGCGGTGTCGAACAGCTCGTAGTAGGTGGCGTTGTTGAGGTGGCCGTAGGCGTCGTCGTCCCGCCACCGCGTGGTGGCGCGGCGCCAGACCGCGAAGTCGGAGCGGCGGGGACGGGGTGGGCGGTCGCTCATGCGGGTTCCTCCTCGCGGGAGCCCTCCCGCAGTCGCTGGCTGATCACGGTCGAGACGCCGTCGCCGCGCATGGTGACGCCGTACAACGCGTCGCCGACCTCCATCGTGCGCTTCTGGTGGGTGATGACCAGGAGCTGGGAGCTCTCCCGGAGCTCCTCGTAGATCTCGAGCAGGCGCCCGAGGTTCGTGTCGTCGAGGGCCGCCTCCACCTCGTCGAGGATGTAGAACGGCGAGGGCCGCGCCTTGAAGAGCGCCACCAGGAAGGCGACGGCGACGAGCGAGCGCTCGCCGCCCGAGAGGAGCGAGAGCCGCTTGACCTTCTTGCCCGGTGGCCGCGCCTCGACCTCCACCCCGGTCGTCAGCATGTCGCCGGGGTCCGTGAGCAGGAGCCGCCCCTCGCCGCCGGGGAACAGCCGCGCGAACACGTGGTCGAACGCCGCCTGCACGTCCAGCCAGGCCTCGGTGAACACCTGCTCGACCCGCGCGTCGACCTCGCGGACGATGTCGAGCAGGTCCTTCCGCGTGCGCCGGAGGTCCTCGAGCTGCTCCGTGAGGAACTGGTGACGCTCCTCCAACGCGGCGAACTCCTCGAGCGCCAGCGGGTTCACCTTCCCGAGCTGCGCCAGGGCGCGCTCCGCCGTGCGGAGCCGCTTGGCCTGCTCCTCGCGGTCGTACGGCGCGTGTCCCTCCTCGAGGGGCACGGGCACGTCGGGGCCGTACTCCGCCACGAGCACCTCGGGATCCGTGCCCAGCTCCTCGACGGCCCGCGCCTCGAGCTGCTCGATGCGCATCCGCTGCTGGGCGCGGGCCATCTCGTCGCGGTGGACGCTGTCGACCAGCTCGTCGTGCTGACGTCCGAGGTCCCGCAGCGTCGCGCGGACGGCGAGGAGCTGCTCCTCGCGGGCACGGCGCGACTCCTCGACACGGCCCCGCTGGACGGCGGCCTCCGCCACCGAGAGCTCGAGCCACGAGAGCGCGACGTCGGCTCCCGCCACCACCGCCTCGGCGGCGGCCGCCTGCCGCCGCAGCCGCTCCCGGCGCTCCGCCGCCCGCGCCCGTGCCTCGCGCTCCTGCCGGGCCTGGCGCAGCAGTCCGTCGGCCCGCCCCTGGATCGCCCGTCCGCGCTCCTCCGCGGTGCGCAGCGCCAGGCGCGCCTCCATCTCCGCCTGGCGGGCGTCACGGGCCGCGGCGGCAAGCTCCTCGCGCTCCGTCGTGTCCGGCTCCTCCTCCGGCGCGGACTCGGCCCGCGCGAGGCGCTCCTCCAGGTCCGCGAGCCCGGCGATGCCCTCCGCCCGGGCCTGCTCCGCGGCGGCGATCGCCGCACCCAGGCGGTCCGCCTCGCCGGCCGCGGCCCGGGCCGACGAGCCGTGCTGGGCCAGCTCCTCCGCCACCGCGGCGAGCGCCGCATCGGACTCGTGCAGCCGCGCCAGCGCCGCCTCGACCCGCTCGGCCGCGTCCTGCCGCTGCGTCTCCGCCGTGCGCACGGTGAACGTCAGGCGCTCGACCTCGGCCGTCGCCGCGGCCAGCTGCTCGGTGGCCTCGTCGACGGCGGCCTGCACCTCGAGCAGGCTCGGCTGCGCCTGCGACCCGCCGCTCGCCCGGTCGGCGGCGAGCACGTCGCCGTCCTGCGTCACGACGACGAGCTCCGGGGACGCGGCCAGCAGCGTCCGCGCCGTACCGAGGTCCGCCACCACCGCGACCCGCTCCAGCAGCCGCGCCACGCCCGCCCGCAGGCGGGCGGGCACCTCGACGACGTCGAGCGCGTACGTCGCGTGGTCCGGCAACGCGGGCCAGGTCGCGCGGTCCGCGGCCCCGGCCCGGACGGTCCCCTCGTCCTGCGCCACCACCAGCTGGGCACGCCCCGCGTCGTCGGCCTTCAGCAGCTCCATGGCCGCGACGGCGCCGTCGACGCCCTCGACGGCGACGGCGTCGGCGGCCGCGCCGAGGGCGGCCGCCACGGCGGTCTCGAACCCGTGCCGGACCGCCAGGAGCTCCGCGGTGGAGCCGAGCACGACGTCGAGCCGGTCACCGGCGGCGAGCAGGGCACCCGCGGCGTCCTTGCGGGTGAGGCCGAGCTCCAGCGCCTCCTTGCGCGCGGCCAGCGCCGACCGGCGCCGCTCCGCCTCCTGCAGGGCGCTGCGAGCGCCGGCGATCTCCTCCTCGAGGGCGTCGAGGGCGTCCGCGGCGGCCTCGTGCTCCGCGTCGAGGCCCTCCTCGCCGGCGTCGAGACCGGCGACCCGCGTCTCGAGCGCCGTGAAGTCCCGCTGCGCACGCTCGGCGCGGGCGAGGGCGTCGGCCCGGGCCCGGGTCAGGCGACCCACCTCGTCCTCGGCCGCGCGGGCCCGGGAGCGGACCGCGTTCACCTGGCCGTGGAGGCGGGCGAGCCCCTCCCGGCGGTCGGCGGCCGCACGCTGCAGCGCGCTGATGCGCCGCTCCTCCGCGGCCGCGGCCTCCTCGGCGTCGGCCCGTCGCTCGACGGCGCGCGCGAGTGCCGCGGCCTTCTCCTCGACCTCGGCGCCGATGCGCTCCTCGTTCGCGCGCACCCGCTCGGCCTCGGCCTCGAGCTGCTCGGGATCACGGCCGGACGGGCCGGCGGGCTCGTCGTGCCGGGCGGTCCGGACCCGCTCGGCCGCGAGCGACCGCGTGCCCTGCAACCGGTCGCGGAGACCCGACAGGGAGAACCACGTCTCCTGCGCCGCCGCGAGGGCCGGGAGGTCCTCGCGCAGGGCGGCCTCGACGGCGGCCTCCGACTCCCGCGCGGCGGCCAGCTCGGCGGCGACCGCCTCCCGGCGCTGCAGGAGCAGGGACTCGTCGGCCAGCTCCTGGGCGAGCGCGGCGCGGGCGGTCACGATGTCGTCGGCGAGCAACCGCGCGCGGGCGTCGCGCACGTCCGCCTGCACGGTCTGGGCACGTCGCGCCACCTCGGCCTGGCGGCCCAGCGGCTTGAGCTGGCGGCGGATCTCGGTGATCAGGTCGGAGAGCCGGTGGAGGTTGCCCTCGGTCGCGTCGAGCTTGCGGAGCGCCTTCTCCTTGCGCTTGCGGTGCTTGAGCACACCGGCGGCCTCCTCGATGAAGCCGCGGCGGTCCTCCGGCGTGGCGCGGAGGATCGAGTCGAGCTGCCCCTGGCCGACGATGACGTGCATCTCGCGCCCGATGCCCGAGTCGCTGAGCAGCTCCTGCACGTCCAGGAGGCGGCAGGCGGTGCCGTTGATGGCGTACTCCGAGCCACCGTTGCGGAACATCGTGCGGCTGATCGTCACCTCGGCGTACTCGATCGGCAGCGCCCCGTCGGCGTTGTCGATCGTCAGCGCCACCTCGGCGCGACCGAGCGGCGGTCGGCCGGACGTGCCGGCGAAGATGACGTCCTCCATCTTGCCGCCGCGGAGGCTCTTGGCGCCCTGCTCGCCCATCACCCAGGCGAGGGCGTCCACCACGTTCGACTTGCCGGAGCCGTTCGGGCCCACGATGCAGGTGATCCCCGGCTCGAGCTGCAGGGTCGTCGCGGACGCGAAGGACTTGAACCCCTTGAGGGTCAGGCTCTTCAGGTACACCCGCGGATCTCCTCGCCGACGCCGGTCGCTCCCGGTAGGTCGGGCCAGGCTAGGGCATCGGGGCCGTCCGGTCCGCGGACCGACTCACTCCCCCGCGTGCGCGATGTGCGGGAGCTGCCGCCAGATGAGGGCCAGGATGAGCGCCGACCCCGCGCACCCGAACCACAGCGTCGCCCGGACCCCGCCGACCTGGGCCAGCGCTCCACCGACCAGGGCGCCCACGACGAGGCCCGCCTGCATGCCGAGCAGGTAGACGCTCGTGACCCGTCCCTGCATCGCGGCGGGCACCGCGCGCTGGCGCACCGTGGTCGACGTCGTGCCCCACACGGACGCCTGCACGCCGAACGCCACGAGCATCGCCATCGCGACCACCGGCCACGTCGTCAGCGCCAGCACCCCGTGGGTCGCGGTCTCCACCAGCAGCCCCACCCGCATCATCGACCCGAGCGCGAAGCGGCGCTCGAGCGCGCCGTACGTCAGCGCCCCGACCACGCCGCCCACCGCCGCGCAGGCGGTGAGCAGGCCGAAGCCGAGCTCGCCGAGACCGAGCCGGTCGGCGGCGTACACCACGAGCACCGCCCAGGTGGCCCCGAAGGTGACGTTGAAGCAGAGGATGGCGAGCGCCAGCGTGCGGACCGGGGCGTTGCCCGCGAGCCACCGCACGCCCTCGGCGACGTCGCGGGCGACCGAGCGCCGACCGGGCTCGCGCTCGAGCCGCGGCAGCTCGAGGCGGGCCAGCTGCAGCACGACCAGGGCCAGCAGCACCGCCTGCGCCGCGACCGGCCAGACGGCGCCGACCACGAAGAGCGCCGCACCGATCGGCGGCCCCGCGAGCTGGTTGATGGTCATCGCGCCGACCATCACCCGCGCGTTGGCGATGCCGAGGTCGCGCTTGGCGACGAGCATCGGCATGAGGGTCGCGCCCGCCGTGTCGCTGAAGCACTCGGCGACGCCGAGCAGCAGGAGGCTGACGAGCACCCACGTCACGCCCACCAGGTCGGTCGCGAGCGCCGCGACCAGCACCGTCACCACGACGAGCCGGGCCACGTTGGTGACGAGCATGAGGAGCCGCCGGTCCACGCGGTCGGCGACGACGCCGGCGTACAGGCCGAGGACCACCCAGGCGGCCCGCGGGGCGGCCGCCCCGAGGGCGATGAGGAAGGCGTCGCTCGTCAGCGAGGCGAGGAGCAGCGGACCGGCCGCGATCATCACGCCGTCGGCGAGGTTGGCGGTCCAGAAGGTGAGGACGAGACGGCGGAAACCTGGGCCGAGGCGGGCCGGGGCCAGCAGGTTCCAGAGGCGGTGCACCGAGATGGGGACGTGCGGCGGAGCCCCGGTGACCGGGGCTCCGTCCAGCGGCCGTCAGGCCGGCTGGAGGTCCTGCGACTTCTCGAGGTCGAGCAGCACGGCCGCCTGCGCGGCCGTGAGGCGGTCGTTCTCCGCCTGGAGACGCAGGACGAGCTGCTCGAGGTCGTTCACACGAGCGCGGAGGCGGGCGTTGTCCACCTCGAGGCGGGCGGGGACCCGCAGGTCGCTGTTCAGGTAGCCGATCAGCGCCTTGGCCATGAAGATCCTCCGGGAGCGTGACGCAGTGGGTGGGTGGGCCCGATCGGGCCGTCGTCTAATGTCTCACCCGGCCGCGCGACGGTCAATCTGGCGCGTGCCGCGAGGTGTGCCCCGCGGGGTGACCCGGCGCGGGACCGGCTGGCAGGTCGGGCAGAAGTAGGACGAGCGGTTCATGAACGCGACCCGCCGGATCGGAGTGCCGCAGCGCGGGCACGCCCGCCCCTCCTGGCCGTAGGCCGACAGCGAGCGGTCGAAGTAGCCCGACTCCCCGTTGACGTTCACGTAGAGCGCGTCGAACGACGTGCCGCCCTGCGCCAGCGCGTCGCCCATGACCGCGCGAGCGTGGTCGAGGAGCTCCTGCACCTGGACGGCCCGCAACCGCTCCCCCGGACGCTCGCCGTGGATCCGCGCCCGCCAGAGCGCCTCGTCGGCGTAGATGTTGCCGACCCCCGACACGACCGTCTGGTCGAGCAGGATGCGCTTCACGGCCGACACCCGACGCCGTACGGCGCGCACGAACGCCGCGTCGTCGAACGCGGGGTCCAGCGGGTCGCGGGCGATGTGGGCCATCTCCGGGGGCAGCTCGGCGCCCCCGACGCTGACGGCCACGCCGCCGAACATGCGCTGGTCGACGAACCGCAGCTCGCGGCCCTCGGCGGCGCCCTCCAGGCGGAAGCGCACGCGGAGGTGGCGCTCGTCGGCCGCGTCGGCCGGCTGCACGAGCATCTGGCCGCTCATCCCGAGGTGGGCCGTGAGGGCGTCGCCGTTGTCGAGCGGCAGCCACAGGTACTTGCCGCGGCGACGCGCACCGGTGATCCGGCGGTCGAGGAGAGCGGCGGCGAAACCGGCGGGACCGCCGGGGTCACGGCGTACCGGACGGGGGTGGAGCACGTCGACGGCCGTGATGCGCGCGCCCACCACGTGGCGCTCGAGCCCGGCCCGGACGACCTCGACCTCAGGGAGCTCCGGCACCGTCGGTGCTCTCGGCGGCGGGCTCCGCAGCAGCATCCGCGGCGGGTTCGACGGACAGCTCGCCGTACGCCGTCTGGGCGGCCTGCTGCTCCGCCTCCTTCTTCGAGCGTCCGACGCCGTGGCCGTAGACGCCCTCGCCGACGCGCACACGTGCCGTGAAGGTCTTGAGGTGGTCGGGGCCCTCGTCGGTGATGAGGTACTCCGGGACGCCGAGGGAGCGCTCGGCGGCGATCTCCTGCAGCGAGGTCTTCCAGTCGAGGCCGGCGCCGAGGGCGGCCGCGGCCTCCATGAGGGGGTCGAACAACAGGTGCACGACGTCGGAGGCGACGGTGATGCCGCCCGAGAGGTGCACCGCACCGATGACGGCCTCGAGGCAGTCGGAGAGGATGGAGGCCTTGTCGCGGCCCCCGGTGGCCTCCTCGCCCCGGCCGAGCTTGATGTTCTGGCCCAAGCCGATGCCGCGGGCCACGCCCGCGAGGGCGCGCGCGTTGACCACGGCGGCGCGCAGCTTCGCCAGACGCCCCTCCGACAGGTCGGGGTGCGTCCGGTAGAGCGTCTCGGTGACGACGATGCCCAGCACCGAGTCCCCGAGGAACTCGAGGCGCTCGTTGTGGGGCAGCCCGCCGTTCTCGTACGCGTAGGAGCGGTGCGTCAGCGCACGTTCGAGCAGCTCGGGGGCCAGCTCAGGGCCCCCGAGCGCTGCTCGGAGCTCGGCGTAGTCAGACAGGGCGAGCGGGGGGTTCAGCGAGTCGCCGGAGGCGCTCAGAGGACCTGGCGACGGCTCGCCTTGGCGCCGTACTGACCGCAGCTCGCGCACGCGCGGTGCGGGAGGTGCTGGGCACCGCAGGCCGGGTTGACACAGGTCACCAGCGACGGCGCGGACGCCTTCCACTGCGAGCGACGGTGGCGCGTGTTGCTGCGCGACATCTTCCGCTTCGGGACAGCCACTTCATTCTCCTCGTTCGTCCGCCGGCCTGGTGCCGACCGATCCTCACCCCGCCGGGTCCGGCGGGTCCCCCTGCGGGGACGTTCTCGGGTCTTGCTGCAGGTCTTGCCTCAGGTCGTGCTGTCGTCGCGGTCCTCGACCAGCCCGACGAGACCGGCCCACCGGGGGTCGATCGGGTCGCCGTGCGTGTGGCCGGGGTCGTCCGCCAGCCGCGCGCCGCACTCGACGCACAGCCCCGGACAGTCCTCGGAGCACACGGGCTGGAACGGCAGCGCAAGCACCACCGCGTCCCGCAGCAACGGCTCGAGATCGACCAGGTCGTCCTCGAGCCGACGGACACCGAGCTCGTCGTCGGCCTCGGGATCGGCCGCAGCCCCGTCGTCGTACACGAACAGCTCCTGGAAGGACACCGACAGCTCGTCGGAGATCTCCTCCAGGCACCGCACGCACTCGCCGACGAGACCGGCGCGTGCCGTTCCCGTGACCAGGACGCCCTCCATGACCGCCTCCAGTCGGAGGTCGAGTTCGACCTCCGAGCCTTCGGGGACAGCGAGGACCTCGATGCCCAGCTCTGCCGGCGCCGGCACCGAGCGCTCCACCTCGTGCTGGGACCCCGGGCGGCGGCTCAGCTCGCGTGTGTCGAGCACGAGCGGCGCTCTCGGGTCCAGGCGGTTCAGTGGTCTACCTTCGGTGCACGGACAGGACAGAACCGGGAAAGCGTACCGATGACGCTCGGCAGCGCCAAACCGGTCCCCCCGGGGGGCCTGACCTGCCGCGACCTGCCGCGACGTGCCGCGACCCGCCGCGGCTCAGCCCTCGGCGCGCCGCTCGGCGATCCGCGCGAGCAGCCGCGCGTGCACCGCGGGGGTCAGGAAGGGCTCCACGTCGCCCCCGAGGCCCGCGACCTCCTTGACCAGGCTCGACGAGACGTGCGTGAACGCCGGCCGGGAGGCCACGAACACCGTCTCCAGCCCACTGAGGTGGTCGTTCATCTGGGCCATCGGCAGCTCGTACTCGTAGTCGCCCGCGCTCCGCAGCCCCTTGACGACCGCGACGGCTCCGACGGCGCTGCAGAAGTCGGTGAGCAGCCCGCTGAAGCCCTCGACGCGCACCCCGGGGAGGTCGGCCGTCGCCTCGGCGGCCATCTCGAGCCGCTCGGCGTCGCTGAACAGGCGGCGCTTGCTGGCGTTGACGCCCACGGCGAGCACGACCTCGTCGAAGAGCCGTGCCGCCCGCGTCACGATGTCGAGGTGGCCCCGCGTGAGGGGGTCGAACGAGCCCGGGCACACCGCACGCGTCATGGCGCGGGACGGTACCAGCCGCACCAGAGGGTCGTCTCGCCGTACTTGCGCCCCACCTCGAGCTCGATCCCCGGCGGCCACGCGGGCTCCGGGCTGCGCGTCGAGCGCTCGACCACGACCACCGCCTCGGCGGCCAGCCAGCCGTGCTCGACGAGGGCCGCCAGGTCGGCCTCCACCGCGGCGTCGGCCAGCGGGTAGGGCGGGTCGCTGAACACGACGTCGTACGGCGCGGCCGGGGCCCGCCCGAGCGTGGTGCCGACCGATGCCGCCACGACCTCGACCTCGGCCTCGGGTCCGCCGAGCCGGGCGCCCACGGTGCGGGCGTTGGCCGTCACGAGGGCGGCCGTGCGGCGGTCGTGCTCCACCAGCGTCACCGCCGCGCCCCGCGACCAGGCCTCGAGACCCACGGCGCCCGACCCGGCGTAGAGGTCGAGGAACCGCAGGCCCTCGAGCGTGCCCACCCACGACTCGACGCGCGAGAAGAGCGCCTCGCGGACGCGGTCGGAGGTCGGCCGGGTCGCGTCCCCCTTCGGCGTGGCCAGCCGGCGTCCGCCTGCGCGGCCGGCGACGATGCGCGTCACGACTTCTCCAGGTAGGACGCCGTCGAGGACGCCTCGAGCTCGGCGACCGCGGCCCGCACGCGCGGCAGCCCGTCGAGGTCGGGATCGGTGGCGAGCAGGTTCTCCGCGGCGCCCCGGGCCACCACGATGGTCTTCTCGTCGCGGAGCACCCGCAGCGTCTGCAGGCTCGAGCGGTAGCCCGACTGCGAGGCGCCCAGCACGTCGCCCTCCCGGCGCTGCTCGAGGTCGACGCGGGAGAGCTCGAAGCCGTCCGTGGTCGAGGCGACGGCGTCGAGCCGCTCCCGCGCCGGGGTGCCGGACTGGGCCCGCGTCACCAGGAGGCAGAGCCCCGGGAGGCCGCCACGGCCTACGCGACCGCGGAGCTGGTGGAGCTGGGAGACCCCGAAGCGGTCGGCGTCGAGCAGCACCATCGTCGTGGCGTTGGCGACATCGACGCCCACCTCGATGACGGTGGTGGAGACGAGCACGTCGATCTCGCCGGCGGCGAACCCGCGCATCACGGCGTCCTTCTCGTCGGGGTGCAGCTTGCCGTGGAGCGCCGCGACCCGCAGCCCGTGCAGCGGCCCGCCCGCGGCGGTCAGCTGCTCGAGCGTGGTCTCGACGGCGGCGGGGGCGGGGGTGCCTCCTCCCCCGTCGCCGCCCCCGGACCCGCCGGTCGCGATCGGCAGCACCTCGCCGTCCTCGTCGAGGTCGACGGCGTCGCTCTCGCCCTGCTCGCTCGTGCCCTCGCTGATGCGCGGGCACACGACGTACGCCTGGTGGCCCTTCTCCACCTCCTCGCGCACGCGCGCCCACACCCGGTCGATCCACCGGGGGGCGTCCGCGAGCGGCACGACCGTGGTCTGGATCGGGGCGCGGCCGGCCGGCAGCTCGCTGAGCACGGAGGTCTCGAGGTCGCCGAACACCGTCATCGCGACCGTGCGCGGGATCGGGGTCGCCGTCATGACGAGCACGTGGGGCGGGGTCGCGGCCTTGGCGGTGAGCGCGGCGCGCTGCTCGACGCCGAAGCGGTGCTGCTCGTCCACGACGACGAGGCCGAGGTCGGCGAAGACGACGTTGTCCTCGAGGAGGGCGTGGGTGCCGACGACGATCCCCGCCTCGCCCGACGCGATCCGCAGCAGGGCCGCCCGCCGCTGCGCCGTCGACATCGAGCCCGTCAGCAGCGCGACGCCCGTCGCCTCGTCGGCGCCGCCCAGCATCCCCGGCTGGGCGAGCGGGCCGAGCAACCGGGTCAGGGAGCGCTCGTGCTGCTGGGCGAGCACCTCGGTGGGGGCCAGCAGCACGGCCTGCCCGCCGGAGTCGACGACGCGCAGCATGGCGCGGAGCGCGACGAGCGTCTTGCCCGATCCGACCTCGCCCTGGAGCAGCCGGTTCATCGGGTGGTCGGCGGCCAGGTCGGCCTCGAGCTGCGCCCCCACCTCGCGCTGGCCCGCGGTCAGCTCGAAGGGCAGCGTCGCGTCGAAGGCGGCGAGGAGACCACCCTTCCGGCCGTCCGCGTGCACGCCCGTGCGCGGCGCCGCCGCCACCTCCCGCAGCGCGGCCCGCCGCCGGGCCAGCACGAGCTGGGTCACCAGCGCCTCGTCGAAGCGGAAGCGCTGCATCCCCCGCGTGACGTCTCCCCACGAGTCGGCCTGGTGCACCCGCTCGAAGGCCTCCCGCAGGCCGACCAGCCGGTGCGCCTCGCGCAGGGAGGGGGGCAGCGGGTCGTCCGGCTCCTCCAGCACGCTCAGCGCGAAGCCGATCGCGGCCTGCAGGTCCCACGACTCGACGCCCGCCGTCGCGCGGTAGATGGGGAAGAGGTTGCGCAGGCCCGCCACGGCCGCGCGGCCCGCCTCGTCCCGGTCGGTCGCCGGCGCGGTGTCGGGCAGCTCGAGCGGCACCATCGTCGGGTTCGTCAGCTGCCAGCGCCCCCCGAAGCTGTCGACCTTGCCGAGGAAGACCCCGACCGTGCCCACCTGGTGGCGCCGCTCGTGGTGGGTCGCCATCCCCTTGTGCGGGGCGAAGTAGGTCAGCCGCAGCGACGGGCCGTCGGTCGCGACGACGACCTCGAGCCGGTACGCCGTGCGGCGGGTGCGGCGGTCGACGTAGGACCGCAGCCGCGACTCGCTGACCCGACCCACGACGCTGACCTGCTGGCCCACCTTGAGGTCGGGGTCCAGCGTCGTCAGCTCGCCCACCGGGAGGTAGGTGCGCGGGAAGTGCCGCAGCAGGTCGCCGACCGTGCGCAGCCCCAGCTGCTCCCGCACCTTCGTGACCTTCTTGGCCGCCCCGCCGAGGACGGCCTCGATCGGGGAGTCGAGCGTGATCATGGGGGTCTGCCTCCCTCACTCCACCGACAGCAGGACGGAGTAGCGCGGCTGCCCGCCGTCGTAGGTCACGACGTCGACACCGGGGTGGACCTGCTCGACGTGGGCCGCGAGCCGGGCGGCCAGGTCGCCGGACCCTTCGCCGCCGACGATGGTCACGAGCTCGCCGCCGACGGCGAGGAGCCGGGTGAGCACCTCCACGGCGACGCCCAACCGGTCCTGCCCGACGACGGCGAAGTCGCCCATGACGACGCCGAGCACGTCGCCCGGCTCGCACGGGCCGGCCGACGTGATCGCCCGCTTCGACGCCTCGGTGACCGCGCCGTGCCGGCAGTGCCGGGCCGCGGCGGTCATCTCGAGCACGTCGGGACCGAAGGCGCGTCCCGGCTCGTGCACCGCCAGGGCGGCGAGGCCCTGCACCTGCGCCCGGCTGGGGACGACCGCGACCTCGACGTCACCGTCCTCCTCCGCCGTGCGGGCCGCGATCTCGGCGGTGCGCAGCGAGTCGTGGTCGTTGGGGAGGATCACGACCTCGGCGGCGCCCGTCCGGCGCACCGCCTCAAGCAGCATGCCCGCCGACGGCCGCTCGCCCGGACCGCCCGGCACGGCGAGGGCGCCCGCGTCCTCGAAGAGCGCCGCCAGGCCCGGCCCCGCGGAGACCGCGACGACCGCGCGGCCGGTGCGCCGCGTCGTACCCGCGCCGTGGCTGCCCGGGCGGCCGTGCCCGTGGCCGCCGCCGTGTCCGTGCACCGTGTCGTCGAAGTGGGTGATGCGGACCTGGTGGGGGCGCCCGGCGGCGATCCCGGCCTCGACCGCCGCGCCCGCGTCGTCGACGTGCACGTGGATGCTCCAGAGGTCGTCGTTGCCGACGACGACGAGCGAGTCGCCGATCTCCGCGAGCCGGGTGCGCAGCTCCGCGACGGCCTCCGGGGAGGTGGGCTCGAGGAGGTACATGACCTCGTACGCCGGCGTCGCGGCCCCGCTCGCGGCGTCGGCCTCGTCGGGCTCGGGCGTCGGCAGCGGGATCTGGTGGTGGCCGAGACGCACGGGGCCCGAGAGCCGGCGGCGCCCCGTGAGCGCGGTCTCGGCGGCGTCGAGGATGACGCTGAGGCCCCGGCCGCCGGCGTCGACGACCCCGGCGGCCGCGAGGGCGGGGAGCTGCTGGGGCGTGAGGAGGAGCGCGTCGCGTGCCGCTGCGGCTGCCGCCACGTAGACGTCGCGCGAGCGGGCGCCCGGCGCCGCAGCGGCCTCCGTCGCCGCCTCGCTGGCGGCGCGCGCGACGGTGAGGATCGTGCCCTCGACGGGCTCCCCCACCGCGGCGTAGCTCGCGGCCGTCGCGTCGGCCAGCGACCCCGCCACCAGCGTCGCGGCACGCACGTCGGGCGTGGCCTCCTCGAGGTGGGCCGCGATGGCGCCGAGCATCTGGGCCAGGATCACGCCCGAGTTGCCGCGCGCCCCCATGAGCGCCCCGCGGGCGAGGGCACGGAGGGCGAGCACGAGGTGCTCGGGTCGCACGGCCCCCGGGACCGGCGGACCCGCGTGGGCGTCACCCGCGATGCGGCCGAGCCCGGCCTCGCGGAGCACCTGGCGCAGCGACTCGCGGGCCGTCGACATCGTGAGGAACATGTTGGTGCCCGTGTCGCCGTCGGGCACGGGGAACACGTTGAGCGCGTCGATCTCCTCGCGCGCGTCCGCCAGCGCGTCGGTCGCGATGTCGACGAACCGGGCCACGACCTCGAGCCGCACGGGCTGACCGGACGGACCGGGCTGCCCGGGATCGGTCATGGGTCCTCCGGGGCTGGGCGGGGCGCAGCGGTGCGCCGTGGCGTGGCGTGATCGAGCCGAGGTTAGTCGGAGAGGCTCGGTCGTGGGACGATGCGGGGGCCGCGGCACCGGGTCGCGGCGACGATTGGCCCCCACTCCGGGGCATCCGCTACTCTTCTGCGGTTGCCTTCTCCGAGCGCCGCACCCGCGGGTCCGCTCAGTGGCGACAATCGAATCGTCTCGACATCGACTTCAGGAGTTCACGGTGGCTGCCGTCTGTGACATCTGCGACAAGAAGCCGGGCTTCGGCAACAATCGGCCGTGGTCGCGGAAGATCACGAAGCGTCGCTTCAACCCCAACATCCAGCGCGTCCGCGCGAAGGTCGGTGGCACCCCCACCCGCCTCAACGTCTGCACCGGCTGCCTCAAGGCCGGCAAGGTCACGCGCTGACCTGACGCCTCGCGTCACCACCGGAGGGCCCGCCAGCACCGCTGGCGGGCCCTCCGGCATTTCCACGTCCCCTGCCCGGCTCAGAAGTGCCGCCACCCCGTCGGGCCCTCGTGGGGGGCGCCGTCGACGGTGACCCAGGGCTCGTCGTCGGCGACGCGCTCGTGCACGCGGCCGATCACGCTCCAGCCCTCGGGCAGGGCCGCGTCGGCCGGGAACGCCGCGAGCAGGCCGTGGTCGTCGCCGCCGCTGAGCACGAACTGCTGCGGGTCGGCCCCCAGCGCCGCACCGACGGCGTGGAGCGGCTCGTCGACGCCCAGCGCCTCGGTGACGACGTCGAGCCGCACACCCGAGGCGACCGCGACGTGCGCCGCGTCCGCCAGCAGCCCGTCGGACACGTCGATGAGCGCGTGGGCGCCCGCCTCGGCGGCGGCGGCTCCCGCGTCGTACGGCGGCTCGGGGCGGCGGTAGGCGTCCACCAGCACGCGCGGTGAGCGGAAGCCCCGCCCGAGCACGGCGAGCCCCGCCGCGGCCCAGCCCTGCCGTCCGCAGAGGGCGAGCACGTCGCCGGGGAGCGCGCCGGAGCGCAGCACCGGGGCCTTTGCGACCCCGCCGATCACCGTCACGGCGGCGACGATCTCGCTGGCCCGCGTCACGTCGCCGCCGACGACCACCGCGCCGACGCGGGCGGCCTCGGCGGCGAACCCGGTCGCGAAGTCCTCGACCCAGCCGAGCGTGAGGTCGTCGGGCAGCGCGAGCCCGAGCGTCAGCGAGTGGGCGCGGCCGCCCATGGCGTTGATGTCGGAGAGGTTCTGGGCCGCGGCCCGGTGGCCGACGTCCTCCGCCGAGCACCAGTCCCGGCGGAAGTGCCGGTTCTCGACGACGAGGTCGGTGGACACGACCGCGTGGCCGCGACGGATCCGGAGCACCGCCGCGTCGTCGCCCGGCCCCACCAGCACGTCCTCGCGCTCGGCGCGGAAGCGCTCCAGGAGGGCGGCGACGACGGCGAACTCGCCCGCCTCGGTCAGCGGGGTCTCACGGGGAAGCGACGCCATGGGTCCATCCCACCAGACGACGTCCCCGTTCCGGCGCACGCCCTGCGGAGCCCTCCCGACGGGCTGCGTGGGATGCTCGGCGGCGCCCGCTCACCCGCTCACCAGGAGGTCCGCGTGCCCTCGTCCCCGCGCCGTACGCCGCGTGCCGCCGCCGGCCTGGCCCTCGCCCTCGTCGGGGCGACCGTCGGCCTCACCGCCTGCGGGGCCGACCCCGTGCGCGTCGAGGGCGCCCCTGCGCTGGCGGACCTCCCGGACGCCGACCGCGCCGCCTGCGAGGCCGTGCTCGACGCGCTGCCCGACGAGGTCGACGGGCAGGAGGTGCGGGCGATCGAGCAGGACGGCCTGGCCGCGCGGGCCTGGGGCGAGCCCGCGGTCGTCGTCGTGTGCGGCGTGGCGATGCCGGACTCGTTCACCGAGATCTCGGACTGCGAGGAGGTGGGCGGGGTGGGCTGGTACGCCGAGCCCGCGACCTACCGCGACCAGACCACCGACGCCGTGCTCACCACCATCGGGCAGGTGCCCGTGGTCGAGCTGCGCATCCCGGCCGAGCGCCGGCCGCCGGTCGAGGAGATGGTCGACGTCGCGCCCGCCGTGCTCGCCGGCACGGAGACCGTCTCCCCCTGCGTCTGAGCCTGCCCCCTGAGGCTCAGCGCAGCCCGACGTCGCGGCCGAGCGCGAGCGTGACGAGGCGGTCCACGAGCGTCGGGTAGTCGACGCCGCTCGCCGCCCACATGCGCGGGAACATCGAGAGGCTGGTGAAGCCGGGCATCGTCTCGACCTCGTTGAGCACGACCCGGCCGTCGGGGAAGACGAAGAAGTCGACGCGGGCCAGGCCCTCGCAGTCGAGGGCGTCGAACGCGGCCACCGACAGCGCGCGCACCCGGGCCTCGACGTCGGCCGGCACCTGGGCGGGCACGTCGAGGGCGGTGTTCTCCTCGGGGAGGTACTTGGCCTCGAAGTCGTAGAACGCGTGCTCCGAGGTCACCCGGATCTCCGCCAGCGCGCTCGTGCGGTGGTCCTCGGCGCCCTGCCCGGCGAGCACGCCGCACTCGATCTCGCGCGCGTCCGTCGCGGCCGCCTCGACGACGACCTTCGGGTCGTGCTGCCGGGCCTCCGCCAGTGCGGCGTCGAGGTCGGCGAGGTCGTCGACGCGGGAGATGCCGAAGCTGGAGCCCGCCCGGGCCGGCTTGACGAAGACCGGGAGCCCGAGGTCGGCGATGCGGCGGCGCACGCCCGCCTCGTCGCGCGCCCAGTCGCGCGGCGTCACCGTCACGTAGGGCAGCACGGGGAGGCCCGCCGCCTCGAAGAGGCGCTTCATGTGGATCTTGTCGGTGCCGACCGCCGAGGAGAGCACCCCGGCGCCGACGTAGCGCACGCCCGCCATCTCCAGCAGCCCCTGCAGGGTGCCGTCCTGCCCGAACGGGCCGTGCATGACGGGGAAGACGACGTCCACGTCCCCGAGCACCCGTGGCACGTCGGCGGCGTCGTGCACGACGAGCTCGGCGGTCGCACCCGGCACGAGCTGCACCGCGGTCTCGCTGCGCACCGACGGCAGGGCGCCACCCGGTCCGAGCTCCAGGCGGTTGGTGGCCGGGTCCTCGAGCACCCAGCTGCCGTCGCGGGCGATGCCGATGGGCACCACGTCGTACTTCTCGGGATCCAGCGCCGCGATCACGCTGCCGGCCGAGATGCAGGAGATCGAGTGCTCCGCCGACCGTCCGCCGAAGACGACGGCGACCCGGGGACGTGGGGAGGGCGCGCTCATGGGCGCTGACCCTACCGGCCTAGGCTCGCCCCCATGCCCGACGACTCCCCGTCCGTCCCCCTGCCCGCGGACGCCGCACCCGGCCCCGACGCTGCCGCGGGCCTCCGTCCGGCCACCCGCGCCGTCCACGTCGGCCGCCCGCCGGTCGTTCCCGACGCCCCGCTCAACACGCCGATCACCATGGCGGCGACGTACGTCGGGGGTGGGGACGTCGAGTACGGCCGCTACGGCAACCCGACCTGGCTGGCCTTCGAGGAGGCGCTCGGCAGCCTCGAGGGCGGACGCGCGCTCGCGTTCTCCTCGGGTCTCGCCGCCGTGGCCACCGTGCTCGACCTCGTCGCCGACGGCGAGACCGTCGTCGCGCCCCAGCACGCCTACCAGGGCACGCTGGGCCAGCTGGGCGACGCCGGGCTCCGCGGGCGCGCCCAGGGGAAGCTCGTCGACATCTCCGACACCGCCGCCGTCGCGGCCGCCTGCGAGGACGCCGCGATCCTCTGGGTCGAGTCGCCCACCAACCCGGCCCTCGAGGTCGCCGACATCGCCGCCGTCGCGGAGGCCGCCCACGCCGCGGGCGCCCAGGTCGTCGTCGACAACACCTTCGCGACCCCGCTCCTGCAGCGGCCGCTGGAGCTCGGCGCGGACATCGTGCTGCACTCGGCGACGAAGTACCTCGCCGGCCACTCCGACGCCCTCCTCGGCGCGCTCGTCGTGCGCGACGACGCCCTCTTCGACGTGCTCAAGGGGCGCCGCGACCTCCTCGGCGCGATCCCCGGCACCCTCGAGGCGTGGCTCGCGCTGCGCGGCCTGCGCACGCTGCACCTGCGGGTCGAGCGCGCCCAGGCGAACGCAGTCGAGCTGGTGCGCCGGCTGGAGGCGCACCCGGCGGTCTCGCGGGTGCGCTACCCCGGGTTCGGGGCGATCGTCGCCGTCGAGCTGCACGCCGGTCCCGACGCGGCCGACCTGCTGTGCCGCACCACCGACCTGTGGGTCTTCGCGACGAGCCTCGGGGGTGTCGAGTCGACGCTCGAGCGCCGGCGCCGGTGGAAGACCGAGTCGCCGACCATCCCGGAGTCGCTCGTGCGGCTCTCCGTCGGGGTCGAGGACGTCGAGGACCTCTGGGCCGACCTCGCGCAGGCGCTGGACCGCCTGGGCTGACGCGGCCTCCTCGACCAGGACCCTCAGTCTTCGTCGAGCAGCGTGACCCAGGCGGTGGGCGGGAGGCCCTCCGCGGCCTCCTGCCTCTCGAATCGACCCTGCTCCAGCCGCTCGGCCAGGCCGTCGAGGAAGGCGCGCACGGAGGGCGCCTCGGGCTCCTCCAGGTCGGGCACGTTGGGCCGCTGGAACGCCTGCCCCGCCGTACCCGTCTCCCCCGGGTCGGTGTCCACGCAGTAGCTGTCGCCCTGGAAGGCCACGAACGGGATCCAGGCGTCCGACCAGACCTCCCACCGGTACGGCGCGGGCTGCGCCGCCGGCTCCGTCAGCTCGCCCACCGCGGAGACGAGCATCGCGTGCATCGCGACGATCTCCTCCGGGCGCAGGAAGCGCATGAGGTTGAGGGGGCCGCTGATCCCGTCCTCCTGGCCGCCGACCGTGGCGAGGAGGGCGCGCAGCTCCGGCGGCCACGGCCGGCCGAGGTCGCGCTCCAGGGCGTCGAGCGTCGCGTCGTCGGCGCCGGGCAGGAAGGGGACCGTGCCCGGGAGGGCCGCCTCGACGGCCGCGCGGAACCGCTCGGCGGCCCGGCGGGTCCCTCCCGGGTCGGGCATCAGTCGGTCTCGGCCTTGGTCTCGCGCGCCACGAACGACTCCATCATGTCCCGCGCCGTCATCCGGCCGGCGACGACCTCGTCGACGTGGTGGGCGATGGGGGCGTCGACCCCCGTGCGCCGCGCGAGGTCGCGGAGCGAGCTGCACGACTTGGCGCCCTCGGCCACCTGGCGCGTCGAGGCGTAGATCTCCTCCGTCGTCATGCCCTGCCCGAGGCGCTCGCCGAACGTGCGGTTGCGGCTGAGCGGCGACGAGCAGGTCGCGACGAGGTCCCCGAGACCGGCGAGACCCATGAGCGTCAGCGGGTTGGCGCCGAGGGCCATCGAGAGCCGTGCCGTCTCCGCGAGCCCGCGGGTGATGACCGAGGCCGTCGTGTTGTCGCCGAAGCCGAGGCCGACCGCCATGCCGACGCTGAGCGCGACCACGTTCTTGTAGGCGCCGCCGATCTCGCAGCCCACGACGTCCGTCGTCGTGTAGGGCCGGAACGCCGGCGTGTGCACGAGCTTCTGGAGCCGCACGGCGGTCTCCTCGTCCTCGCAGGCCACGACGGACGCGGCGGGCTCGCGGCGCGCGATCTCCTTCGCGAGGTTGGGGCCGCTGACCACGGCCACCTGGCGGCGGGGCACGTCGAGGGACTCCTCGATCACCTCGCTCATGCGCTTCACCGTGCCGAGCTCGACGCCCTTCATGAGGGAGACCGAGACGGCGTCCCGCGGCACGAGGTCGCGCCAGCCCTCGAGGGTCGACCGGAGCGTCTGCGACGGCATCGACCAGACGACGACGTCGGCCCCCGCCATCGCCTTCTCGGGGTCGGTGGTCGCGTCGACGGTGGGCGGGATCTGGATGCCCGGCAGGTACTCCGTGTTCTCGTGCCGCTCGTTGATCCGCTCCACGACCTCGTCGCGGCGGGCCCACAGGGTCACGTCCCCGCCGCCGTCGGCGAGCACGAGCGCGAACGCCGTCCCCCAGGACCCGGCGCTCAGCACCGCCACCTTCGTCATGCGTCCTCCTCGTCGCGGCGCTGGTCGGCCTGCTGGTCGTGCGGGCGGGGCTCCTGCGGGGTCGTGGCCGTCCGCGGCGGCACGGCCCGGGGCCGTCCGAACTCGCTCACGCCCTGCGCCCGCGGGTCGAACCGCTCGGCGGGGGGCTCCTCGCCCCGGATCCCCGCGAGCAGGTCGGTGATGGCCCCCATGATGCGTTCCGTCGCCTCCGTCGCGGTCGCGGTGTCGACCCGGCCGCCGGTGAGGTCGGCCAGGTCGACGGGCGGGCCGGCGTGGATCGTCACGTGCTTGCGCGGCAGCAGCCGCGGCGTGGAGGAGTACGGCGCGAGCACGTCCTGCGCACCCCAGTGCGCCACCGGGATCACGGGCGCACCGGTCGCCAGCCCGATGCGGGCGGCACCGGTCTTGCCGGTCATGGGCCAGAGGTCGGGATCGCGCGTGATGGTGCCCTCCGGGTAGACGACGACGCACGCGCCGGCGTCGACCGCGGCGACCGCGGCCTCGTAGGCCGAGAGCCCGGCGCTCTCGCGCTCGACGGGGATCTGGCCCGCGCCCGTGAGGAAGGTGCCGAGCCCCTTGACCTCGAAGAGGCTCGACTTCGCCAGGTAGCGCGCGAGGCGACCGTGGTCGTAGACGAAGTGCGCCGCGAAGAGCGGGTCGACCTTCGTGATGTGGTTGAGCGCGATCACGCAGCCGCCCTCGGCGGGGATGTTCTCCCCGCCCACCCACGTCCGCGTCACCGCGGCCGTCAGCGTGGGCTTCAGGATGGAGGCCCCGAGCGTGTACGCCCACCCCCGGCGCTCGCTCAGCCTGCGCACCGACATCGTCTGCTCCTCACCGACACCACCCCGCGGGCGCCGCACGTGAGGATAGGCGCTCGCCACCCGGGCGGCCGACCCCGCCGTACCCCTCCCCCGCGCGACCTGCTGCGACAATCGCTCCCGATGAGCCCGTCCTCCGCCGTCGTGATCCTGCCCGTGAAGCCTCCCGCGGTCGGGAAGTCGCGCCTGGTCTCGATCCCCGTGGCGCGTCGGGAGCTCGCCGCCGCGTTCGCGCTCGACACGGCGTCCGCCGCCCTGGCGGCGCCCCGGGTGGCGGCCGTGCTCGCCCTCACCGACGACCACCTGTTCGCCGACGAGCTGGCCCGCGTGGGCTGCGTCGTGCTCCCCGACCCCGTCGACGGCGACCTCAACGGCAGCCTCCGCCAGGGCGCAGCCGAGGTGCGGCGCCGCTGGCCCGAGGCCCGTCCGGCAGCGCTCTGCGCCGACCTGCCGGCCCTCCTGCCGGAGGACCTCGACGCCGCGCTCGCCGTGGTGCTGGGCCGCCCGGGGCCGTCGTTCGTCGCCGACGCGGAGGGGACGGGCACCGTGCTCTACTCCGCCGCGCCCGAGGAGTTCGCGCCGCAGTTCGGCGCCGGATCCGCCGAGGCCCATGCCCACGGCGGCGCGGACGCCGTGCCCGGCGAGCTGCTCACGCTCCGGCGGGACGTCGACGACGCGTCGGCCCTCGTGGCCGCGGCCCGCCTCGGCCTCGGCGCCCGCACCCGCGCGCTGCTGGCCTGACGCTCCTCCCCTTCCCCCGGTCGTGGTGCCGGGCCCACGGAGACCGCAGGGCTGACACCACGACCCGGGGAGGTACGGCGGCGCTCCCGTCAGGCGTCGCTGCTCGGCTTGTCGGGGGTCGACGTCGGGGTCGCCGGTGCCGGGCTCTCCGCAGCCTTGCTCGCGGCGGGGGCCTTCTTCGCCGGGGCCTTCTTCGCCGGGGCCTTCTCGGCCGGGGCCTTCGTCGCCGCGGACGCCTTTTTCGTGGCGGACCCCTTCTTCGTGGCGGGCGTCTTCTTAGTCGTCGTCTTCGTGGCCGTGGACTTCGTGGCCGAGGACTTCTTCGCCGGGGACTTCGTCGCCGGGGACTTCTTAGCCGTCGACTTCGTTGCCGGCGAAGCCGCGGCCGTGCTCGTCGACGACGCCGTGGTCGCCTTCTTGGCGGGCGCCTTCTTGGCGGGCGCCTTCTTCGCTGGCGCCTTCTTCGCAGGCGCCTTCTTCGCAGGCGCCTTCTTCGCAGGCGCCTTCTTGGCGGGCGCCGCCTCCGTGGCGGTCTCCGTCGGGGCCGGCGAGCTCCCCTTCCGCGAGCCGCGGCCGGTCACCTTGGCGACCAGCCCGCTGGCCGCATCACCGGCCGCCTCGACCGTGGCCGCGGGCAGCTGCTTGGCGCCCGAGATGACGTTGCGGAGGTCGGCGCCCGGGGTGAACTTCGGGACGGCCTTCTTCGCCGCCTCGATCAGCTCGCCCGTCTGCGGGTTGCGGACCACACGGGCCTCGCGCACCCGCTTCTCGAACGCACCGAAACCGGTGATGACGACCTTCTCGCCCCGGGCGACCTCGCGGGTGATGGTGTCCACCACGGCGTCGAGGGCCTCGGCGGCCGCCTTCTTGTTGCCCTCGAACTTCGCGGACAGGGCGTCGACGAACTGCGACTTGTTCACTGGTGTCCTTCCGGTGCCCCCGGGCGGCCCCGTGCCTCGCGGGTGGTGATCGTGAACGCTAGGTCGCCGACGCCCCCGCCACAACGGTCGGGGACCGATTTCCTGGGGCGGGAGCGCCGGCGGCGCGACACGACGGCAGGGGTCAGCGCGCCAGGAAGTCACCCAGCGCCGCGTTGAACTCGGCGGCGTGGCTGACGTTGAAGCCGTGGGGCGCACCCTCGACCACCACGAGCTCCGCGCCGGCGATCGCGTCGGCGGAGCGCTTGCCCGACACCTCGAACGGCACCGTGGCGTCGCCGTCACCGTGGATGACGAGGGTCGGGACGGTGATGGCCGCCAGGTCCCCGCGGAAGTCGGTGCGCGCGAACGCGTGCACGCAGCCGGCGAGCGACGCCGTCGTGGCGGGCTCGGTCAGGGCGAGCGCCTTCTGCCGCTCCTCCTCGTTCACCTTCAGCTCGCCGTCGACCGAGAAGAAGTCGGTGACGAACCCGTCGAGGAAGTTCTCGCGGTCGTCGGTCACGCCGTCGACGAACCCCTGCACGTCGTCCTCGCCGAGGCCTCCCTCGGGGTTGTCGTCGGTCTTCAGCAGGTAGGGCGGCACCGCGGCCGCCAGCACGGCCGAGCGGACGCGGTCCGCGCCGTACGTCGAGAGGTAGCGCACCACCTCACCTCCGCCCATGGAGAAGCCGATGAGCGTGACGTCCCGCAGGTCGAGCTCGGTGAGGAGGCCGTCGAGGTCGGCGGCCAGCGTGTCGTAGTCGTAGCCGGTCTCCGGCTTGTCGGACGCGCCGAAGCCGCGCCGGTCGTAGGCGACGACGCGGTGGCCGGCCTGCATGAGGACGCTCGCCTGGTTCTCCCAGGAGGCGGCGCTGAGCGGCCAGCCGTGGATGAGCACCACGGGCCGGCCCTCGCCGCCCGTGTCGGTGACGTTGAGGTTGATGCCGTTGGACGGGACGGAGGTCATCGATGACTCCTCGGGGATCGTCGATCGCGCCGGCCCGCGGGGGGGACCGGTCCGGACCATCGTGCTTCGGCACCGGTCACGGACCGGATGGGTCAGCCCGTCTCGCCCGTCGACCCCGGCCAGATCTCGTCGGTCACGTAGCGCTCGCCGACCGCGACGTCGTACTGCACGAGCCGCAGGTCGTGCAGGAGGCGCTGCTGCTCCGCGTCGAGGTCCGCCTCGGCCACCACGTCGCCGTCGCGCGTCACGATCTGGCCCTGGAAGACCGACCCGACGCGCTCGTGGAAGGTGCGCAGGAGCGCGAGGTAGGGCGGCAGCGGCGCGTCGGCCACGTCGTACAGGTAGGGCATGAGGAGCGCCGACGAGCTCACGCCCGCGTCGAGCGGCACGTTGCCGCGGTTGCTCCAGGCGAAGAACGGCGTCGAGTGCATGGCGATGTCGCCGTTGAGCCGGCGGAAGCTGTCGCCGTAGAAGCCCGGCAGGTGGTCGCCGTAGAAGAGCACGACGGTGTCCTCGTCGCTCTCCTCGAGGGCGTCGAGGAAGTCGCGCAGCGCGGCGTCGGTGTCCGAGATGCCCCGCACGTAGTCGCCGAGCGCCAGCGTGAACGACGGGCCGAGCGTGACGCCGTCGGCCGTCCCGACCTCGGGCACCTCGTCGTACTTGTTGCCGTACTGCGCGTGGTTCTGCATCGTCACCAGGTTGGTGACGAGCGGGGCGTCGGACTCCTCGATCTGCGCGAGCACCTCGTCGAAGGCCGCCGTGTCGTCGATGTAGGGGTTCTCCTCGGTGCGGTCGGTGAACCGCATCTGGTCCTCGGTGACGAACTCGTCGAACCCGAAGGTGTCGTAGACGCTGGGGCGCTTGTACATGCCCGCGAGGTAGGGGTGCACCGCCACCGCCCGGTGGCCCTCGGTGCGCAGCGTGCCGACCAGCGACGGGTACGTCGCGAAGTTCGGCACCAGCATCTGGTAGGGCACCACCATCTGCGGGGCGAAGAGCCCGAGGTGCTCGCCCGTCAGCACCTCGAACTCGGCGTTGGCCGTGCCGCCGCCGATGCCGGTCGCGAGCATGGTGCCGGACGTCGTGCCGGCCATCGTCTCCCGCGTGAACGGGATGGGGTCCTCGGGGATGTCGAGCCCCTCGAGGGCCGTGGGGTCGGAGAACGACTCGCTGAGGACCACGACGACGTTGGTGTCGGCGAACGAGCCGTCGCGACCCACGTTGAGCCCGTCGGCGGCGGTCTCCCACCGGGCGAGGAGGTCCTGCATCGCGGCCTCGGAGTAGCCCTCCGGCCGCTCCATCGCGGCGGTCGGCATGTTGTAGAGGAACCCGCCGACCACGCTGTTGGAGAGGTAGTTCTCCTGCTGGCTCCAGGGGCGCCACTGGGCGCCGCGCTCCTCGTAGAGCGCCCGCCAGGCGTTGCCGTCCTGGTTGAAGCGACCCAGCTGCAGGACCATCAGGCCCGTCACGACCAGCACGAGCGCGCGCACGGCGACGACCGTCCACAGCTCACGCCCCCGGGTGCGCGGACGCCCGCGGCGGCCCGTCAGCCACTCACCGCCGCCGCCGACCGCGGCGACGATGACCACGACCAGGAGCAGCACCAGCACCGCCAGCACGGGCGGCACCATCGAGAAGAGGAAGCCGGGCTCGCTGAGGAAGGCGAGGTCGGCCGGGTAGAGAGGCTCTTGCCGCTCGTCCAGCTTGCGCAGCGCTGCGGTGAGGACGAGGGGCACCAGGGCCAGCACCACGCCCGTCGTCCACCACCACCGGCCGATCGCGGCCCAGGCGAGCATGAGGAGCGTCCAGAGCACGAGCACGTCGGCGCCGAGGAGGCCCGAGCGGCGCATGAGGCGCTCGTCCCAGGCGTACTGCGGCTGCGTGCCCATGAGCGTCAGGTTGAGGACGAGGGCGATGACCACCGCGATGACGAACAGCCCCGCCGCGCCCAGGAAGGCGCTGAGGAGACGGCGGGTCCACCACCGCGACGTGCCGAAGGCGAGCACCCGTCGTCGGCGCCACCACGTGTCCGGGCGCGCCTCGACGCGCTCCTGCTCCCCCTCGACCACCCGAAGAGGGTAGGTGAACGCCAGGTGGACGCGGGGAGAACCCCCCGTGGCGGGCCCAGATCACACCGGCGGGGCGGACCGGATCGGTCCGCCCCGCCGGGGGTCGTGCTGCGCTGCGCGGCCTTCAGGCGCGCTGCGTCACCGGCTTCCAGCGCGGCCGCGCGGCCTCGTACGCCGCGATGTCGGCCTCGTGGCCGAGGGTGATGCCGATGTCGTCGAGGCCCTCGAGCAGGCGCCACCGGGTGTAGGGGTCGATGTCGAAGGAGTCCTCGACCGCGCCCACGCCCTCGCCGGCACGCACGGTCTGCGTCTCGAGGTCCACCGTGACGGTCGTGCCCGGGTTCTCCTCCAGGAGCGCCCAGAGCCGCTGCACGACCTTCTCGTCGACCTGCGCGGCCACGAGGCCGGACTTGCCGGAGTTGCCGCGGAAGATGTCGGCGAAGCGCGGGCTGATCACGGCGCGGAAGCCGTAGTTCTGCAGCGCCCACACCGCGTGCTCGCGGGACGAGCCCGTGCCGAAGTCGGGCCCGGCGACGAGGACGGAGCCCGCGGCGTACGCCGGGTCGTTGAGCACGAAGGAGGGGTCGTTGCGCCAGGCGGCGAAGAGCCCGTCCTCGAAGCCCGAGCGGGTCACGCGCTTGAGGTAGACCGCGGGGATGATCTGGTCGGTGTCGACGTTGCTGCGCCGCAGCGGGACGCCGATGCCGGTGTGCGAGGTGAACTTGTCCATGACGACTCCTCGTCAGCTCAGCGGGCGCCGGCGGCGGCCGGCTCCAGGTCGGCGGGGGACGACAGCGTGCCGCGGATCGCGGTCGCGGCGGCGACGGGCACCGAGACGAGGTGCGTGCGACCGCCCTTGCCCTGACGCCCCTCGAAGTTGCGGTTGGAGGTCGACGCGCTGCGCTCCCCCGGGGCCAGCTGGTCGGGGTTCATGCCGAGGCACATCGAGCAGCCCGCCCCCCGCCACTCCGCGCCGGCCTCCTTGAAGACGGCGTCGAGGCCCTCCGCCTCGGCCTGCAGGCGGACCCGCACCGAGCCGGGCACGACGAGCAGCCGGGTGTCGGCGGCGACCTGACGACCCTTGAGCACCTCGGCGGCGAGGCGGAGGTCCTCGATCCGGCCGTTCGTGCAGGAGCCGACGAAGACCGTGTCGACCTTCACCTCGCGCAGCGGGGTGCCGGCCTCGAGGCCCATGTAGGCGAGCGCCTTCTCGGCGGCGATCTTGTCGTCGGGCTCCTCGAAGTCGTCGGGCGACGGGACGGTGGCACCGAGGGGCGCGCCCTGGCCGGGGTTGGTGCCCCAGGTGACGAAAGGGGTCATCTCGGACGCGTCGAGCACGATCTCGCGGTCGAACTCGGCGCCCTCGTCGGTCACCAGCGTGCGCCAGTGGGCGACCGCCGCGTCCCAGTCCTCGCCCTGCGGGGCCTCGGGGCGGCCCTCGATGTAGGCGAACGTCGTCTCGTCGGGCGCGATGAGGCCGGCCTTCGCACCCCACTCGATCGACATGTTGCAGACCGTCATGCGGGCCTCCATGGAGAGCTCGCGGATGGCCTGCCCGCGGTACTCCACGATGTAGCCCTGGCCGCCGCCCGTGCCGGCGTGCGTGATGAGGGTCAGCACGAGGTCCTTGGCGGTGACGCCCTCGGGCAGCGAGCCGTTGACGGTCACGGCCATGGTCTTCGGCTTGGCCTGCGGCAGCGTCTGCGTGGCGAGCACGTGCTCGACCTCGGAGGTGCCGATGCCGAACGCGATCGCGCCGAACGCGCCGTGGGTCGAGGTGTGCGAGTCACCGCACACGATGGTCATGCCGGGCTGCGTCAGACCGAGCTGGGGACCGACGACGTGCACGATGCCCTGCTCGACGTCGCCCAGCGGGTGCAGGCGCACGCCGAACTCCTCGGCGTTCTTGCGCAGCGTCTCCACCTGCGTGCGCGACACCGGGTCGGCGATCGGCTTGTCCCAGTCGACGGTGGGGACGTTGTGGTCCTCGGTCGCGAGCGTCAGGTCGGGGCGGCGGAGGCGGCGACCGGCGAGCCGGAGGCCGTCGAACGCCTGCGGCGAGGTGACCTCGTGCAACAGGTGCAGGTCGATGTACAGGAGGTCGGGTTCGCCCTCCGCGCTCCGGACGACGTGCTCGTCCCACACCTTCTCCACCAGCGTGCGTGCGCCCGCCTTGCCCATGATTCCTCCAACAACGCCACAGTTGTCATCTGACGCGGAGCACCCTACCCCTTGCGTCCCACGCAATGAGACGTCAGTATTGCCATATGGACAAGGGAAGTGGCGTCGGCGTTCTCGACAAGGCAGCGCTGGTGCTGACCGCGCTGGAGGCCGGACCGGCCACGTTGGCGGGTCTCGTCGCCTCCACCGGCCTCGCCCGACCCACGGCCCACCGGCTCGCGGTGGCCCTCGAGCACCACCGCCTCGTCGCCCGCGACATGCAGGGCCGCTTCGTCCTCGGGCCCCGCCTGGCCGAGCTGTCAGCCGCCGCCGGCGAGGACCGCCTGCTCGCCGCGGCCGGCCCCGTGCTCGCCCGCCTGCGCGACATCACCGGCGAGTCGGCCCAGCTCTGGCGGCGCCAGGGCGACCACCGCGTCTGCGTCGCCGCGGCCGAGCGCCCCAGCGGCCTGCGCGACACGATCCCCGTCGGCTCCCAGCTCACCATGCGCGCCGGGTCCGCCGCCCAGGTGCTCCTCGCGTGGGAGGACCCCGACCGCATGCAGCGGGGCCTGCAGACCGCCGCGTTCTCCGCGACGGCGCTGTCGGGCATCCGGCGCCGCGGTTGGGCGCAGTCGGTCGGCGAGCGCGAGCAGGGTGTCGCCTCGGTCTCCGCGCCGGTGCGCTCCCCCAGCGGCAAGGTCATCGCCGCGGTGTCGGTGTCGGGCCCGCTCGAGCGCCTCTCGCGCCAGCCGGGCCGCATGCACGCGCCCGCCGTCCTCGCCGCCGCCGAGCGCCTCTCCGAGTCCCTGCGCCGCGCTGCGGCCGAGTAGGGCCGAGTAGGCCGAACAGGTCAGGCCACCCGGCCCAGCGCGACGGCGGCGAGCAGGAGGGCGGCCAGCGTCTCGCCGTCGGTGACCTCGCGCCGGGCCAGCATCCCCATCAGCTCGGGCCAGGGCACGCGGCGTACCTCCGAGATGCCCTCCAGCGCCTGCTCGTCCGCCACCCCGCGCCCCTCGCCGGAGGCGAGCGGTGCCAGGTCCTGCGCCAGGAACACGCGACCGGGCGCGCGGCAGATGCCGTTGAGCGACGTCACCGGACCGAGGTCGCGCCACCGCTCGGCGCGCAGCCCGGCTTCCTCTGCGAGCTCCCGCTGCGCTCCGGCGACGAGGTCGTCGCCGTCGGCGCCGCCGGCCGGGACCTCCCACCCCTCGCCCGTCGTGTAGCGGTCGCAGCGCACGAGCACGACCTCCTCCGCGCCGGGCGCCCCGTCGACGGCCACGACGAAGACGGCCTCGCTGCGGACGGTCACGACGCCGTACTCCCCCGGCGTCCCGTCGGGCCGCAGCACCTCGTCCTGCGTGACGACCATCCACGGGTTCTCGTGCACGACGCGGCCCCCGAGCCGCTGCCAGCGGCCCATCAGAACAGCCCGCCGTCGTCGCCGCGCTCGAGGTCGAGCAGCACCTGCTTGCGCTCCACCCCGCCCGCGTAGCCCGTGAGCCGGCCGTCCGCCCCGATCACCCGGTGGCACGGCACCACGACGGGGATGGGGTTGCGGCCGTTGGCGAGCCCCACGGCCCGCGCCCCGTGCCCGGTCAGCCCCAGCTCGCGGGCCAGCGCGCCGTACGACGTCGTCTCGCCGAAGGGGATCTCCGCCAGGGCCGCCCACACCCGGCGCTGGAAGTCGCTGCCGCCGGGCGCCAGCGGCAGGTCGAAGCGGGTCAGGGTGCCGGCGAAGTACGCCGCGAGCTGCGCGACCGCCTCCACCAGGACGGGGTGGTCGTCGGCCCGCTCCCCCACGGGACGCACCGGCGCCGCGGGGTGGGGCGCGAACTCGATCGCCGTCACCGCCTCCCCGTCGGCGACGATCCGCAGGTCGTCGATCGGCGACGACATCACGGTCCACATCAGCTGGCCTCCTCGGGGTGCGTGCCCGGGAGTGCGGGCATCAGGGTGTTCCACAGGTGCAGGAGGGCGTACGACCGCCAGGGCCGCCACCGCGCCTCCAGCTCCGGCAGCGCGGCCACCGCGGAGCCGAGGGGGACGAGCGCGCGCCGTACCCCCACGTCCGTCGGCAGGAAGACGTCCGGGTGGCCGAGCGCGCGGAGCCCGACGTAGTCCGCCGTCCACGGCCCGATCCCCGGCAGCGCGAGCAGCGCGGAGCGCACGTCGTCGCGCGCCCACCCCCGGTCGAGCCGCACGGCCCCCGAGGCGAGGGCGCTCGCCAGCCCGGTGAGCGCGCGCCCGCGGGCGCGGGGCATGGGCAGGGTCGCGGGATCCACGTCGGCCAGGGCCGCAGCGGTCGGGAACAGGTGCGTCACCCCGGGCACGACGCCCGCGAGGCCCGGCGGCAGCTCGCTCCCGTGCCGCGCGACCAGACGGGCGGTCACGGTGCGGGCCCCCGCGAGGCTGACCTGCTGCCCGATCACGGCCCGCAGCGCCACCTCCGCGCCGTCGACGGCTCCCGGCACGCGGAGGCCGGGCGTGGCGACGACGAGGGGCCCCAGCATCGGGTCGGCGCCGAGCTGGTCGTCGAGCACCACGGGGTCCGCGTCGGCGTCGAGGAGCCGCCGCACGCGCTCGACCAGCGTCCCGGTGTCCCGCAGGTCGGTGAGCCAGGCCGTGACGGGCACCTGCCGGACGCCCGCGTCCGCGGCACCCTCGACGCGGCCGAGGTCCACGGCCAGCACGGCCGGGCCGTGCGGCAGCGCCAGGCTCCGCGCGTAGACCGTGCCCACGACCGTCTCGATGCCCGTGACCACGTGCTCCGCGAGGAAGGCGAGCATCGCCCCGGCGGCGTACGGCGCGCGCACCGCCACCCGCAGGGCGAGCGCCCCGGCGGGAGGGGTCGAGCCGGCGCGGCCCCGCAGGTCGCGGGGGCTCGCGGCGTACACCTCCCGCATCGTCGCGTTGAACTGGCGCAGGCTGGCGAACCCGGCGGCGAAGGCGATGTCGGTGACGGCGAGGTCGGAGCCCTCGAGCAGCGCCCGCGCCGTCTGGGCGCGACGGGCCCGGGCGAGCGCGAGGGGACCCGCGCCGAGCTCCGTGGTGAGGACGCGCACGACGTGCCGGGCGGAGTAGCCGAGCGCGTCCGCGAGCCCGTCGACGCCCTCGCGGTCCACCAGGCCGTCGCCGATCAGGCGCATGGCGCGGCCGGCGAGGTCGGCGTGCAGGTCCCAGGCGGGGCTGCCGGGCACGGCGTCGGGCAGGCACCGCTTGCAGGCCCGGTAGCCGGCGCGCTGCGCGGCGGCCGCGCTGGCGTGGAAGGTGACGTTGCGTCGCGCCGGGGTGCGGGCCGGGCAGGAGGGGCGGCAGTAGATGCCGGTGGAGCTCACGGCCGTCCAGAAGACGCCGTCGAAGCGGCGGTCGCGGCTCGCGACGACCCGGTAGCAGTCGTCCGGCTCGAGCCCGGGCGGGGCGCCGGGGGCTGCGGCGGGAGGGGGCACGGCGGTGGGCACGTCCCCCATCCTGCCCCAGCCCCCGGCACCGGACCGGCGGGAATCAGACACGGCGGTGAGGTGCGCCCGACCCGGTCGGGTCGGCGTGGTCCGGCCGGGTCGGGGGGTGGGTCGGGGGGTGGGTCAGGCGGCGAGGCGCGCGGCCAGGTTGGCGAGCAGCTCCTCGTGGATGCGGCGGAGACCCTTCGGCGCGAACGTGCGCTCGAAGAAGCCCCCGATGCCGCCGGCGCCCTGCCACGTCGTCGTCACGGTGACCGTGCTGCCGGCGCCCGACGCGGCGACGTCGAAGCGGGTGACCAGCGTCGAGTTGCGGTCCTTCTCGACGACCGAGGTGGCGTCGGCCGTCACGTCGGCGACGACGTGCCGCACGCGCTTCTCCGTGGCGTGCAACCGCCAGGTGGCGACGGTCCCCGAACCGGTGCCGCCCTCCAGCACCGCGTAGTCGGTGTAGCGGTCGGTGAGGATCGCCGGACGCGTCGTCGTGTAGTCGGCGAGAGCGGCGATGACGTCGGCCGGCGGAGCCGCGACGGCGGCTTCGGCGACGGCGGTGACCTGGGCCACGGGAGTGCACCATCCTTCGTGAGGGAGCGGACGACCGGCAGCCTAGCCAGGCGCGGGAACGACGAAGGGCCCGATCTCGCGACCGGGCCCTTCGTGTCCTGCTGGTACCCCCGACCGGATTCGAACCGGCGCTACCGCCTTGAGAGGGCGACGTGCTAGGCCGCTACACAACGGGGGCATTGTCCTTCAGCTGGCCTCTCGGCCACCTTCCGGCAACTCGGGAGACTCTAGCGAAGCCTTCGTCTCCCACAAAATCGGGGCTCTCGCCGCGATCTCGCTGGGATACAAGGACTCGAACCTTGACTAACTGAACCAGAATCAGTCGTGCTGCCAATTACACCATATCCCAATGGTTACGGCCCCTGAGGAGCCGAGGCGAAACCATACACGCGGCCCCGGGACCGGATCAAAACGGCCGAGTCGGCATGCCGCGACAGGCGCATCCCGCGGTGCACGGCGAGCGCCAGGCCGAGGAAGACGAGCTCCTGCGTCAGCGTCACGGGGATGCTCAACCAGGATCCGCCCGTCGGGGTCAGCACCGTCGACATGTCGCCGAAGGCGAGCGCCAGCCCGAACGCGAACCAGTTGTTCATCACGTGCAGCGCGATGCCCGCCTCGAGACCCCCGGTGAGGATCACGAGCACCCCCGCGGCGAGCCCGAACGCGAAACGGTCGAAGAACACGGGCGGGTCCTGCGCGCCGTGGGCGAGCGCGAACAGCAGCGCCGGCACCACGACGGCGACCGTGCGCGCGACCTCCGGACGCTCGAAGATGCCGCCCGCGACCTGCGTGAGGTACCCCCGGAAGAGGTACTCCTCCCCCGCTGCCTGCAGCGGCGTGAGCAGCACCACGACGAGCAGGAAGTCGCGCGTCGTCGACGTGAAGGCGTTGAGCCCGCCGACCTCGCTGTCGCCGGGCAGCGCGTTCGGATCGACGCTGGTGACGACCACCGACATCACCATGCTCGCCAGCAGCGCCACGAGCGAGACCGCCATGCACGCGAGGAAGAACCCCCACCGCATGCGCGGCAGGACAGACGTCGTCCACCGCGGCTTGAGGCCGTGGAGCAACCGGGTCACGCCCCAGACCAGCGGGGTCAGCAACGCGAGGCTCACCATCAGGTAGGCCAGGGTCACCGGCTGCACGTCCTCGGTGTCGACGATGGTGTCGACGTCCACGACACCGGTCGCCCCGAGCCCCAGCGCGAACACCGCGAGCACGCCGAGCGGCAGCACCACCTGCATGCCGACCAGCACGGCGAGCACGCCGAGCACCGGCCGCCACCAGCCGCGGTCCCCCGCGCGGTGCAGCTGGTGGTACTCCAGGGGCGGGTACGCCGCCGCCCGCTCCTCCTCCGACATCGGGACGGGCGGGTACGGCGACGTACCGCTCATCAGGCCAGCGCGCCCTGCAGGCGACCCAGGCCGCGCTCGCGGCCCAGCAGCTCGAGCGACTCGAAGAGCGGCGGCGAGACGCGGCGACCCGTCACGGCGACCCGCACGGGACCGAAGGCGTTGCGCGGCTTGAGCCCGAGGCCGTCCACGAGCGCCACCCGCAGCGCTTCCTCGATGGCCGCGGTCGACCACGTGGGGAGCGCGGCGAGCGCGGCGTGCGAGGCCTCGACGACCTTGCGACCGTTCTCGTCCAGCACCTTCTCGACGTCGACGGGGTCGCGGGTGAAGGCGTCCTCGTCGACGAAGAGGAAGGCGAGCATGTCGACGGCCTCGGTGAGCTTGTTGATGCGCTCCCCGACCAGCGGCATCGCCTGCTCGAGCAGCTGCGCGTCGGCGTCCGACACGGGGTCGGACACCACGCCGGCGTCCTTGAGGAACGGCAGCACCCGGTGGGTGATCTCGTCGAGGTCGAGCTTGCGCATGTGGGCGGCGTTGATCGCCTCGGCCTTCTTCGTGTCGAAGCGCGCGGGCTGCGGGTTGACGCGGCCGATGTCGAACGCCGCGACCATCTCGTCCATCGTGAAGACGTCGCGGTCCTCCGCGATGGCCCAGCCCAGGAGAGCCAGGTAGTTGAGCAGGCCCTCCGGGAGGAAGCCCTCGTCGCGGTAGGCGAAGAGGTGGGCCTGCGGGTCGCGCTTGGAGAGCTTCTTGTTGCCCTCGCCCGTGATGAGCGACAGGTGCCCGTAGGCCGGCGTCTGCTCCGCGACGCCGAGCGTCACGAGGGCGTCGAACAGCGCGAGCTGGCGCGGGGTGGAGGACAGCAGGTCCTCGCCGCGGAGCACGTGGGTGATGCCCATGAGCGCGTCGTCGACGGGGTTCACGAGCGTGTAGAGCGGGTCGCCGTTGGCGCGGCAGAGCGCGAAGTCGGGCACGAACTCGGTCTCGAACGTGATCTCGCCGCGCACGAGGTCGTCGAAGGTGATCGAACCCTCCGGCATCCGGAACCGCACGACCGACGACCGGCCCTCGGCCTCGAACGCGGCGCGCTGCTCGGGCGTCAGCTCGCGGCAGAACCCGTCGTACCCCATCACCTTCGAGCCCGACGCCTTGCGCCGCGCGTCGACCTCCTCGGTGGTGCAGAAGCAGTCGTAGGTGAAGGAGGAGGCCGCCAGCTGCGCGAGAACGTCGCGGTAGAGGTGCTCGCGCTCCGACTGCCGGTACGGCGCGTGCGGGCCCCCGACCTCCGGCCCCTCGTCCCAGTCGAGGCCGAGCCACCGCAGGGCGCCGAGCATCGCGTCGTACGACTCCTGCGTGCTGCGCGCCTTGTCGGTGTCCTCGATGCGGAAGACCAGCGTGCCGCCGTGGTGGCGGGCGAAGGCCCAGTTGTAGAGCGCCGTGCGGGCGAAGCCGACGTGCGGCGACCCCGTGGGCGACGGGCAGAAGCGGACGCGGACCGGACGGTCGGCACTCATCGGGAGACCACCTTGTTCGTGAGCGAGCCGAGCCCCTCGATGGCGACCTCGACCTCGTCGCCGGGGAGCATCGGGCCGACACCCTCGGGGGTGCCGGTGAGGATCACGTCGCCGGGCAGCAGCGTCATGACGCTGCTGACGTGGGCGACGAGGGTCGGGATGTCGAAGATCAGGTCGGCCGTGGTGCCGTCCTGCACGACGTCGCCGTTGAGGAACGTCTGCACGCGACGGCCCCGGGCGAAGTCGTCGGGGTCGAGGTCGGTCTCGATCCACGGCCCGAGCGGGCAGAAGGTGTCGAAGCCCTTGCCCCGGGTGAACTGCACGTCGCTCTTCTGCAGGTCGCGCGCGGTCACGTCGTTGGCGATGGTGTAGCCGTGGATGACGTCGGTGGCCTTCTCGGCCGGCACGTCCCGGCAGATGCGCCCGATGACGACGGCGAGCTCGCCCTCGAAGTGCACGTTCGTCGACTGCGTCGGGTAGACGATCGCGTCGCCCGGGCCCACCACCGACGTGTTCGGCTTGAGGAACATCAGCGGCTCCGACGGCACGTCGTTGCCCAGCTCGGCGGCGTGCGCCGCGTAGTTGCGGCCGATGCCCACCACCTTGCTGCGGGGCAGCACCGGCGCCAGCAGGCGCACGTCGGCCACCTTGTGCTCGGCCTCGAGCAGCTTGACCCCGACGTAGAGCGGGTCGCCCGCGAGCGCCACGATCGTGGCGTCCTCGCTCAGCTGGCCGTGCTCGTCGAGGTCGCCGGTCACGACGCCGTACTGCGGGTCTTCTCCTGTGGTGAATCGAGCGATGCGCACCCGCCGAGCCTATCGGGGCGCCCGGGCCGGTCCGCGACGGCTAGCGCCGGACGAGGCTCGTGATCGACCGCGCCATCGCCTCGGGACCCTCCGCGAGGACGCCGGTCCGGAGCCCGTGCGCACGGAGCCGCGTCATGCCGAGCAGCACGGCCCAGGCGGTGAGACCCAGGTCCTCGACGCCGACGTCGCCGCCCCAGCCGTGGGCACGGGCGTGGGCGACCACCGGGAAGAACTCCTCCCATACGGCGGCCCGCGCCGCGTCGAACTCGGCGCCGCCGTCGGTCAGGGAGGCACCCCCGCCGTACAGGAGGTCGAACAGGGCGGGCTGCTCGTCGGCGAACCGCAGGTACGCCGCGCCCACGGCCGCCACCCGGTCCACGGCCCGGTCGGCGGGGTCGACGGTCGGGTCCGCCGGGTCGGCCTCCGGCAGCGCCGCGAGCGTCTCCCGGATCTCCGCGCGCAGCTCGGCGAAGCCCTCGACCGCCAGCTGGGTGAAGAGCGCGGAGCGGGAGGTGAAGTAGTGGCTGATCGCCTGGTGGGTCATGCCGACGCGTCGCGCGATCGCGCGGAGGCTGATGCCGACCACGCCCGTCGCGGACAGCTCGTCCAACGCCGCGCGGAGCACCCGCGCCCGCATGTCCTCGCTCCGCGTCGTCGTCACGGGCGACACCCTACGAGCCGCCGGGCGGAGCCGCAGTGGATGCCGTCCGCGGCGCCGGGGCGGCCTACCCTCGTCCCATGGAGGTGGCGGTGCAGGTGGAGGTCCTCGACGCGGCGGAGACGACCCGCCGCCGGGCCGCCCACGAGGAGCGGGTGGACCGCCTCGTGGCGCCCCACCTCGCCCGCCGCGGCCAGGGCGTCAAGCACCCCGTCCACGACTTCCTCTTCACCTACTACTCCCACCGGCCCGCCCAGCTGCGCCGCTGGCACCCGGGCGTCGGGCACGGGCTCGACGACGCGGGCGGGGCGGCGGCGTACCGGTCGCTGAAGGGGTACGCCGAGGTGGCGCCCGGGGTCGTCGGGGTCACCGGCGCGTACGTCGCGCGCCAGCGCCCGCTGCTCGAGGCGCTGCGCCGGTTGCTGCGCGCGACGGCCAACCGCGCGCCGCACCTCGGCTGCTTCGGGATGCACGAATGGGCGATGGTCCACCGCCTGACGCCCGAGCAGGTGCGGCACGCCGACTGGCCGCTGCGCCTCGGGGCCGCCGGCACGGACGCCGTCGTGGAGGGCCACCGCATCGCCTGCTCCCACTTCGACGCGTTCCGCTTCTTCACGCCGAGCGCCCGGCCGCTCAACCACCTCTCCCCCGCCGCCGACGACCGGGCCGACTTCGAGCAGCCCGGGTGCCTCCACGCGGGGATGGACCTCTACAAGCACGCCTTCCGGCTGAGCCCGATGATCTGCTCCGACCTCGTCGCCGACTGCTTCGAGCTGGCGCGCGACATCCGGGAGCTCGACATGCGGGCGGCGCCCTACGACCTGCGCGACCTCGGGTACGAGCCGGTGCGGGTCGAGACGGCCGAGGGGAAGGCGACGTACGCCGCGGCCCAGCGTCGCTTCGCCGAGCGGGGGGCACCGCTGCGGGCGCGGCTCATCGAGGAGTGCGAGCGGTTGCTGGTGGTCGCGCGGGAGCCGGCCAGCGCCTGAACGGGCTCACCGGGTGGCGCTGTTCACCAGGTCGCACTGTTCACCAGGTCGCGCTGTCGAGCGCCAGCCACCCGCCGTACAGCCACACCACCGACGCCCCCACGACCGCCAGCGTGCTGACCCACCAGGACGTGCGCTGCCGCGCCATGAGCAGGATCGCGACCGCGGCGAGCGGCAGGTAGACCAACCACGGCCCGACGAGCGCGATCGCGACCCCGTCCTGGACGCCCTCCGCACACGCGCCCCCGGCCTCGCACCCGATCTGCACGATCTGCAGCAGGAAGGCCATGGCCGAGGCGAGCAGGCCCAGCAGCAGACCCAGGACGAGGAGCACGATCGACGCGACGAGGTCCGCGGTGCGGGCGGTGGAGGGCGGCGGGTGCGTCGGGTACGTCGGGTACGGCGCGCGCTCGATCGCCGTCGGCGGTGGCGGCGGCCACGGGGCGGGGGCCGCGACGTACGGGCGCGTCTCGTCCGCCGGTGGCCGCTCGGTCATGGCGGAGAGGCTCCCCGGGGTGCGGTCGTCGAAACGCGGTGGCCGGGGCGGTGGGTCCGTCGTACGGTCGTTCGATGACGACTGCCGATGCTGCGCGGGTGCTGGCCCAGTTTCTCGACGCCGACGGTGCGCTGCACACCATCCCGACCAAGCGGCGCAAGCAGCTGATCGTGCTCGACCACGTGGCGCAGGCGTTCGACCTGGGGGTCGTCTACCCGGAGGCCGACGTGAACGCCGTGCTGCGTCGGTTCCACCCGGACGTGGCGGCACTGCGGAGGTACCTCGTCGACGACGGGTTCCTGACGCGCGAGGCCAACCAGTACTGGCGCTCCGGCGGGTCGGTCACGCTCGACTAGGGCCCGGCAGGGCAGCGGGGTCGCCGGACGTCATCCGAAGCGACGGCTCCGGCGACCGGGGTGCATGACGTCCCGAGCGGGGTCGCCGGACGTCATGCGCAGCGGGGTTGCGTGGACGTCATGCGAATGGACGGCCCCGGCGAGCGGAGTGCATGACGTCCCGAGCGGGGCCGCCGGACGTCATGCGCAGCGGGGTTGCGTGGACGTCATGCGAATGGACGGCCCCGGCGAGCGGAGTGCATGACGTCCCGAGCAGAGACGCCCGACGTCATGCGAAGCGACGGCCCCGGCGACCGGAGTGCATGACGTCCCGAGCAGAGACGCCCGACGTCATACGGAGGCGGTGGCCCGCCCGGCCGACGACATGCTTCGCCGCCCGGCCACGGGGCGTGGACGGGCGTCGTTGCGCTCGTTGGTCAGGTGTCGTCTGGTTAGTGCCCGGGCTCTGGTGGCCAGGGGCGGGTGCCGTCGCGGTCGACGAGGTAGCGCAGTCCCAGGGGGCTGGTCCAGATGACGGCGTGGGGTGTTTCGCCTCGTGCGGGGTCGGTGGGGCGGTAGCTCCATCGCAGTGCGGTTCTTCGTTCCGGGTGGGTCTTCATCCGGTGGTGGCGTCGGCAGAGCGGGAACAGGTTGCGAGTCGAGGTCTGGCCGGGTGGGCCATGGGGGTCGTACCGCTCGCAGTGGTCGAGGTCGGCGGTGCGCGAGCTGCGGGTGCAGTAGGGGAAGACGCACCTGGGCCAGCGGGCTCGGACGTGCTCGGCGATGCGGTCGGGTGGGCTGTAGCCGTTCACGGCATCGGCCGTATTGAGGTCGATGATCGGCTTGACGGTCACGGTGGTGTCCGGGCTCGCGCACCAGGTCTGGACCTGCTCGACGGTGACCGCCCCGCGGGGCAGCCCGGGGGTGTCGAGCCGGACGAGGTCGATGCCGGTCCTGCCGGTGCAGGCGTCGATGCCGGGACCGAACCCGTCGAGGCCGCCGGTGATCGCGGCCTGGTCGAGGTGCACGAAGAGCACCACGTCCCGTCGTGCCCGTTGAGTGTGTGCCGGCGCATCGCCGGCGTCGTACTCCAACGTTGCGACCCCGTCGCAGCGCCGCGCGATCTCGCCCAGCGCCATGGAGCGACGGACGTCGAGGTCTGAGTCGCAGCCCAGCTCGCCCAGTTGCCGGGCGACGTGCGTGATGCTCCGTTCGAGGTCGAGCGCGTCGGCGGGGTCGAGGGAGCCGTGGAGGTTCACGGTGCCGCGCAGGGTGCCGGTGAGCGGGTCGGCGAAGGCGAGGTCGTCGAGGTCGATCGCCAGGTAGCGGTCGCCGTCAGCGGCATGGCGCTCGGCTTCGGTGGTCTCGGGGTCGAACCGCGCGGCGGCCTCGGCGACGAGCCGGTCGACCTCGGGTCCGGTGGCCTTGCCCGCGACGTACGCAACGTGCCGGTCGACGAACCCCGCGGCCTCGAACGTGAGCATGCGGGTGGCCTGGGCGATCCGCCGGCCCCGCCAGACGTCGACCTCACCCGCGACGATCCTCGCGTGCACGCGCGGGAGCCGGTAGCGCAGCTCGACCGCGTCGCCGACGAGCCGACGCGCAGCGTCGAACGAACAACCGCGGGCGGCAGCGATCTCACCGATGCAGAACTCCGCCACCACCGGCGCCCCCGGCCCGCCCAGCTCGAGGAACTGATCGCCCGCCAACGCCTCGGCGTGCTGCTCGTCGTGCCACGCACCCAGCACCGTGATCGGGTCACCCACGACCACATCGGAGGTGTGAGCCGCCGCCCAGTCACCGACCGCGACGAACGCGGCCGCCTCCGCCACACGAGCAGCAGCCGTGCGCTCGCGGACCGCGTCGATCAACGCGGTCGCAGTGGTGTGGGTCCCCCGATCCATGCCGCCCACTCTAGTCGAACAGACGTGCGATCACCACCTCCTGATGGTGATCTGTGGATGACCCGAACCAGGCGTCGAGCTTGGAGAAACGGTCCGACCAAACTCGACGCGCCCGCCGCGCCGTACAACCCAACTCGACGCTCCTGCCGCGCCGTACGACCAAACTCGACGTGTCAGGGTCCCGCGGGCCGCCGCATCTGCACCTCGGTCATGGCGGGGGTCGCGGGGTCGACCTCCTCGACCCCGTCGGGCACGAAGCCGTTGCGGCGGTAGAACGCGACCGCGCGCGGGTTGTCCCGCACGACCCGGAGCACTGCCGGCTCGTGCCCGAGCGCCTCGTCGAGCAGGCGCTGACCGATCCCGGTGCCGTGGTGGGCGGCGCGCACGTAGAGCGCGTAGAGCTGGCGCGTCCGGCCGTCGTCCCCGGCGAGCGCCTCGACCGGAGGCCCGGCCCAGGAGAACCCCACCAGGACGTCGTCGACCTCGGCTACTCGGACGACCATGTCGTCGCGGGGCTGCGCGAGCACCTGCACCCACATCCGGCGTCGCCCCTCGACGTACGTCGTCGAGAGGAAGCCGGGCGGCAGCAGGTGCGCGTAGGTCTCACGCCACGTGGCGACGTGCAGCTGGGCGAGCGCCTCGGCGTCCGCCGGCCCGGGCGCGCGGGTCGACGCCGTCACGCCCGCGGCACGATCCCGTCGCGCCAGCCGTCGAGCGGCGCGTGGGTGCCGAGCAGCCGGGGGACGGTGGACGGGTCGGACGGGCCGGTGTCGGGGAGGAACGTCCACGCCACCTCCGCGAACGTGTCGGCGAGGTGGCCCCCGACGCCGCTCGGCAGGCGCAGCGAGGAGCCCCAGGCGCGGGCGAGCAGGCGCTGCTCGGCGTCGCTGCCGACGCGGGGGACGTCGCCGGGGCCGGTGAGCACGAGCTGCACGCCGTACCCGGGTCCCGCCACCAGGGTGTCGAGCAGCGGCACCGCCTCGCTCTCCCAGAGGGTCGGCGCGTCGAGGAGCAGCAGCACGACGGGACGGGCGAGCTCGGCGTCCAGCGCGTCGACCATCCGCTCGCGGTCGGCCACCGCGACCAGGTCGGCGCGCTGCACGAGGTCGGCCAGCACCCGCGTCAGCTGCGAGGCGCCGGTGACCGGCGGACCGGCGACCCCCGGTGACAGCCCGACGTCGCCCCGTCGGCCGCCGAGGTCGACGACGACGAGCCGGGGACCGTGCGGGAGCAGGGACACCACCGACCGCAGGGCGAGCGTGCGGGCGACGGCCGTGGCGGCACCGTCGCCGCCCTCGTCGGTGGTCACGAGGATCGGCCGACCCGGCATCCCGCAGATCATCGGCAGGCGGAAGTCGGCGCCGGGCACCTCGAGCAGGTGCGGCAACGTGATCTCGCCGGCCCGCACGGCCGGCGGCGGCACCCGCGGCACCGGCGCCGACGGCACGAGGTCCCAGCGCGCGAGGGCCGGGGGCAGCGCGCGCTCGATGCCCGCCACCTCGGTCCGCAGCGCGGCGAGGTCCCGCAGGTGCGACTCCCAGGCCCGGTGCACCAGGTCGTCCCGCCGCCGCTGGGCCTGCGCCCGCGCGGCCTCGCCGGCCGCCGAGGCCCGGAGCGCCGGGTCGGCGACCAGCGCATCGAGGTCCCGCTCCAGCTGGCCGTCGGCGAACGCGACGCTCGACTCGTACGACGCGGCACTCCGCGCAGCGTCCTGGAGCACCATCCCGACGAGCTGCACGGCCCGCTCCGGTTCGACCCCCGCGGCCGGCTCCACGCCCGGCCCGGGATCCGCGGGCTCCGACGGCACCAACGGCACCGACGGCACCACCAGCACCCCCGCGGGCACGCCGTGGTGCCGCTCGACGTCGGCCGCTCCCGCGGCGTACGTGCGGGCGACGGCGCGCACCTTCCACGCCCCCGCCCGGCGGTAGACCTCGACGAGCGCGACGACCCGCGGTCGAGCGGCGGCCGGGTCGGGGCGCACGTCGACGTCGAGCACCGGCACACCGGCGCCGTCGAGCAGGTCGAGCCGCGCCGGACCGGGGTCGAGGCCGACGACGAGGAGCCGGTCGCACTCGGTCGGCACGTCCGCGAGGCCGAGGTGCACCTCCCCCGCCGCGTGCACGACGTGGGCGGGATCGACGACGCGTACGTCGGCGCGCAGCGGCAGCACGGCCAAGTCCACCCCGGACGCCACGACGCGGCAGGCGGGGTGGGGCCAGGGGGCGTTCTGCCCGGCGACCAACGACGTCATCGCCGGGCCCGCCTCACAGGAACTTCGCGAGCTGCGGCACGGCCTCGCCCGGCACCTTGGCGTTGAGACCGTCGCCGATCGCCTGGAGCTTCCAGTCGCCGCCCTCGCGGTAGACCTTCGCCATCACCATGCCCGTGACCGGCAGCCCGCCGGTCAGCGTGTAGCGCGCCAGCTCGCCGTCCGTGTGGTCGATGAGGCGGCAGAACGCGTTCTGCACCTGCTGGAAGGTCTGGCCGCCGTAGCTCGTCACGATGAACACCAGCGCGTCGACGTGCACCGGCACGCGGGTCAGGTCGACGACGATCGTCTCGTCGTCGCCGTCCCCCTCGCCCGTGCGGTTGTCGCCGAGGTGGCGCACCGAGCCGTCGCGCGTCGTCAGGTTGTTGTAGAACGCCAGGTCGACGGGCTGCCCGCTCGCGAAGAGCACCACCGAGGCGTCGAGGTCGATCTCCACCTCGCGCGACCCGAACAGGCCGCCCTTGCGGACCGGGTCCCAGCCCAGGCCCATGCGCACCTGCGTGAGCTTCTGCCCGCCGTCCTTCGTGAGCCGGACGCGCTGGCCCTTCTGCAGCGACACCGAGGCACCCTTGCGGAGGCTCACCTCGCCCCCGCCCGCCGGCGCGGCCGGCTGCTGCGAGGGCTGCGACTGCTGCGGGGAGGACGACGCGGCCGGTGGGTACGACGGCGCGCTCGGCGGGTAGCTGGGCGCCGCGGGCGGCTGCTGCGGTGCGGGCGGGTAGCTCGGCGCGCTGGGCGGGTACGACGGCGTGCTCGGCGGGTAGCTGGGCGCGGCGGGCGGCTGCTGGGGCGCGGGCGGGTAGCTCGGCGCCGCCGCCGGGGGCGCCGCCGGGGGCGCCGACGGGGCAGGGGCAGCCGGGGCGGGGGCCGCCGGGGCCGGGGTCGCGGGCTCGTCGTCCACGCTCACGCCGTGGTCGCGGATCAGGTCGGCGAGGCCGCCGTCGTACCCGCGGCCCACCGCCCGCACCTTCCACTCGCCGTTGCGCCGGTAGAGCTCGACCATCACCACGATCGTCTCGCGGTCGAGCCCCGTCATCGGGAACTCCGCGACCGGCTGGCCGCCGCTGGCGATGCGGGCGACCGGCTGGCCCACCTGCCCGAAGACCCGCCCGCCGTCGTCGAGCGAGGTCACGAGGCGCACGGCGTGGACGTCCGTCGGCACGGCCGTGAGGTCGACGTCGACGCGCCACCCCTGGCCACCGGACGCGGGCACGCAGGTCACGCCCGGTCCGCTGGGCTGGTTGTAGAAGATGAAGTCGGCGTCGCTGCGCACCTTGCCGGCCTCGGTCACGAGCAGCGCGGAGAGGTCCGCGGACGCGGCCACATCGACGGTCACGGTGAGGTTCGTCGCGGACAGCGGCGCGTTGGCGCCCTTCGCCAAGGTGATCACGAGACGTGAATCTAGCGGACCCGGCCTCACCCGAGGCGGAGCTGCACCGAGCACGTCCGCTCGACCACGCGGAAGCCCAGGTCGACGTTGACGGCCAGCATGTGGGTGTTGCTCTCCGCGTTCCACGTCACGACCTGCCGGGCCTCGGGGAACCGCTCCTGGGCGATCCGGTGGTTGGCCACCTTGGTGGCCAGGCCCAACCGGTGGCCCCGGTGGTCGCGGCGCACGATGGTGCTCCACTGGTTGAGCCGCGCGGGGTCGTGGTCGTTCGACCACAGCTCCGTCAGCGCGACCACGTCGCCGTCGGCCGCCACCGCGGCGGTCGAGACGTTCCGTCGCCCCTGCGCGGCGGCCTCCCGCTCCTTGTGCCGCCACACGTCGACGTCCGCGTGCAGCGGCTCGATGTCGAGGTCGCCCGACGGGGCCTCGACGTCGACGATCGCGTCGAGCTCGACGTACGACGCCACGAGGTCCTCGGGGACCGGGCCCTCCCAGGAGCGCAGGGTGTACGTCGCGTGGTGCGGCGCCGCCGCCGCGGCGAGCGCGTCCAGCCGCGCCGCGTCGATGGGGAGGTCGACGCGGCTCTGCAGCTCGACGAGCGCGACCTCGTAGCCCAGCGCCGCCGCGAAGGCCGGCCCACCGAGGTCCTCGCCCTGCTCCCCCGGGCCCTCGTGGACCCCGGCCTGGAGAACGCTGCGGCCCCGGGCGGCGGCGTCCGCGACCATCGCCGCGTGGAGGGCGCGGCCGGTGCCACGGCGGCGCTGCTCCACCGGCACCCAGACGTCGGGGCTCGCCGTCGTGAGGTTGTCGAGCTGGGGCAGCGACAGCATGCCCCCGCCCACGACCTCCCCGTCGACGCGCGCCACGTAGGCGTGCCGCACCAGGTCGGGGCGGTCCGAGGTGATCCCCGCGCGCAGCTGGGTCAGCGACCAGGTGTTGGCCCGCGAGGTGCGGCCGTAGCGGCACGCCGCCTCGTAGACGCCGTGCCACGCGCGTACCGCCGCGTCGAAGCCGGCGGACGTGGGGTCGAGACGCTCGACCTGGACGGTGCTCATGGCCCACGACCCTAGGACGGCGTCGGGGCCGGGAGCGAGCGGTTTTCCCGCTCGCCCCCGGCCCCGGTGGCGCTGTCCCGCGCTGGGTCAGATCTCCTCGACGACCACGTGGCGGTCGCCCATCAGCACCTTGTCGCCGACCCGCAGCGGCGTCACGGCGCCCGGCTGCACGAGGAACTCCGAGCCGTCGCGGGAGACGGCGACGCCGTTGGTGGAGTTGAGGTCCTCGACCGTGATGTCCTCGCCCGAGCGCACGAACGCGGCGTGCGACTTGGAGAGGCTCCGGCCCGGGTCGGCCAGCACGTGGCAGAGACCGCCGGCGGCGTCGACCGGCGAGCGGCCCACCACGACGCGCTCACCCCGCGGGAGCACGGTGCCGTCGTCCATGACGAGGCGCACGATCTTCGCGCGCTGGCCCGGGGCGGACGGTCCGGACGACGCGGCCGCGGCGGCGGGCGCTCCCCACCCGCCCGTCGACGACGGGGGGCTCGGCGCGTCGGTCGGGATGGGCTGCGTCGAGGCGCTCGGCGTCGCCCCCGCCGGCGGGGCGTAGGGGTCGGACGGCGCGTCCTGCTGCCCGTACGGCGCGGAGCCGCCCGCGTCGCCACCCGACGGCTGCTCGTACCCGCCCGAGGCCGGCGCCGCGTCGTACCCGGTGGAACCGGTCTCGTAGCCGCTCGACTGCTGGCTCCACGACGACTGCTCGTAGCCCGCCTGGTCCTTGCCGCCCTGGTCGTAGCCGCCCTGGTCGTAGCCGGACGACTGGTAGCCGCTCTGCTCGTAGCCACCCTGCTCGTAGCCACCCTGCTCGTAGCCACCCTGCTCGTAGCCACCCTGCTCGTAGCCACCCTGCTCGTACCCGCCCTGGCCGTAGCCGGACTCCGCGGCGTACGCGCCACCGCCGGCCGTGGCACCGGCCAGCGAGGCCGTGCGCACGACCACGCTGCCGACGGACTTGTCGTGCCAGGACTGCTTGCGGCTGTCGCCGTTGGCGATGACGGCGTTGACGATCTGCAGGATCGCGCAGGCGCCGAGGGCACCTCGCACGAGGTAGCGGAGGAACGCCTTGCCGAACCCGATCGGCTGCAGCGTGTCCGCGCCGACGGTGCTGAGCTTCAGCGCCTTCTTGCCGATGGAGGCGCCCTTGGTGCCCTCGAGCCAGATGTTCGCGATCATGACGCCGAACAGCGCGACGAGGCCCAGGATGGTGAAGATCGCCGCCTGGTCCGGCAGCGCCACCCCGATCCCCAGCAGGATCGCGTAGGGCAGCGAGACGACCAGGCCGTCGACGAGGAGCGCGCCGAACCGCACGCCGATCCCGGCGTACTCCGGAGCACCCCCGCCCTGTGCCGGTGCGCCATAGCTCGGGTAGCTCATCGTTTCCTCCTCGTGGGCACGGTGGCCACCCCTCCCGGCGGCGGCCCGGCGAGGCGTACCCACCCCGACCCGCCCCCAATCCCCCGATCCGCAACGGTCTGGACCGGGGCGCCCCGCGTACTGTCCGTCGCCATGACCACGGCGCGCACCGTCCCCGTCACCACCGAGCTGGACGGTGACGAGCTCGACGCCGACGACGCCTACCACCTGCTGCGCCGCGTCGGTCCCCGGCGCGTGCTGACGGAGGCCTTCCTGCGCTTCCGGTACGGCGACGGGTTCAGCAGCTCGCGCGCCCTGGCGCTGCAGGCGACGCTGGCCGTGGTGCCCTTCCTCCTCGCGCTCACGGGCCTGGCCGCCGACCTCGACGCCGAGCGACCCTCCCGGGTCATCGCCGCCACCGTGGACGCGGTGAGCCCGGGCGCGGGCCAGGACGACGCCCTCGTCGACGCCCTCGCCGGCGCCGACGAGGAGGGCGACGACGGCGCGGAGCTCGCCGGCGAGATCGCCCTGGTGGGCGGCCTGCTCTTCTCCTTGCTCTCCCTGACGGTGGCGATGGCGCAGGTGGAGCGCGGGACCAACAGGATCTACGGCATCCGCCGTGACCGACCGGCCCGGGCGAAGTACGGCCGCGCCGCCGTGCTCACCGCCGTGCTCGCCGCCCCGGTGGGGCTCGGCTTCCTCCTGCTCGTCGCCGGTCGGGAGTTCGCGCGGGCGATGGAGACCGAGTACGGCTGGTCGGACGCCGCCGTGCTCGCGTGGTCCGTCGGTCGGTGGCCGGCCGGGATCCTGCTGCTCGTCGTCACCATCGCGCTGCTGCTGGAGAAGTCACCGCGCCGTCGCCAACCGGCGCTCTCCTGGGTGGCCTTCGGCTCGGGCGTCACCGTCGCGCTCGTGCTCGTCGCGACGGCCGGGCTCGCGGCGTACGTCGGCCTCTCCGGGTCCTTCAGCACCGTCTACGGCCCCCTGGCCGGCATCATCGCCCTGCTGCTGTGGGCGCAGATGTCCTCGGTCGCGTTCTTCTACGGCGCCGCGGTCTGCGCCCAGCTCGAGGCCATCCGTGCGGGCGACGACGAACCCGTCGAGCCCGATCCGGGCCGCCCGCACGCGCGGACGGTCGGCGAGCACCCCTGAGCACGGCGCGGCTCGGGCCGAGGTCACGCCGGGATCAGGCCGGGATCAGGCCGAGGTCAGGCCAGGGTCAGCCGCTCCCGGACCACCTCGGCGAGCCGGTCGGCGACGCCGCGCGCCTCGGCATCGGTGGTCGCCTCGACCATGACGCGCACCACGGGCTCCGTGCCCGAGGGGCGCAGCAGGATGCGGCCGGAGTCGCCGAGCTTGTCCTGCTCGGCGGCCACCGCGGCCTGGAGCACCTCGTCGTCCGTGCGCGCCTTGTCGACACCGGGGACGTTGACGAGCACCTGCGGCATGCGCGTCATCACGCCCGCGAGGTCGGCCAGCGTCGAGCCCGTGACGGCCATCCGCTGGGCGAGGTGCAGCGCCGTCAGGATCCCGTCGCCCGTCGTGGCGTGCCGGCGCATGACGACGTGGCCCGACTGCTCGCCGCCGAGGACACGGCCGGACGCGTTCATCTCCTCGAGCACGTAGCGGTCGCCCACCGCGGTCGCCGTGACCGTGATGCCGTGCGCCGCGAGCGCCCGGGTGAACCCGAGGTTGCTCATGACCGTCGCGACGACGGTGTCGCCGGCGAGCTCGCCGGCCTCGCGCAGCGCGAGGGCCAGTACGGCGAGGATCTGGTCCCCGTCGACGTCCTCGCCGCGCACGTCCACCGCGAGGCACCGGTCGGCGTCGCCGTCGAGGGCGAAGCCGGCGTCGGCGCCGTGGGCGAGGACGGCGGCCCGCAGCGGGCCCAGGTGGGTGGAGCCGCAACCGTCGTTGATGTTGAGGCCGTCCGGGGAGGCGTGGATCGCGACGACCTCGGCACCGGCGGCGCGCAGCGCGGCCGGTCCGACCTCGCTGGCCGCACCCTCCGCGCAGTCGAGCACGACCTTCAGCCCGGTGAGGGGTGCCGACACCGTGGAGGCGAGGTGCGCGACGTACTGCTCGGCGCCGCCGGCGTGGGTGGTCACGCGGCCGACGCCGGCGCCGGTGGGGCGCTGCCAGGGCTCGCGGAGACGCGCCTCGATGGCGCGCTCGATGGCGTCGTCGAGCTTGACGCCGCCGCGCGCGAGGAACTTGATCCCGTTGTCGGGCATGGGGTTGTGCGACGCCGAGAGCATCACGCCGAGGTCCGCGTCGAGCACGTCGGTGAGGTAGGCGACCCCGGGGGTCGGCAGCACACCGAGGAGCAGCACGTCGACACCGGCGGAGGCGAGGCCCGCCACCACTGCGGCCTCGAGGAACTGACCCGAGATGCGGGTGTCGCGGCCGACCACGGCCAGCGGGCGCGAGCCGTCCGCGTGGGTCAGCGCGCCGGCCTCCGCGAGCACGTGCGCCGCGGCGACGGAGAGGTCGAGGGCCAGCTCGGCGGTGAGGACGTCGTTCGCGAGGCCGCGGACGCCGTCGGTCCCGAAGAGGCGCGTCATTGAGGAGCTCCGTTCCCCGCCCTGCCCGGACGGACCGCGCGGCGACCCCGGCAGGGCGGGAAAAAGCACGCCCGGGTGTCGTCGAGGACGACACCCGGGCGGCCGACGCGCGGCGGGACGATCAGCGCTTGCTGAACTGCGGCGCCTTGCGGGCCTTCTTGAGACCGGCCTTCTTGCGCTCGATGACGCGGGCGTCGCGACGGAGCAGCCCGGCCTTCTTGAGCGACGGACGGTTGGCCTCGACGTCGACGTCGTTGAGGGCGCGGGCCACGCCGAGGCGCAGGGCGCCGGCCTGACCGGTGATGCCACCGCCGTGGATGCGGGCGATGACGTCGAAGCGGCCCTCGAGCTGGGTCGTCGCGAAGGGCTCGTTGACGACCTGCTGGTGCAGCTTGTTCGGGAAGTACGAGTCGAGGGTGCGGCCGTTGATGGTCCACACGCCGGTGCCCGGCACGATGCGGACACGGGCCACGGCCTCCTTGCGACGGCCGGTGGCCGCCGCGGGGGCGATGGTGGCGATGCGCTCAGGAGCGTCGGCGCTCGGGGCGCTCTCGCTGCTGTAGGCGACGCCCTGCTCGTTGACCTCGTAGGTCTCCTCGACCTCGGTCTCGGGAGTGCTCACGGTGTTCCTCACTGATCCTGGAGTCTGGGGGTGCGCGGTGGCGGTGGGGGTCAGCGACCCTGCGAGATCTGCGTGATCTCGTAGGGCTTCGCCTGCTGGGCGCTGTGCGGGTGCTCGGGGCCGGAGTAGACCTTGAGCTTCTTCAGCTGCTGCCGGCCGAGGCGGTTCTTCGGCAGCATGCCCCACACGGCCTTCTCGATCGCCTTGCGCGCGTCCTTCTCCAGGAGCTCACCGATCGGGGTCGCGGTGAGACCACCGGGGTAGCCCGAGTGGCGGTAGGCGAGCTTGGTCGTCTTCTTGGTGCCGGACAGCGCGACCTTGTCAGCGTTGACGACGATGACGAAGTCACCGGTGTCGGCGTTGGGGGCGAACTGCGGCTTGTGCTTGCCGCGCAGGAGGTTGGCGACCTGGACCGCGAGGCGACCCAGGACGATGTCCTGCGCGTCGATGACGAGCCACTCGCGCTGGATGTCAGCGGGCTTCGGGGCGTACGTACGCAACGTCGTGCCTTCTTCTCGTTCGTGGACCCGCCCGGGAGGTCCCCGGCCGGGTGGTGGTTCCGCGACCTCTGACGAACACTGCCCGGCTCGACTCCCCCTCGTCGGGGGCGACCGTCCGGGTCTGCACCGCGGCCGCCCGGAGGAACCGGGCGTCACGACGCGGCAGGGGGCGCGACCGGCAACACTACGAGGCGAGGGTGGCGCGGGTCAAAACGGCCGCAGCGGGGGCGAGCCGCGGCGTACCCACGGGTAACCAGCCCGGAGAGAGCGGGGCCTGGCCGGAGGGCTAGGTTAGGCGACGATGCCATGCGGCAGGCGCACCGGTTGCGCCGCCGCCCGAACGCACCGACGAGGAGTCGACGTGACCGACGCAGGAACTCCGGGCGCCTCCCTGACCATCCGCGACAACCGCACGGGTCAGGAGTACGACGTCCCCATCGTCGACGGCACCATCCGCGCCGCCGACCTGGGCAAGATCAAGTCCGACGACGAGCAGCCCGGCCTGGCGGTCTACGACCCCGGCTTCACCAACACGGCCTCGTGTCGCAGCTCCGTCACCTTCATCGACGGCGACAAGGGCATCCTCGAGTACCGGGGCTACCCCATCGAGCAGCTCGCGGAGCACTCGACCTTCCTCGAGGTGGCCTACCTGCTCATCCACGGCGAGCTCCCCACCAAGGAGCAGTACGCGGCGTGGGAGCACGAGATCACGTTCCACACGTTCGTGCACGAGAACGTCAAGTCGCTGATGCAGGGCTTCCGCTACGACGCGCACCCGATGGGGATGCTCATGGCGTCGGTGGGGGCCCTGTCGACGTTCTACCCCGCGGCCGGCAACATCCACGACGCCGACAACCGCCACATGCAGATCGTGCGGATGATCGCGAAGATGCCGACGCTGGGCGCCTGGTCGTTCCGTCACGCGCAGGGCAAGCCCTACGTCTACCCGGACAACGACCTGTCCTACACGGCCAACTTCCTCTCCATGCTCTTCAAGATGAGCGAGTCGAAGTACCAGCCCGACGAGCGCCTCGTGAAGGCCCTCGACGTGCTCTTCATCCTCCACGCGGACCACGAGCAGAACTGCTCGGCCAACGCGGTGCGCTCCGTCGGCAGCTCGCAGGTCGACCCCTACTCCTCCGTGGCCGCCGGCATCGGCGCGCTCTTCGGTCCGCTGCACGGTGGCGCCAACGAGGCCGTGCTCCGGATGCTGCGCCGCATCGGCACCAAGGAGAACATCCCCGCCTTCATCGAGGGCGTGAAGAACGGCGACGAGCGCCTCATGGGCTTCGGTCACCGGGTCTACAAGAACTACGACCCGCGCGCCCGCATCATCAAGAAGGCCGCCGACGACGTCTTCGAGGTCACCGGGGTCAACCCGCTGCTCGAGATCGCGCTGGAGCTGGAGAAGATCGCGCTCGAGGACGAGTACTTCGTCAAGCGCAAGCTCTACCCCAACGTCGACTTCTACTCGGGCCTCATCTACGAGGCGCTGGAGTTCCCGCCGGAGATGTTCACCGTGCTCTTCGCCATCGGCCGCACGCCGGGCTGGCTCGCGCAGTGGAACGAGCTGGTGCAGGACAAGGAGCAGAAGATCGCGCGCCCGAAGCAGATCTACACGGGCGACCGCGGGCTCACCTTCGTGCCCGCCGCGGAGCGCTGGGCCTGAGCGACCACCGCACCCGGACGCACATCGTCCCCGACGTCCTCACGGACGTCGGGGACGATCTGCGTTGCGGGCCCCCCTCGGGACGTCATGCGCGGCGGCGGCCGGGGCCGACGGTCCGCATGACGTCCCGGGGCGGGAGGGACCTCAGTCGCGCCGGCGCGCCGGACGGCCGCGGTCGGGACGGTCGGAGCGGTGCTGACGCCCGGCGGGGGCGCCCTGGTCGAGCGTGAGCTCGATGAGCTTGCCCGAGATGCGGGTACCGCTCAACGCCTCCCACGTCGAGGCCGGCAGGTCGGCCGGCAGCTCGACCAGCGAGTGGTCGGGCCGGATCTGGATGTGCCCGAAGTCCCGCCGCGAGAGGTGGCCCTCGTTGGCGATCGCGCCGACGATCTGGCGGGGCTCCACCTTCTGGCGCTTCCCGACCGCGATGCGGTAGGTCGCCATCGGACTCCCGGAGTCCCCGCGGCGCCCCCGGGAGTCCCGGTCCTCGCGCCCGCGCTGCGGCCGCTCCCCGCGCTGGGGCCGGTCGCCCCGCTCCGGGCGCTCGGTGCGCTCGGAGCGCTCACGGCGCTCGCGGGCCCGGTCGGACTCGGGGTCGAGCAGCAGCGGCTCCTCGCCCTGCAGCACGACCGCGAGCGCGGCGGCCACGTCGATCTCGGGCACGTCGTGGTGGGCCACGTAGTGCTGCACCACGTCGCGGAAGAAGTCGACGCGCGGCGAGGCCAGCGCCTCGGTGATCTGGTCGTCGAAGCGCGCCAGGCGGGTCGAGTTCACGTCGTCCACGCTGGGCAGCGACATCTGCGTGAGCGGCTGGCGCGTGGCCTTCTCGATGTGGCGCAGCAGGTACTTCTCCCGCGGCGTCACGAACGAGATGGCGTCGCCCGACCGGCCCGCACGCCCGGTGCGGCCGATGCGGTGCACGTAGGACTCGGTGTCGGTGGGGATGTCGTAGTTCACGACGTGGCTGATCCGCTCGACGTCGAGGCCGCGCGCCGCGACGTCGGTCGCGACCAGCACGTCCAGCTTGGCGGACTTGAGCTGGTTCACCGTCCGCTCGCGCTGCACCTGGGCGACGTCGCCGTTGATGGCCGCGGCCGAGAACCCGCGGGCCCGCAGCTTCTCCGCCAGCGTCTCCGTCTCGTGCTTGGTGCGGACGAAGACGATCATGCCCTCGAAGTTCTCCACCTCGAGGATGCGCGTGAGGGCGTCGACCTTCTGCGGGTAGCTGCAGATGAGGTAGCGCTGCGTGATGTTCGCGGCGGTCGCCGTCGTGGCCTTGACCGTGATCTCGACCGGGTCGTTGAGGTAGCGCGACGACAGGCGGCGGATCTGGGCCGGCATCGTGGCGCTGAAGAGCGCGACCTGCTTCTCGTCGGGCGTCTCGGCGAGGATCGTCTCCACGTCCTCCGCGAAGCCCATGTTGAGCATCTCGTCGGCCTCGTCGAGCACGAGGAAGCGCAGCTCGCTGAGGTCGAGCGTGCCCTTGTCGAGGTGGTCCATGATGCGTCCGGGCGTGCCGACGACCACGTGGACGCCACGGCGCAGCGCCGAGAGCTGCACGCCGTACCCCTGCCCGCCGTAGACCGGGAGCACGCTGACGCGGCTGCCCGCGGCGTACTTCTCGAAGGCCTCGCACACCTGGAGGGCCAGCTCGCGCGTCGGCGCGAGCACGAGGGCCTGCGGCGTCTTCTGCTTGAGGTCGAGGCGGTCGAGCACGGGCAGCGCGAAGGCCGCGGTCTTGCCGGTGCCGGTCTGCGCCAGGCCGACGACGTCGCGACCCTCCAGCAGCTGCGGGATCGTCTGCGCCTGGATGGCGGACGGGCTCTCGTAGCCGACGCCCTTGAGGGCCTTCAGGACGGTGTCGCCCAGGCCCAGGTCGGCGAAGGTCACGGGGTTCGTTGCGGGGGTCGTTGCGGGGTCTGCTGCGTCGCTCACCCCCCAACGGTAGTGCGCCGAGGGGCTGATCGGCGTTTCTGCGGCGCGATGCACCACCCGGGGCCGGTACGTCGCGGACTCAGCCCCCGGCCGGACCCGCGGCCATCTCGACCTCGAGCAGCGAGGTCTGGCGCCGCTCGGCGTCCCAGGCGGCGCGTCCGCCGCGCACGCCGAAGAGCCGCTTGGTCCACACGAGGTAGGCCACGAGGAAGAGGTTGACGAGGAACGTGGCGAGCAGCAGCAGGCTGAGGTGGTCGAGGAGGCCGGCGACCTCGAGGGGAAGGAAGACGGCGGTGGCGGCCGCGGCGACGTACTCGCCCCAGCGGCGCATCCCCCACAGCCCGACGCCCTCGAGCAGCAGCAGGAGCCCGTAGGCGGCGATGCCGACGGTGATCCACACCAGCCGCTGGTGGGAGACCTCGAAGAGCTCCAGCACGATGCGTGCGACCCCCTGCTTCGGGTCGATGCCGAGCTCGTCGACCAGCGGCTTGAAGCTCGGCAGGTCCCGCTCGACGTAGCTGCGGAAGACGTCCCGCCGCTCGTCGAAGTAGACGAGCACGCCCGCGAGCAGCAGCAGCAACGCGCCCCGCACGAAGCGGTCGACGGCGAGGAGCCGCAGGATCCAGGCGTCGCGCAGCAGGCGCCCGCGCAGCACGACCGGCGCCCGCTCGGCGGGTCCGCGGCCGCGCGGCTCGCCGGAGACGAAGGCACCGCAGCGCAGGCAGCGCCAGGCCGGGCCCGCCACGGTCGCGACCTCGAGCCGCCGGGCGAGCGCGGGCTCGTCGGGGGCGTACGTCACGTGCCCGCGCCACCCGCAGCTGCGGACCTCCCGGTCGGCGTGCGGCCACGGCCGCCACCACCGACGGCGACCGTGCGACGGCTCCTGCCCCTCCATCAGCCCGGCAGGGCGGGCAGCTTCTTCTGCGCCAGCCACGGGCGCAGCAATCCCGCCACGTCGGCGCCCGTGCGCTCCCCGGCGAAGGCGAGGAAGTCCTCGGTCGTGACGGAGCCGCCGGCGTGCGCGGAGGTCCAGCCCCGCAGCAGGTCGAAGAACGCCTCGTCACCCACCTCGGTGCGCAGCGCGTGCAGCGTGAGGGCCCCGCGCTTGTAGACCCGGTCGTCGAACATGAGCTCCGGACCCGGGTCGATGAGCGCCAGGTCCTGGTCGGCCTCCGCGAGCCTCGCGTGGTGGTGCTCGGCCCACCACCGGGCGGACTCGCGGCCCGACTCCTCCGACCACAGCCACTCGCTGTAGCAGGCGAAGCCCTCGTGGAGCCAGATGTCGCGCCAGTGGCGCAGCGTGACGACGTTGCCGAACCACTGGTGGGCCAGCTCGTGGGCCACGAGCCGCACCTGCTCCCACTCCTCGGAGACGAAGTTCTTGCCGAAGGTCGACAGGCTCTGGCTCTCGAGCGGGATCTCCAGGTCGTCGCCCGTCACGACGGCGGCGTAGGAGCCGAACGGGTACGGCCCGAACCAGCCCTCGAACGCGCGCAGCATGTCGGCCTGGCGGCCGAAGCCCGCGTCGTACGCGTCGGTGCGGTGGCGGCCCGTGCCCTGTGGCACCGCGGAGAAGAGGGGCACGGGGCCCGCGTGCTCGACGATGTCGTAGCGCCCGATCTGCACGGTGGCGAGGTACGTCGCCATGGGCACGTCCATGACGTAGGTCCACGACTCGCTGGACCCGCGCCGGCGGCGCTCGTCGAGCAGGCCGTTGGAGACGACGGTGTAGCCGACGTCGGTGGTGACCGTGATGCGGTAGGTCGCCTTGTCGTCGGGCCGGTCGTTGCAGGGGAACCACGTGGGCGCACCGTGCGGCTGCCCCGCGACGATCACGCCGTCGGAGAGCTCCTCCCAGCCGGCGTCGCCGTGGTGCTTCTCGACGACGGGACGCGGGTGCCCGCCGTACTTGACCACGAGCGCCAGGCGCGCGCCGACCGCTGCCTTCTCGCGCAGCCGCACGACGAGGCGGTGACGCCGCTTCTCGAACTTGGCGGGGGCCTTGCCGCCCACCGTCACCTTCGCGACGTCGAGGTGGGCGAGGTCGAGCACGAGGCGGTCGGTGCGCTCGAGCACCTCCACGTCGATGCGGGCCTCCCCCGCCAGGCGGTTGCCCACCACCTTGTAGGAGAGGTCGAGCTCGTAGGAGCGCGCCGACCACGACCGGTCGCCGTGGCCCGGGAGGTAGTCGTCGGCGGTGGGGAGCTGGCTCACGAGCCGCTCACCGGGGCCCACGGGCCGATGGGGTTGCCGATCCAGGCTGTCTTGTCGGGGACGGACTCACCGCGCATGACCAGGGACACCGGGCCCACCGTAGCGTGCCGTCCGAGCTCGGCCGCCGGGAGGATGACGCTGTTGGGGCCGAGGGTCGCCCCCCGGCGCAGGCGCACCTGGTCGAGCTGCAGCACGCGGTCGTGGAAGAGGTGGGTCTGCACCACCGTGCCCGCGTTGACCGTGGCGCCGTCGTCGAGGTGCACCAGGTCGGCCTCCGGCAGCCAGTGGGTGTCCACCCACACCCCGCGCCCGATCCGGGCGCCCATCGAGCGGAACCAGAGGTTGAGCAGCGGCGTGCCCGTGACGGTGCGGGCGAACCACGGCACGGCGAGCGTCTCGACGAACGAGTCGGCGAGCTCGTTGCGCCACACGAACGAGCTCCACAGCGGGTGCTGGCCCGGGCCCATGCGTCCCACGAGCAGCCACTTGGCGGCGGTCGCGATGCCTGCGGCGAGGAGACCCGCGACGGCCAGGAGGGGGCCGGCGAGCACGACGGCGAGGACCGCACCGAGCGCGGGCGCGCCGGTGTCGAGCAGCGCGGCCAGGGCGACGACCACGGTCACCGCCAGCATCGTGCTCAGCACGACCGGCACGACCCGGCAGAGCTCGACGAGCCCCCGGAAGACGAGCAGGCGGCGGGGCGGGGCGTAGGTGCGGGTGCTGTCGCCCTCCTCCGACGTGCGGCGCAACGGGGCGGGCGGGCTGCCGAGCCACGACTCCCCCGAGCGGGCCGTCTTGCGCTGCGGGGCCGCGGACAGCACGGCGACCAGGGAGGCCTTCGGGACCTTGCGGCCCGGGGCGGCCATGCCGGAGTTGCCGACGAAGGCGCGCTTGCCGATCTTGACGCGCTCGGCCCGCAACCACCCACCGCCGAGCTCGTAGCCGCCGATGAGGGTGTCGTCGGCCAGGAACGAGTGGTCGTTGACCTGCGTCAGCGACGGGATCATCAGCACCGTCGAGGCCTCGACCCCGGTGCCGATCCGGGCGCCCAGCGCGCGCAGCCAGGAGGGGGTGAGGGACGACGCGTAGAGCCCGTAGAGCCAGGTGCGCGCCTCGTCGAGCACGCGCATCGTCGTCCACACGGCGAGCGCCGGCCCGCTCCGCACCGGGTGCACCCCGGCGCGCACCCCGAGCCCGCACAGCCGCACGACCAGCCAGACGAGCAGCGCGAGCACGAGGAGCGCCAGCACGACCGCCGGCGGGGTCCGCACGAGCAGGTGGGCCAGGAGCGCGCCGTACCCGTCGACGTCGCCGAGCCCCGGCAGCGCCACGAGGAGGCCGACGCCGATCGCGGCCGCCGGCAGGAGGCCGACGACGACGGCGGCGAGGGCGTACGCCGCGACCCACGCCCGGCTGCGCTGCGGCCGGTCCTGCCACGGGCCGCGGGCGTCCTTGCGGCGGCGCCGCGCCGGCGACCCCGCCCAGAACTCGCCGGCCGGGACGGTGCCGAAGACCGCGGAGCCGGGCGCGACCTCCGCGCCCGCGCCCACCTGCGACCCCGGGCACAGCGTGCTGCGGGCACCGATCCGGGCCCGCGCCCCCACCTCGACCGGGCCGAGCCGCACGACGTCGCCGTCGATCCAGTAGCCGGAGAGGTCGACCTCGGGCTCGACGGAGCAGCCCTTGCCGAGCGTCAGCATGCCCGTCACGCCCGGCAGGGAGTGGAGGTCGACGTCGCGGCCGATGCGGGCGCCGAGGAGGCGGGCGTACCACGTCATCAGCGGCGCACCCGCCAGGGCGGTCGCGCCGATCTCGTCCGCCAGGCGGTCGGCGAGCCAGAGCCGCAGGTGCACCTTGCCGCCCCGCGGGTGCTCCCCCGGCTCGATGCCCGCGAGGAGCAGACGGGCCTGGGCGGCGGCCAGCAGGATCCGGCCCGGCGGGGTGAGCAGCCCGAGCCACAGGAGCACGAGCACCCACCACGGGGCCGACGGCAGCCAGTCCAGGCCCGCCACCGCACCGGCCGCGGTCGTGGCGATCAGGGTCCACGCGACCCACCGCAGACCGCCCACGGCCCGCACCCCGAGGGTGCCGACGACCTGCCCGGCCTGGCTCTTCACAGGGATGGGCCGCACCGGGCGGTCCCGCTCGGCGGGCTGCGGCGCGGCGAGGCCGTCGAGGTACGCCGCGAGCGCGCCCACGCTGGGCCGCTCGTAGATGTCGCCCACGGCGACCTCGGGGAACCGGGTCCGGAGCCGCGAGACCATCTGCGCCGCGGTGAGGCTCCCGCCGCCGAGGTCGAAAAAGTCCGCGTCGCGGCCGGAGACGTCGGCGCCGAGCACCTCCAGCCACAGCTCCGCGATCCAGGACTCGGTGTCGCTGAGGTCGCCGGCGCTCGCACCGCCGGCGTCACCGGCGCCCGGCAGCGGCCACGGCAGGGCGTCGCGGTCGACCTTGCCCGAGGTGCGGGTCGGCATCGTGTCCACGACCGCCAGGCGCGGCACCAGCGCCGCCGGGAGCGAGGAGCGCAACCGGTCGAGGGCGGCGGCGGGGTCGAAGTCGGGGTCCACCGCGACGTACCCCACCAGCAGCTGGTTGCCCGCCGCCGTCCGACGCACGGCCGCCGCGGCGCCCTGCACCCCGGGCAGGGCGAGGAGGGCGGAGTCGACCTCGCCCAGCTCGATCCGGCGCCCGCCCAGCTTGACCTGGTCGTCGGCGCGGCCGGCGAAGAGCAGGCCCGCGCGGTCGTTGACCACGATGTCGCCCGAGCGGTAGGCCCGCTCCCAGCCCAGGGTGGGCATCGGGGCGTACTTCTCGGCGTCCTTCTCCGGGTCGAGGTAGCGGGCGAGACCGACCCCGCCGATGATCAGCTCGCCCGGCTCGCCCTCGGCGACCGGCACCCCGGTGGCCGGGTCGACCACCGCCAGGTCCCAGCCGTCGAGCGGCAGGCCGATGCGCACCGGCGGCTCCCCCGTCAGCTCGCAGCCGCAGGCCACCACCGTCGCCTCGGTCGGCCCGTACGTGTTCCACACCTCGCGGCCCGGTCGGGCCAGGCGCGCGGCCAGCTCGGGCGGGCAGGCCTCCCCGCCCATGATGAGCAGCCGCACGCGCTCCAGCGCCTCGGCGGGCCAGAGCGCGACGAGCGTCGGGACCGTCGACACGACGGTGACCCGGTTGGCGACGAGCCACGGCCCGACGTCGATCCCCGAGCGCACGAGGGCCCGCGGCGCGGGGACCAGGCACGCGCCGTACCGCCACGCCAGCCAGATCTCCTCGCAGCTCGCGTCGAAGGCCACCGACAGCCCGGCCATGACGCGGTCGCCGACACCCAGGGGCTCCGCCTGCAGGAACATCCGGGACTCGGCGTCCACGAAGGCCGCCGCGTTGCGGTGGGTGACCGCGACGCCCTTCGGCTTGCCGGTCGACCCCGACGTGAAGATCACCCAGGCGTCGTCGTCGGGCGTCGGCTCCTCCAGCGCGCGGGGCGCCCCCGGCCGGCGGACGTCGACGACCAGGTCGTCCCCCACCACCGCGGCGACGTCGGCCTCGCCGAAGACGAGGGTCGCCCGCTCCTCGGGGTCGTCGGCGTCGACGGGCACGTAGGCCGCACCGGCCAGCAGGACGCCCAGGATCGCGACGTACAGGTCCGTCGTGCCCGACGTGACCCGCACGCCGACCTTGCTGCCGGGACCGACCCCGTGCCCCGCGAGCTCGGCGGCGAGGCCGGTCGCGGCCTCCTCGAGCTCGGCGTAGGTGAGGACGCCGTCGCTCGCGTCGACCGCCGGCTCGTCGGCGGCCTGGGCGACGGTCGCGCGGACGACGTCGACGAGGGTGCGCTCCGGTGGGGCGAGGTGGGCGCGGCGCAGCGGGTCGAGCAGGTCGGTCACCGGCGCATGATCGAGCATCGAGGTGAACGGGAGGGGACGCCGGCCCCCTCCCGCCACCACGCGTGCGTCACACGATCGTGGAGGCGCGCCCGTCCCAGTACGGCGAGCGCAGGTCCCGCTTGAGGATCTTGCCCGTCGGGTTGCGCGGGAGGGCGGGCAGCACGTCGACCGAGCGCGGGCACTTGAAGCCGGCGAGGCGCTCGCGGCAGAACGCGATGATCTCCTCCTCGGTCGCGCTCGTGTCGGGCTTGAGGGCCACGACCGCCTTCACCGTCTCGCCCCAGCGGTCGTCGGGCACGCCGATGACGGCGCACTCGAGCACCGCCGGGTGCTCGGCCAGCACGCGCTCCACCTCGGGGCTGTAGATGTTCTCGCCGCCCGAGATGATCATGTCCTTGATGCGGTCGTGCACGAAGAGGAAGCCGCCCTCGTCGAAGCGGCCCACGTCGCCGGTCCGGAACCAGCCGTCGGCGGTGAGCACCTTCGCGGTCTCCTCGGGCTTGTTGAGGTAACCCTTCATGACCTGGGGACCCCGCAGCCAGATCTCGCCGCTCTCCCCCGTCGGGACGTCGGCGCCGGTCGGGTCGACGACCCGCACCTCCATCTCCGGCAGCGCCACGCCGGCCGACACGAGGCGCTCCGGGTGCGCGGTGTCGCGGTGGTGGTCGGGCATGAGGTGGGTCGCGACGCCGGCCACCTCGGTCAGCCCGTAGACCTGGATGAAGTCGGTCGCCGGCCAGGCCTCCATCGCCGCCCGCAGCAGCGGCGGCGGCATGGGGGCCGCACCGTAGGTGTAGGACGTCAGCGCGCCGAACAGCTTGACTGCGTCGGGGCCGGACTGCAGCACCAGGGCGAGCACGGCGGGCACGAGGAACGTCTTGTTGGCGCCCCCGAGGATGGCGCCGGCCAGCGAGGCGCCGTCGGGCTCGCGCGTCATGATCGACGGGATGCCGTCGTGGATGCCGAAGAGCACGTACGACGAGCCGCCCACGTGGAACAGCGGCATCGCCACGAGCGAGACGTCGCCCGGCTCGAACTCCCAGCCGTCGTGCGCGTTGACCGTGTGGCTGACCATGTTGCGGTGCGTCAGCATGACGCCCTTGGGCCGGCCCGTGGTGCCGGAGGAGTACATGACGAGGCAGGTGTCGTCGGGCTCGACGTCCGCCGTCCGGCCGCGGGGCTCGCTCGCGGCCAGCCAGGCCTCGTACTCGTCGGGGTCGCCGTCCTCCGTGGTGCCGTCGGGGGTGACCACCACGATGCGCTCCACGGTGGTCAGCCGGTCGCGGATGGCGTCGATGGTGGGCATCAGCTCGGCGCCGACCACGAGGATCCGCGCGCCCGAGTCGTTGACGGCGTAGTCGACCTCGTCGCCCGCGCTGCGCCAGTTGACGATGGCGTTGGCCGCCCCCAGCGAGCCCGCCGCCAGCGACAGCTCGACGCAGGCGGGGTGGTTCTTGTCGAGGAACGAGACCACGTCCCCGCGACCGATGCCCGCCGCGGCGAGGGCACCCGCGAGGCGCCGCACCCGCTCCTCCCACTGCGCCCACGTCCAGGTGCGCTGGCGGTAGGTCATCGCCGGCGCGTCCGGCGTCTGCTGCGCCCACCAGGCGAGGCGGTCGTCGACGAAGGTCGGGGCAGGAGCGGCGGACGCGCTCATCGGGGTGTCGGTCTCGGGCGTGGAGATGGCGTTCAACGCGGCGGTCCCTCCCAGGATCGGGGCCGCCGCCGTCGACGGCCCTCACCGCATTGTGACCGCTCTCACACCGGGACCACAAGTGGAGTTATGGAAGGGCCGACACTTTCCCCGGTCAGCCGGGGAACACGCCACTTAGACCATCAAATTTGGTGGTCTAAGTGGTTGGTTCCCCGGCTAGCCGGGGAACCGACCACGGGCGCCCGAGCCTCAGCCGGCGAGCGCCGGGAACCAGAGGGCGATCTCGCGGGCGGCGGACTCGGGGCTGTCCGAGCCGTGCACGAGGTTCTCGCGGTTCGACAGCGACAGGTCGCCGCGGATCGTGCCGGGCGCGGCCTTGCGCCCGTCGGTCGCGCCGTTGAGCGCGCGGACGACCTCGATCGCCTCGTCGCCCTCGAGCACGGCGGCGACGAGCGGGCCGCTGGTCACGAAGGTGCGCAGCGGCGGGTAGAAGTCCCGCTCGACGTGCTCGGCGTAGTGGGCGTCGGCCTGCTCGGCGTCGATCGTGCGGAGCTCGAGGGCGACGAGGGCGAGGCCCTTGGCCTCGAAGCGGGACAGGATCTCGCCCACCAGGCCACGTCGCACGGCGTCGGGCTTGAGGAGGACCAGGGTGCGCTGGGTCATGCGCCGAACCCTACTGACCCGGCCGTGGCGACCAACGACCGCACGTCCGGCGGCACCTCGTCGTGGGAGTCCTCTGCCGGCACCGGGGCGCCGAGCACGCGCCGTACGGGCACGTGGCCTCCCCACACCCCGGCCGTCACGTCGGCCTCGTCGTCGACCGGGCCGCCGGTGCGGGCCTTCATCGAGGCCTCGGCGAGGGGGACGGCGAGCACGACCGTCGCGGCGAGCTCCTTGCGGGTCGGTGGACGCAGGGTCGCGGCGCGGCCCGGCACCATCTGGTCGACGACGCGGTCGAGCGCCCGGGCGCGCTCGTCCGGGTCCTCGACCTCCCGGACGGCTCCGATGACGACGGCCGAGCGGTAGTTCATCGAGTGGTGGAAACCGGACCGCGCCGTCACCAGGCCGTCGAGCTCGGTGAACGAGACGCACACCGTCGCTCCGCGCACCGACCGCAGCCACCCGGCGGCCACCGAGCCGTGCAGGTAGAGCGAGCCCCCGTCGTCCGGCCCGTCGAGGTCGACGCCGAACGCGGTGGGCAGGACGACCGGGTGGTCGCCCACGACGATCCCGAGGTGCGCGACCAGCGCGTCCGCGAGCAGGGCGTGGAGGGCCTCGCGCTCGGTGACGAGGCGGTTGCGGCCGCGGGTGACGGTGGTGCGCGGGGTCGGGGACAGCGAGCTCATGCCCCCAGGATCCCGTCTGATTGGCCTAGGATCACGAGCCAATCCACCCACATCTCGACAGGCCACTTCATGCTTCCGCTCGTCCTCGACCGCACCGCCGGGGCGCCGCTCGGCCAGCAGCTCGCCCGCCAGGTGCGCCGCCGCATCACCGACGGCACGCTCGCCGACGGCGACCGCCTGCCGAGCAGCCGCGCGCTGGCGGCCGAGCTCGGCGTCGCCCGCACGGTGGTCGAGCAGGCCTACGCCCAGCTCGTCGCCGAGGGCTGGCTCGCGGGGCGGCGCGGCGCGGGCACCTACGTCGCGGCCGCGGCCCACCCCGTCGGCACCCGCACCCGGACGTCCCGGTCGGAGCCGGACGCGGGGCGGCTCGTGCGCCTCGACGCGGGCACGCCGTGGACCGACCCCCGGCAGGCTGCGCTCTGGCGCCGCGCGTGGCGGGAGGTGGGCACGGCCCGCCGGCCGGCGGGGTACGACGATCCCCGGGGCCTCCCGGAGCTCCGCGCAGCGCTGGCCGGGCGCCTGGCCCGGGAGCGGGGGCTCGACGTCGACCCCGACGACGTGCGCCTCACGAGCGGCACCGCGGACGGCCTGCGCCACCTGCTCGCCGTGCTGCGGCCGGGCGCCGTGCTCATGGACGACCCCGGCTACCGGGCGGCCGCCGCCACGGTCCGCGCCGCCGGACGCGCGGTCGTCGACCACCCCGCCCTCGCGCCGGTGCGGGATCTCGCGGGCTGTGCCGCGGCGTACACCACGCCCGCCCACCAGCACCCGCTGGGACCCCCGATGGGCGGCGCCGAGCGGCTCGAGCTGCTCGCGACGGCCCGCGCGGCGGACGCGGTCGTGGTGGAGGACGACTACGACTCGGAGTTCCGCTACGACGTCGCGCCGATCCCGGCGCTGGCGAGCCTCGACCGGGACCGCGTCGGCTACCTCGGCACGGCCAGCAAGACCGTCGCCCCCAGCCTGCGGCTCGGCTGGCTCGTCGCACCCCCGGCGCTCGTCGAGCCCCTCGACGACTTCCGCCGGGTCACCCACGACACGGCCGCCTGGCCGGTGCAGCGGGCCTTCCTGGCGCTGCTGCGCGACGGCTACGTCGACCGGGCGGTGCGCGGGGCGCGGCGCGTGTACGCCGAGCGGGCGGCCCGCGTCGCCGACGCGCTGCCGGGCGTCGGCCCGGTGGCGGGGATGTACGCCACGCTCGAGCTCCCGCCCGCCACGACCGCGGCCGCCCACGCGGCGCTCCGCCGGGCCGGCTTCGACCTCACCCTGCTCGCCGACCTCTGCCGCACCCACGTGCGCACGGGCATCGTCATCGGCTTCGGCGGGTGCACCGACGCCGAGCTCGACGCCGCGCTGGCGGCGGTGCGCTCAGTCCTCTGAGGGCGCGTCGGGAGCCCCCGGCGCCGCGGGGTGGGAGGCATCGTACGCCGCCCACGCGGCTCCGCGCTCCGCCTCGATCCGGCGACCCATGAGGTCGGCCGTGGCCCACAGCGCGGCGAAGATCGCGCCGAGGAAGAACATCGCCGGCACGAGGAACCCGAGCGCGAGCGCGGCAACCTGGAGGGCCCAGCCCACGCCGTACCCCCACTCCTTGCGGAGCAGCCCGGCCGTCAGCACGCAGGCCAGGCCGAGGCCGACGCCGATGCCGATCGCGACCCCCGGGGAGATGTCGGTGAACCGCACCAGCACGGGCGCCGTGAGGCCGAGGATGATGCCCTCGAGCACGAGCACGGCGGCCGCCATGCCGCGGCGGGGGGACTTGAACCGCTCGGGGTCGTCGGGCGCACCGGCAGGGATGACCCGCTGCTCCACCTCGGGACGCTCGCGACGGCTCATCGGTGACCTCCCAGCAGGACGCGGGCCTCGCCCACGGTGACGACGGAGCCGATGACGAGCACGGCGCCGGAGCCGATCGAGACGCCGAGCGCCTCCCCCGCCTCGGCGAGCGCCGCGGCCGCGTCGATGGCCTCGGACAGGTCGGCGGCGACCGACACCCGGTCCTCGCCGAAGATCCCGCGCGCCTGGCTCGCCAGCTCGGCGGCCGGCAGCGAGCGCGGGGTCGAGTTGCGGGTGCAGACGACGTGCGCCAGGTGCGGCTCGAGCACGGAGAGCACGCCCTCGACGTCCTTGTCGCCCATCACCGCGACCACCCCGATGACGGGCGAGAACGTGAAGGAGTCCTCGAGCGCGGCCATCGTCGCCTCGGCACCCGCCGGGTTGTGCGCCGCGTCGAGCAGGATCGTGGGGCTGCGCCGCACGATCTCGAGCCGACCCGGCGACGTGGTCTGGCCGAGCGCCGTGCGCACCAGCTCGTCGTCGAGCGGGGTGTCCCCGGTCAGCGCCTCCGCCGCGGCGAGCGCGACGGCGGCGTTCTGCGCCTGGTGGGCGCCGTAGAGCGGCAGGAAGAGCTCCGTGTACGTCGCGTGCAGCCCCCGCAGCGTGACCACCTGGCCGCCGACGGCCGGCGCCCGGGAGACCACGCCGAAGTCGACGCCCTCCGCCACCACGCGGGCGCCCACCTCGGCGGCGCGACGCAGGAGCACCTCGGCGGCGTCCGGCTCCTGCGCGGCGAGCACGACGGTCGAGCCCGGCTTGATGATCCCGGCCTTCTCCTCGGCGATCTGGCCGAGGGTGTCGCCCAGGTACTGCGCGTGGTCCATCGCCACCGGCGTCACGACGGCGACGTCGGCCTCGACGACGTTCGTCGCGTCCCACGAACCGCCCATGCCGACCTCGACGACGGCCACGTCGACCGGGGCGTCGGCGAACGCCGCGTAGGCCATCCCGACCACGGTCTCGAAGAACGACAGCGGGTGGGGCTGGTCGGCGTCCACGAGGTGGGTGAACGCGGCGACGTCGTTGAACGCCCGCACGAAGGCCTCGTCGTCGAGCTGCTCGCCGTCGATGCTGATCCGCTCGCTCATCTTCTCGACGTGCGGGCTCGTGAACCGACCCGTGCGCAGGTCGCGCGCCCGCAGGAGCGCGTCGACCATGCGGGCGGTGGACGTCTTCCCGTTGGTGCCCGTGAGGTGCACGACCCGGTAGGCCCGCTGCGGGTCGCCGAGCAGCTCGGTGAACGCCTGGATCCGGTCGAGGGACGGCTCGAGGCGCGTCTCGGGCCAGCGGGAGAGGAGCGCATCCTCCACCTCGGCGTAGGTCTGCGCGGCACGGGCCACCGGGGACGCGGTCGCGTCGGGGTCGAAGTCAGTCATCGCGCCCGCCAGTCTAGGGCGGCGGGCGGCCGGCGCCCGGATCGACGCCGCCCACCCTCCCCGGGCTGGGGAGGGTGGGCGGTCGGGTCCCAGGGGACGGGTCAGGCGTTGTCGCGGCTCGCGCCGTTGCCGCCCGCCTCGAGGCGACGGGAGATGGCGAGCGCGCGGTTGACGAGGTGGTCGAGCGACGCCAGGTCGTTCTCGTCGAGCTCGGTGGTCGCGCCGGTGACCTTCGCCGCGCCGTACGGGTTGCCGTCGGCGAACTTGACCGGGTCGGTGTAGCCGGGTGCCACCACGATGCCGCCGAAGTGGAAGAACGAGGTGTAGAGGTTGAGGAGCGTCGACTCCTGGCCGCCGTGGTGCGTCTGGCTGGCGGTGAACCCGGCGTAGACCTTGTCGGCCAGCTTGCCCTGGGCCCACAGCGGGCCGAGCGTGTCGATGAAGGCCTGCAGCTGGCTGGTCACGTGGCCGTAGCGGGTCGGCGAGCCGAAGAGCGCGACGTCGGCCCAGTCGAGGTCGTCGGGCGTGGCGACCGGCTCGTCGGCGACGTCGGCGCGGTGCTGCTTCCACGCGTCCTGGCTGTCGATCGCCTCCTGCGGGGCGATCTCCGCGACGTGGCGCAGGCGCACCTCGACGTCGCCGGCGGCCTCCGCGGTCGCGGCGAGGCGACGCGCCATGGCGTCGACCGTGCCGGTGGACGAGTAGTAGATGATCGCGAGCTTCGTCATGGGGAGGATGCCTCCTGGGTCGTCGGGGGTCGTCGAACGGGTGACCCCGACGGTAGCCACGCGCTCCACACGCGGACCCCGCACGCGGGGCGGCGGCGCGACACGCGACGCGAGCAGGGCAGACGCGGGTGCAACGACGTGTGACGGCTTTCGTAACATTCCCCCATGACCGAGACCCCCACCGCCGAGCAGTCCCCGGAGACGTCGGAGACGACGGCGCTCCGCGTACCGGACAAGCCGGCCCTCGAGGGGCTGGAGGCCAAGTGGTCGCAGGCGTGGAAGGAGCAGGACACCTACGCCTTCGACCGCACGCAGCCGCGCGAGAACGTCTACTCGATCGACACGCCGCCGCCGACCGTGTCGGGCTCGCTGCACGTCGGCCACGTCTTCTCCTACACGCACACCGACGTCGTCGCCCGCTACCAGCGGATGCAGGGCAAGTCGGTGTTCTACCCGATGGGCTGGGACGACAACGGCCTGCCCACCGAGCGCCGGGTGCAGAACTACTTCGGCGTGCGCTGCGACCCGTCGCTGCCCTACGACCCCGACTTCACGCCGCCGGAGAAGCCGGACCCGAAGAAGCAGGTGCCGATCAGCCGGCCCAACTTCATCGAGCTCTGCGCGACGCTGGTGGAGGAGGACGAGAAGGTCTTCGAGTCGCTGTGGCGCACGCTCGGCCTCTCCGTCGACTGGTCGCAGCAGTACACGACGATCGGCACCGGCGCGCAGACCGTCAGCCAGCGCGCGTTCCTCCGCAACCTCGCCCGCGGCGAGGCATACCTGCAGGAGGCGCCCACGCTCTGGGACGTCACGTTCCAGACCGCGGTCGCGCAGGCCGAGCTGGAGGCGCGGGAGTACCCCGGCGCCTACCACCGCGTCGCCTACCGCCGGCCCTCGACGGACGGGACGCCCGGCGAGGCCGTCTACGTCGAGACGACCCGCCCCGAGCTCATCGTCAGCGCCGTCGCGCTCATCGCGCACCCCGACGACGCGCGGTACCAGCACCTCTTCGGCACCACCGTCACCTCGCCCGTCTTCGGTGTCGAGATCCCCGTGCTCCCCCACCCCGCGGCCGAGCCCGACAAGGGCGCCGGCATCGCGATGTGCTGCACGTTCGGCGACCTCACCGACGTGCAGTGGTGGCGCGAGCTCCAGCTCCCCGTCCGCACCGTGATCGGCCGCGACGGCCGCTTCGTGCGGGAGACGCCCGAGTGGCTCCCCACCGACGAGGCCCGGGCGACGTACGACGAGCTCGCCGGCAAGACCGTCCACTCGGCGCGCGAGGCGACCGTGGCGAAGCTGCGCGAGACCGGCGACCTCGACGGCGAGCCCAAGCCCACCCAGCGCATGGCGAACTTCTACGAGAAGGGCGACAAGCCGCTCGAGATCGTCGCGACGCGGCAGTGGTACATCCGCAACGGCGGCCGCGACGCGGGCCTGCGCAAGGACCTCCTCGCCCGCTCCGAGCAGATCACCTGGGTCCCGGCCCACATGAAGCACCGCTACGACAACTGGGTCGGCGGCCTCAACGGCGACTGGCTCGTCTCGCGCCAGCGCTTCTTCGGCATCCCGTTCCCGGTCTGGTACGCCCTCGACGCCGACGGCGAGCCCGACTACGAGCACCCGATCGTGGCCAGCGAGGCGGAGCTGCCGGTCGACCCGTCGACCGACGCGCCGCGGGGCTACGACGAGGCGCAGCGCGGCGTGCCCGGCGGCTTCATCGGCGACCCCGACGTCATGGACACGTGGGCCACGTCGTCGCTCACCCCCCAGATCGCCGGTGGCTGGGAGTCCGACCCCGACCTCTTCGACCGGGTCTTCCCGATGGACCTGTGCACCCAGGGCCACGACATCATCCGCACCTGGCTCTTCAGCCGCGTCGTGCGGGCGCACTACGAGTCCGGCGTCGCGCCCTGGCACCACGCGCTGCTCTCGGGCTGGGTGCTCGACCCCGATCGCAAGAAGATGTCGAAGTCGAAGGGCAACGTCGTCGTCCCGACGGAGATCCTCGACAAGTACGGCGCGGACGCCGTCCGCTGGCGTGCCGCCATGGCGCGCCCGGGCCTCGACTCGGCGTTCGACGAGACGCAGATGAAGGTCGGGCGCCGCCTGGCGATGAAGGTGCTCAACGCGTCGAAGTTCGTGCTCGGCAGCGTCGGGGCCAGCGAGCTGAACCGCTTCGAGGTCTCCGAGGCCGTCGACTGCGCCATGCTCGGCCTCCTCCGCGAGACCGTCGACAAGGCGAGCGACGCGTTCGCGGCGTACGACTACACGACCGCCCTCGAGACCGTCGAGAAGACCTTCTGGGAGTTCTGCGACGACTACCTCGAGCTGGTCAAGGAGCGGGCGTACGGCGAGGGCACGGGCGCCGCGTCCGCGAAGGCGACCCTGGCGATCGCGCTGCACGTGCAGCTGCGGCTCCTCGCGCCGTTCCTGCCCTACGTGACCGAGGAGGTCTGGTCGTGGTGGCAGGAGGGCTCGATCCACCACGCCGCGTGGCCCGTGGAGGCCGACCTGGGCTCCGCCGCCGCGGCCTCGCCGCTCACGCTGCGGGCCGTCTCGCGGGCGCTCGCCGGCGTCCGCGGCGCGAAGTCGCAGGCCAAGGTGAAGATGCGCACGCCGGTCACCCGCGCCGAGGTCTCCGGCCCCGAGGCCGAGGTGCTGGCCGCCGAGGCCGCCGCCGCCGACCTGCGGGCCGCCGGTGCCATCACGGGCGACCTCGTCTTCACGCCGGCCGACGCCTCCGAGCTGACGGTCACCGCCGAGCTCGCCCCGGTCGAGGAGCAGCCCCCGGCCTGACCCCCTCCCGGGACGTCATGCGCGGCGGTGGCCCCGGCCGGCGCTCCGCATGACGTCCGGAGGGGGTGTCCACCCCGCGTACGACGAAGCCCCGGTCCCCCTCGTGGGGGCCGGGGCTTCGTCGGTCGGGGCCGAAGCCCCCGCGGGTCAGGCGGACTTCTTCTTCTTGGCCTCGGGCTCGCGCAGCACCAGCGTCGGCGGGACGTCGCCCGCGACCGACTCGCCCGTCACGACGACGGTGGCCACGTCGCCGCGGGAGGGCACGTCGTACATGGCGTGGAGCAGGGTCTCCTCGATGATCGCCCGGAGCCCGCGGGCACCGGTGCCCCGCTCGAGCGCCTTGTCGGCGATGCCGTCGACGGCCTCGTCGGTGAACTCGAGCTCGACGCCGTCGAGCTCGAAGAGCTTCTGGTACTGCTTCACGAGGGCGTTGCGCGGCTCGGTGAGGATCTGCACGAGCGCCTCCCGGTCGAGCTTGCGCACGCTCGCGATGAGGGGCAGACGACCGATGAACTCGGGGATGAGCCCGAACTTCGTCAGGTCCTCCGGGCGGACGCGGGACAGCAGGTCCTCCGCCTCCCGCTCCTCCTCGCCGCGCACCTCGGCGGTGAAGCCCAGCGACTTCTTGCCGACGCGCTGCTCGATGATGTGCTCGAGCCCGGCGAACGCGCCGCCCACGATGAACAGGATGTTCGTCGTGTCGATCTGGATGAACTCCTGGTGGGGGTGCTTGCGACCGCCCTGCGGCGGCACCGAGGCGGTCGTGCCCTCGAGGATCTTCAGCAGGGCCTGCTGCACGCCCTCGCCCGAGACGTCGCGCGTGATCGAGGGGTTCTCCGCCTTGCGGGCCACCTTGTCGATCTCGTCGATGTAGATGATCCCCGTCTCGGCCTTCTTGACGTCGTAGTCCGCCGCCTGGATCAGCTTGAGGAGGATGTTCTCGACGTCCTCGCCGACGTACCCCGCCTCGGTCAGCGCCGTGGCGTCCGCGATCGCGAACGGGACGTTGAGCATGCGGGCCAGCGTCTGCGCCAGGTAGGTCTTGCCGCAGCCGGTCGGGCCCACCACGAGGATGTTGGACTTGGCGACCTCGACCTGCTCGTCGCGGCTGTGGCGCCCGGAGGCGTTGGGGGTGGCCTGCACCCGCTTGTAGTGGTTGTAGACCGCCACCGCGAGCGACTTCTTCGCCTGCTCCTGGCCGATGACGTAGGAGTTGAGGAACTCGAATATCTCCCGCGGCTTGGGCAGCTCGTCGAGACCGACCTCGGTGCCCTCACCGAGCTCCTCCTCGATGATCTCGTTGCAGAGCTCGATGCACTCGGTGCAGATGTAGACGCCGGGACCGGCGATCAGCTTCTGCACCTGCTTCTGGCTCTTTCCGCAGAAGGAGCACTTGAGCAGGTCTCCTCCGTCACCGATGCGTGCCACGGGTGATCATCCTCCGGTCGTCCGACGCCCGAGGCGTCGGCAGTGGTGCGGTCGTGCGGTCTGCGTCAGGGCGACCCGCCGGCGGCGGGTGCTCGTTGCTGCGACGGTACCCCGTGTCGGGCCTCGATGAGGCCCGACACGGGGCACCGCTCCGGGCCGTCGGCCGGGATCGGCTCAGGCGAGGAGCGCGGTCTTGCGGGAGTCGAGCACGGCGTCGACCAGCCCGTACTCCACCGCCGCCTCCGCCGTGAGGATCTTGTCGCGCTCGATGTCGCGGCTGACCTCGTCGCGGTCCTTGCCCGAGTGCTCCGCGATCATCGTCTCGAGCAGCTCGCGCATCCGCAGGATCTCGTTGGCCTGGATCTCGATGTCCGAGGTCTGGCCGAACGTGCCCTCCGTGTAGGGCTGGTGGATGAGGATGCGGCTGTTGGGCAGCGCCATCCGCTTCCCGGGCGCGCCGGCCGCGAGCAGGATGGCCGCGGCGGAGGCCGCCTGGCCGAGGCACACGGTCTGCACGTCGGGCTTGATGAAGCGCATCGTGTCGTAGATCGCCGTCAGCGCGGTGAACGAGCCACCGGGGCTGTTGATGTAGATGCTGATGTCCTGGTCGGGGTTCATCGACTCGAGGCAGAGCAGCTGCGCCATCACGGCGTTGGCCACGTCGTCGGAGATCGGCGTGCCGAGGAAGATGATGCGGTCCTCGAAGAGCTTGCCGTAGGGGTCGATGCGGCGGAACCCGTAGGAGGTCCGCTCCTCCCACTGCGGGATGTAGTAGTTCATGTCGCGCCCTTCCCTCAGTCGTTCTGGTGGGCCGGGCGGCCCTGGTCGGCGGCCTCACGGGCGCTGGTGATCACGTTGTCCACCAGGCCGTAGTCCTTCGCCTCGGCGGCGGTGAACCAGCGGTCGCGGTCGGCGTCGTTGGTGACCTGCTCGATGCTCTGGCCGGTGTGCTCCGAGATGAGCTCGAGCAGCACCTTCTTGATGTGCAGCGACTGCTGCGCCTGGATCTTGATGTCGGAGGCGGAGCCACCCATGCCCGAGGAGGGCTGGTGCATCATGATCCGCGCGTGGGGCAGCGCGTAGCGCTTGCCCTTCGCGCCCGCGCAGAGCAGGAACTGGCCCATCGACGCGGCCAGGCCCATGCCGACCGTCGCGACGTCGTTGGGGATGTAGTTCATCGTGTCGTAGATCGCCATGCCGGCGTCGACCGATCCACCCGGCGAGTTGATGTGGAGGAAGATGTCCGCCTCCGGGTCCTCCGCCGAGAGGAGCAGCAGCTGGGCGCAGATCGCGTTGGCGTTCTGGTCGCGCACCTCCGAGCCGAGGAAGACGATCCGCTCGCGGAGCAGCCGGGAGTAGATGTGGTCGTCGAGCGGGTTGAATCCCGCGGCACCGTTCATCTGTGGGTTCGGGTTCACGGTCGCGACACTAGCCCGAACCGCGGACAGTTCCACGGCGATCCGGCCCCTGTTCGCCGACAGCGGATTCGGTTCGCCGAGAGCGATCGGGCGCCCCCGATCAGGACAGCCAGCGCAGCAGCCGCTCGGCCACCTCGGGGTGGTTGAGCAGCGCGAAGTGCCCCGCCCCGCCCACGTGCAGCGTCTCGGCCTCCACCTCCGCGAAGAGGTCGTCCCACGACCGGCCTCGCCGCCCGTAGGCGGAGGCCTCGCGCACCAGGAGGTCGCCCAGGACCGTGCCGACCGGGTGCCGCGGCGAGCGCGAGACCGTGCCCGACACGAGCCGGTACCGCGCGTGCGGCAGCGGCGGCACGTCGTGCCCCAGCCCCTCGACGAGGTCCCGCACGCCCACCGAGCGCTCGTCGAGGATCCGTCCGAAGGCGGCGCTCTCCTCGAGCACGCCCAGGAGCGAGCTCCCCCGCCCCACGAGCGCGGCGAGCGGGGCTCCCCGGTGCGGCGTGCCGAGGGTGACCACGTCGCTCACGCGCGCGGCCCACGGGCGCTCCCCCGCGCCGGCCCCTCCCGCGTCCGGGACCACGGCCGCCGCCGCACGCATCACCAGGCCGCCCATCGAGTGGCCCACGAGGGCGATCCGCTCGACGTCCGTCGGCCACGCCGTGACGAGCCGGTCGAGGAGCGAGGCGAGCGCGACGCCGTTGGGGCGCAGCCCGAGACCCGAGTTCATCCGCAGCACGACGGGGGTCCAGCCGGCGGCCTCGAGGTCCTCCGGGTAGGTCGACCCGCGCTCCGCACGTCCCAGCCGCCACACCTCGTCGCTCTCCCCGAGGCCGTGCAGCAGGACGACGACGCGCGGCGTCGCCCCCGGGTACGCCGCGGCGAGCCCCGCGCGGGTCACCGGAACGTCGCGGCCGTCGACCCGCGGCGCCATCCGGATCGCCAGGGCGCGCTGCTCGGTGTCCAGGCGGTCGCCGATGAGGCCGTTGACCGCCGCCCGCAGCTGCCGCCCCACGCCCCGCTCGTCGAGACCGGGTCCGGTGCCGCGCGCGGCCAGGGCGCCCGTCCCGCGGGCGGCCCCGCGCAGCGAGCCGCCGATCGCGCCGTACACGCCCGCGGCGACGAGGTCGTGCGCCCACAGCGGCCCGCCCCCGGCGCCCAGCGTCGTGGCGCGCACGAGCGCGCCGATGCGCGTGGCGACGGCGCGGTGGGTGTCGCGGACGCTGCGCACGACGAGCTCGTCGGTGACCTCGAGCAGCAGCGTCAACGCGTCGAGCAGGCCCGGATCGGCGACAGCGCGGTCCGGCTCCGTCGACGGGTCGGTCGACGGCTTGGTCGACTGCTCGCTCGGCGGCACGGGCGCGGGAATGGTCGTGGACACGTCTCCAGGGTCCGTCGCGGACCACCCGCGGTCAACACTCTGAGTGGACAAATGTTCACTCAACCGGGGTCGGCTCGATCACTCCGCGGACGTCCGGCCCTGTGGTTGGATCGAGCCATGCTGCGGGTGACGTTGCGGGGGGCCGGCCTGCCGACGGTGACGCTGGGGTCCGGCGAGACCCTGTTCTTCGGACGGTCGCCCGACCGCGCCGTACCGGAGGAGAGCCCCGAGAACGCGCTGCGCATCACCGCGATCGCGCTCCCCCGCTGCGCCCCCCACGTCTCCCGCGTGCTCGGGGAGCTCATCGTGGGCGAGGAAATCGCCCGCCTGCGGTGGCACGGGTCGGGCGAGACCCAGGTCTCCAGCCTCTTCGACGCGCCCGGCGGCGCGCGCCGCGTCACGGTCACCGAGGGCATGTCCCTGCTCCTCGACGAGGGCGAGAACCAGCTCGTGGTCATGCGGGGACGCCTCGCCGGGGACACTTACGACGACCTGTCGGTCAGCATCGAGGTCACCCCGAGCGGCAGCGGCCCCGTGGTCGCGATGCCCCGCCCGGACGCCGACGACGCCGACGACGGGGCCACCGCACCCGCGCCGATGCTGCCGCGGCACAGCCGGGAGTGGTTCGTCGCGCTCGCCCTCGCCGAGCCCTGGCTCTCCGGCACGGACGACTACCCCCGGCCCCCGTCGAACCGCGAGATCTACGAGCGGATCCTGCACTGGCACGGCTACGCCTGGAACCTCGAGCGGGCCCAGCGGGTCGACGACGCCATCCGCTCCATCTCGGCCCTGGCGTTCGGCCCCAAGGACGACCCGTTCCGGGCCGGCAGCGGGCGGGCGCAGAACGTGCGTTTCGCGATCGGACGGCGCACGGCGGAGATCCGGTTGGTCACGACGGACGACCTGGACGAGGCCGAACGGGCCGCCGCGCGGCGGAACGTTCCACCCCCGCGGGCCTAGGCCCTGCGGCCCCTCCTCCCTAGCCTCGGGCAGCAGCACGCGTGGCTCCGGCCGCGCCCCACCCGACGCAGAGGAGGAGCCATGAGCAGCAGCATGCAGGGCATGGACACCGAGTACGCCCGCTCGGTCGGCCAGAACATGGGCGAGCACGCCGGGCAGGTCGCCGGCGTCGTCTCCAGCATCAGCGCGATGATCAGCGGCCTCAAGTGGCAGGGACCGGACCGGTCGAGCTTCGAGAGCGACTGGACGGGCTCCTTCGCGCCCAGCGCCGCCGCGGCCTCCGAGTCCCTCTCCGACCAGGGCCGCGTGCTGTGCGTGCACGCCGACCGCCAGGACGAGGCCAGCTCCTGAGCCTCGCTCCACCCCGCAGCACCAGCACCACCCGCGAGCCGGCACGGTCCACCGTGCCGGCTCGTCGCACGTCGTCGACCTCGACGCGGCCGGCGGGGAGGAACCTTCCACCCGCCGCGGCCTTCCCCGGGGGTCCCGGACCGCCCTAGCGTCCGGGACGTGCCGAGGTGGAGACACCGGAGCAGCACCCACCAGCACCCACCAGCAGACACCGCCGGCGCAGACCGAGCGACGAGGCAGCAAGGGAGGCGACGACGATGGCTTTTCTCGGGGCGGACACCGACGAGCTCCGCGAGGCGCAGCAGAAGTGCCAGGAGGGCAAGGAGATCACCGATCAGGTGATCACGTTCGTGAAGGCGCTCATCGCGCTGCTCCGGGCGGCGTCCTTCTTCACCGGTGGCGCGAGCGCGGCGTACGCGACCTTCCTGGAGACCCAGGTGCTCCCGTGGCTGCAGAAGATCTCGATGGCGCTGGGCATGTTCGCCCAGGTGCTCGGCGCCAACGCCGAGGCGCAGGACCAGGTGAGCGCCGGCGAGACGGTCGACTTCAGCGCGCTGCCGACCTACACCAGCCCGCTGCAGACGGAGCAGTCGAAGGCGCCGCTGTCCTCTTGGAACGGCGGCTCCATCGCCCCGACGCAGCCGCTCACCCCGGGCACCCCGGGCACGACCACCACGACGACGTCGACCACCACGACGACGGCCGACGGGGTCACCATCCCCGGCACGACGACCACCACGACCTCCCCCATCGGCGCGTCCCCGTCGTCCGCGACGACGCCGGTCTACGCGACCCCCTCGCTCGGGAGCAGCACCGGCTCCTCCCTGTCCACCCCGGCGCCCACGTCCAGCGCCCGACCCGAGATCGGCGGCGCGCTGCCGACCGGCACGGGCTCCGGCTCCGGCGGCGGCACGGGCGGCGGCACGGGAGGCGGGACCGGCGGCGGGACCAGCGGCGGCGCCGCTCCCGCCCTGGGCAGCGGCTCGATCGACGGCGGCAGCGGCTCGATCCCGGCCGGCGCACCGGCGGCGGGCGTCTCCGGCATCACGACCGGCGGCACGACGCCGGGCGCCGACTCGCTCGGCAGCGCCGCTCTCAACCCGACCGGCGACTCGGTCTCCACGACCGGCGACAAGCCGTCGTACGGCGCGGCAGCCGGCCTCGCCGGCGGTGCGGCCGCCCTCGGTCTCGGTGGCGCGGCGCTGGCCGGTCGCGGCCAGGGCGGCGACGCGGCGATCGAGAAGCTGGCCGGCGAGAACGGTCGCGGCAGCCGCGGGGAGGACGTCCGCGAGCTGCAGCAGCGGCTGACCGCGGCGGGCTACGACACCCGCGGCAGCGACGGCGTGTGGGGCTCGAACACCCAGGCCGCCTACCAGGCGTGGCGTGCCGACCACCCGCTCGAGGTCGCGCACGGCACGGGGTTCACGTCGCCCACCGGCTACGACTACAACCAGATCCAGGGCGTCCGCGGCAACGGGAACGTCACGCCCGAGTTCCTCCGCGAGGTCGAGGGAGTCGCCGCCCGCGTCGGCGCCCAGCCGGAGCACCTGCTGGCGACGATGAGCTTCGAGACCGGCGGCCGCTTCAGCTCCGACGTGGTCAACCCCCGCAGCGGCGCGACCGGGCTCATCCAGTTCATGCCCGACACCGCGGCCGGGCTCGGCACCTCCACGGAGGCGCTGTCCCGCATGACGCCGACGGAGCAGCTGCAGTACGTCGAGCGCTACTTCGAGCCCCACCGCGGTCGCCTCGACTCGCTCGAGAACGTCTACACGAGCGTCCTGGGCGGCCGGCCGATGGAGCCCGAGACCACGATGTTCAACCAGGGCACGCAGGCCTACCACCAGAACCGCGAGCTCGACGTCAACGGCGACGGCCGCATCACCGCGGCCGAGGCCACCTCGCACGTCCGTTCCCGCATGGGCAACTGACCGCACGACCCGCACCGACCGCACAGCAGCCAGACCAGCACTGACCAGCAGCACCCCCAGCAGCACCCCCAGCACGACCATCCGCCGCACGGCACCAACCAACACGAAGGAGTACCGCCATGGCCATGAAGGGTATGGACATCGAGGGTGGCCGCCAGTCGGCCCAGCAGATCACGCAGGGCGCCGGCGAGCTCGAGCAGCTCACGGCCCGTCTCACCCAGTCGCTGGAGTCCTTCGAGTGGGTCGGCCCCGACGCCGAGCGCACCCGCACCTCGTGGAACTCGGAGTACCGCGCGATGCTCACCCAGGTCGTCGCCCAGCTCAACGACTTCTCCACGCTGATCAACAACCAGGCGCAGGAGCAGGAGCAGGTCTCGGCCTGACGCCCTCCAGCGTCCCGCACCGCGACGGGGGTCGCCGGCTTCGTGCCGGCGGCCCCCGCGTCGTGTCCCCGTCGCGTCCCCGTCGTGTCCCCGTCGTCGCGCCGACTCCCGCCGGGAGGTTTGGCCGCAGCCCTCCGCGAGCAAGGAGCCGGTCGTGCAGCAGTGGACGCTCTCGTTGAGCACCCCGCCCGAGTCGGGCCTGCCCTCGGTCGACGTGGTCGTCCACGCCAAGCCCGACGCCACGGTGGCCGACCTCGCGCGCGCCTTCGGCCGCCACCTGGCACCCCACCAGGCGCACCTCATGCTCGTGCCCGTCGACGGCGGGCACCCCTGGCCGGCCGACCGCGTCCTCACCGAGTGCGGCCTCCGCACCGGCGACCTCCTCGACGTCGTCACCGCCCCCGCCTCGTGGCTGCACCGGCACAGCAGCACCTCCCGCCCGCGCGCGGTGCTGCGCGTCGTCGACGGGCCCGACTCCGGCCAGCGCCTCCAGGTGCGCTCCAACGCGCTGACCGTCGGCCGCGGCACGACGTGCACCATGCGCCTGACGGACCCGCTGGTCTCGACCCAGCACGTGCGGGTCGTGCTCGGCACCCGCCCGACCGTGTACGACGCGGGCTCGGCCAACGGCACGACCGTGGCCGGCGAGCAGGTGACGACGGGCCGCGAGGTGGACTGGGGCACCCCGATCCGCCTGGGCCGCACCACGGTCGTGGTCGATCCGGGCGAGGTGCCGGTCGACGACACGGCCGTCTCGGTCTTCCGCCCGCCGCGCTTCGGGGAACCGCTGCTCGACGAGACCCTCGACGTACCCTCCCCGCCGACCCGCAACCGGCCGTCGCCGCTGCCGTGGGCGATGCTCGCGCTCCCCATGATCATGGGCCTCGCGATCTTCGCGCGGTCGCAGACGCCGTACGCGCTGGTCTACATGCTGGCGTGGCCGATGTTCGGCTACCTCGGCTGGCGCCAGCAACAGCGGGCGGCGCGGAAGCAGTTCGAGGAGGAGGCCGCCGAGTGGCGGACCGACGTCGACGGGATGCTCGCCCTCATCGACGACCAGGCCCGCCGGCAGCGGGAGCAGTTCCACGACGACTACCCCGACGCGGAGACGCTGCGCACCCGCGCCGCGCAACGCGACCCCTACCTGTGGGCGCGGAGCGAGACGCGCACGGCCTTCCTCCACACCCGGCTCGGGATCGGCACCGTGCCCGCCCTGCTGCGCGGGGACGTGAAGGACGGCGGCGACCGCCCGCTGCGTCGCGAGGTGGCCGCCGAGCTGGAGGCCCGCGCGACGCTGCCGGACATGCCGGTCGTCGTCGACCTCACCGCCCACGGGCTCCTGGCGCTCACCGGCGAGACCGACGCGGTGGACGCCCTCGTGCGGGCGCTCAGCCTGCGGCTGGCCTTCGACCACTCCCCCGCGGACCTCACCGTCGCGGCCTGCCTCGGGCGCGGCCGCGCGCACCACGAGGCGTGGCTCCGCTGGCTCCCGCACGCCACGACCCGCGTCGGCGGGGAGCCGCCGGTCGCGATCGGCCCCGGCGCGGCGACGGCGCTGCTCGACCACCTCGCGAGCGAGGACGGGGGCCGCGGCCACACGCTCTGCATCATCGACGAGGACGCGGGGATCCCCCGCCGCACCGTCGAGGCGGTGGCGGCCGTCGGCGCCGAGCGGGGCCTCCACCTGCTCTGGCTCGGCCGCCGCCGTGCCGAGGTGCCGGCGGCCACGGGCCTGCTCGTCGACCTCGAGGACGGGAGCGTCAACATCGGCGACCGCGGGGGCGTCGACCGCATCGACACCCCCGACGCCGTCACCCTCGCGCACGCGTGGCGCAGCGCGCGCACCATGACGGCGTACGTCGACGAGGCGGCCGTGCTGCCCGCCTCCACCTCGATCCCCGCCGTCGTGCGACTGCCGGAGGTCAGCGGGGACCTCGAGGACCTCGACGACACCGAGGCCGTGCTGCGGCGCTGGGGGGCGAGCCGGGGGCTGCGCGCCCAGATCGGCGCCGGCATCGACGGCACGGTCACCATCGACCTCCGCGACGACGGCCCGCACGGCCTGGTGGCGGGCACGACCGGCTCCGGCAAGTCGGAGCTGCTGCAGACCCTCATCTGCTCGCTCGCGCTGAACAACCCCGTGAACCGGATCAGCTTCCTGCTCGTCGACTACAAGGGTGGCGCGGCGTTCCGGGAGTGCGCCGACCTGCCGCACACCGTCGGCTACATCACCGACCTCACGCCGGCGCTCGTGCAGCGGGCCCTCACGTCCCTCGGCGCCGAGATCACCGCGCGGGAGCACCTGCTGGGCGAGTACGGCGTCAAGGACCTCACCCAGCTCGAGCGCGAGCACCCCGACAAGGCGCCGCCGAGCCTGCTCATCTGCGTCGACGAGTTCGCCGCCCTCACCGCCGAGGTGCCGGACTTCGTCGACGGCATGGTCAACATCGCCCAGCGGGGCCGCTCGCTCGGCATGCACGTGCTCCTCGCGACGCAGCGGCCGGCCGGCGTCGTGACCGGCAACATCCGGGCCAACACCGACCTGCGCATCGCGCTGCGGGTGTCCGCCGCCGACGACTCGCGGGACGTCATCGACTCCCCCGAGGCCGCCCGGATCTCCCGGCGGACCCCGGGTCGCGCGTGGCTGCGCCGCACCGGTCACGGCACGGCCGAGCTGGTGCAGTCGGCGTGGACGGGCGCCCGGCAGCCCATCGACGGCACCGGCTCCCCCGTCACGGTCCACGCCTTCAGCGCCGCGAGCGCCGCGCGCGCCGACACCGCCGCCGACGCCCGGCTCGACCCGCGGACCGACCTCGAGCGCTGCGTGACGACGATCGTCACCGCGTTCCGGCGCTCGGGGGTCCCCGCCCCGCCGAAGCCCTGGCTGCCGCCGCTGCCCGCCGAGCTGCTCCTCGACCTCGACGAGCTCCGGCGGGAGGCGGGGCTGCAGCCGTCCGGCCACCTGCACCTGGGCGGGATCGACGACCCGGCCCACCAGCGCCAGCCCCGGCTCGACGTCGACCTCACCGGGGTGGGGCACCTGCTCGTCCACGGCGCCTCCGGCTCGGGCAAGACGGAGCTGCTCCGCACCGCTACCGTCACCGCGTCGGTGGGCGACGCGTGGAGCACGCACGGCGTCGCGCCGTACGTCTACGCCATCGACTACGCCGGTGGCGGCCTCCAGGCCATCGCCGACCTGCCCACCGTCGAGGCCGTGGTGGGCGAGACCCAGCTGGGCCGCGTGCTGCGCCTCGTGCGGCTCCTCAAGCGCACGGTCGCCGACCGCTCGGCCGCCCTCGCCTCGAACGGGTGCGCCGACCTCGAGGACCTCGCGCGGGCCGGGCACGTGCTGCCCCGGGTCTACCTGCTGCTCGACAACCTGCCCGCCGTGCTCGAGGCGTTCGAGAAGGCCGGCGGGCTCGCCCGCGACCACGTCGAGCACCTCCAGAACGTGCTGCAGAACGGCCGCCGCGTCGGCGTCCACGTCATCGCCACCGCCCCCGGGCGCACCGGCGTCCCGACCTCGATCGCGGCGTCCTTCGGCCGCCGGATCATCCTGCGGATGACGACGAACGACGACTACCTGATGCTCGGCGCCCCCGGCAACGTGCTCGACGCCGAGACCACGCCGGGCACCGGTCTGCTCGGCAAGCAGATGCTGCAGGTGGCGACCACGGGCGGCGCGGGCACGCCCGTGCAGGCCGAGCGGATGCGCGAGGTCGCGGCGCTCCTGGAGCCGCGGACGGCCGGCCGGGGATCGGCCGCCGTGCCGCCGATGCCCACCCGCTTGCCCGCCGACGCGCTGCCGGCGCCGCAGGGCAGCCGCACCCCGGTCGCCGTGGACGCAGACGCGGTCGGCGTGCTGACGGTCGACCTCCTCGGGGGCCCCGTGGTCGTCGCCGGCCGGGCCGGCACGGGTCGCACGAGCGCCCTCGAGGGGATCGTCGAGCTGGCCGCGCGTTCCGACGTCCCGCCGGAGGTCGTGCGCGCCGACACGCTCCTCGAGGTCGTCCCGGCCCTGGAGGACGCCCTCGCGCGGGCCTCCGCCGCCCCTGCCGGGACGGAAGGTTCCTGGGTGCTGCTCGTGGCCGACGACGTCCAACGGTGGGATGCTGCCTGCACGGACGATGCTCACAAGACCGCCCGGACGCGACTGCTGGAGCTGCTCGATGCGGCCGCGCTCGCCGCGGTGGTCTCCGTGGACGTCACCGAGGCACGCAAGCCGGGTCTGCTGCCGGGGCTCGTCACGGCGCTCAAGCAGCGCCGCCGAGGTTTCCTGCTGCACCCGGAGTGGAACGAGGGCGACGTCTTCGGCGTCACCGTGCCGACGAAGACGTTGGAACCGCTGACCGGCCCGGGTCGCGGACTGTGGTGCGAGGCAGGCTCCGCCACCGTCGCGCAGCTCGTGGCCGCGACGCACGAGCGACAGGACGGGTGATGACCACGGAGTCTCGGGACGGAGCGGCCGGGCCGGCCGACGCGACCGGCGGGGCCGGCGCGTCCCGTCTGGCCCGCCTGCGCCGACGCTTGCGGGGGAAGCGTCGGCGCGACTCGCGCGGCAGCGCCGAGATCTCCGTCGCGATCGTCGGCGCCTCCCTCGTCGCCGGGCTCGCCTTCGGCCAGGGCCTCACGCGGACGGTCGTCGACATCACCGACGGGCTCACCTGGATCTCGGACGACCCGTCGGGCGAGATCATCCAGGTCAACCCCGCCACCGGCCGCCCCGAGAAGCGCCTCGCCGTGGGCGCGCCGGGCGAGGACCTCGAGGTCTCCCAGGCCGACGGCCGCCTCTTCGTCACCAACCGCACGACCGGCGAGGTCTTCTCCGTCGACCTCGCCTCCGTGCTCGTCTCCGGGCAGCGGCGGGTGGCCTCGGGCGGCGCCACCGACCTCCTGCTCCACGACGGCAAGGCGTTCCTCGTCGACCGCTCGACGAGCTCCATCTCCCGCATCGACCCGTCGACCACCGACGCGATCGGTGAGCGCTGGGTCGCCACGGAGGGCCTCGCCGACGCGACCATCGACGGCCAGGGCCGCGTCTGGGCCATCGACGAGGTCGGCAGCCTGGTGGAGCTGCGCTGGTCCGACGCCGAGCGCCGCTTCGTCACCGAGCGGGAGGAGGACGTGGACTACGCGGGCGACGGTTCCGTGCTCGTCGGCCACGACCGGGGTGTCACCGTCTTCGGGCCCGACGCCGGCATCGTGGTGCAGGTGGGCACCGGTGACGACGTCGTCGGCGACGCGCCGTCCCTCGTCGGCAGCCTGCTGGCCCCGGCCTCCGCGCCGGCGGACCTCGCGCCGGTCGCCTCGCCGGACACCGGCACCGTCGTGATCGTGGGCGCCGGCCAGCTCCGCGAGGTCGACCTCACCACCATCGACTGCGCGAAGCCGGGCCGGCCCGCCGTGCACCGCGACCTCGTCTACGTGCCCTGCGACGGTGCCGGGCGGATCGTCGTGCTCGACGGGTCCGGGCGCCGCGCCGCGGCCGACATCCCCGTCCCCGGCGAGCGCGACGCCGAGCTGGTCGTCGACGACGGCAACCTCATCGTCAACGTGCCCGGCTCCCAGGCCGGTCTCGTCGTGCGGCCCGACGGCCGCATCAGCGACCTCACCCGGTACGACGACCGCGTCGCCCCCACCCGCCTCGCCGGCAGCCGCACGCCGCCCACCCCGGAGCAGGTGCGCGACATCGCCGACGCCGACCGCCCCGACCCGGCGGACCTGCCGGACCCGCCGGCCTCGACGCCCCCCACCGCGGCCACGACGCCGCCGTCCAACGGGACGCCGCCGACGGGCAGCACGACCGCGCCCACGGCGCCCACGGCGCCGACGCCCCCGGTCAGCCCGCCGACCGGCGGCCCGACCGTGCCACCGGTCGGCCCGCCCGGCACCGTCCCGCCCGGCGGAGGCGGGACCCCGCCGAACGGTGGTGGGGACGACGACCCGCCGCCCACCACCCCGACCACGCCCGGCGGCCCGACCACCCCGACCGAGCCGCCCCCGGGCGAGCAGCCGGCGGAGCTCCAGGCCCCCACCGGCGTCACCGCGACACTGGAGGGCACCACCGCCGTGGTCACCTGGCAGCACGCGGGGCCGGCCGCGACCGGCTTCGACATCACCGTCGTGGGCTCCGACAGCATCTACACGCGGTCGGGGCCGGCCGACCGCTCGGCCCGCCTGACCATCCCCGTCGGCCAGCCGGCGCAGTTCGTGGTGACCGCCGTGGACGGCAGTCGGCGCGCTGCCTCCGCCCCGTCGAACCAGGTCACCGCCAGCACCCGGCCCGGCATGCCGGGCGGCCTCACCGGCTCGGTCGGCACCGGCCCGCACACCGCCGGCACCGTGCCGGCCACCGCGTCGTGGCAGGCGCCCGCCGACAACGGCTCACCGATCACCGGCTACCGGGTCGTCTTCACCGGCGGGAACCCGCAGACCACCCAGACGCAGGACCTCCCCGCCGACGCCCGGTCGGCCTCCTGGGCGGTGCCGTGCGCGGACACCGGTGCCGAGGAGTGCGACGCCGGCCGCACCACGGTGCGGGTGACGGCGGTCAACGCCCAGGGCGAGGGCGACGCCGCGGACGCCGTCATCGGCAACAGCGTCGCCAGCGCCCCCCGGCTCCCCGCGGGCGGCAACCAGCACGTGACCGGCGAGAGCGGCGGGGACCTCGGCTACGAGGGATTCGGCGACGTCACCCTCACCCTCGCCCCGGCAGCGGACTGGTCCGCCTTCACCGGCACCTGCACCTACACGACGGACTCCGGCAGCGCCACCATGCCGTGCGGCCAGACGTCGTTGACGCTCAGCTACAACGACGGCTACCAGTGGGTCGCCTGCGACCGGGGCGCCAGCCGCACCATCACCCGCAACCGCTCCATCACGTTCACCGCCGACAACGGCCGCACGACGGTGCAGAGCGCGACCTACACCTTCACCACCTCGCAGACCGCGCTCTGCGAGGGCCAGCAGATCCCCTGACACCCACCCCGACAGCGACCACCGTTCCCCCCGAGAGGACCTCCGTGACCGCCATCGCCGACAGCCCCCGCGCCTCCGGCCCCGTCACCGAGACGGACGTCGCCGAGTTCCGCCGGCTCCACCAGCGGCTCGGGGACGCCGTGGAGGTGGCCGTGCACGGCAAGCGGGCGACGGTGGACCTCGTGCTCGTCGCGGCGATCGCGGGCGGCCACGTGCTGCTCGAGGACGTGCCGGGCACCGGCAAGACCACCCTGGCGCGGGCCGTCGCCCGCGCCCTCGGCGGCGAGATGCGCCGGGTGCAGTTCACCCCCGACCTGCTGCCGAGCGACGTCACGGGCACGACGGTCTTCGACCCGCGCAGCGGCGAGGTGCGCTTCCGGCCCGGGCCGGTGTTCGCCCACGTCGTGCTCGCCGACGAGATCAACCGCGCGGCGGCCAAGACCCAGTCCGCCCTGCTGGAGGTCATGGAGGAGCGGACGGTCACCGTCGACGGGTCGACCCGCGCCGTACCGGACCCGTTCGTCGTGATCGCCACCCAGAACCCCGTCGACCTCGACGGCACCTACCGCCTGCCGGAGGCCCAGCTCGACCGCTTCCTGGTGCGCACCGCGCTGGGCTACCCCGATGCCGAGCACGAGCTCGACGTGCTCCGCCCGGGCAGCCACGCGGGCCGGGTCGACGACGTGCCCGTCGTCTCGACCCCGGGCGTCGTGGCGGCGGCGGCCGAGCGGCTGACGATGCTCCACGTGGCCGATCCCCTGCTGCGCTACGTCCGCGAGATCGGTGTCGCGATCCGCACCGACCCCCGCGTGCGCCTCGGCGCCTCGACGCGCGGGTTGAAGGCGCTCGTGCGCTGCCTGCAGGTGTACGCCGCGTCGCAGGGCCGCCACTACGTGGTGCCCCACGACGTCCAGCGCCTGGCCGAGCCCGTCCTGGCCCACCGCACCGTCCTCACCCGCGACGCGCTGCTGGCAGGCCACCGCCCCGTCGACGTGGTGCACGAGGTGCTCGACACCGTGCACCCGCCGCAGCCCGACCAGTCCTGATCCGGTGACCACCACGGGGGCTCACGCGCCGTCCCGGGCGCTCGTCGCCTGGCGGGCCACCACGCCCCGCGGGCGCGGCGTCGCCGCGCTCGGCGTCGCGCTGCTCGTGCTGGGCCTGCTCGCCCGCTACCCGGTGCCCGCCGGGCTCGGCAGCTGCCTGCTCGCGCTCGTGGTGGTCGAGCTCGTCGCCGTGCTGCGACCGGCCCGGGTCGCCCTCCAGCGCCGGGTCGAGCCCGCCGTCGTGGTGCGTCACGAGCGCTGCCGGGCGACGCTGCGCTTCGCCGGCCACCGACGCCGGGGCCTGGCGCGGCTCGAGGCCGCCGACCTGGTCGACGGCACGCTCCACCCGGTGCGCCTGCCCGACGTGCCCCAGGCCGAGGAGGTGGAGCTCGAGCACGACATCCCGACCGTACGACGCGGCCTCGTCCCCGTCGGCCCCCTCGTGCTGCGCCGGCACGGCCTGCTCGGGCTCGCCACCCACGCCGTCGAGCACGGCGAGGTGGAGACCGTGCGGGTGCTGCCCCGGCGGATCCCCCTCCACGACATGGCCCGCGGCGTGCGGCGCGCGGCCGCGGGGTCGACCGACTCCGTCGACGTGGGCGGCACCGACCTGGTCGGCCTCCACGAGTACACGCCCGGCGACGACCTGCGTCGTCTGCACTGGGCGACCAGCGCCCGCTGGGGCACGCTCATGGTCCGCGAGGACGCCGACCCCGCCGAGCCCCACGTCGGGGTGCTCCTCGACGACCGGGCCTCGAGCTACGTGCAGCGCGGCACCGACGAGCCGTTCGAGGACGCCGTCGAGCTCGCCGCCGCCCTCTGCCGGGTGGCGGTGGCGGGCGGCCACCCGTTGCGCTTCCGCGTGGCGAGCGGGCGCCACGCCGTCGACGTACCGGCGTCGCCGTCCGGGCTGCCCCACCCCGGCGGGGACGAGATCGAGCTGCTCCTCGCCGAGCTCGGCACCGTCGGCGAGCACGCCGATCCCCCCGGCTCGCCCGGCTCGCCCGGTGCCCATGGCCTCGCCGACAGCGACGTGGTCGTCGCCGTCTCCGGCGCGGGCACGGAGGAGCGCGAGCTGGCGCCGCTGCTCGGCGGCGCGGCCCGGCGGGTCGTGCTCTCGCTCGACCCCCGCCCCCTCGTCGCCTCGGGCCAGCACGGCGACCTCCTCGTGCTGCGCGGCGGCTCCTCGCTCGGGCTGGCCGCGCAGTGGGACCAGGCGGTGGCCGGATGAGCGCGACGACCGCGGCCCCCCGCACCGGCGCCCGCTCCGGCACCGGCACCGGCACCGGCACCGGTCCGACGGTGCCCGGTGAGCCGCTGCCGGCGGTGCCGCGCCGTACCGCTGCCGCGGCCCTCGTGTGGGCCGCCAGCCTCCCGGCCGCCGGCGCCCTGTCGCTGGCGACGGCGTGGGGCGGCTGGCGCATGCCGCTCGTGGTCGTCGGCGCGGTCGTGCTGCCCTTCGTGCTCCTCAGCCTCGTGCTGCGGCTCGGGGTGCCGCGGTGGCTGGCGGCGTCGGTGCTGTCGGGGCTGCTCGTGCTGGTGGGCTACGTGCTGGCGTCGGGGGCGGGCACCACGCTCGTCGGCACCGTCGGCGACGCCGTGCCCCGGCTCCTCACCGAGCCGCAGCCGCTGGCGTTCCGCGCGGACCTGCTCGTCGTGCCGGTGCTGCTGAGCGGCGTCGTCGGGCTCCTCGTGGCGCTGCGCAGCCACCGTCCGACCCGCGTGGCCCCGGTGGTGGGCGCGGTCGTGCTCTACGCGGCGGGGGCGCTGCTGACGCGCGGCGAGGGCGACCGCATCGGCCTGCTCGCGGCGCTCCTGCTCGTGCTCGCCGTGCTCGGCTGGGTGCTGCTCGACGAGACGGGCGAGCCCCGGAAGCGGCGGGCCGTCATCGCCGGGCCGCTGCTCGTCGTCGCCGTCGGCGTCGTCGCCTCCGCCAGCCTCGTGCCGACGCAGGAGCCCTTCGACCCCCGCTCCGTCGTGGACCCGCCGATGCTGCAGACGCAGGCGTCGAGCCCGCTCCCCCAGCTGGCCGCGTGGTCGGCCAACCCCGACGTCGAGCTCTTCACCACCTCCGGCGACGTGGCGCCGCTGCGGCTGGTCGTGCTCGACGACTACGACGGGGCCCAGTGGCGGGCGGCGACGGAGTACGGACCGCTGGGCATCGAGGCGACGGACGTCATGCCGCTCGGCGACCAGCGCGCCCGGTTCACGACGGCCGTCCGTGTGAGCGACCTCGGTGGCAGCTGGCTGCCCTCGCCCGGCGACCCGACCGGCGTCACCGGCACCGATGCGCTCGTCGACCCGCGCACCGGCACCCTCCTGCGCCCCGAGGGGACCGCCGGGGTCGAGTACGAGGTCACCGCCCAGGTCGACGCCCCCGACCCGGCGGCGCTGCCCGAGGCCGGGGTCCCCTCGCCCGACGCGCCCGACGCGGCCGACCTCCCCCTCGACCGCTACCTCCAGACCCCCGACCTGCCGTACGAGCTCGGGGTCTACGCCCAGGAGGTCGCCCAGGGCACCACGAAGCCCTACCAGCGGGCCCTCGCCATCGAGAACGCCGTGCGCGGCCGGCGCACCCTGAGCGAGCGCGCCATCTCCGGCTCCGCCCTCTGGCGGATCCAGGACTTCCTGCTCGGGACCCCCGGCACGTCCGGCGCCCAGGAGGGCACCTCCGAGCAGTTCGCGACGGCCTTCGCCCTGCTGGCACGCCACACCGGCCTGCCGACCCGGGTGGTGGTGGGCTTCCGCCCCGGCGACGAGCAGGGCGACGGCACCCGCGTCGTGCGCGGCGAGCACGCCCTCGCGTGGCCGGAGGTCTACTTCACCGACCTCGGCTGGGTGCCCTTCGACCCCACGCCGGAGCCCGGCCTCGTGGGCGAGCGGCCCACCGCACCGCCCGAGGAGACCCAGCCGAGCGAGGAGCCCGTCACCCCGCCGACCGATCCCGACGCCCGGCCCCTCGACGACGAGCGCCCCGGACCCGACGAGGGCTCCGGCCTGCCCCCCGGCGTCTGGTACGCCGCCGGCGGCGCGCTGCTCGTCGGGCTCCCGCTCGCCCTGCTCCTCGCCCGGTCCGTCCGGTCGTGGGCCCACCGCCGCCGCGGTCCCCGCGGCGCCTGGGCCGAGGTGCTCGACGGGCTCGTGCTCGCCGGTGCCCCCGCCCGGCCCGCGGAGCCCGCGCCCAGCGTCGGCGACCGCGTGGCGATGGCCTACGGCGTGCCCGAGGCGACCACGCTCGCTCACGCGGCGGACCGCTCCGCCTTCGCGCCGACCGGCGACGCCGGGTCCGGTGGGCTCGACGGGGCCGAGCGGGCCGCGCTCCGCGCCGTACGCCGCGGTCTGCGTCGCTCGCTGCCGTGGTGGCGACGCCCGGCGTGGGCGTTCGACCCCCGGGTCTTCCGGCGCTGAGCGCCGACGGTCACCCGTCGACGGTCACTCGTCGGCGGCGGGTGCGGTGATGCAGCGGACGTCGGAGACGCCGAACTCGCCGGTCGGCATGCGCAGCAGGATCGCGTAGCACTGGCGACCGCCGGCGGCGAGGGCGCCGGGCAGCACGTACTGCCGGGTGCCGGGCGGGAGCACCGCCTTGTAGTCGACGACCGCGCCGTCCGAGCCGGAGGTCTGCGCCACGTAGAACTCCGCCTCCCCCTCGCTGGGGTCGGTCCAGGCCATCTCGATGTCGAGACCGACCGCATCGATGTCGGTGAAGAGCACGGCGAGGTCGGGGTTCGGTCGCGGCTCGAGGTCGGGGGCCGCGGGCGTCTCGGTCGCGGTCGGCACCCCGCCCCCCGCCGTCTCCGTCGCGTCGGCCGTCGACGCCTCCCGCGGCTCGTCGCCTCCCCGCAGAGCGGAGCCGACGATCGTCAGCCCCATCCCCACGAGGAGCGCGACCACGGCCAGCAGCACGAGCAGGTTGCGGCGACGCCGTCGGGCCGGGTCGGGGGCGGGGTCAGCGGCAGGCGCGGCGCTCGGCGGCGCGGCGCCGGACGGCGGGCCGGCTGCGTCGGCGCCTCCGGTCAGGCGGCCCGCCACGAGCCCGCCCGTGCCGGTCGGGGCGGCGTCCGGCTCGTGCTGGACCGGTGCGTGGGCGAGCACCGAGAGGGCGAGCGGTTCCGGGTCGGCGCCAGGCGCCCAGGCGTCCTCCCGGGCGCCGGGTGCCGGGCTGGCTGCCGGGGCCGCTTCCGGGGCCGGTGCCGGGACCGGTGCCGGGACCGGTGCCGGGCTCGACGGTGGCTCCTCCACCGGGACCGGCGCGATGGCGGGCGCCGGTGGTGACGCCGGCGCCGGCCGGGGAGCCGTGGACTGGCCGGGCGTCGGGCCGGTCGCCTGTGTGGGCGCCGGGGTGGGCGGTGCATCGGGGGCCGCGGGGGCCGCGGCGTCCGGCTGGCTCCCACCGGGCAGCCAGGCGCTCGTGCGGAGCGCGGCGAACGCGTCGCGCAGCGAGGCGGCGTCGGGCCAGCGCTGTGCGGGGTCCTTCTGCAGGCAGCGGTCGATGATCGCGGCGACCCGCTCGGCTCCGTCGGCGGACAGGGAGCGGTGGGGCTCCGTGCGGGCCCGGCGGATGTAGGCGAGCGCCGAGTCCTCGTCGGGGTCGTCGCTGGCGAAGGGCGGCCGGCCGTCGAGGAGGGTGAAGAGGGTGGAGCCGAGGGACCAGAGGTCGTCGGCGCGGGACGGCTTCTCGCCGTCGAGCACCTGGGGCGCGGCGTGGCGGTAGGTGAACGTCTCGACGGAGGCGGTGTGCTCGGAGCCGGCGAGACGCGCGATGCCGAAGTCGGCGAGCACCCACGTGGTGGGCAGCACCAGCACGTTCTGCGGCTTCACGTCGCGGTGCAGCACGCCGCGCTCGTGGGCGAACGCGAGGGCGTCGGCCAGCACGTAGCCGATCTCGAGCACCTCGTGCACCGGCAGCGGCCCCTGCTGGCGCAGCCGATCGTGAACGGTGCCGGCCTCGACGAAGTCCATCACCAGGAACGGGCGGCCCGCCCCCGTGGTGCCGACGTCGAGGAGGTTGACGATGTGGGGGTGTTGGCGCCCGAGCTCGATCGTGATGTCGACCTCGCGCCGGAAGCGGGCGACGCGGCCGTCGTCGTCGGTGCGGAGCACCTTGATGGCGACGACCCGGTGCGGGCTGACCTGGCGGGCCCGGTAGACGACGGAGTCGCCGCCGCGCCCCACCTCGGTCAGCTCGACGTAGCCCGGGATGTCCTCCGGCTCACGACGGGCCTCGACGGGCTCGGACGCAGCAGCGGGCGGGCGCCAGGCACCATCGGTGCTGTCGCCCGCCCGCTCGCGCGTCATCCGTGTCCCCCGCCGGAATTCAGCTCATCTCGGAGTGTCGGCTCACTTGGCCGCGTCGGCCTCGTCCGACGTGGCCTCGGGGGCCTCGTCCGTCTGCTCGGCCTGCTCGGCCTCGGCCGGCTCCGCCGACTCGTCCGCCGACTCGTCCGCCGACTCGTCCGCCGACTCGTCCGCCGACTCCGCCTCGGGCTCGCCGATGGAGCCGTCGGGGCGCAGGTTCTTGAGCTCGACGTGGTTGCCGGACGCGTCGGTCACGACGGCCGACTCGACGAGCGTCGCCAGCGCCTTGCCCCGCAGGATCTCCTGCACGAGCTCGGGGATGTGGTTGTGCTCGAACATGTGGTTCGCGAACTCCTGCGGGTCCTGACCGGACTGCTGGGCGCGACGCACGATGTGCTGGCTCAGGTCGTTCTGCTCGACGCCCAGCTCCTCGCGCTTGGCGATCTCGTCGAGGAGGAACTGCGCGGCCACGGCGTCGCGCACGCGGCGCTCGAGGTCGGCCTCGAACTCCTCGATGGTCTGGCCCTCGTCCTCGAGGTACTTGTCCATCGTGATGCCGGCCATGGCGAGCTGCTGCTCGACGCCCTCGCGACGGGCGTTGAGCTCGTCGGTGACCATCGTCTCGGGCAGCGGGACGGAGACCTTCTCGAGCAGCGCCTCGAGCACCGCGTCGCGGGCCTCGGTCGCCTGCTCGAGCCGCTTGCCGCGGGTGAGGCGCGCGCGCACGTCCTCCCGCAGCTCCTCGACGGTGTCGAACTCCGACGCGGTCTGCGCGAAGTCGTCGTCGAGCTCGGGGAGCTCCTGCTCCTGCACGCCGTTGACGGTGACCTTGACGGCGACGTCCTCGCCGACGAGGTCGCCACCGACCAGCTGCGACGTGAACTCGGCCGACTCGCCGGCGGACAGGCCGGTGAGGGCCTCGTCGAGGCCGTCGAGCATGCCGCCGCGACCGACCTGGTAGGACATGCCCGCGACCTCGGCACCGGGGACGACCTCGCCGTCCTTGGTGGCCACGAGGTCGATGGAGACGAAGTCGCCGTCGGCGGCGGGGCGCTCGACGTCGGCGAGGGTGCCGAAGCGCTCGCGGAGGTTGTTGAGCTGGTCCTCGACGTCCTCGTCGGTGACCGTCAGGTCCTCGACCTCGGCCTCGAGGCCGTCGTAGTCCGGCAGCTCGATCTCCGGCTTGACGTCGACCTCGGCGGTGAACTCGAGCAGCTCCTTGTCCTCGAGCCGCGTCACCTCGATCTCGGGCTGGGCCAGGGGCTCGAGCGAGTTCTCACGCAGGGCCTCGACGTACACCTTCGGCAGCGCCTCGTTGATCGCCTGGTCGAGGACCGCGCCGCGGCCGACCTGGCGGTCGATGACGGCCGGCGGGACCTTGCCGCGGCGGAAGCCGGGGACGTTGATCTGCTGGGCGATGGTCTTGTACGCCTTGTCGAGGCTCGGCTTGAGCTCGTCGAAGGGCACCTCAACGGTGAGCTTGGCCCGGGTGGGGCTCAAGGACTCGACGGCGCTCTTCACAGGTGGTTCTCCTCGTGGTCGGACTTCAGCGGTGCAGCTCGGTTGCGGTCGGGGCGACAGGACTCGAACCTGCGATCTCCTGCTCCCAAAGCAGGCGCGCTAGCCACTACGCTACGCCCCGCCAAGAGGGCCGCCGCAGGCCCATCGCACAGGCGCTGACCTGCACGAACGGGTCGGCGTCGACCACACTTGGAGCGGATGACGGGAATCGAACCCGCGTAATCAGTTTGGAAGACTGAGGCTCTACCATTGAGCTACATCCGCGTGCGCGCGACAGCGCGCCCGGAGACTCCGGACGCACACACGCGAACGTCATCGTGCCACATGGCGCACGGAGGCCCCCAACCCAGCCCCGGTGGCGGCTCAGGGTGCCGTCGAGCGCCGGAGCACGAAGAGGGCGCAGTCGTCCGCGATCGGCCCGAGGTCGTCGAGCACCCGCTGCGCGAGGCCCTCCGTCCCCTCGCCGCGGTGCTCGAGCAGCAGGGAGCTGAGGCGCACGATCCCGTCGTCCAGGTCGGTGCCCGCGTCCTCCACCACCCCGTCGGTGTAGACGACGACCGCGTCGCCGGGCTGCAGGTCGAAGGTCGCCGGGGGGTACGCCGCGTCCGGCACCACCCCGAGCAGCGGGCCCGAGAGGTCGACACGCTGCACCTCGCCGCAGCTGCGCACGACGAGCGCCGGGGGGTGACCGGCGGTGCGCACCGTGGTCGCGCCCGTCGCCAGGTCGACCGAGACGTGCACGGCCGTCGCGAACCCCTCCGTCCACTCCTGGCGCAGCAGGAACTCGTTGGCCGCCGGCACCAGGCGCTCGGGCGGGACCGCGCCCACGAGGCCGCTGAGGGCGCTCGAGAGCTGCAGCGACCGGGTGCCGGCGCGGATCCCCTTGCCGGACACGTCGACGAGCACGGCCTCGAGCCGGCCCGTCGCCTCCGGTCGGTCGAAGCAGAAGAAGTCGCCGCTGAACCCCGTGCCCTCCGCCGTGCGCACGACGGCGTCCGCCGACCAGCCGTCGGGCAGGCGGGGCAGCCGGCCCTGCGCCTGGATCCGCTCCCGGAGGTCGAGGAGCATCGCCTCCCCCTCCGCGCCGCCGAGGCCGAGCCGCACGCGCCGCAGCGAGATGACGAGCACGAGGAGGCCGATGACGGTGTACGTCGCGACCGAGGCCCACAGCCGGGGCGTGAACTCCGGCTGCTGCGTGGTCGCGAGGAAGAGGACGACCATCGCGAAGCTGATGAAGCGCGCGAGCTGTCGGGGCCGGAGCACCAGGGCCGACAGGATCATCGGCACCGTCAGCACGTTGAGCGGGACGCGGGTGGGCGCGGCGGCGATCAGCACACCCACGACCACCGTCGCGACGACGAGGAGCGTGAGCGCGCGGTTGGCCGCGAGCTGGCGGCGCAGGTCACGCACCGTCCGCCTCCGCGGGGCCGGCGGCGGGAGCAGGCTCGACGGAGGCGTGTCGACCACCATCACGGCGACCTCCTCGTCTCGACTCCCTCACTGTACGGATCGGGACACGTGGGCACGCTGGCATCGCGGACACCAGAAGAGGTTGCGGGCGACGATCTCGGCGGTGCGCACGGCCGTGCCGCACACGAAGCACGGCTGGCCCGTGCGGCGGTACACGTAGACCTCGCCCCCGTGGTCGTCGCGTCGCGGCTCCCGACCCATCGCCTCGGGCGTGTGCTCCGGCCGCACGGTGTCGATGCGTCCCGTGCGCACCCCCTCGCGCATCAGGTCGACGAGGTCGGCCCAGAGCGCGTCGTACTGGCGGCGGCGGAGGCTGGTGCCCGGCCGGTAGGGGTCGAGACGGTGCCGGAACAGCACCTCGGCGCGGTAGACGTTGCCGACGCCGGCCAGCACCTTCTGGTCCATGAGCAGCGCCGCGATCGGCGTGCGGCTGCGCTCGATGCGCGCCCAGGCGCGGGCGGGGTCCGCGTCGTCGCGCAGCGGGTCGGGGCCGAGCCGCGCGACGATCGCGGCACGACCCGCGCCGGTCACCAGCTCGCAGGCGGTGGCGCCGCGGAGGTCGGCGTACGCCGCGGGGCGGCCGTCGTCGGTCGCCACCAGCCGCATGCGCACCTGGCCGACGGGCGGCGGAGCCTCGCCGGTGTGCACGTCGTGCTTGCCGTAGAGACCGAGGTGGACGTGGACGTAGCGGTCCGCGCCGAGGTCGCAGAACAGGTGCTTGCCCCACGCCTCCGCGCCCTCGAACGTGGCCCCGTCGAGGGCGGCCGCCTCCGTGGCGAACCGGCCCTGCGGGCTCGTGACGCGCACGACCCGGCCGCGGAACGCCGCGTCGAGCGCACCGGCGAGGCGGTGGAGGGTGTGCCCCTCGGGCACGGGGCGTCAGGCCTCGGAGTCGCTGGTGTCGCCGGAGCCGCTGGCGTCGCCGCCGAGCGCGGAGGCCGGCAGCGGGGGCAGCTCGCGCGTGACCTCGTAGTCGCCCATCTGCGCGATGCGGCGCACGTGGCGCTCCTCGTCGCTGAAGGGCGTCGAGAGGAAGACCTCGACGAAGCGGGTCATGTCCTCGAGGCTGTGCTGGCGGCCGCCGACGGAGATGACGTTGGCGTCGTTGTGCTCGCGGGCGAGCGTCGCCGTGGCCTCCGACCACACGAGCGCCGCGCGCACGCCGATGACCTTGTTGGCAGCCATCTGCTCGCCGTTGCCCGAGCCGCCGATGACGATGCCGAGGCTGTCGGCGCCCTCCGCCTGCTCCGCGGCCACGGCCTCGGCCGCCCGCAGGCAGAAGACGGGGTAGTCGTCGACGGCGTCGAAGACGAACGGGCCGTGGTCGACGGCCTCGTAGCCGTTGTCGGCGAGCCAGTTGAGGAGGTGGTCCTTGAGCTCGAGGCCGGCGTGGTCGGAACCGAGGTGAACGCGCATGGCGGGATCCTCTCAGGCGTGCTGGCGCAGGAAGCCCGCGACCTGCCACATGAGCGGCTCCGCCGCGTCGTACGCCGCGGTGTGGCGCCAGAAGCCGTGGAGCTGGCCGAGGTAGCGGGTGCCCACGACCGTCACGCCCTCCTCCGCGAGGCGGGCGGCGAGCTCCTCCCCCTCGTCGCGCAGCGGGTCATGCTCGGCCGTGACGACCAGGGTCGGCGGGAGCGTGCCGAGCCGGTCGGAGCGCAGCGGGGCGAGGTCGGGGTGCTCGAGGTCGGCGGGGGTGGCGGCGTACTGCTCCCAGTACCAGGCCGCCTCCCGCGGGTCGAAGCCGTGGGTCTCGGTGCGGTAGCTCGCGGAGGACCCCGTCGGGTCGAGGAACGGGTAGATGAGCACCGTCGCCGCGAACCGGCCCGGGTGGCGCAGCGCCGCGACCAGGGCGAGGTTGCCGCCGGCCGAGTCGCCGTGGACGACGGTCGGGCCGGCGAGGCCCTCGGCCTCGGCGTGGGCGTCCAGCCACGCGACGACGGTGTCGACGTCGTCGGGCGCCGCCGGGAAGCGGTGCTCGGGCGGGCGTCGGTACTCCACGCTCAGCACCGCGATGCCGGCCCGGTTCGCGAACGCACGGACCGCCGCGTCGTGCACGTCGACGTCGTTGAGCACGAACCCGCCGCCGTGGAGGTGGACCACCACGCCCGGACGGGCGTCGGCGGGCCGGTAGAGCCGGCACGGCACGCCGCCCGCGTCGACGTCGCGCACCTCGGCGACGTCCTCGCGCGGCTGGCGCAGCGCCTCGAGACGCGCGGCCTCGCGCACGTCGGCGATGTCGAAGGCAGGGTCGTGGACGGGGGTCTCGCCGGCGGCCGCCGCGAGCGCGGCCCGGGCCTGGGGATGCAGCACGGGGTGAGCGTAGTGGGCGGAAACCAGGTGCGCCGCGGTGACGGCGGGGGATCGTCATCACCGGATGACCCGGTGCCGCCCGGCGTGACAGTGCGGTGGATCAGTGAGCCCTATGCGGTCAGCGATCCACCGCACTGGGCGAGCCGGTCATCACCCCGAGTCCTCCACCAGGAAGGACAGGACGTCGTCGGTCAGGGCGCGCCACGTGCCGTCGACCTCGACCGCGCAGCCGGTGACGTCCACCTCGTGCTCACGCACCCCGCCGTCGGACTGGAAGACCCGGACCACCTGGAGCAGGGACACGGCGAACCGTGGCTCGCAGACCTCCGGCAGCGTCGCGCGGGGCGGTGCCGCCTCCAGGGCCTCGGCCAGGTCGACGGCGGCGGCCTGCTCCAGGCGGCGTGCGCCCTCCAACGCGTGCACCTCGCGGCCGCCTCGGTCGTCCGCGAAGAGGTAGTAGCCGCACGTGGTCGCCGCGGCGACACCGTCGGGGCCCGAGGCCGGCTGGTCCCGGTCCTGTCCGAACTCCTCGTTCCTGCGGCATCCCGCCGGGCTGAGGTCGCCGGTCGCGACGGAGGCGAGCACCGCGGCCGCGGCTGCTTCGTCGCCGGCCTCGACGAGGAGGTTCACGCGCACGTCGTCGTAGGTCGTCCGGGTGAGGGTCCACCCGTCGTAGGTGTAGGTGCCGTCGGGGACCGGGGGCTCGCCGTAGGTACCTTCGTACTCGACGTCGGCGTCCTCGACGATGAGGATCGTCCGCCAGAGGTCCTCCGGCACGGGCGGGAATGCCGCGTCGGTCACGGGGTCGGTACCGAGGGCCTCGCGACCCGGTGGCGTCATGCAGTCCGCACTGACGGCGTAGTCCCCGCGGCCGGCGCTCGCCACGGCCGGCGCGCCCCCCACCCACGCGAAGCCGCACGTCAACGACACGGACTCCCACTCCTCGGGCACCTGCACCGCCAGGCTGCCGCGCTCGATCCACCGCCACCCGTCCCGCGGAGCGATGGCGCCGTCGACCCGCTCGGTCGTCGCGCTGGCCTCGGCCTGCGCCGCCGGCGCCCGATCGCCCGCGGTCAGGTCGACTGCCAGGACCGTGCCCCCGACCAGGGCCACGACGGCCGCCGCGGCGCCGAGCGCGACGCGACCCCGCGGCGTACGCGGCCCTCGGCTCGCCCGCACGTCCTCGGTCTGCTCCCCCACGGCTGCTCCCCTCGGTCGCCGGCCTCTCGATCACTGGCCTCTCGGCACCAGACGTCCGACGCGACGTGCGGGGTTCCGTCCGCCCGAACAGTGCGGTGCCCGTCACCAGCGCGGGACGTCCACCAGGTAGCGCTCGACGTCATCCGTGAGGACCCGCCAGCCCCCGTCGAACTGGACCGCACAGTCGATCACCGGCACCTCGAGCTCACGCACGCCGCCGTCGGCGAGGAAGAAGCGGACGAGCTGGACGTAGGCGAGGTCGTCGCGGTAGGCGCACGGTCCCGGATCAGCCGGGAGGGCGGGCGCCGAGCCCAACCCGGCAACCAGCGTTGACGCCCCGGCGGTGTCCAAGCGTCGCGACGACAGCAGTCCGTAGACGCGCGGTTTACCTCGGGGCCCGGGATGCGGGGTGTAGCCGCACACCGTGCCGGCCCGCACCACGTCGCTGGGTGCGAGCGCCTGGTGTCGCTGCTGGCCGAAGTCCTCGATCGGCGGGCATCCCGACGGGCTGAGGTCGCCCTCGGTCAGCGAGGCGAGGACGAGTGACGCCACGTCTGCGTGTTGCTCGTCGTGGAGGAGGGTCACGCGCACCTGGTCGTAGGTCGTGCGGTGGAGCGTCCAGCCCGCGTAGGTGTAGATGCCGTCCGGCACATCGACGTCCGAGGGGCGGTCGCCGTCGTGGACGATGTCGACGTCCTCGACGATCAACAGAGTCCGCCACAGCGTCGAGGCGACGGGCGGGAACGCCTCCTTCGTCACCGGGTCGGCCACGACGTCGCTCGGGTCGAGCACACGTGCGCAATCGGCGACGACCGCGTAGGCCCCCAGCATGACGTTGGCGACGGCCGGCGCGCCCCCGTCCCATGCACTACCGCAGGTCAGCGACACCTCCGCCCACTCCTCGGGCACCTGCACCGCCACGTTCCCGCGCTCGATCCACCGCCAGCCGTCCCGCGGTGCGATCGCGCCGTCGACCCGCTCGGCCGTCTCCTCGGCGTCGGCCTGCGCCGCCGGCGCTCGATCACCCGCGGTCAGGTCGACTGCCAGGACCGTGCCCCCGACCAGGGCCACGACGGCAGCCGCAGCGCCGAGCGCGACGCGACCCCGCGGCGTACGCGGCCCTCGGCTCCCCCGCGCGTCCTCGATCTGCTCCCCCACGGCTGCTCCCCTCGATCGTCCGGCGTCTCGGCGGGAGACGCCCGAGGGGACGAGGAGAGTTCCGCCGACGAGGAAAGTGCGCGCCGGGAAAAGAAAACGCGGACCGGTCGACCCCGGACCTCGGCGTGTCGGTCCCTCGGGTCCGCGTTTTCTTTGCCCGCCGCGGAGACCGGTCCGCGTTTTCTTTCCCCGTCAGGCGCCGATGAGTCCCCGCCCCCCGCCAGGTCGACCCCCGCATGAGCAACCAGATCGTCGTCGTCGGCCACCTGCGGGTCGCGGCGGACGACAGGGACGCGTACGTCGCGGACTGCCTCGAGGTCGTCCGACGGGCCCGGGCAGCACCCGGCTGTCTCGACTTCGTCGTCGCCGCCGATCCGCTCGAGCCCGACCGGGTCGCGGTCGTCGAGCGCTGGGCGAGCCGCGCCGACCTCGACGAGTTCCGCGGCAGCGGCCCGCCGGACGAGCTGGGGGCGCGCATCCGCGACGTACGGGTGGTCGAGCTCGACGTCCCCCAGCACGTGTAACGCGGTGTTCGGGTCACTGTGGAAGGGGTAGACCACGTGCACAGTTGCCCGGACACCGCGTTACATCGGGAGGGGCCCCGGGCCCCTCAGGCCTCCAGCCGCGCGAGCTCCTCGTCGACGATCGCGGCGTCGAGCTTCACGAAGACGGGCGTGGGCTTCTCGATCGGCGTGCCCACCTCGACCGGCCGGCGGCCCCAGGCCCGGACGCCGCTGTAGTCGCCCGTGATGACCGGGTAGCCGCGGCTGTCGTCGTCGAGGTCGGTGACCTCCTCGGCGTGGGGCATCGGCTGCAGGTCGCCCGCGCCGCCCAGCACGGCGTCGACGGCGTTCGCCGAGAACGGCAGGAACGGCGAGAGGATCGTGTTGAGGTCGGCGACGGCCTGCACCATCACGTGCAGCACGGTGCCGAGGCGCTCGCGCTGCTCGTCGCCCTTGAGGGTCCACGGGGCGGTGTCGGTGACGTACTTGTTCACCTCGCCGACCGTCTTCATCGCCTCCGCGATCGCGGCCTTCTGGCGGTGGCGGGCGATGAGGTCGCCGACGACGTCGAACGTCTCCTCGACCCGGGCCAGCAGGGCGACGTCGGCCTCCTCGAAGGGCCCGGCCGGCGGGATCGCCCCGAAGTTCTTCGCGACGAGCGTCGCGGTGCGGTTGACGAGGTTGCCCCAGCCGGCGACGAGCTCGTCGTTGGTGCGGCGCACGAACTCCGCCCACGTGAAGTCGCTGTCCTGGGTCTCCGGGCCGGCAGCCGCGACGAAGTAGCGGAACGCGTCGGGCTGGTAGCGGCTCAGCAGGTCCCGCACGTAGATGACGATCTTCTTCGACGACGAGAACTTCTTGCCCTCCATCGTCAGGAACTCGCTCGAGACCACCTCGGTCGGCAGGGTCAGCTCGCCGTACGGGCCGGGCGTCCCGCCCTTGTCGCCCTTCCCCGCGTAGGCCAGCATCTCCGCCGGCCAGATCTGGCTGTGGAAGGTGATGTTGTCCTTGCCCATGAAGTAGTAGGCGTCCTGGGCCCCACCCTCGGCAGGGGCGTTCCACCACTGCCGCCACGCCTCAGGGTCGCCGGAGCGGCGGGCCCACTCGATCGACGCCGAGAGGTAGCCGATGACGGCGTCGAACCAGACGTACAGCTTCTTCGTCGGGTTGTCGCGCCAGCCCTCGAGCGGCACGGGGATACCCCAGTCGATGTCGCGCGTCATCGCCCGGGGGCGGATCTCCTTGAGGATGTTCTTCGAGAAGCGGATGACGTTGGGACGCCACAGGCCCGTCGCCTCGCGCTCGTCGAGCCACTCCCCCAGCGCCTCGGCGAGTGCCGGCAGGTCGAGGAAGAAGTGCTGCGTCTCGACGAACTCGGGCGTCTCGCCGTTGATCCGCGACACCGGGTCGATGAGGTCGGCCGGGTCGAGCTGGTTGCCGCACGCGTCGCACTGGTCGCCACGGGCGCCCGGCGTCTTGCAGATCGGGCACGTGCCCTCGATGTAGCGGTCGGGCAGGGTGCGGCCCGTCGAGGGCGAGATCGCGCCGTACGTCGTCTGCTCGACGAAGTAGCCGTTCTCGTGCACCCCGCGGAACATCTCCTGCACGACGGCGTAGTGGTTGCGCGTCGTCGTGCGCGTGTAGAGGTCGTAGGAGATGCCCAGGCCGACGAGGTCCTCGACGATGAGGCGGTGGTTGCGGTCGGCGAGCTCCTGCGCCGTCACCCCGGCCTCGTCGGCGGCGATGAGGATGGGCGTGCCGTGCTCGTCGGAGCCCGAGACCATGAGCACGTCGTGTCCGGCCATCCGCATGTAGCGCGAGAAGACGTCGGAGGGCACGCCGAAACCGGCCACGTGGCCGATGTGGCGGGGGCCGTTGGCGTAGGGCCAGGCGACGGCGGACAGCACGTGGGTCATGGGCCGATCCTAGGTTCTGCCCGACCGCGCCCCCGACCGCGCCCCGACCGGCCTCAGTAGTAGTCGATCCGCGCCTGCGTCCGAGTGCGGATGTCGTTCATCGCGGCGTAGAGGTGCTTGCCCGGGCAGGCCGTGTCGTTGGTGTCGCGGTGGGCGTCCATCGCCCACAGGTAGGCGACGGTGCCCTTCGGGTACTTGTCGCTGCCCTCCGACGCCGCGTGCAGCTTCCGGAGCGCCTTCTGTCCCCGCACGTCGAACTTGTACGCGGCCAGCGCCTCGAGCTGCTGCACCGCGGCGGCCGGGGGCTTGGCCGTCTCGTAGTTGCCCATCAGGGCGATGCCGCACGAGTTGTGGTTGAACCCGAGGGTGTGGGCGCCGCGCACGAGGCGCTTGACGCCACCGGCGCGCCCCTCGTACGCCCGGCCGAACCGGTCGACCAGCAGGTTGTAGCCGATGTCGGACCAGCCCAGGGTCTGCGTGTGGTAGGCCAGCATCGACCGCAGGATGCGCGGCACGTCGGCCAACGCGTAGCTGTTCGCACCCGCCGTGTGGTGCACGTGGACCTGCTGGAACCCGGTGAGGTACGTCGGCTCCCCGGTCCGCAGCGACTCGTCGGCTCCCCAGGTGGCCCGGTTGTAGACGCGCGACATGGGGGCGGACCGCGCCGAGACGCCCGGCGGGGCGAGCTCGGTCGGGGTGGCGTCGAGCATCTCGACGCGCAGGTCGCTCACCGGGCCGTCGGCAGCCACCTCGATCGCGTCGGCGTCGCCCACCCACGTCAGCCCGGTGGCCGAGGTGCGGCGCGCCGCCCGCCACTCCGCGGTGCCGACGCTGGGCCCGTCGTGGAGGTGGCCGATCGCCTGCCAGGGCTGCCAGACCCCGTCGAGGTTGCGCACCCGCACGGACAGGGCCGGCGACCCCGCGCTCCAGGTGAGGGCCACGCTCGAGAAGGGGTCCCCCGCGACGGTGGCGGACCGGCGTCCCCGGCCGGTCAGACCGACCCGGACGGAGGCGCGGCGCAACCCGCCGTCGCCGGCCGCCGCCATGCGGAGGGCAGCCGGCCCGGCGGCGGGCCGGGGCGTGGTGACGGCGGGCTCGCGGGCGACGGCGGGGGCTGGGGCGCCGACCGAGGCAGCGGCCGCGAGGCCGGCGCCCGCGGCGGCACCCACGACGAGGGCGCGGCGGGAGGGGTGGGCGGTCCGGGTGGGACCCGAGAGATTGTCCGAGACCATCGCCCCATGGTGGGACAGACGGGGCGGCACGTCGACCCCTCGGCACGGATCCACCCGTCGGGGCGAGCCTTGACCCGGCGCGGTTCGATGGGGCCATGACCCTCATCGCGGAGGACCTGCTGCTCCTGCTCCTCGACGACGAGGACGGCACGCTCGTCCAGCAGTCGTTCGTCGACCAGGCCCTCGCCGGGGCCGTCCTGGCCGAGCTGGCCCTCGAGGGCCACGTCGTCCTGGGAGAACCCCGTGGCTGGGGCCTCAAGCCCCACGTGCTGCCGGCGGAGGGCGCCGTGCCCGACGACGAGGTGCTCGCGCAGGCTCTCGTCGTCGTGGCGGAGAGGCCCCGCGACGCGGGCGGTCTGCTGCGCCCCCTCGGCAAGGGGCTCCGCCGACGTCTCGCCGAGCGCCTGGTCGAGCGTGGCCTCCTCCGCCGCGAGGAGGACAAGGTGCTGGGGCTCTTCCCCCGGACGACCTGGCCGGCGGTGGACTCCTCCCACGAGGCCGACGTACGACGCGACCTCGCCGCGACCCTGCTCGACGGCGTCCCGCCCGACGCCCGCACGGCGGCGATCATCGGCCTGCTGCACGCCATCGGCCGCTCGCACAAGACGGTCGACCGTGGCGGCGTCCCCGCCCACGAGGTGAAGAAGCGGGCGAAGGCGGTGGCCGACGGCGACCTGGCCTCCGAGGCGGTCTCGGCTGCGGTGCAGGCCATGTACACCGCGGTGTTCACCGCGACCGTCATCCCCGCCGTCGTCGCCGGCTCGAGCTGAGCCGGCGACGACGGCAGCGCGGGCGACTCAGCTGAAGTCGAGGTCCCCCGTGCGCGTGCGCTTCAGCTCGAAGAAGTAGGGGTAGTCGGCGAGCACGACGGACGCGTCCCACAGCTTGCCCGCCTCCTCGCCGCGCGGGATCTTCGTGAGCACCGGGCCGAAGAACGCCGTGCCGTCGATGGAGATGACGGGCGTGCCCACCTCCATGCCGACCTGGTCCATGCCGGCGTGGTGGGACTTCTTCAGCGCCTCGTCGTAGTCCGTCGAGTCGGCGGCGTCGGCCAGCTCGGTCGGCAGGCCGGCCTCGGTGAGCGCCGCCTCGATCACCTCGCGGGTGAACTCCTGCTGCTCGTTGTGACGGCGGGTGCCCAGGGCCGTGTAGAGCGGGAGCAGCACCTCCTTGCCATGGGCCTGCTCGGCGGCGATGCAGACGCGCACCGGGCCCCAGGCCGTCTCCAGCATCTTCCGGTAGTCCTCCGGGATGTCCTTGTCGGCGTTGAGGTAGGCCAGGCTCATGACGTTCCACGACACCTCGATGTCGCGGACCTTCTCCACCTCGAGGATCCAGCGGGACGTGATCCAGGCGAAGGGACAGAGCGGGTCGAACCAGAAGTCGGCACGGGCGGACGTCGCGGGCACGGGAGCAGTCGTCATGACGAGAGTCAACACCGGGACCGAAGCGGGGATTCCCGGAGCGAGCCCCCGCCGTACCCGCGGCGTGCGCGACGCCCGTGGGACCGGGGTGCGAGGATCGGGCGCATGCCTGGAACCAACCTGACCCGTGACGAGGCCGCCGCCCGCGCGGCCCTCCTGGACCTCACGTCGGCGACCGTGGAGCTCGACCTCACCGTCGGCGAGACCCACTTCGGCAGCACCACCGTGCTGCGCTTCGCCTGCTCCGAGCCCGGCGCGACGACGTTCGCCGACCTCGTGGGCGCGGAGGACCTGACCATCACCCTCAACGGGGCGGCGCTCGACCCCGCGGCGGTCTACGCCGACTCGCGGATCACGCTGGCCGACCTCGCGGCCGAGAACGAGCTGACGGTGACAGCCCGACTGCCCTACAGCCGCACCGGCGAGGGCCTGCACCGGTTCGTGGACCCGGCGGACGACCGGGTCTACCTCTACACCCAGTTCGAGGTGCCGGACGCCCGGCGCGTCTACGCGTCCTTCGAGCAGCCCGACCTCAAGACCACCTTCACCTTCACGGTGACCGCGCCGGCGCACTGGACCGTCGTGTCCAACGCCGTCACCCCCGAGCCCACCCCCGCCGGCGAGGGCCGCGCGACGTGGGCCTTCGGCCCGACCGACCGCATCTCGACCTACATCACGGCCCTCGTCGCCGGTGAGTACGTCGCGGTGCACGACACCTACGCGGGCGCGCACGGCGACATCCCGCTCGGCCTCTTCTGCCGCGCCTCGGTGCAGCCCTACCTCGACGCCGACGAGCTCTTCGAGCTGACCAAGCAGGGGTTCGCGTTCTTCGAGGAGAAGTTCGACTTCCCCTACCCCTTCGGCAAGTACGACCAGCTGTTCGTGCCGGAGTACAACATGGGCGCGATGGAGAACGCGGGCTGCGTGACCTTCCGCGACGAGTACCTCCCGCGCTCGCGCCAGACCCACGCTTTCTACGAGCAGCGGGCCAACACGGTGCTCCACGAGATGGCCCACATGTGGTTCGGCGACCTCGTGACCATGAAGTGGTGGGACGACCTCTGGCTCAACGAGTCGTTCGCCGAGTGGGCCTCGCACTGGGCGCTCGTGGAGGCGACCAAGTACACCGACGCGTGGACCGGCTTCACCAACGCCCGCAAGAACTGGGCCTACCGCCAGGACCAGCTGCCCTCGACCCACCCCATCGCGGCCGACAACCACGACCTCGAGGCGGTGGAGGTCAACTTCGACGGCATCACCTACGCCAAGGGCGCCTCCACGCTGAAGCAGCTCGTGGCCTGGGTGGGCATCGACGAGTTCCTCGCCGGACTGCGGGCGTACTTCAAGGCGCACGCCTTCTCGAACTCCACCTTCGCCGACCTCCTCGCCGCGCTCGAGCGCGAGTCGGGCCGCGAGCTCACCTCCTGGGCGGCCGAGTGGCTGCAGACCTCGGGCGTCAACACGCTCACGCCCGTCGTCGAGACCGACGCGGACGATGTCATCACCTCGTTCGTCGTCGAGCAGACGGCTGCCGCCGACTACCCGACGCTGCGGCGCCACCGCCTCGGCATCGGCCTGTACGACGTCGTCGACGGCCGTCTGCAGCGGCGCGCCGAGGGCGCCGAGGGCGCGGCGGCCGGGTACGTCGAGGTCGACGTGCGCGGCGAGCGCACCGAGGTCGCGGACCTCGTGGGCGTCCGGCGCCCCGCGCTCGTGCTGCTCAACGACGGCGACCTGACCTACGCCAAGATCCGCCTCGACGACGTCTCGCTGGCCACCGCGGTCGAGCACGTCGCGAGCGTCGAGGACACCCTGGTGCGCGCCCTGCTGTGGGGGGCGACGTGGGACATGACCCGCGACGCCGAGATGCGGGCGACCGACTTCGTCGAGCTCGTGCTCCGCGGCCTGGCCACCGAGACGGACATGACGGCCGTCGGCCGCCTGCCCGTGTACGCCGGCACCGCGGTCGGCTACTACACGGCTCCGGAGCACCGGGCCGAGGTCGCCGGGCGCTGGGAGGCGGGCCTGCGCGAGCTGGCCGAGGGGGCCGAGGCGGGCTCCGACGCCCAGCTCGCCCTCGTGCGGGCCTTCGCCGCGGCGGCCCGATCGGAGGCGTCGCTCGACCTGGTCGCCGGCTGGCTCGACGGCTCGGCGGCGCTCCCCGGCCTCGAGGTGGACGCGGACCTGCGCTGGGCCCTGCTCACCTCGCTGGCGGCCGCGGGCCGCGCCGACGAGGCCGCGATCGCGGCCGAGCTCGAGCGGGACAACACCATCTCCGGCCAGGAGCGGGCCGCCGCGGCCCGCGCGGCGCGTCCCACCGCGGAGGCCAAGGCCACCGCCTGGGCCGAGGCGGTCGAGCGGGACGACGTGCCCAACGAGACCCAGCGCCAGGTCGCCTACGCCTTCGCGCGCTCGGACCAGGCCGCGGTGCTCGCGCCCTACCTCGAGCGCTACCTCGACGCCGCGGACACCCTCTGGGAGGCCAAGGGCGTGCAGCGGGCCTCGACCGTGCTCGTCGGGATGTTCCCGCTGCCGCTGGTCTCCCCGGAGACGCTCGCCCGCGTCGACGAGTGGCTCGCGACCTCGAGCGCCAACCCGGCCGCCAAGCGGTACGTCGCGGAGGGCCGCTCCGACATGGCCCGGGCCCTCGCGGCCCAGGAGCGCGACGCGGGCTGACCGCGTCGTACGCCGTCTCGGACGTCATGCGCCCCGTGGGTCGGGACCCACGGGGCGCATGACGTTGCGGGAGGAGCTGCCGGACAGGCTCAGGAGGACGGGAGCGAGCGGCGCGCCATCTCGGCGAGCTTGGAGACGCCACGCACGATGCCGCCGACGAGGTCACCCTCGGCGAACTCGGCCTGCATGACGGCCACGACCGCGAGGACGTCCGCGTCGGGGATGCGCTCGCGGACCTTGCGGCCCGTCACGACCTCGAGCACCCGCTGCTGCGGGTCCACCATGATCAGCAGGCTCTTCTGCGGGACCACGAGGGTGTTGTGGAGCTGGGTGGCGAAGGAGCGCGGGTCACCGGCGACGGAACCCACGTAGGTCGAGAACTCGAACCGGGAGAGCTGCTCCGCCGTGCGGATCGTCGTGTCGATCTGCCGGCGGTCGTCGTCGGAGAACAGCTCACCAGCGGCCACTTGCGCCACCTGCCTGCGACTCGGCGTCGTCGGGGGCGGCGAGCTCGTCGTGGCCCTTGCGGGGGCCGCCGAACCACTCGGCCTCGAGCGCGCGGGCGGCGCCGGGGCGGATGTCCTCGCCACGCGCGGCCGCGGGGACGTAGACCGCGGCGACGATGAGCACGATGCCGCCGATGATCGCCAGCACGATCCACAGGACGTGGAGGCCGTCGACCGGCTGCTGCTCGGGATCCCACCCGAGGGGGACGTCGGCGTGGGCCGGGAGCGCCCCGGCCACGGTGAGGAAGGCGGTCGCCAGCGTGAGCGCGGCGACGCGGCGGACGGGCCCGCGCGGGGTCTGTCGGGCGGGGCGGAGCTCACGGTGCTGGTTCACGGACCCGAGGATATCGTTGGTGACCGCGACGCCGATACTGGGCGTCATGTTGTCCGCGACCACGCCCCTGATCGCCGACGTCACGGAGTGCGCGCCCGACCAGACGCTGGCCTGCCGCGTGGCCTTCCAGATGACGGGGAACGAGGTCGTCTCGGACCTCGCCAGCACCGTGCTGTCGGCGCTGATCGCCCTCGTCGGCATCTTCCTCGTCGCCGGGATCGCGCGCTGGGTGGCGCACCGTGCCATCGACCGGATGGTCTCCCGCGCCGCGACCGGTGTCCTGCCCTCGGGCATGGGGCGGCTGAGCCGGGGCGACCGCACCGCCGGCACCAGCGCGGACAACCCGGTGGCCACGTCGCGCCGCGCCCAGCGCACCCGCACGACGGGGTCGCTCCTGAAGAGCATCGTCTCCGCGATCATCGGCGCGATCGTCGTGATCATGGCCCTGTCCGAGCTGGGCTTCAACGTCGCGCCGCTCATCGCCAGCGCCGGCGTCGTCGGTGTCGCTCTCGGCTTCGGCGCCCAGAACCTGGTCAAGGACTTCCTCACCGGCATCTTCATGATCTTCGAGGACCAGATCGGGGTGGGCGACGTCGTCGACGTCGGCACCGTCTCCGGCACCGTCGAGGCGGTCGGCCTGCGCATCACCCGGCTGCGCGACACCGACGGCACGGTCTGGTACGTGCGCAACGGCGAGATCGTCCGCGTCGGCAACCGGTCGCAGAACTGGGCCCGCGCGATCGTCGACGTGGCGCTGCCCTACGCCACCGACGTGCGCCGGTTCATCGAGGTGCTGACGGACGCCGGCCACGAGCTGTGGGAGGACGACGACTACCGCCACGTGCTCATCGAGGAGCCCGAGGTGTGGGGCGTGCAGGAGCTCACCCACGACCTGCTGACCGTGCGGATGACGGTGAAGACCGCGCCCCTCGAGCAGTGGCGCGTCGCCCGCGTCCTCCGGGAGCGCATCAAGCTGCGTCTCGACGCTGCCGGGCTCGACGGCTCCCCGCTCGCCTGAGCCCCACCGCTGCGCGGTCCTCGGCCGGGGTGGGACCATGGCAGGGATGACCACCACCTTCTACGACGAGATCGGCGGCGAGCCGACCATCCGGGCCATCGTGCACCGCTTCTACGAGGGTGTGGCGACCGATCCGCTGCTGCGCCCGATGTACCCCGAGGAGGACCTCGGCCCGGCCGAGGAACGGTTCCGCCTCTTCCTGGTGCAGTACTGGGGCGGACCGTCGACCTACTCCGAGACGCGCGGACACCCCCGGCTGCGGATGCGGCACGCGCCGTACGCCGTCACCCCCGCGGCCGCCGAGCGCTGGCTGGTGCACTTCCGCGCCGGCCTCGACTCCGTCGACCTGACGGAGGAGCAGGACGCGCAGTTCTGGGCCTACGTCACCCACGCCGCCCAGTTCATGGTCAACACGATGGAGGGCTGAGGGTCTCCCCTCACCCCTCCGCCGTCACTCCGGGAGCTCGGCGAGCAGGACGTCGCGGTAGGCCTGCGGGGCGCGGGCCGCGCGCTGGGTCGCCGTGTCGAAGGTGACGAGGGTGGCGCGGGCGCGCGCCATGACGGTGCCGTCGTCGACGATGTCGGAGTCGATGTCGTAGGACGAGCCCCCCACCCGGGAGACCCAGCTCCGCACGACGTACGGCGCGGGACGCAGCAGGATCGGACGTCGGTAGACGACGCTCATCTGGGCCACCACGACGCTCGGGAAGTCGTCCCGCACGACGTCCCCGAAGAGCCGGCGGAAGGTCGAGATGCGCGCCTCCTGGAAGTACTCGAAGTACTTCACGTTGTTGACGTGCTGGTAGGCGTCGACGTCCGTGAAGCGCACCCGCGTCTCCCAGGGGTGGGTCCGCGCGGGAGCCACGGATCGCAGCGCGCGGTCCTGCTGGGCCGATCGCGACGGGATCTCGGGCTCTCCCGGCTCGAGGAACCGCGTCAGCACCTCCACCTCGGCCGGCGTCAGGCGACGCGGCCGGGCCTCGCCGAAGAGGAACGGCGCCGTCACGGACGTCGCGCGGAAGTAGACGACGCGCTCGCCCGCGGCGTCCACGTCGAAGACCTCGTAGGCAAGGGTGAACGACGCCGCCTTGATCTCGGTGACCCACACCTCGATGGCGACGCTCTCCTGCAGCATCAGCGGCGCGACGAAGGTCGCGTCGTTCCGCACGATGAGCGCGCCCTCGACGAGCGCGTCGCGCTGCTCCGGCGCGTGGGTGCGGAGCATGTCGATCCGCGCCTCCTGCACGTAGTCCAGGAACGACACGTTGTTGACGTGACCGAGCACGTCGAGGTCGGCCCAGCGGACCTGGCAGGCGTAGAGGTGGCGCACGGGAGGGATCGTGCCAGAGGCCCGGGTCGGCCGAGGCCCCGGATCCGCGCGGGCGCCGCGCCCCGCGCGCGTAGGATCGGGGGCGTGGGCGACGAGACGACCTGGCTGAACGCCGACGAGCAACACTCCTGGCGCGCGCTCCTCATCGCCACCACGCTCCTCATGGACAAGCTCGACGAGGAGCTGCGCACCGAGTTCTCGCTGTCGCTGACGGAGTACGAGATCCTCGTGCGGCTCTCCGAGCGACCCGACCAGGCCCTGCGCATGGCCGTGCTCGCCGACTCGCTGCGCCACAGCCGCAGCCGCATCACCCACACCGTCGCCCGGATGGAGAAGATGGGCCTCGTGCAGCGGAGCACCTGCCTCGAGGACGGCCGCGGGGTGCTCTGCAGCATGACCCCCGAGGGCTGGGACCTGCTCCGCCGAGCCGCGCCCGTGCACGTCGCCGGCGTGCGGCGCCACCTCGTCGACCGCGTGAGCGCCGACGACTTCGCCGCCGTCGGCCGCGTGATGGACGCCGTCGCCGACAGCCTCATCGGCGCCCGCCCCGGGCTCGACATCCGCTAGGCGCTCCCCGCTCCCCTTCGGTCCCTCTCCGGCCCCCCTCCGGCCCCGGGACGTCATGCGTCGCGGTCGTCGGGGGCGCCGCCCCGCATGACGTCCCGCAGGCGCGTGGCCCACGACGCAGCAGGGCCCGGCCACACCGCGGGTGGCCGGGCCCTGCTCTGTCGCGACGCGCTCGTCGCCGGTGGATCAGTCGCGCGTCAGGCGGCGGTGGGTCACGCGGTGCGGACGCGCGGCCTCGGCGCCGAGGCGCTCGATCTTGTTGGCCTCGTACGACGCGAAGTTGCCCTCGAACCAGAACCACTTGGCCGGGTTCTCGTCGTCGCCCTCCCACGCCAGGATGTGGGTCGCGACGCGGTCGAGGAACCAGCGGTCGTGGGACGTGACCACGGCGCAGCCGGGGAAGTCCAGGAGAGCGTCCTCGAGGGAGGACAGCGTCTCGACGTCCAGGTCGTTGGTGGGCTCGTCGAGGAGCAGCAGGTTGCCGCCCATCTTGAGCGTGAGCGCCAGGTTGAGGCGGTTGCGCTCACCACCCGACAGCACGCCCGACTTCTTCTGCTGGTCGGGACCCTTGAAGCCGAACGACGCGACGTAGGCCCGCGAGTTCATCTCGAAGTTGGCGACCTTGATGAAGTCGAGCCCGTCGGAGACGACCTCCCAGACGTTCTTCTGGGCGTCGAGGCCGCCGCGGCTCTGGTCGGCGTAGGAGATCTTGACGGTCTGACCGACCACCAGCTCGCCGGCGTCCGGCTGCTCGCCGCCGGTGATCATGCGGAACAGGGTGGTCTTGCCGACGCCGTTGGGACCGATGACGCCGACGATGCCGGCCCGCGGCAGGGAGAACGACAGGTCGTCGATGAGCGTGCGCCCCTCGAAGCCCTTCGTCAGCTTCTTCGCCTCGAGCACGATGTCGCCCAGGCGGGGGCCCGGCGGGATGTTGATCTCGCTCGTGTCGATCTTGCGGGCGCGGTCGGCCTCGGCCGCCATCTCCTCGTAGCGCGCCAGGCGCGACCGGCTCTTCGTCTGCCGGGCCTTGGCGTTGGAGCGGACCCACTCCAGCTCCTTCTCGAGCATCTTGGCGCGCTTCGCGTCCTTCTGCCCCTCGACCTTGAGGCGCTCGCGCTTCGTCTCGAGGTAGGTCGAGTAGTTGCCCTCGTAGCCGTGGATGCGGCCGCGGTCGACCTCGGCGATCCACTCGGCGACGTTGTCGAGGAAGTACCGGTCGTGGGTGATCGCCAGGACGGCGCCCTTGTAGGTCTTGAGGTGGCCCTCGAGCCACTGCACGGACTCGGCGTCGAGGTGGTTGGTGGGCTCGTCGAGCAGCAGCAGGTCGGGCTCCTGGAGGAGCAGCTTGCAGAGCGCGACACGACGGCGCTCACCACCGGACAGGTTGTCGACGATCGCGTCGGCCGGAGGGCAGCGGAGCGCGTCCATCGCCTGCTCGAGGCGGGAGTCGATGTCCCACGCGTTGGAGTCGTCGAGCTCGGTCTGGAGGTTGCCCGCCTCCTCGTTCAGCGCGTCGAAGTCGGCGTCGGGGTCGCCCATCGCGGCGTACACCTCGTCGAGGCGGGCCTTCTTCGCCAGGGTGTCGGCGACGGCCTCCTGCACGTTCTCGAGGACGGTCGCGCCCTCCGTGAGGGGCGGCTCCTGCTGGAGCATCCCGACGGTCGACTCGGGGTCGAGGAAGGTCTCTCCGTTGTTGGGGTGCTCCAGGCCCGCCATGATCTTGAGGAGGGTCGACTTGCCCGCTCCGTTCGGACCGACGACGCCGATCTTGGCGCCCTTGAGGAACGACTGCGAGACGTTGTCGAGCACGACCTTGTCGCCGTGGGCCTTGCGGACGTTGCGCAGGGTGAAGATGAAGTCGGCCATGCGTCCGAGCCTAGTTGAGACCGCGCTGCGGCCGCCTGCCGGTCTCCCCCGCCCGGCCGGCGGCCACGGCCGCCGTTCAGGCCGCCGGTGCCTGCGGCTCCTCCCCGGATGCGGCGCCGGCGACCTCGTGCGGGTCCAGCGGGCGGGCGTCGCCCGGACGGGTGTCGGGGAACACCGACGAGAACATCGGCCGGGCCTGGTCGGCCAGCACCGGGTCGTGCGGTGCCGTGGGCGCGACCGGTGCGCCGGGCGCGCCCGGAGCCGCCGGTACGGCGCGGGCCGCGCGCATGAAGGCGGACCGGCCCTTGGTCAGGTCGTGCCCCAGCGCCGTCGCCTCGATGATCTGGCGCTCGCCGATCGACCCGTCGGCACGGTCCCAGCGCTCGACGACGAGTCGGCCCGTCACCACCACCGGCTCACCCTTGTGGAGCGAGGCGCCGACCTGCTCGGCGACGTGGCGCCACACGCGCACCGTCCACCAGGCCGTCTCGCCCGGCTGCCACGTGCCGTCGCGGTCCTGCCGCGACGGGGTCGAGCCCAGCCGGAAGGTCGCGACCGTGCGACCGCTGCTCGTGATGCTGCTCTCGACCTCCGTGCCGACCCAGCCCTGCACCGTGATGTGCGTCGTGCTCACGTCCGTCCCCCTTCGTCACGGCCCGACCCGGTGCCGGGCACGCGACGAGCCAACCCGACCCGGCGCACCACGGCGAGGGACGAGGACGGACCTGGGGACGACGCACGCCCCGGGGTCGGCTGGGGACGGAGAACGGGCCGGACCGGGGCGCGGGCCGGGCGCGGGCCGGGCGCGGGCCGGGCGCGGGCCGGGCGCGGAAATGTGCACGTGGTGCGGTCCTGAGCGAGCCGGACCCACCCCAGCCGCACATTTCCGCCCCCGCTGGCGCACGGGCGGGCGGGCCGAGAGGCGGACAGGCCGACAGGCGCGTCAGTCGCGTCGTACCTGCGCGACGGCGAGCCGCTCGCGGACGACGCGGTACGCGTCGATCTCGGCGCGCACCGGGGCGAGCACCGTCGCGTCGACGGCACCGTCGACGGCCTGCCGGAGCTCGTCGTCGACCTGGGCAGCGGCGTCCCGGCCGGCCGCGGCCGCACCGGCACGCCCGGCGGCGCCGAGCACGAGGGACAGGACCAGGGCCCCGGCCGCCACGCCGAACCCGACGGCGGCCGACGGGGCGGCCCCGACTCCCGCCACCGCGGCGATGCCGGCGACCAGCCCGAGCACGAGGAGCACGAGGAGCACCCACTGCACGACCCGCAGCGCCTTCGCCCAGCCGGGCAGCCAGCCCGCGCGGAGGTCGGTGCGCTGGAGCGCGTCGTCGACACGCTCGGCGAGGCCGTCGACGTCACGGGTGGCGGCCCGTTGGATCGCCTCCGCCCAGGCCGGCACGAGCCCGTCGGAGACCCGGTCGCCCAACGCCCGAGCGGCCATCTCGAGCCGCGAGCGCTGCGCGCGGCCCGCCTCCGGGGGGCGATTGCCGGTCAGGAGCGCGGCGGCCTCACCGAGGTCCACCTCCACCCGGCGGAGCGGGTCGCGGGTGACCCAGGTCAGCGGGGTCGGGGCGACAGCCCGGCGGGTGCGACCGGCCACGACCTGCTCGACGCTGTCGACGAGGGGCGGGACGCCGGCGGCCGCGGCGACCGCGGAACGCAGCTCCGTCGCCGCGTCGTCGGTGAGCTCGGGGGCGCGAGCGTCGCCCGACGCCGCGGCCAGGCGGTCGGCCGCCTCCACGATGTCGGCGTCGAGGCGCGCCACCATGGCCTGCTTCGCGGCCACGCGCTCGACGATCTCGGCGCGCAGCTCGGCGATGCCCCAGCCCTCCTTGGCGCTGACGGGGAAGATGCGGACCCGCTCGAGGCCGTCGTCGTCGAGGAGCCGTCGTACGTCGCCGATCATCGCGTCGCGGCGCTCCTCGGGCACGGAGTCGATCTGGTTCAGGACGACGAGCATCACGTCCTGCTGCGCCGCGTAGGGCGCGAGGTAGCGCTCGTGGATCGCGGCGTCGGCGTACTTCTGCGGGTCGAGCACCCACACCAGGAGGTCGGCCTTCGTCACGAGGCGCTCCACCTCGTCGTGGTGGGAGACCTCGGTGGAGTCGTGGTCGGGCAGGTCGAGGAGCACGACGCCCTGCATGTCCCGGGTCTCGCTGCTCGTGTCGAGCATGGAGTCGCGGCTCGTGCGGTACCGCGGCGGGATGCCCAGCCAGTCCATCAGCTCCTCGGCCCCGTCGCTGCCCCAGATGCACGCGCTCGCCCAGGACGTGGTCGGCCGACGCACGCCGACGGACGACAGCTCGAGCCCGGTGAGGGCGTTGAAGGTCGAGGACTTGCCCGATCCGGTGGCGCCCGCGATGCCGATGACCGTGTGGGCGGCGGAGAGCCGGATGCGCGTCGTGGCCCGGGAGGCGACGCCCTCGACGTGCGCCACCAGCGCCTCGTCGAGACGACCGCGGGACGTGGCAGCCGCCTCCTCGAGAGCGGTGACGCGGGTGCCGAGGTCGGCCCGGGGGGCCGAGCTGGAGGCGTCGGGGGCGTGGGACAGGGTCATCGTCTCCCTCGGGTGCGCGGGTGCGCGGCGGATCGGCGGGCAGGCGCGGCCCACCCTAGTGGAGCGGCCGTCCCGCGTGGGGCGGGACGGCCGCAGGAGCCGACCGGGGTCAGCGGGGCGTGGTGCCCGGCGCCGTGCCGGCGGCGGCGCTGCGCAACGCGGACCGGTCGGCGAAGCGGATGTCGTCCACCCGGCGGGAGGCGCCACGGACCCGCAGGCTGGCGTCCTCGCCGATCTCGAGACGGTCGACGACCCCGGCGTAGCGCGCACGCTCCGCCTCGAGCACCGCGCGCACGCGCTCGCGCAACGACGTGGTGGCCGCCGTGACGAGGCGGCCGGTGGTCTCGGGGCCGAGCACCGCGTCGAGCAGCTGACGACCGCCCGAGGACGAGGGGCCACCCAGCACCACGACGGCGAGGGTGGAGCCCAGGCCGTCGACGCCGAAGGCCATGAACCGGGCCGACGTGCGCTTGTCGGCCGACTCCTCGCGCACCAGGTCGGTGATCTCCCGCTGCCACTCCCGCACGGTGCGCTCCGCCGCGCGGGCGACCTCGCGGGACGGTCGCTCGAGGCGGTCGCCGGTCGCGACGAGAGCCGCCCCGGCCTCCGACGACCGCCACCGCTCGACGAGCTCGGTGGTGGCACGCTCGGCCTGGGCGACGACCTCCGCACCCGCGGTGGCGGCGACCGCCACGGCGACCTGCTCGGCCTGCTGCGGCTTGCCCTTCACGGCGTTGACGATGCGGTCGCGGATGAGACCGACGCGCGTCTCCAGCGAGCGCAGCAGCTCGCCGTTGCCGACGAACTCCTGCCACCGGGCGAGCAGCTCGCCCGCCATGAGCGAGCCGTCGACCACCTGCTGCTCGAGGTCGAAGGCCACCTCGTCGTAGACGCTGTCCACCGCCGAGCGGAGCCGGCGGGCCTCGTCGACCTGCTTCTCGGCCGCGTCGGCGATCTGGTGGCTGTGGCGCGACAGGGTGCGGATCGTGCCGGACAGGGTCTGGCGCACGACGGACTCGCGCGCCTTCTGGTCGGCGGCGAGGCTGGCCAGCCAGGTGACGACGTCGTTGACCTCGGCGGGCGGCAGCACGCCGTCGGTGCCGGGGTCGCCCTCGTGCACGATGAAGAGCGGCGAGTCCTTGAGGCCGCGGCTGGCGAGCATGCGCGCGAGGTGCGCCGCCACGGTCTCCACCGCGTCGGCCGGGGTGCGGTCGAGCACGATCGCGACGGCGGTCGAGCGCTCCCCCGCCTCCTTGAGGAACTCCCAGGGCACCTGGTCGGCGTACCGCGCCGCCGAGGTGACGAAGAGCCAGAGGTCCGCCGCGGCCATCAGCTGCGCGGCGAGCTCGCGGTTGTGCCGGTCGACGGAGTCGATGTCGGGCGCGTCGAGGATGGCCAGGCCCTTGGGCACGGCGTCGGTCGCGACCAGCTGCAGGCAGCCGGGGTCGGTCGTCGGGTCCTCGACGCGGCGCAGCTCCGGCAGCAACCGGTCGGGACCGAACCACGAGCGGTCGTCGGGGTGGTGCACCAGCACCGCGGAGCGGGTCGTGGGGCGGAGCACGCCGGCCTGGGACACCCGGTGGCCGACGAGCGAGTTCACCAGCGTCGACTTCCCGGCCCCCGTGGACCCCGCCACGACGGTCAGCAGCGGCGCCTCGACCGCCATGAGGCGCGGGATCGCGTAGTCCTCCAGCTGGTCGATCATCTCGGTGCGCGCCTCGCGGACGGCCTCGACGCCGGGCGTCTCCAGCGGCAGGTGGGCCGCCTGGAGGGCGCTGCGGAGCTGCACGAGCGCGGTGAGCATCTGGGCGTTGCCCGTCTGGGCGACGCCGCCCGCCTCGGTCGCTCCGGACCGCGCGCCGCGGCGCGGCGGCACCTCGGCACGTCCACGGTCGTCGGAAGTGCTCATCTGACGGTCACCACCTGTGCAGGAATCGGGATGAGGGGGCGGGTGGCCCGCATGCGCCGCAGGTGCACCTGCCCCCGTTGGACGAAGTCGCCAGGAGCCGTGCCGCGGAGCACCCGGTGGTGGAGGAAGCCGAGCTCCACCGCCGCCTCCTGATACTCCCGCACGATGCCCGCCGCCCGCGCACCGCCTCCCCGTCGGGCGTCGGCGCGCACCTGGCGCCGCAGCCGGAGGTCGGCGATCCACAGGATGTCGTCGGCTGGCAGCAGGCCGCGCTGGGCCGCGTCCTCCAGCGCGGCGGTGAGCACCCGGCGCTCTAGCGCCCGGCACCAGACGGCCACGGCCACGAGGAGGAGGAACGCGGGCAGCATGAGCAGCCCGTAGGTGCCGAAGAAGCCCGTCGGGAGCATGGTCGAGGCGTTCCAGAGCGCGTGCCAGCCCACCGCGACCCCGTACCCCACCACCGGCGCACCCAGCCGCACGACCCGCGAGCGGGACGTCACGGCCAGGCCGACACCGATGCCGAGGAAGGCGGTGAAGAAGGGGTGGGCGAACGGGCTGAGGACGCAGCGCAGCACGAAGGTGACCGTGACCGCCTCGACGCCCCCGGGCCCGAGGCCGTCGGCCCCGTCGTAGGCCGCCGCGAGGTAGAGGATGTTCTCGGTGAACGCGAACCCGACGCCCACCATCCCCGCGTAGACGATCCCGTCGAGCACCCCGTCGAGCTCGTGGCGCCGCCACCACAGGAGCAGCACCAGGAAGAGGCCCTTGGTCGCCTCCTCGGTCACGGGGGCGACGAGCACGGCGGACGCCGCCCGGTCGAGGGGCGCCACCAGGCCGCCGACGCCACCGAGGAGGACGGCCGCGGACGTCGCCACGCAGGCACCCCACAGGAGCGCGGCGACGAGCAGGCTGCGGGGCTCCGGCTCGTAGCGGTCCAACCACAGGTACGTCGCCACGACCGGCCCGACGGGCAGGGCGGCGAGCGCCGCCGCGAGCACGAGCGTGCCGGCGGCACCCGAGAGCGCCAGCACGAGGAGGACCGCCGCCGCGCCCAGCGCGACCAGCACCCACACCACCACCGTGAAGGCGATGTTGTCGCGATGGCGGGCCGGCATGGGCGTCACCCTAGTGGAGGACGGCGACACCGCCGGGGCCCTTCGCGGGCTTCTCCACAGGCCCGCCTCGCACCCCGGCGAGCGGCGTCGCCGCGGCGTACTGTGGCGTCATGACTGCGGAGACGGACGCCAGCGCCCCGACCGGTCCCGAGAAGGGCACCGAGTCCCACGACCCGGCGGTGCCGGCGGCGTACGCGGCGTTCATGCGGACCGGCTGGGCCGAGGTGGAGCGCGACGTGCCGGCGCACCCGATCCAGCCCTGGGCCGCGGCGCGACGGGAGCGCCTCGCGGCGGCCTTCCCGGGCGAGCGGCTCGTGCTCCCGGCGGGCTCCTTCAAGCAGCGCTCCAACGACACCGACTACCGCTTCCGGCCCGACACGGCGCACACCTACTTCAGCGGCAACCACACGACCGACGCCGTGCTGGTGCTCACCGACGGGGAGCCGGTGCTCTACGCCCGGCCCCGCTCGGGGCGCGACTCGGACGAGTTCTTCCGCGACCGCCAGTACGGCGCGCTCTGGGCCGGCGAGCGGCCGTCGCTAGCCGAGCTGGGGACGTCCCTGGGCCTCCCGGTCCGCCACCGTGACGAGCTCGACGCCGAGCTGCGCCGCGGCGGGAAGACCCGCGTGCTCCGCGGGGTCGACGCCACGGTCGACGCCACGACGGCCGCGGACGGGGACGCGGCCGCCGACGGCGAGCTCGCGCGCGTGGCCTCCGAGCTGCGGCTCGTGAAGGACGCGTGGGAGGTCGACGAGCTGCAGGAGGCCTGCGACATCACCACCCTGGGCTTCGAGGACGCGGTGCGCGAGTGGCCCCGGGTGCTCGAGCACGGCGAGCGCTGGCTGGAGGGCACGTTCTTCCGGCGCGCGCGGGCGATGGGCAACGACCTGGGCTACGACTCGATCGTCGGCGCCGGCTCCCACGCGACGACGCTGCACTGGATCGACAACACGGGTCCGGTGCTGCCGGGCCAGCTCATCCTGCTCGACATGGGCGTCGAGGGCCGCAACCTCTACACGGCCGACGTGACGCGCACGCTGCCGGTGGACGGCCGGTTCACGCCGCTCCAGCGCGACCTCTACCAGCTGGTGCTGGACGCCCAGCAGGCCGGGATCGACACGGTCCGGCCCGGCGTCGCCTTCACCGCCGTGCACCAGGCCGCGATGACCGTGCTCGCCCACGGCCTCGGCGACCTCGGGCTGCTGCCCTGCACGCCGGAGGAGGCGCTCGACCCGGACAGCCGGGTCTACGCGCGGTGGACCCTGCACGGCACCAGCCACATGCTCGGCATGGACGTCCACGACTGCGCCCAGGCCGCGGTCGACGTCTACCCGCGGGGCGACCTGGCCGCGGGCATGTGCCTCACGGTGGAGCCGGGCCTCTACTTCCAGGCGGACGACCTGCTCGTGCCCGAGGAGCTGCGCGGCGTCGGCATCCGGATCGAGGACGACGTGCTCGTGACGGCGGACGGCTGCCGCAACCTGTCGGCCGCGCTCCCCCGCACCGTCACCGACGTCGAGGAGTGGATGGGGCGGCTCGTCCCCTGACGCAGCCCGGTCAGCGCGCCGTCAGCACGATCGCGAGCACCAGCGCGACCAGCCCGAGGAGCACGATCCCGAGGCAGCCGAGCAGCGTGGCCTGGAGCGCGGTGCCCCGCGACCGCACCGTCCCGGGCAGCCCCAGCTCGCCGGCCATCGCGGGGTGGCTGGGTCCGCGGTACTCCAGCGCCAGGTCCGGGCCCGGCGGCAGCACGACCGAGGCGAGCCCGACCGTCCCGTTGCGCCACGCCTGGCTGACCTGGAGGGCGACCGGACGATCCGCGGGCAGCTCGAACGCGGAGCGCCCCCAGGGCAGCGGGTACGCCGCGCCGTCGACCGTGACGATCGTGGCGGCCGCCGCGAGCATCCCGCGGCGGGTCTCGAGGTGGAGCACCCGCGCACGTCCGTTGATACCCCGGGAGCAGGGGACGACGGGTGGGACGACGGGTGGCTTCGACACGACGCACCTCCTACCCCGCCCGCGCCGCCCCCACCCGTGCGGTCCCTCTCCGGATCCCCGGCTCAGGCGGCGCGGCGCCGCACCGCCGCGCAGAACCGGGCCACGCCGACCTCGGACGCCAGGGCGAGGCGGTGCCGCGTCGACGCGTCCATCTCGGGCTCGGCGAGCTCGCACAGCACGGAGGTGGCCCAGCGCGAGCGCCGGGCGATGTCGTGGCCGTCGGCGACGCGGCCGTCGTCGGTCACGACGTCGCAGGCCAGCGCCCCCTCCACGCAGAGGTCGACCAGCCGGGACCGCCTCGTCGCGGTCGGGCGCACGAGCTCGTCGACCGCGCGGGCGACCTGCTCGACGAGGCGGACGTGGAGGGCGATGGCGTCCATGCCCCGCTCAACGAGGAGAGGCGTCGGACGTCACCGACCCACCGGGCTCACCAGGGGCTGGGCTCGTAGTCCTTCACGAAGCAGCCGAAGAGGTCCTCGCCGGCCTCGCCGCGCACGATGGGGTCGTAGACCCGCGCGGCGCCATCGACCAGGTCGAGCGGCGCGTGCCACCCCTCGGCGGCGATGCGCAGCTTCTCCTGGTGGGGGCGCTCGTCGGTGATCCAGCCCGTGTCGACGGCCGTCATCAGGATCCGGTCGGTCTCGAACATCTCCCCCGCGCTCGTGCGGGTGAGCATGTTGAGCGCGGCCTTGGCCATGTTGGTGTGCGGGTGCCCCGGGCCCTTGTAGCGCCGGGAGAACTGGCCCTCCATCGCCGAGACGTTGACGACGTAGGCGCGGCGGGCCCCGCGTCGTACGGCTTCCCGCATCGCGGGACGCAGGCGGCTGATGAGGAGGAACGGCGCGATCGAGTTGCAGAACTGCACCTCGAGGAGCTCCAGCGGGTCGACCTCGTCCACCACCTGGGTCCAGGAGTTGGTGGACTGCAGGTCGGGCAGCAGACCGCCGGCGTCGACGGCGGTGCCGGCCAGGTGCGCCTCGAGCGAGGCGTTGCCGGCCTTGAGCGCGAGAGCCGTCAGCGACGCGGCGTTGTGCACCGCCTGGGCGTGCTCCGCCGACTCGCCCTCGTGGTGGGCCACGGCGACGTCGGCGAGCGCGCCGGCAATGGCGGCCGGGTGGGCCTCGGAGACCCGGTCGAAGGTGACCATCTCGGGCAGGACCCGGTCGGTCGGCAGCGGGGCCGACTCCATCTCGACCAGCTGGGAGTAGGCCCCGGGCGAGCGTCGCACCGTCTGGCAGGCGTTGTTGACGATGATGTCGAGCGGGCCGCCCGCCGCGACGTCGTCGGCCAGCGCGAGCACCTGGGTGGGGTCGCGGAGGTCGATCCCGACGACCTTGAGGCGGTGCAGCCAGTCGTCGGAGTCCTCGAGGGCGGCGAAGCGCCGTACGGCGTCGCGGGGGAAGCGCGTCGTGATCGTCAGGTCGGCGCCGTCGCGGAGGAGGCGCAGGGCGATGTACATGCCGATCTTCGCCCGGCCGCCCGTCAGCAGCGCCCGCTTGCCCGTGAGGTCGGTGCGCTGCTCGCGCTTGGCGTGGGACTTGGCCGCGCACGAGGGGCAGAGCCAGTGGTAGAACGCGTCGACGAGCGTGAAGTCCTGCTTGCAGATGTAGCAGCCGCGCGCCGTGATCAGCTCGCCCGCGAAGGCGCCCGGTGCCGTCGACACGAGCGGGATCCCGGCGGTCTCGTCGTCGATCCGCATGCGCGAGCCCGTCGCGGTGCGCTCGATGATCTCCTGGTCGTGCGTCTGGCGCTCCATGCGGATCTCGGCGCGACGGGTCTTCTTGATGAGCTTGTACATGTACGACGCGGCACGCTTCACCGTCGTCACGTCCGGGTGGTCCGGGTGGAGGGCCGAGACCTGCTGCAGCACGCGGAGCGTGGTGGCGAGGTCGTCGGGGTCGATGCCGTCCGGGGTGGGGCCGGGAGTGGAGGCGGGTGCAGCGGGGTCGATCACCGGGCGATGGTAGGCGGAGCCGCGGCCCACCGCGGAAACGTCAGGTCGCCCGGGACCCGCTCACCAACGAGCCCCGCCTCAGCCGGTCGGTCGCCGCCACGCAGGTCACGAGCCGGTCACCCTGGTCCCACGTCGCGCGGGAGGGCCAGTAGAAGGTGATCCAGACGTCGTCCGACGCGGCGCCCGGGGACGCGTTCTCGTCGAGGGCCTCCCAGCACCGCTCCTCGAGGTCGAGGAAGAAGGACTCGTTCTGGCGCGGGAGACGATCACCCGTCAGCTCGAACTCGCCCACGACCTCCAGCGGGTGGCGGTCGGCGCAGTCCACCACGTCGACCTCCCAGCTGCTCCCGATGTCGCCCTCGCCCTCGTAGGGGCCGTCGAAGAAGCAGTCGCCCAGCGTCAGGTCCTCGACCGGCACCGCGGTGGAGTCGAGGTCCTCGACGAACCACGGGTCGCTGTCGTCGACGCCCGCCATCGTCGTGCCGGCGGTGGGGCTGCTGAGAGCGTCGTCGACCAGCATCAGGCCGACGCCCAGCGCGGCGGCCGCCACGGCGATGCCGACGACGACTGCGAGGCCCGTGCCCGAGGTGCGTCGCGGCGGCACCGGGCCGCCCCAGGGGGCGGGGTACGGCGGAGGCGCGGGGTACGGCGAGGACGGGGGGTACGGCGAGGACGGGCGCGCGACGTACGGCGGCGGGGTGGTGGGGGTGCTCTCCGGGAGCGGCACGGGTGCCGACCGCAGGAACTCCTCGGGCGGCGGCCCGGGCGGGACGTCGTGATCGCCCACGTCAGCCGGCCTCGACGGCGCGCAGGGAGCCGGTCGTCAGGACCTCGCCGGACGCGAAGCAGTGGACGACCCGGTCGCCCGCCTCCCACGCCTCCTCCGACGGGGGGACGAAGGCCGTGTAGACGTCCTCCGCCTCCCAGTAGCCGCTGTCACCGGCGTAGTCGTAGAACGCGTCGTCGCACGAGTCCCACGCGAAGTCGAGGAACGGGTCGCTGTCCCAGCCGTCCTCGGCGATCCGGTCCGGCACGGTGATGGTCCCCACCAGCTCGGCGTCGTGCGCGTCCGCGCAGTCGACGGTGGCCCCGACCGTCGGGAGGTGCTCCCCGATCCACAGCACCTGGTTCAACGCGGGGTCGAGCACGCAGGTGCCGGGGGCGAGGTCCGCGACCGGCACGTCCTCGGCGATGACGTCGACCGCCGCCCGCTCGTCCTCGTCGTCCAGCTCGGCGAGCATCTCGGTCTCGGAGTAGGCGCCGCCGGGGCCCATCGCGGCGAAGACGTCACCCCGCAGGTCCTCGACCTCGTCGCTCAGCTCCGCGATCCGGGCGGCCGTGTCGGCGTCGTCGCGGTCGCCCGCCCACACCGCGACCCCGATACCGGCTCCCGCCGCCATCCAGAGCGTGCCGACGACGACCGCGGCGACGGACATCCCCCACCGCGGTCGCACCCGCGGGCCTGCGGCCATCCCGACGGCGCCGAGCACGACGCCGAGCACGTTGGTGACACCGAGCGGCAGGCACGCGAGCGCGAGGGCGGCGGAGGCCAGGCGGCTGCCCTCGCCGGAGGGGGCGGTCGCCGAGGCACCGTTCGGCGCGTGGGCCGGGTGCGGCGGGGCCAGGTGCGGGGGTGCGAGCGTTCCCGTCGGGTACGACGGGGCGTGGGGCGCGCCGTACGGGTCCGGCGCGCCGGGGTGGGGGGTGGGCGGTCGGTCGGACACGTGGCGCTGCTCCCTCGTCGACGCCCCTGACGGCACGGGCGCTCGTGGCTGTTCTCGGCGAGCATCCTCCCAGTCGCTGGCCGACGGCACAGCCGATCGGGGCAGCCGACCCCTACAATCGCCCCGGAGACCGTGGCCGTGCCACGGGTTCCCACGCCTCCGTAGCTCAGCTGGATAGAGCAGCGGCCTTCTAATCCGCCGGTCGCAGGTTCGAATCCTGCCGGGGGCACCCTCCACCCAGTGCGACGCAGGTCACACCCGCACGCTCGGTTTCGCTGGGCTCCGACGAAGGTAAAGACCTCCTCGGTGCCGCGGGGAGGCGGTGCCTCCCCGAGCAGAACTGGAGCACCCCCATGCGTCACCGCCGCAAGCTGGCCGCCGTCGCGGTCGCGACCGTCCTCACCGCCGCCCTCAGCGCCTGTGGGAGCGACGACTCCGACGAGACCAGCAACGACGAGACCAGCGAGTCGACCCCGTCGCCGTCCGAGGACGAGTCCAGCGACGACGCGTCCGACGACGCGTCCGACGACACCGAGGAGACCGACGACGCCGACGACGAGGGCGACGCCCCCGCGGCGTTCGACGGCGAGCTGACCGAGCCGGGTTCCGACCTCGCGCTCGGCGACACCGCCACCGTGCCGTTCGACTACGCCGGCAACGACGGCGTCATCGAGATCACCGTCGTCGAGATCCGTGAGGGCGACCCGGCGGACGTCGCCGACGTCGACGGCGCGGACGGGATGACGCCGTACCACGTGACCTACGAGGTGACCGGGGTCGAGAACCCCGAGGGCCTCGGCGGCATGGTCATCAGCCTCGACGGCCTCACCGCGGACGGCAACGGCGCCTCGCAGCTCATCAACTTCGGCAGCGGCGTCGGCGGTTGCGACGAGGAGAGCCCCGACACCGACTGGGACGGCGCGACGTTCGAGACCTGCGACACCTTCGTCTCCGACCAGGCCGTCACGCAGGTCGCGTTCGCCGAGGGCGACGACTACAGCCTGTGGGACGACACGCAGATCATCTGGTCCTGATCCGTCCACGAGACGCCCTCGCCCGTCCGGGCGGGGGCGTCTTGTGTCGTCCGGGCACGATCGAGCCATGGACGACCACCAGCGGCCCGACGGCGTCACCGATGCCACCGTCAGCGCACTCGGCAAGCTCTCCGAGGCCCTCGAGGCGGTGGAGGTGGCCCGCGGTCACCTCTACACGTTCCACCGGCTCTCCGGCACCGCCGACCTCACCGCCGGCCAGGCCGTCGACGAGCTGCGGGAGGCCGGCCACCACGAGCTGGCGGACCGCGTCGAGCGGGAGGTCGTCGGCCGCAACCTCCTCCACGGACGCTGGTCGTTCCAGATCGTGGAGGAGTACGACGACGGCTACTACTCCACCTTCCGCCGGATCGAGAAGGAGGCACGCGACGAGCTGGTCGAGGGCCGTCGCCACCTCTACGAGGCGGAGATGAAGGAGGACCGCCGCACCCACGGCCACCCGGGCCACGAGCACCGGCCGTGACCCTCGCGCGCCACGCGCTGCGGATCGCGCTGGGGGTCTTCCTCGCCGCGGCCGGCGTGCTCCACCTGACGACGCTGCGCACGGAGTTCCAGGCCCAGGTGCCCTCGTGGTTCCCCGTCGACGCCGACCTCGTGGTCGTCGTCTCGGGCGTCGTCGAGATCGTCCTGGGCCTCGCCCTGCTGCTGGCCCCCGCCCGTCACCGGCGCCTCGTGGGCCTCGTGGTGGCGGCGTTCTTCGTGGCGATCTTCCCCGGCAACGTGGCCCAGTACGTCGAGGGCACCTCCGCGTTCGGCCTCGACACCGACGGCGCGCGGCTGACGCGGCTGTTCTTCCAGCCCGTGCTCGTGGTCGCGGCACTGTGGGCGTGCGGATGGTTCGGCCCGAGGCGCGACGAGGTGGGGCCTACGGCGCGCTGAGCGCGTCGAGCTGGGTTGTACGGCGCGGCAGGCGCGTCGAGTTGGGTTGTACGGCGCGGCGGGGGCGTCGAGTTGGGTCGAACGGCGCGGCAGGCGCGTCGAGTTTGGTCGAACGGCGCGGCAGGCGCGTCGAGTTTGTTCGTACGACGCGGCAGGCGGGTCGAGTTTGGTCGGACCGTTTCTCCAAGCTCGACGCGAGGAACCGGTCATCCACAGATCACCATTGGGAGGTGGTGATCGCACGTCTGTTCGACTAAATTAGGCGTCATGGATCGGGGGACCCAGCACACGGCGACCGCGTTGATCGACGCGGTCCGCGAGCGAACGCAGGCTGCTCGTGTCGCGGAGGCGGCTGCGTTCGTCGCCGTGGGTGACTGGGCGGCGGCGCACACCTCCGATGCGGTGGTCGGGGATCCGATCACGGTGCTGGGCGAGTGGCACGACGAACCCCACGCCGAGACCCTCGCGGGGGATCAGTTCCTCGAGCTGGGTGGGCCGGGGGCGCCGGTGGTGGCGGAGTTCTGCATCGGTGAGGTCGCTGCCGCCCGTGTGTGTTCGTTCGATGCTGCGCGCCGGCTCGTCGGCGACGCGGTCGAGCTGCGCTACCGGCTCCCGCGCGTCCACGCCCGCATCACTGCGGGCGAGGTCGACGTGTGGCGGGGCCGGCGCATCGCCCAGGCCACCCGCACGCTCACCTTCGAGGGCGCGGGGTTCGTGGATCGGCACGTCGCGTACGTCGCGGGCAAGGCCACCGGACCCGAGGTCGACCGACTGGTAGCGGAAGCTGCGGCCCGGTTCGACCCCGAGACCACCGAGGCCGAACGGCACGCGGCCGACGGTGAGCGGTACCTGGCGATCGACCTCGACGGCCTCGCCTTCGCAGACCCGCTGACCGGCACCCTGCGCGGCACGGTAAGCGTCCATGGGACGCTCGACCTCGCCGATGCGCTCGACCTCGAACGGAGCGTCGCCCACGTCGCCCGCCAGTTGGGCGACCTGGGCTGCGACTCGAACCTCGACGTGCGACGGTCGATGGCGCTCGGCGAGATCGCGCGGCGCTGCGACGGGGTCATCACGCTGGAGTACGACGCGGGACCTCCGCCAACGCGAGCGCGGCGCGAGGTGGTCCTGTTCGTCCACCTCGACCACGCCCCGATCACCAACAGCCTGAACGGGTTCGGACCCGGGATCGACGCCTGCACCGGCATGACCGGCATCGACCTCGCCCGCCTCGACACCCCCGGACTACCGAGGGGCGCCATCACCGCCGAGCAGGTGCAGGCCTGGTGCGGCTCACAGGACACCACCATCACGGTCAAGCCCATCATCGACCTCAGCCGCGACGATGCCGTGAACGCCTACACCCCACCCGACCGGATCGCCGACCACGTCCGCGCCCGGTGGCCAAGGTGCGTCTTCCCCCACTGCGCCCGCAGCTCGCGCACCGCCGACCTCGACCACTGCGAGCGGTACGACCCCCATGGCCCACCCGGCCAGACATCGACGCGCAACCTGTTCCCGCTCTGCCGACGCCACCACCGCATGAAGACGCACCCGGAACGAAGAACCGGAAGACGGTGGGCCTACCGCCCCACCAACCCCGACGACGGAGAGCCACCGAGCGCCGTCATCTGGACCAGCCCGATGGGCCTGCGCTACCTCGTCGACCGCGATGGCACCCGACCCTGGCCACCACCCGACGACCCCGCCTGAGCGCAGACGCGCCGCCCGACCACACCACCCCTGGCCGGGCGGCGCAGCATGCCCGGCTGGGCATCGCAGCTAGCCGCGGCACGCTTCGGCGTTCCGCCTCACTGCCCGTGCGTCGAGGCGTCGGCGTAGTCGGTGTAGGTGTACGGGTTGTCGAGGATCTTCGACTCCGGTACGTCGGGGTTCATCCCCGCGCTCCACTCCTCCTCGCCGAGCGTGGCGCGCAGGTGCTCGACCGTCGCACCGACGGCCTCACGAGCGGCGCTGAGGTCGACCCCGACGAGCTCGTGCTCGTGCTTCACGACCCGGCCGTCGACGAGCACGGTGTGCACGTCGCCGCGCTGCGCCTGGAAGACGACGTGGCCGTAGGGGTTGAGCAGAGGGAACATCGCTGGCGAGCGGTCGTTCTTGACCAGGACGAGGTCGGCGCGCTTGCCGACCTCGATGCTCCCGACGACGTGGTCGAGGCCGAGGGCCTTCGCGCCGCCGATGGTGGCCCACTCGACGACGTCCCGGGCACGGAGCCCGACGTGGGTCACGGTCTCGCCGCGGGCGTGGGCCTCGTGGTGCTCACGGGTGCGGTCGGAGGACAGCGTCGAGCGCATGGCAGCGAAGGCGTCGGCGCTCCACCAGACGCTGGTGTCGACGGAGAGCGAGACGTCGATGCCGTGGCGCCGGAGGTTCCAGCTCGACGGGTAGCCCTGGCCGCAGCTGGCCTCGCTCTCGGCCGAGACCGACGCCGTGCCACCGGTCGCCGCGATCCGCTGGTAGGAGTCGTCGGACAGCGTGGCCGCGTGGACGTAGACCGTCTCGGGCGTCATGAAGCCGTGCTCGTGCATGAGGCGGATGCCGTCGTCGTTGGTGGCGCCCCAGACGCCGGCGTGGGTCGTCACCGCGGCGCCGAGGTCGCGCGCCGCCTCGAAGGCCGCCTTCTCGGGGAAGGCCGGGTCGCCGGTCACGTCGAAGGCGAGCTGGAAGCCGAGCATGTCGGTGCGCGGCATGCGGCGCTCCACGAAGCTGCGGAAGTCGGCCGACCGGGTCCACTCCCACGGCGCGGCGTGGATGTTGCCGTAGGCGAGGACGAAGCGTCCCGGCACGGCCTCGAGGGCGTCGACGGCCGCGTCCGCGTGGTCTACGGTGGAGAGCCCGTGCGACCAGTCCACCGTCGTGGTGACGCCGGCATCGAGGGCCTCGACCCCGCTCAGCAGGTTGCCGGCGAAGATGTCCTGGGGCCGGAACTTGATGCCGTGCTCCAGGTAGTTCCACACGAAGTACTGCGTGAGGGTCCAGTCCGCGCCGTACCCGCGCATCGCGGTCTGCCACATGTGCCGGTGGGTGTCGACCATCCCGGGCATGAGGATGCCGCCGGCGGCGTCGACCTCGGCGGTGCCCTCGGGGACCTCGAGGTCCGGGCCGATGGCCTCGATGGTCGTGCCGACGACGAGGACGTCGGTGCCCTCGAGCACGCGACGCCCGGTGTCCATCGTGAGCACGAGCGCGTTGCGGAACACGACCGCCGGCGCTGACGCGACGGCGGAGGTGGCTGCGGACTGGGTCATGGGGGTGCCTCTCTGGCGGAGCGTGGGACGGGTGGCGGTGGCCGACCGGACGACCGGACGACCGGACGACCGGGCTCAGGTCGTGATGTCGGGGTACGGCTGCGTGACGTGCGCGAGGCGCGCGGCGTAGTCGAGCTGCATGGCGAGCGGCTCGGGGTGGTCGCGCTCGAACATCGCGATCCAGAGCGTGAGGGTGAGGAACGGGTGGGCGCCCATCTCGAAGAGCGCCACGTGGTCGTGCGCCACGAGCGCGTCCCGCTCCGCGTCGGTGAACGACAGCCAGGTCGTGCGCTCGGCGTCGATCGCGTTGAGCAGCGTGCCGGCCATCTCGACCTCCCACCAGGCGACCGTGCCGGCAGGGTCGGTCCGGTAGCGCTCGGTGAGGTCGTGGTCGCGGTCCACCGTGTAGAGGAACTTGTTGACGAGGTACTTGCTCACGCGGTCGCTCCGATCGTGGGGACACCGCCGAGCGGCGGGTCGACCAGGTGGGGGTTCGGGTACCAGGTGAAGTAGGCCTCCATCGTGTGGAAGAGGCTCAGGTGGTCGGCGTGGTTGGCCTTCTCGTGGCCGGCGACGCCCATCATCAACATGAAGTCCATGAACCCGTGGGTGGCGTTGCCGGGGGCGTGGAGGCTGTCGAGCGTCACCTCGCGCAGGCAGCCGTCGATGTCGCCGTTGCTGATCCACTCGACGGCGCGGTAGTCGAACTCCGGGTCGGGTCCCGTCGGACCGAACTGGCGCGGCCCGCCGAGCTCGAGCGACAGGTGGCCCGAGCCGATGACCGCCACGCGCAGGTGGCTCGGCCAGGCGTCGATGATCTCGCGGATCGTGCGCCCGAGCTGCACGAAGCGCTCGGGCTTCGGCAGCGGCGGGGCGAAGATGTTGGTGTAGATCGGCACGATCGGCAGGTCCGCCTCGGGGCGCACCGTCAGGATCGGGCAGGTCACGGAGTGGTCGATGCGCAGCTCGTTGGAGAACGCCAGGTCGAAGCCGCGGTCGAGGCCCTCCCGGAGCATGTAGGCCGAGAGCTCCTCGTCGCCCTTGAGCAGGAGCTTCGGCATGCCGAACTCCCGGATCTCGTTCTCCCAGTTCGCGTCGTAGAACGGGGCCTTGCCGACGAGGAACTGCGGCATGTTGTCGAGCCAGAGCTGGTGGAAGTGGTCGGAGCCGACCATGACGAGCACGTCGGGCCGCGCCCGTGTGAGGGTCTCCCGGTAGGTCGCGATCTTGGAGATCCACTCCTCCGCGAACGGAGGCCGCTCCTCGGGGGGCAGCTGGCTGGTGCGGTAGTAGAACGGGTGATGCGTGGTGGCGAGCACCGCGACGAGGTCGGCCATCGGGGGGTCCTCCGGTTCGGACGGCAGGCGGATCGAGACGCGTTCGAGTGGGGTCTGCTGGTCAGGCAGGACGAGCAGTACGGCGGGTGGCCCGGCGGGCGCTCCCCCGCCGGCAGGCGGTCACTCGGTGCTGCCGCCGGCCTCCTCCTGCCGCGCCAGCGCCTCCGCGGGCGGCACGAAGACGGCGTGGTGCTCGACCGCGAGATAGGTGTCCATGCCGACGGGCATGCGCAGCTCCTCGGCGAGCTGGCCCAGCAGGCCTGCGGCGCGGGCGAGGAGCGCGAACCCTCGGAGGAGCTGCATCGGCAGGCCGAGGTCCGCGAGGGCGGCGCCGACGACCCCGGCCCCGTTGAGCACCAGGCGGCGGCCGATGAGCTCGGGGTGCACCCGGCCGATGGCCTCGAAGAGGGCCAGGTGCGCGCCGTACACCTGCTCCTCGGTCGCGATGCGCACGAGCGCCGGGGTGCGGGGGTCGAGCTCCTTGTGCACCGGGTGGCCGAGGCCGGGGATCGTGCGGCGCTCCGCCCGGGCCGCGCGGACGACCTCACGGGCGACGTCGTCCCAGACCGCGGCGTCCGTGGGCACGTCGTCGAGGCCCTCGATGACGGCGTGCAGGAACTGGCCCGCGTCCTCCGTGACGCCCAGGAAGCGGGAGCCGCCGCCGAGCAGGCCGGCCGCCATCGCCCCCTGGACCGAGTCGGGGGCGCTGAGGAAGGTGAGCCTCGCCGCGATGGCGGTCGGCGTGAACCCGTGGTCGGCGAGCGCGAGGAGGCAGGCGTCGAGCATCCGCACCTGTCCCGGCGTGGGCGTGCGCAGCGTGACCATGCGGTAGACGAGCTCGGTGAGGCTCACCGAGCCCATCAGGTCGGTGGCGAGGTCCTCCCCCAGCAGCGTGATGCTCGAGGTGGTGGACATCCCGAGCGAGGTCGGGAAGCGGAGGTCGTCGCTCATCGGTCCCCCTCCGCCCCGACGGGGTCCTGCCCCGCCAGCCACGCCCGCACCTCGGCGCCCTGCTGGCCGACGGTCGGCGGCGGCAGGTCGTAGCGCACGCCCGACCGCGAGAACGTGATGGGGTTCCGCACGAGCGGCACGGCGTCGGCACCCTCCCCGACCTCGACGACCGGCTCCAGCCCGAGCCCGGTGGCGAACGCGACGCCCTCGTCCACGGTGTTGATCGGTCCGGAGGCGACGCCGGCGGCCGACAGGGCCTCGAACCACTCGGCCTTCGTGCGCTTCGCCAGCAGCTCGACGAGGAGCGGACGCAGCTCCTCGCGATGGGCGGTGCGGTCCTCGTTGTGCGCGAAGCGTGGGTCCTCGACGAGCTCCGGCGCCCCCAGCACGGTGGCGAGCGCCGCGAACTGCCGGTCGTTGCCGGCGATGATGATGATGTCGCCGTCTGCCGCGGGGAGCGGCTCGTAGGGGAAGAGCGACGGGTGGGCGTTGCCCATCCGGAACGGCACGGCACCGCCCGCCACGAACGCCCCGGTCTGGTTGACCAGCCCCGAGAGGGCGGAGGACATGAGGTTGACCTCCACGTGCTGGCCGCGTCCCGAGGTCTGCCGCTCGTTGAGGGCCGCGAGCACCCCGACGAGTGCGTGCATCCCGGTCATCACGTCGAAGACGGAGATGCCGGCCCGGTACGGCTGCCCCTCGGGGTCGCCCGTGAGGCTCATGAGGCCCGACATGGCCTGGACCATGAGGTCGTACCCCGGCAGGTGCGCGCCGCCGCCCGAGCCGAAGCCGCTGATGGAGGCGTAGACGAGTCCCGCGTTCTCCGCACTGACGCTGGCGTAGTCGAGGCCGTACTTGGCGAGGCCACCCGGGCGGAAGTTCTCGACGAGCACGTCGGCACGGCGGGCGAGGTCGCGGGCGACCTCCACGTCGGCGGGGTCCTTGAGGTCGAGGGCGATGGACTTCTTGTTGCGGTTGACGCTCAGGTAGTAGGTCGAGACGTCGTCCCGGACCGGCGGCACCCAGGTGCGGGTGTCGTCGCCGGCCGGGCCCTCGACCTTGATCACCTCGGCCCCGAGGTCCGCCAGCAGCATCGTGGCGTAGGGACCCGCCAGGATCCGCGAGAAGTCGGCGACGAGCAGCCCGCTGAGCGGCCCGTCAGTGCGCGTGGTCATGAACCAGAACCCTTCGTGTCCGCCTGGCGGTCACATGTCCGCCACTGCATGTCCGTCACTGTGGTCGTCGTCACGCGCGCTGTCAAGGGCCGTACAGTGACCCGCGATGCGATCGACCAAAGGAGCGAGATGAGTCCCCGTGGCACCGGTTCGGACTTCATCGAGGCGCTCGCCCGCGGACTTGACGTGATCAAGGCCTTCGACCCGGCACGCCCCACGTTGACCATGTCGGAGGTCGCCGCCCGCACCGGCCTGGCCCGTCCCACCGCGCGCCGGATCCTGCTGACCCTCGAGGAGCTGGGTTACGTGCGCGCCGGGGAGAGCGGCTACGCGCTCACCCCGCGCGTGGTCGAGCTCGGCATGGCCTACGTCCACTCGACCGGGCTGTGGGACCTCGCCCGCCCCCACATGGAGGACCTCGTCCGCCTGACGGGCGAGTCGTCCTCGGTCGGCCAGCTGGACGGCTCCGACATCGTGTACGTCGCGCGCGTGGCCGTCCCGAAGATCATCGCGCTCGCCGTGACGATCGGCACCCGCTTCCCGGCCGCGTCCACCTCGCTCGGCAAGGTCATGCTGGCCGACCTGGAGCCCGCACAGGTGGACGAAGTGCTGGCCGAGCCCAGCCGTTCCGGGGTCACCGTGCAGCGCACTCCCGGTTCCGCGGACCTGCACCGCGAGCTCGCCGAGATCCGTGAGCGCGGATGGTGCCTCACCGACCAGGCGCTCGCTGCGGGGGTGCGCTCCGTGGCTACGGCCATCCGCGGCGCCGACGGCCGCACCCTGGCGGCGCTCAACGTCACCGTGCACGCCGCCGAGACGACGGTCGAGACCCTCGTGGAGGAGCACCTCCCCCACCTGTTGGCCACCGCCGCGGCCATCAGCGACGACATCGCGCGACGGGCCGCCATCCCCTCGGTGCAGACCACCTGAGAGACGCAGAAGGCCCCGCACCGAACGGTGCGGGGCCTTCTCGATCTGTACGCCATCAGGGACTCGAACCCCGAACCCGCTGATTAAGAGTCAGCTGCTCTGCCAATTGAGCTAATGGCGCGCGGTGAAGCGGGTGCAACATTAGCAGCGGGTGACGCCCCAGAAAAATCGAGGCTCAGATCGAGGCCAGGACCGCGTGGGCAGCGTTGTGTCCGCCGAGTCCGGAGACGGCCCCGCCGCGGCGCGCGCCGGAGCCGCAGAGGAGCACGCCGTCGTACGCCGTCTCCACTCCCCACGCCGCTGCCGGCGCGTCGAGCGCGGCCCGCGCGGGCGCCCAGGGCCACTCGAGGTCGCCGTGGAAGATGTGCCCGCCGGGCATCTGCAGGTCGGCCTCGACGTCCAGCGGGGTCTTCGCCTCGATGCACGGCTTGCCGTCGGCGTCCCGGGCCACGACGGAGGAGATCGGGTCGAGGAGCACCTCGTCGAGCGAGGCGATGGCCCGCTCGACGGCGACCTTCGCGAAACCCGGGTCGCCCGCGAAGAGGCCCGCGGGCGTGTGCAGCCCGAAGTAGGTGAGCGTGTGCGCGCCCGTGCCCGCCAGCGGGCCGAGGATCGACGGGTCCGTCAGCGAGTGGCAGTACACCTCGCCCGGCAGGCGCGTCGGCACGCGGCCGGCGACGGCGTCGGCGTGCGCCGCCTCGAGCTCGCCCGCACCCTCCGCGAGGTGCAGGGTGCCCGCGAACGCCACGGCCGGGTCCACCCCCGAGCGCAGGCGCGGCAGGCGGTCGAGCAGGAAGTTGATCTTCAGCTGCGAGCCCTGGGGCTTAACGACGCCCTCGAGGGGCTCGCCGACGAGCCCGGCCAACGTCCACGGCGCCACCCCGGACAGCACGAACCGCGCCCCGACCGTGTGCGTGCCCTCAGCGTCGACGAAGGTGACCTCGGCCCCCGACCCGCCGGTCCCCGCCTCTCCGGTGGCGGCGTGCACGCGCCGTACGTCGGCGTGCGTCAGCACCTCCGCCCCCGCCCCCACGGCGGAGGCGAGCAGCGCGTCGGTGACCGCCCCCATGCCGCCGACCGGCACGCGCCACTCCCCCGTGCCGTTGCCGATGAGGTGGTAGAGGAAGCAGCGGTTCTGCACCAACGACGGGCTGTGGAGCGACGCGAAGGTGCCGATGAGGGCGTCGGTGCCGACGACGCCGCGCACGAGGTCGTCCGCGAACCGCCGCTCGACGGCCTCGCCGAGCGGGCGCTCCACGACGTCGCGCCAGATGGTCGCAGGCACCCGGGCGGCCAGGTCGTCCACCCGCGGCAGCGGCTGGGTCAGGGTCGGCGCGACGACCCGCGCCAGCTCCTCCACCTCGCCGTAGAACTCCGTCCAGGCCTCGTACGCCGCGTCCGAGCCCGTCAGCGCCGCGAACGACGCCCGGGTGGCCGGGCCCTCCGGCCGCTCGACGAGGAGCCCGCCGTCGACGCCGTCGCGGCGGTAGGGCGAGTACGACGCGGTCGAGCGCGACACGAGACGCAGGTCGAGACCGAGATCGGTGACGACCTGGTCGGGCAGCAGGCTCACGAGGTAGGAGTAGCGGGAGAGCCGCACGGGCACGCCGGGGAACGCCTCGGCCGACACGGCGGCGCCACCCGTCCGGCCGAGCCGCTCGAGGACCGCGACCGACAGCCCGCGGCGGGCGAGGTAGGCCGCGGCCACCAGTCCGTTGTGGCCGCCGCCCACCACGACGACGTCGTAGGTGGTGCTCCCGAGACGGGTCGAACGGGTCTCCGTGCTCTCGTCCATGCCGCTCACCCTAGGACGACCCTCCCGGCCGTGCCCGGCCCTGCCCCGCCCTGCCCGGCCCCCCGGGCACCGACAGGTCGCCGTTCCCCTGCCAAGCCGCCCCGGAAGGGTGACAATGTGCGGCGACGAGGACCAGACGGCACCGACGCCTGGCCCAGCAGGGAGGACGCGTGAGCAGCACCGACGCGGCGGTCGCGGACCGCCGGGGAGCGGAGGACCCGGCCACCGGCATCCGCCTCCCGGCCCTGCTGATGCTCGTGGTGCTCGTGCTGGGCTTCACCGCGACGTACTGGGGCGAGACCTGGGTGATCGGATTCACCCAGTGGCCGGTCGGCCTCGTCACGGCGGCGGTGATCGTCGCCCCGCGCCGCTGGGCGCCGGTGCCGATCGTCCTCGGCGGACTCATCGGCTGGTGGACGATGTCGTTGTCCGAGGTGCGCCCCCTGACCGCCGTCGGGTTCGGCGTCAGCGTCGCGCTGCAGGCACTCGTCGGGTCGGTCGTGCTGCGCTGGCGCGGCCGCGGACGCCCGTGGCTGCGGAGCCAGGGCGACCTGGCCCGCTGGCTCGTCGCGGGCATCCTGGGTCCGCTGCTGGGTGTCGTCGCGCTCGCCGGGTTCGTGGCCGCCGCCGGCGTGCAGCCGCGACCCGCCCAGTCGTCGCTGGTGGTGCTCGCCACCACGTTCTCCCAGCTGCTGCTGGTGCTGCCGTTCCTGCGCTTCGAGCGGGCCACCCGCCGGGTGACCGACCCGGAGCGGTGGGCTCAGTGGGCTGCCGTGCTCGTCGCGACCACCGCGGTCTTCACGCTGCAGGACGAGGTGGCGTGGGCGTTCACGCTCGTGCCGCTCCTGGCCTGGGGGGCGCTGCGCCTGACGCTCGTCGACATGGTCGCGCAGCTCTACGTGGTGACGGTCATCGTGCTGACCTTCGCCTCCCTGGGCTTCGGCCCCTACGGCATCGCGCTCCACGAGGAGACCGCCGTGCCCGACAGCACGGTCCTCCACCTCTTCCTCATCAGCGCCGTGCTCCTCGTCGTGCCCTACACCCTGGTGGCGCAGCTGTTCCGGGAACGCTCGGCCGAGGCGCACCGCGAGCGCGAGCTCGTGGGCCGCATCATGGACTCGGCCACGCGGACGGCCATCATCGGCACCGACCGCGACGGCCGCATCACGCTCTTCAACGTGGGCGCCGAGCTGCTGCTGGGGTACGACGCGCGCGACATGCTGGGACAGACCCCGGCCGCGTTCGTCCCGCGGTCGGAGCTGCGCGCACAGGCGGAGGCCGTCGGCACGGCGCCCGAGTTCCACCGGATCGCCCGTGCCCTCACGAAGCGGTCGAGCGACCCGCGGGACTGGCGGATGCGCCGCAAGTCCGGCGAGATGCGCACCCACTCGATGACCATCACGCGCATGCACGACCAGCGCGGCGAGGTCGTCGGCTACGTCTGCACGTCCGAGGACGTGACCGCGCGGGTGCAGCGCCAGGACGCGCTGCTGGCGGCACTGCTGAGCGAGCGCGAGGCCGTCGAGCGCCTCGAGCAGGCCGACCGCATGAAGGACGCCCTCGTCTCGACCGTGAGCCACGAGCTGCGGACTCCGCTCACGAGCGTCCTCGGCTACGCCACCATGCTCGCCGACGGCGACTTCGGCGACCTCCCGCCGATGGTGGGGCAGACGCTCGACCGCATCATCAACAACGGCGAGCGCCTCCGCTCCCTCGTCGAGGACCTCCTCGTCCTCTCACGCGTCAACGCCGGCCAGCTCGACCTCGCCAGCGAGCCGCTCGACCTGCGGGAGGTGGTGCGCTCCGCGTACGACGTCGTGGCACCCCAGCTCGAGTCCCGCGACCTCGAGGTGCGCCTCACGCTGCCCGACGACGAGGCCCTCGTCGACGGCGACGCCGGCATGCTCGAGCGGGTCGTGCTCAACCTGCTCACCAACGCGCTCAAGTTCACCTACGACGGCGGCCAGGTCGACGTGTCCCTCAAGCTCGAGTCCGACGAGGTCGTGATCGAGGTGAGCGACACCGGTCTCGGTATCCCCGTGGAGGAGCAGGACCAGCTGTTCACCCAGTTCTTCCGCTCCTCGATCGCCAAGCGGGAGGCCATCCAGGGCACGGGGCTCGGGCTCTCGATCGCGCACGCGATCATCGAGCAGCACGGGGGCGTCATCGGCGCGACCTCGGAGCCCACGATCGGCTCGACGTTCCTCGTCGTGCTCCCGCGCCTGGGCGCCGGCGCGCGGCAGATGGCCTGACCCGCCCTCCGTCGGCGGGCGACGAGCCCGGAATGCCTGGAGGCCGGGAAACGACGAACGCGCGAGGCCCGAGGGCCTCGCGCGTTCCGTTGGGGTGAGTAACGGGACTCGAACCCGCGACATCCGCCACCACAAGGCGGCGCTCTACCAGCTGAGCTATACCCACCACGACCTCGTGCGCGACTCTCATCGCGACGGGCCGGGCAGAAGTGTACCGGGTCTCAGGGGGTGCTCTGACCACCCGGGTCGGATGCGGGCTCCGGAGCCCCGATCCCGGTCAGTGCACCGCCGTGACGGCGGGCGATCTCGCCGGCCTGCGCCGAGCTCGGACCGGGCGACGGGACGAAGACGGCCTCCCGGTAGTAGCGCAGCTCCTCGATGCTCTCCTGGATGTCGGCGAGCGCGCGGTGGTTGCCGCGCTTCTTCGGCGCCTGGTAGTAGGCCCGCGGGAACCAGCGGCGCGAGAGCTCCTTGATCGAGGAGACGTCGACGATGCGGTAGTGGAGGAAGCCCTCGAGCTCCACCATGTCCCGCGCGAGGAACGAGCGGTCCGTGGCGACCGTGTTGCCGGCGAGCGGGGGGCGGCTGCCGTCGGGGCAGTGGCTCCGCACGTAGGCCAGCACCTCGGCCTCCGCCTCGGCCAGGGTCATGCCCGTGTCGAGCTGCGCGAGCAGGCCCGACTTCTCGTGCATGTCGCGCACGAAGTCGCCCATCTGCGCGAGCGCCTCCGGCTCGGGCTTGATGATGAGGTCCACCCCGTCACCCAGCACGTTGAGCTCGAAGTCCGTGACCAGCGCGGCCACCTCGATCAGCGCGTCCGCGCCCAGGTCGAGGCCGGTCATCTCGCAGTCGATCCACACCAGTCGGTCCGTCACGACGTCGCAGCCTACGCCCCGGTCCGGCTCCCGCCCGCGGACCCGTCCCGCCGGTGCTGCGGGCGGGTGCGGCCGGTCGGCTCAGGATGGGTTCAGGAACCCTGCCTAACCTCGGGAGGCAGCAACGATCCCCAGCATCCCGAGAAGTGAGGCGTGGACGCATGGCCCAGGCGCCCGGCAAGCCGGACGGTCCGAAGTCGACCCGGGCGGAGGTCGCCGCCCGCGCCCAGCGCGAGGCGCAACGCAAGGAGCGCCTTCGGGAGTGGCTGATCGTGGGCGGCGTCATCGTCGCCGTCGCGGCGGTCATCATCGGCGTGCTCGTCTTCACCGGCGGTGACGACGACGGGACCGGCGAGGCCGACGCCCCGGGCACGGGTCGCAGCAGCGCCACGGACGGCGGGTCCGACGGCGGGTCCGCCGCCGCCCCCGGCAGCGGTGACAGCGTCAACCTGACGGGCGAGGTGACCTCGGACTACGGGTTCGCCTTCGGCGACCCGGGCGCCGACCACCGCGTGGTGATCTACGAGGACTTCCTCTGCCCCTTCTGCGGTGCCCTCGAGGCCGCGAGCAGCGACGAGCTGACCCGGCTGGTCGACGCCGGCGACGTCGTCGTCGAGTACCGCGTCTTCAACCTGCTGGGCCGGATCAGCGACTACTCGCTCCGCGCCGCCAACGCGATGGCGGTCGTCATGGACGCTGCCGGCCCCGATGCCGCCAAGACGTTCCACGACCTGCTCTACGACCAGCAGCCCTCCGAGAGCGGCCCGTTCCCCGACGACGACTGGCTGGTGGACCAGGCGGTCGTCGCCGGTGCCGACGAGGACGCCGTGCGCCCCGGCATCGAGGGCCTCGCCTTCGAGGACTGGGTCGAGGAGGCCGGCACCGCCGCCGCCGACAACGGCGTGCAGGGCACCCCGACCGTGCTCGTGGACGGTCAGCAGGTGGGCGGCGCCAGCATCGACGAGATCACCCAGAACATCCTGGACCAGGTCTCCTGACCTCAGGCGGGGTCGGTGACGTCGGCGACGACCGCGTCGTACGCCGCGAGCAGCGCCTCCGCCTCCACCGTCAGCCCGACGCCGTGGTCGCCGCCGCCGATCGAGATCGTGCCGGTGACCCGGCTGTCGGCGACGACGGGCCAGGGACCCCGCGGTCCCGGGGTCGCCCCGAACGGCGTGATCGTGCCGCGGGCGTAGCCCGTGGCCCGCTGCGCGTCCTCGGCCGACGGCATCGAGAGGCGTGAGACCCCGAGCAGGGCGCGGAGCCGCGGCCAGCTGATCGTGCGGTCCCCCGGCACCAGCACCAGCAGGTGGTCGTCCTCCCCGCGCCGTACCACCAGCGTCTTGACGAGCCGCTCGGGCGCGACGCCGCGCGCGGCCGCCGCCTCCTCCAGCGAGCCGACGGGCCCGTGCCGCGTCACCGCGACGGGTACGCCGAGGGCCCGCGCGGCCGCGACCGCTCGCTCCTCGCTCACGGAGAGGCCCCGTCGCCGGCCGGGCCCGCCCATCCCAGGGCGGGCGCCAGGCGTTCGGCGATGTCGGTGAGGATCTGCACGTAGTCGTCGTGCTCGAACGAGAAGGGCAGCGCGAAGACGACCTCGTCGACGGCCTGGAAGCCCGCGTGCGCCTGGAGCTGCTCGGCGATCTGCTCCGAGGTGCCGACGAGGTCGGGGGCGAAGAGCAGGCGCGCCGGCCCTTGGGGCTCCGTGGTGCGGGGCAGCCGCTCCGCGGCGTACTGCTCGTAGCGACGCCGCTGGTCGGCGGACGCGCTGTCGGTCGGCACGACCACCAGCCCCTGCGACAGGCGGGCGGTCCCGGGGTCCGGGTGGGCGGCCAGGAACGCGTCCATCTGGGCGCGCTGGGCGCGGGCGAAGTCGACGGGCTCCCCCGGCTCGCCCTCGTGCTTCACGACGCTGCTGCTCAGCAGGCCCAGGCCCTGCCGGCCGGCCCACGTGGCGGAGCGGACGGAGCCCGCGCCGTACCAGACCCGCTCCGCGAGACCGGCCGCGTGCGGCTGCACGCGCTCGGAGAACACCTCGATCCCCTGCTGCCCGCTGAACGTGCTCGCCGGCTCGCCGCGGAGGTGGCGCAGGAGCCGTTCGACCCGTGCGTAGGAGAAGTCCTCCGCGTCCGCGGTGTCGGGGTAGAGCGCGTCGCGCACGTGCTCCCACTGCATCGGCGGGCCGACGCTGATGCCCGGCTGCAGCCGACCGCCCGACAGGACGTCGACGGTCGCCAGGTCCTCGGCCATCCGCAGCGGGTTCTCCCAGCCCAGGGGCACGACCGCCGTGCCGAGGTCGATGCGGCTCGTGCGCTGGCTGGCCGCGGCCAGGAACGTGAGCGGCGAGGAGATGCCGTGCTGCAGGTGGCGGTGGCGCACGTAGGCGCTGTCGAAACCGAGCCGCTCGCCGAGCTCGATGATGCGGAGGGTCGTCTCGTGCCCCGCGCGGGGCTCGTCGGGGTCGAACAGCCCGATGGTGAGGAAGCCGAGACGGCGCAGCGGTCGTGTCATCGCAGGGTCGGCCAGGCTCAGCGGACGGCGTCGAGGGCCGCGTACTCCTCGTCGCTGAGCTCGATGCCCGCCGCCGCGACGTTGGTCTCGAGGTGCGCCACGGTCTTGGTGCCGGGGATGGGCAGCACGACGGGCGAGCGGCGCAGCAGCCAGGCGAGCGCCAGCTGCGACGGCTCGGCGCCGTGGTCGCGGGACGCCTGGGCCAGCGGGCCGTCCGCCCCGGCGAGCTCGCCGGTCGCCAGCGGGAACCACGGGATGAAGCCGATGCCCTCGGCGTCGCAGTAGTCGAGCAGCGGCTCCGCGTCGCGCTTCACCAGGTTGAAGAGGTTCTGCACCGTCGCGATCTCGGCCACCTCCCGCGCCTCCTGCAGCTGGGCCAGGGAGACCTCCGAGAGCCCGATGTGGCGCACCTTGCCCTCCTCCTGCAGCTTCTTCAGCTCGCCCACCTGGTCCTCGAGCGGGAAGGCGGGGTCGACGCGGTGCAGCTGGAAGAGGTCGATGGCCTCGACGCCGAGACGGCGGAGGCTCAGCTCGGCCTGCTGACGCAGGTACGCCGGGTGGCCGACCGGGACCCACTGGGCCGGACCGGTGCGCACCAGGCCGGCCTTGGTGGCGATGACGAGGTCGTCGGCGTAGGGCCGCAGCGCCTCGGCGATGAGCTCCTCGGAGACGGTCGGGCCGTAGGAGTCGGCGGTGTCGATGAAGGTCACGCCCAGCTCGACGGCCCGGCGCAGCACGGCGATCGCGCCCTCGCGGTCGTCGGGCCAGCCCCAGACCCCCTCGCCGGTGATCTGCATCGCGCCGTATCCCAGGCGGACGACGGGGAGCTCGCCCCCGATGCGGAAGTGGCCGGATGCTGCTGCGGAGACGTGGTCGCTCATGATCTCCAGCCTCCCACCGGGGTCAACCCGCGGCCGGTCCCGACGACTGCTCCGTCTCCACCACCCGCTGCTCGGCGAGGTCGGCCAGGACGCCGGCGGTCGTGGCGTGCACGTCGAGCCCCTCGGGCTCCCCGAAGCGCTCCACCAGCCCGGCCGTGACGACGGTGGCGGCGACCCAGCCCTCGTCGGCGACCCAGCCCTCGTCGGCGGTCCGCTCGGCGTCGAGGATCTCGAGCACCGCCGTGGCGAGCGCCGACAGCACCACCACGGTGGCGCCCACCATGACGGCGGACTCCTCCCCCTCGACGTACCAGTCCGCCACCGGCGCCCGGCGCACCCGCAGCCCGCTCACGCCAGCCACTCCTCGAGGAGGGGGGCGAGGCTCGCGGACTCGCGGTAGCGCACCCGCCGCAGCCCTCCGCCCTGCTCGATCGTGGCGGCCAGGGCGTGGAGCGGGCGCTCGACCCGGGTGAGGTACGACGTCTGTCCTGCCAGCGTCGCCAGTGCCTGCACCGTCGGCTCGGACGTCACCTCGGGCACCTCCGGGCCGTCGGGGGACCGCTCGAGGAGGACGACCGCCCCGAGACGGGGGTCGGCCGGCACCGGGGCGAGGCCGCAGGCGGCGGGCGACAGCTGGTCCTTCACCGGCTCCCCGGGCACCGGGATCACCGACAGCGGCTTGGGGTAGGGCACCAGCCGGCCGGACGCGTCGATGCCGGCCGTCTCGTCGGTGAGGTAGCCGAACGTGGTGCCCAGCGTGCGCGCGAGCGTCGTCTTGCCCGTGCCCGACGGCGCCACGAGCACCGCCGTGCGTCCCGTCGTCGGGTGGGCCAGGGCGCAGGCGTGGAGCATCATCAGCGAGCCCGCCCGAGACTCGATGAGCCGCAGCGTCACCGCGGGCGAGAGCTGGTGCATCACGTCGGCGAGCGTCGTGCCGGCCACCGCACCCGCCGCGATCGCGGCGTGGCGGTCGGCGGGATCGGCGTCCGGCGCGTCGAGCACGACGTCGAGGGTGCCGCCGTCGACCGCCTCGGGGACGGGGGCGAGGCAGCGCTCCCAGGCCGCGCGGACGGTGTCGACCAGCGTGGCGCGCTCGGTCCCGCGCAGCCGCAGCGTCACCACCGCGCCGAGCCCGTGGACGGGCACGAGCGTCCCCTCGTCCGGCTCCCGGCCCTCCCGGCTCATGGCACCATCACCCCGTGCGCATCGACGACACGACCACGCTCACCCGCAACCCGTCGGCCCTCGGCACCAGCACCGGGGACACGATGGTGCTGCTCGACGAGCGGGGCGAGTACCTCGAGCTCAACCCCGTCGGCGTGTCCGTCTGGGAGAGCCTCGAGCGGCCGATGACCCTGGGCGCGCTGGTGCTGCTCCTCGCCACCGAGTACGGCGCGGCCGCCGCCCAGGTGCGCGGCGACGTGCTGCCCTTCCTCGGCGAGCTGGCCGAGCGCGGGCTGGTCCTGCTGACCTGAGGCGCGCCGGGACGCGGCCCTCACGCCTCCCCTGCCCCGGCCGCCTGACGCTCCTCCACGAGCACGGCGACGAGCGGGGCGAGCACGTCGACCGCGGCGGCGATCTGGTCGGCCGCCTCGCGGTGGCGCGCCGCGTCCCGCCCCATGGGGTCCGGCACGTCGAGGTCGTTGCGGGAGACGGCCCCGCGGCGGGCCGACAGGGCGCGCATCGCGCGCCGCACGTCGGGCAGCACCTGCACGTGCTGCGCCTCCTCCTCGACGACGAGCGCGAGCTCCTTGAGGGTGAAGGTGCGGTGCAGCACCGCGGGGGTGATGCCGACGACCTGCTTGCGCACCTCGGTGGTGGCCGTGAGCACGAGGTCGGAGGTCCGGAGCATCTCGTCGGTGACCGCGCGGGCGACGAACCCCTCGGCCGACCCGCCGAGGCGGACGAGCTCGGCGGCGGCGTCCGGCTCCATGGCCCGACCCTCCAGCGCTCCCGTGCCGGCGCTCGTCACCTCGACGAGGCCGGCAGCCACCTCGTCGGCCAGCGCGAGGCGGAGGAGACGTTCTCCAAGAGGCGAACGACAGACGTTGCCGACGCATACGATGAGGATCCTCACGGGCTCAGGCTCCCACGAGACCGCGGGGTCACGGAGCCGAAAGCCGCATTCCGTGAGGCGCGAGACCCTCCCGATGGAAGGACCCCATGTCCCTCAGCGACTACCTGCGAGCGCTGCGCAACCACTGGCTCGGCGCCGGGGTCATCGTCGTCGCGTGCCTCGTGCTGGCGTTGGCCTACTCGCTGAGCCAGCCGTCGGTCTACGCGGCCAACGCGACCGGTCTCGTCACCTCGGCCAACCCCGATCCGTCCATCGCGGGGCAGTCGGTCGCCGACTCGCTGGCGAAGTCGCAGGCGAAGTCCTTCGTCGAGGTCGCCGGCAGCCGCCCCGTCGCGGAGCGCGCCATCACGACCCTCGGCCTCGACTCCTCGCCCCAGGCGCTCATCGGACGCATCTCGGTCGAGCAGCCCGTCGACACGTCCCTCATCCGCATCACGGCGCAGGCCGGTGACCCCCAGGCCGCCCGTGACCTCGCGGACGCCTGGGTCCAGGCACTGGCCGACGAGATCGACGAGATCCAGAACCCGGACGACGTCGCCGGCAACACGGGCCTCGTCGTGCGTCCCGTCGAGGGTGCAGCCCTGCCGAACCGGCCGATCTCCCCCGTGCCGGCGCGCGACGGCGGCATCGGCCTCGTCCTGGGTCTCCTCCTCGGCGTCGCGTACGCCGCGGTGCGGTCCCAGCTCGACCGTCGCCTCCGCACGGCGCAGGAGATCGAGAAGAAGTTCGGCGTGGCCGTCATCGGCGCCATCCCGGCCACCAGGGCCCTGGAGCACGAGCGGGGCGAGCCGGCCGACCTGGCCGTCACGGAGACGGAGCAGAACGCGGCCTTCATCGCGGGCGAGGCCTTCCGCAAGCTGCGCACCAACCTGTCCTACATGGACATCGACAACCCGCCACGGATCATCGTCGTGACGAGCTCGCGGCAGTCGGACGGCAAGTCGACGGTGTCGACCAACCTCGCCGCCGCGATCGCGACGTCGGGCCAGCCGGTCATCCTCGTGGACGCCGACCTCCGTCGCCCCGTGGTCGCGCCCACGCTCGGGCTCGTCGAGGGCGCGGGCCTCACCGACGTGCTCATCGGGCGGGCCGAGCTCGACGACGTGCTGCAGGACCACCCCGCCGTGCCCGGTTTCCAGGTGCTCGCCGCCGGTGGCGTGCCGCCCAACCCCAGCGAGATGCTGGGCTCGCAGTCGATGCGCAACTTGCTCAAGCAGATGGCAGAGTCGGCGCTCGTCGTCCTCGACGCCCCGCCGCTGCTGCCCGTGACCGACGCCGCCGTGCTGTCGACCGTGGCGGACGGCGCGATCGTCGTCGTCTCCTACGGCAGCACCGTCGACACCGAGCTGGAGACGTCGCTGGGCAACCTCACCGCGGTGCGCGGTCGCGTGCTGGGCGTGGTGTTCAACCGGGTGCCGCGGCGCAACGCGGCGGGCGGCTACTACTACGGCGGCTACTACCGCGAGGAGGCCGTCGCGGCCGACGGCAAGGACGGCACGAAGGTCCGCACCCGGAAGGCGCGGGAGTCCCGGCCCGACGGCAAGGCGAGCCGGTGGTGGCGCCGACGGTGACGGTGGCGCCGCCGGGGCAGGACCCTCAGCGGTTTCAGAGGTAGAGGCCCGTGGCCGAGTCGCCGAGCCGGCCCGCGGCCACCGCGTGGACGTCGCGCTCGCGCAGCACGACGTAGGTGTCGCCGTGCACCTCGACCTCGGCCCGGTCGTCCGGGTCGAAGAGCACCCGGTCCTCGACCTCGACCGAGCGCACCTGCGGACCGACGCCGACGACGCGGGACCAGGCGAGGCGCTTCGCCCCCATGGCCGCGGTCGCCGGGATCACGATGCCGCCCGAGGAGCGCCGCTCCCCCGCCTCGCGGTCGAGCTCGACGAGGAGGCGGTCGTGGAGCATGCGGATCGGAGTGCCGTCGCCGGCACCGCCGGCGGAGGTCACTTGACGAGCTTGCGGACGACCACGATCACGGCGACCACGCCCGCGACGCCGCCGACGACCTTGAGGATGTTGTCGGTACGGGGCGCGCCGCTGGCCTCGTCGACGAAGTAGCCCTTGACGGCGTTCGCCTCCTTGCGGGCGATCGTCTTCGGGTTCGTGCGGTGCAGCAGCTCGTCGATGGTCGAGGCGAGACGCTCCCGCGTCTGCTCGATCTCGCCCTCGAGGGAGTTGAGGTCGTTGCTCACGTACGCACCACTTTCGACAGGCTCAGGTCAACACTTCGGCGGTCGGGCTGAACGTTACCAACGCGCGCCTGGGCGCCCCGCCGTGCGGGGATCGAACCCGAACGGCAGCTCGAGACGGTGGGCGGCCATGGTCGCCTCGTCGGTGAGCACGTCGTACGTCGCGGCGTCGGCCACGACGACCCCGTCGGAGAGCACGACCGAGCGCGGGCAGAGCTGCAGCGCGTAGGGCAGGTCGTGGGTGACCATCAGCATCGAGACGTCGAGACCGAGCAGGATCTCGGCGAGCTCCCGCCGCGACGCGGGGTCGAGGTTGGACGACGGCTCGTCGAGCACGAGGAGCTCGGGCTCCATCACGAGCACCGTCGCGATGGCGACCCGACGGCGCTGGCCGAAGGACAGGTGGTGGGGCGGGCGATCGGCGTACGCGGCCATCCCCACCTGCTCGAGGGCCGCCTCGACGCGCCGGTCGAGCTCGGGGCCGCGCACCCCGGCGTTGCGGGGGCCGAAGGCGACGTCCTCCCGCACCGTGCCCATGAACAGCTGGTCGTCCGGGTCCTGGAAGACCACCCCGACCCGGCGGCGCACCTCCGCGAGCGTGCGGCGGCCGACGGCCAGACCGGCCACCTCCACGGTCCCCGCGCCCGGGCTGAGGATGCCGTTGAGGTGGAGCACCAGGGTCGTCTTGCCGGCGCCGTTGGGACCGAGCAGGGCGACCCGCTCGCCGCGGTCGAGGCGCAGGTCGACACCGAACAGCGCCTGGTGCCCGTCGGGGTAGGCGAACGCGACCCCCTCGAGGGCGAGGACGGGGTCCGCGCTCACGGCGCCACCTCCCGCGCGGGCCGGGCGCCGACGTACCCGCGGGAGAGCATCGCGAGGTGCACGCGCTCGCCCCGTTCGTAGGACCGCACGAAGAGCGCGCCGAGGGCCCGGCCGAGCGCCGGCCAGTGGCGCGGCGAGCGCGGCTCGCAGCCGCGGGAGCGCAGGGCGACGAGCATGCGGCTCCACTCCCCCGTGACGACCTCCGCGTAGCGCAGCATGAAGCCCATGATCTCCAGCAGGAGGGCGGGGACGCGCAGGCGCGCGAGCCCCGCGAGGAGCTCCCGCGCGCTCGTCGTCGCCGCGAGGGTGAGCGCGGCCGCGACGCCGATCGTGCCGGTGGCCAGCAGGTGACCGGCCTCGGCGAGGCCCGGGGCCGACACCTCGAGCCCGAGCACGGGGAGCGTGGTGCGGGGGCCGTGCGCGACGAGCGGCACCAGGAGCGCGAAGACCACGAACGGGACCTCGACCACCATCCGGCGTGCCACGAAGAGCACCGGCACCCGCGCGAGCAGCACGGTGACGACGACGAGGGCCGCGGCCGCGGCGTACGCCTCCGGGGCCCAGCCCGCGTCCCGCGGGATGGCCACCACGAGGAGCATGAGGACGAGCAGGCCCAGCACCTTGAGGTGGGCCGGTGTGCGGTGCACCCGGCTGTCACCGGGGTGGTGGAGCGTCAGCCCCCCGCCCGGCCGACCGTGTCCCGCTCCCACCGCGTCAGTCCTGCGCGGAGCCGCGGCGGCGTACGACGAGGGCGAGGCCACCCGCCAGCACGAGGACGACCACGACGCCGACGACGCCAGCGATCGCGCCGCTGAGCCAGGCGTGGTCGACGCCCGCCGTGCCGTAGTCGGCGAACGGGCTCCCCGACGTCGCGGAGTCGCGGGCGGTGTCGCCGAAGCCGGTCGTGGCCGCCACGTGCTCGAGGCCGTCGGGGTGGGCCGACGCCAGGTAGCTGAGGCCGCCCGCGACGAGCAGCGTCACCACGAGGACGGCGGTGAAGAAGCGGCCGCGGGAGAGGCGGGGACGGGCGGAGCGCTGGGCCTCCGTCGGGCTGTCCGCCGCGGTGTTCGTCGGGGTGCTCATCGCGCCACCTCCGCACCGGCCGGTGCTCCGGAGCGCCGGATCTCGAGCGTGGACGCCGCGAGGAGCGGACGGGCGCCGTGGACGAGGTCGGGCCGCGTCGCGACGACGGCGCTGACGACGAGCGCGGTCACCGCGGCCTCGCCGAGCCCGATCACGGTGTGCCAGCCGAGCATCGCGACGGCGACGTCGCCGATGCCGACCGAGGCCTGGCCGCCGACGGCGAAGAGGAGCGTGAAGACGGCGGCCGCGGCGGGCACGCTGGCGAAGGCGCCGACCGCCGCGGCGGGCACGACCATCGCCGGGCGTCGCGGCAGGACCGCGCGCACGGCGACGAAGACGAGGTAGCCGACCCCCACGCCGACGATGCCCATGAGGGTGACGTTGGTGCCGAGGGCCGTGATGCCGCCGTCCGCCATGAGGAGCGCCTGGACGAGGAGGACGGTGCTGAGGCAGAGCACGGCCGACCACGGTCCGACGAGCACCGCGGCCAGCGCACCTCCGAGGAGGTGGCCGCTCGTGCCGGCCCCGACGGGGAAGTTCACCATCTGCGCGGCGAAGACGAACGCCGCCACCAGCCCGACCATGGGCGCGGTGCGGTCGTCCAGCTCGCGGCGCGCGCCGCGGAGCGCGAGACCGACGCCCGCGGCGGCGACCACGCCGGTCGCGATCGACGTCGGTGCGTCGAGAAACCCGTCAGGCACGTGCATGCCTGCCTCCTCTAGGTTGGGGCCAACCAGTGCGTCCGGACCCCCGTGCCGGGCTGCCCACGAAGAGTACGTTGTTGCAGATCCATTGCAATAGCCGTCCGACCAGAGAGGTGCCTGCCCGATGAGCCAGTCCCCGGCCCCCGCAGAGCGGCTCGCCCCCGGCGACGCCGCCCCCGACTTCACGCTGACCTCCGACTCCGGCGACGAGGTCACGCTGTCCGGCCTCCGCGGGCGCAAGGTGATCGTGTACTTCTACCCGGCCGCCATGACCCCCGGCTGCACGACGCAGGCCTGCGACTTCCGCGACTCGCTCGACGCGCTCAAGGCCGAGGGCTACGAGGTGCTCGGCATCTCCCCCGACCAGCCCGAGAAGCTCGCGAAGTTCCGCGAGCGCGACGGCATCACCTTCCCGCTGCTCGCCGACCCGTCGAAGGAGACGCTCGCCGCCTGGGGCGCGTTCGGCGAGAAGAAGAACTACGGCAAGATCGTCCAGGGCGTCATCCGCTCGACCGTCGTGGTCGACGAGGAGGGCAAGGTCGCGCACGCGGCGTACAACGTGCGCGCCAAGGGCCACGTCGCCAAGCTGCGCCGCGACCTCGGTCTCGACTGAGGCACGGCGCCGCGCCGGAGTGGTGGAACGGCAGACACGCAGGTTTTAGGTACCTGTGCCCCAGGGCGTGCGGGTTCGAGTCCCGCCTCCGGCACCCTGTTCGTCCCGTCGGGCGCGCGGCGCCTACCCCTCCTCGCGCAGGCGCGGCGGCGTCGCGAGCTCGGGCTTGAAGCCCCGCTTGTCGGCGTAGAACGCACGCACGCGGTCCATGTCGGCGCGCACGTCCTCGGTCGCCGGGAACGTCGGTCCCCAGCCCACGGTGCGGCTCGGCGCGTCGAGGAACGCCAGCGTGACGGGGATGCCGGTCTGGCGCGCGATGCGGTGGAAGCCGGACTTCCAGTACTCGGACCGGCCACGCGTGCCCTCGGCCGCGATGCCGAGCAGGAACGACTCGTCGGTCTCCGCGTCGGCAAGCAGCTCGCGGATCGTGGCGCCCGGGTTGGCCCGGTCGAGCTCGACGGCCCCGGTCGCCCGCAGGAGCGGCCCGAGTGGACCGCGGAACAGCGAGTGCTTGACGAGCAGCCGGATGCGGACCCCCGAGTCCCACGCCAGCAGGAGGGTGAGCACCCAGTCCCAGTTCGAGGTGTGCGGAGCCCCGACGAGGATGCCACGCCGCGGCACCTCGCCCACCGTGCGCCACCGGACCGCCCGCAGCACGAGCCGCGCGACGCGGCGGCGGAACCGCGCGCCGGCGCTCACGCGAGCGTCGCCGCGACGAGGGGGCCCAGCTCGCGCATCGCCTTGCCGCGGTGGGAGATGGCGTCCTTGTCCTCGCGGGACAGCTCGGCCGTGGTGAGGCCGGGGCGGTCGTCGGCGACGAACAGCACGTCGTAGCCGAACCCGCCCGCGCCCCGGACCTCGCGGATCACGCGGCCGGGCATGCGGCCCTCGACCACGACCTCGCCACCGGGGTGGACGAACGCGACCGCGCAGCGGAAGTGGGCCGTACGACGCTCGTCGGGCACGTCGGCCAGCTGCGCGAGCAGCAGCTCGTTGTTGCGGGCGTCGCTCTTCGGCGGACCGGACCAGCGGGCCGAGAGCACGCCCGGCATGCCGTTGAGCGCGTCCACGCAGATCCCGGAGTCGTCGGCGACGCTCGGCAGCCCCGTGGCCGCGAGACCCGCCCGGGCCTTGAGGAGCGCGTTGCCCTCGAAGGTCGGCTCGTCCTCGACCGGCTCGTCGTAGGCCTCCACGTCGTCGAGCCCGAGCACCCGCACCCCGGGCAGGTGCGCGGCGAGGATGCGCTCCATCTCCTCGAGCTTCTTGCGGTTGCGCGACGCCAGGAACACCTCAGCCACGGCCGACCTCCTGCGCGAGCGCCTCCTGCTGCAGGCGGGTCAGGTCGGCGCAGCCGCCGGCGGCCAGGTCGAGCAGCGCGTCCAGCTCGGCCCGGTCGAACGGCACGCCCTCCGCGGTGCCCTGCACCTCGACGAAGCGCCCGTCGCCCGTCATCACGACGTTCATGTCGGTCTCGGCGGCGACGTCCTCGACGTACGGCAGGTCGAGCCGCGGGCGGCCCCCCACGATGCCGACCGAGACGGCGGCCACGGAGCCGGTGAGCGGCTCGCCCTTCAGGGCGCCCGTGGAGCGGAGGTGCGCGATCGCGTCGGCGAGCGCGACGTAGGCGCCCGTGATCGAGGCGGTGCGGGTGCCGCCGTCGGCCTGCAGCACGTCGCAGTCGAGCTGGATCGTGTTCTCGCCGAGCGCCCGGTAGTCCACCACCGAGCGCAGCGAGCGCCCGATGAGGCGGGAGATCTCGTGGGTGCGGCCGCCGATGCGGCCCTTGACCGACTCGCGGTCGCTGCGGGTGTGGGTGGAGCCCGGGAGCATCGCGTACTCCGCCGTGACCCAGCCCAGGCCCGACCCCTTGCGCCAGCGCGGGACGCCCTCGGAGGCCGAGGCGACGCACAGCACCTTCGTGCTGCCGAACTCGACGAGCACCGATCCGGCGGCGTGGTCGAGCCAGCCGCGCGTGATCTTCACGGGGCGCAGCTCGTCGTCGGCGCGACCGTCGGGACGCGGCTCGGCCGGGGGCGTGGCGGGAGTGGCGGTCATGCTCGTGAGGTTAGGCCATCCCGGGCCGGCGTCCGGTCCCGGCGGCCGCGGCCCGGGGAGCAGCCGGCGACCGATACCCTGGCCCCCATGCCCAGCAGCACGTCCGCCTCGTCGCGCCGTGGCCCCGTCGAGCCCGCGCCCTCCCGCGGACAGGTCGTCGCCGCGCTCCTCGGGGCCGGGCTCGTGGCGGTCGTGCTCGCGGCCGACACCGCAGGGGCGCTCGACGACCAGCGCACCGTCGGGGTCGTGGTCGCCATCGCCGGGGCGGCCCTCACCGCGGGCATCACCTACTCCTTCTGGGGCGGTGCGCCGACACGCACCCTCCGGATGCACGCCGCCCTGCTCGCCGCCATGATCGGCGGCTTCACCACCGTCGCCGCGTCGACCGCGGAGGCCGACGGGGTCTACAGCCACGTCGCCCTCGGCACGCTCGGCCTCGCCGGGCTCCTGCTCGCCGTCGTCGGCCTGCTCGCCCAGGCCCGCGCGGCCGGGCTCCCCACCAGCCGCACCAGCACCCCCCGCCCCGGCGGGTCCGCCCGAGGAGGCGACCGATGATCGAGCTGCTCTCACCCCGCCAGATCGACGAGATGCGCCCCGCCGGCGAGTTCGTCGCCAGCGTGCTCACGCGCCTCGTCGAGACCGCCGACGTCGGCATGAACCTCCTCGACCTCGACGCGCTCGCCCACGAGATGATCAAGGAGCGCGGCGCCGAGTCCTGCTACATCGACTACGCCCCGTCGTTCGGCCGCGGTCCCTTCGGCAAGGTGCTCTGCACCTCGGTCAACGACGCGGTGCTCCACGGCCTCCCCCACGACTACACGCTCGCCGACGGCGACCTCGTCAGCTTCGACTTCGCCGTGAGCGTCGACGGCTGGGTCGCCGACTCCGCGGTCAGCGTCGTCGTCGGTACGCCGCGGGAGGAGGACCTCCGCCTCATCCGCACCACGGAGGAGGCCCTGGCCGCGGCCATCGAGGTCGCACGCTCGGGCAACCGCCTCGGCGACATCGGCGAGGCCATCGGCACCATCGCCCGGGCGAACGGCTACAGCGTCAACACCCAGTTCGGCGGTCACGGCGTCGGTCGCACGATGCACGGCGAGCCCCACGTGCCCAACGACGGGCGCGCCGGACGCGGGTTCAAGCTGAAGCCGGGCCTCGTCATCGCCATCGAGCCGTGGCTGCTCGCCACGACCGACGAGATCAAGATGGCCGACGACGGCTGGACGATCCTGTCAGCCGACGGCTCCCGCGGGGCCCACAGCGAGCACACCATCGCCATCACCCACGGCGACCCGATCGTCCTCACCGCCCGCGGCTGAGCGGACCGTCCGCCGGGCACCGACCGGCACCGGCACCCGCTCCCAGGCGGTCCGTGCCGCCCAGGGCCCGAGGTCGCGCGCCCGGCGCCCCATCCACGGCACGGCCTCGGTCACGACCCACCCGAGGTCCTCGCGCCAGGTGACCGCGCGGTCCGCGTCGGGCTCGGCCCGTGGCGGCTCGACGACGATCCCGGCGGCGGTCAGCCCCTCGGCGAAGCACCGCGCCAGCGCCCGGTGACCGCGCTCGGAGGGGTGCATCCGGTCGACGGACCACGAGGCCCGGTCCCGCACCGCCGCGCACGTCGCGAGGTCGACCCGCACCCCGCCGTACGTCGCGTGCACCTCGTCGTACACCCCGTTGACGACCTCGATGCGCCGCTGCATCGGTCGCCGCAGGAACCCCGGCAGCCCCAGGACCGCGCCGTGGTCGTGGAAGCGCGCCGTCATGAGCAGCGCACCCCCCGCGGTGAGCCGGTCGGCGGCATGCAGCAGGTCCGCGCGCAGCTGGGCGGGGCTCCAGGTGGAGCGCATCGTGTCGTTGAGACCGACGACGAGCGACACGAGATCGGGGTGGTGGTCCACCGCGTCGGCCAGCTGGCGCTCGACGACGTCGCGGGCGGTCGCCCCGGAGACGGCGAGGTTGCAGAAGGAGACGTCGTACGACGCGTCCAGCGCCCGCGCGAGGAGCGTGGCCCACCCGCGCCACGTGCCGTCGCGGCCGGTCGCGCCGGCGCCCAGGCCGAGCGGGGTGCCGGGCATCGGGTCCCCGACGCCGACGGTGGTGGAGTCGCCGACGGCGGCGAAGCGGAGGTAGCTGCGTCCGGTCGCAGTGGTCACGGGACGCAGCGTGGCGGCGCAGCGGGAACGCTGCGCCGCCACGGGGGTGACAGGCCGGTCAGGGCTCGGTGAACACTCCCCTCAGATGTCACCGAGCCCCGACCGGGGTCAGGAGGTCGCCGGGGTCACTTCACCTCGGCGCGGAGCATCCGGAGCACGCCCAGCACCAGCGGCAGCCCGAACCACAGGGCGACCGAGGTCGTGAACTCCGGCCACTCGATGGCGCCGAAGCCCAGCTCGCTGTCGGGCTGGCCGAAGTCGGACAGCGGCATGATCGCCATGTTGAAGTCGATCCAGGGCCGGACGTCGTCGAACCACGACATGAGCGACGCCGCCGCGGCGATGATGCCCGGGATGATCGTGTAGAACGCGATGTAGAGCACGATCGCGGCCGGCGTGTTGAGGAGCAGCGTGCCGAACGCGAAGCCGATGAGCAGGCTCATCACCTGCAGCACGGCGAAGCCCAGGAGCATCTCCGGCCGCGGGTCCCAGTTGGTCTCCGCGCCGAGCAGGCCGGACAGTCCCGTCATCACGGCGCCGATGCCGACCGCGACCACCAGGGCGGCCAGACCGACGAGCACGGCGGCCAGTGCCTTGGCCAGCACGACCCGGCCGCGACGCGGCTCGAGCGTGAAGGTGGCCATGTTGGTGCGCTGCGACCACTCGGTCGTGACCGCCATGATGGCCATCACCGGCAGGAGCAGCTGGGTCACGCCGCCGGCGATCGACGTGAAGTCGAAGAGCCCGGCGGTCCCGTCGTTGCGCGCGATGACCACAGCGAGCACCAGCGAGCCGATCGTGATGAGTGCGGCCTGCACGATGAGCAGCCATCGGCCCGACCGGGTGTCGAGGAGCTTCCGCACCTCGACGCCCACGAGGCGCGTCAGCGGGATCGGGGCGGTGCCCGAGATGTCGAAGGTGCCCGTGCCGAGGTGGGGGGCGGGGGCGGTGGCGCTCATGCCGAGGCTCCTTGGTGGTAGGGCGAACCGGGCGGGAAGGCGGCAGCCGCCTCGCGCTGGGTGTCGGCGGTCAGCTGGAGGAAGAGGTCCTCGAGGCCGGACGCGTCGGCGGCCCGCAGCTCGAGGAGCACGGCCTGCGCGGCGAGCGCGAGCTCGCCGATGGCCTGGGGCTCGGCGTCGACGATGAAGCCCTCGCCGGACGGCGTCACCGCGAGGCCCTTGGCCTGGGCGGCGGACGCCAGCGCAGCCGTGTCGACGGCCTTGACGAAGGTGCCGGCCGAGGCGAGCAGCTCCGCCTTCGTGCCGGAGGCGACGATCTTGCCCCGGCCGATGACGAGCATCTCGTCGGCGATCTGCTCGACCTCGTGCAGGAGGTGGCTGGAGAGCAGGACGGCGCCGCCACGCTCGGCGTACCCGCGGAGCAGGCCGCGCATCCACCGGATGCCGGCGGGGTCGAGGCCGTTGGCCGGCTCGTCGAGGATCAGCACCTGGGGATCGCCCATGAGGGCGTGCGCGATGCCGAGGCGCTGCCGCATGCCCAGCGAGTAGTTGCGCACCCGGCGCTTCGCCTCGCTGTCGGTGAGGCTGACCAGCTCGAGCATCTCGTCGACGCGCGACCCGGGCAGGCCCATGGTCTTGGCGGCCAGCGTCAGCACCTCGCGGCCCGTGCGGCCCGCGTGCTGCGCCGAGGCGTCGAGCAGGATGCCGACGTGCCGACCCGGGTTGGGAATGTCCTGGAGGCGGTGACCGCCGACGGTGGCGGTCCCCGAGTCCTGGTGGGTCAGACCGGCGAGGATCCGCATCGTCGTCGTCTTGCCGGCGCCGTTGGGGCCGAGGAAGCCCGTCACCTGGCCGGCCTGCGCCACGAAGCTGACGTCGTCGACGGCGGTGAAGCCGCCGTACCTCTTCGTGAGTCCTTGGACAGTGATCATGCCGTCGATGGTGCCCCGTCGCCGGCCGGTCGCACATCGTCCGGTGGGCCTGATCGGGTACGACGAAAGTAGGTGTCGCCCGCGCCCCCGGTCCGCAGCCACGCGACCCGCGTCGCCCTACGCTGGCCGGGTGACGGACCCCGCCGAGTACCAGCCGCGCGTCAGCACGTGGGGCCGGACGTGGCGCGTGCTGCTGATGCTGCTCATCAGCGGTCTGGTCGTGATCGAGCCGTACTCGCTGCTGGTGCAGCGGGGGCACGCCTGGTGGATCGCCGTCGACGTGCTCCTCGGGCTCGTCGGCTTCGTGGCGGTCCACTTCCGCCGGCAGCGGCCGATGCTCGTCGTCGTGGTGACCATCGCGCTCGCCTGCGTCTCGTCGTTCGCCGCGGGCCCGTCCGTGCTCGCGCTGGTCTCGCTCGCCACCCGCCGCGTCTACTGGGAGATCGCGGTCGCCAGCGTCCTCAGCGTCGTGGGCGCCGAGATCTACTTCCGGGTCGCGCCCTCGACCGGGTCCAGCCCGATGTGGCTCAACTTCACGGCCAACGTCGCGGCGGCGGGCGCGATCGCGGCCTGGGGCATGTACATCGGATCGCGGCGCGAGCTGCTCTGGACCCTGCGTCAGCGGGCCGAGCGCGCGGAGGCCGAGCAGGACCTGCGCCTCGCGAAGGCGCGGGTCGACGAACGCTCCCGGATCGCCCGCGAGATGCACGACGTGCTGGCCCACCGGATCAGCCAGGTGTCGATGCACGCGGGCGCGCTGTCCTACCGCACCGACCTCGACGCCGACGCGCTGCGCGAGGGCATCGCCGAGGTGCAGGTGCGGGCCAACGAGGCGCTCGACGACCTCCGCGGCGTCCTCGGCGTGCTGCGCGACCCCGCGACCGGCGAGGTCACGCACCGGCCGCAGCCGACCTACGAGGACGTCGGCGCGCTCGTGGCGGAGGCGGTCGAGGCCGGGGCGCGGATCGCCTTCGACGACGAGCTGGACGAGGCCCCGCCGACCCCGGTCGGGCGTGCGCTCTACCGCGTCGTGCAGGAGGGCATCACCAACGCCCAGAAGCACGCTCCCGGCGCCCTGCTGTCCATCTGCCTGCGCGGCACGCCCGAGGACGGGGTCGAGGTGCGGCTGCGCAACCCCTACGGCTTCAGCACGCCCGGCGTGCCCGGTGCGGGACTCGGCCTGGTGGGCCTCACCGAGCGCGTCGACCTCGCCGGAGGACACCTCACCCACGGCCGCGACGGGGATGCGTTCGTCGTCCACGCGTGGCTACCGTGGGCCTCGTGACCGCCTCCACAGCCGAGCCCGCCGCGACCCCGATCCGGGTGCTCGTGGTCGACGACGACCCCCTGGTGCGCTCCGCGCTCGGGCTCATGCTGGGCGGCCAGCCCGACCTCGAGGTCGTCGGCGAGGCGCGCGACGGTCGCGAGGGCACGACCCTCGCCGCCTCCCTGCGGCCCCACGTCGTGCTCATGGACATCCGCATGCCCGTCATGGACGGCCTCGAGGCGACGGCGGCGCTCCACGCCCGGCCGCAGCCGCCCCGGGTCATCGTGCTGACGACCTTCGACGCGGACGACTACGTCGTCGGCGCGCTCGCCGCGGGCGCCGACGGCTTCCTGCTCAAGGACACCCCGCCGCCCGAGATCGTCGCCGCCATCCGGAAGGTGGCCGACGGCGAGCCGATGCTCTCCCCCTCCGTCACGCAGACGCTCATCCGACAGGTCCGCCAGGGCAGCGACCCCCGCACCGCCGAGGCCGAGGTCAAGCTCGCGACCCTGACGGAGCGCGAGCGCGAGGTGGCCGTGGCCGTCGGCCGCGGGCTGTCGAACGCCGACATCGCGGCCGAGCTCTACCTGTCCGTGCCGACGGTCAAGGCCCACGTCTCGCGGCTCTTCGACAAGCTCGGCGCCACCAACCGCGTGCAGATCGCCATCTGCGTGCACGACGCCGGGCTGGTCTGAGGTCGAGCACCTCGACGTCCCGGCCGCATCGTGCCGGATTGACGAAATGTGACGTCGGGGAGGAGCCCACCGCCTCCGGCACGCCCCAGCTGCACAGTTCCGGGCCGGCTCGACGGGCTCGGAGCCCCGCCCGGGAGCCGCGTCCGCGTTTTCTCCCTCAGACCTCGAACACCGCGCCGGTGGTGGCGAGCCAGGTGGGGCCGTCGTACTTCTCGACCGCCTCGCCGTGGGCGTCGAGCGGGTCGAACCAGGCGGGCACGTGGGTCAGCACCAACTGGCCCACGTCGGCCCGGGTCGCGAGCTCGCCGGCGTCCGCACCCGTGAGGTGGACGCCGGGCGGGTTGTCGTCCTGGCTCCGGAACGCGGCCTCGGCCAGCAGCAGGTCGGCGCCCGCCGCGGCCTCGTCGAGGCCCGTGCACGGCGCGGTGTCACCGGAGTAGGTCAACGTGCGGCCGGCGGCGGTCACCCGCAGCGCGTAGGCCGTCACCGGGTGGTAGACCTCGAACGGCTGCACCGTGAAGGGCCCGACCTGCACGGGGGCGCGGTCCGCGGCGTACTCCGTGAAGTCGAACTCCTCGGTCATCCCCGGGTCGAGCGGCAGGTCGTAGGCGCGGGCCAGCCGCTCCGCCGCGCCGGCCGGCGCCCAGACGGGGATGCGGGGCTGGGCGCCGGAGGGGTGGTACTTGCGCAGCACGTAGTAGCCGCACAGGTCGAGGCAGTGGTCGGCGTGGAGGTGGCTGACGAAGACCGCGTCGATGGCGAGGGGGTCCGCGTGGTTGTGGAGCGCGCCGAGCGCACCGTTGCCGAGGTCGAGCAGGATCCGCCAGCGGCGGGTGCCGCCCGCGCCGTCGTCGCCGTCGGCCTCGAGGAGGTAGCAGCTGGCGGGCGACGTGGGACCGGGGTACGACCCGGCGCAGCCCACGACGGTGAGGCGGAGCCCCGTCGGCTCGTCGGCGGTCATGCGAGCCCTCCCGCGAACTGGCTCGCGATCGCGAGCTCGGGGCCGAGGAAGCGGCGGCCGATCCGCTCGAACTCGCCGGGCTCGCCCGTCGTCACGAACTCGTACGACGCGTCGCCGCCCGCGCGCATCAGTCCGGTGGTCGCCAGCATCCGGTACACCGCCTTCGCGCTCTCCTCCGCACTGCTCACCAGCGTGACACCGTCCCCCATGATCGACGAGATCACACCGGTCAGCAGCGGGTAGTGGGTGCAGCCCAGCACGAGGGTGTCGACGTCGGCCGCGATCAGCGGGGCGAGGTAGGAGTGCGCCGCCTCGAGGAGCTCCGGACCGGAGGTCACCCCGTTCTCGACGAACTCGACGAACCGCGGGCACGCCTGCGTGACGAGCTCGACGTGCGGGGCGGCGGCGAACGCGTCGTCGTACGCCATGGAGGCGGCCGTCGCGCGCGTGCAGATCACGCCGATGCGCCCCGAGCGGGTGGCGGCGACCGCACGGCGGGTCGCCGGGTAGATGACCTCGACGACGGGCACGTCGTAGCGCTCGCGCGCGTCGCGCAGCATGGCCGCGCTCGCGGAGTTGCAGGCGATGACGAGGGCCTTGACGCCCCGCGCGACGAGGTGGTCGAGGCACTCCAGCGCGTACTCCCGCACCTCGCCGATCGGCTTCGGGCCGTAGGGCTGGCGGGCCGTGTCGCCCAGGTAGAGCACCGATTCGTGGGGCAGCTGGTCGATCACCGACCGGGCCACCGTCAGGCCGCCGAACCCCGAGTCGAAGATGCCGACCGGTGCGTCAGCCACGTCGTCCACCACGACGGGCCAATCTACGGGGTAACACGCACGCAACGCGACGACGCGTCACGGACGTCACGCAGGTGTCGGCACGGCGTCGGGCCTCAGCGCTCGCTCGGCAGCGGCCACGGGTTGAACCGGCACCCACCGAGACCCTTGGACTGCTGCATCATGACCGGCGCGAGCGCGCCCTGCCGCGAGCACCCGGCGTGGCCGCGGCCGAGCCAGTGGCCCGTCTCGTGGTTGACGACCATGTGGCGGTAGTCGCGCAGCGAGCCCCCGGCCGCGTTCCACGCCGGCGAGGCGGTCTTCCACCGGGTCCAGTTGATGATGACGTTGCGCCCCACGCGACAGCTCCACTGCGCGCTGCAGACGCTCGAGTAGGACGTCATCCGGTCGGACGTCGCCAGCACGAGGGTGAACTGCGACTGGGACCGGGAGGTGCGCGTGAACGCGGTGCCGCCGGCCCGCCACCCGCGGGCGTCGTCGTAGGTCTGCTGCGCCTGGGCGACGAAGGTCTCGACCTCGGCGGCGGGGATCGTGCCGGTGGCGTCCACCCGCACGTCGTAGCGCACCGTGCGCTTGAGCGGGCTCGCGTGCGCGATCGGCGGCGTCGGCTGCGACACCGCGCGCTGGGTCTCGAAGCCGCTGCGGGTCAGCATCGCGACGAAGCGGATCTTCTGCCCGACGTCGGCCGGCGTCGGCTTGTAGGTGCGCCCGGTCGCGCCGGGGATCGCGGTGCCACCGCGGTACCACTGCAACGTGCCGCCCGTGAACTGCGGCTGGCGCGCGGCCACCATCGCGGTGAGCGTGCCGCCGTAGCTGGCCGAGCCCTTCATGTAGTCGGGACCCGTGGCCACCATCTGGGGCAGGGCCGCGGACGCCGCGGACGCCGTGGGCGCCCCGGGAGCCGCGGCCCCCGAGGGAGCCGGTGACGCGAGCGCGAGGCCCGCGGCCAGCGCGACGAGGACCGCCGCGACCCTCGACCGACCGCCCGCTCGCCCTATGCCCACAGTTGGCCCTCCAAGCGCTCCTCGGCCTCGTCGACCGTGCCCTCGTAGGCGCCGGTCGACAGGTACTTCCATCCACCGTCGCACACGACGAACGCGATGTCAGCCCTCTCACCGGCCTTGACCGCCTTCGCCGCCTGGCCCAGCGCGGCGTGGAGGATCGCACCCGTCGAGATGCCCGCGAAGATGCCCTCGAGCTCGAGAAGCTCCCGCACGCGGCGTACGGCGTCGCGCGGGCCCACCGAGAACCGGGCGTCGATGAGGTCCGCGTCGTACAGCTCCGGGACGAAGCCCTCGTCGAGGTTGCGGAGCCCGTAGACCAGCTCGCCGTAGCGCGGCTCCGCGGCGACGATGCGCACGTCGGGCTTGGCGCTCCGGAAGAAGCGCGAGACGCCCATGAGGGTGCCGGTCGTGCCGAGACCGGCGACGAAGTGGGTGATCTCGGGGAGGTCGGCCAGGATCTCCGGGCCGGTGCCCTCCTCGTGGGCGAGGGCGTTGGCGGCGTTGCCGTACTGGTAGAGCATCACCCAGTCGGGGTGCTCCTCCGCCATGCCCTTGGCGACGCGGACCGCCTCGTTGGAGCCGCCCGCGGCGGGGCTCGAGTAGATCTCCGCGCCCCACATGCGGAGCAGCTGGCGACGCTCCTCCGAGGTGTTCTCCGGCATGACGAACACGGCGCGGTAGCCCTTGAGCTTCGCCGCCATCGCGAGCGAGATGCCGGTGTTGCCCGACGTGGGCTCGAGGATCGTGCAGCCCGGCCGGAGCAGGCCCTCCTTCTCGGCCTGCTCGATCATCTTCATCGCCGGGCGGTCCTTGATGGAGCCCGTCGGGTTGCGGTCCTCGAGCTTCGCCCAGAGGCGGACGTCAGGGCTCGGCGAGAGCCGGGGCAGCCCCACGAGGGGGGTGTTGCCGACGGAGGCGACCAGGTCGTCGAAGCGCATGGCCGCCATCCTCCCACCGTCGTGGGTGGCGCCCCGACCGTGCCCACGGGCACGGTCGGAGCGAGCCGCGCCGACGGATCAGCGCAGGAAGACCTCGGGGTCGAAGTCGTCGAGGGAGATGATGCGCACGCGCGGCAGCGGCACGTTGAACGCCCGCACGTCCTCCTCGAGGTCGTGGATCGGCACGCCGAGGGCGGTGAAGCCCGAGCTGGCGTACTCCCGCAGCGCCAGCAGCGCCACCCGCCGCCCGTCGTCGGAGACGAGGGGCCGCAGGTCCTCGACGAAGTCACCGTCGTGGCTGACGAGCAGGACGTCGGCGTCGTGGCCGACGAGTGCCTGGAGGGTGCGCTGGATACCGAGGTCGACGACCTTCTGGTCGCTGCGACCGGACAGGGGGACAGGCCGGTAGCCGAGCGCGAGGAGCGCCTGCACGAACGCGCTCGGGAGCGTGCCGTGGCTGGCGTTGAGGAAGAACAGCCCGGTGACGGGCTGGTCCCAGAGCTTCTCGGCGTACGCCGTGACGCGCTCCCATCGCGGCCGCTCCTCCGGCGTGGGCCGTCGGTTGAGCAGCGAGTTGCCCAGCGTCGCGTCGATGTTCTCGCCGTCGACGAGGATGATCGTGCGCCGCGGCGCGGGCGCCGCCACGGGCTCGGTGGGCGCGGTGGCCTCGATGACCTGCGGGGTGCCCTGCTCCGTCATGACCGGCACCCTACCGATCCGTGGCGGGTCACGGACGGCTCAGCAGCCGCCGGCGACGGCCGGCAGCACGACGACCTGGTCGCCGTCGGAGAGCTCGGCCTCGAGGCCGCCGATGAAGCGGACGTCCTCGTCGTTGATGTAGACGTTGACGAAGCGGCGCAGGTCGACGTCGTCGCCCTCGCCGCTCTCGACGAGGCGGTCCCGGATGCCCGGGTGGTTCGCCTCGAGGTCGTCGATGAGGCTCGCCAGCGTGGCGCCCTCGGCGGAGACCGCCTTCTCGCCGCCCGTGTACGTGCGCAGGATCGTCGGGATCCGGACCTCGATGGCCATCAGGACTCACTCTCCACTGTGTTCGTCGGCAACTGCTCGACGACCTCGACCGGTTCCTCGGTGACGACGCCGTCGACGATTCGATAGGACCTGAACTCCACGGGACCCTCGTTATTCCCGTGCTCGCGCGTGCTGATGAGCACGTAGTGCGCGTTCGGCTCGCTGGCGAGACCGATGTCGGTGCGGCTGGGGTAGGCCTCCGTCGCCGTGTGCGAGTGGTAGACGACCACGGGCTCCTCGTCGCGGTCGTCCATCTCGCGGTACAGCGCCAGCAGGTCCAACGAGTCGAACTCGTAGAACGTCGGGCTGCCCGCGGCGTTCACCATCTCCACCAGGCGCTCGGCGCGGTCGCTGCCCGCGGGGCCGGCGACGATGCCGCACGCCTCGTCGGGGTGGTCCCGCTTGGCGTGGGCGACGATGGCGTCGCGCGTGGCGCGCTCGATCCTCAGCACCCGGCCAGGGTACGGCGCGCCCGACCGCACCCCGGACCCGGTCGCAACCTGTGAGATTCGTGTGAGGATGCGTCCTCCCCTGGCGTGCGCCGCGCCGATCGTGTTGCATCGGAATGGTTGCACCATCAACCATCGCTTGCACGCCGCAAGCAAACGCCATCTCGGACCAGGAGCCCCGCATGTCCTCGCACTCCCCCGCCCGCCGCTGGCTCGTCACCGCCGCCGCCGTCGCCACCCTCTCCTTCACCGCCGCCTGCGGTGTCGGACAGAGCGACGACTCCTCCGACGGTTCCTCCTCCGACGCGGGCTCGAGCTCGCAGGAGCAGACCTCCGAGGGCTCGTCGGACGGGTCCGGCACCGAGGCCACCTCCTTCACCGCCGGCACCTACGACGCGGAGGGCGGTTACACCAGCCCCGGCGGCCAGCAGTCGGTGGGCGTCGAGGTGACCCTGGACGCCGACGGCACCATCACCGACGTCGAGGTCACCCCCGAGGCCTCCGACAGCACCTCGGAGCGCTACCAGTCGCAGTTCGCCGGCGGCATCGCCGACGAGGTCGTCGGCAAGAAGATCACCGACCTCGACGTGTCCACCGTCGCCGGGTCGTCGCTGACCAGCGGCGGGTTCAACGACGCGATCGACGACATCATCGGCCAGGCCCAGGCCTGATCCGGGCCATGGGCGGCGACTGGGTCTTCGAGGCGATCGGCACCCGCTGGCGCCTCACGACCGACGCGCCGCTCAGCGATCCCGTGCGACGCGCCGTCGCGCTCCGCATCGACGCCTTCGACCGCGACTGGTCGCGCTTCCGCCCCGGGTCGGTCGTCGACGCGGTGCGCGCCAGCGCGGGGCGGCACCGCATGCCCGACGACGCCGGCCCGCTCCTCGCGCTCTACGACCGGCTGCACGCCGCGACCGCCGGGGCGATGTCCCCGGCGGTCGGCGACGGCCTCGAGCACCTGGGGTACGACGCGGGCTACACCCTTGCCGCCCGTCCCGGCCACCGCCCGGCGGTGGACTGGGGCGCGGTGGGGTGGGACGCGCCGTACCTGGTGACGGCGGAGCCGTTCGTGCTCGACGTCGGGGCGGCCGGCAAGGGCTATCTCGTCGACCTCGTCACGGGCGTCGTCCGGGGCTTCGACGAGCACCGCGCCGGCGGGGTCACGGTCGACGCCAGCGGCGACCTCGTCCACGTGCCGGGGCCCGGTGCCGCGCCGTACCGGGTCGCCCTCGAGCACCCGGAGCGGCCCGGCTTCGCCGTCGGGATCGCCGCCCTCGACGGCTCGCCGCAGCGTCGGGCGCTCTGCGCCTCGGCGACCAACCGGCGCGCCTGGGGCGACGGCCTGCACCACGTGCTCGACGCGCGCACCGGCCGGCCCGTCGCCGACGTGCTCGCCACCTGGGTCGTCGCCGGGTCCGCGCTCGTCGCCGACGGTCTCGCGACCGCCCTGTTCCTGCTCGACCCCGCCGCGGCGGCGGAGCTCGCCGCCGCGGAGGACGCGTCGTACGTCCGTCTCGACCGCGGTCCCGGTGGCAGCGGCCACCGCCTCCACGTCTCCCCCGACTTCCCCGGAGAGGTCTTCGCATGAGCACCCTGACCACCGCCCCCAGTGCCGTGACCGGACGGGTCGACGCCGCGCTGGGCCGCCTGCCCATGTATCGCGTGGTGACACTCCTGCTGGCGCTGCTCGCGGCGTACGCGCTCCTGCTCATCGGCACCGACCGGCTGCTCGTCGGCTTCACGACGGTGGGCGACGCGGCGCTGACCCTGGTCGTCGCGGTCGCCGCGGCCGTGCTGTCGAACGCGGCCATCGCGTGGCCGCTCGGCGTGCGGCCCCACACGGAGTCGTCGGTCATCACCGGCCTGCTGCTCTTCTTCTTGCTGCTGCCCGCGGCCGACGTCGAGGGGCTGGTGTGGGTGGCGGCGACGGCGGTGGCGGCGAGCGCGTCGAAGTACGTCATCGCCGTGCGCGGCCGCCACGTCGTCAACCCGGCGGCCGCCGGCGTCGTCATCGTCTTCACCCTGCACCACTTCTGGGGACAGGGCGCGGGCATCGCCAACGGCTGGTGGATCGCCAACGAGGCCATGGTCGTGCCGGTCGCCGTCGCGGCGCTCGTGGTGCTCTGGCGCACCCGCAAGGTCGCGCTCGGCCTCGTCTTCGCGCTGCTCGGCTCCGGCCTGGTGGTGCTGGGGCAGGTCAACCTGGGCAGCACCGTCTCCGACGCGCTGACCTTCGCGTTCGTCTCCTCGCCGGCGATCTTCCTCGCGGGCTTCATGCTGAGCGAGCCGCTCACGCTCCCGCCGCGGCGGGGGCAGCAGCTCGGCGTGGCCGTGCTCGCGGCCGTCGTCTACGCGTGGCCGAGCTTCCAGTCGATCTTCGTCCTCGACCCGCCGACCTACTGGTTCTACACGCTGAAGTCCGAGCTGGCGCTCGTGCTCTCCGGCGCGGTGGCCTTCTGGCTCGGGCAGCGCGGCGGCGTGCGGCTCCACCTCACCGGCCGCCGGCGCGTGGCCGGCGACGTGTGGGAGCTGTCGTTCGCCCCGCGGCGCCCGGTGCGGTTCGCGCCGGGCCAGTACCTCGAGCTCGCCGCCCCGCACCGCGGCGCGGACCGTCGGGGCGTACGGCGCGCCTTCAGCATCGTCAGCCCCGCCGGCGCCGACGAGGTCGCCGTGGCGCTCCGCGTGCCCGAGCCGTGCTCGTCCTACAAGTCGGCGCTGCTGGCCACCGAGGTCGGCTCCCGCCTCACCGCCACCGCGGTCGGCGGGGACTTCGTGCTCCCCCGCGGCGACCGGCCGCTCGTGCTCGTCGCCGGCGGCATCGGCGTGACCCCGTTCCTCTCGCAGCTGCGCTCCCCCGGCGCGACCGACCGCGACGTGGTGCTCGTGTACGGCGTGCCCGACGCCGACGACGTCGCCTACCGCGACGAGCTCGTCGCCACGGGTGTGCCCGTCGTCCTCGTCGCGCCCGGCGCACCGCGCGACCTGCCCGCCGGCTGGCGGCACATCGACGCGCCGTACGTCAGCGCCGACCTCGTCGCGGGCGCCGTGCCCGACCTGGGCGAGCGCGCGGCGTACGTCTCCGGGCCGCCGGCCATGGTCGCCGCGCTCCGCGGCGGCCTCCGCGGCCGCGCGGCGAAGGTGCGGACCGACGCGTTCGCCGGCTACTGAGGGGGCCGGCACTTTCCCCGGTCAGCCGGGGAACATGTCACTTAGACCATCAAATTTGATGGTCTAAGTGGTCGGTTCCCCGGTCAGCCGGGGAACCGACCGCCCCCCTCAGCGCACGAACCGGGCGGCCTGCTCGTCGCTGACCCCGGCGGCGATGCGCTCGCGCATCTCGTCGGTCATCGGCGGCAGCGCGTCGAGCGCGAACCAGCCGACCTCCGAGGACTCGTCGTCCGCGACGTACGCCTCCCCGGCCACCCACCGGCACGCGAAGGTGTGGTCGAGGTAGCGGTTGCGGTCGCCGTTGGGATAGACCACGAGGCCGGTCGTGCGCACGAGCGCGAGCCGGTCGACGACGATCTCGACGCCGGTCTCCTCGAGCGCCTCGCGGCGCGCCGTGACGGCGGGCTCCTCGCCGGGGTCGCAGATGCCGGTGACCGGGGTCCAGGCGCCGTTGTCGGAGCGACGCACGAGCAGCACCTCGCGCTCACCAGCACCCGAGCCGGGGCGCACCACCACCGCGGTCACGCCGGGGAGCCACAGCTCGGCCGTGCCGATGCGGGCACGGAGCGCCGCGATGAAGTCGGGGACCGGCATCAGCAGGTGAAGGTCGCGACGAGGCGCACCGGGTCGCCCTCCAGCTCGGGGGCCACGAGCTCGACGTCCACCTGGGCGCCCCCGCCCGCGGGATCGATCTCGACACCGCCGGCGCCGGGCACCGAGCCGAAGAACGCGTCGCCCGACGTCAGGTACGCCGCCGCGTCGAACCCCTCGCCGGCCGCGACCAGCGTGACGCCGTGGTCCTCGTGGGTCGACTGGTAGGTCACCGTCGGGCCGTAGGCGCCGTCCTCGGCGACGACGCCGGCACCCTCCCAGGTCGACTCCACGGCACCGCTCAGGGTCACGTCGGCGGTGCACGGCTCGCCGTCCACGGGCGGCAGCGCCTCGCCCGTCGAGGCGGTGTCGGGCGGCGCGGACTCCGGGCTCCCGGTGGGGTCCGTCGTCGCGGAGCCGGACGGCTCGGCGGGCGCGGAGGTGGCGGGGTCGGTCGAGCTCGTCGAGGAGGACGGGGTCTCCTCGGCCTCGTCGCCGGGGTCGGAGCCGCTGCACGCGGCGGTCGACGCGAGCACGAGCCCGGCCCCGAGGGCCAAGGCGGCACGAGCGGATCGCTTCAGGGGCATGGCCCCCATCGAAGCATCCTCGGCCTGACGGGTCGAGGAGCCCTCAGCGCGTCAACGCGCCGACGAGCGTCTCCTGCAGGTAGCCGACCCACTCGTAGATGTCGTGCGCCTGGGCCCGCGGGTCGTCGTCGGGCAGGGCCATCCAGCGGGCCTCGTCGCCGTCCTCCACGCCGAGGCGCGTGGCGAGGGCGAGCCGGATGTCGGTGAACGAGCGCATCCAGGTCACGGCGACGTCCTCGGTGAGCTCGACGTCGATCATCAGCCCGTCCTCACTGAGCTCGTCGGGCAGGCCCGCCTCCCCGAGGTCCTCGATGATGCGGCAGGCCGCCGCCGACTTGCCGTCGCGGAGGTGGCCCTCGGTGAAGCGCCGGAACTCGGCCGCCGCCTCCTCGTCGTCCTGGTACGCCGTGGGGAACAGCCGCGCGAGCACGGGGTCCTCCGGCGCGGTGGTCGGCCCGTCGAAGTCGAGCATCGCCTCCAACGGGTCGACCGGGTCGCGGGGCGCGGCGGCCTCGTTGCGCAGCAGCTCGATCAGCTGCCCGGCCAGTGAGCGCAGCAGGTCGGCCTCGAAGCCGGTGAAGGCGGCGATGATCCGCCCACTGCGACGGTGCCGGGTGAACCCGCTCACTCGGCGCGCTCCATCGTGGCCCACAGGCCGTACTCGTGCATCGCCTGCACGTCCCGCTCCATCGCCTCGCGGCTCCCGGTGGAGACGACCGACTTGCCGTCGTTGTGCACCTGGAGCATCAGCTCCTCGGCGTGCTCGGTCGTGTAGCCGAAGTAGGTGCGGAACACGTAGGTCACGTAGCTCATGAGGTTGACCGGGTCGTCCCAGACGATCGTGACCCACGGGCTCGCGACGGTCGGCGAGTCGTCCGGGGTGAGCGTCGGCTCGACCTCGACGGGGCTGGCAGCAGACACGCGCCCATCGTGACACAGCGGCGGGGACACCCTTGCGGGGCGACACCCCACCCCTTATATTGTCATCATGACTATTACTGAGGCGCCGGCCACCGCCCTGCTGACCGACCACTACGAGCTCACCATGCTCCAGGCCGCGCTCGCCTCCGGCACGGCGCAGCGCCGCTCGGTCTTCGAGCTGTTCGGGCGCAAGCTCCCCGAGGGACGCCGCTACGGCGTCGTCGCCGGTGTCGGCCGGGCGCTCGAGGCCATCGAGGCGTTCCGGTTCGACACCCCGACGCTCGACTTCCTCGCCGCGGAGGGCGTCGTCGACGACACGACGCTCGCGTGGCTGACCGACTACCGCTTCTCCGGCGACGTCCGCGGGTACGGCGAGGGTGAGGTCTACTTCCCCGGCTCGCCCCTCCTCGTGGTCGAGTCGACCTTCGCCGAGGCCGTCCTCCTCGAGACCGTGCTGCTCTCGATCTACAACCACGACTCCGCCATCGCCAGCGCGGCGTCGCGCATGATCGCCGTGGCCGGCGGGCGCCCGTGCATCGACATGGGCTCGCGCCGCACCCACGAGGAGGCCGCGGTGGCGGCCGCGCGCGCGGCGTACGTCGCCGGGTTCGGCGCCACGAGCAACCTGGCCGCCCGGCAGCGCTACGGCGTGCCGAGCACCGGCACCTCCGCGCACGCCTTCACCCTGCTGCACGACACGGAGGCCGACGCGTTCCGCGCGCAGGTCTCGAGCCTCGGCGCCGGCACGTCGCTGCTGGTCGACACCTACGACGTGAAGGAGGCCGTGCGTCTCGCCGTCGAGGTGGCCGGTCCGGAGCTGGGCGCCGTGCGCCTCGACTCGGGCGACCTCGGCGCGCTGGCCGTCGAGGTGCGCGAGCAGCTCGACTCCCTCGGCGCACGGGACACCCGCATCATCGTCACGAGCGACCTCGACGAGTTCGCCATCGCGTCGCTGGCCTCCGCGCCGGTGGACGGGTACGGCGTCGGCACCCGCCTCGTCACCGGTTCCGGGCACCCGACGAGCGCGTTCGTCTACAAGCTGGTCGCCCGCGAGGACGACGAGGGCCGCATGGTGCCGGTCGCCAAGAAGAGCACCAACAAGCTCTCCGTCGGCGGCAGCAAGCGCGCCGCGCGTCGGCTCGACGACGGCGTCGCCGTCGCCGAGGTGATCGCGGTCGACGGCGACCCCGAGCCCGGCGACGGCACGACGGACCGCCCGCTGCACCGCGACCTCGTCGTCGGCGGCGAGATCGCGGGTCGCGAGACGCTGGAGGCCGCGCGCGAGCGCCACGCCGCCGCGTTCGCCGAGCTCCCGATGGCGGCCCGCTCGATGACCCGCGGCGAGCCGCTGCTCCCGACCGTCTACCAGTCCTGAGCACTCCTGAGCACCCCACCCCACCGTCTGGAAGGCTGGACCCCATGACCCGAGCACTGATCGTCGTCGACGTGCAGAACGACTTCTGCGAGGGCGGCTCGCTGGCCGTCGCCGGCGGCGCGGCCGTCGCCGCCGGCGTCTCCGCGCTGCTCGCCGGAGACCACGGCTACGCCGCCGTCGTCGCCACCAAGGACCACCACATCGACCCGGGCGCCCACTGGTCGGACAACCCCGACTTCGCCGACACCTGGCCCGTGCACTGCGAGGTCGGCACCCGCGGCGAGGAGTTCCACCCCGAGCTCGACACCTCGGCGGTGGAGGCGGTGTTCCTCAAGGGCCAGTACGACGCGGCGTACTCCGGCTTCGAGGGCGCGGCCGAGGACGGCACGACCCTCGTGGACTGGCTGCGGGCCCGCGGCATCGACGAGGTCGACGTCTGCGGGATCGCGACCGACCACTGCGTGCGGGCGACCGTGCTCGACGCGGTGCGCGAGCACTTCACGGTGCGCGTGCTGACCGGGCTCACGGCCGGCGTGGCGCCGGAGAGCACCGACGCCGCGCTCGCCGCGATGCAGGACGCCGGGGTGTCCCTTGTCCGCTGAGTGGATCACCCGCGCCCCGGGCGTCGAGATCGACCTCGACGCCCGGGGCGTCCTCACGGTCACCTTCGACCGGCCGGAGTCCTACAACGCGCTCGACGCCGCCATGGTCGAGTCGACCGCCGCGACGTTGGAGCGCGCCGTGGGCCGCGACGACGTGCGCGTGGTGGTCGTCACCGGCCGCGGGAAGGCGTTCAGCTCGGGCGCCGCCCTGGCCGGCGACTCGCCCCTCGACGCCTTCGACGACGACGCCGTGCACCGGGCCAACCGGCTCGTCCGTGCCGTCGTCCGCCTCGACAAGCCGGTGGTCGCCGCGGTCAACGGCGTCGCCGCGGGCGTCGGCGCGTCCCTCGCCCTGGCCTGCGACCTGCAGGTGACCTCGAGCGACGCCTCGTTCGCGTTCACCTTCGCCCGGATCGGCCTCATGCCCGACGGCGGCTCCACCGCGACCATCGCGGCCGCCGTCGGCCGAGCCCGGGCGATGCGGATGGTGCTCCTCGGCGAACGGCTCCCGGCCGCCGACGCCCACGCCGCGGGGCTCGTCAGCCACCTCGTGCCCGCGGAGGCGTTCCCGGAGGCCGTCGCCGCCCTCGCCTCGACGCTCGCCGCGGGAGCGCCGCTGGCGTACGCCGCGACCAAGAAGGCCGTCAACGCCGCCGCGCTCGACCAGCTCGAGCCGGCGCTCGAACGGGAGAACCTCGGCCAGCTCACCCTGTTCCGCACCGCCGACACCGCCGAGGGCATGACGGCCTTCGTGGAGAAGCGCGCGCCGAGGTTCGAGGGGCGCTGAGCGCTCGAGCCGGTCCGCTGGCCGGCTCAGTCGCGCCCGCCGCTCCCGCCGCCGCGAGAAAGGTGCGGACGGGGCAGGTCGTAGCGAGCCCGGGACGCACCAACGTCCCAGTTCCACGCCTCGCCAGGCCAGCCCGCCCGACCTCAGGCCACGTCGGCCCCGCCGCTCGGCGTCGTCGCCACCAGCCCGCGCACGACGCGCATGCCGACGGAGAGCCGGGCCAGGTCGGGCTCCTCGGCGCACACCTCCTCGAGCGTGCTCGCCGCGCGCGCCACGACGTGCGGCTGCGTCTCCTCCCAGGTCGCCACCCGCACCGGTGCCGGGTCGTCGTCGGACGACGCGGCGAGCGCCTGGGCGGTGAGCAGCGCGTGCACGGCGTGCAGGTCGTCGCGCAGCGCCGCCCGCGCGGTCGTCTCCCACCGGTCGGAGCGCGGGAGGGCCAGGATGCGGGTCAGCAGGCTCGACAGCCCGAGCCGCTCGCCGAGCGCGAAGTGCACCCGGGCCACCGTCTCCGCCGGCAGGTCCTCGGAGGCGGCGGTCTCCACGACCGACAGGAGCGCGTAGGACGGCGGGAGGGCCGCGATCCGCTCGGCCAGGTCGCGCGGCACCTCGCCCTCGAGGAGGGCGTCGCGGCGCTGCTCGTACGCCGCGAGGTCGCGCCCGCTGAGCAGCCCGGCCAGCCCGGGGTCGCCCGTGAGCACCTGCTGGATGCGCTCGCCGAAGAAGTCGACGACGCCCTCCGCCCCACGGTCGGAGCGGCGCAGCACGAGCCAGCGGGACGCCCGCTCGACCAGGGTGCGCAGCTCGATGCGCATGCGGGTCTGCACGGCGGCGTCCAGCTGGTTGTCGAGCGCCTCGATCTCGCGGCGGAGCGCGACGGCCCCGAAGATCTCCTCCGCGACGAAGTGGGCCCGCGCGAGCTCCGCCGGGGCGGCGCCCGTCTCGTCGGCCAGCCGGGGCCAGTAGGTCATGCCCGCCGTGTTGACGAGGTGGTTGACCACGGCCGTCACGACGATCTCGCGCCGCAGCGGGTGGGCGTCCATCTGGGCACGGAACCGGTGCCGCATCGGGGTCGGGAAGTAGCTGTAGAGCAGCCCCCGCAGGTAGGGGTCGTCGGGCAGGTCGGACTCCAGCAGCTCGTCGGCCAGCACGATCTTGGTCCAGCTCATCAGCACCGCCAGCTCCGGCTGGCTCAGCCCCTCGCCCGCCTCGAGCCGGCGCCGCACCTCGGCCCGGTCCGGCAGGCCCTCCAGCGCCCGGTCGAACACGCCGTCGCCCTCGAGCCGCCGCATCCACCGCTCGTGCACGTGGAGGAGGGCCGGCGCGTTGGCGTCCGCGTTGGCGAGCGCCCGGTTCTGCTGGTCGTTGTCGCGGAGCACGAGCGCGGCGACCTCGTCGGTCATCGACGCCAGGAGCTCGTCGCGCTGCTTGGCCGTGAGGTCGCCCGCGGCCACGACCCGGTCGAGCAGGATCTTGATGTTGACCTCGCGGTCGGACGTGTCGACGCCCGCCGAGTTGTCGATGAAGTCGGTGTTGAGCCGACCGCCGTTGCGCGCGAACTCGATGCGGCCGCCCTGGGTCAGGCCCAGGTTGCCGCCCTCCCCGACGACCCGCACCCGCAGGTCGCCGCCGTTCACGCGGATGCCGTCGTTGGCCTTGTCGCCCGCGTCCGCGTGGGACTCGTGGGCGGCCTTCACGTAGGTGCCGATGCCGCCGTTCCACAGCAGGTCGGCCGGCGCCCTGAGGATGGCGCGGAGCAGGTCGTTGGGCGGCAGGGAGGTGACGTCGTCGGCGAGGCCGAGCACGCGGCGTACCTGCTCGGTCACCGGGATCGACTTCGCCGTGCGGGGGTGCACGCCGCCGCCCGCGGAGATCGTCGCGCGGTCGTAGTCGCGCCACGACGAGCGCGGCAGGCGGAAGAGTCGCTCCCGCTCCTCGTACGACGCGGCCGGGTCGGGGTCCGGGTCGAGGAAGATGTCACGGTGGTCGAAGGCGGCCACCAGGCGGATGTGGGGCGAGCACAGCATCCCGTTGCCGAACACGTCGCCCGACATGTCGCCGATGCCGACGACGGTGAAGTCCTCGCGCTGCGTGTCGAGGCCGAGCTCGCGGAAGTGGCGCTGGACCGAGACCCACGCCCCGCGGGCGGTGATGCCCATGGCCTTGTGGTCGTAGCCCACCGATCCGCCCGAGGCGAACGCGTCGCCGAGCCAGAACCCGTAGTCGGCCGACAGCCCGTTCGCGATGTCGGAGAACGTGGCCGTGCCCTTGTCGGCCGCGACGACGAGGTAGGTGTCGTCGCCGTCGTGGCGCACGACCCGCTGCGGCGGCACCACCGTGCGCCCCTCGGCCGACTCCACGAGGTTGTCGGTGACGTCGAGCAGGCCGGAGATGAAGGTGCGGTACGCCGCGACCCCCTCCGCCATCCACGCCTCGCGGTCGCTCGGGTCGGGCAGGCGCTTGGCGTAGAAACCGCCCTTGGCGCCGACCGGCACGATCACCGTGTTCTTCACCATCTGGGCCTTCACCAGGCCCAGCACCTCGGTGCGGAAGTCGTCGCGCCGGTCCGACCACCGCAGGCCGCCGCGCGCCACCGAGCCGAAGCGCAGGTGCACGCCCTCGACCCGCGGCGAGTACACGAAGATCTCGAAGGCGGGCCGCGGCGCGGGCAGGTCGGGGATCGCCGAGGGCCGCAGCTTGAGCGCGAGGTGGGAGCGCACCCCGCCCGCGTCGGGCTCCTGGAAGAAGTTGGTGCGGAGCGTGGCGCGCACGTGCGTCAGGTAGGCCCGCAGGATGCGGTCGTGGTCGAGGGAGACGACCTCCTCGAGGGCCGAGGTGATCTCCCCGACCAGGCGCCCCTCGGTCTCCTCGCGGGTCGCGTCCCCCGCGTCGGGCTCCACGTCCGGGTCGAAGCGGGCGGCGAACAGCGCGACGAGCAGGCGTGTGATGTCGAGGTTGGCCGCCAGGGCGTCGGCCATCGAGCCCGTGGAGAACGGCGAGGCGCCCTGCCGCATGTAGCGGCCGTAGGCCCGCAGCACGCTCACCTGCCGCCAGGTCAGGCCGCCGCCCAGCACGAGGGCGTTGAAGCGGTCCACCTCGGCGTGGCCGTCCCACACGGCGCGCAGCGCGCTGCCGAAGAGCTCCACCGCCTCCGACGGCACGGGACCGTCGTGGCGGAGCGCGAACTCGTAGACCCACGACGGCTCGTCGAGGCCCTCCAGCTCGTAGGGCCGCTCGTCGAGCACCTCGACGCCCATCGAGGAGATCATCGGCAGCACCGTGGACAGCGAGATGGGCGGCCCGACCCGGAAGATCTTCAGCAGGGCCTCCCCCGGCGGGGCGTCCACCGGCTGGTGCAGCGCCACGTCGACACCCCCGTGCGTGGCTCCCTCGCGGCGTACCTGCTCGAGGCGACCGATGTCGGAGGCGGCCGTGCGGGCGTCGAAGTCCTCCTTGTAGGCCTCCGGGAACGCGTTGCCGTAGCGACGGGCCAGCCGCGCCCCGTCCACCTCGCCGTGGCTCGCGATGAGCGCGGCGCGCAGGTCGTCGCGCCACGAGCGGGCGGCCTCGTCGAAGCGGTGCTCGAGGTCGGCCACCAGGGCGGCGTCGCTGGGCGCCACGGCGATGCCCTCCCGCGGTCGCACGACGAAGTGGACCCGCACCATGGCGGCGTCGGAGAGCCGCACCGCGTACTCGATGCCTCCCGCGTCGAGCCGCTGCCGCAGCACGGCCGTGAAGCGCTCCCGGACCGTCGTGGAGTACCGGTCGTGGGGCAGGTAGACGAGCACGGACAGGTAGCGCCCGTAGGTGTCGCGGCGCACGAAGAGGCGCAGCGCCCGACGCCGCTCCCGGGCGTACATCACCGCCTGGGCGATGGGCGTCAGCTCCGCGACCGGCGTCTGGAAGAGCTCGTCGCGCGGGAAGTTCTCGAGGGTGTCGAGCAGTGCCTTGCCCGCGTGGCTCGACGGCGCGAACCCGAGGCCGTCGAGCACCGCCTGCGCCTTGTCCCGCAACAGCGGGATGCGGGTCAGGGACTCCGTGTACGCCGCGGAGGAGAACAACCCGAGGATCCGGCGCTCGCCGGTCACGGTGCCGTCGGGGGCGAACGTCTTCACGCCGACGTAGTCGAGGTAGGCCGGGCGGTGCACGGTGGCCCGCGAGTTCGCCTTGGCCAGCACCAGCAGGTTGGGCTCGCGCAGGCGCGCCCGCACCTCCTCGGTGAGCCGTCCCGAGCCGCCCGCGACCCGCTGCGTGGGCGGCTCGCCCGGCGCCGGCTCGCGGAGGATGCCGAGCCCGGTGCCCGGCACCACCTCGAGGGTGTCGGCGTCGAGCACGTACTCCCGGTAGCCGAGCAGCGTGAAGTGGTCGTCGGCGAGCCAGGCGAGCAGGTCGGCACCGCGGCGCACCTCGGCGGCGTCGACGCCGGGCGCCGTCTCGTCGGGACGCTCCCGCAGGTCGGCGACCACCCGCTCCACCGCGTCGCGCATCGCGGGCCAGTCCGCGACCGCGGCGCGCACGTCGGCGAGCACGGCGAGCACGGCGGCGCGGATGTCCTCGGGGTCGTCGGCGCCGTCGTCCGTCGCGAGGCGGCCGATCTCGACGTGGATCCAGGACTCGCGCAGGGCCTCGGCGTCCGTCGCCACCTCGTCCTGCCCCGGTGCCGGCGCGGTGCCCTCCTCGACGGCCCGCACGTCGAGGAGCTCGCCGGCGGCGTCCCGCTGCACGAGCAGCTGGGGGTGGAGGACGACGTGGACGTCGCGCCCCTGGCGGTCGAGCTCCATCGTCACGCTGTCGACGAGGAACGGCATGTCGTCGGTGACGACCTCGACCACCGTGTGACCTCCCGCCGTCCAGCCGTTCTCGGCCGCCCCGGGGGTGCTGATCCGCACGACCGCCTCGCCGGCCGCACGGGTCTGCGCCAGGCGGCGGTGGGAGGCGAACGCCCCGTAGAGGTCCGACGGGGAGCGGTCGAGGATGTCCTCGGGGGCCACGTGGCGGAAGTACGCCGTCATCAGGCCGTCCACGTCCCCCGGGTCCACGCCGAGCGCGGCGCACCGCGACCGGGCGTGGTCGGCGGCCTCCGCCACCAGGTCGGTCTTGCTCCGGTCGAGGTTCCTGCCGTCCAGGGTCGTCGCCACCCTGCGACCCTAGGGGCGCCCGGCGAGCCCGGACAAGGGACGCGCGCCGGGGCGGGGACGGACGCGGGTGCAGCGCTGGGGACGGTGCGCCATGATGACGCCCATGGCGAAGCGCATCTCCCACGACCTCACCTACGACGCCCCGATCGAGGACGTCCGCGCGATGCTCCTCGACGAGGAGTTCCGACGCACCGTCGCGACCGAGCAGCGGGCCCTCCGCTCCACCGTCGACATCCAGGGCACGAAGGTGCACCTCGAGACGATCCAGCCGGCGGCGGGCATCCCGTCGTTCGCGAAGAAGTTCGTGGGCGACGAGATCGTCATCGACCAGCGCGAGACCTGGAACGGCGACCAGGCCGACGTGCACGTCACCATCCCCGGCAAGCCCGGGGACATGAAGGGCACGGCGACCCTGAAGAGCGTCGACGGCGGCACGGTCGAGACCGTCGACCTCGAGATCAAGGTCTCGATCCCGCTCGTCGGCGGCAAGATCGAGGGCCTCATCGGCGACATGCTCGTCAAGGCCCTCAAGGCCGAGAACCGCGCCGGTCGCGCGTGGCTCGCCCGCTGAGCGGAGCGCTCAGCAGCACGATGCGCGCCGGCGCGGCGCCGCTCACCCCTGGTGGGGGTAGCGGTGGTCCGTCGGCGGCACGAACGTCTCCTTGATGGAGCGGGGGCTCGTCCAGCGCAGCAGGTTGGACGCGGCCCCCGCCTTGTCGTTGGTGCCCGACGCGCGACCGCCGCCGAAGGGCTGCTGCCCGACGACGGCGCCGGTCGGCTTGTCGTTGACGTAGAAGTTGCCGGCCGCGAACCGCAGCGTCGCGCTGGCGCGCGCCACCTCGCGGGGGTCCCGGGCGAAGACCGCACCCGTGAGCGCGTACGGCGCGAACCCCTCCAGCTGCTCCGTGACGCGCTCCGCGTCGCCGTCCTCGAAGACGTGCAGCACGAGGACGGGCCCGAAGTACTCGGTGCGGAACATCTCGTCGGTCGGGTCGTCCGCCACGACGAGGGTCGGGCGGACGAACCACCCGGTGCTGTCGTCGTACGTGCCCCCGGCGACGACGTCGAGGCCCGCCCCCGACCGGTGGAGGGCGTGCGCCCGGTCGATCGCGGCCTTCTGCTTGGCGAACGAGCGGTCGTCGATGACCGCGCCGAGGAAGTTCGAGAAGTCCGTCGGGTCACCGACGGCGAGGCCCTCGACGTCGGCGACGAGCTGCTCGCGGATGCGCTCCCATACCGAGCGCGCGACGTACGCCCGCGAGGCGGCGGAGCACTTCTGGCCCGCGTACTCGAAGGCGCCGCGCACCAGCGCGGTGCGGACCGCGTCGGGGTCGGCGGACGGGAGCGCGAGCACGAAGTCCTTGCCGCCGGTCTCGCCCACGAGCCGGGGGTAGGACCGGTAGCCCGCGATGTTGTCGCCCACGGTGCGCCACAGGTGCTGGAACGTCGGCGTCGATCCGGTGAAGTGGATGCCCGCGAGGTCGCGGTGCGGCAGCACGACGTCGGAGACCTCGATGCCGTCGCCCGGCAGCATCGAGATGACGCCCGGCGGCAGGCCGGCCTCCTCGAGGAGCTCCATCGTCAACGAGGCGGCGAGCTGCTGCGTCGGCGAGGGCTTCCAGATCACCGTGTTGCCCATGAGGGCCGGTGCCGTCGGCAGGTTGCCGGCGATGGCCGTGAAGTTGAACGGCGTGATCGCGTAGACGAACCCCTCGAGCGGGCGGTGGTCGGTGCGGTTCCAGATGCCCGGCGCGTTGGCGATGGGCTGCTCGGTGAGGATCTGCCGGCCGTAGTGCACGTTGAAGCGCCAGAAGTCGATGAGCTCGCAGGCGGCGTCGATCTCGGCCTGGAACGCCGTCTTCGACTGGCCGAGCACCGTGGCCGCGTTGAGGCGCTGGCGCCAGGGGCCGGCGAGGAGCTCCGCGGCGCGGAGGATCACCGCGGCGCGGTCGTCGTAGGACAGCGCCCGCCACCCGGGTGCGGCCTCGCGGGCCGCCTCGACCGCGGCCTCCGCGTCGGCGCGGGTGGCGGAGCGGAAGGTGCCGAGCACGTGCGCGTGGTCGTGGGGCTGCACCACGTCGACCTCGGCACCGCCTCCGGTGCGCCAGCCGCCGACGTAGGCCCGCAGGTCGCGGCGCTCCGACTCCTGGCGCTCGATCTCCTCGAGCAGCGCGAGGCGCTCCGCGGAACCAGGGGCGTAGTGGAGGTTCGGCTCGTTGACGGGCGTGGGCGGCGTGGTGATCGCGTCCATGCCGTCGATCGTCGCAGGCCCCCGGTCGGGGCTCAACCGGGGCCGTCGCGGCCCTCGGGTCAGAGGAGCGTGCGGATCTCCTGCGTCGCGAACCACGCCAGGTCGTGGTCGAGCTCGACGCCGTCGACGACGTCGGGCAGCTCCTCGTCGGAGAGGTACGCCGCGACGATCGCCGGGCTCAGGTCCTCGACGTCCACGTGGGCCGACGCGATGCGCTTCCACGGCAGGTCGGCGTCGACCTCGACGACGGTCGGGTCGGTCTCGTCGCCCACCGGCCGCACCGCGGGCACGTCGGCGGCGAGCACGAGGCGGCGCGGCACGTCGCCCTCCCCCCGCGCGGCGAGCGAGGCGACGCCGGCGGCCGCCTGCGCGGCGTACTCCCACTCCTCGGCCTCGGCCTCCGGCCACGCCTCCTGCAGCGCCGTGGTGACCGCGTGGGCCCGGAACGGCCCGTCGAGACGGCCCTCGGCGACGACGCGGGCCAGCCGGCCCGAGGTCACCGGCACGAACACGCGCACGGTCATCGACCGGCCCCCGTCCCTCGATCGGTGCCCGACCCCGCTCCGCTGGCGCGACCGCGAGCGGCGGCGCGGCCCCGGGGGGCACGGCGACGGGACTCGGTGGTGGTGTCGACCAGCTCGTCGAGCGCGTCGGTGAGGCACTGGCCGAACAGCTCGAGATCGGCGATCGCGTCGCGGTCGCCGGTCACGCCGTAGTGGACGTGGCCGTCGTAGGACGTCACCCCGATCGCGAGCGCGTGCCGCGGGAGCAGCGGCGGCACCGGGTAGGTCTCCACCATCCGCGCGCCCGCCGCGTAGAGCGGGAACTGCGGGCCCGGCACGTTGGTCACCGTCAGCTGGAACCGCTTGCTGCGCAGCTCCGCGAGCGCCACCCGGGACCCGAGGGCGTGGAAGGTCGTCGGGGCGAACCCGGCGATGCCGGCCAGCCGGTTCGCCGCGACCGCGCGGCCGGTCTCGCTGTGGGCCTTGAACGAGTACGACACCTGGTGGAGCCGGACGACCGGGCTCGGCTCCCCGATCGGCAGGTCCACGAGGTGGCCCTGGATCTGGGTGCCGAGGGAGGTCGCCTCGAGCTCGTCGTCGATGACCGACATGGGCACCAGTGCGCGCACCCGGCGCGACGGGCCGAACCGCTGGTCCCGGGCCATCAGCCACGTGCGGAGCGCGCCGGCGACCGTCGCGAGCACCACGTCGTTGACCGTGCCGCCGTGCACCTCGCGCACGCGCCGGTGGTCGGCGAGGCTCGTGCGGACCCCGACGACCCGGCGTTGCTGGCTGAGCGTGGCGGGGGTGATGGGCGACTCGGCGACCGGCGGCGGGGCGGCCAGGGGGCCGCCGAGGCGTGCGAACGGCCCGGCGACACCGGTGAGCCGCCGTCGTAGGCCGAGCGTGCCGCGGGCGACCGCGTCCCCCGCCGTGCGGGCCGTCGCGAGCACCGTGGCGCTCGACGTCAACGACTCGCGCACGGCGTCGACGACGAGGGCCGGGTTGGTGGGGCGACGGCGCGCGTGCCACTCGTCGGCCTCCATCACCTTCGGTTCCGGCTGGGCGTCGAGCAGCACCTGGCCGATGTCGACGGTCTCCACCCCGTCGACGAGCATCTGGTGGGACTTCGAGAGCACCGCGACCCGACCGTCGGCCAGGCCCTCGACGAAGTAGACCTCCCACAGCGGACGCGACCGGTCGAGCGGGCGCGACACGATGCGGGCGACCAGCTCGAGGAGCTCGGACATCCCGCCCGGACGCGGGATCGCGGAGCGACGCACGTGGTAGCCGAGGTCGAAGCGCTGGTCGTCCACCCAGACCGGGTTGGCCACCGACCCGGGGACGGTCAGGATGCGCTGCCGGTAGCGCGGCACGAAGGAGATCCGGTCGGCGATCAGCTCGACGAGCCGCGGGTGGTCGAAGCCCGAGTCGCCGGGGTCGAAGATCTCGAGCGTCGTGTTGTGGAGCGGGGTCGTGGTGGAGTCGGTGGCCAGGATGGTCATGTCCCGGGACCTCAGACGCTCGGTCACAGACCCACCCTCCCTGCCGGCTCGTTACGACGGTACGTAACCTCGGAGGCGATTCTGACAGAGTGGGGTGACGGGCGTCTCGGGCCGTCCGGAGCCACCGGTTCGACGAAGGAAGAGACGACTGATGCGACCCGCCGTGCGCCGGTGCGCCACCACCGCGGCCACCGCCCTCCTCGTGCTGTCCGTCGCCGCCTGCGGCGGCCGCGCGGACGACAGCGACACCAGCGACCCGAGCCCGGAGCCCGGCGCGACGTCCTCGTCCACGAGCTCCCCCGGTGAGGCGCCGTCGAGCAGCATCGCGAGCGACGCCCTCGTCATCGAGGTCACGGTGGCCGGCGACTCGGTGACCCCCGACGCCGAGCGGGTCGAGGCGACCGTCGGGCAGCAGATCGTCTTCCGCGTCAGCACCGACGTGCCGATCGAGATCCACGGCCACACGAACCCCGAGTTCACCATCGAGGCCCAGCCCGGGACGAGCGACCACACGACGACGATCGACCAGGTGGGCAGCTACGAGATCGAGCTGCACGACCCGGACCGCCTGCTCGTCCGCCTCGACGTCCGCTCGTGACGACCGACCCGCTCGGGGGTCCCGTCGCCGGCACGACCGGGGGCCGGCCCGGCGAGGCCGTGCTCGCCCACAGCGGCATCGGCGCCACCGCCGACCTCCCCATCCCCTTCGAGGCGGTGGTCATCGGCTCCGCGCTCGCGCTGACCGCGTCGTTCATCGTGCTCGCCGTGGCCTGGCGGCGACCCCGGTACGACGCGGAGCGGCCCGGCACCACCCGCATGGCGCCCTGGCGGCCGGAGGCCGTGGCGCGGCTCGGCACCGTGGTCGACCACCCGGCCACGCGCCTCGTGCTGCGCGTGCTCGGGGTGGTGTTCTTCGCCTACCTGCTCTTCGCGCTGGTCGCGGGACGGGACGTCGTCACCAACCCCGGCCTGGGCATGTTCTACGTGCTGCTGTGGGTCGGGATCGTGCCCGCGTCGGTGTTGTTCGGCCGCTTCTACCGCGCCGTGAACCCCGCTCGGGCGATCCACGCCGGGCTCGCCCGGCTGGCCGGGAACGACCCCGCCGTCGGGGCGCGCGACCTGCCCGCGTGGCTCGGCTACTGGCCGGCGGCGCTCGGCCTCTTCGCCTTCGTGTGGCTCGAGCTGGTCAGCGCGTCCGGCACGACCACGAGCAGCGTACGGCTCTGGCTCGCGGCGTACCTCGGCGTCATGCTCGTCGGCGGCGCGCTCTTCGGCGACACGTTCTTCGAGCGCTGCGACCCGTTCGAGGCGTACTCCACCCTCGTCGCCCACGTCTCGATCTGGGGCCGCGACGAGGACGGCACGCTCGTCGTGCGCAGCCCCCTGGCCAACCTCGCGACCCTGCGTCCCGACCCCGGGCTGGCCGCGGTCGTCGCCGTGCTCTTCGGCTCGACGGCCTACGACTCGTTCCGCGAGTCAATCCCGTTCGCGCGGTTCATGAACAACACGACGATCGACTCCGACCTCATCCTCAACGTCTCCCTCGTCGCGCTCATCGGGATCGTCGGGGTGCTGCTGGCGGGGGCCGCCATGGCGACGCCGGCCGTCGGCGAGGTGCCCCGGCGCGACCTGCCGGCGCGGATGGCGCCCTCGATCGTGCCGATCATCGTCGGCTACATCGTGGCGCACTACGTGACCTACCTGCTCGAGTTCGGCCAGCAGGTCGTCATCTACATGAGCGACCCGCTCGGCACGGGCGCCAACTGGCTCGGCACCGCCGACCTCCAGCCGTCCTACTTCCTCACCGACAACATCGGGCTCCTGGCGTTCATCCAGGTGGGCGCCGTGGTGCTGGGCCACATCATCGGTGCGGTGGCCGCGCACGACCGGTCGCTGGCGCTCCTGCCGAAGCAGCACACGGTGACGGGCCAGCTCCCGATGCTCGTCGTGATGGTGGCCTTCACCGCCGGCGGTCTCTACCTGCTGTTCGCCTCCTGACCCCGGCGCTGCCGGCCCGCTCGTCGGAGCCGGCGGCGCGTGGTCGGCGGCCCACCGGGACCACCGGGGACGGGCGCCAGCGCGTCCGCCAGCCCGCGCACCGCCCGCGCCAGCGGCCCGTCGCCCACGTCGAGCAGGTGACGGCCGGTCACGAGAGCGCGGTCGCAGGCGCCGACGTCGTCCGGCAGGACGTGCACGGCGGCCGGGTGCGCCAGGTCGACGAGCATGGCGCGCACCTGCGCCTCCGACCATCCCAGCGTCGGCCGCATCCGGTTGACGACCACGTGCACGGGCGCCGCGACCTCGAGCTCCCGCAGGTCGGAGAGCCCGCGGGCCAGCCGCGTGAGGCCCACCGGATCGGCCGTGCCCACGACGGCGACCACGTCCGCGACCTGCAGCGCGACCTGGGTCGAGGCGTCCCGCACCGGACGCCCCGCGAGGTCGGCGGCCTCGTCGCCCTCGATCCCGAAGCCCGTGTCGACGACGACGTCCCCCGCCCCGGCGGCGGCCGGGAGCAGGACCTCGAGCACCTCCGGGCCGACCTCCGCCCACCGGTCGGGACGCGGCAGCCCGGTGAGGATCTGCAGGTGTCGCTCGACCTGCCGGACGAGCCCGGGCCACCCCGTCTCCAGGTCACCGGCGGCGTGGGCCCGCGCCGCGGCCAGCAGCCCGGAGACGTCGTCGAGCACGCCGAGCGCCTGCGCGACCGTGCCGCCCCAGGGGTCGGCGTCGACGAGCAGCGTCGGTCGCCCCCGGCGAGCGAGCGCCGCCGCCACCCCGGTCGCCACCGTCGTGCGACCCGGCGCTCCCGCCGGACCCCAGACCGCGACGACCCGACCGCCCGTCGGGGGCGGGTCGGGCACGAGCCCGTCGGGCTGGCCGGGCAGGGCGGGCAGGCCGGGCAGGCCGTGGTCCGGACCCGGTCGGGTGGGGGCGTCGTGGCCGGCGACTCCGGGGCCCGGGGCTCCGTGGCCCGGGGCTCCGTGGCCCGGGACTCCCTGGTCCGGAGCCGGGATGCGCGGACCCCGGGGGGCAGTGGGCGCGTCGGAGGACGGCGGGGCGAGCACGGTCGCCAGCAGCGCCTCGCCGGAGCCGGCCGGCACGAGGGCCCGCACGCCGATGCGGTGGGCGTGCGCACGCGCTCCCTCGGGGCTCGCGGCCGGATCGACGACACCGACCACCCGCACGCGGTGCCGGCGGAGGTGCTCGACCGCGGCGGCGTCGAGGCCCGGGGCGTCGAGGCCGACGACGGCCACGTCGGCCTGGCCGAGGGTGGCCGCGGCCAGGAGGTCGTTGACGTCGACGCACCGCTTCAGGACCGTCACGTCGGGGCGGGAGGTGAGCGTCGTGAGCGCACCCGGCTCCCAGGCGGCGCCCGACCCGACGACGAGCACGCAGATCACGCGGTCACCCCCGCTGCGCGACCGTGACGGTGCCGGCGGCCATCGCCGCCACGGCCGTGCGGACCGCGTCGCGCTGCTCGTCCGGCACCGCGAGCACCAGCTGGCGGTCCGCGACCGACCCCACCTGCGTGGAGGCACCCGGCGCGTCGACGACCCGCACGCCCTCGAGCAGCAGGACGGCACCGCTCCGCGCGGCGGAGGACGACGAGCCGGAGCCGTCAGGCCCGTCGGGCCCGTCGGACGGGGCGGAGGGGTCGGACGGGTCGGGCCCGGCTGCCTCGTCGGACGGGTCCGGGAGGTCGCTGCCAGCGACCCAGAGGTCCACGACGCTGCCGACGCCGACCCCGGGCGGCACCAGGCCGGGCTCGACGGTGACGGGCAGGTGGAGCACGTCGGACTCGTCCGCGGGCACCACCGCCGCGGACGGCAGCAGCTCACCCGCCCCCACGTCCCGATCCAGCCGGAGGTCGGGGTCGGGCGGGTCGGCGGCCGCGACGTACTCCCCCAGCCGGTCGCCGTCGCGGAACCGCACCTCGACGGCGACGAGGTCGTCGGGCGCCACCGCGGAACCGGCCGGCAGGTCCTCCCGCGCGGCCCACACCGCCACCGTGTCGTCCGCCGACGCGAGCACGCGCGCGCCGACCACGACCGAGACGGCGACGATCAGCAGCCCCACCCACAGCCGCGGATCGCGCCAGCCCGGCGCGGTCGCACGTGTCGCCTGCTGCGGGCGGACATTCCCGAGATGTCCACTCACGCGAACCATGATGGCGGCGTCCTCGCGAATCCGCACCGCCTTGTCCACAGGGAGGACCCGGACCCTGCCGGTCCGCTAGTGGCGGGCACGGGCGCGGGCGCTGCGGGCCTGGAAATGTGCGGCTGGGGCAGGTCGGAGGTGGCCTGGACCGCTCCAACGTCCCACTTCGCGACCCCCGGCCGGCCGACGTCAGCCCAGCACGCCGAGGTGGTCGAGCAGGATACGCAGGCCGATCAGCAGCAGGATCACGCCGCCGACGATCTCGGCCCACTGGCCGAGCCGCTCGCCGACGCGGGCACCAACGAAGACGGCCGCGAGCGAGAGCGCGGCGGTGACGACGCCGATGATCGCGACGGCCACGAGCACCTCGCCCACGCCGAGGCTGAGCACGCCGAAGGTCACGCCGACGGCGGCGGCGTCGATCGAGGTCGCGACCGCGAGCGGGAGGACCACGGCGAGCGTGACCGGGACGTACGTCGCGACGCGCGCGCCCGGCGTACCCCCGGCGACCGCCGGGTCGGACCCCTCGGCGGCGTCGTCCTCGTCGTCGGAGAACGCCTCGCGGAGCATCATGCCGCCGAGCACGGCGAGGAGGGCGAAGGCGATCCACGGGGCGACGGCGCTGACGACGCCGGCGAACCAGAAGGACAGCACCCACCCGCCGAGGGGCATGACGGCCTGGAACACGCCGAACGCGCCGGCGAGGAGGAGGGCGTCGCGCCAGCGGGGGTGGCGCATGCGCATGCCTTGGGCGACGGACACCGCGACGGCGTCCATGGCGAGGGCGAAGGCGAGGACGAAGATCTCGGCGATGGTCATGCGGGGCGTTTCCTCTCGTCATGCTGGACGAGAGCGTCCGCCGGGCAGGGCGAGGCCTCGACCAGCAGCATCCACTGGTCGAAGGTCTCGTCCACCGCGGGCGGTCCGCGACGTCTCCGCCACGGGCGCTCGGGCGGGACGGCCGGGCTCCCACGTCGTCGTGGTCGCCAGCATGTCGACCGCCCCTGCCGACTCGCGTCGGCCGGGCTACTCCCCTTCGGCGCAGGACTGTACGGCACCGGGCGGGGGTGGTCACGCGGGGTTGTCGGTACCCGGGGGTAACGTGACCAGCGGCATAGGGGCGAGACGCGCCCGGTCGACGAGGAGGTCCCATGCGGCTGCAGCTGTCGGAGGAGGACGAGGCGTTCCGCGCCGAGCTCCGCACGTTCTTCACCACCGAGGTGGACGAGGGCGTCCGGGCCACGGTGCGCGATCGCGGCGAGCTGACGAAGGACCAGATCGTCGCGACCCACCGCACGCTCAACGCGGCCGGCCTGGCGGTCCCCCACTGGCCGGTGGAGTGGGGCGGCAAGGACTGGAGCCCCCTGCGCCGCCACCTGTGGCACGAGGAGATGCAGCGCGCCTGCGTGCCGCCGCCGCTCGCCTTCAACGCCTCGATGATCGGGCCGGTGATCGCCGCCTTCGGCACCCAGGAGCAGAAGGAGCGCTTCCTGCCGCCGACCGCCAACGTCGACATCTTCTGGAGCCAGGGCTTCTCCGAGCCCGGCGCCGGCTCCGACCTCGCCTCGCTGCGCACGGCGGCCGTGCGCGACGGCGACGACTGGATCGTCAACGGCCAGAAGACCTGGACGACGCTCGGCCAGTGGGGCGACTGGATCTTCACGCTCGTGCGCACCAACCCCGACGTGAAGAAGCAGGCCGGCATCTCGATGCTGCTGATTGACATGCGCTCGCCCGGCGTCGAGGTGCGCCCCATCGAGCTGATCGACGGCGGCCACGAGGTCAACGAGGTGTGGTTCACCGACGTCCGCGTCCCGGGTGAGAACCTCGTCGGCGAGGTGGACTCGGGCTGGACGCAGGCGAAGTTCCTGCTGGGCAACGAGCGCGTCGGCGTCGCGCCGGTCGGCGCGACGAAGCGGGTGCTGGCCCAGGCCAAGGAGTGGGCGGCCGCCACGCGGTCGGGGGACGGCACGCTCCTCGACGACCCCCACGTCGCGGTGCGCATCGCCGAGCTCGAGAACGAGCTGATGGCCCTCGAGCTGACCGCGCTCCGCGTGGTCGCCAACTCCGCCGACGGCAAGCCCCACCCGGCGAGCTCCGTGCTCAAGCTGCGCGGCACCGAGCTGCAGCAGGCGGTCTCCGAGCTGGTCGTCGACCTGGCCGGGCCCGGCGCCCTGGCGTTCGGCACCGGCGAGGCCGACAGCGACCTGCCCGTGTGGGCGCGGCGCAGCACGCCGACCTACCTGAACCTCCGGAAGGCGTCGATCTACGGCGGCTCCAACGAGGTGCAGCGCCAGATCATCGCCGGCACCATCCTGGGTCTGTAGAGAGAGGCAGCACGATGGACTTCGAGCTCGACGAGGAGCAGCAGGCGCTGCGCGAGGCCGCGCGCAGCCTGCTCAGCAAGCGTTACGCGGACTTCGAGACGCGGCGGGGCACCGTCGCCGACGCCCCCGGCTTCGACCGCGACACGTGGTCGCGCATGGCGGAGATGGGCCTGCTCGGTCTCCCCTTCACGGAGGGCGACGGCGGGATGGGCGCCGGCCCGGTGGAGGTCGCCGTGGTGGCCGAGGAGGTCGGGCGCGTCATCGCCCCCGAGCCCTTCCTCACCTCCGTGGTCCTCGCCGGCGGCCTCGTGGCCGCGACCGGCACGGCCGAGCAGCGCGCGGAGCTGCTGGGCGGTCTCGCCTCGGGCGAGTCGCTGGTGGCTCTCGCCCACGCGGAGCCCGGCGCGCGGTGGACGTCGACCGCGGCCGGCGTGCGCGCCGAGCAGGGCGACGGCGGGTGGCGCCTGACGGGCGTGAAGGAGCCGGTGCCGCAGGGCGCCGAGGCCGACGTGCTCGTCGTGTCCGCCGCGCTGCCCGAGGGCGGCACCGGCCTGTTCACGATCGCCGGGGACGCCGACGGCGTGACCCGCAACGGCTACCGGGCGCCGGACGGCTCCCGCGCCGCGCGCGTCGCGCTCGACGGTGCGGTCGCGACGCCGCTCGGCGAGGCCGGTCAGGACCAGGCGACCGCCATCGCCGCGGCGTACGACGGCGCCCGCGTCGCCGCCGCGCAGCAGGCGGTCGGCGCGATGCAGGTCGCGCTCGAGACGACGGCGGGGTACCTGAACAGCCGCGAGCAGTTCGGCGTGCCGCTCAAGCGCTTCCAGGCGCTGACGTTCCGGGCGGCCGACCTGTACGTCGCGGTGGAGCTCGCCCGCAGCCTCGCGCTGTGGGCCGCCATGGTGCACGCCGACCCCGACACGTCGGCCGAGGAGCGCACCACCGCCGCCACCCGGGCGTGGGCACAGGCCTCGAAGGCAGGCCGGCTGGTCGGCCAGGAGGCCATCCAGCTGCACGGCGGCATCGGCATGACGGCGGAGTACAGCGTGGGCAGCTACACCGCCCACCTCACGACGCTCGACCACCTGCTGGGCGACGCCCGCCACCACCTGGCCCGCCTCGCCGCCACGGTCGGGGACCACGCCGAGGTCGACCCGCTGGGCTGAGCCCAGCGTCAGTCCGGGAGGGGCACGACCCACTCGAGGGTGGTGCCCTTCCCGGGTGCGCCGGTGATGCGCACGTCGCCGCCGAGGTCCCGCGCCCGTCGCCGGACGTTGACGAGCCCGCTCTCGACCCCGGGGTCGGCGAGCCCGCGCCCGTCGTCGGCGACCCGCAGCACCACGCCGTCAGCTCCCACGGCGAGACCGACCTCCACCCCGGTCGCGGCCGCGTGGCGCACCACGTTGGACAGCGCCTCGCGCAGCGTCGCGAGCAGGTAGTCGCTGACCCGGTCGGGCACGGTCGTGTCGAGCGGGCCCTGGAGGTCGACGGTGGCGCGGAAGCCGAGCGGCTCGGCGTACTCGGCCACGAGCTGGCGCACCTCCGCCCGCAGGGAGCGCCCGCGCAGCCGCGAGAGCTCGAAGATGGTGCTGCGGATGTCGCGGATGGTCTGGTCGAGGTCGCGCACGACGACGTCGAACCGGGCCTGCTCCCCCTCGGGCAGGTGGCGCCGCAGGCCCTGCAGCTGCAGGCCGGTCGCGAAGAGGCGCTGGATCACGACGTCGTGGAGGTCGCGCGCGATGCGCTCGCGGTCGGCGAGCACCATGAGCTCCTGCCGCTCCGCGAGCCCCTCGAGGCGGTCGATCGAGGTCGTGGCCTGGTGGGCGAAGGAGGTGAGCAGCTCGAGCTCGGCCTGGTCGGGCGGGTGCGCGTCGCGGCGGAGCACGACGCCGATCACGAGCCGCTCGGTCAGCCGCAGGGGGAAGGGCACGATGACCACGAGCGAACGCCCCGTCTGCGACACGCGCGCCCGCCGGTCGGCGAAGGCCGCCAGGACCGCGGTGTGCACCGCGGTGCCGGGCGCCAGCCGCTCGCGCATCGCTTCGAGGTCGCCGAGCTTGCCCGGGAGGTCGGCCGCGGGGTCCTCGGCGACGAGCTCGATGCGGTCGTCGACGAGGTGGGCGAGCACGACGGCCCGCGCCTGGAACATCCACCCGACCAGCTCCGCGACGCGCGTGAGGGCCACACCCCGGTCGATCGGGGGCTCCAGCAGCTCGACGGAGCGCTGGAACACGCGCAGCCACTCCTCGCGACGCTCCGCGCGGGCGCGCGCCTCGGCGAGAGCGAGCACCTGGGCGGCGCGCTCGGCCAGCCACTCGAGCACGTGCTCGTCGGTGGGGGTGAACGGGCGAGGCCCCGGGCCGTCGCCGAGGAACAGCGTGCCCAGCGCCCGCCCGGCGTGCCGGATCGGCACCCCGATGAACCGATCGATCTCGGGGTGGCCCGGCGGCGCCGTCTCCGCCTCCGGACGACCGCTCACCCGCTCCAGGCGCATCGGGTGGCTCGCCGCGAGGACCTCGGCGAGCACGCCGCGCCCCTCGGGCAGGTCGCCCATCGCGTCGACCTCGTGGTCCTCCAGGCCGTGGAAGTGGAAGTCGCGCATGCGGCCCTCGGCGTCGAGCACGGCCAGCACGCCGTAGGCGGCGCCGGTCAGGTCGCAGGCCGTCTCGACGATCGCGGTGAGCGCGTCGTCGAGGTCCGCCTCGGAGGTGACGAGCTCGAGGAGGTCGAGCACGCGGGCCAGCTCGTCGCTTCCGACGAGCTCGGCGATGGGCCGCCGGGGAGACATGGAGCGACCGTAGTCGCTCGCTCCCCCGGAAATGGGAACGGCCCGCAGGCGTGGTGCGTGGAGTCGAGACTCCACCCACCGCCTCCGGCGGACATGTCCGGAGCGCCTGCGGGCCGGGTGACTGCCCTTGGATTGCCAGCGGCTCGACGCCGACGGCGGAGCTGCTAGCGGGCAGCCACCTCACGCGTCCTGAAAGAACTCATTCTTCGGACCACCTCCTTTCCCGTGTACAGAGGACGGTACGCCGCTGCCCCGACCCCCTCAAGGCATTTATCGCCCGCGGTGGAGAAGGCGTCGGCGCACCCTCAGCCCCAGTCCGCCGCGAGACGGCGCACGACCGTCAGGTTGCGGTTCGTGCCCCGCACGCCGAGCACCTTCTCGATCCGGTTGTTGTCGAGCCGCGCCTGCTGGTAGCCCTCGAGCAGGGTCAGGTGGGCCGCGCGGCCGACGACGGAGAGCCGCGCCCGCTCCGGCTCGACGAGGCCGTCGAGCCGTGCGACGGCGTCCGGTGCGGGCAGGTCCCGCAGGAACGTGACGTACTGGCCGTGCACCTGCTCCTCGCCCACCTCCGCGGCGACCCGGGCGAGCAGCTCCTCTCCCTCCGCCGCGGCGGTCCGCAGCTCGGCCGGGGTCAGCACCACGACGTCGAGCGGGAACCCCCGGTCGGCGGCGACCACGGCCTCGAGCCGCTCCGTGAGCCGGGCGACCGAGCGCGCCGGGGTCGTGAGCCGCACGTTCCCGGTCTGGATGTAGGTCGCGACATCGGCGAACCCCGCGCTCTCGAGCGCGGCCCGCAGCTCGGCCATCGGGTACTTGTTGCGGGGCCCCAGGTTGATCGCGCGCAGGAACGCGACGTACGTCGGCATGACGGCATCGTCACACATCCGCAGCATTTACTTGCATAGGCAAACTATGTAGCGTGGGCGGAGTGTCCGACACCGACCTCGACCCCACCGCCGACGCGGACGCCGACGCCACCGCCGACGCCGACCTCACGCGGCTCGCGGGCGAGCTGGTGACCGCCGCCGGACGGCTCGTGCGGCAGGTCCGCCGCAGCGCGCCGCAGGTCGCCCCCGCGCTGCGGCTGCTCGCCCTGCTCGACGACCACGGACCGATCACCGTCGGACGGGTCGCGGAGCTCGACGGCACCTCGCAACCGACCGCCACCGCGGCCGTGCGCGGCCTGGTCGACCGCGGCTGGGTGGACCGCACGCCGCACCCCGACGACGCCCGCTCGACGCTGCTCGGGCTCACACCCGCCGGCCGCACGTCGCTCGCCGAGCAGCGCCGCCGCAACGCGGCGCTCGTGCGCGACCGCCTGCTGGCCGCGGGCCGGCACTCCCCCGACGACCTCGCGCGGGCGGTCGACCTGCTCCGCGCCCTCACGGAAGGAACCGCATGACCGACCTCGCCACCCCCACCTCCCCGGCGACGACCCACGGCGCCGCCGACGGGTCCCCGTCCCCCTGGCGCCAACCCCGTGCGGTCTGGGCCGTGGCGTTCGCCTGCGTCATCGCCTTCATGGGCATCGGCCTCGTGGACCCGATCCTCAAGGAGATCGCCGCCCAGCTCGAGGCGACGCCGAGCCAGGTGTCGCTGCTCTTCACCAGCTACATGGCCGTCATGGGCGTCGCCATGCTCGTCACCGGCGTGGTGTCCAGCCGCATCGGCGCGAAGCGCACCCTGCTCGCCGGACTCGTCCTCATCATCGTGTTCGCGGCACTGGCGGGCTCCTCCGGCTCCGTGGGCGCCGTCATCGGCTTCCGCGCGGGCTGGGGCCTGGGCAACGCGCTCTTCATCGCGACCGCGCTCTCGACCATCGTCAGCGCGTCGACGGGTTCGCTGGCCAGCGCCATCATCCTCTTCGAGGCGGCGCTCGGCCTGGGCATCGCCTCCGGCCCGCTCCTCGGCGGCCTGCTGGGCGGCATCTCGTGGCGCGGTCCGTTCTTCGGCGTCTCGGTGCTCATGGCGATCGCCGTCGCCGCGACGGCCGTCTTCCTGCCCGCGACGCCGGCGACCGGTCGCCGCACGTCGCTCGCCGACCCGTTCCGCGCCCTGCGCCACCCCGCGCTGCTGCTGCTCGCCCTTGTCGCGGTGTTCTACAACCTGGGCTTCTTCACCCTCATGGCCGCCGGACCGTTCGCACTGCCGTCGTTCGACATCATGCAGGTCGGCTGGACCTTCTTCGGGTGGGGCGTGCTGCTCGCCGTCACCTCCGTCGTGGTGGCACCGCGGCTCCAGCGCCGCTTCGGCACCGTGCCGGCGATGATCGCCTGCCTCGCGCTGTTCGCGCTCGACCTCGCCGTCATGGCGCTCCTCGCGGAGACGGAGGCCGTGGTCGCCGTCGGCATCGTGCTCGCGGGCGCCTTCCTCGGCGTCAACAACACGCTGGTGACCGAGGCCGTCATGGGCGCGGCCCCGGTGGAGCGGCCGGTCGCGTCCGCGGCGTACTCGTTCGTGCGGTTCACCGGCGGCGCCGTCGGCCCGTTCGTGGCGCTCAAGCTGGCCGAGCACGTCGACGTGCACGCCCCGTTCTGGTTCGGCGCGGCCGCTGTGGCCATCGGTGTGCTCGTGGCGCTCGGCGGCGCGCGCACGGTGAACCGGGCCCTGCACGGCGCCCCCGCCAGCCACAGCGAGGGCGAGGCGGCGGCGATCGCCGTCGGCGACGCCGACTGAGCCGGACGCGCCGGACGACCCGGCGGGCCGACCTACTCGGAGGCCGGCTCCTCGGGGTTCACGCAGTACGACGCGGGCCCGTCCGTGGCCGCGTGGTAGGCGAACGTCTCGCCGCCCACCTCGAGCACGATCTGCCGGCCGGGCGTGATGGCCTGGGTGTAGGTCATGCCCGGCTCGGGGCAGCCGAGCGCGCCGCTGCGCCACTGGACCGCGGCGTCGCTCACCACGACGACGTCGTCGGTCGCGACCCCCTCCCGCTCGGCGAGGTCGGCGACGGCTCCGGCCAGCACCTCGTCGGCCCCGTCGGCGTCGCCGGCGCCGTCCGACGGGCTGACGGTCGGCGGGTCGGAGGGGTCCGGGCTCTGGGGAGTCCCGCCGCTGGTGTCCGGCGAGCTCGAGTCGGTGGTGTCGGGCTCGGCCGGGTCGTCCGCCGAGCCACAGGCGCCGAGCGCGAGCACCAGGCCGACGGCGAGGGCGGAGAGCGGGAGGGTGCGGTGGAGGAACATCCGAGATCAGCTCCTGGGTCGAGGACGTCAGGCAACGTCGTACCACCCTAGGACGGCCGTGGAGCCGCGCCGGTTCCCCGGTCAGGCGAAGATCATGCAGCTCGACGTCGCGTGGGCGACGAGGCGCCCCGCCGCGTCCGTGAGGCGTCCCTCGGCGAGGGCGGTGCGGCGACCGCGCTGGAGGACGGTGCCCTCCGCGCGCAGCACGCCGGAGGCCGCCGTGGCGGGGCGCAGGAACTTCACGGTGAGGTCGAGCGAGGTGTAGGTCTCCCCCGCGGCCAGCGTCGAGTGCACCGCGCAGCCGCAGACGGTGTCGAGAAGGGTCGAGAGCACGCCGCCGTGCACCGTGCCGAGCGGGTTGTCGTGGCGCGAGGGGTCGGGCACGAGCTCGACCGTGACGCGGCCGACCTCGGGTACGGCGAAGTTCTCCATGCCCAGGGTGGCCGACACGGGCGGCGGCGGGACGCGTCCGTCGGCCATCGCCCGCAACTGGGCGAGACCGTCCGCGGACGCGAGGTCGGGCTGGGTCTGGTTCATGGACACAGGCAAGCACCGGAACCTGCGTCTGTCAACGAGACCCAGACCGTAGGATGGTCGCCGTGCCCCGGCCAGCCGTCCTCGACTACACCACCGACAACTGCTCCCTCGTCCGCGCCATGCAGGTGCTCGGCGAGCGGTGGACCCTCGTCGTGCTGCGCGAGGTCTTCATCGGCGTCCGCCGGTTCGAGGACATCCGGCAGCACACCGGCATCCCCCGCCAGGTGCTGACCGACCGCCTCGGCAACCTCGTCGCCGCCGGCCTGCTGACGCGGGAGCCCTACCAGGACCCGGGCTCCCGGGTGCGGCACGAGTACCGCCTGACCCCCAAGGGCCTCGACCTGCAGCCGGCGCTGATCGCCCTCACGCGGTGGGGCGACCGGCACCTCGCCGACGAGGCCGGACCACCGATCGAGTTCCGCCACCGCGAGTGCGGCGGCAGCGTCGACGTCGTGCCCGTCTGCTCGGAGGGCCACCACCTGCCCGACCCCCGGCAGACGGTGCTGGAGATCGGCCCGGGCGCCCGGCCTGCAGCGGACGCCTGACCCTCGTCACGTACGACGCTGGACCGCCCAGTCGCGGATCTTGTCGATGCGCGCGCGCAGCTGCTCGGCCGTCGCCACTGCTGCCGGCGGCCCGCCGCACTCCTTGCGCAGCGCCGCGTGGGTCACGCCGTGGGGCTGGCCGGTGCGGTGGTTCCACGCCGCCACGAGCCCGTTCAGCTCGCGACGCAGCACCGCCAGCTGTTCGTGGGCGGTCGCCTCGGCGCGGGGGGCGGACTGCTCCGCCGCCGGCCGGGTGGCCGCCGCGTCGCGCTTCTTCTGCGCGCGCTCGCTCTGGCGCGTCTGCAGGAGGTCCCGCACCTGGTCGGCGTCGAGGAGGCCCGGGATGCCGAGGAAGTCCATCTCCTCCTCCGACCCGACGCTGACCTCGCCCTCGTGGCCGAACTCGCCGCCGTCGTACAGCACGCGGTCGAAGACCGCAGCCGAGCCGAGCGACTCGAAGTTGCCGAGCTGGTCGTCCGAGGCCGCCTCGGACGCGTTGGCCTGCGCCAGCAGGTCCTCCTCGGCGGCGAAGATGTCGTCCTCGTCCTTCACCGCACGCCCCAGCACGTGGTCGCGCTGGACCTCCAGCTCCGAGGCGAACTCCAGCAGGCGCGGCACCGACGGCAGGAAGATGGACGCCGTCTCACCGCGCTTGCGGGCGCGCACGAAGCGGCCCACGGCCTGCGCGAAGAACAGGGGCGTGGACGTCGTCGTCGCCCAGACGCCGACGGCCAGGCGGGGCACGTCGACACCCTCGGACACCATGCGGACGGCCACCATCCAGCGGCTGTCGCTCTCGGCGAACTCGGTGATCCGCTTCGACGCCGCCTTCTCGTCGCTGAGCACGACCGTCGCCGACTCGCCGGTGATGTCCTTGATCAGCTTGGCGTAGGCGCGCGCCGAGTCCTGGTCCGTGGCGATGACCAGCGCGCCCGCGTCGGGCACGTGCCGGCGCACCTCGGAGAGCCGCTTGTCGGCGGCCTCGAGCACCGACGGCATCCACGACCCCTTGGGGTCGAGCGCCGTGCGGAGGGCGTGCGCCGTCATGTCCTTGGTCAAGGGCTCGCCGAGCCGTGCGGTCAGCTCGTCGCCGGCCTTCGTGCGCCACTGCATCTCGCCCGAGTACGCCAGGAACAGCACCGGGCGCACGACGTGGTCGGCGAGCGCGTGCTGGTAGCCGTAGGCGAAGTCGGCCGCGGACCGCGGCACGCCGTCGGGCCCGTCGACGTAGCGCACGAACGGGATGGGATTGATGTCGGAGCGGAACGGCGTGCCGGTGAGGGCCAGCCGCCGCGAGGCCGGACCGAAGGCCTCGAGCACGCCCTCGCCCCACGACTTGGCGTCACCCGCGTGGTGGATCTCGTCGAGGATGACCATCGTGCGGAACCGCTCGGTGCGGATCCGCATCGCGAGCGGGTTGACCGACACCCCGGCGTACGTCACGGCGATGCCCACGTACTCCTTCGACGTGCGGCCCTGGCCCGCGGCGTACGTGGGGTCGACCGGGATCCCGACCTTCGCGGCGGCGGCGGCCCACTGCACCTTGAGGTGCTCGGTGGGCGCGACGATCGTCAGGCGGTCGATGATGCGGCGGTCGAGGAGCTCCTTGGCGACCGACAGGGCGAAGGTCGTCTTGCCGGCGCCGGGGGTGGCGACGACGAGGAAGTCCTTGGGCGCCTGCTCGAGGTACTGCCGCATGGCAGCCTGCTGCCAGGCGCGGAGCGACGTCGCCGTGCCCCACGCCGCGCGGTCGGGCCACGCGGGCGAGAGGTCGACGGTGGTGGGCTGCTCGGCCCCGGTCGGCGCGGGGGGCCGCGTCACGCCTTGTCGCCCGAGCCGGCGTCGTCCCCCATGGACTCCCAGATCTCCTTGCAGTCCGGGCACACGGGGTACTTCTCCGGGGCACGGCTCGGCACCCACACCTTGCCGCACAGCGCGATCACGGGCGTTCCCATGACCATCGCCTCGGTGAGCTTGTCCTTCGGCACGTAGTGGCTGAAGCGCTCGTGGTCACCCTCGTCGGTCGGGACCGTCCGCCGGTCCTCGATGACGCTCGTGCCGCCACTCGTGTCGGGAGAGAATCCGATGCGCGTGCTCACGATCGACGAGTCTACGGCGCCCCGCCGACACCCGCGATTCGTCGGCGGGCTCCGGTCGGCGGCCCCGGGCCGCCCGGCCGGATCAGTTCTGGGAGGGGTCCACGGGGCGCGTGGAGGCCCAGGCGAGCGAGCCCGGCTGGCGCCGCAGCACGTCCCGGCGGAGCTCCGCGGGGTCGAGCGCGAAGACGTCCCCGATGTGTCCGGGCACCACGTACCAGCTGCCCTCGGCCACCTCGTCCTCCAGCTGGCCGGGCCCCCAACCGGCGTAGCCGACGAAGATCCGCAGGCCGGCGAGACCGTCGGCGACGAGCTCCACCGGAGTGTCGAGGTCGAGCACGCCGAGGCCGTCGACGACCTCGCGGAAGCCGACGGGCGGCGCGCCGGGATCAGCCGGGCGGGCGAGGGCGAGAGCGCCGTCCACCGAGACGGGGCCGCCCTGGAAGAGCACGTCCGGCTCGACCGCCAGGTCGCGCCACCCCTCGAGCACGTCGGCGACGAGCACCGGGGACGGCCGGTTGAGGATCACGCCCAGCGCGCCGTCGTCGTCGGCGTCGAGGAGCAGCACGACGGACTGCTCGAAGTTGGGCTCCTGCAGCTCCGGGGCGGCGACCAGGAGCATGCCGGAGTGGAGCGGGACCATGGGTCCATGATGCCCCGCGCCCCGGCGGGAGCTCGACCGGCTCAGGAGGCGAGGGCCGACCGGAGGCGGTCGATCAGGGTGGTCGAGCGCGCCGCGGTGGTCGTGGAGGCGGTGCCGGCGGCGGGCGGGGAGACCGCCCACGCCGCGCGCGCACGGTCCTCGATGCTGGCACCCACTGCCACGGCAGCCTCGTCGTCGTAGCTCGAGCGACCGGCCATCGCGGCCAGCATCATGCGCTCCTTCGCCACGGCGTTGCCGAGCAGGCGGTCGGCCTCGGGGCCCACGCCGTCGGCGAGCGCGCGGTCGAGGACGGCGCGGACACCCGGCATCTGACCGGCGGTCGCGACCCAGGCGTCGACGACGGCGGCCTCGAGGTCGAGCGGCTGCCGACCCAGCACCCCGTCGATGCGGCCGGACAGGCGGGTGTGCCAGCGCAGCTGGAGGGCGCCGAGCAGGTCGAGCTCGTCGCGGAAGACCGCGGCCACGCCCTCGACGTCGGTGGGGAGCAGCCCGTCCCCGCGCGCGTTCGCGGCCGCGATCACGTTGTGCAGAACCTCGCCGCGACGGTGGTACGTCGTCCAGGTCATCGGTGCTCTCCTTCGCTGGGTCGATCCCGTCCGTGGTCCATACCCTCGGTACGTACTCACGGTACGTACTCCGAGTATGCGGAACCGGTTGCCCAGACCGAAGGCGGGAAACCCGTGACCTCCCCCACGTGGCGAGCGCCACCTCGTCGTGCGGCGTCCCTATGCTGGGCGGCGATGCCGAAGCCGTCCTCGAAAGCGACCGCCGCCTCCAAGCTCCTGCGGGGCGGGCTGCCCTCCGTGCCCGGGGCCGGTCGGCGCGCCCAGTTCTCCGCGGCGACCAAGCGCGCGCTCGTGGACGTCGCGGAGCGGCTCTTCACCGAGGACGGCTACACGGGCACCTCCCTCGACGCGATCGTGGCGGGCGCCGAGGTCACCAAGGGCGCGCTCTACCACCACTTCAACGGCAAGCGCGCGCTCTTCGAGGCGGTCTTCGAGCGCGTGGAGGGCGAGGCCGTCCGCGTGATCCAGGCGGCGATGAAGGCGCACCGCGACCCCTGGGACAAGGCCGTCGCCGGGCTCCGCGCCTTCGTCGACGTGGTGCAGCAGCCGGGCTACCGCCGCGTCGTCGTGCAGGAGGCCCCGGCGGTGCTCGGCCCCGAGGGGGTGCGCGAGCAGGAGGAGCGCTCCAGCCTCGCCGTCGTGCACGACCTCGTGGGCCAGCTCCTCGTGGACCGCGACCGCCCGGTCGACGCCGGCCTCGTGTCCACCTTCAGCCGCATCCTGTTCGGGGCGCTCGCCGCCGCCGGCGAGGTCGTCGCGGAGAGCGACGAGCCCACCGACGCCAGCCGCCGGGTGGAGATCGCCTTCGGCTACCTCATCAGCGGCATGCAGCTCCTCCGCGAGGCGGGCGTGGCCCTGCCGACGGCGGACGAGCTGGCCGAGCCCGCGACCGCCACGAGTGCCTCGAGCGCCGACGAGGACGAGCTGCGCGACTGAGCCCGGTCCCTCAGCCGATCTCGACGCTCCCCGTGTCGCTCGGCACCAGCTCGATCCACGTGCGTCCCGGCGGCACGGTGAGCACGGCCCCGTCGGCCGTCGTCAGCTCCACCGCGTCGGACGGGGACGCCTTGGTCCAGGTGGCGGCGACGGCACGGCCCCCGTGGAAGACCGTCGCGGAGCCGCTGCCCTCGAACACCGACTCGGGCACCGGGTTGCCGGCCGGGTCGAGGTAGCCCGCGTCGACGACGTCGACCTCGAGCGCCAGCACCGTGTCGGCGCTGAACCCGTCCCCGTCCGCGCTGAACGCGTCGTCGACGACGTACTGCTCCCCGTCGAGCTCCCAGGACGTGGTGTGGTCGGGCGAGAAGCGCACGTCGAACTCCGTGGCGGGCGTGCCCGCGGCGTACGCGTCGCTCTCGCCCCAGGCGAGGTAGTCGGCCGGCCGGTCCCCGTCGGCGGTGACCGTCGGCTCGATCGCGGTGAGGTCGGCGAACAGGTTGTAGGGCACGGAGCGGTCCGCGGCGCGGGAGAAGCCCGGCGCGCCCTCCTCCACGAACGGGATGCCCGCCTCGTCGATGCGCGCGATCGTGCGCTGCGCGGCGCCGCTGGTGACGATGGTGGTGCTGCCGTCCGACGGGACGATGCCGATGTCGGTGGCCCGCATCGAGCGGACGGGCCCGACCTCGTCGGGGTAGGCCGACTGGAAGAAGGCCGCGAGCCGCGTGGAGCCGCCCTCGACGAGCTCCTCGACGACGAGGTCCGCCTGGCCGAGCCCCTCCTGGGGCGCCGCACGGGAGGTGTTGTCGATCTTGACCACCAGCACCGGCCGCGCGGCGTCGCCGCCGGCCAGCGGGGTGCCGAGGTAGGGCCACGTCGTGGCCGCGGCGGACGTCGTCGCGCTCGCCGCGGGTTCCTCGGTCTCGGGCGCCGCGGAGTCGAACTCCGACGAGCACCCACCCAGCAGCAGTCCCGTCACCGCGGCCGCTGCGAACCCCGTCCGCACCCGACCCGCCCTCGTCCCACGCATCCGCCCGCTCCTCACCGTCCGGTCATCGGCGGAGTCTGCCGATGCGCGGGGGCGGGGCGGTGGAGGCGCGCGGGACGAGGGCGCCGGTCGGGCGGGACCGAACGGGTCAGACGAGCGTCGAGCCGCCGTCGACGTACAGCGTCTGGCCGGTGATGTAGGACGCCTCGTCGCTGGCGAGGAAGGCCACCGCCGCGGCGATGTCCTCCGGGAAGCCGACCCGCTTGACGGGGTTGTGCTCCGCCGCGGCGGCCCGGAAGTCCTCGACGCTCATCTTCACGCGGGCGGCCGTCGCGTCGGTCATCTCGGTGGCGATGAAGCCGGGGGCCACCGCGTTGACGTTGATGCCGAAGCGGCCCAGCTCGATGCCGAGGGTGCGCACGAATCCCTGCACGCCCATCTTGGCCGCGGAGTAGTTGGCCTGGCCGCGGTTGCCGAGCGCGGAGACGCTGGAGAGGCAGACGACCTTGCCGTACTTCTGCTCGGTGAAGTGCTTCTGCGCCGCCTGCGTCATGAGGAACGCGCCCTTGAGGTGCACGCCCATGACGATGTCCCAGTCGGCCTCGGTCATCTTGTGGAGCAGGTTGTCGCGCGTGACGCCCGCGTTGTTGACCAGGATGTGGATCCCGCCCAGCTCGGTGACGACGCGCTCGACGGCGGCGTCCACCGACGCCTTGTCGCTCACGTCGGCGCCGATGCCGATCGCCTTCGCGCCGTCGGCGAGCTCGAGGCGGCCCGCGGCGTCCGCCGCCGAGGCCTCGTCGAGGTCGAGGATCGCCACGGAGGCGCCCTCGCTCGCGAACCGCTGGGCGGTGCCGAAGCCGATGCCTCGCGCCGCGCCCGTGATGACTGCTACTCGTCCGTCGAATCGACCCATGCGGCACACCCTACCGATCGCTCGGACGGTCGTCGGCGAGGGCCACGCGGAGACGTTCGGCGTACGCCGCGCGCTCGCCCGCGGCGTACTTCGTGCGGGGCCAGAAGAAGCCCCGCAGACCGTCGCCCCTGGTGCGCGGGACGACGTGGAGGTGCAGGTGCGGGACCGACTGGCTGACCGTGTTGTTGACGGCCACGAACGAGCCCTGGGCGCCCAGTCCCGCGACGACCGCCCGGCAGAGACGCTGCGCGGTCGCGAGGAACGGGTCGCGCAGGTCGCTCGGCAGCTCGTCGAGCGTCACGACGTGGGTGCGTGGCACCAGCAGCACGTGGCCCTTGAACACCGGCCGCTGGTCGAGGAAGGCGACGAGCGCGTCGTCGGCGTGCACCACGTCGGCCTCGGTCGTGCCGGCGACGATGCCGCAGAAGACGCAGTCGCTCACGCGTCGAAGTGGTGCTTGTCGCTGAGCCCGTAGGTCCAGCGGATGCCGTAGCGCGCCAGCAGCTTCACCACCGTGTGGCCGGAGCTGCGCCACGCGACCTGCGGGTGCGACCGGCTGACCCACCACGTGTTGGGCACGACGCCGCGGGCCGAGTGGTAGGGGTTCTCCCACGGGTTGATGTCGATCGAGCGCCCGTAGGAGTGCGGGGAGCGCGTGCCCGGCTTTCCGACCACGTCGCGGCAGTTGAACGCCGAGGTGTTGTCGGCGGCCATCGACCGGTAGTCGTCGGCGCCGCGGACCGTCGAGCTGTAGCCGAACCAGTCGACGCGGATCATCAGGCGGATCGGGATCCCGGAGTTGTGCATCGCCGCGAACGCGTTCGCCGTGCGCGTCGCGACCGACTTGTGGACGACCATCTCGCCGCGGTAGCGGAAGCCGTCGAAGCCGATGTAGTTGACCCGCACGAGGCGGAGATCGGCGCGACCGACCGGGCAGCCGCTGCGCCAGCTGCGCCCCACCATGTGGTTCCAGATGTGGTTCGGGATGGTCAGCACCTGCGGGAACGCGCCCGCCACGGTCGCCCGCGCGGGCGTGAGCGCGCGGGTGTCGACCGACGGCTTGGGCGCGCCCGCGGGCAGCGCGACCGGGTTCGTGTAGGGCAGCACGCTCACGTAGCGGCTCGGGCTGGTGCCCTGGTAGATCCACTCCTCGGTGCGGAAGATCGCGCGGTACTTCGAGCCCTTGCGCGGGTAGACGTCGAGCCGCGCCTTGCCCTGCGCGTCGAGGGAGACCCGGGTGAGGACCTTCGTGCCGGAGCCGTCGTCGACCTGCACCTCGAGCTTGCCGGTCACGACGTTGCCCACCTCGTCGGTGACGGCCATCCACAGGCGGTAGGGGTGCTCGTCACGGACCGAGCTGCCCTTCACCTCGAGGTAGACGACCGCCTCCCGCATCTTCATCGTCACGGCACCCTCACCGGTCGACGCGCCGTAGGTGGCGTTGCCGGCGAACTGGACGCGCACCCGGTTGTCGATGCGCCACTTCGACATCTGGATCGTGGCGTAGGCGGTGCCGTCGCTGCCGGTGACGAGGTCGGGCAGGGGCATCCAGGTCTTGTAGCCGTAGCGCTGCGCCGTGAGCGGCACGCCCGCGACCGGCTGGCCGTTCGCGTCGGTCACCGCGATCCGGACGTCGACGAACTCCCCCCGGTACGACGCGGGTCCGGCCACCGCGATCGAGGTGGCGATCGTGTCCGCGGTCGGCTCGGCGTCGGGGTCCGCGTCCGGCGTCGTCGGCGGGGTCGTCGGCGTGCTCGGGCTCGTCGGCGTGCTCGGGCTCGTCGGCGTGCTCGGGGGCGCCGACGGCTCGCCGGTCGGCTCGGACGTCGTCGTGGCCGACGGCTCGCCCGTGGGCTCGTCGGCCGGCTCGCCCGTGGGCTCCGCGGCCGGGGCGGCGGGAGCCGCGGCAGCGGTCACGACGGGCGTGGCGGCGTACGTCGGCGCGGAGCCGAGCACGAAGGCGGCGAGGGAGACGCCCACCACCGCCCCGGTGGCGCCCCGCGCGACGGACGAGACGATGCGACGACTACCGAACCGGACGCCCGAGATCCTCATTGCAGCACCCTAGGGACTGCGCGGGCCCGCCACAACGGACGCGCGGGGCCGTCGCCCGATGGGATGACCCCTACCCTCGACCCGTGCTCGACAACGTCGCCTGGTCCGCCCTCACCGGCCCGCACGCCGACCGCGCCGTCGGCGCCGGCTCAGCGCGGCGGTACGCGGCCGACGTCGCCCCCTTCGCGGGGCTCGCCGACCCCGCGGACCCCGCGTGCTGGGCCGACCTCCGCGACCTCCTCGGCCCGGACGACGCGGCGGTCGTCACCGCGCCGCACGTCACCGTGCCCGAGGGGTGGCGACTGGTCGAGAGCGTGCCGGGCGTGCAGATGGTCGCCGAGCGTCCGCCGGCCGGAGGCCGCGACCTCCCGGGCCTCCGTCGGCTCCACGCCGACGACCCGGCGGACGTGGCGGCGATGCTCGACCTCACCCGTCGCACCCGGCCCGGACCGTTCTTCCCGCGCACGGCCACGCTGGGCACCTACCTGGGTGTCCACTCCCCCGACGGCGCGCTCGTCGCCTTGGCGGGCGAACGCATGCACCCCGCCGGCTGGACGGAGATCAGCGCGGTCTGCACGGACCCGGCGTGGCAGGGACGCGGGTACGCCGCGGGCCTCGTCGCCGCCGTCGCCGCCGGCATCACGGAGCGGGGCGAGCGGCCGATGCTGCACACCGTCGCCGCGAACGCCCGGGCGGTCGGGCTATACGAGCACCTCGGCTTCACGCTGCGCACCACCGTCGACTTCGTGCTCGTGACGCAGCCGGGGTCGTCGTTCACGTTGCCGTGAGCGACGACCCCCTGCCCTGGCTCAGCCGACCCGACCGAAGCCCACCGTCTGGTTGAGGGGCTTCCACGCCGTCTTGGTCACGGCGATCCCCACCGTGAGGGTCTTTCCCTTGGCCGCCGCCGGGACCTTGTAGGTCCGCGAGGTCGCCCCGGGGATCTTCTTGCCGTCGAGGAACCACTGGTAGTAGGTCTTCGCGCCCGAGGAGACCGCGGTCGGCGTGAGGGCCGGACCCGACACCGCGACGGTGCTGCCGACCCGCGCCGTACCGGACTTCGTCGCCGGCGCCTTGACCCACCCGGCCGGGACCGAGCGCTGCCCGACCACGCCGAAGTCGAACGAACCGTTCCGCGGCAGGTAGCCGGGGGCGGTGATCTGGAGACCGAGGGTCAGCCGGCGACCGACGGTCGAGACCGGCGGGACGTAGGTGTCGGTCGTGGCGCCCGGGATCTTCTTCCCGTCGAGGAACCACTGGTAGTGAGGGCGCGCCCCGTTGCTCTCGCCCGTCTCGGTGAAGTTGACGCGGGTGACCGCTGCTCCGTAACCGGCCGTCGCCGGTCCAGACTTCTGCCCGGCATGATGCACGAAACTGGCCGGGACGGGCTGCGTCGCCGGCGGGGTGATCGCGCGGAAGGGCTCCCACGCGAAGACGACGGGCGCACGTCCTGCCCGCTGTGCACGCACCGAGATCCAGACGTAGCCGCCACCCAGGTTGTGCGGCACCGAGAGCTGAGTGGCCGGCATGGATCCGCTGCTCACGTAGCGGCTGGCAACCGGGTTCCGTGCCTCGTCCGCAGCGCCGAAGTTCGTCGTGGGCGAGTACCGCACCAGCGTGAGGAAGGACGTGCCGGGCTCGAACTCGCCCTCGAAGCGGAGGTCGACGAGACCCGTCGGCAGCGTCCCTCCCTCGACCCGCTGGCCGCCGCTCTCGACCCACGCGTCGACCGGAGCGCCGACCTCGTTGAACGTGAACGACTGCGAAGCGGTCTCCGTGATCCGACCGCGGTCGTTGTACTCCACCACCGTGAACGCGTACGTGACGCCGTTCTGGAACCCGCTGTCGGCGTCACCACAGTCCACGTAGAAGAAGCCGCCGTCGTAGTCCGCCTCCAGGTAGACGTCCACGTCCACCTCGGGAGAGATCTCGACGTCGTAGTCGTAGCCGCGCGTGGGGTCCGTGAAGTCGATCTCCACGCCGCAGTTCAGCGGCACGTACGGGGACGGCGACTCCGCGTACGCCGGGGCGTAGGTGATCGTGTCGATCATGAGCCCGGCGGCGGCCTGGGCCGGCGCGACGGCGCCGAGACCGCTGAGCAGGAGCGTGCCGGCCGCGGTGGCGGCGACGGCCCCGAGCCTCGTGGTGGTGCGCATGGAGATCCTCGTTCCCTGACGTGACGAGGGTCCGGAGCAGAGCACTCCGGACCCGGCCGAGGACGCTAGCCGCGGGAGCGCCGGGGCGCGCGCGCATTGGCGGAACACGTCTCAGCGGACCAGGCCAGTCCGCTTCGAGTGGCTCAGTCCTCGCGCCGGTAGAGCCGCACGGGGCGGCCCGTGCCGCCGTACTGCAACCGCGCCGTGAGCCGGCCCGTCTCGACGAAGTGCTCGAGGTAGCGCCGGGCGCTGACGCGGGAGACGCCGATCCGGTCGGCGACGTCGCTGGCGGACAGCTCCTCGCCGCCGGCGAGGGCCGACGCCACGGCACCGGCGGTCTCGACGGAGAGCCCCTTCGGCAGGGCGACCCGGGCGCCGGGGGCAGGGGCGAAGACGGCATCGATGGCGTCCTGCGTCGCGCGCGCGGCCGACGCCTCGTCGGTGTCGATCGCCGCGAGCGCGGCGCGGCTGCGGCGGAAGCCCTCCAACCGCGCCTCGAGGTCGCTGCGCTCGAACGGCTTGACGAGGTAGTGCGCCGCACCGGCCGCGGCCGCCGCCCGGACGGTCTCGGCCTCGCGCGCCGCGGTCACCATGATGACGCCGACCTCGTTGCCCGCGCCGCGGAGGCGGCGCAGCACGTCGATGCCGGAGGCGTCGGGCAGGTGCACGTCGAGCAGCACGAGGTCGGGCTGCAGCCGGTCGATCTCCTCGAGCGCGGCCCGCGCGGTGGCGGCGACACCGACCGGGGTGAAGCCGGGGGCGCGCTCGACGAAGCGGGTGTGGATGGAGGCGACCATGAAGTCGTCGTCGACGACGAGCACCCGCAGGTCCGGGCCGTTGTCGGGGCGGTCAGGCACGGGCGCCGTCCTCGACGTCGGGGTGCGGGCGGCCGGGCATGCGAGCAGTGAACACCGCACCACCCCCCGGACGCGACCCGACCGACACCTCCCCGCCCCGACGCTGGCAGACCTGGCGCACGAGCGCGAGGCCGATGCCCCGTCCGCCGATCCCGCCGGGCTTGGTGGACCACCCCCGGTCGAAGATCCGCGCGTGGTCCGCCGGGGCGATCCCCGCGCCGGTGTCGCCGACCTCGACCCAGGCCGCTCCCGCGTCGTACCGGAGCCGCACCTCGACGACGTCCTCCCGGCGGGACGCCGCGTCGGTCGCGCGCGCTGCGACGACGGCGTCGACGGCGTTGTCGACGAGGTTGCCCAGGACCGTGGCGACGTCGGCGGCGAGGTCGGGGTCGAGGCGGGGCAGGGGGCCGGCGCCGTCGGTGTCGACCACCTCGATGGGCAGCCCGCGCTCGGCCGCGACGCTCACCTTCGCGACGAGGAGCGCGGCGACCTGGGGGTCCTCGACCCGGGCGCGCACGCCGTCGCTGATCTCCGCCTGGCGCCGCACGATGGTGCCGATCGCGGCCGAGGCCTCGTCGTACTCCTCCAGCTGCAGCAGGCCCGAGATCGTGTGGAGCCGGTTGGAGAACTCGTGCGTCTGCGCGCGGAGCGTCTCCGTCACCGACTCGCGCTCGCGCAGCTCGCTGCGGAGCGCGAGGAGCTCGGTGTGGTCGCGGAGCGTGACGACCACCCCACCGGTCGCGCCGGGCCCGCGCACGCGCCGGCGGTTGACGACGAGCACGCGCCCGCCGACCACGAGCAGGGCGTCGACGACCTCGTCCTCGGGCTCGTCCGCGGTGAGCAGCTCGGCCACCTCGGGCGGCAGGTCGAGGTCGGCGAGCCGGTCGTCGGGACCGACCTCCGCCAGCCCCAGCAGCGCACGGGCGGTGTCGTTGACGACGGTCACCCGGCCGTCGGCGGCGACCCCCACCAGGCCCTCGCGGAGCGAGTGCAGGAGCGCCTCCCGCTGGTCGGCGAGGGCGGAGATCTCGGCGGGCTCCATCCCGCGGGTACGCCGCTTGATCAGCCGCGACAGCACGAACGAGCCGACCCCGCCGAGGGCGAGGCCGAGGCCGAGGAACACGAGGAGGTCGGGCACGGAGCGCTCGACGAGCTCGGACCACGAGGGATAGGTCTCCGCCACCATGACGATGCCGACGAGCGCGCCGTCGTCCCCGAGCACCGGCACGAGCGCCGCGAGGGAGTGCCGGTCGCGCTCGTCGACGTCCCCCGTCCAGACCCGGCCCCGGAGGATCGAGCCGTCGCCGAGGTCGATCCGCTCGTCCACGAGCGTCGGGTCGGGCCCGATGACCTGCCGGCCGTCCGCGTCGGTCAGGTAGACCGCGTCGGCCCCGAGGCGGTTCTGCACCTCCGTGGCGTAGGACGCGAGCGCCTCCGTCGCCGGGTACCGGCGTTGCAGCTCGTCACGCACGACCGCCGTGTTGGCGAGGCTCTCGGCGGCCTGCCGCAGGCGGCTGCCGCGCTCGTCGCGGAACGAGGTCTCGGTCTGCTGCAGCGTCACGAACCCCGCGACCCCCAGCACCATCACGAGCACGCTGAGCTGCAGCACGAGGAACTGCCCCGCGAGGGTGAGACGGGGCCGGCGCGCACCGGCCGCGGGTGACCACAAGTTCCGAAACCTCCGTTACGCGCCTAAGCGTGACGCCGACCACAAGCGGGGTGACGATCACCACATGAAGCAGCCATTCTCCCGTACGTCGCGGCTCACCCGCATCACCGGCGCGACCGTCGCCGGCGTGATGGTCGCGGCGCTGGCGAGCGCCTGCGGGGTCACCCGCGGTGGCTCCGGGGACGACTACACGGTCTACATCCCGAACAGCCCCGGTGGAGGTTACGACCAGACCGGGCGGGCCGCCGTGGCGGCCATGGAGCGCAACACCCTCACCGAGGGCGACTTCGAGATCAACAACATCATCGGTGCGGGCGGCTCCGTGGCCATGTCCCGGCTCATGAACGCCGAGGGCGACGAGCACCTGATGATGTACATGGGTCTCGGCGTCGTCGGTTCGCTCTACTCCAACGGCAACGACGTCCGCCCCCAGGACGCGACGCCCATCGCCAAGCTGATCGAGGACCAGGAGGGCGTGCTCGTTCCCGCGAGCTCGCCCTACGCGACCTTCGACGACTTCATCGAGGCCTGGCGCGCGGACCCCGGTTCGATCGTGGTCGGCGGCGGCTCGTCCGTCGGCGGTCCCGACCACCTCTTCCCGATGCTGCTGGCCCAGGCGGCGGGGATCGACCCCAAGGACGTCCGCTACGTCGTCTACGACGGCGGCGGCCCCCTGACCTCCGCCCTGCTGGGCGACAAGATCCAGGTCGGGTTCTCGGGCCTCGGCGAGTTCGAGGGCCAGATCGCCTCGGGCGACCTGCGCGCGCTGGCCGTCTCCGGCGAGGAGCGTCTCGCCAACGACGTCCTCTCCGACGTGCCGACCGTGAGCGAGTCCGGCGTCGACCTCGTCTTCAACAACTGGCGCGGCGTGCTCGCCCCGCCCGGCATCTCGGACGAGGCCCGCGACCGCCTCATCGAGCTCGTCGTCGAGATGCACGGGACCGACGAGTGGCAGCAGGCGATGGCCGACAACGGCTGGATCGACGCGCTGCAGACCGGCGACGAGTTCGAGGAGTTCCTGGTCGAGGAGGACGCCCGCGTGGCCGACACCCTCGACGAGCTCGGGCTGAACCTGTCGTGACCCCCACCCCGCACTCCCCTGCTGACGCCCTCGGAGGAACGAGCCCGCGATGACCACCACCCCCACCGAGCCGGCCCGACCGGCCGCCCCCACCGCCCCCGCGGTCGAGGGCACCCCTCCGCCCGCTCCCGAGCGCGAGCGCGACCTCGCGCAGCTCGGCCTGGCCGCGGCGCTCGTCGTCGTCGGCGCCTACACCGTGTACGACGCCTCCACCCTCGTCGTCGGGTTCGCCGACCCCGTCGGGCCCAAGGCGTTCCCGTACGTCATCGGTTCGGTGCTCGCCGGCCTCGGGGTCCTGCTCGGCCTCGCGGCCCTGCGCGGCGACGTACCGTCCCCGGAGGACGGCGAGGACGTTGACCTCTCGCAGCGCTCCGACTGGCTGACCGTCGCGAAGCTCGTCGGCGTGCTCGTGCTCACCATCGCGACCGTCGACTGGCTCGGCTGGGCCATCTCGGGCGCGATCCTCTTCGCCGGCGCCACCTGGTCGCTCGGCTCGCGCACCTACGTGCGCGACCTCCTCATCGGCGCCGTCCTCGCGGTCGGCAGCTGGTACGGCTTCTACGTCGGTCTCGGCATCCCGCTCACGCCGGGTGTCCTCGACGGGATCCTCTGAAAGGCGCGTCATGGACTCCCTGTCACTCCTCGCGGACGGCCTCGCCACGGCCATCACGCCCGAGAACCTCATGTGGGCCGCGATCGGCGTGCTGCTCGGCACGTTCGTCGGTGTGCTCCCCGGCATCGGCCCCGCCATGGCGGTCGCCCTGCTGCTCCCCGTCACCTTCGGCCTCGAGCCGACCCAGGCCTTCATCATGTTCGCCGGCATCTACTACGGCGGCATGTACGGCGGCTCCACCACCTCGATCCTGCTCAACACCCCCGGTGAGTCCGCCTCGGTGATGACGGCGCTCGAGGGCAACAAGATGGCGAAGAAGGGACGGGCCGCGCAGGCGCTCGCGACCGCCGCCATCGGCTCCTTCATCGCCGGCACGATCGGCACGATGCTGGTCGTGTTCTTCGCCCCCGCGCTCGCCGGGGTGGCCGTGAAGATCGGCGCCCCGTCCTACCTGGCGATCATGCTCATGGCGATGGTGCTCGTCACCAGCGTCCTCGGCTCCTCGCGGCTGCGCGGCTTCATCGCCCTCTTCATCGGCCTGACGATCGGGCTCGTCGGCCTCGACATGAACACGGGCCAGCCGCGCCTGTCCTTCGACCAGCCGCTGCTGGCGGACCGGCTCGACATCGTCGTCGTCGCGGTCGGCATCTTCGCCCTCGGCGAGGCCCTCTGGGTCGCCGCCCACCTGCGCCGCCGTCCCCTCTCGGTGATCCCCGTGGGTCGTCCCTGGATGGGCCGCGACGACTGGGGCCGCTCCTGGAAGCCGTGGCTGCGCGGCACCGCCCTCGGCTTCCCGTTCGGCGCCGTGCCGGCGGGTGGCGCGGAGACGCCCACCTTCCTCTCGTACGTGCTGGAGAAGCGCCTCGCGAAGAAGGGCCACGAGTTCGGCAGCGGCGCCATCGAGGGCGTCGCCGGACCGGAGGCCGCCAACAACGCCTCGGCCGCGGGCACGTTCGTGCCGCTGCTGGCGCTCGGTCTGCCGGTCACCGCGACCGCGACGATCATGCTGGCGGCGCTGCAGGGCTACGGCATCCAGCCCGGCCCGCAGCTCATGACGGAGCACCCCGACCTCGTGTGGACGCTGCTCGCCAGCCTGCTCATCGGCAACACGCTGCTGCTCGTGCTCAACCTGCCGCTCGCGCCGCTGTGGGCGAAGCTGCTCCGGATCCCGCGCCCCTACCTCTACGCGGGCATCCTGTTCTTCGCCTCGCTGGGCGCCTACACGGCGAACCAGCAGCCGTTCGACCTGTTCCTGCTGCTCGTCTTCGGCCTGCTCGGCCTGGCGATGCGACGGTTCGGGCTGCCGGTGCTGCCCCTCATCCTCGGCGTGATCCTCGGACCGCTGATGGAGACCAAGATGCGCGAGGCGCTGGCGATCTCCGGCGGCGACCCCGCCGGGCTCGTCGACGAGCCCCTGGCGGTCGTGGTCTACGCCGTGATCGTGCTGCTCGTCGCGGTGCCCCTCGTGCTCGCCCGGGTGCGCCCGCGCCGTACCCCCACCGAGGCCGCGGTCAAGGCCCCCGCCGCCGACGAGACCGTCGAGAAGGAGAGCGTCCGATGACGTCCGAGACCGTGCTCATCGCCTACACGCCCGACGACTTCGGCCACGCCGCGCTGGAGCACGGCATCGTCGAGGCCCGGCGCCGCTCGGCGCGGATCGTGGCGGTCAACGCCACGCGCGGGGACGCGCTCGTCGACCAGCGGTTCGCCGACGACGGCGAGGTCACCGCGCTCGAGCGGGACCTGGCGGCGTCGGGCATCGACCACGAGGTGCACCGCGTCATGGCACCGGACGTCGCCGAGGCCGTGCTGGAGGCGGCCGAGAAGGCCGGCGCGACGGTGATCGTCGTCGGTCTGCGGCGCCGCTCCCCCGTCGGCAAGCTCGTGCTCGGCTCGGTCGCCCAGCGCGTGCTGCTCGGCGCCGACGTGCCGGTGCTGGCGGTGAAGCCCGCCTGACCCACCCCCTGACGTGGCCCCAGCGCAGCACTTCTCGCTGCGCTGGGGCCACGACGCGTCGCGGGGCGTGACCACAAGTTCCCTTTCGTCCGATACGTCGCCAAGGGTGACGGCGGACACGTCACCTGTGAGCGTCGACACGGTCAGCCGCACCCGACCAAGGAGAACGATGACCGTCGTCCTCGCCCACTCCCCCGCCCCGTCCGCCGACGCCGCCTTCCGCTCCGCGCTCGAGCAGGCCCGGATGCGGGGCACCGACCTCGTGGTCCTCAACGTGTCGTCGAACGACGCGCTCGCCGACCCGAAGCACGCTGCCGACGCGACGCTCGCGGGCTACGTGACCGAGGCGTCCGGCCTCGGCGTCGCAGCCCGGATCGAGCGCGTGCTGGCGTCCGACGCCGCCGACGCCGTGCTCGAGGCCGCCCGGGAGCACGCCGCCGAGCTGCTCGTCGTGGGCATCCGGCACCGCTCGCCGGTCGGCAAGCTGCTCATGGGCAGCACTGCACAGCGCATCGTCCTCGCGGCCGACTGCGACGTGCTCGCCGTCAAGGTGAAGCGGTGATCGGCGACCGCGGCCTGCTCGGGGCCGGGATCGGCCTCACGCTGGCCGTCACCACCGGGTTCTTCGCCGTGCAGGACGCCCGCGGCGGCGACGGCGACGCGCAGGCGCGCTCCGCGCTCACCATGATCGCTCCGGCGGCGGCGGGCGGTGGCTACGACCTCGCGGCGCGCGAGTACCAGCAGGCGGTCCGCACCGACGGCATCGTCGGCAACGTCCAGGTCGTCAACGTGCCAGGCGCCGGCGGGACGATCGGCCTCGGCCAGCTCGTCCGCTTCGAGGGCGACGCGACGACGCTCATGGTCACCGGCGCCGCCATGGTCGGCGGCGTGGAGATGGGCGGCGGCTCGGCCCGCCTCACCGACGTCACCCCGATCGCGCGCCTCGCCGACGACTACGAGGTGATCGCCGTGCCGACCGACTCCCCCTGGGCCACCCTCGACGACTTCGTGACGGACTGGCAGGAGGACCCGACCATCCCGATCGGCGGCGGGTCAGCCGGCTCGGTGGACCACCTCGTCGCCGGGCAGCTCGCCGCTGCGGCCGGTCTCGACCCGGCCGACCTCCACTACACGCCCCACGCGGGCGGCGGCGAGCTCACCCTCTCGCTGTTGTCCGAGGCGAGCGGCACGGTGCCGGTCGGCGTCAGCGGCTACAACGACTTCCGCGACCTCATCGACGGCGGACGGCTCCGGGCCCTCGCCGTCGTGGCCCCGGAACGCCTCGACGGCGTGGACGCGCCGACGGTGGCGGAGGAGGGCTACGACGGGGTCGACCTCGTCAACTGGCGCGGCGTCGTCGCCCCGCCGGGCATCTCCGACGCCGAGCGCGCGGAGCTGCTCGCCATCACCGAGGAGATGGTCGGCACCGAGTCGTGGGGCCAGGCGATCGAACGGAACCGCTGGGACGACAGCTTCAGCGGGCCCGAGGAGTTCGCCGAGTTCATCGCCGGCGAGGAGGTCCGCACGCGCGGCCTGCTGACCGACCTGGGGATCCTGTGAGCGCCCCGGTGGCGGCGGCTCCGCGCCGTACCGTGCTGAGCGGACGCGGCGAGCTCGTGCTCGCGCTCCTCCTGCTCGCCCTGGCGGGCGTGCTCCTCCACGGCAACCTCACGATGGACGTCGTCGGCGACGGCGGACTGCTCGGCCCGCAGGGCTTCGCGTGGCTGGTCATGGCCATCGCGATCGTCGTTGCGCTGCTGCTCGTGCGCGCGGCCTTCGCCAAGCCCGCGGAGCAGCGGGACCGTGAGGCCACCGCGAGCGCCGACACCAACTGGCGCGCGGTCGTGACGACCTTCGGCGGGCTGGCAGCGTTCACCGCGCTGCTCGAGACCGTCGGCTGGCTGGTCATGGCGACGGTGCTGTTCGCCACCGTCGCGACCGGCCTCGGCAACCGCGACCTCCTGCGCAGCGTGACGGTCGGGTTCATCCTCGCGTCGGTCGTGCAGATCACCTTCAGCGGCATGCTCGGTCTCGCGCTGCCGTCCGGCTTCCTCGGAAGGGGCTGACGAATGGACCAGCTCTCCAGCCTCGCCGGCGGCTTCGGCGACGTGCTCACCCCCATGAACCTGCTCTGGGTCGTCGTCGGGGCGTTCCTCGGCACCGCGGTCGGCGTCATGCCGGGTCTGGGCTCGGCGATGGCGGTCGCGCTGCTGCTGCCGATGACCTTCACGCTCGACCCGCTCGCGGCACTCATCATGTTCTCCGGCATCTACTTCGGCGGTCTCTTCGGCGACTCGACGGCCGGCATCCTCATGAACACGCCGGGCAACTCGACGGCGATCGCGACGACGTTCGAGGGCCACGCGATGGCCCGTGGTGGCCGGGCACCCCAGGCGCTCGCCACGTCCGCGATCGGCGCGTTCACGGGCTCGATCCTCGCCACGGTCCTCGTGGTGTTCTTCGCCCCGACGATGGCCGACCTGGCCACACGGTTCGGCCCGGGCGAGTACTTCGCCCTCGCGCTCTTCGCCTTCGTCGCCATCTCGACCGTCGTGTCCGAGTCGCCGCTCCGCGGCGTCGCCGCTCTGGTGTTCGGCCTCGCCCTCGCCCTCGTGGGCACCGACCAGTCGACCGGTACGGCGCGGTTCACCTTCGACGTCCCCGCCCTGTTCGACGGGATCAGCATCGTGGTCATCACCGTCGCGGTGCTCGCCGTCGGCGAGGTGCTCCACGTGGCGGGGCGGCACGGGCGCTCGGGTGGCACGGAGCTCATCCCGTCGCGGGGCCGCCCGTGGCTCTCGGGCCGGGAGTTCCGCCGGGCGCTGCCGGCGTGGCTCCGCGGCGCGAGCATCGGCGTGCCGTTCGGCATCATCCCGGCCGGCGGCGCCGAGGTGCCGACGTTCCTCTCCTACACGACCGAGAAGCAGCTCGACCGACGGAAGGACGAGCCGGAGTTCGGCACCGGCGCGATCGAGGGCGTCGCCGGACCGGAGGCCGCGGGCAACGCGACCGCGGGCTCCGCGATGGGCGCGCTCCTCGCCCTGGGCCTCCCCACCTCGGCGACGGCGGCGCTGCTGCTGGCGACCTTCCAGCAGTACGGCATGCAGCCCGGCCCGCTCCTCTTCGAGCGCAACGGCGAGATCGTGTGGGCCCTGCTGGCCGCGCTGTTCCTGGCGGCGATCGTGCTGCTGGTGCTCAACCTCCCGTTCGCGCCGCTGTGGGCGAAGCTGCTGATGCTCCCGCAGTCCTACCTCTACGCCGGGATCACCGTGTTCGCCAGTCTCGGCGTCTACGCGACGGGCGCCAGCCAGACCGACCTCGTGCTCATGTGCGCGCTCGGCCTGCTCGCGTTCGTGATGCGACGCAACGACGTGCCGCTCGCGCCGGTGCTCATCGCGGTGATCCTCGGCCCGCTGGCCGAGTACTCCCTGCGCGACGCCATGGGCAACTCCGGCAACGACCCGCTGACGCTGGTGAGCAGCCCCATCACGATCGGGCTCTACAGCCTGCTGGCGCTGGGCATCGCCTGGACGGTCTACCGCCGGCTGCGCCCCGGGCCCGCGACCGTGGCCGAGGCCCGGGAGCGGGAGGACGCCGACGCGACCGAGGGTGCAGACTCGCGGTCATGACGTCCTCCCGCACCTTCTCGGACTCGATCGTCGTCGCCGCCTCCCCCGAGGCGGTGTGGGACGTCGTCTCCGACGTCACCCGCACCGGCGAGTGGTCCCCGATCTGTCGCGCCTGCTGGTGGGACGAGGGCGACGGGCCGCGGGTCGGGGCGCACTTCACCGGCCGCAACGAGACGCCCGACCGCACGTGGGAGACCCGCTCGGAGGTGGTCGTCGCGGAGCCGGGCCGCGCGTTCGGGTGGGCCGTGAACGACAAGCGGGTGTTCTGGACCTACACGATCGAGCCCGTCGACGGAGGCTCGCGCCTGACCGAGTCGTGGGAGTTCACGCCGCGGGGGCAGGAGTTCGTGACCGCGAAGTTCGGACCCGAGGGCGTCGACCTGCGCGAGCAGATGGCGCGTGAGGGCATCCCGGTGACGCTGGCTGCGATCAAGCAGGTCGTCGAGCGCTAATCCGGTGGCCGCGCGCGCCCCGGGCTGCCAGGCTTCCCTGCCGTGACGGACCTCGAGAGCGTCTTCTGGCGCGCCCACGACGGCCTGCCCCGGGAGGCTCCCGGCTCCGAGGCCACGACGGCCCTGCTGCTCGGGCTCGTCGGGGACCTGCCTCCCTCGCCCCGCGTGCTCGACGTCGGCTGTGGCACCGGTCCCGCGAGCGTGCCGCTGGCCCGGCTGACGGGCGGGCACGTGACGGCCGTCGACCTGCACGAGCCGTTCCTCGCGGCGCTCCGCGAGCGGGCCGCGGCGGCGGGCGTCGCCGACCGGGTCACCCCGCTGCGCGCCTCGATGGACGCGCTCCCGCTGGAGGACGGCTCGGTCGACCTGGTGTGGGCGGAGGGGTCGGCGTACGTCGTGGGGGTCGACACCGCGCTCGCCTCCTGGCGGCGGCTGCTCGCGCCCGGTGGGGCCGTGGTGCTGACGGAGGCCGAGTGGCTGACCCCGGACCCCGCGCCGGGCGCGCGGGAGTTCTGGGCGGCCTACCCCGGGATGCGCACGACGGCGGCCAACGTGGCGGCGATGCAGGCGGCGGGATGGACGGTGCACGCGACGTACGTGCTGCCCGAGGGCGACTGGCAGGAGTACTACGGCCCGCTCGCCGCCCGCATCGAGCAGCTGCGCGGCCAGGGCGTCGCGGACGACCTGCTGGCGCAGGTGGGCGCGGAGATCGGTGTGCGGGCGGCGTACGGCGCGGACTACGGCTACACGGCCTACGTGCTGCGGCCACGGGGCTGAGGGCGGCCCGGCGGGCCTCGGGGAGAGAAAACGCGGACCGGAGGGCCCTCCGGATCGGCGTGTCGCGGGTCGGAGTCCGCGCGTTCTTCCTCCGTCGGCGCTGCCGGAGCGGGGCGGGCGCCCTGGTGTGCCGCCCTCGGATCGGGTCGACTTTGGGGCATGACCACCACCACCGCCGTCGTCACCGGGTCCACGAGCGGCATCGGCGCCGCCACCGCCCGCGCCCTCGCCGCCCAGGGGATGCACGTGCTCGTCACCGGGCGGGACGCTCGTCGCGGCGAGGCGCTCGTCGCCGAGATCGAGGGGACGGGTGGCACCGCCAGCTTCGTCGCCGGCGACCTCGCCGCTCCCCCGCCGGCCCTCCGCGAGCTCGCCGCTGCCTGGACGGAGACACTGGGCGGCCGGGTCGACGTGCTCGTGCACAACGCCGCCGTCTGTCCGGCAGTCGACACGGTCCAGCTGACCGACGACGACCTCGAGACCACGCTCGCCGTGAACCTCCGGGCGCCGCAGGTGCTCACCGCCGCGCTCGCGCCCGGGATGGCCGAGCGTGGGAGCGGGGCCATCGTCGTCATCGGGTCGTGGATGGCGACGGTCGGTCACGCGTTCGTGGGCTTCTACTCGGCGACCAAGGCGGCCGAGGCCCAGCTCGCGCGCAGCTGGGCGGCGGAGTTCGGACCGCGGGGCATCCGCGTCAACACGGTGTCTCCGGGCGCGACCCGTGCCGCGGTCGAGGACGCGGCCGACGACGTGATCGCGCGGATGACGGGAGGTACGCCGGCGCGTCGACCCGGCCGTCCCGAGGAGGTGGCCGCAGCCGTGGCGTGGCTGGTGTCCGACGCCGCGGCGTACGTGCACGGCGCAACGATCCCCGTCGACGGCGGGATCACGGCGACGCGGTGAGGCGTCGACCGGCTCGGGCTTCGCCCAGCGGGGTGGGGCGCCGTCCGTAATCTCGACGCATGGAGCGCACGCACACCGGCTCGAGGCCGCACCCCCGCCAGCGACGGCTCGCCAACGCGGTGCTGGCCGCCGCGGTGCTGCAGGTGGTCGCCCCGGTCGCGACGATCAACGGTCCGGGCGCGTCGCCCGGCAGCGGGGCCGGTGCGGAGCTGCTCATCACCCCCGTGGGCTGGGCGTTCTCGATCTGGGGCGTCATCTACACGCTGGCGATCGTGCAGGCGGTCTCGACCATGGTGAAGCGCGACCGCCGTGTGCCGCTGCGGTTGCAGGTCGACCAGATCGGGCTCTACCTGGGCGGCACCCTCTGGATCCTCATGGCCGCGCTCGACAGCAGCACGGCCACGTTCCTGGCGCTGGCCCTCATGTTCGGCTTCGCCGTCGACGGCGTGCTCACCCTGGCGCGCACCGGCCCCGAGCTCGCGCCCCCGGGCCACCGGACGCTGACGCGGATCGCCTTCGGCCTCTACGCCGGGTGGGTGTCCGCCGCGTTCTTCCTCAACCTCTCCACCGCCCTGGTGGGCTGGGGTGTCGTCGACGCCGGCGACGCCGGCTGGCAGCTCGTGGTCGTGGCCGCGGCGACGGTCACCCTCGTGACGCTGGTGCTGATCGGCCGACTCGCGGCGTACGTCGCGGCCGGCCTCTGGGCGCTCTTCGGCATCGCCGTGACGGGTCTGTCGGACGGGACCGACTCCGTGGTGGTCGCGGCGGCGGTCGCGGCCGTCGCGTTGCTCGTCGCGGCGGTCGTGGGGCTGCGGCGGGGTGGGGCGGTCGGGCGCCGGGCCTGACGCACCCGGTTCATCCCGCGGTCACCACGAGTGGAGGCCGCCTCGGCGTCCGGTCCGAGCCGAGGCTCGGCGCAAACCCGTTTCCTCAGACGCACCCGGTCAGGTCGCCGAGCCTCACGACTCATCGCCCTCGGTCGTGACGGTGCCGTCGGCGTGCATGGCCACGACGACCGACGGTGTGTGCAGGAACCACTCCGGCAGGTCGTCCGCGGCGTCGGTCAGCGCGGCGTCCTCCGGAGGCAGCGAGGTCAGCATCACTCCGGACTCGAGGACGAGCTTGACCAGCGAGCCGTCCAGCCGGGTCTCGACGACCCGGGTGCCCGAGAGCAGGTTGGCTGCCCTCCTCATCCGTTCCGGCGCGTCCTCCGACGTCGCGACCACGCGATCGCCGTCGCGGATCTCCCAAGCGCACCCGTAGAACCACAGGTGGTGGGCTCCGTAGTCGCGCCCATCGCCGGGACCGCGCGGCCCAGGCGGACCGATCTCCACTTGCAGGAACGAACCGATCCCGATGCGGCCGTCCCACGTGGGCTGGCCGACGAGCCGCGCCACAGCCGTGGCCAGGACGGCGGCGTTCACGGCTGTCCTGGACCCTCGCTCTTCGCGCGCCTCGACGCGCCGACGATCGCGAGGAACAGCGCGGCGCCGACGATCACGACGAGTGCCGCGACCCCCCGCGGCCCCGACGTCCCGAGGAGGTAGGCGACCAGTCCGATCACCACGATCGCGCACGCGTGCAGCGCGAGGCGAGCAGGTCGAGGCATGGGTCCTCCGAAGATGGGGTCGCGTCAGGTCCGTTGCCCCCCTAGTCAGCGCTCAGCCCCCCAGCATCCCAGCGCGGCGAACGACGACGCACCGCTCCCCGCCGCGTTTGTCGGGCCTCTCCCGGTGGAACCGTCGGTGACCTCGGCCACACCACACGGGGAGACCATCCATGTCCATCGAACTCCGGCTCGAACGCATCTACGGGGCCGCTCACGTCGACGTACCTGCGCACGCGCAGTTCATGAGCGAGCGGGGCGGCGCCATCGTCTCGGCCAGCTCCACGATCGTCGCCCAGGTCGGCAAGACCGGGCACCGGATCGGGACCGACATCGGGAACCTCGCCGAGGCGCTGGTCGTCAACATCGGCACCATCGTCACCACGATGAACGACTCGGCCGTCGCGCTGGACGAGATCGCCGACGACTTCGCCGCCACCGATGCGGAGGCGGCCGCCTTCTTCGCCCAGCACCAGGGATGGCTGGACTCGAAGGGGTACGGCGGCACTCCCTCCACCTCGCCGACCCCGGCCTGGGAGGACTGACGTGAGCTTCGCCGAGGAGTTCCGCGGGGTCTGCGCCGAGGTGGCCGAGCTCGTCTACCAGCTCAACGGCCTGGAGACCGCCTACGGCTACTTCGAGACGAGTGCGCAGGTGCACGCCGACGCCGTCGAGCACCCGGAGACCGACCTGGAGTCCCAGGTCTCCGACAGCGGCGCCGTCGTACCGACCGACTACCCGTTCAACCCGTCGTGGGCGCTCAACTACTCCTTCACGTCGGGCGGCAACACCACGACCTACGTCGCCTCCGAACAAATCCGGCTCGCCTTCGACAACGCCTGGTACCCGTCGGTCGGCGACCTCGTCAGCCACGCCGACCTGATCATCCGGCCCGACGTCCCCACGATGGTCCCGGCGTGCGAGTCGCTCGGCACGACCGCCCAGCAGCTCTACCAGTTCACCCGGCAGTACGAGGTCGGCAGCGACAGCTCCATGCCGGGCTTCGTCCAGCAGCTGCAGGCCTCGTGGGCCTCGCTCGCCGCCAGCGGGTTCTACGACTTCTACGAGGACCTCACCGACGTGGTCTACCGCTACTACGACGCGACCTTCCGCCAGGCCACCACGAGCGCCTGCGTCACGAACGCGATCGACCAGTTCCAACGCAACATCCTGGAGGCGGCCGAGAACACCCGGGACCTCGCCAAGGACGTGCTCCGCGCCTGGCAGCAGCACGACCGCCCCGTCGAGATCCAGGACGTCGACACCGTGGACGAGAAGGCGCTCGAGATCCTCGACGGCGTCAGCCTCGCGACCGGCGTGATCGCCGCGGTCCCCGGGCCCCACTCCGGCGTCGCGGGTGGCGCCAGCCTCGTCACCGACATCATGGGGTTCGTCGCCACCGAGGTGCTCAACAAGCGGGCGGTCGAGCTGCCCACCGGCGCCAAGATCCACGACAACCTCGCGGACGCCCTGGCCGAGGCCCAGACCCAGATGCTCGACGCGCTCGACGCCATCCGGACAGGAGGCACCGGGAGCAGCGACGGTCCTGCCGACGTCGGCGACATCCCCTTCCACCAGTTCGTCTCGGACTCGGAGAACAACGCCGGCTGGCGACCGCCGGCGGTGGAGTTCTGAGCGCGTTCGTCAGGATCCGAGGGCGCCCAGCACGTCGACGGCCTCGCGCAGCTCCAGCGCGTTCCGGTGGCAACGCTCCAGCGCTGCGAGCTGCTCGCTCGTGACGTCGCCGACGCTGCCGTCGATGAGCAGCTCGAGGAACCCGAGCAGGCTGGTGAGGGGGGTCCGGAGCCCGTGCTGCACCCGGGCGAGGGGATCCAGCGGTACGGCGCCACTGAGCCGTGCGAGCCTCTCGTGCCGCGCGATCGCGAGCATGGCCACGACGAACTCCGCCGCCGAGGCCAGCGAGCGCATGACCTGGAGGTCGAGGGGTGTCCACTCGCGCGGCTGCGGCGTGACGACGCAGACGGCACCCAGGACCGTGCCCTGCGGACCTCGGAGCGGGAAGCCCGCATAGGCCCCGACGCCCAGGCGGCTCCACTTGCCGGGGTCGGCTGCGTCGTCGGCGACGTCGGCGTCGACGTAGGGCTCCCCTGTCATGACGACGTTCTTGCAGAGCGAGTCGGAGAGCGGCGACGGGCCGGGCTGCTGCCGCGTCGGGCCGGCATCGGCGATGCTCACCACGATCTGCTCGTCCGCCGTGATCGCCGTGACCAGCGCCGTCGTGTCGGCGCCCAGCGCCGTGCGCGCCACGTCCGTCAGGGCGTCGAGGGCGGCGACGACGGGCGAGTCGAGCAGACCTGACGCCTCCAGGTCGGCCAGCCGTGCCGGCGACCGGATGGCGTCGCTCCCGTTGGCCTCGACACCGGTCACGGTGCCCCCTCTGCTCCCACGCTGGTCACCCCGAGAACGCCGTTGCTTGACGGGCGGGGCGAGCAGCACTGCTGCGCCGGACTCTAACGTTCAACCTTCGCCCGCGCGGGAGTGTTGGGTGATTCGGAGGAGCTGCCGTGGCGTCTCACCGCCACGGGTCCAGGGCCCGCAGCTGCGGATCGAGGAAGGCTCGCTGCCCGGAACCGGGGGAGCCAGGGTCCGGGATCATCTTGACACCGCTCACCACGGTGAGGTCACGGACGTCGGAGTCGCCCGACTGGTACTGGACTGCCAACCAGCGCCAGGTCTCATCGCATCGAGCACGGTGGGGCTCGAGCTCGGACGACGACATCCAGCGGACGACGTCGGACAACAGCAGATGCGGGAGGACCTCGCCTTCGTTGTCCTCGAGGTGCTCCAGCCAGAGGGGCCGCAAGCTGCTCCACGTGGCGCACAAGTTCCGCACCAACTCGATCGTGCGTGCACTCATCGTGCGATCACCGGTCGCTCTCGTCGTCGGGACCCGGTCGTCGTATCGGTGAGGAGCCGGTGATGGCCCGCACCAGCTCGGTGAAGTCGCTCCGCGCGGCATGACAGAAGAAGTGCCGGAGCTCCACGCGCCGGAAGGAGCAGTTCTCGAAACGGGCGATGCTGATCGCCGCTCCCTCGATGCGCGCCCCATCGAAGGTGCAGTTCACGTACACGGTCGGTCCGCGGCCAGCGCCGAAGGCCGCGGAACGAAGGGTCGCCCCGTCGAACGAGCAGGTCGTGAAGGTCGACTCCTGAGCCGAGAAGAACGAGGCGTCCACGCCGGAGAAGTCGGCGCCGACGTGACGCGCTCTCGTGATGACGAGCTGCTCGGACGGGCTGTGGTTCACCGATCCACCTCTCGGACGACCCGGCGATCTGGTGCGACTGCATGCCGCCAGGCTCAACCTACGAGAGTGGGTGTCTCGGTGAGGCTCCGACGCACGAACGCCCGCCCGGGAACCCGGGCGGGCGTTCGTGTCAGAGGGCTGCTGGTGGAGCTGCGGGGAATCGAACCCCGGTCCTCGAGCGCAGTGTCAGGTCTTCTCCGGGTGCAGTCTGTGCTGTCGCTTTTCTCAGCCCCGCTGCTCGCACAGACACGTCAGCGACAGGCTCAGTCAGGAAAAAGTCCCGCTCACCCCTCCTGACAGGAGGTGAGCAGCAAGTCTCCTAGTCGACGCCAGGGTCCGGGACGGAGACGGATGCCCGGTCTGACGCTTCGATCACCGCTCAGGCGGCGAGAGCGAAGGAACTGCGCTTGTTGTCGGCAGTTATTGGTTTCCAGCGATCGTTTACGAGATGACGCTGGCTTCTCGACCCGCTTCCCCTGAGACGTACGTCCCAAGTCGAAACCGATCAGCCCCTCTTGAGTTGTCATGCATCCGCAGTACCGCCGCGGATGGCCCAGACTACCTGCTGCAACGAGCCGGCACGACCGACTATTCCGGCCCGACGATCCCGCGCCGCAGCGCGACGGCGGCGCGCAGGGTGGCGTCGTACGCGCTCCGGCTCACCGCGGTGATGTTGATGAACGCGTGGATGAGGTCCCCCTCGCGGGCCAGCTCCACCGGGACGCCCGCCTCCCGCAGGCGCTCGGCGTAGGCGATGCCCTCGTCGCGGAGCGGGTCGAAGCCGGCGACCGCGACGTACGCCGGCGGTGCGCCCGCGAGGTCCGGGGCGAGCAGCGGGGAGACGCGCGGGTCGGCCGCGGCGGTGGGCGAGGGCAGGTAGCGCTCGGCGTACCAGTCCATCTGCGCCTCCGTGAGGAAGAACCCGTCGCGGAACTCGGCGTAGGACGCGCTCTTGCGCGACAGGTCGGTGACGGGGAAGAACAGCAGCTGGAAGCACGGCTGGACGTCCTCGGTGCGCAGGTCCAGCGACAGCACGGCGGAGATGTTGCCGCCCGCGCTGTCACCCGCCACCGCGATCCGCGCCGGATCGATCCCCCAGCCCGGCGCCTGCGCGACCGCGAAGTCCCAGGCCGCCCGCGCGTCCTCCAGCGCAGCCGGGAACGGGTGCTCGGGCGCCAGCCGGTAGTCGACGCTCAGCACGTCGCAGCCCGTGTGCTGCGCGAGGAGCCGCACCGGCGAGACCGTCGAGTGACGACTGCCCAGCACCCACCCGCCGCCGTGGAAGTACACGACGAGCCCGGCGGGCTCCCCGGCGCGGAAGCGGTAGCGCGTCGCCGGCACCGGCCCGGCCGGTCCCGGCACCTCGAGGTCCTCCTCGAGGTGGAAGGGCGGGTACGACGCGCCGAAGACCGCCGCCTCCGCCTCGATCTGGTGACGGGCCCGGTCGAGGGGCTGGGTGGAGAAGTCGCTGCCCGGCAGACGGTTCAGCGCGCCGAGCGCCAGCGCGATCTCCGGAGCCAGGCGCTCCCCGTCGCGGTTGACCGCCCGGCGCACGACCACCTTCTCGAGCACCCGCGGCGGGACCTTGGCCAGTCCACGGACGACGAGGCGCTCGGCCTTCTCGGGCAGGGTCAGGCGGGGTGCGGTCACCGCGTCATGCCAGCAGGCGCGCCCCACCCTGTCGAGGGGCGGGGCGCGACGTGGCCGGGATCCTCAAGGCAGGAGCACGATCTTGCCGCGCGTGTGCCCGGCCTCGCTCTCCTTCGCGGCGGCGACGACGTCGTCGAGCGCGAAGCGCCGGGAGACCTCGACCTCGAACACGCCGCGGGCGACGAGGTCGGCCACGACCGGGATCGCGTCCTCCCGCAGCCGCAGCTGCTCGGGCGTCAGGGGCCACGGCGCGCCGCCCGACCACGCCTGGATGCCCAGCTCCGGGGCCTTGCCGCCCATGACGATCGTGCCCGCGTGCTGCGGGTCGTCGACCAGCGCGACGGACGCGGCGAGCGCCTCGTCGGTGCCGGCCGCGTCGAGCACGCGGTCGACGCCCTCGGGAGCGAGCTCCCGGATCCGCTCGAGCAGCCCGTCGCCGTAGGCCACCGGCTCCGCCCCCAGCTCCCGCAGCCGGTCGTGGTTGGCGGGGCTGGCGGTGGCGATGACGCGGGCGCCGAGGTGGCGCGCGAGCTGCACCGCGGCCTGGCCGACCCCGCCGCTGCCGCCGTGGACGACGAGGACGTGCCCGCGGCGTACGTCGAGGGAGGCAAGCGCCTGGTGCGCGGTGGCCACGGGGATGCCGAGAGCGGCCGCCTGCTCGAAGTCGAGGGCGGCGGGCTTGGCGGTGAGGTTCTGGCGGGGCACGACGACGTGCGTGGCGTAGGTGCCCGCGGCGCCGCTCACGATGACCTCGTCACCGACGCGCCAGTCGTCCACGCCCTCCCCCACGGCCGCCACCACACCGGCGCCGTCGGAGCCGAGCCGGCGCGGCTCCGTGATCGGCGGCGAGGGCCGCAGGCCCGAGCGCACCTTCCACTCGATGGGGTTCACGCCAGCGGCGCGCACCTCGACGAGCACCTCGCCGGAACCGGGCACCGGGTCCGGCACCTCGACGACCTCCAGCACCTCGGCGGGACCGGTCTCGCCGTACTGCACCACGCGGGCCATGCGTCACTCCTCCGGGACGGGGTCAGGGTTCCCCCGGTACGACGCCCCCGGGCCCGGCCGCATTCCCGACGGCCGGGACCGGGTCAGGACGCCGTGGGCTCCACGTGCTGGATCGCTCCCCGCACGGTGGCCGCCAGCGCGACGAACTCCGGCAGCTCGCGGAGCTCCTCCGGCGGGACCTCGTGGCTGCGCGAGGAGAACTGCGCGGGCTCGTCCAGCACGATGCGACCGGGGCGGGGGCTCATCACGAGCACGCGGGAGCCGAGGAAGACGGCCTCGTCCACGCTGTGGGTGATGAACAGGATCGTCTTGCGCGTCTCGCGCCAGATCGTCAGCAGCTCGTTCTGCAGCCGCTCCCGGGTGAGCGCGTCGAGCGCGCCGAAGGGCTCGTCCATCAGCACGATGTCGGGGTCGTTGGCCAGCACCCGGGCGATCTGGGCCCGCTGCTGCATGCCGCCCGACAGCTCGTAGGGACGCCGGTGGGCGACGTCGCCCAGCCCGACCAGCTCGAGGTAGCGGTCCGCCGTGCGTCGCCGCTCCGCCTTCGCCGCCCCGCGCAGGCGCGGACCGAACGCGACGTTCGCCCGCACGTCGAGCCACGGGTAGAGCGTCGGCTGCTGGAAGACGACGCCGCGCTCCGCGGCGGGGCCTCGGACCTGCGTGCCGCCGACCGTGATGGAACCGGCCGACGGCGCGCCGAAGCCGGCGAGCAACCGCAGCAGCGTCGTCTTGCCGCACCCCGACGGGCCCGCGAGCGTGACGAAGCTGCCCGGCTCGATCGTGAGGTCGATCGGGCCGAGGGCGTGCACGTCGCCGAAGCGCTGCTCCAGGTCCGTGACGACGACCCTGCGGTCACCCTCCGTGGTCATCGCCGGGTCACTCCGCGTCCGCGGCGGCCTGCGCCGGAGCGGCGTTCACGCCGTCCGCGTAGACCGACTCGTCGGCGACGGCCGCGATGCTGTCCTGGGTGAGCAGGAACTGGGCGGTGCTGAACAGGTCGGTGCCGAGCTTCCCGCCGAGGTACTCGTCGCCGACCTGGTCGGAGGCCCGCAGGTAGACGTAGCCGGCCAGCTGTGCCTTCGCCTCGTCGGTGGAGATGCCCACCTCGACGGCGATCGACTCGGCGGCCTTGTCGGGGTCGTCGGTGATCTGCTGCACCGCGTAGTCCTGCGCCCGCGCCCACGCGTCCATCACGGCCTCGTTGTCGGCCACGAAGTCGCGGTCGGCGATGGCCAGGTCGAAGGTCGGCTTGCCCGCCGCGGCCGTGTCCTCGCTCGTGAGGATGACCTCGCCGCCGTCGGCCTTGAGCTCGCTCAGCGTCGGGTCCCAGATCCAGGCGGCGTCGATGTCGCCGCGGCTCCACGCCGGCGCGATCTGCTCGGGCTCGGAGTTGACCAGGTCGTAGTCCGCCGGGTCCTCGCCCGCGTCGGCGATCGCCTGGAGCAGCGAGAAGTGGGCCGTGGAGCCGAAGGGCGTCGCGATGGTCTTGCCCTTGAGGCCCGCGATGTCGGTCGCGGCGCCGTCGCGCACGACGAGCGACTCGGCCGCGCCGATGACGTCGTGGATCCAGACGACCTGGACCGGGAGGTTGAGCGGCTCCGACAGGGCGCGGGTCGCCGGCGAGCTGCCCACGAGACCGATGTCGAGGCTGTCGCCACCGAAGGCCTGGATGACGTCGCCACCCGAGGCGAAGTTGCTCCACTCGATGGTCGCGTTGGGCAGGCAGTCCTCGAGGATGCCCTGGTCCTTCACCACGACGTCGCCGTTCGGGATCTTCTGGTAGCCGATGCGCACCGTCGTGTCGACCGACTCGTCGGCCTCCCACGGGCAGGCCGACGCGTCGCCCTCGGTGTCACCGCCGCCGACGCAGCCCGCGAGGGCGAGCGGGGCGAGCAGCGCGGCGCCGAGCAGGGGCGAGAGCTTCTTCATGGGTCAGGCCTTTCCTCGCCACGGGGCGAGCTTCTTCTCGAGGGTGCGGAGGATGACGTCGAGGGCCACAGCGGTGAGGCCGATGACGAGGATGCAGGCGATCGACAGGGCGATCTTGTTCTGGGTTCCCGAGAGGTAGGCGAGGCCGCCGATGCCCGGCAGGCCGTTGACGAGCTCCGCCGCGACGACCGTCGTCCAGGCGAACCCGACGGCGACGCGGAGGCCCGAGATGATGTCGGGCAGGGTCGCGGGACCGAGCACGAACAGCAGGGTCTGCCGGCGCGTGGCGCCCAGCGAGAGCGCCGCGTTGACGTGGTCCTCCCGCACGCCGCGCACCCCGTTGAGGGTCGCGAGGGCGATCGGCGGGAAGGCCGCGAGCACGAGCAGCCAGATCTTCGAGGTGTCGTAGAACCCGAACCACGCGATGAGGAAGCCGATGTAGGCCAGCGGCGGGATGGAGCGCAGGAAGTCGACGTACGGCCCGACCAGCCGCCCGAAGCCGCGGAAGTAGCCCATCGCCAGCCCGAGCGGTACGCCGATCACGAGCGCGATCGCGAGGCTGAGCCCGATGCGGCGCAGGCTGACGACGAGGTGCTCCCAGAGGAAGTAGTTCTCCTCGCCGCGCACGACGCGGTCCACGCCCCCGCCCACCGGGTGGTAGGTGTTCGCCCGCACGAACGCGTCCCACACCTCGAGCGGCGACGGCGTCAGGTAGGCCGGCGACACGACGCCGGAGGCGGCCACGGCGGTCCACGCGGCGAGCAGCAGCCCGAGCACGAAGACGTGGGGCAGCGCGCCGCGGACGAGGGACCTGGCTCGATTCACATCGAGTGAACTTAGTGTCTCGCTCTACTTTGTGCGGACGCGTCTCACGAAATCACGCCGGGCGCTCCGTCGCCTCCGGCTCGTGCCGCACCTGGCCGGGGGTCGCGCCGTACCGCGTGCGGAAGGCCTGGCTGAAGTGGGGCACCGACGTGAAGCCGCAGCGGGCCGCGATGTCGGCGACGCGCACCCCGGCGAGGTCGGGGTGGCGGAGCAGGGCGTGCGCCCGGGCGAGCCGGCGGGCGAGCACGTAGCGCGGCACGCTGGTGCCGCTCTCGGCGAAGAGGCGCGACAGGGTGCGCTCCGAGACGCCGGCCCCGGCCGCGACGGCCGTGGCGGAGAGCGTGGGGTCGGCGAGGTGGTCGTCGATCCAGGCCCGCGCCGCCGCGCGGTGGGCCACCGGTGACGCCGCGCGTCCCGCGCTCGCCAGCACGGCGACCAGGTCGAGCAGCGCTTCCTCGTCGGCCGGCACCGGTACCGGCGCGTCGACCGCCCGTCCCACGGCACGCACCAACGCCCGCGCGACGGGGTCGTCGCCCGGCCCGCGGGCGTCCACCACGACGGGCGTCCCCAGGCGCAGGCCGCCCGTCCGGGCCTCGAGCGCGGCGACCGGGACCCTCACGGCGAGCTCCTCCACGCCGTGCGCGAAGCCCCGCGCGAAGGGACGGTCGGCGTCGCAGACGACGAGCTGCCCGGGGCGCATCACGCGGCGCACCCCCGCGAGCTCCAGCACCGCCTCGCCCCGCAGCGCGGCGTACACGACGACCGCGTCGACCGGGCGGTCCGCGATCAGCGCACCGTCGCGCACGACCCGGTGGGGCGTCGCCCGCACGTGGGCGAGGTGGACGTCGTCGAGCTGCAGGTTGACCTCGCGCGCCGTGAACGCGCTCCGGTCGCGCACCGCGCACCGCAGGCCGAGGAGGGTCTCGCCGTTGTGCCGCTCCCAGGCGTCGACCTGCTGCCGCACCTCGAAGGCGCGCGGACGGGCCGGTCCCGCACCCGCCTGGTCCACCGCCTGGTCCACCGCTTGGCCCGCCACCGGCACCTCCTCGCCCTCGGCATGGTGGCACACCGCGGTGTGACGGGCGACATACGCATTTCCGCCATCTCCGGGCCGGAGCCTTCCGGGGCCGACGCCCGCGATCGAGACTCGCGGCACGCCGTGCAGGCCGGACAGGAAGGAAGCGCACATGCCCGTGTTCGACGACGGTCTCCAGGAGACCGAGGTGCCCCGGGGGTCGGTCGTGGAGACCGACGTGCTCGTCGTGGGGTCGGGCCCCGCCGGGGCGGCCGCCGCGCTCTGCCTCGCCGAGCTGGGCGTGGCGACGACGATGATCACGAAGTACCGCTGGACCGCCAACACGCCCCGCGCGCACATCACGAACCAGCGCGCGATGGAGATCTTCCGCGACCTCGGCATCGAGGACCAGGTGCTCGCCGACGCGACGCCGCACGAGCTCGTCGGCGACACCGTGTTCTGCACGAGCATCGCCGGGGAGGAGATCGGACGCATCCACACGTGGGGCACGCGGCCCGACCGGGAGGCCGACTACCGGCTCGCCTCGCCGTGCCTGACCGTCGACATCCCGCAGACCTACCTCGAGCCGATCCTCGTGCGGAACGCGGCCGTGCGGGGAGCGCACGTCCGGTTCTCGAGCGAGTACCTCGGTCTCGTCCAGGACGACGACGGGGTCACCGTCGACGTGCGGGACCGGCTGACGGGGCACGACTACCAGGTCCGCGCGAAGTACGTCATCGGCGCGGACGGCGCGCGCTCGAAGGTGGCCGCCGACATCGGACTCGCCTACGAGGGCGCCATGGACATCGCCGGCTCGATGAACATCACCTTCAAGGCCGACATCGCCGCCCTCGTCGACCACCGCCCGTCGGTCCTCTACTGGGTGATCCAGCCCGGCTCGAACGTCGGCGGCATCGGCACCGGCCTCGTGCGCATGGTGCGCCCGTGGGACGAGTGGCTGATCGTGTGGGGCTACGACATCGCCGGCCCGCCGCCCGAGCTCGACGAGGAGATGGCGAAGGGCATCGTGCGGGACCTGCTGGGCATGCCCGACCTCGAGCCCGAGATCACCGGGTTCTCGCTCTGGGGCGTCAACGAGATGTATGCGACCACCCTCCAGCAGGGCCGCGTCTTCGCCGCGGGCGACGCGATCCACCGGCACCCGCCGTCGAACGGCCTCGGCTCCAACACGTCCGTCCAGGACGCCTACAACCTGGCGTGGAAGCTGGCGGCCGTGCTGCAGGGGTACGCCTCGCCCTCGCTCCTCGACTCCTACGAGGCCGAGCGGGCCCCGGTGGCGCAGCGCATCGTGACGCGCGCCAACCGCTCCGCCCGCGAGTTCGGCGACCTCTTCGAGGCCCTCGGCGTCGTGGGGCTCGAGGGGGACGCGATGGCGGCGGCGCTCGAGGAGCGGAAGGCGGCGACGCCGGAGGGCGCCGCGAAGCGCGCCGCGCTCGTGCGGGCGATGGAGACGAAGAACTACGAGTTCAACGCCCACGGGGTGGAGCTCGGGCAGTTCTACGCGTCGGGCGCGATCCTCTCCGACGGCACCCGGCCCGCGCCGAGCCGCGACGAGGACCTCTACCACGTCATGTCGACCTCGCCGGGCGCCCACCTGCCGCACGCCTGGGTCGGCGACAACGTCACGAAGCACGCCCTCATGGACCTCGCCCCCTACACGCGCTGGACCCTGCTGACGGGCATCACCGGCGAGGCGTGGGCCGACGCGGCCGCCGCGGTCGCCGCCGAGCTGGGCGTGCCGCTCGCGACCGTGGTGATCGGACCGGGCCGGGAGGTGGAGGACCTCTATTTCGACTGGGCCAAGCTGCGCGAGGTCGAGGAGTCCGGGGCGATCCTGGTGCGTCCCGACAAGCACGTCGCCTGGCGTGCCCCGACCCTCCCCGACGACCCGGCGGCCACCCTCCGCGACGCGGTCGCGACCCTGCTGGGGCGCGCATGAGGTTCACCCACGAGACGCTGCCGCAACGGGTCGTCTTCGCCCCCGGTGGTGCCGCCGACGCGGTGGCGGCCGAGGTCGGCGCCCTGGACGGCCGGCGCATCATGGTCGTCGCCTCCGAGCGCGAGGCCGCGCTCGCCGATCCCGTCGCGGCCGGGCTCCCCGTCGTCCTGCGCCACGACGAGGTCGTCATGCACGTGCCGGTCCCGGTCGCCGAGCGCGCCCGGCAGGCGGCGGCCGCGGCCGACGTCGACGTGGTCGTCACGGTCGGCGGGGGCTCGACCACCGGGCTCGGGAAGGCCGTGGCGCTCACGACCGGGCTCCCCCTCGTCGCCGTGCCCACGACGTACGCCGGGTCGGAGGCCACCGACGTCTGGGGCCTCACGGAGGACGGCACCAAGACGACCGGGGTCGACCGCCGGGTGCTCCCGCGCTCGGTGGTCTACGACGCGGCGCTCCTCGCCTCGCTGCCCGCCGCGCTGGCGGTGGCCTCCGGGCTGAACGCGCTCGCCCACTGCGTCGACGCGATGTGGGGCCCCCGGGTCGACCCGATCGACCAGGCCCTCGCCGGCGAGAGCATCCGGGGGCTGGCGGCCGGGCTGCCGGCCGTCGCCTGCGGCGAGGAGGGAGGCGTCGAGCAGACCCTGTACGGCGCGTACCTGGCCGCCGTCTCCTTCGCGAGCGCCGGCTCGGGGATGCACCACAAGATCTGCCACGTCCTCGGCGGCATGTTCGACCTGCCCCACGCGCAGACCCACGCCGTCGTCCTGCCGCACGTCCTGGCGTTCAACGCCCCGCACGCCCCCGGGGCCGAGCGGCGGATCGCCGCGGCGTTCGACGCGCCGAGCGCGGTCGCGGGGCTCGCGTCCCTGCGCGCAGCCGTCAACGCCCCCGTCGCTTTGCGCGACCACGGCATGCCCGAGGACGGCATCGCTGCCGCCGTGCCGGCCGTCCTGGCCGCGATCCCCGCGAACAACCCCACCCCCGTCACCACCGAGAACCTCACGGCGCTGCTCCGAGCGGCGTGGGCCGGAGAGGAGCCAGCATGACCCCCGAGACCAGCCCCGAGCAGACCGCGCGCGAGGAGGAGCTCGTCGCCCGCGTGGCCGCGTCGTTCGACGGCTGCGAGGACGACCGGCTGCGGACGCTGATGCAGGCCCTCACCCGCCACCTCCACGCGTTCGTGCGGGAGGTGCGACTCACCGAGGACGAGTGGGGGGCGGCCATCGACTTCCTGACGGCCGTCGGCCACATCACCGACGACAAGCGGCAGGAGTTCATCCTGCTCTCCGACGTGCTCGGCGCCTCGATGCAGACCATCGCGATCAACAACGAGGCCGAGGGCGACGCCACCGAGGCCACCGTGTGGGGTCCGTTCTTCGTCGAGGGCTCCCCCGAGATCGAGCTGGGCGGCGACATGTCGTTCGGCGCGACCGGGCAGCCCTGCTGGGTCGAGGGCACCGTCACCAGCACGGACGGGACTCCGCTGGCGGGCGCGCTCGTCGAGGTCTGGGAGGCGGACGAGGACGGCTTCTACGACGTGCAGTACGCCGACGGCCGCACGTCCGCGCGGGCCCACCTGCACACGGACGCCGACGGGGCGTTCCGGTTCTGGGGGATCACCCCCACGCCGTACCCGATCCCCCACGACGGTCCCGTCGGCCGCCTGCTCGCCGCGACGGGCCGCTCACCGATGCGGGCCTCCCACCTGCACTTCCTGGTGCGCGCACCGGGGCACCGCCAGCTGGTCACCCACATCTTCGTGGAGGGCGACAAGCTGCTCGCGAGCGACAGCGTGTTCGGCGTCAAGGACTCCCTGGTCAAGCAGTTCGCCGAGCAGCCGGCGGGCACGCCGACGCCGGACGGGCGCGCCGTCGAGGGCGCGTGGGCGCGGACGCGCTTCGACGTCGTGCTGGCTCCGGCGCGGGAGGAAGCGCGGTGACGACGCAGGAGCCGGGCACCGCCCGGGAGTACGTCGTCACGGGCGGCCACGTCCTCACCATGGACGCGGCGCTCGGCGACCTGCCCGGCGGCGACGTGCACGTCCGCGACGGCGTCATCGTCGCGGTGGGGAACGACCTGGAGGCCCCAGGCGCGGAGCGGATCGACGTCCGCGGCCAGGTGGTGGTGCCGGGCTTCGTCGACACCCACTGGCACATGTGGAACACGCTGTGGCGGGGGCTGTCCCACGACGCGGTCGGCTACTTCGGCCTGCACCGCCTGGCCCGCGCCTTCACGCCCGAGGACCACCACGTCGCGGTGCGCCACGCCGCCACCGAGGCGATCAACGCCGGCTTCACGACGGTGCACGACTGGGCCAACGGCCTCAGCGGCCCGGCCGACACCGAGGCGGAGCTCGCCGCGCTCGCCGAGACGGGGATCCGGGGCCGCCTCGGCCACGGCGACGGGCCGCCCGGCCAGGGGCACGCGCTCACCGCCGAGGAGCTCGGCGCGGCCGTCGCCCGGGCGGACGAGCTCGGCGAGGGGCGCCTGAGCGTGGGGGCCGTCGTCCACCACGCCCCCGGGTTCGCGCGGAGCGTCGCCGCGGCACGCGAGCTGGGGCTGCGCACGATAGCGCCGCACGCCGACTTCTCCCCCCACCTCGACCTGCTCGGCCCGGACGTCGTCTACACCCACGGCGCCGGCGACCCTCCGCAGCTGCTCGGCCTGCTCGGTGCCCGGGGCGTCGGCATCGCACTCTGTCCGGCGACCGACCCGCTCATCGGTGCGGGTATGCCCCCGCTGCCGGAGATGCTCGCGGCCGGGATCGCTCTCGATCGGATCGGCATCTCCGTCGACGTCACGGCCCAGTCGGCGGCGGACCCGTTCGCCGCCATGCGGTCGCTGCTCGGAGTGAACCGGGTCGCGCAGCGCCCCGGCATGTCGTTCGTGGACGTGGTCGCGCAGGACATGGCGGGCGGACCGAGCACCCCGCTCATGCACCCGCGGGAGGCACTGGCCATCGCCACCGTCAACGGCGCCCGCGTGCTGGGCCTCGACGACACCGCCGGCTCGCTGACCCCCGGCAAGCGGGCGGACCTCGTCACCGTGCGCACCGACGACCTCAACATGCTCCCCCTCCACGAGGAGACCGATCCGGCCGCCCTCCTGGTGCTCTGCGGACAGCCCTCGAACGTCGACACCGTCGTGGTGGACGGCCGCGTGCTCAAGCGTGCAGGGCGGCTGGTCGGTGTGGACGTGCCCGACCTCGTACGGCGCACGGCCGCGGCCCGCACGGCCCTCCTGGCGCGCGCCGGATGAACGCAGGCCCCGAACGGCGTCCGCCGCGCCGGTGGAAGACGGCCGTCGCCAGCTGGCTGGCGGTCTACCCGCTCATCACGCTGCTGCTGTGGCTCCTGCGACCGCTCGTCGGGAACCAGGCGCTGCCGGTGCAGACGTTGGTGCTGACCCTGCTCATGGTGCCGCTCTCGACCTTCGTGACGATGCCGCTCGTCGCGCGGTTGCTCGGGCGGTGGCTGCGTCAGCCCTGACCGAACAACCGCGTCGCGTTGTGCCACAGCACGCCCGCGAGCCAGGCGTCGTCGAGCGCCGGGTGGCGATGACGGAGCGCCTCGAGCACCTCGACCTGGTGCGCGAACGCGTAGGGGATGTTCGGGAAGTCGGAGCCGAACAGCACCTTCTCCCCCACCGCCGCGAACCGGTCGAGGAGCTCGTCGGGGTAGTCGCCGGCGTGCCGGCACACCCCGGCCACCTCGCCGAACCGGTCGGTCGTGTCGGCGAAGAACCGGGTGAAGGTCATCGTCGTGTCGAGGTGCACCCGCTCGTAGGTCTCCGCCATGGCGAGGAACTCGTCGTACTCCGGCGCTCCCATGTGGGCCATCACCAGCGTCAGTCGTGGGAAGCGGGCGAGCACCTCGGCCACGGGCCCCGGTCCCGTGAACTCCGTCGGCACCGGGCCCGAGCCGGCGTGGATGACGACCGGGGTGCCGGCCTCCTCGAGCGCGGCCCAGACAGGCACGAGGTGCTCGTCGCGCACGTCGAAGGCGCCCACCTGCACGTGGACCTTGAAGACCTCCACGCCGCTCGCGATGCGCGCCGCGACGTACTCCCCCGCCCCCGGCTCGGGGAAGAAGGTGCCGCAGTGCAGGGCCTCGGGAGTGCGGCGCGCGAAGTCCGCCGCCCAGTCGTTGAGGAACTCCGCCATGTCGGGCCGGTGGGGGTAGGGCAGGGCGGTGAAGCGGCGTACGCCGAGGGACCGGAGCAGGGCGACGTTGACGTCGTCCGGGTTGAGGTACCGGATCGGCCACTCCCGCCCGATGAGCGGGCCGGCCGACGCGAACACGGCGCGCACCTTCTCCGTCACGCGCGGCGGGAGGAAGTGGGTGTGGACGTCGAAGATGCCCGGCACGCCGAGGCGCTCCGTGGTGGCGCGGAGCCAGTCCGCCCGCTCGCCCGGGGAGAGGGCGAGTGGCTCCGCGCTCACACCCGGTCCATGCCCTTGAGCTGGCGGCCGAGGGCCTGCTCCTTCTCCCGGTCGGCCTGGCGCTCCGCCATCGCGTGCCGCTTGTCCCAGGACTTCTTGCCCTTGGCGAGGGCGATCTCGATCTTGGCGCGGCCGTCGGAGAAGTAGAGCGCCAGCGGGACGATCGTGTAGCCCTTCTGGCTCACCTTCGTCTCGATCTTCTCGATCTCCGCGCGGTGCAGCAGGAGCTTGCGCTTGCGGCGGGCGGCGTGGTTGGTCCAGGTGCCCTGCGCGTACTCCGGGATGTGCACCGCGTGCAGCCACACCTCGTCGTTCTCGATGTCGACGAACCCGTCCGCGAGGTTGGCCCGACCGGCCCGCAGCGCCTTCACCTCGGTGCCCTGCAGCACCATCCCCGCCTCGAAGGTGTCCTCGATGTGGAAATCGTGCCGCGCCTTGCGGTTCTGCGCGATCATCTTGCGCCCCTGCTCCCTGGCCATTCCGCCATTCTCTCAGGGGCCCGCAACGGGTTTAGAAGTAGTTCATCGGGTTCGTCGGCGAGCCGTTCCGGTAGACGGTGAAGTGGAGGTGGCAGCCGGTCGACCAGCCGGTCGTGCCGACGTAGCCCACGAGCTGGCCGCGGCGGACGCGGTCGCCCACGCCCACGACGTACCGCGTCGCGTGGTTGTAGATCGTCGAGATGCCGGCGCCGCGCATGTAGCCGTTGTCGATGATGAGGCGGTTGCCCCACGCCGACTGGTAGTAGCGCTCGACGACCTGGCCGTCGGCCGCGGCGTACATCGGGGTGCCGCAGGCCGCGCCGAAGTCGACGCCGTCGTGGAGCGAGTAGTAGCCGTAGATCGGGTGCACGCGCATGCCGTACGGCGAGGTGACGCGCCCGTTGACCGGGTAGCTCAGCCCGCTGCTGCTGCCGCCGCCGCCACCGCCACCGGAGGAACCGCCCCCGCCGGAGGACCCGCCACCGGAACCTCCGCCGGCGTTGTTGCGGGCCTCCTCGGCTGCGGCCGCCGCCGCGGCTGCGGCCGCCGCCTGGCGGGCCGCCTCGGCACGGGCGGCGAGCACGCCGGCGATGCGGTCGTTCTCCGCCTCGAGGGCGTTGAGCTCGGCACGGTCGGCGTTGCGGGCCTGCTCGGCCGTCGCCTCCGCCTGCTGGTTGCTGGTCACCAGCTGGGCGACCTGGGCCTCGGCGGCCGACGCCTCGGCCTCGAGCGACGCCATGAGCTCGAGGTTGGCGGCGGCCTCGGCGCGCTCGTCGGCGACGAGGTCGCGGGCCGCCTCCACCTGCTGCTCGTTGACGTCGAGCATGACCTCCGAGGCGCGGAGGTCGTCGTAGGCCCGGGTCTCGGTGCCGAGCACCGTCTGGCGCGAGTTCTGCGCACGGGTCAGGTCGGAGAGGTCGTCGGCCCCCAGGACGGCGCCCAGCGCCTCGAGCTCCGGGCCGGGCCCCATCGACTGCGCGACGATCTGGTCGCCCACGCGGTCGCGCTGCGTGGCCACGCTCTGCTGGCCCTGGACCAGCTCGGCCTCGGCCGCGTCGAGCTGCGCCTCGGCGACGGTGAGCCGCTGCTGCATCTCCGCGTCGTAGGCCTGCGCCTCGCCCAGCTGGGCCCGGGCCGTGGTCAGACGGGCCTGGGCACCGGCCAGCTGCGCCTGGGACTCGCGCAGCGCCGCCGTCGCGGCGGCCAGCTGCTGGCTCGACTCGGCGAGGTCGGCGTTGGCGCCGGAGATCTGCTGCTGGACCTCGCTCTGCTGGTCGCGCAGGTCGTCGTCATCGTCGTCGGCGTAGGCGAGCGGCGACATGGCGGCACCGACGCAGAGCAGCACGGCCGTCGTCGCGGCGGCGAGCCGGCGACGCTGGAACGCGGGGAGGAGGCGCATGGGGAAGGGGCCTTCGCTCGTTCGGGGAAGTGAATCGCAGGCGACGCTAGACGACGCGGGTCAGACTTTGAGGTATTTCCGCGTGAGGAGGAGTGTCGGCAGCACGGTGAGCAGCGGGCCGAGGAGGGCGATGACCAGCAGCGCCACCGCGTAGTCGCTCCCGTCCACCCACGGCATGAACCGCAACGTGTCGGCCGCCCGGTCGTGCACGACGAAGCGCAGCAGTGCCGCGAGGGCACCGCCGGCGAGCACGACGCCGATCAACGCCGTCACCAGGGCCTCCAGGAGGAACGGCAGCGCGATGTAGAGCGTCGAGGCGCCCACCAACCGCATGATGCCGATCTCCTTGCGCCGCGCGAACGCCGCCAGCCGGATCGTGTTGCCGACCAGCAGCAGGGCCGCCAGCACCAGCACCACCGCCGTGCCCAGCGCCGCCCACTGGGCCGCGTCGAGCACGTCGAACACCGGCTCCAGCAGCTCGCGCTGGTCGGAGATGCGCAGCACGCCGGGCAGGTTCGCCACCGCGCTCACGACGCCCTCGGACTTCTCGGGGTCGTTGAGCGAGATCCACAGGGACTCGTTGAAGTCCTCCACGGTCACCGCCGCGTCCTCGCCCTCGAGCAGGCGCGTGTCGCCGTTCGACTCCGCCAGCGCCAGCGTCTTGTCGAACGCGTCCTGCTTGCTCTCCTCGCGGAAGCCCGAGGTCTCCGGGCTCTCGTCGATGGCCGCCTCGATGGCGGCCTTCTGCTCCGCGGTGACGGCGCCGTCGCAGGGCGCGACGTCCGTCTCGTTGCAGAGGTAGACCGTGATCTCGACCTGGCTGCCGAACTGGCGGTCGGCGATGTCGGCCTGCTGCTTGAGCAGCACGCCGACGCCGACGAGCGTCAGCGACACGAAGAGGGTGAGCACGACGGCCAGGTGCATCGACACGTTGCGACGCAGACCCTGACCGAGCTCGGTGAAGACGTAACGCAGCTGCATGGGGGAACTCGCTCCTGGTTCGAGGGGGCGCGGGAGGGCGGTCGGCTAGTTCTGGAAGCCGTAGGCGCCCTGCGCCTGGTCGCGCACGAGGTGGCCGTTCTCCAGCTCGATCACGCGCTTGCGCATCTGGTCGACGATGCTGTTGTCGTGGGTGGACATCAGCACCGTCGTGCCGGTGCGGTTGATCCGGTCGAGCAGCTTCATGATGCCCACCGACGTCGACGGGTCGAGGTTGCCGGTCGGCTCGTCCGCGATGAGGATCTGCGGCCGGTTGACGAACGCCCGCGCGATGGCGACGCGCTGCTGCTCACCACCGGACAGCTCGTCGGGCATGCGGTCGGCCTTGCCGTCGAGGCCGACGAGGTCGAGGGTCTGCGGCACCAGCTCGGCGATCTGGGCGCGGGGCTTGCCGATCACCTGCAGCGCGAACGCCACGTTCTCGGCGACCGTCTTGTTCTGCAGCAGCCGGAAGTCCTGGAACACGGTGCCGATCTGGCGACGGTGCCGCGGGATCTTCCACGAGGCGAGGCGGTTGACCTCGCGGCCCGCGACGTAGACACGGCCCTGGGTCGCCCGCAGCTCCCGCAGCACGAGGTAGAGGAACGTCGACTTGCCGGATCCCGAGGAGCCGACGAGGAAGACGAACTCGCCCTTCTCGATGTCGACGGAGATGTCGTCGAGCGCCGGGCGCCCCTGGCCGGGGTAGGTCACGGAGACCTTCTCGAAGCGGATCACTGGCGAGAGGGTAGTCGAGCACCCTGAGAGCCTCCGCGACCCCGCCGGCGCGTGTCCGTCACCCCCGCCGGGCCACCAGCTCGTCCCGGAACGCGGCCGCCGCGGCGGCCAACGGGGTCCCGGCGCGCCAGACGAGGGACAGGCGCCACGGCGGTACGTCGTCGCTCAGCTCCCGGGTCACGCACCCGTCGGTCGGCACGATGGACGGCAGGACCGCCACGCCGGTGCCGGCCCGCACGAAGGCGACGACCGACGGGAGGTCGCCCGCCTGCACGACGAGACGGCGGTCGATGCCCGCGGCGGCGAGGGCCGTCTCGAGGAGCACCCGGTTGGCGTAGCCGGGGAGCGTGTCGACCCACCGCTCGCGCGCCAGGTCGGCGAGCGCGACCCGGTCGGACGCGGCCGCGGGGTGGTCGGCGGGCAGCACGGCGACGAGCGGCAGCTCGTCGAGCAGCCGCCCCGCGAGGTCGACGGGCCGTGGGAGCGCCGAGAACGCCAGGTCGAGCCGGCCGCGGCGGACCTCCTCGTGGAGCCCGGTCGAGCCGGCGGGCGACGAGATGAGCGTGAGCTCGACGTCGGGGTGGCGCTCCTGGAACGCGGAGGCGGCCGCCGGCACCCCGAGCGCGTCGACGGCGGGGAACAGCCCCACCCGCACCCGTCCCCGCAGACCGGCTGCCGGCTCCCGGGCCTCCGCCCGCACCCGGTCGAGCGCCTCCAGGGCCGCGCGGGCCGCGGGCAGCACGCGCTCGCCCGCCGCGGTGAGCCGCATCGAGCGCGTCGTGCGCTCGAAGAGAGGGGCGCCCACGCTGCGCTCGGCCGCCCGCACGGAGGCCGACACGGTCGAGGGTGCGGCGTGCACCCGGGCCGCCGCACGGGTGACGCTCAGCTCCTCGGCCACGGCGACGAGCACCTCGAGGCTCCGTTGGTCCACGGCGCGATGGTGCCACGACCGTGCGACCCGAGCGCACAATCGCTTCGGAAAAGTTCGCTGGACCTGCCGAATCCTGGGGCGCACGCTGGACGGCATGACCACCGCCGTCCCCCGGGCCCGCACCGGGGCCGCCCTCGTCGTCGTCGCGTTCGCGCTCTCGACGGTCCTCGCGACCGTGCCGACCCCGATCTACGCCGAGTACCGCCGCCTCGAGGGCTTCTCGTCCCTGACGATCACCCTCGTCTTCGCCGCCTTCGCCGTCGGCGTGCTCCTCGCGCTCGGGCTCGGCGGCCACCTGAGCGACGTCCACGGGCGGCGCCCGCTCCTCCTCGCGGCGGTGCTGGCGCAGGTCGCCTCGGCCGCGGTCTTCGCGAGCACGACCGCGCTGCCGGGCCTGCTCGCGGCCCGGTTGCTCTGCGGGATCGGCATCGGCCTCGTCGTACCCACCGCCACGGCGGCGCTCGCCGAGCTGCTGGGGAGCCGTCCCGGGAGCAGCCACCTGGCCGCGTCGACGGCGGTCGTGGCGAACCTCGGCGGTCTCGCCGCCGGTCCGCTCGTCGGCGTCGCCCTCCTCGGCGTGGTCGGGTCCCCCACCCGTGATCCCTACGTCGTGCTCGGGCTGGCCCTCGCCGTCGCCGCCGTGGCGCTGCTCCTCGTGCCGGAGACCCGCCGCCCGTCCCGGCCGCGCGCGAGCTCCCGGCCCCGGCGGCCCGGCGCCCCCGCCCACGCGCGGTCCACGTTCTGGGCTCTCGCGGTGGCCGCGGCCGCCGCCTTCGCGGTGCTCGGCAGCTATGCCGCACTGGCACCGCGCCTCATGGGCGAGGTGTTCGGCGCGACGTCCCCGTGGGTGGCCAACCTCCCGGTCACCCTGCTCTTCGGCTGCGCGGCCCTCGGCCAGCTCGCGACGGCGACGTGGTCGACCGCCCGGCGGCTGACCTGGTCCGCCGTGCTCCTGGGCGGCGGCATGGCCCTCGTCGCCGCGACGGCGCTCGCCGGTTCCCTGCCGGGGGCGCTGGTCGCCGCCGCCGTCGCCGGCACGGGGGTCGGGCTGTCGTTCCGCTCGGCCGTCACGGGGGTCGGCGCGCTGGCCCCGCCGGAGCGGCGCGGCGAGGCGCTCTCGGCCGTGCTGCTGCTGACCTACGCCGGCCTCACCCTGCCGGTGGTCGCGGTCGGGCTGCTCGCCGAGGCCGCGTCCGCCACCACCACGCTCGTGGTGCTCGCCGCCGTGGTCGGCAGCGTGGTCGTCCTCGCCACGGCCGCCGCGGCACGGGTCCTGGGGAACGCCGCGGGCAGCCGCTCAGGTGTCGAGCAGCCCGGCGACGCGCGCCACGGCGAGAGCGGCCGTCAGCCGCAGCAGGTCGCGCGGACGACCCACGCGTAGCCCGCTCAGCTCCTCGATCCGTCGCACGCGTTGCGCGACGGTGTTGACGTGGACGTGCAGCCGGCGCGCCGCCTCCGCCCGTTCGAGGTCGGCGGCCACCAGCACGTCGAGCGTCCGCAGCAACCCGGTGGCGCGGTCCGCGTCGTAGGCGATGACCGGCCCCAGCACGGACGCCACGAACTCCCGCAGCAGCGTCGGGTCGTCGAGGCGCAGGAGCAGGTGGTCGAGCCCCGCGTCGGCGAGGTCCACGACCCCCGGCGTCGACCCGAGGTCGAGCGCGCCGCGCACGAGCCGGTACGTCGCGGGAGCGTCCTCCGTCGCCGCCGAGACCGCGACGACCACGCGCACCGCCCGACCCCGGCGGGCTGCGCGCTCCACGAGGTCGGCGGCGGCGCGGAGCACGGCCGCCCGACCACCCGGACCGCCCGGACCGTCGCCGGCCGGTCGTAGCACCACGACGTCGCCGCGGTGCGACGCGACCAGCGCCCGGGGCGTGCCGGCGTCGAGGGTCTCCCGGACCAGGCCGACCAGCGCGGACCGCGGCCGTCCGACGGGGTCCGCCGGCTCTCCGGTCTCGCGCACGCCGATCACCACCTGCGACCCGGTGGCCTCCCAGCCCAGCCGGCGGGCCCGTTCGGCGACCCGGTCGTGGACGAGGTCGACACCGGCGAGCACGTCGGCGAGCAGGGAGCCGCGCAGGCGCTCCTCCACCTCCGCGGCCGTCCGGGCCCGCAGCAGCTCGAGCGCCGTCACCGTGGCGGCGTGCTCGACGGCCCGGACGTCGAGGCGCGCCACCGCGGACGCCGGCCGGGCCAGCCCGATGCGGGCCACCTCGTCACCGTCCAGCACGACGGGGAGCTCGAGACCGGCGGCGGCCGGCGTGCCCTCCTCCGCCGGTCCGTCACCGCCCGCCGCGGCCAGGAGGAGACCGTCGGGATCGCGCACCTCGACGGGGCAGCCCACGAGACGTGCGAGCGTCGCCGCCACCCCGGACACGCCCTCGCCCCGGAGCGAGGCCGCGGTGAGCTCGCCGTGGATGCGCTCGGCGCGCTCGAGCTCCTCGATCGTCTCCCGCTCCCGGGCCCGCAGCTGCGCGGTGCCCAGCGCGATCGCCACCTGCGTCGCCAGCGTGGTGACCAGGCGCAGCTCGTCCTCGCCGAAGTCGTGGGGGCGGCGCCGGTAGCAGTTGAGGGAGCCGACGGCACGGCCGCCCCGGAGGAGGGGGACGGCGACGAGCGCCCGGTAGCCCTGCTCGTGGGCGACCCCGCCCCACGGGAAGGCGGGCGCGGTGTCGATGTCGGGGAGGGCGACGACGGCGGCCGTGCGGTAGGCGACGCTCGTCGGCGCCTCCTCCGCGCCACGCACGTCGAGCAGGATCGGTCGCTCCGCGTTGACCTGGTCGACGTAGGTCGCGGACAGCCCGTGGGACCCGGCGATCACCAGCGACCGCCCGTCGGGCGCGGGCAGGAACACGGCGCAGAAGTCGTAGCCCAGCAGGGCACACGCGGTCGACGCGACGCGGTCGAGCAGGGCGGCCACCGGCTCGTCGTCCGAGACCGCGGCGGCGATGCCGGCCACCGCGTCCAGCCACGCCCCGAGGTCGGGTGCGGGGACCTCGGGGACCTCGGGGATCCCGGAGACCGGTGTCGGCGGAGACATGGATCCGAGCGTACTTGTGTGGACGCCGACATTGCCGTGCGCGTTGCCGACGGCGGAGTGTGGACCCATCGCGTGACTGCCGTCACAGCCACGTGACCGTCCACCACCCCGTTCCACCAGGAGCGTCCCTTGAGCACCTCATCACCCCCGGCCCGCCGCCTCGGCGCCGTCGCCGTCGCCGTCGCGCTGCTGGCCGGCAGCGGCTGCGCCGCCGGCCTCGGCGGGCCCGCCTCGTCGCGGGCCGCCCGCGACGGCGTCATCCGCTTCACCTTCGCCCCCGACCCCGTCTGGGACCACCTCGCCGACACGGGACTCCTCGAGGAGTTCGAGGAGGAGACCGGCATCGAGATCGAGACCTCCGCGACCTGGGACGAGTTCGGGCTCTTCGCCGGAGGGCACGCCGACATCATCTCGTCGGCCTCCTTCGAGGTCCCCGGCCTCGAGCAGCAGACCGAGCGCGACACCGTCATCATCGGGCGCTACAACTCCGAGCGCAGCCGCCTCCTCGTGCGGTCCGACGACCCCGCCGAGTCCGCCGACGACCTGCGCGGCAAGCGCGTCGGGGTCTTCACGACCGTCTCGGGGACGCTCGTCTGGGGAGCCCTGCTCGAGCAGATGCACGGGCTCCGCCTGACCGGCGACGACGCGGACGTGGAGCTGGTCGTCGCCGACATCCAGAACCTCTCGGGCCTGCTCGCCCGCGGCGAGATCGACGCCTGCATCTGCTACCCCGACCTCTCCGCGAAGGAGCTGCGCGAGGGCAGCGTGCGTGCCCTGTACGACGGGCGCTCCTCGGCGGACCTCTTCGCCGAGCTCGAGGCCCCCGGCCACGACGGCCCGATGGGCAACGTCTTCGTCGCGCAGCGCGACTGGGTCGACGAGCACCCCGAGGAGGTCGAGGCCTTCCTCGACCTCTGGGAGCGCGGCCTGGAGGAGTGGCACGCCCACCGCGACGAGATCATCGCGGCCTACCCGCAGCACTTCGCCGTGTCCTCGCCCGAGGACGTCGCCTTCATGCAGGAGTACGTCGCGGAGCACGACTGGGTCGTGGACGACGTGCGCTTCGACCAGCGCTGGGCCGACGACGAGGCGGCCGTCTTCGACCTCCTCCGCTCGACGGGGCTGGCCGATCCCGACATGCCCGACCCCGCCTTCCGGCCCTCGGGCCCGGCGGACACGGAGACGGGAGCCACCCCGTGAGCGCCCCGACCGCCCCGGCGCCCGCACCGCGGGTGACCACGCCCCGACCGGCGCCGCGCCCGCGCCGTACCGCTGCCGGGGCGCCGCGCTGGCTCGTGTCCTCCGCCACCGGCGTGCTGGCCCTCGTGCTGTGGGCCCTCGTCGCGGCGTGGGTCGACGACCCGATCGTGCCGACGCCCCTCGAGGTCGCCGTCGCCGTCGCCGACGTGGTCGGCAGCGGGGCCGCGGTGGAGCACTTCGCGGCGAGCATCGTGAAGATCCTGGCCGGGTTCGGGCTGGCGCTCGTCGCCGGCGTCCCGATCGGGTTCGTCATGGGGCGCAGCCGGTTCGCGACGAGCTACTTCTCGCTGCCCCTCTTCGTGCTCGGCAACGTCCCGGGCCTGACCTACGCGGTGTTCGGCCTCGTCGTGTTCGGCGTCGGTCCCGCCGGTCCGATCGTCGTCTCGGCCCTCGTCGCGACGCCCTTCGTGGCCCTCAACGTCGCCGAGGGCACCCGCTCCGTCGACGGTGACCTCCTCGCGATGTGCCGCGCCTTCGACCGCCGGCCGGCCGACGTCGTGCGCCACCTCTACGTCCCCGCGCTCGCGAGCTTCGTCTTCGCGGGCATCCGCTACGGGTTCGCCATGGCGTGGAAGGTCGAGGCCCTCACCGAGGTCTTCGGCGCCAGCAACGGCGTCGGCTTCATGATCCGCCGCGCCTACCAGGAGTTCCACGTCGCCGACATGCTCGCGTGGACGGCCCTCTTCATCGTCCTCATGGTGCTCGTGGAGCGCGCGCTCGCGTTCGGCGAGGACCGCCTCTTCGCCTGGCGGAAGGAGCTGCGATGACCGTCGCGCCGCCCACCCCCACCCCGTCGTCCACCCCGGTCCGCCCGGTCGCCGCCCCCCGCCGGGCCGGCCCGCGCCTCACGACGGCCCACCTGACCGACCTGCTCGCGGTGCTCGCCGCGGTCGCGACCGTGCTCGTCGGGTGGTGGCTCGCCACCGTCGTCGGCGAACGCGTGCCCTCGGCCGGCGAGGCCGTCGACCGGCTGCGCTCGGAGCAGGCCGCCGGCGAGCTGTGGGGCAACCTGGCCGTCAGCATGAACCGGTTCGTGCTGGGCCTCGCGGTCGCGCTCGTGGTCGGCGTCGCGCTCGGCGTGCTGATGGGCCTGTCCCGCCTCGCCGATGCCGCGCTCAGCGACCTGACGATGGCGGCGCTCGCCGCGCCGGCGGTCATCTGGGCGCTGCTGACCACCATGTGGTTCGGGTTCGGGTGGTTGACCCCCGTCACCACCGTCTTCCTCTCGGCGCTGCCCTTCGTGGTGGTCAACATCGCGAAGGCCGTGCGGGCCGTGCCCGCCGACCTGCGGCTCATGGCCCGCGCGTTCGGGGTCCCCCGTCGCGACGTGCTGCGGCACGTGGTCGCCCCCGCGGTCGCCGGCTCGACCGTCGCCGCCGTGCGCTTCGCCATCATGAGCGCCTGGAACGGCCTCCTGCTCGCCGAGTGGTTCGGCTCGACGTCGGGCGTCGGCTGGCGCTCCCGCTACTGGTACGACGCCAACCAGCTCGACGGCTTCCTCGCCTGGGTCGTCGTCTTCGTCCTCTTCCTCGTCGTCGTCGACCAGCTCGTGCTCGGCCCGGTGGAGCGCTGGGCGACCCGCTGGCGCACCGCCTGACGGCGCCCCCTCCTCCTCCGGCCGACCCGAAAGGACCCCCATGGCCACCATCGAGATCCGCGACCTCGTCAAGACCTACACCGACGCGCGCGGCGGCACCACCCGCGTGCTGGACGGCATCGACCTCACGCTCTCGGGCGAGACCTTCACGTCGATCGTCGGCCCCTCCGGCAGCGGCAAGACCACCCTCCTCAACGTCGTCTCCGGCATCGAGCCGCACACGTCCGGCACGGTCAGCCTGACCGCCGGCGGACGCGACGCGAAGGTCGGGTACGTCTTCCAGGACGCCCGGCTGCTCCCGTGGCGCACGGTGCTGCAGAACCTGGGGTTCGTGCAGTCGGACCGCGCCGGGTGGACCGAGCGCGCCCGGCACTACCTCGACCTCGTCGGGCTGCCCCACGTCGAGGACCGCTACCCCGCCCAGCTCTCGGGCGGTCAGCAGCAGCGCATCGGCATCGCCCGCGCCTTCTCCGTCGAGCCCGACGTGCTGCTCATGGACGAGCCGTTCAGCCACCTCGACGCGATGACGTCTCGGTCCCTGCGGGAGCACCTCGAGCGCATCTGGCTCGAGTCCCGTCGCACCGTCATGTTCGTGACCCACGACGTCACCGAGGCGGTGCAGCTCTCCGACCGGATCGTGGTGCTGGCGCCCGGCGGGCGCGTCCACGAGGTCATCGACGTGGACCTGCCGCGGCCGCGCCGCGCCTCCGACCCGGCGGTCGCCGTGCTGCAGGCCGAGGTGCTCGCGCGGTTCGAGGCGCTCGAGGCGGCGGTGGCCCGATGAGCGGCACCGTGACCGGCGAGCTGCGTCCGGGCGTCGTCGACGTGCACGCGCACTGGTTGCCCGCCGACCTGTTCGCGCTGCCCCCCGGCTCGCCCCTGCCCGCGCTCCGGGACAGCGACGGCGAGCTGCACCTGGGCGACCTGCCGCTGACCATCCCGACCGCGGCGATGAGCGACCTCGACCAGGTCGCCCGCGAGACCGACGCGGCCGGGCTCGGGTCGCGGGTGCTCTCGGCGCCGCCGTTCGCCTTCGGGGTCGTCGACGCCCCCGGGGCGGGCGACTACGCCGACGCGTTCAACGACGCGCTGGTCGGCGCCTGCCGCGACAGCGGAGGCCGGTTCGCCGGTCTCGGGCTCGTGGACCTGCACGACGCGGACCGGGCCGACCGGCAGGTGGCCGCGCTGCGTCGTACCGGGGTCGTGCACGGCATCGCCGTGCCGCCGCTCGTCGGCGCGACCACCCTCGACGCCGGGCCGCTGGCCGGCGTCCTCGCCGCCGCCGCGCGCCACGACGTCGCCGTGCTCGTGCACCCCATGCAGCTGCCGCGACCCGAGTGGGGGTCCTACTACCTCGCCAACCTGGTCGGCAACCCGACCGAGACCGGCACCGCCGTGGCCGCCACCCTGCTCGGCGGCGTGGTGGAGCGGCACCCCGGGCTCCGGATCTGCTTCGTCCACGGCGGCGGGTGCGCACCCGCGCTCCTGGGCCGTTGGCGGCACGGGTGGGAGCAGCGCGCGGAGGTGCGCGGCAGCGCCCGCCCGCCGCACGACGGCTTCCGCGACCTGTGGTTCGACACCCTGACGCACGACCCGGCGGCCCTGCGCCTGCTCCTCGAGCAGGCCGACCGCAGCCACCTCCTCTGCGGCAGCGACCACCCGTTCGACATGGGCACCCCGAAGCCCGTCGACGCCCCGGTCGCCGCCGGCCTCGACCCCGCCCTGCTCGAGGACAACGCCCGTCGGTTCCTCGGCCTCGACCCCCGGAAGGCAGGCACCCATGCCTGAGAACGCGACCGCCTCCGTGCCCCCGGCGCCCGGCAGCCACGACTGGAGCGGCCGCCGCGCCGCCGTGGTCGGCGGCTCGATCGGCGGGCTCACCACCGCCCTGCTGCTGCGGCGCCTCGGCTTCGAGGTCGACGTCTTCGAGCGCACCCCCACGCCGTTGGACGGCCGCGGCGGCGGCATCGTGCTGCAGCCCGACACGATCCGGTGGTTCGACGAGTGCAGCGCCCGTCATCCCGAGGAGGTGAGCACGTCGACGCGGCGGGTGCAGTACCTGGGCGCCGACGACCGCGTGCTCCACGAGGACCCGGTGACCTGGTCCTACACCTCGTGGGGCACCTTCTACTCCGCGCTGCTCGACGACTTCGGCACGGACCGCTACCACCTGGGCCGGGCGGCCACCGGCTTCGCGCAGGACGCGGACGGGGTGGACGTGCGCTTCGCGGACGGCAGCACGACGCGGGCCGACCTCGTCGTCTTCGCGGACGGCATCTCGTCGCCGAGCCGCCGCCGGATCTCCCCCGGCACCGAGCTCCGCTACGCGGGCTACGTCGGGTGGCGCGGCACCGTCCCCGAGCGCGAGGTCGACCCGGCGACGTTCGACCTGGTGCACGACGCCATCACCTACAGCGTCGGGCCGCGCACCCACATCACCCTCTACCCGATCCCCGGGCCCGGCGGGGCGCGCGCCGTGGGCGAGCGGCTGCTCAACTACGTCTGGTACCGCAACGTCGAGGAGGGCGCCGAGCTCGACGAGCTGATGACCGACCGGCGGGGCTTCACCACCAAGGTGTCGCTGCACCCGGGGATGGTCCAGGAGCGGTACGTCGCGGAGATGCGCCGCACGGCCGCCGAGGTGCTCGCCCCGGCGACCGCCGAGGTCGTGCTCCGCACCGAGGAGCCCTACCTCCAGGCCGTGTACGACGCGGGGGTCGACCGCATGGCCCTCGGCCGGGTCGCGCTGATCGGCGACGCCGCCAGCGCCGCCCGCCCCCACGCGGCCGCCGGCACCGCCAAGGCCGCCGCGAACGCCTGGGCGCTCCACGACGCGCTCGCGGAGGGTTCGGGCGACGTGGAGGAGGCGCTCGCCAAGTGGGAGCCCGCCCAGCTCGAGCTCGGCCAGCGGCTGCTGCGCCGCGTGCAGGAGATGGGTGACCGGTCGCAGGTGCACGGCACCTGGGTGCCGGGCGACCCCGACCTGCGCTTCGGGCTCTACGGCCCCGGCCGCTGACCCCCACCCCACCACCAGGAGGACCGATGACGACCGACAGCACCTACCTCACCGACGCGCCCCTGGCCGGCGACGTCGTGGCCCGCGACTTCGACGGCTGGTCCGACGCCTTGCGGGCCGAGTTCGCCGAGCACGCCCACGACGGCCACGTCGGGGGCCGCCTGCTCAGCGAGGACAGCCGGGTCCGCGTCTGGGAGATCCGGCTCGCGCCCGGGGAGCGCTGGCACGCCCACCGGCACGTGCTCGACTACTTCTGGACGGCGATCACCCCGGGCCGCAGCCGGCAGCACACGGCGGACGGCACGACCCGCGAGGTCGCCTACGACGCGGGCGAGACCCGGCACTTCACCTTCGCGGCCGGGGAGTACCTGCTCCACGACATCGAGAACGTCGGCGACCGCGACCTCGTGTTCACCACCGTCGAGCACCTCGACTCGGCCAACGACCCGCTGCCCCTCTGAGGGTCGTGCCCTAGATTCGGGCGGGTGAGCTCGCACCCGACGTCCGCACACCACCGCCGCCGCACCGCCTCCACGGTCGCGGCGGCGGTGCTGCTGCTCGGCCTCGCCGCCTGCTCCGGCGACGACGAGCCGGACGAGGCGGAGCCGACCGTCGCTCCCCCGCCGGCCCTCGCCGACCTCGACACCACGGCGCTCGTCGTGGAGCGCTCGCCCTTCTGCGACGACGTGGACGCCGCCGCCGTGACCGCGGCCCTCGGGGCCGCGGACGACAGCGAGGCGGAGGCCGCGCCGTACTCCTCCGGCGACGCCGTCGACCTCGGCTCCGGCGAGGAGCAGCTCGTCCACGAGCTCGGCTGCCGCTGGAGCGACGGGGCCGCGGAGCCGACGACGGCCGCGGCCTGGGTCTTCGTGCCGCCGGTGCCGCCGGCGGACGCGGAGCAGTACGTCGCGGCGACGCCCACCGACGGCTGCAACGCGCTCGAGGGTCCGGCCTTCGGTGCGCCCACCCTGGCCCTCGCCTGCGCCCTGGACGGGGCCACCGAGGTGTCGTTCCGGGGGCTGTTCGGGGACGCGTGGCTGACGTGCACGCTGACGGCGCCGACGGCCGCGGCCTCCGCGGAGGAGCTCGTCGGGCGCGCCGACGCGTGGTGCGCCGCGGTGGCGGTCGCCGCGTCCTGATCCGGGCGCGACCACAAGTTGGCTTGCGTCCGTTGATTGCTCAACCGTGAAGTGTGGCTCGCACCACGTCAGGCTCGCCTGCGGCCCTGACGACCGCGAGAAACGAGACGCATGCATCCCCCCACGCTCCTGCTCGCCGCCAGCGACGAGCTGCAGCTGTCCTACGACCTCGGTGCCGGCGCGCTGCTCGGCATCGCCGCCGTCGCCGTCGGCGCCCTCCTGGCGCTGATCATCGGCGCGAAGCTGCACCCGCTCCTGGCGCTGGTCATCGTCAGCATCGGCACGGCCTTCGCCACGGGCGTCGAGGCCGCCGACGTGCTCGACGTGCTCCTCGACGGGTTCTCGGGGACCCTCGGCGAGGTCGCGCTCCTCATCGGCTTCGGCGCGATGCTGGCCCGCCTCGTCGAGACCAGCGGCGCGGCGGAGGCGCTGTCCGAGGGCCTCGTGGAGCGACTCGGCGAGAAGCGGGCGCCGCTGGCCCTCGGCATCGCGTCGCTGATCTTCGGCTTCCCGATCTTCTTCGACGCCGCCTTCATGGTGATGCTGCCGATCATCTTCACCGTGGCGCGTCGCGTCGGCGGTGGCGTGCTGCTCTACGCGCTGCCCGCCGGCGCCGCCCTCACCACGATGCACGTGCTCCTGCCGCCCCACCCGGGCGCCGTCGCCGCCACCATCCTGCTCGGCGCCGACGTGGGTCTCGTGATCCTCGTGGGCCTCGTCGTCGCGATCCCCACCTGGTGGGTCGCCGGCTACCTGTACGGCACCTGGATCGGGCGCCGCATCGTGCTCCCCGTGCCCGATGTGCTGATGGGCGGACCCCAGATCGACGCCGCCGATGCCGCCGGGCGGGGTGCGCCGCCGAAGGTGCGGACGTTGCTGCTGCTCCTGCTGCTCCCCCTGGTGCTGATCTTCCTCAACACGGCGGTCACGACCGCGGCCCGCACGGGCGCCGTGTCCGAGGACGCCACCTGGGTGCACCTCCTGCAGCTCGTCGGCTCCACCCCCATCGCGCTGCTGCTGACGGTGCTCGTCGCCTCCTGGGCGCTGGGCACGAAGCGGGGCACCAGCCGCGTCGTCGTCGAGGACCTCCTCGACAACGCCCTCAAGCCGATCGCCCCGGTCCTCCTCATCACGGGCGCGGGCGGCATGTTCGGCGGCGTGCTCATCGCCAGCGGGATCGGCGACGCGCTGTCGGTGACCCTGCAGGACACCGGCCTGCCGCTGATCCTGGCCGTGTTCGTCATCTCCGCGGTCATCCGCGTCGCGCTCGGCACGGCCACGGTCGCCATCACCACCGCGGCCGGCCTGCTCTCCAGCTCCGTGGTCGCCGCCGACCTCAACCCGGTCCAGGCGGCCGCCATGGTCATCGTGCTCGCAGGAGGTTCCTCGGTGCTGTCCCACGTCAACGACGCCAGCTTCTGGCTCATCGGCAAGCTGCTCGGCATGAGCGTCACCCAGACGTTCCAGACCTGGACGGTCGTGAAGACGCTCGTCGGCACCGTGGCCGCCTCGCTCGCCACCGTCATCTACGTGGTGGCGTCGTGAACGCCCCGGTGGTGGTGCTGCACGCACCCTCCGAGGCCGGCGCGGCGGCGCTGCTCAGCGCCGCGCGCCTCTCCCGCGAGAAGGACGCACCCCTGGTGGTGGTCGCGACCTCGTCCGGCGTCGACGACGACCGCTCCGAGGAGGTCGAGCGCGAGGTGGCCGTCGGCCAGGTGACCGCCGTGATCGGCGCGCCCGACGGGGAGACCCCGTGGACCCTCGACCTCGTGCGGCCCGGCGCCGACGCTGCGGCCATGCTCGTCGGCGCCGTGGAGGCGCACGAGCCGCGCCTGCTCGTCATCGGCTCGCGCCAGCGAAGCCCGCTCGGCAAGATGCTGCTCGGCCGCACCCTGCAGCGGCTGCTGCTCGAGGTCAGCGTGCCGGTGCTGGTGGTGAAGGCGGGGCGACCGCTGGACGACGGGACCCCCTGAGGGGTCTCGCCGTCGGCGGGATCAGTTCGACTCGGCCTTCTCGGCGCCGCGGCGCCAGCGGATGCCCGCCTCGAGGAAACCGTCGATCTCGCCGTCGAAGACGGGCGTCGGGTTGCCGGTCTCGTAGCCCGTGCGCAGGTCCTTCACGATCTGGTACGGGTTGAGCACGTAGTTGCGCATCTGGTCGCCCCACGACGCGGCGACGTCACCCTTGAGGTCCTTCTTCAGGGCCGCCTCCTCCGCCTTCTTCAGGGCGAGGAGCTTGGCCTTGAGGACGACCATCGCGGACGCCTTGTTCTGCAGCTGCGACTTCTCGTTCTGGCAGGACACGACGATGCCGGTCGGGATGTGCGTCAGGCGCACCGCGGAGTCCGTCGTGTTGACCGACTGGCCACCCGGGCCGCCCGAGCGGAAGACGTCGGTGCGCACCTCGTTCTCGTCGATCTCGATCTCGTCGGTCTGCTCCAGCACCGGCACGACCTCGACCGCCGCGAACGACGTCTGGCGCCGGCCCTGGTTGTCGAACGGGCTGATGCGCACGAGCCGGTGGGTACCGACCTCGACCGACAGGGTGCCGTAGCCGTACGGCGCGTGGATCGCGAACTCGGCCGACTTGATGCCGGCCTCCTCCGCGTACGAGACGTCGTAGACCTCGACCGCGTACTTGTTGCGCTCCGCCCAGCGCGTGTACATCCGCATCAGCATCTCCGCGAAGTCCGCGGCGTCGACGCCACCGGCGCCGGCGCGGATCGTCACGATGGCCTCACGCGCGTCGTACTCGCCGTTGAGGAGCGTCCGCACCTCCAGCGCCTCCGTCGACTTCCGGAGCCGTGCCAGCTCCGCCTCGGCCTCGGCGAGCGAGTCGGGGTCGCCCTCCTCCGTGGCGAGCTCGACGAGCACGCCGAGGTCCTCGACGCGGCCGCTGAGGGAGGTGAAGCGCTCGAGCTCGCCCTGCAGGGCGGAGAGCCGACCGGTGACGCGCTGCGCGTTCGCCTGGTCGTCCCAGAGGTCGGGAGCCGCGACCTGGTCCTGGAGGTCCGCGATCTCGGCCTTCATCTTCTCGACGTCGAGCACCTGCTCGATGGTGCGCAGCGTCGCGCCGAGCGCTTTGATCTCTTGGTCGAAGTCAGGTCCAGCCACGAGGAGCAAGACTACGGCAGGCCGCGCGATCCGCTGTGGTCGTCGCGGGGGACGGTGCTGCGGGGGCGGTACAGCGCGGGCGGTACGGCGCGGGTGCGGGCATGCTGCGCCGCCCGGCAACGGTGTGTGGGCGGGCGGCGGGATGGTTGATGCCTGCTGTCAGCCGGGTTCTGGGTCGTCGGGCCAGGGGCGGGTGCCGTCGCGGTCGACGAGGTAGCGGAGGCCCATCGGGCTGGTCCAGATGACGGCGCTCGGTGGCTCTCCGTCGTCGGGGTTGGTGGGGCGGTAGGTCCATCTGTTGCCGGTGGTCATCTCGCGGTGGGTCTTCATGCGGTGGTGGCGTCGGCACAGCGGGAACATGTTGCGCGTCGAGGTCTGGCCGGGGGAGCCGTCCTGGTCGTACCGCTCGCAGTGGTCGAGGTCGGCCGTCCGCGAGCTGCGCGTGCAGTACGGGAAGACGCATCTGGGCCAGCGGGCGCGGACGTGGTCGGCGATCCGGTCGGGCGGGCTGTAGCCGTCGACGGCGTCGTCCGTGTTGAGGTCGATGATCGGCTTGACGGTCACGGTCGTGTCCGGGCTCGCGCACCAGGTCTGGACCTGCTCGACCGTGACGACCCCACGAGGCGCGCCCGGGGTGTCGAGCCGGGCCAGGTCGATGCCGGTCATGTCGGTGCAGGCGTCGATGCCCGGCCCGAACCCGTCGAGGCCGCCGGTGATCGCGGCCTGGTCGAGGTGGACGAACAGCACCACCTCACGCCGGGTCCGCTCAGCCGGCCGAGGCTGGTCCTCGTCGTAATCCAGCATCGCGATCCCGTCGCAGCGTCGCGCGATCTCACCGAGTGCCATGGAACGCCGGACGTCGATGTTCGGATCGCACCCCAGCTCGCCCAACTGGCGGGCGACGTGCGCCACGGTGCGCTCCAGTTCGAACGCATCAGCCAGGTCGAGGGAGCCGTGGACGTTCACGGTGCCCCGAAGGGTCCCGGCGACCGGGTCCGCGTAGCCCACGTCGCCGAGGTCGATCGCCAGGTAGCGGTCGCCGTCAGCGGCGTGCCGTTCGGCCTCGGTGGTCTCGGGGTCGAACCGCGCCGCCGCCTCGGCCACCAGCCGATCCACCTCGGGACCGGTGGCCGTGCCCGCGACGTACGCGACATGCCGGTCCACGAACCCCGCACCCTCGAACGTCAACGTCCGCGTCGCCTGCGCGATCCGCCGCCCCCGCCACACATCGACCTCACCCGCAGCAACACGCGCACGCACCCGCGGCAGCCGCCAGCGCAGCTCGACCGCATCCCCGACCAGCCGGCGCGCCGCATCGAAGGAACATCCCCGGGCGGCGGCAACCTCCCCGATGCAGAACTCCGCCACCACCGGCGCACCCGGCCCACCCAGCTCGAGGAACTGATCTCCGGCCAACGCCTCCGCGTACTCGGCCTCGTGCCACTCACCCAGCACCGTGATCGGATCCCCGACCACCGCATCGGAGGTGTGCGCCGCAGCCCAATCGCCCACCGCGACGAACGCAGCCGCCTCCGCCACACGAGCCGCCGTCGTGCGCTCGCGGACCGCGTCGATCAACGCAGTCGCCGTCGTCTGGGTCCCCCGATCCATGCCCCCGAGTTTAGTCGAACAGACGTGCGATCACCACCTCCCGGTGGTGATCTGTGGAAGACCGGTTCTCGCGTCGAGCTTGGAGAAACGGTCCGACCAAACTCGACGCGCCTGCCGCGCCGTACACCCCAACTCGACGCGCCTGCCGCGCCGTACACCCCAACTCGACGCGCCTGCCGCGCCGTACAGCCCAACTCGACGCCTGCCGCGCCGTACACCCCAGCTCGACGCGCGACCTACAGCAACCCGCGCGCGCGGAACGCCCGCTCGAGGATCGCCCGCACGACGGGCTCCTTGCGGGCGTTGTAGTCCATGACCACGCCACCCACCGCGTTCGTCGCCTCCGCAGCGCCGGCCTTCGCCGCGGCGTACCGCTCCACGTCCTCGGGGTGCTCCCGCAGCCAGTCGCGCAGGATGCGGTGGCGCACGACCTCCGGGCAGTCGGGGCCCCAGACGTGCACGTTCGACCGGGGATCGGCGCCCCGGAAGGCCCGGTGCTCGTGCCACCGCGGCTCGCGCAGCTGCAGCACGAAGCCCGCGGCCTCGAGCGCCGACACGTACGCCGCCTCGTCGGTCGGGTGCGCCACCGTCACGTCGACGTCGATCACCGGCTTCGAGGCCAGGCCCGGCACCGCCGTCGACCCGACGTGCTCCACCGCGAGAGCGTCCGCGCCGAGCGCCCCGTCGATCCGCCGGGCCACGCGGGCGAAAGCCAGCGGCCAGCCCGCGTCGTAGGGCACCACCGCGACGTGCTCCACCCTCTCGGGCACGACGCGGTCGACCTGCGCGGGGTCGTAGGCGTAGTGCCGCGTGATCTCCTCCCACCGGATCACCGCGGGATCACCGCCGCTCGACCTGCCCGTCGACGACGTGCCAGTGCTGGTCGAGCGTCACGTTGGCCAGCAGCCGACGGTCGTGGGAGACGAGCAGCAACGCACCCTCGTACGCCGCGAGCGCCGCCTCCAGCTGCTCGATCGCCGGGAGGTCGAGGTGGTTGGTGGGCTCGTCGAGCACGAGCAGGTTGACGCCGCGGGCCTGCAGCAGCGCCATGGCGGCCCGGGTGCGCTCCCCCGGCGACAGCCGCCCGACGAGCGAGGCCACCTGGTCGGCCTTGAGGCCGAACTTCGCGAGCAGGGTGCGCACGTCCGCGGGCGTCCAGTCCGGTACGGCGAGCTCGAACGCCTCACCGAGCGGCAGGTCCTCGGCGAGCCCGGTGCGCGCCTGGTCGATCTCGCCCACGGCGACGGAGACGCCCTGCGAGGCCCGACCCGCGTCGGGCGCGAGGCGGCCCAGCAGGAGCGCCAGCAGGGTCGACTTCCCCGCGCCGTTGGGGCCGGTGATGCCGATCCGCTGCCCGGCGTCGACCTGCACCGACACGGGCCCGAGCGTGAAGCCAGAACGCCGCACCACCGCCGCGTCGAGCGTGGCGACCACCGACGACGAGCGCGGTGCGGCGGCGATCGAGAAGCGGAGCTCCCACTCCTTGCGCGGCTCCTCGACCTCGGTGAGCCGCGCGATCCGCGACTCCATCTGCCGCACCTTCTGGGCCTGCTTCTCCGACGACTCGCTCTGCGCGCGGCGCCGGATCTTGTCGTTGTCGGGGCTCTTCTTCATGGCGTTGCGCACGCCCTGCGAGCTCCACTCCCGCATCGTGCGGGAACGGGCGACGAGGTCGCCGCGCTTCTCCGCGTACTCCTCGTAGGCCTCCCGAGCATGCCGCCGCGCGACGGCGCGGGCGTCGAGGTACGCGTCGTACCCACCGTCGTAGACCGCCACCTGGTGCTGCGCGATGTCGAGCTCCACGATGCGCGTGACGCAGCGGGCGAGGAACTCCCGGTCGTGGGACACGAGCACGACGCCGCTCCGCAGCCCGCGCACGAAGGTCTCCAGCCGCTCGAGACCCTCGAGGTCGAGGTCGTTGGTGGGCTCGTCGAGCAGCACGACGTCGAAGCGGCTGAGCAGCAGCGCGGCCAGCGCCGCCCGGGCTGCCTGCCCGCCGGAGAGCGAGGTCATCAGCGCGTCGGCGCCCACCTCGAGGCCGAGCTCGGCGAGCACCCCGGGCAGCCGGTCGTCGAGGTCCGCGGCACCGCTCGCCATCCACCGGTCGAAGGCCGCGGCGTAGGCGTCGTCGGCCCCCGGCACGTCCGAGCCGAGGTCGGCCGCGGTGCGCTCCATCGCCTCCGTCGCCGCGGCGGCGCCGGTGCGGCGGGCGACGTACGCCGCCACCGTCTCCCCCGGCACCCGGTCGTGCTCCTGGGGCAGCCACCCGACGAACGCGTCGGACGGCGCGAGGTGGACCGTGCCGTCCATCGGCTCGTCGACCCCCGCGAGGAGCCGCAGCAGCGTCGACTTGCCGGCGCCGTTGGCGCCGACGACGCCCACGACGTCACCGGGGGCCACGGTGAGGTCGAGGGCGTCGAAGAGCACGCGATGGCCGTGGCCGCCGGCCACGTCCTTCGCGACGAGGGTCGCGGTCACGGGCGAGAGCCTAGGCGCTCCCGGCGACGGTTCAGCCCGCGTACGCCCGCGCGATCGCCGCACCCAGGCGCGCGTTCGCGCGCACCAGCGCGATGTTGGCGGTGAGGCTCGCGCCGCCGGTGATCTCGACGATCCGACCGAGCAGGTACGGCGTCGCGTCCTTGCCCGTGATGCCGAGGTCGTCCATGTCGGCGAGCGCCTGGGTGATGATCCCGTCGATCTCCGACGCCGGGATCTCGTCCTCGACCGGGATGGGCTGCGCGACGACGACGCCGCCGGCGATGCCGAGGTCCCACTTGGCGCGCATGACGGCGGCGACCTGCTCCGCGCCGTCGACCCGCATCGGGGCGGCGTACCCGCTGGAGCGGGAGAAGAACGACGGGAACTCGTCGCTGCCCTCGACGAGCACGGGCACGCCCAGCGTCTCGAGCTTCTCGAGGGTGAGCCCGATGTCGAGGATGCTCTTGACGCCGGCGCTGACGACGGTCACGTCGGTCTGGCTCAGCTCCGTGAGGTCAGCGCTGACGTCGAACGACTCCGGGGCACCGCGGTGCACGCCGCCGAGGCCGCCGGTGACGAACACGCGGATGCCGGCGAGCGCCGCGAGGCGCATGGTCGCGGCCACGGTGGTGGCGCCGTGGACGCCGCGCGCCACGACGTACGGCAGGTCGCGCACGCTCACCTTCGCCACGCCGCCGTGGCTGGCGAGCAGCTCGAGGTCGTCCGCCTCGAGGCCGATGCGGGGCACACCATCGAGCACGGCGATGGTGGCGGGCACGGCGCCGTGCTCGCGCACGATGCCCTCGACTTCGGTGGCCATCGCGACGTTCTGCGGGTAGGGCATCCCGTGGCTGATGATCGTGCTCTCGAGGGCGACGACCGGCCGGCCGTCGCGGAGCGCGGCGGCGACCTCGTCGGTGATCCGGAGCATCGGGTGGGGCGTGGTCATGCGTGTCTCCTGACGAGGCGGTCGGTGAGGTCGCGGCGGACGGTGCGGGTGCTGGCGATGGTGAGCGCGGCGGCGGCGTGGCCGTAGGCGGCCGCTGCCACCTCGTCGTCGCCGGAGAGCAGGGCGTGGCAGAAGGCGGCGAGCGAGGCGTCGCCGGCGCCGGTGACGTCGACGACCTCGTCGGTGCGCGCGGCGGGGAGCTCGTGGCGGCCGGTCGGGCCGCTCAGGAGCGAGCCCTCGGCGCCGAGGCGCACCCAGACCCAGGTCACGCCCCGCGCGTGGAGGGCGTCGACGTCGCCGCCGAGCACGGCGAGCTCGTCGCGGTTGGGGGTGATCGCGAAGACCGGCCGCGTGCCGTCGAGCAGCGGGGCGAGCCGCTCCGCCTTGGCGACGCTCACCGGCTCGACCACGACGCGCACGTCGGAGGCCGCGGCCAGGTCGAGCGCGAAGGCCAGGGTCTCGGTGGGCAGGTTGCCGTCGAGCACGACGAGGCTCGCCGCGGCCACGAGGTCGCGGGCGGCGTCGACGTCGGCCGGCGCCAACGCGTCGCTCGCCCGCATGTCGGCGACCGCGACGACGAGCTCGCCGTCGGCGTCGAGGACCGCCGTGTAGGTGCCCGTCGCGTGCGGGCTGCGCCGCACGTGCTCGACGCGCACCCCGGCGTCCGAGGTGGCGGCGAGCACCTGGTCGCCGAGCGGGTCGGCGCCGACGGCGGCGACCAGGTGCGTCCGGGTGCCCAGGCGGGCGAGGTTCTCCGCCACGTTGCGGCCGACGCCGCCGGGGGCGAAGGTCGTCGTGCCCGGGTTGCTCGTGCCGGCGGTCGCGGGCTGGCCGCTGCGCGCCTTCACGTCCATGTTGGCGCCGCCGACGACGACGACCGACGGACCCTCCCCGAGCACGTACCCGCGCCCGAGGATCACGCCCTTCTTGCCCAGGTTGGACAGGTGGACGTTGACGGCGGCCCGGGTCGTGCCCAGCGCGTCGGCGAGGGCCTCCGAGCCGAGCAGCGGGTCGCGGCGCAGCAGCGCGACGATCTCCCGTTCACGCTCGGTCAGGTTCATGCTTAGAACCATAAGGCCGCTTTAGTGCAACAAACAAGCCCTTCTCGGAGACGGATCCAGGATCAGAGCCGCGCCGCCAGGCGGTGGTACGCCGCGTTCCACTGCAGCTCGCGCTGGAAGGCGCGCGGGGTGGTCGACGCATCGATCGTGACCATCTCGACGCCGGTCATCTCGGCGAAGTCGGCGAGCGGCTCGACCCCGATGGCCTTCGACAGCACCGTGTGGTGCGGCGCCCCCGCCATCAGCCACGCCTCCGCCGACGTCGACAGCGACGGCCGGGGCTCCCACACCGCGCAGGCGACGGGCAGGAGCGGGAGGTCCTCGTCGGGCTCGACGCAGTCGATCTCGTTGACGGTCAGCCGGAAGCGGTCGCCCAGGTCGGAGAGACCCGCGACGACGGCCGGGCCCGGGTCGGCCGTGAACCGCAGCCGCACCGGGTCCTCCCGACCGCCGATGCCCAGCGGGTGGATCTCGAGGCTCGGCTGCTGCGTCGTGATGGTCGGGCACACCTCGAGCATGTGCGCGCCGAGGATCTTCTCGTGCCCCGGCACCAGGTGGTAGGTGTAGTCCTCCATGAAGGACGTGCCGCCCGGCAGCGAGCCCGCCATCGCCTTCATCGCCCGCAGCAGCACCGAGGTCTTCCAGTCGCCCTCGCCACCGAAGCCGTAGCCGTCGGCCATCAACCGCTGCACCGCGAGCCCGGGCAGCTGGCGCAGCCCGCCGAGGTCCTCGAAGTTCGTCGTGAACGCGCGGAAGCCCCCGTCCTCGAGGAACGTGCGGAGGCCGAGCTCGACACGCGCGCCGTACCGCAGCGAGTCGTGGCGCTCCCCGCCCGGCAGCAGCGCCGGGTCGACGCGGTAGGTGTCGGCGTACTCCGTCACCAGCTTCGTGATCGCCTCGTCGTCGATCGCGTCGACGACGGCGACGAGGTCGTTCACGCCGTAGGTGTTGACCGAGACCCCGAAGCGCAGCTGCGCCTCGACCTTGTCGCCCTCGGTGACCGCGACGTCGCGCATGTTGTCGCCGAACCGCGCGAGCTTGAGGTGGCGCACCTCGTCACGCCCCACGGCCGCACGCGCCCAGTCGGCCACGCGGGCGGCGACACCGGGCGAGTCGACGTGCCCCGCGACGGTCTTGCGCGCCACCCCGAGCCGGGACTGGATGTAGCCGAACTCCCGGTCGCCGTGGGCGGCCTGGTTGAGGTTCATGAAGTCCATGTCGATCGTCGACCAGGGCAGCTCCATGCCTGCCTGCGTGTGCAGGTGCAGCAGCGGCTTCTGGAGCGCGTCGAGCCCCGCGATCCACATCTTGGCCGGCGAGAACGTGTGCATCCACGTGATGACCCCGACGCACTCGCGGGCCAGGTTGGCCTCGAGCACCTGGCGGTGGATGGCGCCCGCGTCGAGCAGCACCGGCTTCCACACCACGTCGACCGGCAGGTCGGCGACGGCGGCGAGCCGCGCGACGATCCCCTGCGACTGGGCCGCGACCTGGTCGAGCGTCTCCGGACCGTAGAGGGACTGGCTGCCGGTCAGGAACCACACCTCGGGCGTGGGGGCGGAGGACTGCTGGGTGGTCATGGGACTCCTCGAGAGGGATGGGTGCCGGGCCGCGGGGCTCAGCGCTGGCCGTAGACGTTCTGGTAGCGGTCGAAGAGCGCGTCGACCTGCGCGGGCGGGATCGCCAGGGGCTCGCCGAGCTGCCGGGACACGTGCACCGTGCGGGCGACGTCCTCGCACATCACCGCCGCCTTGACCGCCGAGCGCGCGTCCTTGCCGATCGCGAAGACCCCGTGGTTGCGCATGAGCACCGCCGGGGAGCGGCTGTCGCGGAGGGTGTCGACGATGCCGCGACCGATGGAGTCGTCGCCGATCACCGCGAACGGCCCGACGGGGATCTCGCCGCCGAACTCGTCGGCCCCCATCGTCAGCACACACGGGACCGCCTCGCCGCGCGCGGCCCACGCGGTGGCGTACGTCGAGTGCGTGTGCACGACGCCGCCGACGTGGGGCATCTCGCGGTAGACGTAGGCCTGCGCCTCCGTGTCGGAGGACGGCGCGTGCTCGCCCTCGACGACGCGGCCCTCGAGGTCGCAGACGACCATGTTCTCGGGCGTCAGGTCGTCGTAGGAGACCCCGCTGGGCTTGATGACGAGCAGGTCCTGCCCGGGCACCCGGGCCGAGACGTTGCCCGCGGTCCACACCACGAGCTGGTAGCGCGTCAGCTGCTCGTGCAGCGCGCACACCTCGCGGCGCAGCCCCTGGATCGTGCTGCGCACGTCGTCGACGACGGTCATCGCTCTCCTCCGCTCTCGCGCGCCAGGCGTGCCGCGACGGCGGCGCGCCGACCGGCCTTGAGGCGCCGCATGACGGGCGCGCTCCGTCCGAAGTGGTCGTGCAGCGCGACGTACTCCGCGAAGAGGGCGTCGTAGCGCTGCGCGCGGGCCTCGTCGGGCACGAACACGTCGCGCCGCACCCGGCCCATGCTCTTGGCCGCCGACGGCACGTCGGCGTACACGCCCGCCGCGACCGCCGCGTGGATCGCGGAGCCAAGCGCCGGGCCCTGTTCCGAGTCGAGGATCGACAGCGGGAGGCGCGTGACGTCGGCGTACACCTGCATGAGGAGGTGGTTCTTGGCGAGGCCGCCGGCGACGATCAGCTCGTGCACCGGTACGCCGCTGGTGCGGAAGGTCTCGACGATCACCCGGGTGCCGAACGCGGTCGCCTCGAGCAGCGCGCGGTAGACGTCCTCCGGGCGGGTCGCCAGCGTCAGGCCCACGACGAGGCCGGACAGCTCGTGGTCGACCAGCACGGAGCGGTTGCCGCTGTGCCAGTCGAGCGCGACGAGGCCGTGCTCGCCCACCTCCTGCGCGGACGCGAGCCGGGTGAGGTGCTCGTGCACCGACTCCCCCGCGGCGGCCGCGGCCTCGGCGTACGCCGCGGGCACGCCCGTGCGGACGAACCAGCCGAAGATGTCGCCGACGCCGCTCTGGCCCGCCTCGTAGCCCCAGCTGCCCGCGACGATGCCGCCGTCGACGACGCCGCACATGCCGGGCACCTCGCGCAGCACGTCGGCGCTCATGACGTGGCACGTGGAGGTGCCCATGATCGCGACCATCTGACCGGTGCCGGTGGCCTGCGCGGCCGGCGCGCTGACGTGCGCGTCGACGTTGCCGACCGCGACCGCGATGCCCTCGGGAAGGCCGGTCCAGGCGGCGGCCTCGGCCGTCAGCCCGCCGGCGCGGTCGCCGAGCTGGCCGATCGGGTGCTCGAGCTTGTCGGGCACGAACCCCTCGAACCCGGGCGCCAGTGCGGAGAGGAAGTCGGCCGACGGGTAGGCGCCGTCCTGGTAGATGCCCTTGTAGCCGGCGGAGCAGGCGTTGCGGACGTACTGCCCGGAGAGCTGCCAGACGATCCAGTCGGCGGCCTCGACCCAGTGGTCCATCCGGTCGTAGACCTCGCGGTCCTCCTCGAAGACCTGCAGACCCTTCGCGAACTCCCACTCCGAGGAGATCAGCCCGCCGTAGCGCGGCAGCCACGCCTCCCCGCACTCCTCGGCGAGCCGGTTGATGCGGTCGGCCTGCGGCTGCGCGGCGTGGTGGCGCCACAGCTTCACGTAGGCGTGGGGGCGGTCCTCCAGGCCCGGCACCTCGCAGAGCGGCGTGCCGTCGGCGAGCGTCGGGACCATCGTGCAGGCGGTGAAGTCGGTGGCGATGCCGACGACGTCGGCCGGGTCGATGCCGGCGGCGGCGACCGCGGCGGGCACGGCGTGGCGCAGCACCTCCCGGTAGTCGTCCGGCACCTGCAGCGCCCACTCGGGCGGCAGCGCGCCGCCGCCCCCTCCGCCGCTACCGGGGAGCCGGTCGGTGACGACCGCGTGCGCGTAGTCGTGCGTCGCGGTGCCGAGCTCGGCCCCGTCGGAGACGCGGACGACGAGCGCGCGCCCCGAGAGGGTGCCGAAGTCGACCCCGACGACGTACGTCGGGCGTGGGGTCTCGGACAAGGGGTGTCCTTTCGCTGGAGCTGGGCCGGGGGCGGAGGTCAGGAGGATCACGTGGTGCGCGCCGCGGTGCTCGCCCGCACCACCAGCTCGGGGGCGATGAGGCTCTCCGGGGCGGTCGTGGCCCCGATGGCGGAGCGGAGGATCTCGATGGCGCGGCGGCCGACGGCGCCGAAGTCCTGGCGCACGGTGGTGAGCGGCGGGATGAGGTAGGCCGCCTCGGGGATGTCGTCGAAGCCCACGACGCTGACGTCGTCGGGCACCCGCCGACCGGCCTCGTGCAGCGCCCGGAGCAGGCCGAGGGCCATCTGGTCGTTGGCGCAGAACACGGCGGTCACCTCGGGGCGGGCGGCGATCGCCTGCCCGGCCTCGTAGCCGCTCCGCGCCGACCAGTCCCCCGCCACGGGCCGACCGGGGCGCAGGCCGGCGTCGTACATCTCCTGCTGCCAGCCGAGGAGCCGGCCCCGGGCCTCGGTCCAGGTGGACGGTCCGGCCAGGTGCACGATCTCGCTGTGCCCCTGCTCGATGAGGTGGCGCGTGCCGAGCCGGGCGCCGCGCACCTGGTCGACCCCGACGGTCCAGCGGGTCTTGGCGTCGTCGCCCTCGACGACGACGACGGGCACGCCGAGGTCCTCCTGTGCGCGGGCGACCTCCAGGGCGTCGTCGGTCGCGGAGATGAGCACGATGCCCTCGACGCTCTGGGCGCGGAGGTGGTCGATCGCGTCGACGAGCTCGGTGCGCGTCAGGCTCTGCAGGTTGACGGAGCTGACGAAGTAGCCCGCCTCGCGGCCGGCCGCCTGGATGGCCCGGTGCACGGTGCTGGGACCCCAGAAGCCGCTCTTGGAGCCGATGACGCCGATGGTCGCGGAGCGCCGGGTGACGAGGGCGCGGGCAGCGGTGTTGGGGCGGTAGCCGAGCTGGCGGATCGCCTCCTCGACCCGCTGGCGGGTGGCGGGGCGCAGGTTGGTCTGGCCGTTGACGACGCGGGAGACGGTCTGGTGGGAGACGCCGGCCAGCCGGGCGACGTCGGCCATGACCGGCACCCGCGGCTCCGGCCGCAGGGCCGTCACGACTGGCGCCGGGTCATGAGGCGCTGCACCACGACGAAGACGAGCACGAGGAGTCCGATGCTGATGCGGGTCCACCAGGAGCTCAGCGTGCCGTCGAAGGAGATGAAGGTCTGGATGACGCCGAGGACGAGCACCCCGAAGAGGGAGCCCACGACATAGCCCCGACCACCGGTCAGCAGCGTGCCGCCGATGACGACGGCCGCGATGGCGTCGAGCTCCATGCCGACGGCGTTGAGCGAGTAGCCCGACAGCGTGTAGAGCGCGAACAGCAGCCCGGCGAACGAGGCGCAGAAGCCGCTGATCGCGTAGACCCCGACCTTCGTCGCCGCCACCCGCAGGCCCATGAGCATCGCGGACGACTCGTTGCCGCCGATCGCGTAGACCGTGCGCCCGAACCGCGTGCGGGCCAGCACCAGCGCCGCGATCGCGACGGTGCCGAGTGCGACGAGCGACGTGTAGCCCACGTAGTAGCCGCCCGGCAGGTCGACCGTCTTGTAGGCCCACTCCTGGAACGTCGGGTTCGTGATGGGGATCGAGTCGACGCTGATGAGGTAGCAGAGCCCCCGCGCCAGGAACATCCCGGCGAGCGTCGCGATGAAGGGCTGGATGTCGAAGTAGTGGATGAGCAGCCCCATCAGCGTCCCCAGCAGCGTGCCGCAGAGCAGCACGGCGACGACGGAGAGGTACGGCGACCAGCCCATCTCCAACGTCTTGGCGGCGATCACGGTGGAGAGCGCCACGTTGGACCCGACGGAGAGGTCGATGCCGCCCGTGAGGATCACGAACGTCATGCCGACCGCCAGCACGATGAGGAAGCTGTTGTCGAGCAGCAGGCTGAGGAACACCTGCGGGTCGGTGAAGCCCTCGTAGCGCAGCCCGCCGACGCCGAACATGCCGAGGAAGAGGGCCGCGGTGGTGAGCACCGGGAGGTAGCGGCTCGACGGCGCCCAGGTGCGCACGCGCTCCCAGGTCGACGGCTCGCCGCCCCTCCCCGGCGTGGGGCCGCTCGGCGCGACGGACGGACGCGTGACGGTGGTGGTGCTCATGCGGTGGCTCCCTTCGCGGAGCGGGGCGTCAGCGCCGACCGCAGCGAGGCGCGGGCCCGGGGCGACTGGAGGAGGCAGACGAGGATGACCACGACGGCCTTGAAGAGGTAGTTGGCCTCCGACGGGATACCGATCGTCGGGATCGTGCGGGCCAGGGTGGCGATGAAGATCGCGCCGACGAGCGTGCCGGCCAGCGAGAACCGGCCGCCCGCCAGCGACGTGCCGCCGATGACGACGGCGAGGATCGCGTCGAGCTCGATCCACAGGCCGAGGCTGTTCGCGTTCACCGAGCTCGTGTTGGCCGCGATGACGAGGCCCGCGATGCCGGCGCACAGCCCGGCGAACACGTAGACGGTCCAGATGATCGTGCGCGACCGCACGCCGGCGAGCCGGCTCGCCTCGGGGTTGATGCCGACGGCCTCGATGAGCATCCCCAGCGCCGTACGACGCGTGAGGAGCGCCGTCAGGCCGACGACGCCGAGCGCGATGACGAGGGCGATGGGGAGCGTCAGCACGAAGCCGGAGGCCAGGGCCGAGAAGGTGTCGTTGTTGACGGTGGTGATCTGGCCGTCGGTCACGAGCATCGCGAGGCCGCGTCCGGCGACCATGAGCACGAGCGTCGCGATGATCGGCTGGATGCCGACGACGGCGACGAGGAAGCCGTTCCACAGGCCGAGCAGCACGCAGACCGCGAGGGCGGTCGTGCAGGCGATGATCGCCGCGCCCGCGGCGCCCTGGTCGGCGGCCCCCGCGATCTGGGTGCAGGCGATGGCGCCGGCGATGGCGGCGATGGCGCCGACGGAGAGGTCGATGCCCCGGGTGGCGATCACGAGCGTCATGCCGGTCGCGACGAGCATGACCGGCGCGCTGTTGCGGAGGATGTCGATGACGCTGCCGAAGAGGTGGCCGTCCTGCATCCGCACCTCGAGGAAGCTCGGGCTGGCGGCGACGTTGACGGCGAGCAGCACGGCGAGCGCGAGCACGGGCCACAGCAGGTGGTGGGCGGCGACACGGGCGGCGAGCGAGGGCCGGCCGGGGCCGGACTCCCCCGCCGGCGGGGACGCCGCGGTCTCCGGCACCGGGGTCAGGGTCTCAGGCACGGGCCGCCTCCTCCTCGGAGCGGGCCTCGCCCGCGATGATCTCCAGCACGTCGCTGACGCTGACGCCGTCGTTGCGGCGCTCGGCGATCTTGCGGCGGTCGCGCATCACGACCAGGCGGTCGGAGAGGCGCAGCACCTCCTCCAGCTCGGCGGAGATGAAGACGACGGCCATGCCCTTCGACGCGAGGTCGGCCACGAGCGCCTGGATCTGCGTCTTGGCGCCGATGTCGATGCCGCGGGTGGGCTCGTCGAGGATGAGCAGGTCGGGCTGCGTGATGAGCCAGCGCGCCAGCAGCACCTTCTGCTGGTTGCCGCCCGACAGGTTCCGCATCAGGGCGTGCGGGTCGGCGGGCCGGATGTCGAGCGCCTCGATGTACTGCGCCACCAGCTGCGTGCGCATCGCCTGCGGGATCGGCCGGAGCCAGCCGCGGGAGGCCTGGAGCGCGAGCAGCATGTTGTCGGCGACGCTGAGGTCGGCGATGACGCCCTCGCCCTTGCGGTCCTCGCTGGAGAACGCGATCTTGCGGTCGATGGCGTGCCGTGGGCTGCGCCACCGGCGGCGCGAGGAGCGCGTCTCGAGGGCACCCTCGTCGGCCGTGTCGGCGCCGAAGAGCAGGCGGGCGAGCTCGGTGCGGCCGGAGCCCAGGAGCCCGGCGACGCCGATGACCTCGCCCTCGTAGAGCTCCAGGTCGGTGGCCTCGAGCGAGCCGCGCCGTCCGAGGCCGACGGCGGTGAGCAGCGGCGTACCGCGGTCGGCGGCGGTGCCGGCGGGATCGCGGTCGAGCTCGTCGAGCACGGCGAGGTCGCGGCCGATCATGAGCTGCACCAGCTCGAGCTGGGTGGTCGTGGCGACCATCCGCTCCTCGACGAGGCGGCCGTTGCGCAGCACGGTCATGCGGTCGGCGATCGCGTAGATCTGGTCGAGGAAGTGGGAGACGAAGACGATGGCGACGCCGTCGGCGCGCAGGCGCCGCATCACCTCGAAGAGCTTCTCCACCTCGTCGGCGTCGAGGCTCGAGGTGGGCTCGTCGAGGATGAGCACGCGGGCCTCGACGTCGACGGCCCGGGCGATCGCGACGAGCTGCTGCACGGCGATGGGGTGGTCGCCGAGGGTCGAGCGCGGGTCGACCTCGAGGCCGAGGCGCTCGAGCGTGGCGCCGGCCTGGCGGTTCATGGCCCGGTGGTCGATCATCCCGAGCCGACGCGGCTCGCGGCCGAGCATCATGTTCTCGGCCACCGTCAGGTTCGGCACCAGGTTGACCTCCTGGTAGACCGTGCTGATCCCGGCCGCCTGCGCCGCGGCGGGCGAGGAGAACTCCTGCGGCTGCCCGGCGACGAGGATGGTGCCGGCATCGATGGAATAGACGCCGGTGAGCGCCTTGATGAGCGTCGACTTGCCCGCGCCGTTCTCCCCCATGAGTGCGTGCACCTCCCCGGGGTAGAGGCGCACCGCCACGTCGGAGAGCGCCTTCACGGTGCCGAACGTGATCGAGATGTCGCGCATCTCGACCACGGGCTCGACCCCGGGGTCGGCTGCGGGGCTCGTGGCCGTGCCCGCGCCGGGGTCCGGCGGGGCGTCCGTCTGCGTCATGGTCGTCTCCGAGCGGTGGGGTGCTGGGGCTGCGGGTGGGTGCGGGTGGTGCGTGACCACGGGCGCGGCCGGGATCGCCGGCCGCGCCCGCGGTGACTGCGGGGGTGCTCAGTACTGACGGGTCGGGAGCGCCTCGGCGGCCTGCTCCTGCGTGAAGGTCGTCTCCTCGGTGACCACCCGGCGCGGGACCTCCTCGCCGTCGATGACCTTCTGGGCGAGCTCCATCAGCTGGGGCCCGAGGAGCGGGTTGCACTCGACGATGTAGTTGATCTTGCCTTCGGCGAGCGCCGTCATGCCGTCCTTGACGGCGTCGATCGTGATGATCTTGATGTCCTCGCCGGGCACGAGGCCGGCGGCCTCGATCGCCTCGATGGCACCCAGGCCCATGTCGTCGTTGTGGGCGTAGACGACGTCGATGCCGTCCTCCGACTGCAGGAAGGCCTCCATGACCTGCTTGCCGCCGTCACGCGTGAAGTCACCGGTCTGCGAGGCGCCGATGGAGATGGTCGGGTCGGACTCGATGACCGACTCGAAGCCCTCCTTGCGGTCGATCGCCGGCGCCGCGCCGGTGGTGCCCTGGAGCTCGACGACGTTGATGTCGCCGTCGCCGTCGACGTCCATGTCACCGGCGTTGTCGACCAGCCACTGGCCGGCCTTCTCGCCCTCGGCGACGAAGTCGGAGCCGAGGAAGCTCACGTAGAGCGACTCGTCCTCGGTGTCGACAGCGCGGTCGGTGAGGATGACGGGGATGCCGGCGCGCTTGGCCTCCTGCAGCACGGCGTCCCAGCCGGTCTCGACGACCGGGCTGAAGGAGATGACGTCGACGTCCTGCTGGATGTAGGACCGGATCGCCTTGATCTGGTTCTCCTGCTTCTGCTGGGCATCCGTGAACTTGAGGTCGATGCCCGCCTCCTCGGCGGAGTCCTGGATGCTGGCGGAGTTGGCCGTGCGCCACCCGCTCTCGGCGCCGACCTGGGCGAAGCCCATGGTGATCGTGCCGTCGTCGGCGCTCGCACCGTCGCCTCCACAGGCGGACAGCGTGCCGGCACCGAGGGCGACCACGCTGGCCGCGACCAGAGTCTTCTTGATCATGCTTTCCTCCAGATCCAACGGGCTCCGTCGCCCTGTGTGACCGGTGTCACTGGTGAGGAGTGTGAGCGCTAACATTCCTGCGCGTCAACAGTTCCGCCGAAATCGTCGGAAGAAATGTGAACGCTCACTTTCGGGGCCCGCCGGACGGCGGCGTCCACCGCCCGGCCCCGGTACGTCGGGGGGCGCGGTCGCGCCGTACGTGCGGCTCGCGCACCGCGTCAGTCAGCGGCGCGGAAGACCCACTGGTGGCGCGCCGTGTAGCGCTCGCCGGGCTCGAGGAGGGCGCTCGGCCAAGCCGGGTGGTGGGGGCTGTCGGGGTAGAGCTGGGGCTCCAGCGCGATGCCGTCGCCCTGCCGGTAGAGCCCGCCGCCGACCGCGGGGAGGGCGCCGTCGAGGAAGTTGCCGGTATAGACCTGCAGGCCCGGCTGGTCGGAGCGGAGCTCGAGCTCGGTGCATGTGGCGGGGGCGGTGAGGACGGCCATCGTGTGGAGGCCGTCGGCGTCGGCCGGGTCGTCGACGACGAGGTTGTGGTCGATGCCGCGGGCGTCGCGCAGCTGGGGGTGGTCGGTGCGCAGCACGGCGCCGAGGCGCTGCGGCTCGCGCAGGTCGAAGGGCGTGCCGTCGACCGGGGCGTGGTCGCCCGTGGGGATGCCCTCGGCGTCGACGGGGGTGTACTGCCCCGCCGGAACGCGCAGCAGGTGGCGGTCGATCGTGCCCGCGTCGCGGCCCTCGAGGTTGAGGTAGGCGTGCTGCGTCAGGTTCACGACGGTCGTGCGGTCGGTGCTCGCGGTGAACGCGATGTCGATCGACGTGTCCGTGACCGTGAAGGTGACCTCGACGTCCAGGGTGCCGGGGAAGCCCTGGTCGCCGTCAGGACTGGTCAGCCTGAAGCGGGCTCCATGACCGTCGTGATCGAGCAGGTCCCAGAGCCGGCGGTCGAAGCCGTCCGGCCCGCCGTGGAGGTGGTGGCCGCGGTCGTGGGTGCCGAGCGTGTGGTCGCCGTCGGGCAGCGGGAGGTGGCCGTGGCGGATGCGGTTGGCGTAGCGCCCGATGGTGCCGCCGATGTAGTCGCCCGAGGCGAGGTACGCCGCCGAGCTCCCGTGCCCGAGGGCGACGTGGCGGCGTGTGCCGTCGCCGCCCGTGATCTCGAGGTCGTGGACGGTGGCGCCGAGGGTGAGCAGGCGGAGTGTCGGGCCAGGCGCTTCCCCCAGCTCGACGAGGTGCACGTCGCGGCCGTCGGGGAGCTGGTCGAACACGCGCACCGTCATGATGTGAACGTTAACATCGTGAGGTGATCCTGGGGCTCTCCCTGCCCCGGACGTCATGCGTTCCGGTGGCGCGGGTAGCCGGATCGGATGACGTCCCACGGCCGCCCTCGGGGACGTCATGCGGCGCGGTGCCCCGGGCCTGCGGTTCGCATGACGTCCGGCGTCCATCCGGCGTGCGGCCCCTCGCCCACACGGGACGTCATGCGGCGCGGTGGCCGGGGCCCGCGGTTCGCATGACGTCCCGGGCGTGACGGGCGACGGGGGGCTCGGCCGAGCGGCGAAAGTGTGCGGTTCGGGTCACCTGGATCGAGCTTGACCCGTCCCAGCCGCACAATTCTCAGCGGCGCGGAGCCGCCGTCGAGCGGCGCTCGACGAGTGCCGGCACCGTGAGGCTCGACGGCGTCGATCCGGTGCCCTCGACCTCGTGGAGCGCGCGGGCGACGGCGCGGGCGCCGAGCGAGGCGAAGTCCTGGCGGACGGTGGTGAGCGGCGGCCAGAAGTACGCCGCCTCGGGGATGTCGTCGAACCCCACCACGCTGACGTCGTCCGGCACCGAGCGGCCCGCCTCGTGGAGCCCGGTGAGCACGCCGAGGGCCATCCCGTCGTTGGCGGCGAACACGGCGGTGACGCTCGGGTCCCGGCCGATCTGCTGACCGGCGGCGTGGCCGCTTGGGGGTGTCCAGTCGCCGTGGATCTCGAGGCCGGGTTCCTTGCCGCGCTCGGCGTGGGCGCGCAGCCAGCCCTCCCGGCGCTGCGCTGCCTCGACCCAGCGGAGGGGGCCGCTCACGTGGGCGACCTGGGCATGACCGAGGTCGAGGAGGTGGGCGGTGGCGGCATACCCGCCCTGCTCCTGGTCGATCCCCACCGCGTGCTCCTCCTCGGGACCGACGCCCTGGGTGAGCACGAGCGGGACGGGGAGGTCGAGGTCGCGCGCGGCGGCGACGACGCTCTCGTGGGCGGCGGCGACGACGATGACCTCGACCATCTGCTCGAGGAGCCGGTCGACGGCGCCGCGCAGGGCCGAGCTGGTGGGGTCGGAGAGGCCGACGAGCGCGAGCTCGTACCCGGCCGCGTGCGCCGCGTCCTGCATCGACGAGGCGATCATGCTCGGCCCGTACAGCCCCAGGTGCGCCGCGACCATCCCGATCCGCCGGGAGCGGTTCATCGCCAACGACCGCGCGGCGCCGTTGCGGCGGTAGCCCAGCTCCGCGATCGCGGCGACCACCCGCTCGCGGGTCTCACCCTTCACCTGGGGCGAGTCGTTGAGCACGCGCGAGACCGTCTGGTGGGAGACCCCGGCGAGCGCTGCGACGTCCGCCATGCTCGGGGCGCGGCCCGCCCGGGTCCGCGCCGACCCGCCCTGCTCCGTCATGGCCGGATCCTAGTGCGGCACTCCCCGCCGCCACGCCGGACGTCATACGCATCGATGGCCCCGGCGACCGGGGGGCATGACGTCCCCGGGCCGGGGCTCCGGACGTCATGCGGAGCGGCGCCCCCGGCCACCGGACCGCATGACGTCCCGAGGGACGCCTCACCCCAGCTGCAGCGCCGCGCTCCCCGACGCACTCACGGGCGCGTCGCCCGGACCACCGGGCAGCTGCAGCGGCAGGTCGAGCGGCGCCGACACGCGCACCTCCACGCTGCCGTCGGCGACCCGCGTCGTGAAGGTCAGCCCCGGGTAGCGGCGGTGGGCGTCGACGTCGGCGAGGTACGCCGCGACCGCCGCCTCCGCGGCCACCGTCCCCTGCCGGGCCCGTCCGTCGTCGGCGAAGCCACCCTCGTAGACCTCCTCCCCCGTCGCCCCGGCGTCCGCTCCGGCGAGCGCCGCGCCGTCGGCGATGGTGGCGAGGCCTTGGCGCTGCAGGTACGCCGCGGACGCGTCCACCACGACCGCCAGGAGCATGAAGAGGACGCCGGCGAAGCCGACGATCATCAGCGTTGTCTGCCCACGCTCGTCGAGCTGCGACCGGCGCCGGCTCACGACGCCGCCTCACGGAACTGCCCGTACGGCACCGCGTGCGTGGACTCCAGCGCGAACGTCGGCGTACCGCCCCCGAGCACCTCCGGCATGAACGGCAGCTCGGTGCTCGTGGCGACGACCACCGTGATGACAGCGCCGGGCTCACGACAGACGGCGACCCCCGTACGCCGCTCGTCGCCGACCCCTCCCGGCGCCGAGCACCGGACGTCCACCGTCAGCGGGCGATCGACTCCCTGGTCGGCCAGGGCCAGCTCCGCGGCGGTCTCGGCCGCCCGCAGCCCCTCCTCGTGGGTCGGCGCCAACGCGTACGCCCGCGCGGCGACCCGGGACGCGGACGTGACCCCGAACGCCCCGCGCTGCACCTCGAAGACCGCGAGCACGATGTAGACCACCGGCACCAGCAGGAGGATCCCCAGCCACGTCAGCTCGATGACGGCGCTGCCACGCTGGTCGCGACGCCCCGGCCGCCTGCCGCGACCGCGCCTCATCCGTCCGCCCCCTCGACCACTTCCTCCACGGCGTGGCCCCGCACCCGGAGGCTCACCGCGGGACCGCCCAGGCCGAACGCCGGCACCGTCGCCTCGACGGTGACCCGCACTCCGGGTTGCCCCTCCACGACGTGCTCCTCGATCCGCACCTCGTCCGCGAACCGCGCCGCCAGCGCGCGCTCGATCTCCTCCCGCGTGCGCAGCTCGCCGTCGGCGAGGTCGTGGTCGTACGTCGCCGCGTGCCGCGCCCCCTCGGACGCCGCCGAGGTCAGCGTGTTGCGGACGTGGAGGACGAGCGCGACCTGCACGATGCCGGCGAACAACGGGAGCAGCACGGCGAGCACCAGCACGAAGTCGACGACGGCCGATCCCCGCTGGTCGCGGCGGCGTCGGCTAGCCGAGCCCACTGACGCTGCCGAGCGCTCGCGCCAGCATGGCGTTGAGCTCCGGGCCGGCGAAGGTCCAGATCGCGTAGACGAGGCCGGCGGTCATGACGGTCACCATGACCCACCCGGGTACGTCGCCGCGCTGCGTACGCCGACGGACCCCGACGGGGTCGGGCAGCGCCAGCCGGGCGAGCCACGCCCCGAGCGCGACGACGGACCGGACGACGGGGGTGAGGAGTCCCGAGACGGACATTGCCCCTCCTTCTCTCTGCTTCCCTGCTGGGTGGCGGGCGTGTGGTGGCCGACGGTCGGATCAGGGGGCGACGAGCCGAAGCCCGACGACGCCCGGGTAGAAGACGAACAGCACGGTGACCGGGAGCACGAGGAACACGACGGGCACCATCATGAAGACCTCGCGGCGGGCGGCGGACTCGATGAGCTCCCGCCGGCCCGCGTCCCGCACCTCGGCGGCCTGGGCGTGGAGGACATCGGCCAGCGGCGTACCGCGCTCGACGGCCACCGCGACGCCCGAGGCGAAGCGTGCGACGAGCGGGAGACCCGTCGTCGCCGCCATCCGGTCGAAGGCCTCGGCGACGGGTTCGCCGGTGCGGACCGCCGCGAGGACGGCGGCCAGGTCACGGGAGAGCTCGCCCCCGCTCCGGGCGACGACCCGCTCGAGGGCGGCCACCGGTCCCTCGCCGGCTGCGACGGCGAGCGCGAGGAGCTCGGCCACGGTGGGGAACTCCTCGACGATGCGGCGCTCGCGGCGACGTACCTGAGTCGTCAGGCGCTGCTCCCGCGCCAGCACCCCGCACACGAACGCGAGGAGGCAGAGCACCACGGAGCCGACCGCGGCGCCGGGATCGGCGATGGTGCGCACCGCGCCCCACACGGCGGCGGCCCCGAAGGCGGCGAGACCCCACACCACCTGCTCGACGCGGAAGTCGTGCACCGACCGGTCGAGCCCGGCCCGGGCGAGGCGGCGCCGTACGGACGTGCTGCCGCCCAGGACCTTCTCGACGGCGTCGGCGGCCCGCCGCACGCTCGGGCCGAAGACGCCGACCAGCGCCGCCGTCGTCCCCCCGCGCCCCGGGGCGGTCGTCGGCCGGGCCTGGCCCTCCACGGGCGCCACGGCACGGACGTAGGGCAGGACCCGCAGCTCCAACGAGGGACGGCGGATGGCCCGGACGCGCGCGAGCACCAGCACGAGCCCACCTCCGGCGACGAGGCCGAGCAGCGCACCCCACCAGGCCGGGCTCACCGGAGGATCCTCCGTTCGACGGGGAGGCGACCGATCCAGGTCATGAGGCGGTAGGACGCCACGCACACCAGCGCGCCGACGACGAGCACGACGGTGCCGGTCGGCGTCGCGTAGCGCCGGATCACCTCCCCCTGGAATGCCATCATCAGCAGCACGAGCCACGGCGCGGCGACCGCGAGGCGCGCGCCGTTGACCGTCCACGCCTGGCGGGCCGCCAGCTCCGAACGCAGGCGCGCGTCGTCCCGGAGGTAGCCCGACAGGTTGCGCAGCAGGCGCCCGAGGTCACCCCCGCCGACCTCGCGCGCGACGCGCAGCCCCTCGACGACGCGGTCGCCGACCGGGTCCGCCAGCCGCTCCTTCAACCGGTCGAGACAGTCCGAGAACCGACCCGTCACCTGGTAGTCGAGGGCGAACGCCGCGAACGCCGGCCGCAGCGGTTCCGGTCCCCGCTCGCCGAGGGCGACGAGCGCGTCGGGCAGGGACAGCCCGGCGCGCACGGCCGAGGCGAGGTTGTCGACCGCGTCGGGCCAGACGTCGGCGAACTCCGCCCGCCGCCGACGGGCGCGGGCGCCGACGAGGGCCACGGGCAGGTACGCCGCGAGCAATCCCATGACGACCGCGACCGGCGCCGTGCGGGTCAGCACCTGGAGGAGGAACGCGACCGCTGTCCCGAGGACCCCGCAGAGCACGAGCAGCGACGACGCGGAGACGTGGCCGAGGCCGGCCTCGTGCAGTCGCGTCGTCAGGCGGCTCGGCGCACGCGGGGCCGTGCGCGGCTGGCGCGGCACCACGAACGCGGACCAGACGAGGAGCAGGCCGATGCCCACCCCGAGCCCGACGACGGCCCCCACGTCAGGCCGCCAGGATCCGGTGGACGTCGATGCCGGCGCGCTCGAACGCCGCGGGACGCGGCGCGTGGCCGTTCGCCCGTCGTAGCTCGCCCGCCGAGCGCACGAAGAGGGGCTCGACCTCGATCACGTCGTTCTCGACCCGGCCCGGCACACCGACGATCTCGTTCACGCGACGTACGCCGCCGGCATCGATCCCGAGGTGGACCACGAGGTCGACCGAGCTGGCCACGGTGGGCACCACGAAGCGCGACGAGATGTTCTCGCCTGCCAGCAGCGGGAGCGTGCACATCTTGACCAGGGCCTCGCGCGCGCTGTTGGCGTGGAGCGTGCACATGCCCGGGAGGCCGGAGTTGAGGGCGAGGAGCAGGTCCAGGCACTCCTCGGCGCGGACCTCGCCGACGACGACCCGCGAGGGACGCATGCGCAGCGCCTCCTTCACCAGCGCGCGGAGCGGCACCTCACCGGTGCCCTCCAACCCCGCCTGGCGGGTCTGGAGCGCGACCCAGTCGGGATGGGGGAACCGCAGCTCGAAGACTTCCTCCGCACTGATCACCCGGTCCCCTCCGGGGATCGCCGCCGCGAGGCAGTTGAGCATCGTGGTCTTCCCGGACTGCGTCCCCCCGGCCACCAGCACGTTGAGCCCGGCCCGCACCGACGCCGTCAGGAACGCGGCCGCCTGCGGCGTCAGCGACCGCAGCTCGACGAGGTCGTCGAGACGCGCCGCCCGGAGCACGAACTTGCGGATGTTCACGGCCGTGAAGCCACGGCTGATGCCCTCCAGCACCACGTGCAGGCGGTGACCATCCGGCAGCATCGCGTCGACGAACGGGCTCGAGACGTCGAGCCGTCGGCCGCTGCTCTTCAGCATGCGCTCGACCAGCTCGGCCACCTGCGCCGGCGACAGCATCAGGTTCGTCAGCTCGTGGCGACCGTTGCGGGCCACCCAGACCCGCGAGGGGTCGTTGATCCAGACCTCCTCGACCGTCGGGTCGTCCAGCAGCGGCTGCAACGGACCGAACCCCGCGATCCGCGCGACCACCTCGGCCACGACCGCCGACGGGTCCGCCAACCGCTGCACCGCTCCGGTCAGGCTCCGCTCGTCGTGCTCGCGCACGGCGGCCTCCGCCAGGCGACGCACCGCCGCGGTGTCGCGCTGCGGGTCGATCCCCTGCCCGCGGACCGCCTCCCGGACCACGGCATCCAGCGCGTCCACGACGGCAGCCGGGGCCGCCGGCAGCACGGAAGCGGGCCGCGCAGGGGCGGCAGCGGGGGTGGCGGCGGCGCCGTCAGAGCGCGCCGGGGCGTCGGCTATCGACATGAGTTCCTCGTCCCGAGTGGAGGTCCATCACGAAGTGGAGACATTGGACGATGCCACGCACAGCCAACGCAACCGCTTGTCCACAATTTCACCAAGCGAAAGACCCATCGGATCGTTGCGCCCTTCAACTTCACCATCTATGCATGGCGTCGGCGCACAGGCCCGACGACCCCGCGGCACACCCCGGGACCACTGCCGACGACCACCCGACGAACTACTCGTTTGTAGTTCAACCTCTTTCGTCCCACACGTCTCTCCAGCCCCATAGATTGCCCTGCGTGCTGGTCGACCTCCCCCCTCGATGGCGCGCGCCCTCCCCCGTACGGCGCGTCGTCACCCTCGCTGTCGGCCTGCTCCTGTTCGCCAGCGCGCTCGCTGCCGTCACGCTCACGACGACCTCCGCCCCGGCGGACGCGGCCGTCGGGGGCACCCGCGTCGTCGTCTACATGCCGTTCGACGGCGGCGGTCGGACCGGCCTCGTCGCACCCAAGGACCACACGCCCCGGCTGCTCGGCGGCTTCTCCTGGGACATCCACAAGGGCCCCGGCGCCGCCGTGAAGCCCAACATGCGCTCGTTCGACGGTGACGTGACCCTCAAGGTCTCCAAGGTCGCGAACAACAACAACGGCGCCGGCACGATGGTCACCCTCGACGTCATGGTCAACGGCGGCTTCGTCTCCCAGATCCGCTACGGCCACCTGCGCGACGTGCAGGTCTCGACCAGCACGCCGGCGTTCCCGCCCGGCACCACGATCGGCTACCTCGCGACCGGCACGGCGCCCAACAGCGCCTGCGCCGACGGCACCTCCGACGGCTGGCCCTACTCCTCCTCCTGGCGCGTCTGCACCACCAGCGGCATCCACACCCACACGGACTTCCAGAAGGCCTGCTGGGTCAAGTACGACAACTACGCGGTGATCGGCGCCGACGCCCCCATCGCGATGCTGTCCACCGCGCTCCCCACCGCCAACAACGCCGCCTGCGACAGCACCGAGGTCGCCTACGCCGGGGTCGACCGCGCCGGCGAGGGCGACTTCGTGCGCTACGCGGGCAGCATCTACCGCATCGTGGGTGGAGCGCCGACGTACGTCAGCAGCTGGGCCGCCGTCGGTGGCCAGAAGCCCGAGCACGTCTACACCGCCGCCCACTGGGCGACGCTCAAGACGACGATCCCCGACAACACCTACCTGCGGGGCTACGCCTCGAAGCGCCTCTTCCGGGTGGCGGGCGGTGCGCCCGTCTACATGCCCGACATCACCGCCCCCGCGGGGGTCGTCGACGTCGACGACAAGGTCGTCGACGCGATCGGCACCGACGCGCGCTACGACGTGCTCCGCCAGATCCCCGCCGAGGGCACGATGCTGCGGGCCGCCTACTCGGGACGCATCTTCGTCGTCGCCGGCGGCGCACCGCTCCGGGTCGACGACGTCGCCGCGTTCGGCAGCCCACGCGTCGTCTGGGTCGGCGAGGAGACCGTCGACAAGGCCGGCCAGTCCGGCGCCAACGGGGCCTTCACCCACCTCCGCTCGCGGCCCCCCGAGGGCACCTACCTCAAGGGCCGCACCAGCAACGACGTCTTCGTCGTCGCCGGCGGTTCCCCGCAGTGGATCGACTCCTGGGACGGCTTCGGGGCCCGCCCGACCACCAGCTGGGTCGACGACGCGGCCATCGACCGCGCCGGCACCGGGGGCGACTGGGACCGGCTCACGGCGTACCCCGCCGAGGGCACCCTGCTCCGCGTCCCCGCCGGCAGCGGTGGGAGCGCGAGCGAGCGGTTCTACCGCGTCGCGGGCCGCGCCCCGATCGCCGCCACCTCCGTCGCCGCCATCGGCGGCGAGGTCCCGCCCGCGGTCAGCGTCGCTGCGACCGCCGTCGACGGCGCGGTCGACGCCCCCGCCGTGGCCACCGACCGCCGCCACGCCCACCTCCGTGCCACCCCGCTCGACGGCACCTTCGTCAGCGCGGTCCTCAGCAGCGGCGCGCGGGCGACCGTGCACGTCTTCGCCGGTGGCGCCGCCTTCACCGTCGACTCCTGGGACCCCTACGGCGGCACCCAGCCCGTCGTCCGCGTCGACGCCGCCGCGCTCCGCAACGCCGGCTCGACCGCGGCGCCGTGGGGCGGTCACGTGCGCCGTACCGCCACCGACGGCACCCTCGTGCGCTCCACCGTCACCGACCCCGTCAGCGGGGCCGTCACCCCCGTGACCGCCCGGGCCGCCGGCGGCGCGCTCATCCCCCTCGCCGACTGCGCGGCGGTCGCCACCGGCGACGCGTGCGGCTCGCCGACGACGCTGACGCCCGCGACGTACGACAAGCAGCGCACCGCCACCCCGCGCCCCGCCGACGGCACCGTCATCCGCTTCGTGCCCTCCGGCGAGACCGTCGTCATCGCCGGCACCACCTGCACCCCCGCCCGCACCGAGGCCGAGCGCACCCGCGCCGTCGCCCTCGGCGACGAGGACCTCCGCTGCGACGCGACGGTGCCCAGCGCGCCCACCGGCGCGAGCGCCGTGCGTGGCGACCAGTCGGCGACCGTCACCTGGGTCGGCGCGGCGGACGACGGGGGCAGCCCGGTGACGGGGTACGTCGTGCGCGGCACCGCCGCCGACCAGCCGCCCGTGAGCGTCAGCGTGCCCGCGGACGCGACCACCGCGACCCTCACCGGGCTGCGCAACGGCGCCGGCTACAGCTTCCGCGTCGTCGCCGTCAACGCCGTCGGCGAGTCCGAGGCCTCCGCCCCCACCGGCGTCGTCACGCCCGCCGGGGTGCCCGCGACCATCGCGCAGCCCTACGCCAAGGCGACCGTCAACGACATGTACCTCGCCTGGTATCCGCCCGACCCCAACGGCGAGCCCATCAGCCACTACGTCGTGCGCCGCAACGGCCAGACCTTCACCGTGCCCGCCGACCGCACCCGCATCGACTTCACCGACCTGCCGCGCGGCACCTACGACTTCACCGTCACCGCCGTCAACGCGATCGGCGAGTCCGTCGCCAGCCCCACGCGCCGGGTCACCATCACCGTCGCCGCTCCCGCCGCCCCCGCGCCGCCGAAGGTGACCGTGAGCGGCCGGAACGTCACGGTCTCCTGGCGCCCCCCGCAGTCGGACAACGGGGCGCGGGTGCTGCAGTACACCGTCCAGCACAACAGCACCTTCACCACCGTGCCGGCGACCCAGGGCACGCTGACCTTCCGCAACCTGCCGGCGCGCAACCACTACTTCGTCGTCTACGCGACCAACGTCGCCGGGCAGAGCCCGCCCAGCCAGCCGCCGGTGAAGATCACGCTCAAGTGAGGCCGGCTCCGGACGTCATGCGCGCCGCCGCCCCGGGGCACCGCACCGCATGACGTCCCGGGGTACGGCGCGGGGCCGGGCCGGCCGCCCGAGGCCGAGACATGTGCAGCTGGGGCAGGTCCCAGCTGATCAGGACAGTCCCAGCCGCACAGTTCCGCGCCTCGCCCAGCCAGGCGCCGACGCCGACGCCGACGCCGAAGTGAGGCCGGCTTCGGACGTCATGCGAACCGCCGGTCCGGGGCACCGCACCGCATGACGTCCCGGGGCACGGCCCGGGGCCAGGTCTAGATCCGCCCCTCCGCCACCAGCGGCACGACGTCGGCGATGGACTCCGCGATCCGCGTCGGCTGGTAGGGGAAGTTCCCCACGTGCGCCCGCGGCGTCGAGCCGGTCAGCACGAGGATGGTGCGCAGCCCCGCCTCGAGCCCCGACACGACGTCGGTGTCCATCCGGTCGCCGATCATCACCGTCGTCGCCGAGTGGGCCTCGAGCCGGTCGAGCGCGCTGCGCATCATGAGCGCGTTGGGCTTCCCCACGAAGTACGGCGCGCGTCCCGTCGCCGCCGTGATGAGCGCCGCGACGGCGCCGGTGGCCGGAAGCTTGCCCTGCTGGCTCGGACCGCTGGGATCCGGGTTGGTCGCGATGAACCGCGCCCCGCCCTCGACGAGGCGGATGGCGCGGGTGATGGCCTCGAACGAGTACGTGCGGGTTTCGCCCAGCACGACGTAGTCCGGGTCGCGGTCGGTCTGCACGTAGCCCACGTCGTGGAGCGCGGTGGTCAGCCCGGCCTCCCCCACGACGTACGCCGTGCCGTTCGGCCGCTGGTCGGCGAGGAACTGGGCGGTGGCGAGCGCGGAGGTCCAGATCCGCTCCTCGGGGATGTCGATCCCGCTGCCGAGGAGGCGCGCCCGGAGGTCGCGCGGCGTGTAGATCGAGTTGTTGGTCAGCACCAGGAACTCGAGGCCGGACGACTTGAGGGTCTCCACGAACTCGGCGGCGCCCGGGATCGGCTCCTCCTCGTGGACGAGCACGCCGTCCATGTCGGTCAGCCAGGTGCGCACCGGCGCTCGTTCGCTCATGCGCCCATGGTGCCGCAGCCGGCCCCCCGGTGGGGCACTACGCGACGGCGACCCGCGGGCGCGGCTCGTTGCCCTGCAGCCGCGACAGCCGGACGTCATCGGCGGCGCACAGGCCGACCAGCTCGTCCGTGGTCAGCGCCGTGCAGAACTCCCGGTCCAGCGAGGCCACGCTGAGCTCGTGCACGGTCGCCGGGTCGTGGTCGACTCCGGCCACGGTCACCCGGTTGGTCGTCGAGCAGGCGTCGTGGGCGAGGTAGGTGTCGTAGGCGAGGTTGCCGGCCGTGCGCACGGTCGTCTCCACGCACATGTTGGTGAAGAAGCCGGCGACGACGAGCCGGTCGACCCCGCGTCGCCGCAGCCGCAGCTCGAGGTCGGTCCCGAAGAACGCGCCGTTCACGGACTTCACGACGAGCTCACCCGCGTCGACGGGTCCGAGACCGGGCTTGAACGCGCAGCCCGGCGACGACGGGTGGAGCGGCGAGTCGGGCTCGACCGACTCGTGCCGCGTCACGAAGACGGGGAGGCCACGCTCGCGCCACGCGACGAGGAGCTCGCCGATCCGGCGCTCCGCGTCCGGGTTGTTGCGGCGGCCGGTCGGGCCTCCCCAGTGGCTGAGGGTGTCGACCCCCACCTGCGGGTCGATGACGATCAGTGCCGTGCGGCTGTCGAACTGCTGGATCACGCTCGTGCTCCCTCGGGTCTCGGTGACCCGCAAAACCTAGGGAGAGACCTGTCCACCCGGTAGTGACGGCGGTGCTACGTTCCCGAGCGTCACCGACGATGGGAGAGGGCCTGATGACGAAACGTCAGCTGGACGACGTCGACCGGAGGATCCTCGCCCTCCTGTCCGCGGACGCCCGCACGTCGGCCACCGCGATCGCCCGCGCCGTGAACCTCAGCCGCGGCGCCGTCCACCAGCGGATCGCCCGCCTCGAGCGCACCGGCGTCATCACCGGCTACACCACCGTGCTGTCCCGCAGCCCCGACGACGCTCCCCGCCCCGTGACCGCACTGGTGATGGTCAACCTGCTCACCCCCCGGTACGCCGAGGTGGCGTCCGAGCTGACCGGGTGGCCCGAGGTGCGGGCGTGCTGGTCGACCGCCGGGGACCGCGACATGGCCCTGCTGGTGGACACGGCGTCGAACGACGGGCTCATGGAGGTCACGCGCCGCCTCAACGAGCTGCCTGCGGTGCGCGACACGTCCACCCACGTCGCCCTGCGCACCCACTTCGACCGGGCGTAGGCGCCGACCTGCTGCGGAGCGCAGCCAGGTCGGCTAGCGACGCCGCAGCGACCGCTGGATGACCTCGTTGGCCGCGCGCTGGAAGCCCACGACGACCGCCTCGAGGGTGACGCGACGCAGGGACGAGACGGTGCGCTCCATGCGGGCCGCCTCCTCGGGGGTGTGCTGCTCGGCCCGGAAGGGCCGCACGACCTGGGTGCGCAGGATCTCGGTGAGCTCGTCGGCCAGCGAGCGCATGTGGCGGTCGATCGCCGCGGTCGCCTGCACCATCGACTCCAGCGGCAGGTCGAGGTCGAACATCTCGAGCGCCAGGGGCAGGCCCGGGTTCACCAGGTAGCGGGCGCCGTCGTCGTCGAGCTCCACGGCCTGCAGCTCGATGAGCACCGCGACCTGGTCGTCGGAGAGCACCCGCCCGGCGCGCTTGTCGAGCTGGCGACGGGTGAGCCGCTCGGGCGGCTGCGTCGTCCACGAGGTGAGCATGGCCCGCTGCAGGGCGAGCTCCTCGGTCGTGGCCTCCGGCGGCAGCGACGTCAGGTAGCGCTCGATCGCCTGCAGCGTGAAGCCGTGGTCCTGCAGCGCCCGCACCATCTCGAGCCGGGCGAGGTGGACGTCGCCGTAGTAGGCCACCCGACCCCGGCGCTCGGGGGGCGGGATCAGCCCGAGGCTCGCGTAGTAGCGCGTCGTGCGCACCGTCGTGCCGGCCTTCGCCGACAGCTCGTCGATCGTGAGCAGGCCGCCGTCGCCGAGCGCGGACGGCTCGGCGTCGTCGGTCGGGGCGGACGGCTCGGGGGACGGGCTCACGACCGTGACAGTAGGTCTGTCACGAGCGCGAGGCAATCCGCCGCGCGGTTCGTCACCCGCCCCCGCTTGCACCGTGACAGTTTCGCTGTAACAGTTGCGGTGTCACGTCGCCGTACCTCAGGAGCCAGCATGTCCCTTGCCAGTGCCGCCGAGATCCTCGAGACCGAGCACGAGGACTTCCGCGCGACCGTCCGCGCGTTTCTCGAGAAGGAGGTCGCGCCGTACCACGAGCAGTGGGAGGCCGACGGCATCGTGGACCGCGAGGTCTGGCGCAAGGCCGGGGCGACGGGCCTGCTCAGCTTCGACGTGCCGGAGGAGTTCGGGGGCCTCGGTCTCGACGACTTCCGCTACAACATGGTCGTCGTCGAGGAGATCAGCAAGATCGGCGCGAGCGGCCTGGGCTTCCCGCTCCACAACGACATCATCGTCCCCTACATCCTCGAGCTCGGCACGCAGGAGCAGAAGGAGCGCTGGCTCCCCGGCTGCGTCTCCGGCGACATCGTCACCGCCATCGCGATGACCGAGCCGGGCGCCGGCTCCGACCTGCAGGGCATCCGCACGAGCGCCGTCGACAAGGGCGACCACTACGTGCTCAACGGCTCGAAGACGTTCATCTCCAACGGGATCATGGCGGACATCGTCATCGTCGTGGCCCGCACCAACCCCGACGCGGGCCACAACGGCATCAGCCTCCTCGTGGTCGAGGACGGCATGGAGGGCTTCACCCGTGGCCGCAACCTCGACAAGGTCGGCATGAAGGCGCAGGACACGGCCGAGCTGTTCTTCGACAACGTGGTCGTGCCGAAGGAGAACCTGCTCGGCGAGGAGGGCTCCGGCTTCATCTCGCTGATGAACAACCTGCCCCGCGAGCGCGTCTCGATCGCGGCGATCGCGGTCGCGGCCTGCGAGCACATCCTCAAGCTGAGCCTCGACTACGCGAAGGAGCGGGAGGCGTTCGGCCGCCCGATCTCCAAGTTCCAGAACACGCGCTTCACGCTCGCCGAGATGGCGACCGAGGTCCACATCGCCCGCGTCTTCGTCAACGACACGGTGATGAAGCTGAACCGCGGCGAGGTCGACACGACGCTCGCGTCGATGGCGAAGTGGTGGACCACCGAGCTGCAGACCAAGCTCGTGGACAAGGGCGTGCAGCTGCACGGCGGCTACGGCTACATGATGGAGTACCCCATCGCCAAGGCCTTCGTCGACAGCCGGATCCAGACGATCTACGGCGGCACGACGGAGATCCAGAAGGAGATCATCGGCCGCATGCTCGGCCTCTGACCCGCCCGAATCCATGCGGATCATTTACATGATCTTGGACGCTGACTAGGCTCGCACGGTGACTGCCGACCTCGCTGCCCCGACTCCCCAGCAGGTACGCCGCGCCCTCGCCCGGGCGGAGCGGGGCGCCAGCCTCGACGTGCCCGAGGCGGCGGCCCTGCTCGCGGCCACCGGCGAGGACCTGGACCGCCTGACCGCCGTCGCAGCACGGGTGCGCGACGCCGGGCTGGTCGCAGCCGGCCGGCCCGGCATCGTCACCTATTCGCCCAAGGTCTTCATCCCGATCACCCGGCTGTGCCGGGACCGCTGCCACTACTGCACGTTCGTGGAGACGCCGGGGCAGGCGGCGCGGGCCGGGCGCGCGCCGTACCTCTCCCCCGACGAGATCCTCGACATCGCCCGCGAGGGCGCGGCGCTCGGCTGTCTCGAGGCGCTCTTCACCCTCGGCGACCGGCCGGAGGACCGCTGGCCCGAGGCGCAGGCGTGGCTCGACGAGCAGGGCTACGACTCGACGCTGGCCTACGTGCGCGCGATGGCGGTGCACGTGCTGGAGGAGACCGGGCTGCTGCCCCACCTCAACCCCGGTGTCATGACGTGGGAGGAGATGAACCGGCTCAAGCCGGTCTCCCCGTCGATGGGGATGATGCTGGAGACGACCTCGACGCGGTTGTTCACCACGAAGGGCCTGGCCCACTTCGGCTCCCCCGACAAGGACCCGGCGGTGCGGCTGCGGACGCTGGAGGACGCCGGGCGCCTCGCCATCCCGTTCACCACGGGACTGCTCGTGGGCATCGGGGAGGACCTCACGGAGCGGGCCGAGACGATCTTCGCGCTGCGCCGGATCGCGCGGACCTACGGTCACGTGCAGGAGGTGATCGTCCAGAACTTCCGCGCCAAGCCGGACACCGCGATGCGCCACACGGACGACCTCGACCTGGAGGAGTACCGCGCCGCGATCGCCGTCACCCGGATCGTCCTCGGCCCGAAGGCGCGCGTGCAGGCGCCGCCGAACCTCGTCGACCTCGCGGAGTGCCGCGCCCTGCTCGACGCCGGCGTCGACGACTGGGGCGGCGTCTCGCCCCTCACCCCCGACCACGTCAACCCTGAGCGGCCCTGGCCCTCCCTCGACCGGCTCCGCGCGATCACCGCCGAGTGCGGCTTCACGCTCGAGCCGCGGCTGACGGTGCACCCGGAGTACGTCGTGGGCTCGCTCACCCGGGAGGAGCCCTGGCTCGACCCCCGCGTCGCGGGCCACGTCGCCGCGCTTGCCCGGGAGGACGGGCTGGCGATCCCCGAGGTCCGTCCGGTCGGCGCGCCCTGGCAGGAGCCGGACCCCTCGCTCGAGGCGGCGGGCCGGGGCCGGGTGGACCTGCACGCCGAGGTCGACACCACCGGGCGCAGCGAGGACCGACGCAGCGACTTCGACTCCGTGTACGGCGACTGGTCGGAGATCCGCCGCGCCGTACCCACCCCCGAGACCGCGACCGGGACCGCGACCGGGACCGGGGCCGCAGCCCCGGCCGTCAACCTGGCGGAGGGCCGCGACGCCCTGGCCGCTGCGGAGCGCGACCCCGGGAACCTCTCCGACGAGCACGCACTGACGCTCATCACGGCTGAGGGCGACCTGCTGCGCGCGGTCACCCAGCTGGCCGACGACCTGCGCCGCGCGACCGTCGGCGACGACGTGACCTACGTGGTGAACCGGAACATCAACTTCACCAACGTCTGCTACGTCGGGTGCCGCTTCTGCGCGTTCGCCCAGCGTCGCACCGACGCCGACGCCTACTCCCTGTCGCTGGACCAGGTCGCCGACCGGGCCGCGGAGGCGTGGGACCTCGGCGCGACCGAGGTGTGCATGCAGGGCGGCATCGACCCCCAGCTGCCCGGCACGGCGTACTTCGACATCGCCGGGGCGGTGAAGGCCCGCGTGCCCGAGATGCACGTGCACGCCTACTCGCCGATGGAGATCCTCAACGGGTCGACCCGCACCGGGCTGTCGTTCGAGGACTTCCTCATCAAGGCCCGCGAGGCCGGCCTCGACTCCATCCCCGGCACCGCCGCGGAGATCCTCGACGACGAGGTCCGCTGGATCCTCACCAAGGGCAAGCTCCCCACCGCCACCTGGGTGGAGATCATCTCCACCGCGCACCGCGTGGGGATCCCGACGACCTCGACGATGATGTACGGCCACGTCGACAACCCGCGGCACTGGGTCGGGCACCTCAACGTGCTCAAGGGCGTGCAGGACCTCTCCCTGGCCGAGGGGCGCCGGGGCTTCACCGAGTTCGTCCCGCTGCCGTTCGTGCACTCCTCCGCGCCGATCTACCTCGCGGGCGTCGCCCGCCCGGGGCCCTCGCTGCGCGACAACCTCGCCGTGCACGCGCTGGCGCGGATCCTGCTCCACGGCCGGATCTCCAACATCCAGACCAGCTGGGTCAAGCTCGGCGTCGAGGGCACCCGCCTGATGCTCCAGGCCGGCGCCAACGACCTCGGCGGCACCCTCATGGAGGAGACCATCTCCCGCATGGCCGGCTCCGAGCACGGCTCCGCGAAGACCGTCGCCGAGCTGGAGGAGATCGGCGCCGGGATCGACCGGCCGGTCGTGCAGCGCCGCACGACCTACTGACGGCCGGGGCTCAGGCCCCGGTGCGCGCGACCGAACGCATCTCCGTGAGGTCGACGACCTTCACCCGGGGGCGGCCCTGCTCGCGACCGCGGCCGCGCTCGTGGGCGTCGAGCGCCTTCCACCCGGCGACGTCCAGCGGGGCGTCGAGGAGCTCGGCGACGTCGGCGTCGACCGTCGGGACGGGCAGTCGGCCCGCGACCGCGTCGGCGTGCAGCGCGTCGACGGTCTCGCGGGCGCACGCCTTGTTGGTGCCGACGACGCCCGAGGGGCCGCGCTTGATCCAGCCCGCGACGTACAGGCCCGGGCGCTGCTCGCCGTCCACGTGCACGCGTCCGTCGGTGTTGGGCACGACGGCGCGCACCTCGTCGAAGGGCACCCCGGGCACGGGGGCACCGCGGTAGCCGACGGCCTTGAGCACGAGGCCGCACTCCAGCTCCTCGACCTCCCCGGTGCCGACGGCGCGGTAGCCGTCGCCGTCGGCGACGAGCTCGGTGCGCTCGAGCCGCACGGCCTCGACGCGGTCGTCGCCGACGAGCGCGACCGGCGAGGAGAGGAACCGCAACCGCACGACCCGGTCGTCCGGACCGGCGCCGCCGTCGTCGCCGTCCGCGATCTCCTGGAGCAGCTCCAGCTTCGTCGCGACGGCCACGTCGTCGGAGTCCAGGCCCGCCACCTGCGCGCCGTCGACGGCCAACGCGACGCCCTCGGCGCCCTTGAGCCCGATGACCTCGGGGCTCGTGAAGGCCGCCTCGGCCGGGCCGCGGCGCGCCACGACGACGACCTCCCGCACCTTCGAGGCCCGGAGCGCCTCGAGCGCGTGGTCGGCGATGTCGGTGCGGGCGAGCGCGTCGGGGTCCTGCGTCAGCACGCGGGCCACGTCGAGCGCGACGTTGCCGTTGCCGAGCACGACGACGCGCTCGGTGGAGAGGTCGAAGGTGCGGTCGGCGAAGTCGGGGTGGCCGTTGTACCAGGCCACGAACTCCGTCGCCGAGCGGCTGCCCGCCAGGTCCTCGCCGTCGATGCCGAGCCGGCGCTCCTGCATGGCCCCCACGGCGTACACCACCGCGTGGTAGCGCTCCGCGAGCTGCTCGTGGGTGATCGTGGCGCCGATCTCGGTGTCGAGGAACAGCCGGAGGCCCTGCTTGCGGAGCAGCGTGGCGAACGCGTCGCCGACGGCCTTCGTGTCCTGGTGGTCGGGGGCGATGCCGTAGCGCACGAGCCCGTACGGCGCGGGCAGGCGCTCGAACATGTCGACGGCCACGTCGAGACCGCGCTGGGAGAGGAGCTCCTCCGCGGTGTAGAACGCCGCCGGTCCGGAGCCCACGACGGCGATCCGGAGCGGGCCGGCGACGGCGCTCCAGTCGCGGCGCTGCGGGGCGGGCGGCGTCTCGTCGTACCCCGTGTGCGCGGGGTCGGAGAAGTAGCGCGCGTTGATCTCCTCGAAGCGGACGGCGTCGCCCTCGAGCTCGTAGTCGGCCGCGATCGCGTTCACCGGGCAGGCATCGACACAGGCGCCGCACTCGATGCAGCCGTCGGGGTCGATGTAGAGCATCTCGGCGGTGCCGTAGTCGGGCTCGTCGGGGGTCGGGTGGATGCAGTTCACCGGGCAGACCGGCACGCACGAGGCGTCGTTGCAGCAGCTGCGCGTGATGACGTAGGTCATCGTGGCTCCCCTTCGTCGTGCTTCTCGGCGCCCGCCGGCGCTCCCCGTTGCGGGATGCGGCGATCCGTCCTAACGTGACCCGGACCATAATAATCATGCACATCAACCGGCGCGAGCCTCGGGGCGGCGCGCGAGCGAAGGGGAAACGGTGGGCGGCACGACGACGTACTCGCACATCTTCTCGCCGATCACCGTCGGCACGATGCAGCTGCGCAACCGGGTCATGCTGCCGCCGCACGCGTCCGCGATCGGGAACATCTACGGCACCGACGAGGAGGCGGCCCGCAACATCGCCTACTTCGTCGAGCGGTGCCGCGACGACGGCCCCGCCTGGGTCGGCTCGCTCTCCACCCACGTGCGCAACCACCTCATCCCCGGCTTCGAGCCCACGGGCGTGGGGGCCGCGACCCTGGGCTTCTTCCGGCTCCCGTTCTTCGTCGAGCGCGTGCAGGCCTACTGCGACGCGCTCCACGCGCTCGACTCGACCGTGACGGTGCAGATGGTGCACCAGGGCGGCATGCCCCACGGCGCGTCCAACGTCATGAGCGCCCCGGTCATCAACCTGATGCCGCACGTCATGGACACCGACGACATCGACGCCTTCGTGGCCGAGTACGCCGACTCCGCGCGCCTCGCGATGGAGGGGCGCGCCGACGGCGTCGAGCTGCACCTCAACCACGACGACCTGCACGAGTGGTTCCTCTCCCCCTTCACCAACCGTCGCGACGACGCGTACGGCGGGTCGCTCGAGAACCGCGCCCGCTTCGCCACCGAGTGCCTCCGCGCGATCCGCGACGTGGTCGGCACGTCGATGACGGTCGGCATCCGGCTCAACATCCGCGAGGAGGTGCCGGAGGGGTACGGCGTGGCCGACGGCATCGAGCTCGCCCAGCACTTCGAGTCCACCGGCCTCATCGACTACGTCCACGGCGTCGTCGGCAGCCCGTGGGGCAACCCCAGCTACATCCAGCCGACCTACTACGACCCGGCGCAGTTCGCCGACCTCGCCGGCCAGCTGCGCGCCGCGGTGTCCCTGCCGGTCGTGCACACCGGACGCATCAACCACCCCGACGTCGCCGAGCAGGTGCTCGCCGCCGGTCACGCCGACGTCGTCGGCATGGCCCGCGCGCACATCGCCGACGGCGACCTGCTCGCGAAGGCCCGCGCCGGGCGGGCGGCCGAGATCCGGCCCTGCGTCGGCGGCAACGAGTGCATCTCGCGCCGCTACGTCGAGAACCTCCCGTTCGGCTGCGCCGTCAACCCGCGCACGAGCCACGAGGACGAGGAGCCGTGGGCCAACCCGGTGCCCGGTCGCCGCCTGCTCGTCGTGGGCGGCGGACCCGCCGGGATGGAGCTGGCCGCGCTCGCCGCCGAGGGCGGGATGAGCGTCGAGCTGCGCGAGGCCGACTCCGAGCTGGGCGGCCAGCTCCGCTACGTCGCGAAGGCGCCGCGCCACGAGAACTACGGCGCCTACCTCGACTGGCAGGTGCGCCGCCTCACCGACCTCGGCGTCACCGTGCGGCTCGGCGAGCGGGTCACCGCCGACGCCGTGCGCGGCGCGGGCGCCGACGTGGTGGCGGTCGCGACGGGCGCCGGTCCGCGTCGCCCCGAGATCGCCGGCGTGGAGGCCGAGCACGTGCTCGACGTCCGCGACGTGCTCGCCGGACGTGTGAGCCCCGGACGCCGGGTGCTCGTCATCGCGCAGGACGACCACGTCGCCCCGCTCACGGTGGCCGACCACCTCGCCGTGGCCGGGCACGACGTGCACGTCGTCTACGCCACCCACCAGCCCGCGCCCCTGCTGGGGCGCTACATCATCGGCGGCATCCTGGGCCGGCTCGACGCCCAGGACGTGCGGATGACCTTCATGGAGGAGGTCGTGCGCATCGACCGCGACCACGTGACGACGCGCCACGTCTACTCGTGGCGCGAGCGCGTCCACGACTTCGCCTTCGACTCCGTCGTGCTCGCCTGCGGCAGCGTCGCCGACCCGGCGTTGTACGACGAGCTGCGCGTCTCCGGCGACGTACCGGAGCTCCACGTGCTCGGTGACGCCTACGCGCCCCGGCGCCTCGTGTTCGCGACGCGCCAGGCGTGGGCGCTGGCCGAGCAGCTCGTCACGGCTCCCGCTCCCGCGCTCACCTGAGCCCCCACCGACCCCCACACCCCACCCCGAACCCCGAACCAGGAGAGAACAACCATGCTGCTCAAGGACAAGGTCGCCCTCGTCACCGCCGGCGCGTCCGGCATGGGCCGGTCCGGCTCCGAGGCCTTCGCCCGTGAGGGCGCCCACGTCATCGTGGTCGACCTCGACGAGACCGCCGCCAAGGACACCGTCGCCGGGATCGAGGCGGCGGGCGGCAGCGCCGAGTACGCCGCCGTCGACGTGCGCGACCTCGGCGCCCTCCAGGAGGTCGCCGCCGGCGTCACGAGGGACCACGGGAAGCTCCACGTGCTCTACAACAACGTGGGCATCCCCGGTGCCGCCGGCCTCGACCTCACCGAGGAGGAGTGGGACTTCGGCCTCGAGATCAACGGCCGCGCCAGCTTCTTCCTGTCGGGCTACCTCATGGACGCCCTCAAGGCCGCCGGCGGCGCCTCGGTGATCTTCACCAGCTCGACGTCGGGCCTCGTGGGCTCGCCGTTCAGCCCGATGTACTCCTTCACCAAGGGCGGCGTCATCGCCCTCGTGCGCTCGATGGCCCTGGCCCACGCGGCCGACGGCATCCGCGTCAACGCGATCGCCCCGGGCTCCGTCGAGACGCCGGGCCTGCCCGGCTTCTTCCGGATCGACGACCCGGAGGAGATCGAGCGTCGCAAGGCCGCGTTCTTCTCCACCATCCCGCTGGGCCGGGCCTCGCAGCCGGAGGAGATCGCCCAGGTGGCGCTGTTCCTGGCGAGCGACATGTCGAGCTACGTCACCGGCGTGACGATCCCGGTCGACGGCGGCCTCACGGCCAAGTAGTCCCCCGCACCACCCCCGGGCCCGGTCGTGGCCCCAGCGCCGCGTTGGCCGTGGCGCTGGGGCCACGACTCGTGTCGGGGCTGGGGTCAGGGGCCGGGTCAGGGACGGGGTCAGGGACGGGGGCGCGCCGGGAGGAGCACCCAGGCCAGCACCGCGGCGACGACGGCGCCGCCGCAGGAGAAGAGGGCCGCGGCGACGTACCCCGACACCGTCGGGTGCACCGCCCCCGCCGGCGTGTGCGTCGACAGCACCGCCGCGGTCACCGCCGAGCCCACCGCGCCGCCCATCAGCCGCAGCACCTGGTTGATGCCCGTCGCGCTCGCGGTGCGGTGCTCCGGCGTGCGGGCCACGATGAGGGCCGGCATCACCGAGTAGGCCACCCCGATCCCGACGCCCATCACCAGCATCATCAGCGCGACGTGCCACCACGCGTCGTGCAGCACGGCGAAGACCGCGAAGCCCGCGGCCACGAGGAGCGAACCCAGCGCGAGCACCGCCCGCGACCCGATGCGGGCCTCGAGCCACCGTGCCCCGGGCGGCGAGAACAGGCTGGCGAGCGCCATCGGCAGCATGAGCAGCCCGGTGACGAACACCGACTGCCCGAGACCGACCCCGGTGTCGACGGGGCGCTGCACGACGAGGATCACGACGGTCACGCCGCCGAACACCCCGATCCCGAGGAGGAACGCCGCCAGGTTCACCCCGAGCACGCCCCGCGCGCAGGTGAGCCGCAGGTCGACGAGCGGCGCGGCGACCCGCAGCTCGACGACGACCCAGAGCACCAGCAGCACGAGCGCGACGGGCGCCAGGCCCACGACCGGGGCCGACGTCCAGCCCCAGATGTCCCCGCGCGCGACCACGAGCAGCGCCGCGGTCAGCCCGCCGCCCAGCAGCAGCGCGCCGGGCCAGTCGACCCGCACCTCCCCCACGGCGTCGCCGGAGACGGGGATGCGGCGCCACACCCAGTACGCCGCGGCGCCGGCCACGACGACCGCGAGCGCGAACGCCGCGGGATAGCCGCCGACCATGACGCACAGGCCGATGGCCGGGTTGCCGAGCCCCACGCCGACGGCGACGCTCGTGGACAGGACACCGAGGGTGCGGAGCAGCACGAGCCCCTGGAGCTGTTCGCGCGCGATGCTGACCGTCAGCGGCACCATCGCGTAGCCGAAGCCCTGGAACGCCCGCGCCGTGAGCAGCGCCGGGAAGGTGGGGACCAGCGCGAGCGCGCTGCCGGCCGCGACGAGGAGCAGGGCCCCGATGAGGAGCTGCTTGCGCAGGCGCCCGTCGGCGAGCCGGGACAGCACCGGGGTGCCCACCACGCCCACGACCAGCGTGACGATGAGGCCCCACTGCGCGTCCGGGATGCTGACGTCCCGGTCCTGCGCGACCTCCCACACGATCGGGCTGCCGAGCCCGGCGACGATGGCGCCGGTGAGGGCGGCGAAGGCCAGGCAGACGACGAGGCCGGTGTCGCCACCCCGGGCGGCTCCCGGGCGGGCGACCGCCGCGCCCGCCGTGGCCCGGGTGGTCACACCCGCTCGAGGAGCGTCGCGTTGGCCATCCCGCCGCCCTCGCACATCACGACGAGCCCGTAGCGGTGCCGCTCCCGCCGCATGCGGTGCACGAGGGTGGTGACGAGCCGGGCGCCGGAGGCACCGAGCGGGTGGCCCAGGGCGATCGCGCCGCCCTGCGGGTTGGTGGTCGCCGGGTCAGCGCCCGTCGCGGCGAGCCAGGCCATCGGCACGCTCGCGAAGGCCTCGTTGACCTCGGCGGTGCCGATCTCGTCGATCCCCACCCCGGACCGCTCGAGCAGCCGCTCGGTCGCCGGGATCGGCCCGGTCAGCATGAGCACCGGGTCGGACCCGACCACGGTCAGGGTGTGGACCCGCGCGAGCGGCGTCAGGCCGTGCTGCGCGACCGCACACTCGGAGGCGACGAGGACTGCCGCGGCGCCGTCGGAGATCTGGCTGGCCAGCGCGGCGGTGATCCGCCCGCCCTCGCGCAGCGGTGCCAGTCCGGCGAGCCGCTCGGGCGTGGCGTCGGGGCGTGGGCCCTCGTCGGTGGCCAGCCCGGCGATCGGGACCACCTCCGCGGCGTGCTCCCCCGCCGACCACGACGCCCGGGCCCGCCGGTGGCTCTCCACGGCGTAGGCCTCCATGGCGTCGCGGGCGAGTCCCCAGCGCTCGGCGATCAGCTCGGCGCCGCGGAACTGCGAGACCTCCTGCGCGCCGTACCGCTCCGCCCAGCCCGCGCCCCCGCGCGGGTGGGCCATGCCCGCCTCGACGCCGACGATCGTGGGCGAGCCGATCGGGACCTGGCTCATCACCTCGACGCCGCCGGCGACGACGAGGTCCTGGGTGCCGGACAGCACCGCCTGGGCGGCGAGGTGGAGCGCCTGCTGGGAGGAGCCGCACTGCCGGTCGACCGTCATCGCGGGGACCGACTCGGGCCAGCCGGCGGACAGCACCGTGGTGCGGCCGACGTTCGACGCCTGCGGACCGACCTGGCCGACGCATCCCCAGACGACGTCGTCCACGGCGTCCGCCGGCGCCCCGGTGCGCTCGACGAGCGCGCGCAGCACGTGGGCGCCCAGGTCGGCCGGGTGCACGCCGGCGAGCCCGCCGCCGCGGCGACCGACCGGTGAGCGGACGGCGCCGACGACGTACGCCGCGGTGCTCACAGGCCGAGGAGACGGGCGAGGTTGCCGCCGAGCACGGCCTCCTCCTCCTCGGGCGTGAGCCCGAGGTTGCGGATCGCGGCGATCTCCGCCGCCGGGTCGGCCATCGGCCAGTCGGAGCCGTAGACGACGCGGTCCGCGCCGTGCCGACGGATCAGCGCGACGACCTTCTCCGGCTCGAGCTCGGCCATGGTCGGCGGCCACGAGGTCTCGAGGGTGACGGACGAGCCGACGACGTGCTCCTCCGCCTCGTCGAGGCGGTGGTAGCCGCCGTAGTGGCACGCGATCAGCTTGAGGTCGGGCAGCGCGTCCGCGAGCCGGCGGAGCAGCACCGGGGCGCCCCGCTCGTTGGCCTCGGGGTCCGCGCCGGCACCGACGTGGGTGATCACCGGCATGCCCTCGTCGCTGAGCGCGGCGAGGATGTCGTGCACCCGGGGGTCCGCCAGCGACACCGTCTGGAAGAGCGGGTGCAGCTTGACGCCGACGATCCCGTTGTCCTTGAGCGACCGGACGTTCTGCTCCACCGACAGCTCCGGGTGCACCGTGCCGAACGGCACGAGCCGGTCGCGCGGGACGGTGCCGATGAACTCGTTGGTGCGCTCGACGACCGACGCCTTGATCCCGACACCGAGGGCGCAGCCCTTGTCGATCCCCGACTCGTCCATCGTGCGCAGCAGGCCGTCCAGCGTGCCGTCGAACTGCAGCTTCATGCCCGCCGGGCGCTGCTCCTGCATCGCCCGCGCGATGTGGTCGGGCCAGACGTGGAGGTGGCAGTCGACGATCACCAGGCACCTGCCGTGTAGTCCTTGACCAGCTTCTTCGCCACCGAGTCGAGGATGACCTCGGTGGAGCCCTCGTAGACCCGCATCGGTCGGGCCTCGCGGTAGAGGCGCTCCATCTTTCCGCCGCGCACGAGGCCGAAGCGGCCCATCACCTGCACGCAGCGGTCGACGACGCGGCCGGCCGCCTCGGTCGCCCCGGCCTTCGCCATGGACGACAGGTTGAGCCCGGCCATCGGGTCCTGCGCCGCGGTCGCGGCCGCCCGGTAGGTCAGCGAGCGCGCCATCTCGATCTCGATCGCGCAGGTCGCCAGGGCAGCCGGTACGCCGCCGAGCCGCGCCAACGGACCACCGAACTGCTCGCGGGTCGTGGCGTGGCCGAGTGCCTCGCGCAGCGCCGCCTCGGCGAGCCCGACGGACGCACCGGCGACGGAGACGCGGAAGGTGGCGAGGGTGGCGAGCATGAGGCGGAAGCCCTGCCCGCGCTCCCCGAGCCGGTGGTCGAGCGGGACGCGGACGTCCTCGAGCACGACGTCGCCGAGCACGTGGGGCGCGACGATCTGGTGCGGGGTGGTGACGGTGACGCCCGGCGTGGCCGCCGGCACGAGGACGAGCGAGTAGTCGTCGCCCTCCTTGGCGAGGATGCCGAAGAAGTCGGCGTCGGGCGCGTTGGTGATGAACGACTTGTGGCCGTTGAGCACCAGCTCGTCGCCGTCCTGCTCCACCGTCGTGGTGATGGCGCGCAGGTCGGAGCCGACGTCGGGCTCGGTGAGACCGATGGCGGCCACCGCCTCCAGCGTGGCGACCTTGGGCAGCCACGCCTGCTGGACCGCGGGCGAGCCCGCGACCGACACGGCGAAGGAGCCGATGCCCTGCATCGCGAACATCGAGTCGAGGTGCCCGCTGACGCCGGCGAGCGCCTCGCGCACCACCGTCACCGCGAGGGAGTCAACCTTCTCGAAGCGACCGCCGTGCTCGGCCGCCACGGCGACCCGGGTGAGCCCGGAGGCGGCGAGCCGCTCGCGCACGTCGGGGTCGAAGCGGTCGGCCTCGTCGGCGCGCGCCGCGACGTCCTCGCAGGCCAGCGCCAGCTTGCGCGCCTCCTCCTGCAGGTCGAGGTAGCGGGCGGGCAGCTGGAAGAGCGGCGTCTCGCTCACTGCGCGATCACCTCCGGGGGGCGCTGGTTGAAGTTGCGGCCGAACAGCTCGGAGGCGATCCTCACACGCTGGATCGCGGGCGTGCCGCCGGCGATCGCCCAGCCGTGGGAGTCGCGGTGGAGCCGCTCGATGCCGTACTCCTCCGAGTAGCCGTTGCCGCCGTGCATCTGCATGGCGAGGTCGGACACCTGCTTGCCCATCTCGTTGGCGAAGCACTTCGCCACCGACACCTCGTAGGGCACCGGCAGGCCGGTGCCGCCGTTGACCGCGGCGCGGTAGATGAGGAGGCGGGCGGCCTCGACCTGCGTCGCCATCGTCGCCACCGTCATCTGCACGTTCTGGAACTCCACGAGGGGCCGGCCGAACTGGTGGCGCTGCTCGACGTAGGCCACCGTGCGGTCGAGGGACGCCTGGCCGATGGCCAGCGACATCGTCGCGTTGCCGAGGCGCTCGATCGAGAAGACGCCGAAGAGCTTGTGGAAACCGCCCGCGTCGACGACGACGTTCGAGGCCGGCACGCGCACCTCGTCGAGGTAGATGTCGGCGCTGGGGATGCCGCGGAAGCCCATGAGCTTCTCGCCGGCACCGAAGGACATGCCGGGGGTGTCCGCCGGGACGATGACGGCGCCGATGCCCTTGGCGCCCGGGTCGTCGTTGAGCCGGCAGTAGATGAGGTAGTGGTCGGCGTGGCCGCCGTTGGAGATCCACCGCTTGTTGCCGGTGATGACGATCTCGTCGCCCTCGCGCCGCGCCCGCGTCTTCATGTCGGTCGCCGCCGAGCCCGCGTCGGGCTCGGAGATGCCGATCGCCATGGTGACCTCGCCGCTGACGACCTTCGGCAGGTAGTGGTGCTTCTGCTCCTCGGTGCCGAAGAACTCGATCACGCGGCACGGGCCGACGTTGGCCTCGAACACCTGGAACGCGGCCGGACGGCACTGCTTCGCGAGCTCCTCCTGCACGATCAGCGCGTCGAGGAGCGTGCCGCCGTGGCCGCCGTACTCCTCCGGGATCGCGATGCCGAGGAAGCCGAGGTCGGCGAGACGCGTGACCTCGTCGGCCGGCACGGCCGTGCGGTCACGGTCCCACTGCTCGGCCTTGGGCGCATACACCTCGCGGGCGACCTCGGCGGCCAGCTCTCGCAGTTGCTGCTGCTCCGGGGTCAAATGGAAACCCAGCACGTGGCCCCCTGGGTCTTGAGGTGCCGGCCCGCGACACCGAGTGGATGATAACTATGATCACCATACTGATAGATTCGTCCGCGTCAACCTGTACCGATCGATCGCACGGTCAATCGGCCCACCTCGTGCACCTCTCGTGCACACCTCGTGCACACCGCCGACCCGTCGAGGAGAACCCGTGAACGACACCCCCCGCTTCGACCTCACCGGCCGCGTCGCCGTCGTGACGGGCGGCAGCCGCGGCCTCGGCCGCGCCATGGCGATCGGGCTGGCCCGCGCCGGCGCGGACGTCGTCATCGCGAGCCGCAACGGCGACGCCTGCGTCGAGTTCGCCGCCGAGCTGGCCGAGCTCACGGGACGCCGCACCCTCGGCCTCGGGGCGCACGTCGGCAAGTGGGAGGCCCTGGACGGCTTCGTCGACGAGGTCTACGACGCCTTCGGCCGCATCGACGTGCTCGTCAACAACGCGGGCATGTCGCCGCTCTACGACACGGTCACCGACGTCTCCGAGGCCCTCTTCGACAAGGTGCTCGACGTCAACCTCAAGGGCCCGTTCCGCCTCACCGCGCTCGTCGGCACGCGGATGGCCGCGGGCGAGGGCGGCTCGATCATCAACATCTCGAGCGCCGGGGCGGTGCACCCGAAGCCGCACATCCTCCCGTACGCCGCGGCGAAGGCCGGGCTGAACGCCCTCACCGTCGGCTTCGCCCACACCTTCGGCCCGTCGGTCCGCGTCAACGCGATCATGGCCGGCACGTTCCTCACCGACATCAGCAAGTCCTGGGACGCCGAGGCGTTCGCCCAGCGCGCCCAGGGCTTCGCCGCGAAGCGCGGCGGCGAGCCCGAGGAGATCGTCGGCGCGGCGCTCTACCTGGCCAGCGACCTGTCCTCCTACACGACGGGCTCGATCCTCACCGTCGACGGCGGCCAGCCGTGACGCACCCGGGACGGGCGGCCCTCGGGCGGCTGGCACCCGCCACCGTGGCCGCGCTCGCCGAGGTCGACCGCGTCGTCGCCGCGACCATCGACGCGACCACGCTCGCGCTCGTGCGGCACCGCGTGCACGCGCTGCTGGGACTGCCGCTGCCCGCGGACGCGGGCCGCGACGTACCGCCGGCGACCTGGGACGCGCTCGACGACTGGGCGACGTCGCCGACCGTGGACGACGCCCAGCGGGCGCTGCTCGGCTTCGTCGAGCAATTCGTGTTCGCGGTGTCGGGGATGGGCGACGCGGAGGTCGACGCCCTGCTCGAGCACCTCGACCCGATCGCCCTCCACGAGCTGTGCAACGCCGTCTGGGCGGTCGACCTCGGCGCCCGCGTCGACCACGTCGCCGCGGCGGTACTCGCGTGAGCGGCCCGCGCATCCCGCTGCCGACCGACCCGTCGGTGCCGAAGTACGGCACCCCCGTCGACCACGCGGTCGCCGACTTCGCCGGTACGGCGATGCGTCAGCGCCACCTCGACCCGGTCGTCACCGAGCTCGTGCGGCTGCGCTGCGCCCGGGTGCACGACTGCCGGCTGTGCCGCTCGGTGCGGGACGTCGACGCGGTCGACGACCTCGACGAGGCGACCGCCGCGAAGATCGACGCCTGGCCGACCAGCGACCTGCCCGACCGCGCCAAGGCCGCGCTCCGCCTCACCGACGCCGTGATCCTCGACCCCGCGTCGGCCGGCCCCGACCTGCGTGCCGAGGTGCGCCGCCACTTCAGCGAGGCGGAGATCGCCGAGCTCCTGCTCGACGTCGTCAAGTGGAGCCAGCAGAAGGCGTCGGTGGCGCTCCGCATCGAGGTGCCTCCGCGCGACGGCCTCAGCGAGCTGCGGTTCGACGACGCCGGACAGGCTTCCGTGGGGAGCGCGCTCAGCCCGCCCGGCCCGTGACGAGCGGGACCACGACGTCGGTGTCGTACCAGGTCGACACCCGGCGCACGCGACCGTCCTCGACGGTGAGCACGTCCATCGCGGGGAATGTGACGGGCGTGCCGTCGGGGCGCCGTCCGGTGAAGGTGATCTCGACGGCGGCGGTGTCGCCGTCGACGAGCACGCGGGTCGGACGGTCCTCGTGCTCGTCCCACTGCGCGACGATCGCCTGGTAGAGCCGCGTCACCCTCGCGATCCCCGCCGCCTCGAGCAGGTCGCCCTGCCGGATCGTGACCTCGGGGTGGAGCGTGTCCCGGAACGCGTCCCAGTCGCGGGCGTTGACCGCGGCGAAGTAGCGCTCGACGAGGTCGACGACCTGCTGCCGACGCTCCTCTCCCTCCGCCGCGGGCGGGCCGTCGAGGGCCGCGTCGCGCAGGCGCCGTCGCAGCACCTTGCCGTTGGCGCTGCGCGGCAGCGGCTCGTGGCGCACCTCGATGCGGCTGGGGATCTTGAAGCCGGCCAGGCGCTCGCGCAGGGCGCGCTCGACGTCGGCGGGCGTGAGGTCGGGATGGTCCGCGTCCGTGACGACCACGGCCCACGGCGTCTCGCCCCAGCGCTCGTGCGGCACCCCGACCACGGCGCTCTCGACGACGCCGGGCAGCGCGTCCAGCGCCCGCTCGATCTCGGCCGGCACGACGTTGATGCCGCCCGTGATGATGAGGTCCTTGATGCGGTCGACGATCGCGAGGTAGCCCTCGGCGTCCCGCGTCGCGAGGTCACCGGTGCGCACCCAGCCGTCGGTCAGCGACGCCGGGTCGGGCGCACCGTCGCGCCAGTAGCCGGCCATCATCGCCGGCCCCCGCAGCCACAGCTCACCGGGCTCGCCGTCGGGCACGTCGACGCCGTCGGGCCCGACGATGCGGGTCTCGGTGAGCATCATCGTGCGCCCGACGGAGCCGGGCCGGGTGGCGACCTCGGCCGGCCGCAGCGCGGTCGCGACGCCCGAGCACTCGGTGAGGCCGTAGCCCTGCGACAGCAGGATCCCGCGGTCGCGGCACGCCGCCATCAGCTCGGGCGTGACCATGGCGCCACCCGAGGAGGCCGTGCGGAGCGACGAGACGTCGGTGCTCGCCACGTCGGGGTGCGCGACGATCGCCTGCCACACGGCCGGCACGGCCAGGAGCACCGTGACGCGGTCCTCGGCGAAGCGCCGCAGCGCCCGCCCCGGATCGAACGCCGCATCGGTGACGAGCAGGCCGCCGGCGACCGCCGTGGCCAGCCACGACGCGAGCAGGCCGGCCGCGAAGGCGAGCGGGTAGGGCACGTAGGTGACCGTGTCCCGCGACCACCCGTCGTCGACGATGCGGTCGTGCGCCATCGTCAGGATGGCGCGATGGGTGATCGCCGCCCCGCGCGGACGGCCCGTCGTGCCCGAGGAGTAGAGGATCACGGCGACGTCGTCCAGCTCGCGCGACCGGTGCACGCGCTCCGCGTCGTCGGGGACGGGCCCGGGGAGCACGACCTCGTGGAGCGACACGTCGAGCGCCGTCCCCACCTCGCGCGCGGCCGCGGCGTACGTCGCGTCGTGGAGCACGACCCGCACCCCCGCGTCGGCGAGCTGGTCGGCCATCTCCCGCGGGTGGAGCCGGTGGTTCATCGGCACGACGATGCCGCCCGCGGCCACGGTGCCCAGCACGGCGACGCAGAAGGCGCGGGAGTTGGCCATCACCACGCCGACGCGGTCGCCAGGCTCGACGCCGAGCCGCGCGAGGTGCGCGGCCTCGGCCCCGGCGGCGTCGCGGAGCCCGCGCCAGGTCAGGTCGCCGTCGTCGTCGCGGACGGCGGGCTCCTCCGGCCGCCGCTGCGCCCAGTGCGCGATCGCCCCACCGATGTCCATGGCCCTCGAACCTCCTCGTTCGGCGACCGGCACCGGTCGCTCGCCGGTGACGCTATACAACCAAACGAATGGTTGACTAGGGTGCAGGGCACAGACACCGTCGTCGCCTGGGAGGACCACCGTGGTCACGGACCTGAAGCTCGGCATCGGACTCGGCTACTGGCAGCGCCGTCCCGTGGACGACTCCGCGGCCGTCGTCGCCGCGGAGTCCCTCGGCTACGACTCGGTGTGGATCGGCGAGGCCTACGGGTCGGACGCGCTCACGCCGCTGACCTGGTACGCCGCCCGCACCTCCCGCATCGGGCTCGGCACCTCGATCTGCCAGATCGACGCCCGCACCCCGGCCAACGCGGCGATGGCGGCGATGACGCTCGACGCCCTCAGCGGCGGGCGCCTCCGGCTCGGCCTGGGGGTCTCGGGGCCCCAGGTCGTCGAGGGCTGGTACGGCCGCCCGTTCCCGCGGCCCCTGGCCCGCACCCGGGAGTACGTCGAGGTGCTCCGCGCCATCTGGGCCCGCGACGAGCCCGTCCGCCACGACGGCGAGTTCTACCCGCTCCCCCACCCCGGCGGCGCCGGCCTCGGCAAGCCGCTGCGGCTCATCACCGAGCCCCTGCGCCCCGACATCCCCGTGCTGCTCGGCGCCCAGGGACCGAAGAACGTCGACCTGGCGCTGGAGATCGGCGACGGGTGGATCCCGGCGTTCGTGCACGTGGAGAGCTTCACCGCGGCGTACGGCGACGTGCTCGCCCGCGCCCGCCCGGGCTTCGAGATCGCGGCCATGGTCAACACGTTCGTCGACGACGACCTGGGCGCGGCATTCCGGCGGGCGAAGGAGCCGCTGGCCTGGTACGTCGGCGGCATGGGCGTCAAGGGCACCAACTTCCACGTCGACGCGATCACGCGGGCGGGGTACGGCGACGTGGCCGCTGAGGTGCAGGAGCTGTTCCTCGCCGGCCGCCGCGAGGAGGCGGTCGACGCGATCCCCGACGAGCTCGTCGACGGCACGTCGCTCATCGGGCCGCCGGGTCGCATCCGCGAGCGGCTGCGCCTGTGGCGGGACTCCCCCGTCGGCACCGTCGTGCTCATGGAGCTGCGCGACCAGGTCGCGATGAAGGCGCTGGCCGCCGAGGTCGGGCTGTGAGCGTCGCGGCCCTCGCCTACCGGCCCGGGGTCGCCACCTGGATCACCCGGCACGCCGACCGCTTCGGGGAGAAGCCCGCGCTCGTGCTCGACGACCGCACGATCACGTACGCCGCGCTCGAGCGCCGCACGTGGCAGGTCGCCCACGTGCTGCGCGACCACGGGATCGGGCACGGCGACCGGGTGGCGGTGCTCCACGAGAACGGGGCGGAGTACCTGCCCGCGATGCTGGCCGTGCTGCGGCTCGGGGCGGTCTACGTGCCCCTCAACCCGCGGCTCGCCGACCGCGAGGTCGCCGCGCTCGTGCGGGACAGCCGACCCCGGCTGCTCGTCACGCAGGCGGTGGCCGTCGACCGTGCCATCGCGCTGCAGGGCACCGTCGACGGCGACCTCGTCGTGCTCAGCACCGACGGCGCCGGGTGGCCCGCGGCCGACGCACCGGCGGCGCCGTTCCCCGTGGCGGACTTCGACGAGACGAGCACGGCCGGCCTCTTCTACACATCGGGCACCACCGGGCTGCCCAAGGGCGCGATGATCACGCACCGCAACATCGCGGCCGTCGCGACGTCGCTGGCCGTCGACCTGGGCTTCCACCGCGACGACCGCCCCCTGGTCTCGCTGCCGATCAGCGTCTCGGGGGCGATGCTCGCCGGGGTGCTGCCGTTCCTGCACCTGGGCTGCACCCTGCGGCTCCTCACGGCGGGCACCCCGGAGACGATCGCGGATGCGGTCCGCACCTTCCGCCCGACCTACATGGCGAGCGTGCCGACCGTGTTCACGGCACTCCTCGACCACCCGGCCTTCGCGGACCTCGACCTCACCTGCTTCCAGCGCGTGCTCTCGGCCGCGGCCCCCATGCCCGTCAGCCTCATCGAGCGCTACCGCGCCCGCGGCCTCGACGTCTTCGTGCAGGGCTACGGGCTCACCGAGTCGTGCGGCTTCTCGACCTGCCTGATGCCGGAGGACGCGGTGCGCAAGGTCGGCTCGATCGGCCGACCCCTGACGTACAGCGACGTGCGGGTGCTCGTCGGCGACCGCGAGGCGGGACCCGACGAGATCGGCGAGATCTGCGTGTCGGGACCGGCCGTCATGGCCGGCTACTGGGAGCGGCCCGACGAGCGCGCCGTCGTCGACGGCTGGCTGCGCACCGGCGACCTCGGGCGGCGGGACGACGAGGGCTACCTCTACGTCACGGGCCGCCTCAAGGACATGGTGATCACGGGCGGCTACAACGTCTACCCGGCCGAGGTCGAGGACGTGCTCCACGAGCTCGCCGACGTCGCGGAGGCCGCCGTCATCGGCGTACCGGACGAGCGGTGGGGCGAGCGCGTCGTCGCCGTCGTGCGGCCCCGGCCGGGGTCGACGCTCGGGGTGGACGCCCTGCGCGCGCACTGCACGGTGCGGCTGACGGACTACAAGCGTCCCAAGGAGATCGTGCTCGTCGCTGATCCCCTGCCCGTGAACCCGACCGGCAAGGTGGTCAAGGCGCGGCTCCGGGAGGCGTACGGGGCGGGCAGCCTGTCGTAGTCCCTGACCACCCGGACTCCCGCACCACCCACGTCCCCGTCGCAACGGCGCAGAGGCGGCCGTCGGCGTCGGAGATGCGCACGTGCGGTACGCCGTTGCCCCGCCCCCGCCGGAGCACCTCGGCCTCCAGCCGGAGCGGGGCCTCGACGGCGGCCGCGAGGAAGTGCATCGTCAGGTCGGTGGTCGCCGCGCCGGTGCCGGGCGGTCCGGTCGAGGTCACCGCGGCCCCGGCGACGACGTCGGCAGCGGCCAGCAGCACGCCGCCGTTGACCGCCCCGCCGGGGTTGCGGTGCTCGGGACGCACGTGGAGCAGCGCCCGCACGCGACCCACCGCGACGTCGACGCACTCGACGCCGATCCACCGGATGACCGGGAGATCGTTGAACCACGTGAGCAGCCCGTCGGGGCCGGCGGCCTCCGCCGGCCGCGCGTCCATCACCGGTCCCGGAACGCGGCGGGGCGGCGCTCGCCGAAGGCGTCGCACGCCTCGCGGAAGTCGTCGGTCGCCGTCATCATCACCTGGGTGCGGTTCTCGAGCTCGAGGTGGTGCCGCAGGGCGACCCCGTCACGCGAGGCGTTGAGCAACGACTTCGTCATGCGGGTCGTGAAGGGCGCGACCTCGCACATGCGCTCCGCGATCGCGATGGCCTCGGCCCGCGCCCGCCCGGCAGGCACGAGGTGGGCCACCAGCCCGATCCGCTCCGCCTCCTCGCCGCCGATCTCCCGTCCGGTGTAGAGCGCCTCGGCCGCCCGCTCGAACCCGATGATCCGCGGCAGGAACCACGACGAGCCCATGTCGCCGCCGGAGACGCCGAGCCGGGCGAACGCCGCGCTGAACCGCGCCCCGGGCTCGGCGACGCGCACGTCGGCGGCACACGCGAGCGACAGCCCGCCGCCCGCGGCGATGCCGTGCACGGCCGCCACGACGGGCTGCGGGACGTCCCGCAGCCGCGTGATCACACGCGCCACGACCTCCTGGATGGCGTAGGTCGTCTGGATCGCGCCGACCCCGTCCACCCAGCGCGCGCCGTCGGCCTGGCCCTTGAGGTCCATGCCCGCGCAGAAGGCGCGCCCCTCCCCGGCCAGCACCACCACCCGCTGCTCGTAGTCGTACATCAGCCCGTCCAGCACCTCCCCCAGTCGCCGGAGCATCCCGTGTGAGAGGGCGTTGAGGCGTTCGGGACGCGCCAGTGTGAGCACCGTGACGGGCCCGATGCGCTCGACCTGCAGCGGGTCGCCCTCCTCCAGCGGGGCGCTCACGACCCGGCTCCCGCCACCGCGGCCGACGACCGGTCGACCAGGGCGGAGCGCAGCTCCCGCCTCAGCACCTTGCCGCTCATCCCCCGCGGCAGCGGTTCGCTCCGCAGCTCGAGCCGCGTCGGCCTCTTGTACGTCGCGAGCGAGCCCGCGACGTACGTCGTCAGGTCGGCGAGGTCGAGGTCGGGGTTGGCGCTCACGACGCAGGCGACGGGGGTCTCGCCCCACCGCTCGTCGGGGACGCCGACGACGGCCACCTCGACGACGTCGGGGTGGCCGGCGAGGACGGACTCGATCTCGGCCGGGTACACGTTGAGACCGCCCGAGATGATCATGTCCTTCGACCGGTCGACGATCCGGACGTAGCCGTCCTCGTCGGTCGTGGCGAGGTCCCCCGTGTGGAGCCAGCCGTCGCGGATCGTGTCGGCGGTGGCAGCGGGGTTGCGCCAGTACTCCTGCAGCACGCAGCTGCCGCCGAGCACGAGCTCGCCCGGCTCCCCAGGCGCGCACGTGCGGCCGGACGGGTCGAGCACGCGGGCCTCCTGACCCCACAGCGGCAGGCCGACCGAGCCGAGCCGCCGCAGCGCCTCGTGGGCCTGGAGCTCCAGGTTGAGGCCCGAGCCCTCGGTGAGGCCGTAGGCGTTGACGAGCCCCACGCCGCGGTCGTGGTAGGTGCGCAGCAGGTGCTCGGGCACCGCCGCCCCGCCCACCTTGGCGACCCGCAGCCCGCTGAGGTCCCGCTCGGCGAAGTCCGGCTGGGCGGCGAGCCGCTCGAGGATCACCGGCACGACCCCGACGAAGCTGACGCCGCGGTGCTCGATGTCGTCGAGGAGCCGGGCCGGGTCGAAGGAGTCGCGGATGAGGATCGAGCCGCCGCAGCGCAGGAACGGGATCGCGAACGAGACACCGGCCCCCGTGAAGGCGAGGGGCACGGTGACGACCGCGCGGTCGCGGAAGCCGAGGGCGTCGACGGCGATCGCGCTCGCGGCGACGCCCTCCATGTTGGCGTGGGTGAGGACGGCGCCCTTGGCGCGGCCCGTCGTGCCGCTCGTGTAGCAGATCATCAGGGGGTCGTCGGCGCGTACGTCGAGGTCGTGCCCCAGCGCGCCGTGGGTGCGTAGCTCGGCGAGCCCCCGGCCCTGCTCGGGCACGTCGCCGACGAAGAAGATGCGCTCGGCGCCGACGAGCTCCTCCAGCACACCGAGCACCGGCAGGAAGCCGGTGTCGGTGACGACCGCGGCGAGGTCCGCGTCCCCGGCGATGTCTCGCAGCTCGGCGGCGGTGAGCAGCGGGTTGAGCGGCACGAACACGGCACCGATCCGCGCGCAGGCCAGCACGACCTCGAAGTGCTCGGGCGCGTTGCGCATCAGCCCGCCCACGCGGTCGCCGTGCGCGATGCCCACGGCCACCATGCCGGCGGCCACCTCGGCGCATCCGCGCTCGAGCTCGCCCCAGGTGCGACCCCCGTCGTCCGCGAGCAGCGCGGGGCGGTCCGCACCGAACCGTGCCCAGTAGCGGGCCCATCCGCTGATCCCTGTCATGCTTGCGGAAACTACCAATCGGTTGGTAACTTCGTCAACGACGCGACGGCCCCCGCGTCGACGTACCGACGGCGCCCCGAGCGGGTGACGCCGCCTCCCCGCGGGCCCGTTGACACCCCAGAGAACTCAGCCAGAGAGGCAGCTCCCATGACGGATGCGGTGACGCAGATCGAGAAGGTGATGGTCGTCGGAGGGGGCGGCCAGATGGGCAACGGCATCGCCCAGGTCGCGGCAGTGGCCGGGCTGGACGTGACCCTGGTCGACCTCGACCAGGCGGACCTCGACCGCGGCATCGGCCGCATCGAGCGCAGCCTCGAGCGCCTCGTGCGCAAGGGCGAGCTGAGCGACGTGCAGGCCAAGGAGGCGCGCGAGCGCATCAGCACGAGCACCGACCTGGAGGGCACGGCCCGCACCACGGACCACGCCATCGAGTCGATCGTGGAGGACGTCGACGTCAAGCGCGACGTCTTCCGCCGGCTCGACGAGCACGCCCCCGCCCACGCGATCCTCGCCTCGAACACCTCGCAGTTCGCGATCTCGCGGATCGCGAGCGCCACGCAGCGCCCCGACCGGGTGCTGGGCACCCACTGGTTCAACCCGCCGCCGGTGATGCGCCTCATCGAGATCATCCGCGGCGTCGAGACGAGCGACGAGACGGTCGCGACGATCAAGGCGCTGGCCGAGCGGTTCGGCAAGGAGACGATCGTCTGCGAGAAGGACACGCAGGGCTTCCTCACCTCGCGCCTCATCATGGCGCTCATCGCCGAGTCGATGCGGATCGTCGAGGAGGGCATCGCCACCCCCGACGACGTCAACCGCGCCTGCACGCTCGCCTTCAACCACGCGATGGGGCCGCTGCAGACGGTCGACCTCGGCGGGCTCGACACCTACGTCAAGGCCTCCGAGGCGATGGCGGCGCACTACGGCGAGCGCTTCCTGCCCACCCAGGGCCTCCGCGCGCTCGTCAACGCCGGCCACTACGGCTACAAGACCGGGCGCGGCTTCAGTGACTACGGCGCCGCTCAGTAGTCGCGCGCGCGCCGTCGGCGCCGCTGCCTCCTCCGGCAGCGGTGCCGCGGCGTTCGCCGAGCTGCTCGACCTCCTCCGACCCGTCCCCCAGGGCCGCTCCTCCTACCGCGCCGAGGCACCGTCGGTGACGTGGGGGGCGCCGTACGGCGGACTGCTCGTCGCCCAGGCCCTCGCCGCCGCGTCGGCCACCGTGCGGCCAGGCCTCTGGGTGCGCAGCCTCCACGCCTACTTCGTGCAGGCCGGGGACGGCGGGGCGCCGACCGACATCGACGTGCACACCGCGCACGAGGGACGCTCGAGCGCCTGGCGCACCGTCGAGGTCATCCAGTCGGAACGCCTGCTGCTCCGCGCGGAGATGCTGTTCGCGACCGACAGCGACGGACCGTCGCACGCCACCGCCCCACCGGAGGCGGGCGACCCGGCGGCCTTCCCCAACGTGGGGGACGAGCTGGCCGGCTTCGACGACACCTTCCGCCCCTGGACGGCCACGTCGCCGTTCGACCTGCGCTACGCGACCCCACCGCCGCGGCTCGCCCTCGACCGCGAGCCCCGCAGCACCACGTGGGTGCGCACCGCGGCGCCGGCGCCCGACGACCGGGCGCTCGCCGCGGCGCTGCTCGCCTACGCCTCCGACCTGTGCCTGCTCGACTCGTGCCTGCGGCCCCACGGCCTGTGGTTCGGATCGGGCTCGGCCACCGGCTTCTCGCTCGACCACAGCATGTGGTTCCACGGTCCCGCCCGGCTCGACGACTGGCTCGTCGTCGACCAGACGTCGCCCGGCATGCGCGGAGGACGCGGACTGTCGACGGCCCAGATGCACGCCCGCGACGGCGAGCTGCTCGCCACCGCGACCCAGCTCGGCAGCATCCGTCCGGCTGCCCCCACCCCGCGGCACGCGCCGCGCCCCGACCGCCAGGAGCGACGATGACCAGCACCCTCCCGACCAGCACCCCGACCGGCGTGCGCGGCCTCGCCGAGCGCTACTTCGCCGCCGTCAACACCCACGACTGGGAGGCGCTGGCCGCCGTGCTGCACCCCGACGTCGAGGTGCGGCACGGCATGACCCTGTCGACGACGGGCAACGAGAAGGCCGTGCGGCTCCTGACCGCCGTCGTGCGGCAGTTCGCGGAGCACGAGGACCGACCCGTCCGGTACGTCGTCGAGGGCGCCGCCGCAGCCGTCGAGATCGAGTTCGTGGGACGGCGGCACGACGGGGTGGCCGTCGCGTTCGACGCCGTCGACGTCATCGACACCGACGGCGAGCGCATCACGCGCGTCGTGTCCTGGTACGACACCGCCGCCGTGCTGCCGATGATTCGCGGGGATCAGGACGGGAGCGGCGCCGACAAGGAGGCCATCGCGTAGGTCGCGAGCTCCTCGACCACCTGCTCGGCCGTGAGGCGGCCGCTCGCGTCGTACCAGTAGTGGACCCAGTTGACCATCCCGAAGACGGCGCGGGCCGCGAACTCGGGGGTGACGCCCGGGCGCAGGCGCCCCTGGTCCACGGCCTGCTGGACGAGCGCACGGAAGTCCTGGTCGTAGTCGTGCTGGCGGGCGACGATCTGCTCCGCCCGCTCGGCGCTCAGGGCGCGGAAGTCGCGCACGAAGACGATCGTGTCCGTCAGGCGCGCGAGGCTCTCCCGCAGGTGGCCCTCGATGAAGGAGCGGAGCGCGGCCACGGGGTCGTCGTCGAGCGCGCGCCAGCCCTGGTTGCCCGTGATGATCCGCTCGTGGTTGCGCTGGATGATCGCGAAGAGAAGGTCCTCCTTCGTGGCGATGTAGTGGTACATCGACCCCTTGAGGATCCCCACCTCGTCCGCGATCTCCTGCAGGCTCGTCGCGTCGTACCCCTTGCGACGGAAGATCTCCGCCGCCGCGTCCACGATCAGCTCGGAGCGGTCGAAGCGACGGCGACCGGTCGTCGCCGGCTCGCCACCGTTCCCCGATGAACGCTTCTCCACGTGCTGGCCTCACTTCCGCGTCGGTGCCACCGGGAATTGTCGCAGCCGCGTCCCGAGGACCTCGGCCGCCCCGCGGGGCGAGGAGTCGCGAGGTTTGCCCGTGGCTCCGCGGGGCACCCACCCACGGTGAGCTACGACCAGATCGTGCTGCCGGCGACGTACTGCGCCGACATCAACACGTTGACCGCCCACCTGGAGGCCCACGAGGAGCGCCCGGCCACGCCGGAGGCGGCGGCGCTCGCCGCTCGGATCGAGGAGCGGTGCGGGGACATCCTCTCCGTGTCGCCGCTCGAGGCAGAGGGGGACGTGCTGGCGGTCTCGGTCACGTTCCGCGGCGTCGAGCAGGCCCGAGAGGTCGTGCACGCCGAGGCCCGTGCGGCGGGCTTCGGGGTCTACGACCCTCAGCTCGGGGTCCTCTTCGACCCCAGAGCCGCCCTGCCCGGCCGGATCATGACCCGGGACGGCGAGCTGCCCACCGTGACGCCGGCCGCTGTCGCCCGGCTCGTGGGTGCCCTGGCGGTCGACGACTACCTGGTGGTGACGACGGATGACGACCAGGTCTACGCGCAGACCTACCGCCGCAGCGCCGACCACTTCGACGTCGAGCGGCGCGAGGGCGGCCCGGAGCGGCACCTCGGCACGACGGTCGCGACCGCGGACGAGGTCCGGGCGCTCCTCGACGCCTGGCTGCGGGGCGACACCGCCGAGGTCGAACGTGCCCCCTGGGCACGCGTGGGGTTCTGAGCCGACCGGCCACGGGCGGTAGCGCGCGACGTGCTCCCGCGGCGTGGCGCCGAGGTGGGCCTCGGCTGAGCCGGTCGGTCCGGCGGTCCGCGGCCACGGTTGAAACAACAACACGCCGCTTTGACCATCAACGTTGATGGTCAAAGCGGCGTGTTCCCCGGTCAGCCGGGGAACCGACCGGCCCCCGACCCCCGGCTCAGGCCTCGAAGTCCCCCATCTCGGGCGGGGTCAGCGGCGAGATGACCCGCGAGCTGATACGCCACCCGTCACCCACGCGGGCGTAGGTGTCCTCGTTGAGCGCGATCGCCTTGAACGACGCCCCGCCCTCGAGGTGCCCCTCGGAGAACACGTAGTTGGTGCCGCTGGCCGTGTCCGGCCCCGTGAACTCCACCCGGTGGTTGGTGATGACGTGGAACTGGTCCCGCACCTGACCGGCGTCCTTCTCGAAGAAGCCGCGGATCTCGGCCTCGCCCTCGTAGCGCGCCAGGCCCACGGGGGTCGCGTCCCAGACGGCGTCCGAGGTGAAGGCGCTCAGCGCGAGCGCGGGGTCGAACGTGTCGAGGCCCAGCGCGTAGGTGTGCGTGGCGTGGACGATCGCCGCCAGGTCGGCGGAGCGGTCGGTGCGGTCAGTCGTCATAGACGATCACGCCGCGGATGTTCTTGCCGTCGCGCATGTCCTGCACGGCCTCGTTGATCTGCTCGAGCGTGTAGGTCTTCGTGATGAGCTCGTCGAGCTTGAACTCGCCCCGCTTGTAGAGGTCTGCGATGAGCGGGATGTCGCGGCGCGCGATGGTCGTGCCGTAGAGGCTGCCCTGCATGCGCTTGCCCGACATCGCGAACGTGAAGAGGTCGAACGGCACGTCGCGCTGCAGCACCGGCGCCGCGGAGGTGACGACCATCGTGCCGCCGCGCCGCGTCATCTCCTGGGCCGGGTTGAGGAGCTCGCCCTGCAGCACGTCCATCGTCAGGATGACGACGTCCGCGCCCTGGCCGTTGGTCAGGTCCGCGACGGCCGGCGCCGCCTCCTCGTAGCTGGCGTAGCTGGCCGTGGCGCCGAACAGCTTGGCCTGCTCCCGCTTGGAGGCGTTGGGGTCGATCGTGACGATGTTCTTCGCCCGGCGGTGCTTCGCGCCCTGCACCGCGTTCATGCCGACGCCGCCCGTGCCGACGATCACCACGGTGTCGTCGAAGGTGATGTCCGCGGCGTACATCGCGGAACCCCAGCCCGTCGGCACGCCGCAGCCGATGAGCGCGGCCTTGTCGAGGGGGATGTCCTTGGGGATCTTCACGCAGGAGTCGATGTTGACCACGACGTACGGCGAGAACGTGCCCAGGTAGGAGAACGGACCGACCCCCTGGCCGCGGGCGTGCACGCGGTGGGTGCCGTCGGGGGCGAAGCCGCCGAGGACGCCCGCCCCCATCTCGCACATGTTGGACTTGCCGATGGTGCACATGCGGCAGTGACCACACGAGGGCAGGAACGACAGCACCACGTGGTCGCCCAGCTCGAACCCGGTGCCCTCGACGTCGGGGCCGAGCTCCTGGATCACGCCGGCTCCCTCGTGGCCGCCGATGATCGGGCCCCAGTCGAGCGGGATGTCACCGGTGTCGACGTGGTCGTCGCTGTGGCAGATGCCGGAGGCGGCGAGCTTGATGAGCACCTCACGACTCTTGGGCGGGTCGATCTCGATCTCTTCCACGCTCCAGCCCGAGCGCGTGCCGGGCTCCCAGATCAGCGCACCGATGGTCTTCATGCCGTTCCTCTCCGTTCAGCACAGGGACAAGCCACAGCGCCAGGCAAGCCTGCCTATCATGATGATGATTACTGTGGTCTAGCCCACACTAGGCAGACGACCGACCCCCGTCAACCGGTGAGGTCGACGGGGGTCGGACGGCCCGGACGGCCCGGGACGGCGCCTCAGGCGAGCGACTCGATGACCGCCGCGTCGCCCTGACCGAGGCCGCCGCAGATCGAGGCCGCACCCCGGCCCCCGCCCTGCTCGGCGAGCGAGCGCGCCAGCGTCAGCAGGATCCGGGCGCCGGACGCACCCGGCGGGTGGCCCAGGGCGACGGCCCCGCCGTTGAGGTTCAGCCGGTCGAGCAACCACTTCTCGCGGTCGGTCCGGCCGTCCGCGAGCACCCGGGCACTGACGAGCGGCACGCAGGCGAACGCCTCGTTGATCTCGAACCGCTCGAGCGAGTCGAGCCCCCAGTCCGCCGCCGACAACGCCCGCCGGATCGCGTCGGCCGGCGCGACCGGGATCTCCCGCGGCGCGCGGGCGGCGCTGCCGAGCCCGGCGATCCGCGCGAGCGCCGTCAGGCCGCGCTCCTCCACCCAGCTCCGGCGCGCCAGCACGACGTAGCAGCCGCCCGTGTCCTGGCCCGGCGCGTTGCCCGGCGTCACGATCGGCCCGTCGAAGATCGTGCGAAGGCGGGCGAGACGGTCGAGCGACGTGTCGGCCCGCGGGCCCTCGTCCTCGAGCAGGCTGCCGCGCTCGTGCTCGAACGGCACCACCTCGCCGTCGTAGAACCCCCGCGCCTTCGCGGCGAAGTACGCCTCGTGGCTCCGCACGGCGAACTCGTCGGACTCCTCGCGGGTGACCCCGTGCTCGACGGCCACCTCGCCGGCGTCGACGGCGACGGGCTTCCCGCCGATGTCGGCACCGGGCTCGGCCATCGGGTCCTTCAGCTTCGGCCCGCCCCGCTTGATGCCCCACCGGATGGTCGGGTTCATGAGGAACGCGGCCCGACCCATGTTGTCGGCACCGCCGACGAGCACGACGTCGGCCTCGCCCGCCCGGATCGCCCGCGTGCCGAGGTGCACGGCCGTCATCGACGAGCAGCACGCCCGGTCGATGGTCAGCGAGAGCCGGTCCTCGGGGATGCCGGCCCGCAGCATCGCCACCCGGGCCGGGATCGAGCCCTCGAGCGACTCCTCGGCCGGGATCGTGACACCGCTGTAGACCTCCTGGACGTCCGCGGGCTCCACCCCCGCCGCGCTCATCGCGCTCACCATCGTGGCAGCGGCGATGTCGACGCTCGGCACCTCGCGGAGGGCGCCGCCGAAGCGGCTGAACGGGGTGCGCGCGCCTCCGAGGAGGAGGACGTCGTCGGCGGGATCGGGCATGGGGACCTCCAGGTCGGTGATCGGGACGGGGTCAGCGGTGGGTGAAGACAGGCGCGCGCTTCTCGGTGAAGGCGGCGATGCCCTCGGCGAAGTCCGCGGCGGCCGCGACCTCGAGGAAGATGCGGCGCTCCTCGGTGACCGCGGCGCCGAGGTCGGGGTCGACGCAGCGCTTGAGCGCCTGCACGGCGACCCGGGGCATGGCGGCGATCCGCGCGGCCAGGGCCTGGGCGACGGCGAGCGCCTCCCCCGGTCCGGCGACCTCGTCGACGAGACCCGTGGCGAGCGCCTCGTCGGCCCGGACCACGCTGCCGAGCAGCATCATCCGGAGGGCGCGCGCCGTACCGACGCGGCGGGGAAGCCGCTGGGTGCCACCGCCCCCGGGGATGAGGCCGAGCTTGACCTCGGGCAGGCCGAAGCGCGCCGCGGGGTCGGCCACGATCAGGTCGGCCGCCAGGGCGATCTCGAGCCCGCCGCCGACGGCGCTCGCCTGAACGGCGGCGATCAGGGGCTGCGGCAGGTCGGCCCAGGCAGCGAGCACCCCGCCGGCCCAGGCGGCGTGGGCGGCCATCCCGCCCGGCGCGGCCAGCACCGAGGTGAACTCCTCGATGTCGGCGCCGGCCATGAAGGCCTTCGTCCCCGTGCCGGTCAGCACGACGACACGGACGTCGTCGTCGGCGGCCAGCGCGGCGGCGGCCTCCCCGAGGCCGCCGAGTACGGCGGTGCCCATCGCGTTGACGGGCGGGCTGTCGACGGTGGCCGTCGCGACGCCGTCGGCGATCGCGACGGCCACGGGGCCGTAGCGGGCGGTACGCCCCGGCTGCGTGCCGGGGCCGGGGGTGAGGACGTCGGCGGTCATGTCTTCCTTCCGGTCGAGGACGGCGGCGCCCGGGGGCGCGGCTCGTTCCCTCGTCATTGAACGGCGGCGGGGACCTCGTTGTCAACCAACCGTTTGATTGTGTCGCTGGGGCCCAGCAGGCTGGCCAACGCGTAGTCGGAGAGCTCCCGCACCACGTCGCCCGCGGGCAGCGAGCCCGCCGGGTCGAACCAGTGGTGGATCCAGTTCGCCATGCCGAACACGGCGCGCGCGGCGAAGGCGGGCGTCACACCGGGCCGCAGCAGCCCTGCGGTGACGGCAGTGCCCACGAGCGTGCGGAAGTCGTGGTCGTAGTCGTGCTGGCGCTGCACGATCGACGCCGCCCGCTCGGGGCTGAGCGCCCGGAAGTCGCGCACGAAGACGACCGAGTCGGTGCGGTTCTCCAACGACAGCCGGATGTGGCCGGAGACGAAGGACCGCAGTGCCGCGACGGGGTCGTCGACCAGCGCGCGCCAGCCCTGGTTGCCCGTGATGATCCGCTCGTGGTTGCGCTGGATGATCGCGAAGAGCAGGTCCTCCTTCGTGGCGATGTAGTGGTACATCGACCCCTTGAGGATCCCCACCTCGTCCGCGATCTCCTGCAGGCTCGTCGCGTCGTACCCCTTGCGACGGAAGATCTCCGCCGCCGCGTCCACGACGAGCTCCGAGCGGTCGAACCGACGCTGGCGTCGCGCACTGGCCACCGTGCGGCCTAGTAGGACCGGGGCAGCCCGAGCCCCGCGACGGCGACCTGGTTGAGCGCCATCTCGCGGGAGACCGGCGTCGAGCGCAGGAGGCGGAGGTAGCCGAACCGCTCGAACATGAGGGTCTCGCCCGTGAAGCCCGAGCCCCCGAAGGTCTGCAGCGCCGCGTCGGCCGCCTTCAGCCCGGCGTCGCACGCCTTGACCTTCGCCATGTTGCAGGCGAGCCCGGCGTTGCCGCCGGCCTCGTAGGCCTCCGCGCCGCGCTCGATGAGCGCCCACGCGGCCTCGAGGTCGATGAGGGCCTCCGCCAGCGGGTGCTGCACGGCCTGGTGCTGGCCGATCGGCACGTCGAAGACGACCCGCTCCCCGGCGTACGCCGCGGCACGCTCGAGGCACCAGCGGCCGATGCCGACGGCCTGCGCGGCCACGATGAGGCGCTCGGGGTTGAGCCCGTCGAAGAGGGCCCGGGCGCCTCCCCCGGCGGTGCCGATGAGGGCCTCGGCGGGCAGCTCGACGCCGTCGAAGTAGATCGTCCACTGCCGCTCCGGCACGCCCACGTGCACGTCGACCGGCGTCATCTGCAGCTGCTCGCACGGCAGCGGCAGGGAGAGCAGCGAGAACCCGCCCGACTCCGCGTCCTTCGCGACGACGATCATGACGTCGGAGTCGTCGGCCGCGGAGATGTAGGTCTTCTGCCCGTCGATGCGCCACCCGCCGTCGGCCGTGCGGGTCGCCGTGGTGCGCATGTTGGCGGCGTTCGAGCCCGCCCCCGGCTCGGTGAGCGCGAAGCAGAAGCGCAGCGAGCCGTCCCCGATCGCGGAGAGCCAGCGCTCGCGCTGGTCCGGGCTGCCGTGGCGCAGGATGACGGCGCCGCCGATCGCGGTGGAGATCGTCAGCTTGCCGGCCGGGTAGCCCCCGGCGGCGAGCCGCTCCGCGACGAGCAGGAGGTCGCTCATGGTGCCTGCGCCGCCGTGCTCGGGGGGCAGGGAGATCGCGGGCAGGCCGGCGTCGCAGACCTCCTTCCAGTGCGCCTGGGCGGCGTCGAGGTCGGCGAACCTGCGGTCCGCGTAGCGGCGGCCGATGCCGAACGCCAGGTCGGCGAGCGCGGCGCGGTCATCGGCGTCGAGCTGCTCGGCGCCGGCGTCGCTGCTGCCTGGTCCGGCGGTGGTGCCGGGCGGGGTGGCGGTCACGGTCATGCGGGGTCCTCCTGGAGGGCAGGGATGGGAACGGGCGCGGGGACGGGCGGCGGCGCCGCCCGTCCCGTCGACCAGGCGCGGGCGGCGGCGAGGACGTCGTCGTCGACGTCCACGGCGGCGAGCACGGTGGGGGCGTCCTGGCCGACCACGGGGGCGGCCCGTCGGAGCGGACGGCCCGCGCGGCCGTCGAGCCGGACGGGCGAGCCCACCTGCTCGGTGCGCGGGTCGCCCGGCACGGGCACGAGCATCTGCCGCGCCCGGAACTGCGGGTCGTCGCGCACCTCGGCGAACGTCTGCACCGGCGCGACGCAGGTCTCGTGGCCCTCGAGGGCGACGAGCCAGGCGGCGAGCGACCGCGTGGCCAGCACCGCCGCGACCTCGTCGATGGCCGCGGGGTCGTGCTGGCGCTCGCGCAGCTCCGGGCGGCCGAGCACCCCGACGAACGCCGCCCAGAAGTGCGGCTCGACCGCACCGACGGCGAGGTGCCGACCGTCGGCGCAGGCATACACCCGGTACGACGGCGTCGCCCCGGTCACCGCCGTCGACTCGGGGCCCTCGGCCCCACCGCCGGCGAGCCAGCCGGAGACGTGGAGGCCGAGCGCCCAGAGCGCCGCGTCGGCGAGGCCGACCTCGACGTGCCGACCGGGGGCGCCGGCGCGCACCGCGAGGAGCGCGGCGAGCAGGCCGATGCCGCCCGTGAGACCGCCGAGCAGGTCGGCGGCCTGGATGCCGCCGACGGCGGGGCCGTGCTGGCGGCTGCCGCCGAAGCCGAGCGCGCCGGCGTACGCCAGGTAGTCGAGGTCGTGGCCGGGCTCCTGCTCGCGCGGGCCGCCGGTGCCGTAGCCGTTGACCGAGCAGTAGACGAGCGCGGGGTTCACGGCGCGGAGGTCCTCCCACCCGACCCCGAGGCGGTCGGCCACCCCGGGCCGGAACGACTCGACGACGACGTCGCTACGGGCCGCGAGGGCCCGGACGGCGCGCACGCCGCGGGGGTCCTTCAGGTCGAGCGCGACCGACGACTTGCCCCGGTCGAGGAACGCGTGCGTCGCGGTGGTGCCGGCGACCGGCGGCCCGTGGGTGCGGGACTCCTCCCCCGCGCCGGGTCGCTCGACCTTGACGACGTCGGCGCCGAGGTCGGCGAGGAGCTGCGTGAGCGCCCCGGCCGGCAGCATCCGGCTGAGGTCGAGCACCCGCACCCCGGCGAGCGGGGTGGTCGGGTCGGTGGGATCGGGCACGAGGTCCTCACGGTCGGGTCGGGACGGGGCGGTCACGGCGGGCTCAGCCCGCCGCCGCGGCGATCAGCCGCAGCTGCTCGCGGTGGCGGTCGTCGGGCAGGCCGTGCGGCTTGGTGGCGACGAGCGTGTGGACGCCCGCCTCGGCGTACGCCGCGAGCCGCTCGCGGACCGCACCCGGCGGCCCGACGACGGTGACGGCGTCGATGAGCTCGTCGCTGAGCGCCGCCTCGGCCTCGGCCTTGCGGCCCTCGAGGTAGAGGTCCTGCACGGCGCGGGCGTTGGCCTCGAAGCCGTACTCCGCGACGAGGTTGAGGTAGAAGTTCTGCTCGCGCGAACCCATCCCGCCGACGTACAGGGCGAGGAACGGCCGCATGGCGTCCCGCCCCGCGGCGAGCGCCTCGGGGCCCTCGTCGGTGACGAGCACGCTCACCATCGGCGTCACCGCCACCTCGGCGGCGTCGCGGCCGCTGCGGGCGGCGCCCTTCTCGAGGAGCTCGCGGAAGTACGACGCGCTCTCGGGCCGGTAGAGGATCGGGAGCCAGCCGTCGGCGACCTCGCCGACGAGCTCGGTGTTGCGGGGACCCATGGCCGCCAGGTAGATCGGCACGGGGTCCTGCACCGGGCGGGTGGCGAGCTTGAGGGCCTTGCCCGGCCCGTCGGGCAGCGGGATCCGGAAGTGCTGGCCCTCGTGGCGCACGGTCTGCCGGGCGAGGGCGGCGCGCACGATGGCGACGTACTCGCGCGAGCGGGCCAGTGGCTTGTCGAACGAGACCCCGTGCCAGCCCTCCGCCACCTGCGGGCCCGACGTGCCCAGCCCGAGCAGGAACCGCCCCTCGGAGACCTGGTCGAGCCCCGCCGCCGTCATCGCCGTCATCGCCGGCGTGCGGGCCACCATCTGCAGGATGCTCGACCCGAGGCGGATCCGCTCGGTGCGTCCGGCGAGCCAGCCGAGCGCGCTGACCGCGTCGGCTCCGTAGGCCTCGCCGATCCACACCGCGTCGTACCCCAGTCGTTCCGCCTCGGGCACCACCTGCAGCGGCTCGAGGCTGGAGCCGCCCATGCCGCCGGCACCGACGGCCAGTCCGATCCTCATCGCGGCGTCACCCGACCCGCTGCACGAGCGTCGCCGTGCCGAAGCCGCCGCCGCAGCACATGGTCACGAGGCCGATCTCCAGGTCGCGCCGCTCCAGCTCGTGCAGCAGGGTGGTGACCAGCCGGGCGCCGCTGGCGCCGAGCGGGTGGCCCAGCGCGATCGCGCCGCCGTTGACGTTGACCTTGTCGCGGTCGGCCTTCACCTCGCGCTCCCAGGCGAGCACGATCGCCGCGAAGGCCTCGTTGACCTCGAACAGGTCGATGTCGTCGATGGTCATGCCGTTGCGCTCGAGCACGCGGCGCGTCGCGGGGATCGGTCCCTCGAGCATCCGCACCGGGTCGCATCCGACGGTGATCGCGTCGAGGATGCGGGCCCGCACGGGCAGGCCGCGGTCGCGGGCCCAGCCCTCCTCGGTGACGAGCACGGCGGCGGCGCCGTCGGAGATCTGCGAGGAGTTGCCCGCCGTGAGCCGCCCGTCGGGACGGAACGCGGGGCGGAGGCCCGCGAGGGCCGCCACGTCGGTGTCGGGCCGCACGCCCTGGTCGCGCCGCACCAGGCCGCCCGGCGTCAGGACCGGGGTGATCTCCCGGTCGAAGCGCCCCTCGGCGACCGCGGCCGCCGCGAGCTGCTGGGAGCGCAGCGCGATCTCGTCCATCTCGCGCCGCGTCAGGCCGTGGTCGTCGGCGATGCACTCGGCGGCCTCGCCCTGTCCGACCAGCGGGAAGTGGGCGAGCAGCTCGGGCGTCACCGGAGAGCCCCAGCGCTGCTGGACGTCGGGGCCGGCCGCGAAGGGGATGCGGCCCATGTGCTCGACGCCCGCGCCGATCACGACGTCCGCGGCACCGGCGGCCACCGCGGTGGCCGCGGCGTTGACCGCCTGCTGCGAGGAGCCGCAGGCCCGGTCGACGGTGGTGGCCGCCGTCGTGACCGGCAGGCCCTCGTGGAGCCAGCCGTTCCGGGCGACGTTGGCCGACTGCTCGCCCAGCTGCTGCCCGCAGCCCGCGACGACGTCGTCGACGAGGGCCGGATCGAGACCGACCTGGTCGAGCAGGCCGCGGTAGGCCCGCCCCAGCAGGGCGGCGGGATGCACGTCCCGCAGGTCGCCCTTCTCGGCGTGGCCGCGCCCGATGGGGGTGCGGGTCGCGCCGACGACGACCGCGCTGCGTCCGGTCAGCGCGCTCACGAGACGCCCCAGAGCGCCTTGAACTGGTCGTCGTAGTCCTCGACGAGGGGGTAGAGGCCCTCCGTCTCTACGATGTTGTCCTGCACGAGGGTCTGCCGGATCATCCGCACCTCGTTGAGGTCGGGCATCTCGACGCCGGCGAAGTGGCGGGCCAGGGTGTCGGCCTCGAGCCACATCAGCTCGTAGAAGCCGAGTGCCTGGGCGGCGAGCTCGTCACCGGCCGCGACCGCGGCGAAGTTGGTGGCGCCCGACGAGGAGGTGACGATGTCGACCTTGTCGGCCAGGCCGGCGGCACGCAGTGCGGCCGCGACACCGGCGCTCGCGGCGCCCGAGGGGAACATGACGTAGTTGATGTTCGGGTTGGCGCGGAGCTTCGAGACGATCAGGTTCGGCACGTCCTTGCCGACCTGGGTGATCGAGATGTCCATGGTGTCCATCTCGCAGCCGGGGCAGAGCTCCTCGTAGTTCTCCGCGAAGTTCTCGCGCACGGCGGCCAGCACGGCGTAGGCGGGGATGTCGACGTAGAGCGTGTTCGCCGTGCCCTGCGAGTGGTCGACGATGAACGCGGCGGCCAGGCCGCCGGCGCGGGTCGTGGCCGCGTTGTTGTAGGAGGCCAGCAGCCCGTTCTCCGGCGTCGCCTCCTCGCTCAGCGAGTTCTGCACGACGGGGATCCCGGCCTCGGTGAGCTGGGCCAGCTCCGCGGCGTACAGGTGCGTGTCGTGGCCCGAGGCGATGACGGCGTCGGGGGCGATGCGCACGGCCTGGGCCCACGCCTCCTTGACGCTCTCGGGGGCGCCGGTGGTGGTCAGGGTGATGACCTCCCAGCCGAGCACCTCGGCCGCCTCGGCGAAGATGTTGTTGAGCTCCTCGCAGGCGGTGAGGCCGCAGAGGATGCTGACGATCGTCTTGTCGCGCGGGATGGGCGCGTCGATCGGGGTGAGGAGGTCCTGGATCTCGGTGGGCCGCTGCTGGGCGGCCTCGTTGATCTCGGCGGCCTCGGCGAGCTGCTCGTCGCTGGAGCCGTCGACGACGGCCTCGCTGCCGCCGGCACCACCGCAGGCGGTGGCGGCGACGAGGGGCAGGACGCCGAGGGCGAGGGCTCCGAGCACGCGGCGGGTGCGCGTCTGCGGGCGTGCGGACATGGCGATCACGATCCTTCTCGATGGAGGTCCGAGACCCGGCGCTCTGGTGGTCGCCGAGGAGGGGTGGGGGTGAGGAGCGGGGTACGTCGCGGGTCAGTGCGACGTGGTGGCGTTCGCCGCACCGGCCCGCTGGTAGCGGGTCGCGATGAGGGCGACGATGAGCACGAGGCCGGTGAAGAGGTCCTGCGACCAGGTGGGGGCCTGGGCGAGCCCGAGGCCGACGATGCCCGTGCCCAGGAGCAGCACGGCGATGATGGTGCCGACCGCGTTGAAGCGGCCGCGCTGCAGCTGCGTGGCGCCGAGGAAGGCCGCGGCGAACGCGCCGAGCAGGTACGGCGTGCCCGCGGTCACCGACCCGGCGGCCAGGGTGCCCGCGAGGACGATGCCGGCGAGTCCCGCGAGACCGCCCGAGATGACGAGCGAGGCGAAGCGGAGCCGCTCGGTGGGCACGCCCGAGAGGCGCGCGGCCTCCTTGTTGAAGCCGGTGGCGTACATGCGACGGCCGAAGGCGGTGTGCTGCAGCACGAACCACAGCACGGCGGTCACGACGGCGACGTAGATGACCGGGAGGGTGACGCCGCCGACCATGCCCTGGCCGATCTCGTTGAAGCCCTGCGAGAGCACCACGCCCGTGACGTCGAGGTCGCCGGTCACCATCGTGGTGAAGGCGGCGAGCAGGGCGCCGGAGGCCATCGTCGCGATGAACGAGTCGATCTTGAGCACGACGACCACGACGGCGTTGAGCACGCCGATGAGGATGCCGACGAGGAGCGCCACCGCGACGGCCGCGGTGACCCCCAGCTCGTGCTTGACGATCAGCTGCGTCACCACGACCCCGGTGAGCGTGATGGTGCCGCCGATGGAGAGGTCGAAGACCCGCGCCGACAGCGGCACGATGACGCTGAGCGCGGCCAGCGCGGTCACCGCGTTGCTGTTGAGCACCTGGTAGAACGTCGCCGACGTGAGGAAGGTCTGCGGCACCCACACGGCGAAGAGCACGACGAGCGCCACCAGCACGTAGACGGCGCCGATGTTGGAGAAGGCGAGGTGCCGGGTCCAGGGGCGGGACGCCTCCGGCGGCGCGCCGGCGGTGGTCGGGCCGGCTGCGCCGGGGCCGTCGGTCACGACGCCGTGGGCGGTCGGGGCGGCGACGTGGGCCGGCCCCGTCTGGAGGTCGCTCATGCTGCTCGGATCCCTTCGATGGCGCGGACGATGGTGTGCTCGGCGACCTCGTCGCCGACCAGCTCCGCCACCACGAGGCCGTCGCGGACGACGAGCACGCGGGAGCAGAGGGCGACGAGGTCCTGGGGGTCGGAGGACGTGACGACGACGCTCAGGCCGGCGGCGGCCTCGGTGGCGACGAGGTCGTAGATGCGGGACCGGGTCGCGATGTCCACGCCGGCCGTGGGCTCGCTCATCGCGAGGATCCGGGGAGCCCGGTTGAGGCAGCGGGCGATCACGACCTTCTGCTGGTTGCCGCCGCTGAGCGTGGAGATCGGGGCGTCCGCGGCGGGAGCCGCGATGCCGAGCCGGCGGATCCAGTCCTCGACGACCGCCCGCTCGCGCCGGTGCGACAGGCGCGGCCCGGCGCTGACGGAGCCGAGCGAGCCGATCGAGAGGTTCTCGGCCACCGTCGCCTCGAGGAAGACCCCCTCGGCGATGCGGTTGCCGGGCACGAGCGGGATGTCGTGCGCCGACCCGCCGTCGGTGAGCGTGACGGTGCCGCCCCGCGGACCGGTGAGCCGGCCGGCGATGGCGTAGGGCACCTCCTCCGAACCCGATCCGACGAGGCCGGCGATGCCGAGCACCTCGCCGCGACGGAGCTCGAGGTCGATGCCGGCCATGGTGCGCCCGGTCAGGCCGGTGGCGCGGAGCACGACGTCCTCCTCCCCCGACCCGGTCGCCTTGGCGACGTGGCGGGTGCTGGCCCCGCGGGTGCCGACCATCGCGTCGGCGAGGTCGTCGGCGGTGACGTCGGCGACGTCGTAGGTGCCGACGATCGCGCCGCCGCGGATCACGCTGACGCGGTCGGCGAGCGCGAAGATCTCGTCGAGGCGGTGGGACACGTAGAGCACCCCGGCACCCGAGTCGCGCACCGAGCGGACGACCTCGAAGAGACGCTCGACCTGGGTCGGGGGCAGCATCGCCGTCGGTTCGTCGAGCACGAGGACGCCCTGCCCCGGCTCCCAGCCGTGCACGGCCGCGGAGATGGCCAGCTCGGTGCGCACGACGGCGCTGTGGGCGGCGAGCGGCTCGTCGATGTCGACGTGCGTGCCGAACCGGGCGAGGGCGCGGCGGGTCAGCTCGCGCTGCGCCTTCCAGTCGATGGCACCGAAGCGGGTGCGCTGGTAGCCGTGCGCGAGCGCGATGTTGTCGACGGCGCTGAGCTCGGGGACCTGACCGAGGTCCTGGTGGACGAAGCGCAGGCCGTCGTGGCGCTTGGCGGTGCGCGTCGTCAGCGTCACGGTCTCGCCGCCCACCTCGCAGGAGGCCTCGTCGGCGTCGTGGTAGCCGGCGAGCACCTTGATGGTCGTCGACTTGCCGGAGCCGTTGGCGCCGATGAACGCGTGCACCTCCCCGGCCCGGACGTCGAGGTCGACGCCGCGCAGCACCTGGGCCGCGCCGAACGTCTTCGTCAGGCCGCGCACCCGGAGCGCGGTCGGCGGGTCGAGCGGTCGCGGCGACCCGCCGGTGGCGGGACGGGACGACGGCGTCGCAGGTCGTGTGGTCGGGGTCACATGACCATTTCTAATCTGCCAATCGGTTGGTTGTCAATGGACCGGCGGATGATGCGCATCATTCGTTGACAAGCTCGGTCGACGACCTCTAGGAATGGCCGCAACCAAACGCTCGGAAGGGAAACGTCATGCCGTCACCACCAGAGGAGACCTGGGACGTCGTCGTCCTCGGCACCGGCGCCGCCGGGCTCACCGCCGCCTTCACCGCCGCCCGCGGAGGCGCACGTGTCGCGCTCTTCGAGAAGGCCGACGAGGTGGGCGGCACGACCGCCTGGTCGGGCGGGCACGTGTGGGTGCCGTGCCACCCCCACCAGGAGGCCATCGGCGTCGTCGACTCCCCGGAGCAGGCCAAGCGCTACATCCTGTCGCTGTCGCGCGGCCTGCTCGAGGAACGCCTCGTCGACGCCTACGTCGCGGCCGCGCCCGCCATGGTCCGGTTCCTCGACGCCGAGGCCGGCACGGAGTTCAGCGCCGTGCCCGACTTCCCCGACTACCACCCGGAGCACCCCGGCGGACTGCCCGGCGGCGGCCGCACGATCGAGTGCCCGCTCTACCCCTTCGACCGGCTCGGGAAGTGGCAGCACCGCGTCACGCCGAGCCCCTACTTCGCGCACCCCGCGTTCACCATGAGCGAGACCCCGCTCGGCGCGGTCGACCCCGACCCGCCGTCCCGCGAGGAGCTCGCCCGCCGCGCCGAGCACGACGAGCGCGGCGCCGGCCAGGCCCTCGTCGGTCGGCTCCTCGGCGCCCTCCTCGACCTCGGCGTGGAACCACGCACCGGCTGCCGCGGCACCACGCTCGTGACCGAGGACGGCGCGGTCCGCGGCGTACGCCTCGAGACCCCTGAGGGACCCCTCGTCGCCCGCGCGACGGGCGGTGTCGTGCTCGCCTGCGGCGGCTTCGAGTGGGACGAGGAGCTGAAGCGGGCCTTCCTCCGCGGGCCGTTGACCCACCCCGTCTCCGTGCCGACCAACACGGGCGACGGGCTGCGGATGGCGATGCGGGTCGGTGCAGCGCTCAGCACCATGCGCGAGGCGTGGTGGATCCCGGCCGCCGACCTGCCGCCGGGCATCAACCCGATGGACCGGTACATGGTCAACGCCGACCGCACCCGCCCCCGCTCCATCATGGTGAACCGGCGCGGCCGCCGCTTCACGAACGAGGCGGCCAACTACAACGCGTTCGGCGGCGCGTTCCACGTGGAGGACGTCGCGGCGTTCGACTACGCGAACCTGCCGTGCTGGATGGTCTTCGACCAGGAGCACCTGCGGCGGTACGGCACGGTCGGCCCCCACCGCCGCGGCGAGGTGCCGCCGGAGTGGATGACGGCGTACCCCACCCTCCGCGCGCTGGCCGACGACCTCGGCATCGACGCCGACGGGCTCGAGGCCACGGTGGCGGACTGGAACGCGAACGTCGCGGCGGGCCACGACCCGGAGTTCGGCCGCGGCGTCAGCGCCCACGACCGCTGGTGGGGGGACCCGGCGTACAAGCGCGACGTGCGCGGCACCCTCGGCCCGCTCGACGAGGCCCCGTTCTACGCGGTGCAGATCCACAGCGGCGCGCTCGGCACGAAGGGCGGCCCCCGCGTCGACCCCGACGCCCGGGTGCTCGACGTGGACGGCGACGTAGTCGAGGGCCTCTACGCCGCGGGCAACGCGATGGGCTCGCCGTTCGGCGCGACGTACGGCGGGGCCGGCGGCACGCTCGGCCCGGCCATGGCGTTCGGGTACCTCGCCGGGCGGCACGCGGCGGGTCGGGACTGAGCGGGCGTCGCCGGGGCGGCGTGTTCCCCGGTCAGCCGGGGAACACGCCGCTTTGACCATCAACGTTGATGGTCAAAGCGGCGTGTTGGTGCTTCAACCATCGTCGGTACGGCGCGGAGAGGCCCGGCCGTCATCCTCAGGCCGCTCGGCTACGCGCCCCGTCCACCACTGACCCAGGGGACCTTGCGGGATCGGACGCGCACCGAACCGACCGCTTTGACCATGAAGATTGATGGTCAAAGCGGTCGGTTCCCCGGTCAGCCGGGGAACCGACCGCGCCCGGGCTTCACACCGCCGGGGGGATCAACCCGACGGGGGGCTCGTCGCCGAGGCGGGGCGAGCCGGCGGGCAGGGGCTCGTACGACGGCATCTCGCGCGCCCGTAGCCGTGAGCCGACGTCGACGAAGTCCCGGCCGACGAGGGATGCCCGCGTCAGGGGGTCCGCGTCGTCCATGGCCTGCTCGAGGCTGGTCTCCAGGCTGCGCTGCACCTGCCACTTGATGACGCCCATCGACACGGGCGAGCTGCCGGCCGCGAGGGCGCGGGCGTAGTCGAGCGTCGCCCGCAGCAGCTCCTCGGGGGCGTGCAGCCGGTCGACGAGGCCCATCGCCCGTGCCTCCTCACCGTCGACGAGCCGCGCGCTCAGCAGGAGGTCCATCGCCGGCCCGGGTCCGACGAGGCGCGGCAGCAGCCACGCGAGGCCCTGCTCCGCGACGAGGCCGATGCGGGCGAACCCGGTCCCGAACTTCGCCGTCGGCGTCGAGAACCGCAGGTCGCAGGTCAGCGCGATGACGAGCCCCAGGCCGGCGCAGGCGCCGTTGACGGCGGCGACCACCGGCTTGGGGATGGTGCGCGCGCGAAGGTAGGCCATGCCGGGCATGGCGACCTGCTGCTCCCCCGTCCCGAGGTCGCCGAGCACCTCGAGGTCCGCCCCCGCGCAGAAGCCGCGGCCGGCACCCGTCACCACGACGACGCGCACGTCCTCGCGGTCGGCGGCCTCGTCGAGCCGCTCGAGGAAGCGCGCCATCAGCCGGTTGTCGACCGCGTTGAGCCGGTGCGGCCGGTTGAGCGTCAGCACGGCGACGCCGTCGGCGACCTCGAGCAGCACGGGGTCGGCCGGCTCGACCGGACCGACCTGCTCCGGGACCTGGACGGTGGGGGCGCTCATGCGTACATCTCCTCGACGAGCTCGGCGTACGTCGTCGCGATGACGGACCGCCGCATCTTCGACGTCGGCGTGAGCTCTCGCCCGGGCAACCACTCCTGCGGCACCACCCGGAACCGCTTCACCTGCTCGGGACGGTTGAGCCGCGCGTTGCCCGCGGCGATCCCGGCCTCGACCTCGACGAGCACCCGCGGGTCGCGGCTGAGCTCCTCCAGCGTCGCGTCCCCCAGGCCGTTGCCCTTCGCCCACTGGCGGACGTACTCCACGTCGAGCACCACGAGCGCCACGTTGTAGGGCCGACCGTCGCCCATGCAGCACATCTGCCCGATGAACGGGCTGGCCGTGAGGATCGCCGACTCCACCGTCACCGGGGAGATGTTCTTGCCGGTGGAGCTGATGATCAGCTCCTTCTTCCGGCCGCTGATCGTGAGGTAGCCGTCGGCGTCGAGGCTGCCGAGGTCACCGGTGTGCAGCCAGCCGTCGGCGTCGATCGCCGCGGCGGTCGCCTCGGGGCGGCCGTGGTAGCCGATCATCACCTGCGGCCCGCGCAGCAGCACCTCGCCGTCGGGCTCGACGCGCAGCTCCATGTGGGTGCTGACCTGCCCGACGGTGCCGATCCGGATGGCGCCCGGCGTCGCCGCCGTGCCACCGCCGCCGGACTCGGTCATCCCGTACGCCTCACCCATCGGCACCCCCAGCGCGTGGAAGAACCCCATCAGCGGCCCGGGGTTGGGCGCGGTCGCGACGACGCAGGTGCGCAGCCGGTCGAGACCGACCGACTCCAGCCACGGCCGGTAGAGCCGCTCCCGGTCCTCCCGCGTCGCCGCGACCAGCTCGCCCGGCGGCGTACCGCCCGCCTGCTCGATCTCCACCCGCTCGGTCCCGCGCGCCAGCGCGGCCCGTACGGCGGCGGCATGGTCCGCGTCGAGGCCGAGCACCCACGCGTCGAACGACGCGCGCAGCTTCTCGAAGATGCGCGGCGGGCCGTAGAAGTAGCCCGGACGGATGTCCACGATCGCCGCCACCACCTGCCGCGGGTCGTCGAGGGTGACGACCTCCAGCCCCTGGTAGAGCGGGAGGGCGTAGCCGCCGAGCCGGTCGCCGACGTGTGCCGACGGCAGCCAGGAGACGGTCACGGTGCCCGCCGGGATGCCCTGCGTGACGAGGGTGGCCTCCGCACACGTGAGCAGGTTGCGGTGCGACAGCAGCACGCCCTTGGGCGCTCCCGTCGTGCCGGAGGTGTAGATCATCGTGGCGACGTCGTCGGCCTCCGGGCGCGGGAGGTCGTCGAGCGAGGTGCCGCGTCCACCCGCGACGACGTCGTCGAGCAGGCGCCACCCGGGCGCCGGCTCCTCCTCGAGCTGCACCCGCAGCGCGGGGAGGTCGACACCGGACAGGAGCCCGGCCTGCAGCACCGGCTCGGCCACCACGCCGACCGCACCGGAGTCGGCCAGCGCGTAGCCGTGCTGCTCCGCCGACGACGAGGCGTAGAGGGAGAACGGCACGGCACCGACCCGCACCAGCGCGAGGTCGACGACGTAGAACTCCGGCCGGTTGCGCAGCAGCAGCGCCACCTTGTCACCGGGCTGCACGCCGGCGGCACGGAAGCCGGCTGCGGCGGCGGCGACCCGTTCGGCGAGCTCAGCCCAGGTCCAGGAGATCCGGCCGTCGTGGCTGCGCACGGCCGTGCGGTGGGCACGCAGCGCGACGGTGCGCTCGAGTGCGTCGAGGAGGGTGCCGGGGCGGTCGAGCACCTCGAAGGGCTCCTCCGTGCGGGCGAGGGTGGTCATCGGTCGCTCCTACTCCGCGCGCCGGTCGGTCCGGCGGTCCGCTGCTCCGTCACGAGGCCACCCCGGCCCGTGCGTCCTGCTGCCGGAAGCCGTCGGCGACGGCCCCGACGGTCCAGTCCTGCGTGCTGGCGAGGCCCCAGTCCCGGCTGACCTGCCACGGCACGAGCTCCTCCACCGCCCCACCCCGCACGGCGAAGACCCGGCCGGTCACGTCCGTCGACGCGGCCACGAGGTGCGCGACGAGCGGGGAGGCCTGGGCGGGGTCGAAGACGTCGATCTCCCCGGGGGCCACGGGCTGCGCCATCAGCTCGCCGACGGCTCCCGGCGTGGACGACGTCATCCGGGTCCGCGCACCCGGCGCGACGGCGTTGACCCGCACGCCGATCCGGCCCAGCTCGGCGGCCGCGACCAGGGTGAGGGCGGCGATGCCGGCCTTCGCCGCGGCGTACGCCGACTGTCCCGGCAGCACGTGCGTCGTGCCGGAGGCCGACACGGTGTTGACGATCGCGGCGCGCACGTCCTCGCCGCCCTTGGCCCGCGGTCGCCAGTGGTCGACGGCGGCGCGGGTGACGGCGTAGTGGCCGCGCAGGTGGACCCGCACGACGGCGTCCCAGTCCTGCTCGTCCAGTCGCGCCAGCGGCGCGTCGCGGAGGATGCCGGCGTTGTTGACGACCGCGTCGAGGCGGCCCCACGTGCGCACCGCGACCTCGACGAGCGCCGCTGCGCCGGCGGCACCGGCCACGTCGGAGCCGTCGGCGACGGCCTCGCCGCCCGCCGCGCGGATCTCCTCCACGACGTCGTGGGCGGGCGATCCGGCGGCGCCGCGTCCGTCGAGGTCCGCGCCCAGGTCGTTGACCACGACCCGCGCGCCCTCCTGCGCCAGAAGCAGTGCGTGGGCACGGCCGAGACCTCGGCCGGCCCCGGTCACGACGACGACTCGGTCGTCCAGAACACCCATCGGGCCTCCTTGCTGGGGATGACCGGAGGCTACCAACCGTATGTTTGATTAGCAATGATTGCCGTGACGCGGGTCACGCCTTCCCGCAGGTACGCCGCGGGCGGTGGCCCCGGAGGGACCACCGCCCGAGGGGTGGGACGGGCAGGGCGCCCGCGGTCTCACGCGTACTGGATCAGCTTCGTCTCGAGGTAGGGCGCGATGCCCTCGACGTTGCCCTCGCGCCCGAGGCCCGACTGCTTGAAGCCGCCGAACGGCTGGGTGACGCACATGCCCCACGAGTTGATGGAGATCTGGCCGGTGCGGACCCGCCGGGCGATCGACCGCGCCAGCTCCTCGTCCTTCGCGTAGACCGCCCCGGACAGCCCGTACGGCGAGTCGTTGGCGATCGCGACGGCCTCGTCCACGCTGTCGAACGGGATGACCACGACCACGGGGCCGAAGATCTCCTCCTGAGCGATCCGCATCTTGTTGTCGACGTCGGCGAAGATCGTGGGCTGCACGTAGAAGCCCTTGTCGAGACCCTCGGGGCGGCCACCACCGGTGACGAGGCGGGCGCCCTCCTCCTTGCCGATCCGGATGTACTCCTCCACCCGGTCGCGCTGGCGCTCCGCCGCGAGGGGGCCGAGGACGGTGTCCTCCTCGGCCGGGTCGCCCACCTTGATGCTCTCGAACATCGGCACCAGCGCGTCCAGCAGCTCCTGCTGGCGCTCCCGGGGGACGACGATGCGCGTGATCGCGGCGCAGACCTGCCCCGAGCTGATGATGCCCGCGAAGCCCAGGCTGGGGATCACCTCGTCGAGCGGGATGTCGTCGGCGATGATCCCGGCCGACTTGCCGCCGAGCTCGAGGGTCACGCGGGCGATGCGCTCGCCGCAGATGCTCATGATCTTCTTGCCGGCCGCCGTGCTGCCGGTGAAGGTCACCTTGTCGACGTCGGGGTGGCTCACGAGGTGCTCGCCGGTCTCCCGACCCGCGGGCAGCACCGAGATGACGCCCTCGGGCAGGCCGGCGGCCTCCAGCGCCTCCGCCAGCATGAGCGTGCTCATCGGGCCCTCGGGGGCGGGCTTCAGCACGACGGTGCACCCGGCGGCCAGCGCCGGCGCGATCTTCAGCGAGGCGGTCGCGACCGGGCCGTTCCACGGGATGATCGTGGCGACCACGCCGACGGGCTCGCGCACGACGACGCCGTGGCCGCCGTCCTCCCACGTGCGCTCCTCCTCGAAGGACACCCGCTCGTGCAGCGTGGAGGCGTCGTCCCACATCTTCTTGGCGTTGTCGTGGAAGGCGCGGCTCACCGCCAGCGGAGCGCCGATCTCGGCGCTGAAGGACGCGGCCATCTCGTCGTACCGGGCCTGGACCTCCTGTCCGACGCGCACGAGGTACTCGGCTCGCTCCGCCGCGCTCATCCGTGGCCACGGCCCGTCGTCGAACGCCTTCCGCGCCGCGGCGACCGCGGCGTCGATGTCGGCGGGCTGCGCCTCCGGGACGCTGCCCAGGTGCTCCTCGGTGCTCGGGGAGACGATGTCGATGCGGGCGTCCGAGCCCGGCTCGACCCACCTCCCGCCGATGAACAGCTTGTCGTGCCAGACCTTCGTCGCGTCGCTCATGGTGTCCAGGTCACTTCCTCGTGTCGTGGGTTCCGGGTGTGCGGGGGTCGGGGGTTCCGGTCGTGTAACGCGGTGTTCGTGTCACTTGTGCGGTGGTCGACCACGTGTGGAGTAGCTCGGACACCGCGTTACACGAGGCGGACGGCACGTGAGGACCAGCGATCAGGCCTTCGCGTGGTAGCCGGCGTCGACCGGGAGCGCGACGCCGGTGAGGTAGCGCGCCTGGTCGGAGCAGAGCCACACGACGGCGTCGCTGACGTCGTCGGGCTGCAGGATCTGCACCGGCAGCAGGTTCGTCACCGCCTGCGCGTGGTCGGGGTCGGCGGCGTGGCGGCGGGCCAGGGCCTCGTTCTCCATCATCGGCGTCGCGACACCGGTGGGGTGCACGGTGTTGGCGCGGATCATGTCGGGCGCGTGGTGGTTGGCGATGTTGCGCGCCAGGCCCACGAGCGCGTGCTTCGCCGCGACGTACGCGTCGCCGGCCGCCAGGCCGCCCTGGTTCCCCCGCATGCCGGAGGTCGAGCTGGTGATGACGACGGACCCGCCGGCGCCGGCCTCCACCATCGACGGCAGGCCGGCCCGGCAGGTGTTCCAGACCCCGGTGAGGTTGACGTCGATGACGTCGCGCCAGACCGCGGCCGGGTCGGGCTCGGTGACGTCCAGCGGCGCGATGCCCGCGTTGGCCACGATGATGCCGATCGGACCCAGCTCCGCCACGGCGGCGGCCACGCCGGCCTCGAGGTCGGCGAGCTCGCGCACGTCGACGACGAGGGCGTGGGCACGCCGTCCCTCCGCCTCGACGAGACGCACGGTCTCGTCGAGGTCCTCGCGCGTGGCGAGGGGGTAGGGCACCGTGGCGATCTGCGCGCAGATGTCGACCACGATGACATCGGCGCCCTCGCGGGCCAGGCGCACCGCGTGGGCGCGGCCCTGGCCGCGCGCGGCCCCGGTCACGAGCGCGACCCGGCCCTCGATGCCGGTCAGCGTCATGCCCATGACGGCCTCAGCCCTGCCGCGCCACGCCCGCGGCGACCAGGCGGTCGACCTCGGCCCCGTCGAGGCCGAGCACCTCCCGGAGCACCGCACCGGTGTGCTCGCCGATGCCGGGCACCCCGTCGTACGTCGGGCCCGCGTAGGAGCCGACGTGCAGCACCGGACCGGGGGTGAGCACGCGGCCGAGCGCCTCCGAGCCGGTGAGCTCGACGAGGGTGCGGTCGAGGAAGTGCGGGTCCTCGACGATGTCGCTCGCGTCGTTGACCTGCGAGCAGACCACCTCGAACTTGTCGAGGTCGGCGAGGATCTCGGCCCGCGGCCGCTCCCCCACCCATGCCTTCACGATCTCCTGGAGCTCGTCGTTGTGTTGCATGCGCACCTCGTTGGTGGCGTAGCGCGGGTCGTCGATCATCTCCGCGCGCCCCATGGCGGCGAACAGCCGCTTCGCGATGCCCTGGTTGGACGCCGCGATGGAGAGCCACTTGCCGTCCGACGCCTGGTAGACGCCGCGGGGCGAGGCCGAGCCGGTGCCGTTGCCGACCCGGCCCTGCACGAAGCCCGTGCCCGTGTAGTTGATGATCATGTCGCCGATGATGAACATCAGCGGCTCGTAGAGCGCGATGTCGACGTGGTCGCCCTGACCCGTCCGCGAGCGGCGGTAGAGCGACATCGCCGTGCCCATGGCCGCCGCGATCCCGGCGATCGAGTCCGCGAAGCCGAACGGCGGCGAGGTCGGGGGCATCTGGGGCCAGCCGTTGATGTACGCGAAGCCGCTGCCCGTCTCGGCGACGGTGCCGAAGCCCGGCTTGCCGGAGTACGGACCCGTCTGGCCGAAGCCGCTGACGCTGGTGAGCACCAGCCCGGGGTTGGCGGCCGAGAGCACGTCGAACCCGAGGCCCCACTCGGCCATGCGGCCGGGGCGGAACGACTCGATGACCACGTCGACCTCCGCGGCGAGCCGGCGCACGACGTCCCGGCCCTCCTCCGAGCGCATGTCGAGCGCGATCGAGCGCTTGCCGGCGTTGATGCGGGCGAAGCCCATCGACTGCCCGTTCTTCATGGGCGTCCACTGCCGGGCGTAGTCGCCCGACGTGGGGTCCTCGACCTTCACGACGTCCGCGCCGAAGTCACGGAGCATCCGGCCGCAGGTGGGTGCGGCGTACATGGAGCCGAGCTCCAGCACGCGCACGCCGTCCAGCGGTCCGACGGTGCCCGTCATGTCAGAGCCTCCACTGGATGTGCTTGACCTCGAGGTACTCCTTCATGCCCCACTCGCCCAGCTCGCGGCCGACACCGGAGCGGCCGTAGCCACCGAAGGGGGCGTCGGGGCGCATCGCGCCGCCGCCGTTGATCCACACGGTGCCCGCGCGGACCTGCTCGGCGATGCGGCGCGCCTCGACGAGGTCGTCGCACCACACGTTGGCGGCCAGGCCGTACGCCGTGTCGTTGGCCAGGCGGATCGCCTCCTCGGTGTCCTTGAACGGCACGATGACCGCCACCGGACCGAAGATCTCCTCCTGCACGGCGCGCGCCGAGTGGGGCAGGTCGCCGAGCAGCACCGGGTTGACGAAGTAGCCCTTCTCCGGCACCGGCTTGGTGACCTCGAGCAGCTTGGAGCCGCCTTGGGCGACCGCCTCGTCGATGAAGCCCTGCACCCGTGCCCGGTGGTCGGGACGGATCATGGGGCCGATGTTGGTGGCCCGGTCCCACGGGTCGCCGACGACCATCTGGTCGAACGCCGAGGCGCCGGCCTCGAGGAACTCGTCGTACTGGCTCTGGTGCACGAGCAGGCGGGCGAGCGCGGCGCAGCCCTGGCCGCCGTTGCGCGCCCAGCGCAGGTGCATCTCGACGGCGATCTTCTTCACGTCGACGTCGTCGGTGACGATGCTCGGCGACTTGCCGCCCAGCTCGAGCGTGACGCCCACGAGGTTCTCCGCCGCCTGCGCCATGATCTTGGCGCCGACGCCGTCGGAGCCCGTGAAGGAGACGCGGTCGACGCCGCGGTGCGAGCTGAGCTGCACGCCGACGTCGGTGCCGCCCACGATGACGTTGAAGACGCCGGCTGGCAGGCCCGCCTCCTGGGCGAGCTCGCCCAGGAGCAGGGTGGTCAGCGGGGTGCGGGGCGAGGGGAACAGCACGACCGGGCAGCCGGCGGCGAGGGCCGCGCCGAACTTGAAGATCGCCAGGTTCAGCGGGTAGTTGTACCCGGTGATGGCGGCGACGACCCCGACGGGCTGGTGGACCACGTCGCTCTCGGTCGGGTGCGGCTTGTCGTAGCCGCCCAGGTGCACCGTGCGGTCGACCTTCGCGGCCTCCGCGGCCCACCGGAGGTGCTCGTCGACGGCCATCTTGACCTGCAGGTACTCCGCCAGTGCGACCGGCGTGCCGACCTCGTTGACGATCGACGGCAGCAGGCGGTCGGCGGCCTTCTCGAGCACGTCGGCGAACCGGTGGATGTGGCGCGAGCGCTCCTCGCCGGACAACGCGGCCCACGCGGGGAACGCCTTCCGGGCGGCGGCGACGGCCGCGTCGACCTGGTCGGCGCTCGCGCCACCGACGGTCGCGATGACCTCCTCGGTCGCCGGGTTGACGACGTCCCAGCGCTCGCCGCGGGGCTCGACCATCTCCCCGCCGATGAGCAGGGTGCGGACGTCGGGGACCCAGGTCTGGTCGATCCCGGTCTCAGCGGTGGCGGTCATCGGGCTGCTCCCTCGTGGTCGGCCGGGCGGCGCATCATGAGGCCTACCCGGGTCATCTCGACGACGACCTCGTCGCGCTGGTTGAGCCCCAGGTGCTCGAACCACACGATCCCGGAGTCGTCACGGGTCTTGGACTCGCGCTTGTCGACGATGGTCGTCTCCGCGCGCAGGGTGTCCCCGTGGAAGACGGGGTTCGGGAACGTGATCTTGTCGTAGCCCAGGTTCCCCAGGGTCGTGCCCATCGTCAGCTCGGGCACGTGGAAGGCGCCGATCAGCGCGACCGTGAAGAGCGAGTTGAGCACCCGCTGGCCGTGGATCGTGCCCTTGCAGTACTCGGCGTCGAGGTGGATCGGCGCCATGTTCATGGTGAGCGAGGTGAACATGACGTTGTCCATCTCGGTGATGGTGCGCGTCATCGCGTGCTTGTAGTGCGCACCGACCTCGAACTCCTCGAACCACAGTCCGCGCATGGTCATGCCCCTCCCTCTGCCGCGGCCCGGGACCGGGTCGTGGCGGCTGCGCGGTCGAGCCACTCGACCGCCTTGTCGTAGTGCGCCTTGTCGATGTGGAGGCCCCGGTAGCGCAGCGCGCCCGTGCCCTCCGCCGCCGCGGACTCGTACGCCGCGACCATGCCCTCGTAGAACGCGACGTCCTCGGCGGACGGCGTGAAGACGTCGTTGACGGTCTCCACGTGCTTCGGGTGGATCGCGATCATGCCGCGGAAGCCGAGCTGCCGGCCGCGGAGCGCGAACTGCCGCAGGCCCTCGAGGTTCTCGAGGTCCTCCCACAGCCCCGTGAGGGCGTGGATGCCCGCCTCGCGGCAGGCCAGCAGCACCCGGCTGCGCAGGTAGAGCGTCTCGAGGCCCTCCGGCGTCCACTCGTAGCCCACCGCCCGCGCGATGTCGGCGTGCTCCGCGCTGGGGCCGATCATGGCGCCGACGCGGGGCGAGGCCAGGGCGACCTCGCGACAGTTCTGGATCGCCTGCACGGTCTCGACGGGCACGATGTACTCCAGCCCCGTGACGCCGTTGCGCTCCTCGAAGTGGTCGAGCAACGCGTCGTACTGGAGCACGTCGGTGGCCTTCTCGATCTTCGGCGCGAAGATCCCGTCGAGCCCGGGCACGACGACCGCCTCGAGGTCGCCGCCCGTGAGCCGCGTGGCGAGCGGGTTCACCCGCACGAGCAGGCCCACGTCCGGGTTCGTCGCCCGCACGCGGGCGATGGACTCGGCGACGGTCGCCCGCGCCTCGACCTTGCTGTCGGCCGGCACGGAGTCCTCGAGGTCGAGCACGACGCAGTCGGCGCCCGCCGCGACGGCCTTGTCGACCCAGGCTGGCCGGTGGCCCGGCACGAAGAGGATGGAGCGGTACGGCTTCATCGGCCCGCCCTCAGTAGCTGCGCGGGAGGCCGAGCACGTGCTCGGCGACGTAGTTGAGCACCATCTCCTGGCTGATCGGGGCGATCCGCATGAGGCGGGCCTCCCGGAAGTAGCGCTCGACGTGGTACTCCTTGCTGAACCCGAAGCCGCCGTGCACCTGCAGCGCGACGTCGGCCGAGTAGAAGCCGGCCTCCGCGCAGAGCCACTTGGCGTAGTTGGCCTCGGCGCCGCACGGCAGCTGCTGGTCGACCATCCAGGTCGCCTTCTGCAGCACCGCGTCGGCGGCCTCGAGCCGGATCTTCGCCTCGGCCAGCTGGAAGGCCAGGCCCTGGTTCTGGCCGATGGGCCGACCGAAGACCACCCGCTCCTTGGCGTAGCGGGTGCCGCGACGCAGCGCGGCCTCGCCGAGGCCGAGCATCGCGTTGGCCGCGACGACGCGCTCGGCGTTGAGGCCGGTCAGGATGACCTTGAAGCCCTTGCCGACCTCGCCCACCACGTCCTCGTCGGGCACGAACAGGTCGTCGATGAACAGCTCGTTGCTGTCGACCGAGTTGCGCCCCATCTTGGGGATCTTGCGGATCGTGATCTTCTCGCGGTCCATCGGCGCGAAGAACACGGTGAGGCCGTCGGTCTTCTTGGCGCTCTGGTCGAGGGGCGTGGTGCGCGCCAGGAGGATCATGCGCTCGGCCTGCTGCGCGTTGGAGATCCACACCTTCTTGCCGGAGATCGACCAGCCGCCGTCGACCTTCTTGGCGAAGGTCTTGATGGCGGTGGTGTCGGTGCCGGCGTCCGGCTCCGTCACGGCGAAGGAGATCTGCATCTCGCCGGTCGCCACGCGCGGGAGGTACTTCTGCTTCAGCTCCTCGCTGGCGTGGTGGACGATCGGCTCGAAGCCGAAGATGCCGATGTGCACCGCGGAGCAGCCGCCCATGCCGGCGCCCGACGCGGAGATCTCGCGCTCGACGATGGACGCCTCGGTGACGCCGAGCCCGCCGCCGCCGTACTCCTCCGGGATCGTCAGGCCGAGCCAGCCGCCCTCGACGACGGCGTTGTAGAAGTCCCAGGGGAACTCGTGCTTCTCGTCGCGCTCCGCCCAGTACTCGTCGGGGAACCGCTCGCAGATCGCGCGGATGCCCTTGCGGATGTCCTCGTGGACGGGATCGGTCGTGTAGTCCATCTCGGTCCTCCCCCGCTCAGACGGCGGTGCTGTCGTAGGTGTCCGACGTGATGCCGTCGGCGCGGAGCGCGGCCTTGCGGACCTTCTCCGACGGGGTCTTGGGCAGCGCGTCGACGACCCGCACGTACCGCGGGATCGCGAAGGCCGGGATCTTGCCGCGGCACCAGGCGAGGATCTCGGCGGCCTCGACGGGCTCGGTGGCCACGACGACGGCGAGCACCTCGTCCTCGCCCGCCTCCTGGTCGGCGGGCACGCCGATGACGGCGCACTCGACGACCGCAGGGTGCCCGAGCACGGCCTGCTCGACCTCGTAGGAGCTGATGTTCTCGCCGCGACGGCGCAGCGCGTCCTTGTAGCGGTCGATGAAGTAGAACCAGCCGTCCTCGTCCTTCTTCAACGCGTCACCGGTGTGGAACCACAGGTTGCGCCAGGCCTCGAGGGTCTTCTCGGGCATCCCGTAGTAGCCGTTGCTGCACGTCCACGGCTGCACCGGGCGCACCACCAGCTCGCCGACCTCGCCGACCGCCACCTCGCGGTCGGTCTCGGGGTCGACGAGGCGCACGTCGAACCACTCCTTGTTCTGCAGGCCGGCCGCGCCCGGGGGGCGCTCCACGCCGTACGGCGACATGATCGGCGCGCACGTCTCCGTGAGCCCGAAGGCGTCGACCAGGGCCTCGATCCCGAACCGCTCCTTGAAGGCGTCGGCGATCGTGCTCGCCGTCGGGGCGGCGTAGACGGCGCGGAGCACGTTGTCGGCGTCGTCGTCGCGGGGCGGCTGCTTCCACGCGAAGTCCATCATCACGCCGACGAGGTTGGTCACGGTCACCCGCGAGTCGCGCACGTGGTCGATCCACCGGCTGGCGCTGAACTTCGAGCGCACCACCGCCCGGCCGCCGGCGACGATCACCGGGTAGACCGCCATGAAGGTGGCGTTGCCGTGGAACAGCGGCGTCGTCGTGAGGTAGGTGTCCTCGTGCGTCAGCCGGGTGAGCGTCACCACGATCTGCGCGAAGAAGTAGAGCTGGCTGTGCGGCATCGCGACGCCCTTGGAGGGGCCTGTGGTGCCGGACGTGTAGAAGATGGCGCCCAGGTCCTGGGCGCGGGCGACGGGCAGCTCGCGCTTGTCGGCCGCCTCCAGCTCCTCCCACGCGTCGGCCTGCCAGCCGTTCTCGCGGAGCAGCTCGACGGCCTTGTCGCGGCCGGCACCCGTGTCGAGCACCCAGAATTTCTCGATGCCGCGGGCCGCCTCGCCGACGGCGATCCAGCGCTCCACCATGTGGTCGTCGACGACGGCGAACCGCGCCTGGGCCACGTCGAGCTGGTGGCGCAGGAACTCGCCCTCGTAGTTGGTGTTGATGGGCACCTCGACGAGCGCGCCGAGCGCCGTGGCCCACCAGGTGCGGACGAACCGCGACGAGTTGGCCGCCATGAGCACGACCCGGTCCCCGGCCGCGGCACCCGCGGCGTGGAAGCCGCTCGCGATGCGCTCGCACGCGTCGACCGCCTCGGCGTAGGTCCAGGTGAGGCCCTCCTCGGGTGTGTCGAGGCACACCGCGTCGGGACGCTCGGCCGCGTGGTGCCGCAGCACGTGCCCCAGGGTCCACGTCTCGGGGTCGGAGAAGTTCGGGACCAGGCCCTCGTAGTACTGCATCGCCATCGTCGCCGTGACCTCAGCCCTGGCCGGGGACCGCGAACGCGGCCTCGTCGATGGTGGTGCGCCCCTCGAGCTCGAGCATGGCCGGCACGACGTCCTTGCCGAGGCGGTCGATCGCCGCGATGGTCTCGTCGCCGTCCATGGTCGGCCACTGCGGGCGCAGCAGCAGCGGGTCGACGGGGAGCTTCGTCACGTAGTCGGTGAGCTGGGCGACCACGTCGTCCGGCGTGCCGATGACGGCGTGGCCCGAGACCGCCTTGGCGAACTCGTTCTCGAGGTCCTTGTCCTTCATGACGTCGAGGCCCTTGTTGGCGTAGGTCAGGTAGCGCCCCTGCGCGACGCGGGCGAACTCGACGATCGCCTCCTCGCGGGAGTCGGCGACGAGGCAGTTGCGGCGCAGCGGCTGCGGGCCGAAGGTCTTGCCGCGCGCGGCGAAGCCGTCCCGCACGATCGCGTGGCGCTCGGCGATCTCGTGCATGGGCGTCTCGGGCGGGCAGGCGTAGGCGTCGCCGTACTTGGCGCAGCGCTCGACACCGGGGATCGCGTGGGCGCCGATCCAGATCGGGGGGTGCGGGTCCTGCACCGGGCGCAGGTGCGGGTTCACGTCCTCCAGCTGGAAGTACTTGCCGTGGTGGGTGACCGAGTCCTCGGTCCACAGGCGCTTCATCAGCTGCAGGGACTCGTCGAACCGACCGGCCCGCTGCTTGTAGGGGATGTCGAGGTAGTCGAACTCCTCGGGGCGGTAGCCCAGGCCCGCACCGAAGACGAGACGACCCTCCGTCACGACGTCGAGCGTCGCGATCTCCTCGGCCAGCATCACCGGGTGGTAGAGCGGCGCGATCATGATCTGGGTGACCAGCTTGACGTGCGGGTCGACCTCCGCGGCCAGGCGCGCCAGGAGCGGCACCGGCTGCAGCCAGCGCAGCTCGCCGTAGAGGAAGTGCTGGCCGATCGCGATGTAGGTGAACCCGTTGTTCTGCGCCGCCTCGACGATGCGCAGCACGTCCTTGAACTGCTGCGCGGGCGTCACGGACTTCGGCACGTCGCTCAGGAGCAGACCGACCTGGACCATGGGTGGGTTCCTCTTTTCGGGTCGCGGGGATTTCAGGAGGGTGCGACGGCCGGCAGTCCCCCACCGGCCCAGCCGCCGTCGACCGGCAGCACGACACCCGACACGTAGCTCGCGTGGGGCGAGACCAGGTAGGCGACGGCCTCCCCGATCTCGTGGGGACGACCGATGCGGCCGAGCGGCACGCGGTCGAGGTAGCCGGCGGTCGAGGCCCGGCCGCTGGCGAGCATCGCCTGCTGCATCTCGGTCTCGATCGTGCCGGGGGCGACCGCGTTGACGCGGACGCCGCTCGCGCCCCACTCCTGCGCCAGCGAGCGGACGAGACCGTCCACGCCCGCCTTGGAGGCGCAGTACGACGCGCGGGCGGCGAAGCCCTGGGACGCGCAGATGGAGCTGAGCATGACCATGCTGCCACCGGCGGAGAGGTGCGGACGCACCGTCTGGGCGCCGACGAAGACGCCGCGCAGGTTGACGTCGAGCACCTTGTCCCAGGCCGCGAGGTCGTAGCCGACCGTGTCGCCGGGGGCGGTGACGCCGGCGTTGAAGACCGCTGCGCCGACCCCGTCCCCGAGCTCGGCGGCGCGGACCGCGGCCTGCTCGATGACGGTGGCGTCGCACACGTCGCCGACGACGGCCGCGTGGCCCTCGCCGAGCGACCCGATCGTCTCCTCCACGCTGGGCGCGAGGTCGACGCCGACGACGTTCCACCCGTGGGCCGCGAGCACCTCGGCGATGCCCTTGCCGAGGCCCCGGGCGGCCCCGGTCACGACGACACCGGCACCGCCGGTGGCGGCGCCGGGGACCCGCCGGGCGTCGGGAGCGACCTGGATCGTCATGGCTGCTCCTCCGCTCGTCAGGCCCTCTGCGTCGGTCACCGGAGGGGTTGTGATGACGCTAACACCAGAAACGCTTTCCTGACAATCATGCGCCTAGTTTTCTCACGGGCCGGTCCCCCGCCGCCCCTCAGTAGGGCAGGTCGAGCTCGATGTGCCGGCTCCGGATGAGCCACGCCCCGTCGACGTCGACGAGCTCGTCGACGTACCGGCCGGTCGTCAGCACCCGCAGCTCGCCGCCGGCGACCGCCACGAGCGTGAGGTAGGAACGCGCCCGCGCCGTCCCGCCGTCACAGGCGTCGAGCGTGAAGGTGGAGGCGAGGTGGCGGCGCTGGTCGTCCTGGGTCGCCAGGGTGGCCGCCATCATCTCGACGACGGCGGCCCGGCCCACCCACGGACCGACGAGGTCGCCACCGCCGATGCGCAGCGACAGCTGCCCGTCCTCGGCGAACGTCGCGCCGACCCCCTCGGCGTCGCGGTCGTCGTAGGCGTGGGCGTAGCGGTTGAGGACGTCCTCGATGTCTCCGCGGTGCGTCATGTGGTGTCTCACTTCCCGACGTGGGTGAAGGAACCGGCGGCCGCCGGGAGCTCCTGGATGCGCTGCACGGTGATCCTCTTGTGCGCGAGCAGCATCTCGCCACCCACCTCGCGGTGGACGTCGTCGTAGACACCGGTGATGACCCGCGTGCGCTCCGCCTCGAACATCGTGGCGGTGAAGTACGCGTGGGTGAGGACCTCGTCCCCGTCCCGCTCGGCCAGCACGTTCGTGACGACGTGCTTGCACACCGGGATCTGCTGCGCGTTGTGGGCGCGGTAGACGTCGAGGAACGCCTCGACCCCGTCCTCGGTCGGGTGGTCGCCCCGCGTGATGCGGACGTCGTCGGTGACCATCGCGCGGAGCGCGTCGAGGTCGCCCTCGTCGACGGCTCGCGCGTAGACGTAGTAGGTGCGGGCGGCGCGGGCGCCCAGCTCGGCGTTCTCGGCCGTGAGTGCTGCAGTGGTGGTCATCGGGCTGTCTGTCCTCCGTCGACGGGAATGGTCGTGCCGGTCACGAAACCGGCGTCGTCGCTCGCCAGGAAGGCCACGACGCCGGCGATCTCGGCCGGCGTGGCGGCCCGCTGCAGCGGGACGAGGTTGATGAAGGCGTCCTTCAGGTCGGCCGTGTCCGCACCGGGGTCGCGACCGAAGAAGGTCGGAAGCATCGGGGTGTCGACCGGGCCGGGACACACGCAGTTGACGCGCACGCCGTCGGGGCCGCCGTGGAGGGCGAGCGCGCGCGTGTACGCCGTCAGCGCCCCCTTGGTCAGCGAGTAGAGCGGACTGAAGGGCGAGCCGACCAGCGCGGCGGTGCTCGCCGTCATGGTGATCGACCCCCGGCGCTCGGCCCGCCGGACGAGCTCGTAGCCGAGCGAGGCGACGTAGAAGGCCGACCGCACGTTCACGTCGATCGCCCGGTCGAAGTCCGCCCCGCTGACGTCGATCCCGCCCGCGCCGGGCATGCCGACCTGGTTGTGGAGGACGTGGAGCACCCCGTGCTCGGCGTCCACCCGGGCGTAGAAGTCGCGCAGCTCCTGCGTCGACGTGGCGTCGAGCGCCACGCCGACCGCGGACCCGCCCGCCGCAAGCGCCTCGCCCGCCACGGCCTCGGCCGCGGCGGGCGCGAGGTCCGCGACGTACACGTGCGCGCCCTCCTGCGCGAGCCGCAGGGAGACGGCACGTCCCATCCCGGAGCCACCGCCGACGACGGCCGCGACGCGGCCCTCGAGGCGTCGGGTCACGGACCGACCTTGCGGCCGGTGTCGGCGTCCTTGGCCATGCCACGACCGTTGCCGGGGATCTTGCGCTGGTCGTGGCTGGTGATCTTGCCGTCGGGCACGACCTCGAAGACGACCCGGTTGGGACTGTCGAGGAGCTTGCGCCACGAGTGCGGGTCGGCGGGCTGGATGCGGTGGGTGAACTCGTGGAGGAACCAGTCCTTCACCTCGGGGTCGCGGTGGACCTTCACGCGACCCTTGATGGAGACCATCCGACGCCCGGGCAGACCGCTGCCGGCGCTGGACACGATGACGCTGACGCGCTCGTCGCGCTCGGCGCCCTTCACGTGCGCCCGTCCCTCGACGGCCGTCAGCCAGATGCTGCCCTTGTCGTGGATGAAGCTCATGATGACGCCCCGCGGCCACCCCTCGTCGTCGAGGAAGACGAAGCTGCACTCCGTCTGCGTGGCCAGGAGCTCCTCCTGGTCGGACCGGTCGAGATGGGTCCCCTTCAGCTTCTCCAGGTTCTTGGTGCCGAGCTCGCTCATGTCGTCCGCACTCCCCTCCGGCCACCTCACTGTGACCTAGACCATGATATTCGTAAGCATAATTGCATGGCCCTGACCCCTTCTCGCAAGACCCGGTCGGCAGTTACGCTATTCATGATCAACAATCTGGAGGTGTCATGCCCGAGGCCGTCATCGTCGACGTCGTCCGCTCCCCGATGGGCAAGGGGAAGCCGGGTGGCGCGCTCTCCGAGATCCACGCCGTCGACCTGCTCGCCGGCGTGCTGACCGGGCTCGTCGACCGCACCGGGATCGACCCCGGCACCGTCGAGGACTTCATGGTCGGCTGCGTCGGCCAGGCCGGCGAGCAGTCCGGCACCCCGGGCCGCCAGGCCTGGCTGTCGGCCGGCTACCCCGTCCACGTCCCGTCGGTCTCCATCGAGCGCAAGTGCGGATCCGGCCAGCAGGCCGTCGAGTTCGCCGTGCAGGGCGTGCTGGCCGGGATGTACGACGTCGTCGTCGCCGGCGGCGTCGAGTCCATGAGCCGCGTGCCCATGGGCTCCGCCCGCATGGGCGCCGACCCGCACGGCCCGGGCGTGCGTGCCCGCTTCCCCGACCTCGTCCCCCAGGGCGTCGCGGCCGAGCTCGTCGCCGACAAGTGGGGCCTCTCGCGCACCGCTCTCGACGAGTACGCGGCCCGCAGCCACGAGCGCGCCGCGGCGGCCGCCGCGGCAGGCGGCTTCGACGACGAGATCGTGCCGCTCACGACGCCGGACGGGACGGTCGTCTCCGTCGACGAGTCCATCCGCCCCGGCACCACGGTCGAGAAGCTGGCGGGCCTCAAGGCCGTCTTCGGCACCGACGAGAACCGCGCGCGGCTGCCGCAGGTCGACTGGAAGGTCACCGCCGGCAACTCCTCGCAGATCACCGACGGCGCGGGCGCCGTGCTCGTCATGAGCGCCACGCGCGCCGCCGAGCTCGGGCTCCGCCCCCGGGCCCGCGTCGTCGCCTCGGCCGTCGTCGGCGACGACCCGACGCTCATGCTCACCGGCCCCATCCCCGCGACGTCGAAGGTGCTGGCGAAGGCCGGCATGACGATCGACCAGATCGACGCGATCGAGGTCAACGAGGCGTTCGCCAGCGTGCCCCTCGCCTGGGCCGCCGAGTTCCCCGTCGCCGCCGAGCGGCTCAACCCCCGGGGCGGCGCCGTCGCCCTCGGGCACCCGCTGGGCGCCTCGGGCGTCCGGCTGCTGACCACCATGATCAACCACCTCGAGCAGACGGGCGGCCGCTACGGCCTGCAGACGATGTGCGAGGCGGGCGGCATGGCCAACGCGACGATCATCGAGGTGCTGCGCTGACCCGGTGGGGGCAGCGCCGCGTCGTACCCACGAAAGGCACACCATGGACCTGACCCACGGATCCGCGCTCGTCACGGGCGGCGCCTCCGGCCTCGGGCTCGCGACCGTCACCGCGCTCGTCGACCGGGGCGTCCCCACGACGATCGTCGACCTCCCGTCGTCGGCCGGGGCGGAGGTCGCGGAGAAGCTGGGCGACCTCGCGACCTTCAGCGCCGCGGACGTGCGCGACGAGGCGGCCGTCGACGCGGCCCTCGACGTCGCCACCTCGCGGGCGCCCCTGCGGGCCCTCGTGCACTGCGCCGGGCGCGGCGGCACGGTGCGGCTGGTGAACAAGGACGGCAGCGCGGGCGACTACGACCTCTACCGGGAGCTCGTCGACATCAACCTCGTGGGCACGTTCAACGTGCTCCGCCTCGCGGCGGCCCGGATGGCGACCAACGAACCGATCGAGGGCGAGCGCGGTGCCTGCGTGCTCACCGCCTCCGTCGCCGCCTGGGAGGGCCAGATCGGCCAGATCCCCTACGCCTCGGCGAAGGCGGGCGTCGTGGGCATGACGCTCGTCGCCGCGCGCGACCTGTCGCGGGCCCTCATCCGCGTGTGCTCGCTGGCGCCCGGCATCTTCGACACCCCGATCCTCGCGCGCTTCTCCGACGAGATCCGCGACGGTCTCGCGAAGCAGGTGCCCCACCCGGCGCGCCTCGGCCGGCCCGAGGAGTTCGCGTCCACCGCGCTCCACGTCATCGACAACCCGATGCTCAACGGCGAGACGATCCGTCTCGACGGCGCGATCCGGATGGCGCCGCGATGACGGCCGAGGCAGCGGTGTCGACCGGGCCGGTGCGCACCGAGGTCGTCGACGGCGTGCTCGTCGTGACGATCGACCGTCCCGAGGCGCGCAACGCGATCAACACCGTCACCGCGGAGGCGATCGGCGCGGCGATGGACCGGCTCGACGCCGACCCCCTGCTGACCGCCGGCATCGTGACCGGCGCCGGCGGCACGTTCTGCGCCGGCATGGACCTCAAGGCGTTCCTCGCCGGAGAGAAGCCCTCGATCCCGGGCCGCGGCTTCGCGGGCATCGTCGAGCAGCCGTCGGTGAAGCCGCTCATCGCGGCGATCGAGGGCTACGCGCTCGCCGGTGGGTTCGAGATCGCGCTCGCCTGCGACATGATCGTCGCCGCGGAGGACGTGAAGTTCGGTCTCCCCGAGGTCAAGCGCGGCCTGGTCGCCGCGGGCGGCGGCCTCATGCGCCTCCCCCAGCGCGTGCCCTACCACCTCGCGATGGAGTGGGCGCTGACCGGCGGGATGATCACCGCGCAGCAGGCCCACCAGGTGGCGCTCGTCAACCGCCTCACACCGAAGGGCGGCGCGCTCGAGGCCGCCCTGGAGCTCGGCCGCGCGATCGCGGCGAACGGGCCCCTCGCCGTACGGGCCACGAAGCAGGTCATCGTGTCGGCGCCCGAGTGGAGCCGCGCGGAGATGTTCGACAAGCAGCGCGAGATCACGCTGCCCGTGCGCGAGTCGGAGGACGCCCGCGAGGGCGCCACGGCCTTCAAGGAGAAGCGTGCCCCGCGCTGGCAGGGGCGCTGAGCGGAGCGAGCGCTCGGGCGGCACTTTCCCCGGTCAGCCGGGGAAAGTGCCGCTTTGACCATCAAATTTGATGGTCGAAGTGGTCGGTTCCCCGGTCAGCCGGGGAACCGACCACCCCCCACTCACTCCGGCTTCGGGAACGACGGCTTGCGCTTCTCCATGAACGCGGCGGCGCCCTCGGCCATGTCGGGCGCGGCGATGGCCTGCACGAGCATCCCGAGCCCCGTCGTGAACGAGTCGCGCGCGGCGTTCCACCACACGTTCGAGCTGATTTTGGTGATCTCGAGGTAGCGCGGGCTCAGCTGCGCCAGGTCAGCGCACCACGCCTCGACGGTCTCCTCGAGCAGCTCGTCGTCGACGACCTCGTTGACGAGCCCGAGCTCCATCGCCCGCTCCGCGGGGTAGCGCCGGCAGAGCATCGACAGCTCCTTCGCCCGCTTCTCCCCGATCTGGATCCCCATCACGTTGGTCGCGCCGGTGACGGGCGCGCTGCCCACCTTCGGACCGGTCTGGCCGAAGGTCGCCGAGCGGGCCGCGATGGCCAGGTCGCAGGCCACGACGAGCTCGTTGCCGCCGCCGGCCGCCGCACCGTTCACGGCGGCGATGACGGGCCGCGGGCAGTTCCGCACGGCGTCGAAGAGCCGCAGGGACCCCTGGTAGAGGCCGCGCATGGCCGGCACGCTGGGGTTGCTGAGGTCGGTGAGCGCCCCGCCGGCGCAGAACGAGCCGCCGGAGCCGGTGATCACGACGGAGTGGTACGCCGCGGCCCCCTCGAGCGCCTCGGTGACGGCTCCGGCCATGGCGGCGTCGTAGGCGTTGCGCCGCTCGGGACGGTTGAGCTGGATCCACAGCGCCGTGCCGCGCTCGGTGACGAGGACGTCGGACATGGGAGTTCCTTTCGACGGGAGTTCCGGATCATTCAGATCCGCTTATTAAGTGGGCGTGACGCGCGTGGTAGTGCGTCCCGAGGGGCACTGCACGACGTACCGTTACGCCCGATCATCTCGGGAATTGGTGTTAATGTTTGACACCATTGAGGAGCAGGTGGAGGAACGCGATGGTGCCACGCGACGGAGCCAGCCAACGCCCGCCCAAGGCGGCGATGCTGGTCGCCCAGCGGATCGTCCAGGACGCGCTGCGCGCGGGTCTCGGTCCCGGCGACCTGCTCGAGCCCGAGCGCACGATGCTGGAGAAGTACCAGACCGGGCGCGGGACGCTCCGCGAGGCGCTGCGCCTGCTCGAGTTCCAGGGTGTCATCTCCCTGAAGCCCGGCCCGCGCGGCGGGCCCGTGCTGCAGAACCCCGACGCGGCCCACCTCGGCAGCACGCTCGTGCTGCTCATGCAGCTGCAGGGTGCGCCGTTCCGCAACATCGCGGAGGTGCGCTCGGCGGTGGAGCCCATGATCAGCAACATGGCGGCCACCCGGATGACCGACGACGAGCTCGTCTCGCTCAAGGGCACCGTCGACCAGATGCGGGCCGAGATCGACGACCAGTACTCGTTCCTCGACGCCAACAAGCGCTTCCACGACATCATCGCCTGGTCGTCGCGCAACGCCCTGTTCGGCTACATCATCGAGTCGCTGCTCGGGATCATGGACGGCACGGTCATCGGCATCGACTACCCGGGCTACCGGCGTACGGCGATCCTCAAGGCCCACGAGGAGATCTACACCGCCCTCTCGGAGCGCGATCCGGAGGCCTCCGAGGCCCGGATGCGCGAGCACATCGAGGCCTACGAGCGGTACGCCGCGCGCAAGTTCCCCCAGCTGATGAACGAGACCATCCCCTGGGACCAGCGCTACTTCGGCTGACGCCGAGGCCGCCGCCGAGGCCACCGACGCACCACGACGCCGACCGGGGAGACCCGGTCGGCGTCGTCGTTCGTGCCGGAGGCGTGCGGGGTGGATCAGTCGTCCGTCCCGGCCAGCGCGGCCTCGCCGAGGAAGGCGCGGAGCACCGAGGTGTTGTCCCGGGCCTCCGCGGCCGGGCCGGCGAAGACGACCTCGCCGCGGGCGACCGCGACCACGTCGTCCGCGACGTCCAGGCCCGCCTCGGCGTTCTGCTCGACCATGAGGATGCCGATGCCCGAGTCGGCCATCTGGCGCACCTTCGCGAGGATCGAGTCGACGATCGCCGGAGCGAGACCCATCGACGGCTCGTCGAGCAGCATGATCGTCGGCTGCGACATCAGGGCGCGGCCGAACGCCAGCATCTGCTGCTCGCCACCGCTGAGGAGGCCGGCGGCCGAGCCCGCGCGCTCCGCGAGGATCGGGAACATCTCGTTGACCCGGGCCAGCGTCTCGGCCGCCTTCGAGCGGTCGGCGGTGTAGCCGCCCATCCGGAGGTTCTCGCCGACCGTGAGGGGCGAGAAGACGCGCCGCCCCTCGGGGACGAGCGCGATCCCGTTGCGCACGATCTTGTGCGGCGCGAGGCCGGTGATGTCCTTCCCGTCGAGGGTCACCGTTCCGGCGTGGGGGCGCTCGAGGCCGGCGATGGCCTTGAGCGTCGTGGTCTTCCCGGCACCGTTGGCCCCCAGGACGAGGGTCACCCGGCCCGGGCGCACGGTCATGCCGATGCCGCGCACGGCCTCGACGTTGCCGTAGCTGACGTGCAGGTCGGAGACATCAAGCATGCTCGCGCCACTTCCTTCCGAGGTAGGCCTCCTGCACCTGCGGACTGCGGACGACGTCGGTGGGCGTGCCCTCGGCGATCAGCCGTCCGAAGTTCATCGCGTACACGTGGTCGCAGGTGTCGATCATCATCTGCACGTCGTGCTCGACGAGCAGCTGGCACAGACCGTCCGAGCGCAGGCTGCGCATGAGCCGCGAGATCTCCGCGCGCTCCGTCTGGTTCATGCCGGCGGTCGGCTCGTCCAGCAGCAGGAGGCGCGGGCCCGTGGCGATCGCCCGGGCGATCTCGACCCGGCGCTGCGTGCCGTACGACAGCTCCGCGGGGTAGTAGTCCTCGAAGCCCTGCAGGTTCGTCCGCTCGATGGCCTCGCCGACGGCCGGGGAGACCCGGTTGCCGATCAGCCGCGCGAGCGGGTTGCCCGCCTTCGCGTCGTCCCGGGCGTCCGCGCCGAGCTGGATGTTCTGCGCGACGGTGAGGTCGGGGAGCAGACGCACCGTCTGGAACGTGCGCGACACCCGCTTGCGGGCGACCACCGACGGCGGCGCGCCCTGGTACTCCTCGCCGTCGAACAGCAGGCGGCCGCTCGTCAGCTTCGTCAGACGCGTCACCGCGCCGATGAGCGTGCTCTTGCCCGAGCCGTTAGGCCCGATGATCCCGTGGATCATGCCCGGCATCAGCTCCATGGAGATGCCGTCGACGGCCTTGACGCCGCCGAAGTGCACCTTCACGTCGTCGATCTGGAGGACCGGACGGACGGCTCCCGCCGCACCGCCCGACGCCCCGCCGGTCCCGCTGGGGGTGCTGTCGAGGGTCTCGCTCATGACTGGGCCTCCATCTCGAGCCGGCCGGCCGGCACCGATGCCGGCTCCCCCGCGGGCGGCTGCGGCTTCTCGGCGGCGCGGGACTCGCGACGCTTGCGCTGCACGCCGCGCTTGGTGTCGACGTAGATGCCGTAGAGCCCACGGGGCAGCAACACCGCGGCGAGCGCCACGATCACGCCGTAGATGAGCTCCTGCCACTGGCCGACGACGGCCAGCACGTCGGGGAGCCAGGTGAAGATGAGCGCACCCACGACGGCGCCCTTCCAGGACAGCGACCCGCCCACGATGATCATCGTGAGGGCGAGCACGATGAGCGGGAAGCCGATGTCGAGCGGGCTGACGGCGCTGCGCACGAGGATGTTCATCGCGCCGGCCGCGCCCCCCAGCACCCCGCTGACGGCGAAGGCCGTCAGGCGGTAGCGGCGGACGTTGATGCCCATCGAGGCGGCCAGCTCCGGGTCCTCGCGCACCGCGTCGACACGACGCCCGAGCTTGCCGCGCTCGCTGAGCGCGACGAGCAGGAGGACCACGCCGGTGATGGCGAACATGCCGCCCATGGTGAAGTCGGAGATGACGCCGTACCGGCCCGTCGAGCCGCCCGTCAGCGTGCCACCGTTGATGGCGATGACGCTGATGATCAGGCAGAACGCCACCGTGGCCATCGCCAGGTAGAGCCCGTTGAGCCGCTGGATCAGGATGCCGAGAACGAGCACGACCAGCCCGGTGCCGATGCACGTCAGCACGATGGTCGGGATGGCGCCCATCTCGTAGTCGAGGACGAGGATCGCGCCCGCGTAGCAGCCGATGCCGTAGGCACCGGCCCCGGCGAACGAGAAGACGCCCATGCGCAGGGGCACCTGCACGCTGAGGGCCAGCAGCAGGCCCGTCATCGTCGCCTGGATGAGGACCAGGTTGGTGAAGTAGAAGGCGCTCATGTGCGTCGTACCTCCTTACGGCCGAAGACGCCGGCCGGGCGGACCAGCAGGACGAGGAAGATGAGGCCGAAGGACACGGCCTCGACCCAGGAGCCGGAGGTCTGCGTCAGCACCCAGACCTCGCAGGCCGCGAGGAAGAAGGCACCGAACGCGACCCCGAGCATGCTGCCGACGCCGCCGAGGATGATGACGGCGAACGCCTTCACCAGCAGCGTGTCGCCGCTCTCGGGCGTGATCGCGCCGAGGGAGAACGTGAAGAGCACGCCCGCCAGGCCGGCGAGCCCGCCCGAGACGGCCATGGTGCCGAGGGCCAGCTTGCGCCGGTCGACCCCCATGAGGGCGGCCACCTCGGCGTCCACGCCGATCGCCCGCAGGGCGAGGCCGTGACGGGAGCGGCGGAGCCACACCGAGAGCGCCGCCCACAGGGCCACCGCGATCACCGCGGTCATCGCGGCGATGTTGGTGATGCGGAGGTCGCCCACCAGCCACGTGTCGACCACGAAGGACGAGTCGCGCAGGCCGAACGGGTTGCTCTTCGTGTGGTGCTGCGCGATCGCGAGCGGGATGATCGCGATGCCGATGCCGCCGATGAGGATCTGCATCTCGGCGTTCTTCTTGGTGCGGGCCCGCTTGATGATCTGCTCGAAGGCGAGCACCTGGATCGCCACCGACAGCGCCGCGCCCACGAGGACCGCGATCGCGACGACCGCGACGAACGGCAGGGCGCCCGAGCCGAGCGCGAGGTAGGCCGTGAAGGTCGAGAACATGAAGATCGACCCGTGCGAGAAGTTGAGGATGTCGATCGTGCCCCACGTCAGGCTCATGCCCAGCGCGAAGAGCAGGTAGATCGACCCGAGGCTGATGACGCTCAGGACGTCCTGCACGACTGCCTCCCGTCGTTGGTGGTGATGGGCGTGCTCATGGTTCTTCCTCCTGGGACGGCGTCCCCTCAGACGCCGGTCGTGGGGGCCGCGGACGTCGCCGCGACCCCCACCGGTGGTGGCCCGCACCCGTCTCGGGAGGGTGCGGACCCTGTGCTCACTCGGAGGCCGTGCCCTCGTAGAGCAGGACCTCGCCCTCGGTCGTGTACTCGATGACCACGCCGGGGACCTGCAGGTCCTGGTCGACCCAGGTCAGGCCCGAGCCGAGCGCGCCGTCGAACGGCTCCTCGGCGACCGTGTGCATCGCGTCCTTCACGGACTCGCGGTCGGCGGACTGCGCCTCCTTGAGCGACTTCGCGAGGAACCAGGCGGCGTCGTAGGCCTCGGCCGCGTAGTTGAGCGGGTCCTCGCCGTACTCCGCGCGGTAGGCCTCGGTGAACTCCTGGCTCGACTCGGCCGTCATGGCCGCGTTGAAGTCGGTGGGCCACACCATGCCCTCACCGGCGTCGCCGGCCTGGTCGAGGTTGCCCGCCGAGGCGCCGGAGTTGCCGAGCACGGGGCCGTCGTAGCCGGCCTGGCGCAGCTGCGTCATGGCCGTGGGGTTGGCGGCACCGACGAGCAGCACGGAGACGAGGTCGGGCTCTGCACCCAGCACCTGGGAGATCGGCGCCGAGAAGTCCTGCGTCGTCGCCTGCGTGCCGACCGACGCGACGACCTCGATGCCGAGCTCCTCGGCGAGGGCGGGGAGGGTGTTGGTGCCGATGTCCTGCAGGGTCGGCGTCGCCTCCGTGTAGACGATGCCGAGGGTCTCGGCGCCCGTCTCCTCGATGTACTGCTCGAGCAGGGGGTAGTACTCGCGCATCAGCGGCGTCGCGCGCCAGGTGTAGTCACCCGTGACGACGCCGTCGCTGCCGGCCTGCGTGTAGATGATCGGCATCTTCGACTGCTCCGCGAGCGGCGACATCGCGACCGCCTCGTTGCTGGAGACCGAGCCGAACACCGCGGAGGCCTCGCCCCGGGCGGTCACCTGGGTCATCTCCTGGGCGGCGGTCTGCGGCTCGGACTTGGTGTCGACGTACTCGATCTCGATCTCCGAGCCCTCGAGGTAGTCCGACTCGTTGATCTCCTTGACCGCGAGGGCGTAGCCCTTGTTGGCCGACTCGCCGGCGAAGGCGACGACGCCGGTCGTCGGGTTGATCGACACCACCTTGATGGTGTCGGGGAGCTCGTCGGTGGCCGCCGGGCCGCCGCCGCCGCTCACCCCTCCACACGCTGCCACCGAGAACATCGACGCCGTTGCCAGGGCCACCACGACCACACGACGCTGGGGCCTGCCCAGGAACCCGCTCATCTGAACTCCTCGTACGTTGAATATCATGCGCATCATTCGCATGTGATCCACACCATAGGGTGCGCAGAGAGCGCTGTAAAGCGGTTCCCGCACATCGATCACCGCCTATCGCGGCAAATCATGCATATGATCCGCAGGTCAGTTGTCGACGGGCTGGGAGGTCCTCGTGCAGATCGGCGTGATCCTCGGAGACGTGCACGGGAGCGTTTCCCCGCGCGACCACCTCGACGGCCTGCTGCGCCAGGTCGAGGCCGCGCAGCGCAACGGCATCACCCACATCACGATGGGTCAGCACTTCCTCTACGGCGACCTGCGGTGGCTGCAGCCGATCCCCACGCTCGCCCGCATCGCGGCCGAGCTCGACGACACCGTCACGCTGGCGACCACGGTCGTGCAGGTGCCGCTCTACCACCCCGTGATGCTGGCGGAGGACCTCGCGACGCTCGACGTCCTGACCCGCGGACGGCTCGTCGTCGGCGCCGGCGCGGGATACCGGGAGGACGAGTTCACGGCCCTCGGCGTCGACTTCAGCCAGCGCTTCGCCATGTTCGAGGAGTCGCTCGCGATCATGCGGAAGATGTGGACCCAGGACGTCGTGGACCACGACGGCCGGTTCTGGTCCGTCGCCGACGGCCGCACCCACATCCGCCCCTGGCAGGACCCCCACCCGCCGATCTGGATCGGCGCCATGAAGGACCACGGCGTCCGTCGCTCCGCCCGGCTCGGCGACGGGTGGCCCATCACGCCCGAGACCCGCGGCCCCGAGATGGTCCGGCTGCTGTCGGTCTACGAGGACGAGCGGGCCCGCGTCGGGCGGCCGCAGGTCAAGCACCCGCTGCGCCGCGAGATCATCCCCGCGGCCACGACGGACGCGGCGTACGAGCGGTTCGAATCCATGGCCAAGGAGCGCCTCCTGGCCTACGCCAACCGTCAGCTCGCGACCCGCAGCGCCGACGAGATCGCGCGGGAGTTCCGCGAGGTGGCCCGCAAGGAGACCTTCATCGGCACGCCCGAGGAGTGCGTGGCCCAGATCGCCGCCATGGCCGCCGTCGTGCCGATCGACCCCATCCTGGTGCGGGCCCAGTGGCCCCGGATGAGCAGCGACGAGGTGGTCGCCTACCTCGACGACCTCGGCCGTGACATCGTCCCCGCGGTCGCCGAGATCACCTCGGTCGACCGGGTGGTGCGCGGCTAGGGCCGTCCCACCGCACCGGCCGCGACGAGCGCGGCCACGCGGTCCGCGTCGTACCCGAGCTCGGCGAGCACCGCCGCACCGTGCTCCCCCGGCGCGGGCGCCGGCGGCGGTAGCGGGGTGGCGCTGCGGCTGAAGCGCGGGGTCGGCACCGGCTGCAGCAGGTCGGTGCCGGCGATCGGGGCGTAGGCGGCGCGTGCCACGGCGTGCGGGTGCGCCGCCGCCTCGTCGAGGTCGAGGACCGGGCTGACGCACGTCTCGGTGCCGTCGAAGGCCGCGGTCCACTCGTCCCGGGTACGTCGCGCGAACGCCTCCGTCAGGGCCACGCGCAGCGCGGGCCAGCGCGTCCGGTCCTTGTGGGCGCCGAGCAGCGCGGGGTCCTCCAGGCCGAGCACCCCGAGGGCGTTGCGGAAGAACCGCTCCTCGATGGCGCCGAAGGCGACCCAGCGCCCGTCGGCGCAGGTGTAGACGTCGTAGTAGGGGCAGCCGGTGTCGAGGAGGTTCGTGCCCCGCTCGCCGGACCAGCGGCCCTGCGCCCGCAGCCCGTGGACGAGGCCCATCAGCGTGGCCGTGGACTCCAGCACGTTGGCGTCGACGACCTGACCGCGGCCCGACGTCCGCGTCTCCAGGAGGGCGCAGACCACCCCGAACGCCAGCGAGGCGGCGCCGCCGCCGAAGTCACCGACGAGGTTGAGGGGCGGCACGGGTCGCTCCCCGGCGCGGCCGATGCTGTGCAGCGCCCCCGTCATCCCGATGTAGTTGACGTCGTGCCCGACGACCGGGGCGAGCGGGCCGTCCTGGCCCCAGGCGGACAGCCGTCCGTAGACCAGCCGCGGGTTGGCGGCCAGGCACACGTCGGGGCCGAAGCCGAGCCGCTCGGCGACGCCCGGCCGGTAGCTCTCCACGAGCACGTCGGCCGCCGCCACCAGGTCGAGGAGCACGGCGACGCCGTCGGCCTGCTTGAGGTCGAGCGCGACGGAACGTCGACCGCGCTCGATCACCGGGTTGGGCGTGTAGTCCGCCCCCGGCCCGCCGACCCGGTCGACCCGCACGACGTCGGCGCCCATGTCGGCGAGCAGCATCACGCTGAACGGCCCGGGGCCGATCCCGGCCAGCTCGACGACCCGCACGCCCGCCAGCGGTCCCCCGTCACGCATCCGCGACCTCCTGCTGCTCCGCGGCGAGGCGCTGCCGCAGCACGCCCTTCGCGACCTTGTCGAGCGTCGACCGGGGCAGCTCGTCGACCACGCGGATCTCGCGGGGCCGCTTGAAGTCGGCCAGCGCCTGCGCGCACCGCGCGTGCGCCGCCGGCACGTCGACCTCGGCGCCCGGCTGCCGCAGCACGAACGCGACCGGCACCTCGCCCAGCATCCGGTCGGGCCGGCCCACGACGGCGACCTCCCGCACGCCGGCGACCTCCCGCAGCACGCGCTCGACCTCGGGGGCGCCGATGTTCTCGCCGCCGACCTTGAGCACGTCGCCGCGGCGCTCGACGAACCACCCGTCCCCGTGCTCGTCGACCCGGGCACGGTCGCCGGTGCGGAACCAGCCGTCGGCGGTGAACGCGGCCGCCGTGGCCGCCGCGTCGTCGAGGTAGCCGCTGAACAGCGACCGACCGCGCTCCCCGCGCACCTGCAGCTCACCGGACCCGCCGGGAGCGACACCGCGGCCGTCCTCGTCGACCAGCCGCACGCCGTACGCCGGGGACGGGCGTCCCATCGACCCCGCGGGCCCGGGCAGGTGGAGGTCGCTGACGAGGGGGTGGCTGACGGTCTCGGTCATCCCGAACCAGCCGAGGGCACCGACCCCGCCGGTGGCGGGCGAGGGCGTGACGACGGCGCTGCTGGCCCAGCCGCGGAACCGGTGCCGCTCCGGCGCCTCCTGCCCGGCGAGCGCCCGCAGGCAGAAGCTCACGACGGACGACCACGTCGCGCCGTGGCGCACCGCCGTGGGCCAGAAGCGGCTCGCGGAGAACCGGGGCTGCAGCACGACCTCGCCACCCGACGCCAGGGAGGACAGGAACGAGTAGGACAGCGCGTTGGTGTGGAAGAGCGGCAGGTGCACGAGGTTGACGTCCCGGGGGCCGAGCCCCTGGTGGGCGGCCCCGACCTGGCCCGCCCACAGGCACGCGGCCTGCGACCACACCACGCCCTTGGGGCGGGCGGTCGTGCCCGACGTGTACTGGATGCTCGCGGGGGCGAGCGGGTCCACCCCGCGGGGGTACGACGCGGGAGAGCCCCGCAGGAGGTCGCCGAACGTGTCGCCCCCGGGCCGGCACGACGCCCCGTCGACGATGATCCGCAGACCGGGGGCGGCCGCCGCGACGTCCTCGGCCCGGTCCGGCGTCGTCAGCGCGGCGACGGCCCCGGAGTGCCCGAGGGCGTGCGCGAGCTCGTCCCGGGCCAGGCGCGGGTTGAGGCACACGGCCACCGCGCCGAGCGAGACGAGGGCCGTCCACGTGAGGAGGAACGCCGGCCGGTTCGGCAGCACCAGCGCGAAGCGGTCACCGCGCCGCACCCCGCGGGCGTGCAGGGAGCGGGCGACGAGGTCGACGTCGGCGGCGAACTCGCGCCGCGTCCAGGTGCCGCCGTCGCCCTCGAACGGGGCCCAGCGGAGGAAGACCCGGTCGGGCGCGTGCCGGGCCCAGGCGTCCACCAGCCACGCGACGTCGCGGCCCGTGCCGGGGTGGACCGTGACGGGGTCCGCGGACGGGACGCTCACGGGGTGGGCCACTGCAGGTGCCGGACGGTGAAGAACTCGGCGAAGCCGTCCTCCCCCATCTCCATGCCGATGCCCGACTGCTTGGCGCCCACCCAGGGCACGTCGGGGCGACCGGGTCCGCCGCCGTTGATCGCGACGGTCCCCGACTGGAGGCGCTCGGCCACCGCCACCGCCTCCGCGTGGTCGCCCCAGACGAGGGCGTTGAGGCCGTAGCGACTGTTGTTCGCGATCGTCATCGCCTTGTCCACGGTGTCGTAGGCGAGCACGACGGCCACCGGGGCGAACAGCTCGTCCTGGCAGATCTCGTCGTCCGGGTCGACGCCGGTGAGGAGCGTGGGCGCGAGGAACCAGCCGGCGAGGCCGGAGCCCGCGGGCGGTCGGGTGCCCCCGGCGAGGACGCGGGCGCCGCGCACCCGTGCGCGCTCGAGATAGCCCTCGACCCGCGCGCGGTGCTCCTCGGAGATGAGCGGACCCACCTCGGTGGCCTCGTCGTGGGGGTCGCCGAGCGGCACGTGGTCGGCCAGGAAGGCCACCGCCCGCTCGACGAACGCGTCGAGGTCGTCGCGGTGCACGAGGATGCGGGTCGTCGCGCCGCAGCCCTGGCCCGCGTTGCGGCAGAAGCGCAGCAGCGACGGCCCGACCGCGCGATCGAGGTCGGCGCCCGGCAGCACGATCGTCGGCGACTTCCCGCCCAGCTCCAGCACCACCTTCGTGCTCGTGGCCGCGGCCGCCCGCATCACGGCGGCACCCACGGCGTTGGAGCCCGTGAAGGACACGAGGTCCACGTCGGCGTGGCCGGAGAGGTGGGCGCCGATGTCAGCGCCGCCCGTCACCAGGTTGAGCACGCCGGGCGGCACCCCGGCCTCCTCGGCGAGGCGCACGAGGGCGAGCGTGCAGAGGGTGCCGCGGGGCGAGGGCAGCAGCACCACCGAGCAGCCGGCCGCGAGCGCGGGCCCGACCTTCCAGGCGACCATGTTGATCGGGTAGTTGTACGGCGTGATCGCGGCCACGACGCCGATCGGCTCGCGCAGCAGCACGCTCTCGGTGCGCACCGGTCGTTCGAGCGGCGGCAGCTCCTCGCGGTAGCCGCCTCGCGGCCCCGACGCGGCCTTCTCCGCCGCCCAGGCGATGTTCGCCGCGGGGGTCGCGGTCTGCAGCGTGCGGGCCAGCGTGATCGGCGAGCCCACCTCCGCGACGACGAGGCGGGCCAGCTCCTCCTGGTGCTCCGTCAGCAGGTCGGCGAGACGCCGCAGCACCGCCGCGCGCTCGGCGGGCGGGCGGCCGCGCCACGTGCCGGCGTCGAATGCGCGCCGGGCCGCGGCGACGGCGTCGTCCACCTGGGCGGTCGAGCTCCCCGCCCAGCGGGCCAGCTCCCGCGTCGTCGCGGGGTCGGTGCTCGTCACGACGTCGCCCCGGCCGGCGCGCCAGACGCCGTCGACGAGCGTCGTGCGGGTCGTGTCGGGGAGCCGGACGTCGGCGCCCGCGCCGACCCCTGCGCCGACCCCTGCGTCGGCTGCCGGGGCGGGGTCGGGCAGCTCCAGGTCGAGCACGAGCGACTGGAACGCCTTGCCGTGCGGGTCGGCGCGCAGCGTCATCGACACCCCGCCGCCGAGCGCGCGGTCGAGCACGAAGTTGAGCCCGTGCACGAGCGGCAGCTCGTAGCGGGTGACCGCGCCCTCGACCAGGTCGCCGAAGTGGGCCGCGACCCGCTCGGCGGTGAGGTGCTCGACGAGGAGCGGGTAGTGCGCCGGGTCGTAGGCGAAGACGCAGACGTTGCTGACGTCGCCCTTGTCGCCGGAGCGGCTGGCGGCGATCTCGCGGAGCCTCATGCGACTCCCACCTCCGTGGTGACGGGCACGAGCCCACGGGGCACGTACGCCGGGGTGACCCCGAGGGCCGGCACGACGGAGCTGGTGTTGCCGCCCCCGCCCGCGGGTCCGAAGTAGAGCAGCTCGGTCTCGTGGGCCGCCGTGCGCGCCACGTCGAGCGAGGTCGTGCGCACCGCGAGCCGCAGCCGCACCTCGGCCGGGGAGCCCCCCGGCGCCCGGCCCCCGAAGAGGGCGTCCACCCCGTGGAGGTCGATGCGCAGCTCGTCGATCTCCGCGTCGTACGGCGCGAGCCGGGCGCGCAGCACCTCGGCGGCGCGCCGGGCGCGCTCGACGCACCCGGGCCCGCCGTACGACATCTCCCCCGTCGCCCGCCAGCCCTGGTCGACCCCGACGAGCACCTTGAGGGTGTCGGGGCGAGGGCGACCGCGGGCGCCGGTGACCCGCACCCGGTCGTCCCCGAGGTCGGTGACCTCGAGGCCGGTGAAGTCGGCGGTGACGTCGGGGGTGAGGTACGCCGCGGGGTCGTGGATCTCGTAGTAGAGCTGCGTCTTGGTCGTCATCGCGTCGACCAGTCCGCCGGTCCCGGGGAGCTTCGTCACGACGACCTCGCCGTCACCGACCTCGCCGATCGGGAAGCCCAGGTCGTGGGGACGCGGCACGACCCGGTAGGGCGGGTCCTCGTAGTTGCCGCCCGTCGAGTGCACCCCGCACTCGAGGAGGTGGCCGACCATCGTCGCGTGTCCGACGCGGTCCCAGTCGTCGAGCGACCAGTCCAGCTCGTGGCAGATCGGGCCCACGAACAGCGACGGGTCGGCGAGACGGCCGCCGAGCACGATCTGCGCGTCCTCGCGCAGGCAGTCGACGATCCCGTCGGCACCGAGGTAGGCGTTGGCCGAGACGACCCGGTCGCCGAGCGCGCGCACGGTGGTGCCGAGCTCGGGCAGCTCCGCGTCGAGGTCCTGCACGAGCGCGCGGACGTCGTCGCCGTGCACGACCCCGATGCGCACGCCGGGCACGCCGACCTCGGCCAGCGCCCGCGCGAAGTCGTCGCGGGCGGCCTCGGGGTGGGCCGCGCCGAAGTTGCCGACCACCTTGCCGCCGGCGGCGAGGTAGTCCGCGAGCAGCGGCACGAGGCGCGCGATCCGCCGGTCCTGGCCGGTCGCTGGGTCAGCTCGGCGGCGTACCTGCGCGAGCGCCATCGTGCGCTCGGCGAGGCAGTCGAAGCCGAGGTAGGCGACCCGGCCGCTCGCCGCCATGGCCGCGACGGCGTCGAGCCGGTCGTCGGCGTAGGCCGACCCCGAGCCGAGCCGCAGCACCGTCAGTCGACCTCGATGGCGAGCTCGGGGCAGCTGTCGGCCGCCATCGCCGCGTCGTCCTCGCGGCCGGGGGGCACGGTCTCGCTCTTCACGTAGGCGTTGCCGTCCTCCTCGCGGGCGAAGAAGAGGTCCGGGGCGCTGATGCGGCAGAGGCCGTGGCCCTGGCAACGGTCGTCGTCGACCTTCACGTGCATGGCGATCCTCCTGGGGGTCCGTCCGAGTGTGATGCGGTTGACATCGTCGCAATCGAGTATAACCATGATCACATTCGGCGGAAGACCCCAGATCGACCCCGTGATCGACCCGAGGACGAAGGAACGCGACGATGACCGAGACAGCCGCACGCACCCCCGTGGTCACTTTCGACCACAACTCCGAGACGCACTCGGAGGACCCGGCGGCCTCCTACCGGAAGCTCCGCGAGGAGCACCCCGTGGCCTGGACGGACGCCCACGGAGGCTACTGGGTGCTGTCCGGCTACGACGCGGTCTTCGAGGCGGCGCGCGACGACTACACGTTCTCGTCGGCGCGCAACTCGTCGGGCGGCGAAGGCCTCTCGGTGGTCATCCCCAAGACGCCGGCGCCGTTCCACATCCCCATCGAGGTCGACCCGCCCGAGTTCAAGAAGTGGCGCAAGCTGATCAACCCGATCACCGCGCCCGCCGCCGTCGACCGCATGGAGAAGATCGTCAAGCACTTCGTGACGGCCTTCATCGACGACATCATCGAGACCGGCTCCTGCGACATGACCTCGGTCATCGGCGTGCCGGCCATCGTGACCGTCGACTGGCTCGGCCTGCCCATCGAGCACTGGAAGACCTACGCCACGGCGTTCCACGCCCTCCTCGTCGCGGTCCCCGGGACCGAGGAGTTCGACCAGGCCGTCAAGGTCGACCTGCCGATGCTGGAGGAGGTCACGCGCGGCGTCATCGCCGAGCGCACCGCCGCGCCGACCGACGACATCATCAGCTACCTCGTGCAGCAGGAGGTCGACGGCCGCCCCGTGACCGCCGACGAGGTCTTCGCGATGGTCGACCTGCTGCTCTCCGGCGGCGTCGGCACCACCGCGTCGCTCGTCAGCAACACCGTCGTCTGGCTCTACCAGCACCAGGACGTCCGCCAGGACCTCATCGACCACCCCGAGAAGCTCGAGCGGGCGCTCGAGGAGTTCCTCCGCTTCTTCTCCCCCACCCAGGCGCTCGCCCGCACCGTGACCAAGGACGTCGAGTTCCAGGGCGCCGCGATGCAGGAGGGCGACCGCGTGCTCATCGCCTGGGGGTCGGCCAACCGCGACGCCTCCCAGTTCGACGCGCCCGACGAGATCGACATCGAGCGCTGGCCCAACCGCCACACCGCCTTCGGCATCGGCGCCCACCGCTGCGCGGGCTCCAACCTCGGCCGCGCGATGGCGAAGGAGCTGCTCTCGCAGATCCTCGGCCGCATGGGCGACTACGTCGTGGACGTCGACAAGCTCGTCCGCTACCCGCACCAGGGCACGAACACCGGCTGGCAGAGCATCCCCGCCACGTTCACGCCGGGGCCGCGGCTGCTCGCCCCCGACGCCACGGCGCACTCCGACCAGGGCTGAGGGACGCCGTGCCCCCGGAACCCACCGAGTCCACGGAGTCCACGGAGCCCACGGAGACCACGGAGCCCACGGGGACGGAGCGGGTCGACGTCGTCGTGCTCGGCACCGGCGCGGCCGGCCTCACCGCCGCGCTCGCCGCGGCGGACGCCGGCGCGCGCGTCGCCCTCGTCGAGAAGGCGGACAAGATCGGTGGCACGACGGCGCTCTCGAGCGCGGTCGTGTGGCTGCCGGCCAACCCGGCCGCCCGCGCCGCCGGGGTGGCGGACTCGCGGGAGGACGCGCTCGCCTACCTCGGCGCCCTCTCCCACGACATGATCCTGCCGGAGCTCGCCGCGGCCTTCGTGGACTCCGTGGACGAGGTCGTCGACTGGATCGAGACCGCGACGCCGCTGCACCTCCAGCTCGTGGCGGGGTTCCCCGACTACCACCCCGAGCACCCCGGCGGGAAGCCGCAGGGCGGCCGCTCCCTGGAGCCCGCCCTCTTCTCCTTCGACGCGGTGCCCGGCTGGAGCGACCGCGTCGTCGGCACCCCCCGCCGCATGAACGTCTCCGACACCCCGACCGGCGGTGGCACCGGCGTCATCGCACCCGACGAGCTCGCGCGTCGCGAGTCCGCGGGGCTCGAGGGGCTCGGCCGCGCCCTCGTCGGCAGCCTGCTCGCGGGCTGTCTCGACCGGGGCGCCGTCCCGGAGACGGGATGGCGGGCGACCCGCCTGCTCACCGAGGACGACCGCGTCGTGGGCGTCGAGCTGCAGGACGCCCACGCCCCCGACGCACCGGTACGCCGCGTGCACGCCCGCGCGGTGGTGCTCGCGACCGGCGGGTTCGAGCACGACGCCGACCTGGTGCGCGACTTCCTCCGTGGTCCGATGACCGCCCCGCCGGGCGTGCCGACCAACACGGGCGACGGACTGCGGATGGCGATGCGCGTCGGCGCCCGGCTGGGCAACATGCGCGAGGCGTGGTGGGTGCCCGTGGTGCGTCTGGGCGACCGTCGCGCCGACGGCGGCCACGACGTCTTCCTCGTGCTCCGCGAGCGCACGCTCCCCCGCTCGATCATGGTGAACGACCAGGGGGTGCGGTTCACCAACGAGGCCGCCAACTACAACGCGCTCGGCGGCGCCTTCCACGCGTTCGACCCGACCAGCTTCCGCTACGCCAACCAGCCCGCGCACCTCGTCTTCGACCACGGCTTCGCCACGCGCTACGGCTGCTTCGGCAACGCCCCGGGCGCCCCCGTGCCGGACGTCGTGCACCGCGCCGACACCCTCGCTGGGCTCGCCGCCGTCATCGGCGTGCCACCGGACGCCCTCGAGGCGACCGTCGCCCGGTGGAACGGGCTCGTCGCCGCCGGGCACGACGACGACTTCGGGCGCGGGGACAGCGCGTACGACGGGTGGTGCGGCGACCGCGCGCAGTACCCGGGCCGCGGCGCGACCCTCGGCCCCCTCGACGAGGGCCCGTTCTACGCCGTCGAGCTGCTCAGCTCGACGCTCGGCACCAAGGGCGGCCCGCGCACGGACGTCGACGGTGCCGTGCTCGACGTCGACGGCGCCGTCATCGAGGGCCTGTACGCCGCGGGCAACGTCATGGCCGCGCCCACCGGCATGGTCTACGGCGGTGCCGGCGGCACCCTCGGCCCGGCGATGGTCTTCGGCTACCGCGCGGGCCGTGCCGCGGCGCGCGTGCCGGCACCCGCCTGACCCCCGCCGTACCCCCCTGCGAAGGAGCGTCCCGTGACCACATCGGCCACATCCCTGGAGAGCACGATCGTCGTCGTCGGTGCCGGTCTCGCCGGCCTCCGCGCCGCCGAGCGGCTGCGCGCGGCGGGGCACACCGGCCGTCTCCTCGTGATCGGCGAGGAGCAGCACGCGCCCTACAACCGGCCGCCGCTGTCGAAGGAGGTGCTGCGCGGCACGATGGCGCGCGACCGCCTGCCCTTCCGCCAGCGGCCCGCCACGGCGGAGGGCGTGGAGTGGCGCCTCGGCACCCGCGTCGCCTCCGTCGACCTCGACGGTCACGTCGTGCGGCTCGACGGTGGCGAGGAGGTGCACTGGGACGGCCTCGTCGTCGCCACGGGCGTCCGCTCGCGGCGGCTCGACCTCGGCGGCGAGCTGCGCTGGCGCCACGCCGTGCGCACGATCGAGGACGCCGAGCGGCTCGCCCCCGAGCTGGCGCCCGGCGCCCGCGTCGTCGTCGTGGGCGGCGGGTTCATCGGCTGCGAGGTCGCCGCGACCGCGGTGACCCTCGGCTGCGAGGTCACGGTGGTCGAGCCGCTCGCCGCGCCGCTGCAGCGCCCCCTGGGCGACCTCGTGGCCCGCGAGGTGCAGCGTCGGCACGAGGCCCACGGCGTGCGGTTCGCGCTCGGCCGCTCGGTCGCCGCGATCGAGGACGCCGGCGAGCACCTCGAGGTGGTGCTCGACAACGGGGCCAGCATCGCCGCGGACGTGATCGTCGAGGCCGTCGGCTCGCAGGCCAACGTCGAGCCGCTCGCCGGGACCGGTCTCGACCTCGCGAACGGCGTGCGGTGCGACGCCGACCTGCACCCGTTGCGTGACGGCACCCCGGTCCTCGACGTCGTCGTGGTCGGGGACGTCGCCCGCTTCCCGGTGGCGGGCTACGGCGACGCCCCGCTGCGCGTCGAGCACTGGACGATGCCGACCGACATGGCCGCCCACGCGGCGGCGAGCCTGCTCGCGGGGATCCGCGGCGAGGCACCGGTCCCGGAGAAGCCGTTCGCGCCGCTGCCGACGTTCTGGAGCGAGCAGTACGGCGTGCGGCTGCAGTCCTTCGGCGTGCCGCACCTCGGCCACGACGACGTGCGGGTGCTCGACGGCGACCTCCACGGGGAGGCGGCGGTCGGCTACCACGACCGCGACGGCCTGCTCGTCGGCGTCGTGCTCCTCGGCCTCGCCAAGCGCATGCTCGACTTCCGCACGGCCGTCACCGAGGCCCAGGGGGCGCGGACCCTCGAGCCCGCGGGGTGAGCGAGGCACCGCTCCCCGCCCCGGCCCCCGCGCGGGACCTCGACGCCCCGCGCCCCTCCCGCCTGCCCGTGGCGGTCGTCGTGGGCCTCGTGGCGGTCGTCGGGCTCAACCTGCGGGCGACGATGGGATCCCTGCCGCCCCTCATCGACGAGATCGACCGCGACCTCGGGCTGTCCAGCACCGAGGCCGGGCTGCTGACGTCGGTGGCCGTGGCCTGCATGGGTCTCTCCGCGCCGTTCGGGCAACGGCTGGCGGCACGGATCGGGTCGGAGCTCGCGACGGGACTGCTCATGCTGGTGCTCGCGCTGGCCGGGCTCCTGCGCCTCGCGCCCCTGGGCGCGCCGCTGCTGTTCGGCAGCGCGGCGCTCGCCGGGGCCGCGATGGGCGGCTGCTCGGCGCTCATGCCGGCACTGATCGCCCACCACCTCCCCCGCATCCGGGGACTCACCACCGGCATCTACTCGACCGGCCTCGCGCTCGGCGTGGCCGTGGCGGCCGGCACGGCGGTGCCGCTGTCCGCCGGCCTCGGCGGCTGGCGGCCCGCCCTCGCCTTCTGGGGCGCCGTCAGCGCCGCCACGGCCGCGCTCTGGCTGCTGCTCACCCCGGCCCTGCGCGGCCCCCGCCGCGACGCGGTCGACCCGGCCGCCGCCGTCCTCGTCGACCACCGCATGCCCTGGCGGTCGACCACGGCATGGCTCGTCGTCGCCTTCACCACCTCGCAGATGGTCATCGGCTTCAGCGGCCTGGCCTGGATCACGCCGCTCTACGTCAGCCACGGCCTCGCGCCCCAGGAGGCGGCGTCGATGTTCGTGGTCTTCCAGGTCGTGCAGGTCGTCACCATGCTGGGGCTGCCCGCCCTCGCCGACCACACCCGCGACCGACGCCCGCTGCTCGGGATCGTGCTCGGCTGCACCGTCGTCGGCATCGTCATGCTCCTCGTCGACCCCGTGGGCCTCGCCCTCCCGACCATGACCCTCTTCGGCATGGGTGTCGGCGGCGGATCGGCCCTGGGCCTGGTGCTCATCACCGACGTCACCCACACGCAGGCGGACGGCGCCCGGCTCGGCGCCATGGTCATCCTCGTCGCCTACCTCGCGGGCGCCCTCGGCCCGCTGGTGCTGGGGGTGCTCCGCGACCTCACGGGGGGCTTCGGCGCCGGGTACGGCGTCATGCTCGCCCTCGCCGTCGTGATGCTGGCCGGGCTGCCGGCGTACCGGCCGGGGCGGAGCATCTAGCGCGGGGCCCCCGCGCGGGTCCGGGTGCCGGTCCGGTGCGGGAGAGAAAACGCGGACAGCGCCACGACCTGGGGAAAGAAAACGCGGACCGGTCGGGGCGACACGCCGAGGCGCACGCCCGTCCGGTCCGCGTTCTCCTTCTCCGGGTGGGGCGGCTCCGAGAGGTCAGTCGAGTCGCTCGACCCCCGCGACCCGGCCGTCCTCCAGACACTGCTCGGCGACGTCCAGGAGGGCGTGGACCTTGCGCAGCTCGGTCACACCCGCGACGACGCTGCCGCGGCGGTGGATCGTGGCCACGACCCGCGTGCTCGCGCCGCCATCGTCAGCGCCGCCGGGCAGCACCTCGAAGCGCCAGACCGACCCCCACGACCACGTGCTCATCGAGGTCTTCACCAGGAGGACGCCGGGGGCGGGACGCTCGCGCACCTTCTCCCGCTCCGCGGCAGCCGAGGCAAGGGCGTCCATGACGGCCGCCGCCGGGCCGGCGAGGTCCCGGACGACGGGACGTTCCCTCAGACGCAACCGCAGGGCCGCACCGACTCCCACCACGATCACGAGGAGGAGGACCAGGAGGCCCGGCAGCCCGCGCCCCCCGAGCTGGTAGCCGGCAACGCCGGCCACGACGGTCCAGAAGGCGGCGGCGATCACGACCAGGACGTCCTTCACGCCCGCCACCCTAGGGCCTCGGCTCAGAGGTAGGCGTGCAGCCAGGAGCTGCCGGTCTCCGCGTAGAGCGCCTCGGGCCAGTCGGACGGTCGCTCGTCGCCGTACGCCCGCACGCTGTTGCGGTCGCCGAGCTGGGAGAGCTGCTCGATGGGCAGGTAGTACATGTAGCTCATCTCGCGCGCCGCGAACTGCCAGCGTCCGTCGTTGCGGACGTACTCGTCCTTGTAGCGCAGCGCCACCTGCATCGCCGTACCGTTGCGGGACACCTCGGCGTGGCTGGCCAGCAGGCCGCGGGCGCGGTCGGGGTCGTCGCCGAAGCGCACGACGTGCCCGTGGGAGAAGTGGTTCGTGGGGCCGAGGGCCTTGAAGCGGCCCAGGTAGGTCTCGACGATCTCGTCGATCCCCGTCGCCGCGAACACCCCGTCGGCGGAGGTCAGCCGGGCGTCGGGGGCGAAGATCTGCCGGATGCCCTTCTCGTCGCGCTCGTCCATCACGTAGCCGTAGAGGACGCCGAGCTCCTGGATCGCGGCGCGGTCCTCGAGCCGGGCGAGCCGCTGCTCGGCGGAGAGCGTGCTGGGGTCGGTCATGGTGCTGCTCCTTCAGTAGGGGCCGGTGAGGTCGGCGGGGGTCAGTGGGTGACGGGCGGGGCGGACGGGTCGGGTACGGCGAGACCTGCGCGCCGCCGTACGCCGGAGGTCGCCCGGGAGCGCTGCCAGCGCGCCAGCCCGAGCGCGACCCCCACGACCACGGTCGTGAGGAGGGTCGTGATGACGGCCATCGCGGCGAGCGGCGGGTAGGTGCCGGTGTTGTAGCGGTCGAGGATGACGAAGCCCGCGACGGGGTTGCCGGTACCCGCCAGCAGGGAGGCGACGGTGACGTCGCCCGCGACCAGCACGAACAGGAACGCCCAGCCCGACGTCAGGCCCGGCAGCATCAGCGGCAGCTGGATGCGCCAGAACGTGCGGCCCTCCGAGACCCCGAACACCGCTCCGGCCTCGCGGAGCTGGGGACCGACCTGCAGGTACGCCGACGTCGCGTTGACGACCGCGTGGGGGAAGAAGATGGCCGTGTAGGCGATGACGAGGAGCAGCGTCGTGCCGCCGAGGCGGAACGGCTCCCCCAGGTACGCCGCGATGAACGCCAGCGTCAGCACCAGGATCGGCACCGCCGCCGGGATGCGCGTCACGGCCTCCACGACGCCCGCCCAGCGGGACGTCTCGCCGTGCGTCATGCGGGCGACGATCGCGGCCAGGGCCATGCCGATCGTCGCGCAGGTGACACCGACGACGACGCTGTTGCGCAGCGCCTCGACCACGATGGCGCTGTCGAGGAGCGCGCGGTAGTTGTCGAGGGTGAGGCTGCCCCACGGGATCGAGGCGGTCCAGTAGCGCTCGAGGGAGACGACGACGAGGGCCAGGATCGGCAGCACGCTGGCGCCGAGCAGGTAGAGCACCATCACGAACCGCGCGACGTGGCGGAACGCGCCGAGGCGGGTCGGCTGGGAGTTGAGGCCCTTGCCGCCGACCGTGGCGTGGCCCGTCGAGCGCACGAGGCGCCGCTGGAGGAGCCAGGCGATGGTCACCATGCCGAGCAGCAGGACGCCGTGGCCGAGGGCCTTCGCCTCGTCGGCCGGGAACGAGCGGGTCATCGCCCTCGACGATCTCGACCGACAGCACGTCGACGCCCGCCTGCGTGCCGATCACCACCGGGGTCGAGAAGAGCGCGAACCCGATGGCCATCACGATGAGCAGCGCGCCGCCAACGACGGTCCGAGGCTGGGCAGCGTCACACGGCGGAAGGTCTCCAGGGGCCCGGCGCCGCTGATGCGGGCGGCCTCCTCGGCGACCGGGTCGAGGTTGCGGAACCCGGCGGCCAGCGTGATGTAGGCGAACGGCACGAGGTCGAGCACGTAGACGAAGAAGAGGCCCTGCCACGTGAAGATGTCGAGCGGGCCGTCGACGTCCATCCCGAACCAGCCGAAGAAGCCCTCGATGGCGCCGTTGAGCAGCCCGGCGCTCGGGGCGGCGAGGAACACCCAGCCGATCGCGCCCGCGACGGGCGGGATGAACATCGGGAGGATCGGGGTCACGTCGGCCAGTGCGCCGATGCGGGCGTCGGTGCGCTCGTTGATCCAGGCCAGCAGCGAGGCGATGAGGAGCGCGGTGATGCCCGCCGGGACGACGAGCAGCACGGTGGTGCGCAGCGTCTCGAGGGCCCCGGGGGCGAGG